>NZ_CP091244.1:1444166-2888333 GCF_021650935.1 Thiothrix winogradskyi | reverse complement strand
GGCGTGGCGACATACGGTCGGAACATTCTGCGGCTGACGTTTACCGCTTACTGCGTAAAACCAACCCCGCTCCATTTGCCTGTCTGGCAGATTTTGGCGAATTTGCGATCATTAGTTCTTCCCCTGAACGTTTGGTCAGGGTGCAAGCGGGTAGGGTGGATACACGCCCGATTGCGGGTACACGCCCACGCGGTGCTGACCCTGAACGTGATCAAGCTTTGTTGGAAGAGCTGATTGCACACCCCAAAGAACGCGCTGAACACATTATGTTGATTGACTTAGAGCGCAACGATTTGGGGCGTATTTGTGAATACGGCACAGTCAATGTCGACGAATTAATGGTGGTGGAAAGCTATCAACACGTCCACCACATTGTTTCCAATATTCAGGGAACATTGCGGGAAGGCATTACGCCGGGGCAAATAATCCGCGCTGTCTTCCCCGGTGGCACGATTACTGGCTGCCCAAAAGTGCGCTGCATGGAAATCATTGCCGAACTGGAACAAACCGGCAGAGGCGCTTACACCGGCTCGGTCGGCTATCTGAATCACAACGGCGATATGGATTTGAATATCCTGATTCGCACCATGACGCTGCAAGGCAAACAGTTACAATTTCGCACGGGTGCGGGCATCGTCATGGATTCGGTTGCCCCCAACGAACTCAAGGAAACCCGCCATAAAGCGCGAGGTTTGCTGCGGGCGCTCGGTCATGATATGGGTTAACGGCGACATCGCGACGCATTTACCGGTCACGGATCGGGGTTTGCTGTACGGTGATGGCGTGTGGGAAACCATCGGTGTGCAACAAGGCAAGCCACAATTACTCGATTGGCATTTGCAACGCCTCAGTGCCGGTTTGCAAGCGTTGAATATCAGTTTTCCCAATCTTGAAGCATTCCGTGCGGAAATACTGGCTGCTTGTGTTGCGCAAGAACGTGCGACCCTCAAATTAATCGTCACGCGCGGCAGTGGGCAACGGGGTTACAGCCCAGCAACCACGACTGAACCAACCCGCATTCTGCAATTATCCCCTTGGGCAAACTACCCAGACAATTACACCGAACAGGGTATCCGTTTAACTTTGTGTGAAACCCGCTTAGCACATCAACCGCGTTTAGCCGGTTTCAAACACCTGAACCGCTTGGAACAAGTCTTAGCAAGGGCTGAATTCGGGGGTGATTATCAGGAAGGGCTGGTCTGCGATTATGACGGCAACGTCATCGAGGGGACGATGAGTAACCTGTTTTTGATACGTACCGATGGTGCAATCTGTACGCCTGATTTAACACAATGCGGCATTGCGGGCGTAATGCGGCGATATATTATTCAAACGCTTGAGAAATTCGGCAGTCAATGCCACATTCACACCTTAACGCTGAAGGACGTTGAACAGGCGCACGCACTCTTCATGACCAATTCCCTGATTGGTTTATGGCCTGTACGCGAGTTTTCCGGCAAACAGTACACCATACCGCCATTGCTTAGGGATTTGCAGGCGGCAATACACACACTAGCATGAAACTGTTATTCAAATTAATCAGCCTTTTAATCATTGCCGCGATAGCCACCGTTGGATTTTTAGCGTGGTATCAGTACCAGCATTTTCAGGAAACCCCTATTGCGGTAACGCCGGACAATGCCCTATTTGAAATCAAACCGGGCAGCAATATCCGTCAAGTCGCCAAACAGTTAGCAGAAAAAAAGCTCATCGAACATGAATTGCTATTTTTTGCTCATGCACGTATCACTGGCAAAGCGACGCAAATCAAAGCAGGGGAGTACCAACTTGAACCCGGCATGACGCCAGATGATGTCTTGCAGAAATTTGTGTCCGGTCAGGTACTGCAATACCAACTAACGATTTTGGAAGGCAAAACCTTTAAGGATATTTTGGCAGACATACGCAAACACCCTAATATTGAGCAAACCTTAGGTGATGCGGATGAGCAAGCGATTATGCGTCAATTGGGCGCACCGGAAGGCATGTCTCCAGAAGGTTGGTTTTATCCAGACACCTACAGTTTTCCGCGCAAAACCACCGATTTAGCTTTTTTACAGCGCAGTTATAAAGCCATGCAAACCTATTTGCAGAAAGCTTGGGAAGGGCGCGAACCACACCCGCATATTAAAACCCCTTACGAAGCCTTGATTTTGGCATCTATTGTGGAAAAAGAAACGGGTTTGCCTGAAGAGCGCCCCTTAGTGGCAAAAGTATTTTTAAATCGCCTTGATCTAGGGATGTTGCTGCAAACTGACCCTACGGTGATTTATGGCATTGGCGAGAAATATGACGGCAATATTCGCAAAACTGACCTGCAAACCGATACTCCCTACAACACTTACACACGAGCTGGTTTGACACCGACACCGATTGCTACCCCCAGTAAGGCGGCGATTGATGCGGTGATGCACCCGGCTGACAATCGCAAGGTGTTGTATTTTGTGGCGACGACCCCCGGTGGCGCATCCCATTTCTCAGAAACCCTCGATGAACATAATCAAGCCGTGCGTCAATACATCCTCAATCGAAATAAAACCAAGGAATCACAACCATGAAGCGCGGTGTTTTTATTACGCTGGAAGGCGGCGAAGGTGCCGGTAAAAGCACCAACGTGCCGTGGATAGCGGACTATTTGCGCTCCCAAGGCAAGACCGTGTTAGTGACCCGCGAACCCGGTGGTACAGAAGTCGCAGAAGCGATCCGTGAGGTATTGCTATCCCCTGAGTTGCCGGGAATGAATGCGGATACCGAATTGTTACTCATGTTTGCCGCTCGTAATGAACACTTGCAAACCAAGATTTTACCTGCCTTGGCACGGGGTGAATGGGTGATTTGCGACCGTTTTACCGATGCAACTTACGCTTATCAAGGCTATGGGCGTGGTATTGCTTTATCGCGCATTGCGGCGTTAGAACAGTGGGTGCAAGGCGATGTACGCCCTGATTACGTGATTTTGTTTGATATTGATGTGGCAACTGGGATGGCAAGGGCACAAGCGCGTGGTCGTGCTGACCGTTTTGAGCAGGAACATGCGGCATTTTTCGAGCGTATCCGTGATGGTTATCTGCAAAGGGCAGCGGAGATGCCAGCTCGTTACCCTGTCATTCAAGCCGCACAAGCGCGTGTAAACGTCCGGGAGCAATTGCAGCAGGTATTGGGGCGTATTATTGCTGGGAATGGCGCGTGAACGCATACCCTTGGCAAATACCGGTATGGCAGCGTTTGCAACAAGCGAAAGCGGATAATCACTTGCATCATGCCTTATTGTTTAGCGGGGAAGATGGCTGTGGTAACGAGGAATTCCTTGCTGCTTTGGCTAACAGTTTATTGTGTTTAAATCCCGACAGTGACGGCGGTGCTTGTGGTCAGTGCCGTAGTTGTCAGGTGCAGGCAGCAAAGGCACACCCGGATTTCATGGCGGTGAAGCTATTAGAAGATAAGCAATCTATCCTGATTGAGCAGATTCGTGAACTGAACTATTTTTTGGGGTTGAGCCGCAGTTATAGCCCGCGTCGGCTTGTCATTATTCAACCTGCTGAGCGCATGAATGTCAATGCAGCTAATAGCCTATTGAAATCATTGGAAGAACCCGCTCCTGATACCCATATTTTGCTACTGACTGCACACCCCGGATTATTATTGCCGACGATTCGCAGCCGTTGCCAAGCGGTGCGTTTACCGTTGCCGACGCATCAACAGGCGCTGGCATGGTTGCAACCGCAAACTTTGCAACACCCCATCGAGTCATTATTGGAAACGGCTTTGGGCAGACCATTAATCGCATTGGCTTTGGATGCTACGGATACGTTGAGTCATCGGAGTCAATGGTTGGTGCATTTAACCCAATGCCTACAGGGGCAGGGTAACATTACCGAGATTTCGGCATATTGGGAAAAATTTGACAAAGTGCAGTTGTTAGACTGGCAGTTTACTTGGTTGCAAACACTGTTAAAACAAAAGGCTAACGGTAAAGATGCAATAATAACCGGTGAACTGCATCACTTGCATAGCTTGCTGAAACCCCGTCGCTTATTGAGCATATATGATAAATTACTTGAACTTAAGAAATTATCCACTCATCCTCTTAACCCCCGTTTATTCATCGAATCCATGCTAATATTGTGGCGCACATAACATTAGTCATTTGTAGAGAAAGTTAAAGTTTACGTTAAATGGACGATACCCAGCAGGCGCACCACAAGCATCCCAGAGGGGAAGGCAATCCAGCCAGCCTATCCATGGCTATTGCCGAAAAATCAGCATTACACGCCAGCTATATGCCGTTTATCAAAGATGGTGGACTGTTTGTGCCGACCACCGAAAAGTTCGGATTGCACGATGAAGTGGTGTTGCACCTGCGCTTGGTCGAGGATGGTAAAAAGTTGCTGATTCCGGGGCGAGTTGTGTGGATTTCACCGGGGATTGGGCAGCGTGGCACAAGCCCTGGCGTTGGTTTGCAATTTACCGGGGAACACCGCTTCCGCGTCAAACAATTCATTGAAGAAATGTTGGGTGATCTTTTGAAACAACCCGCATCGAATCCTGCTTATTAAGTAAGTCGACAACGGATTTACAAGGTCGCTTCGGCAAATCACTGCTGGTCGTGGGAACAGCTAGTGTAATTGCTGATACACGTTTGCCGCATAAGCGTGTGGCAAACCGCTCAGGGTCAAGCCGTGCAAGATGGCTTCCCGGTTGTTGAATGCTGCTTGGGGCGTTGGGAAAGTTCCGGCGCGTACCAGCTCTTCGCACATCCACGCCACATTTGCGTAGGCGGTGCGCATTCCAAATTGTGGGTTGATTTGGAACATCCGGTAGATTTCGGAACTCATCCGTAACCAGATTAACTGGCGTTGGTCTTTGATGCGGTCAAGGGTGGCGGCGGTTTGCTGCGCGGTTGGGGTCATGGCGGGAATGATTGCCCTGAATATCTGATAGCTCAGGTCAATCAGGTTTTCGCTGCTGGCTTGCAGGGTGTATCCACCACGTTCGCAGTAAAACAACTGCCGCTTAAATTCGCTGATTTCCACCGACAACCAATCCTCGGCGTATTCACCAAAAGCAGGCCAGCGGCTGATGGGGTAAGGTAATTGTTGCGCCAACGCCTGCAATTGCGTGGCGTAAGCACGGTGGTCACGCAGCGGGAGCAAGCTGGTCAGGTCACTGAATGGAATGCTGGTGGTTGGAGCGGGTAGTGACATTGCGGTGGTTTCCAAAGGGTGGTTGGTAAACGCGGGTTTGGATTCTGCCAAACGTTTGCTGACGATGTTATCCTAAGTGCCTATCACCGATATACAACAAACGGGAGTGATGCAGATGGCATTGGCAAGACAACTGGCTTACCTGAGCGTTGAGGCGTATCTCGCGGGGGAACGTGAGAGCGAAATTCGCCACGAATACGTGGAGGGGGTTGCTTCTGCGATGGCGGGCGCAAGCGTGAACCATAACCAGATTACGGCTAATGTCCTGACCGAGTTGCGGATGCATTTCAAGCAAACGGGTGTGGATTGCCGCCCATTCAGCAGCGATTTGCTGGTGAGGACGGGCAAAGACCGCTACCGCTACCCCGATGTTGTGGTGGTGTGCGATGAGCAATTTCTGGATGACTATTCGACCGAATCCCCGGTGTTGATTGTGGAAGTGCTATCCAAAGCTACCCGCCAGCGTGACCGGCAAGTTAAACGGCTGGAGTATTTGCAATTGCCCAGTTTGCAGGAATACATGCTGATTGAGCAGGATACGGTAGAGGTGGAAGTTTTCCGCCGTAGCGATAGCTGGCGACCTTCGTATTATTATTGGGGGGATATGGTGGTGCTGGAATCGGTTGGGTTGAGTTTGAGTGTGGAAAATATTTATGAGCGGGTGCGGAATGAGGATGTTGGGCGTTTGTTGAGTGGGGAATGAATGCGTTAATAAAGCCTATTGATTCTTCGTGCATGGTTCTTTGTTTTGCTTGATAATTGACCCCCACCGATTCCTAGGATGCCATCATGCAGATCATTAAACCCTATGGGCGCAGTTTTACCGAAACTAACCAACGTGTATTGCTAGACAAGCATCGGGATAAACACGATATTCCCCCATTTGCTGTAAGTCATGAAAAGCTGGTAATTGCGCAGTGGGTTTCTGTCATCGACAAAATTATTCGCAAACCCAACCCAAAAGCCAAAATCAGCCTGCCAACACCACAACAATATCAATTGCGGGAAACCTTGGGTAAAGCGGCATGGCTAGAACTCAACAAACGTTTGCCCTGTTCGGATCATGCCGTATTTTGGCGTTCAAAGATTCACCCCTATGGTCACGAGACACAAGTACAAGAACCAGCACCGTTACTCCAAGGGCGTTGGTATCAGCGTTTTGTCGGCGATATTGAACCTACCGCCATCACAGAAAATGTTGCCCAAATCATCGCCGAACGCATTGCCAGCCATTTGTATGAGGCAGAGTTGCGCTTGAGTCCAGAAGCCGAGCCGCGTGGTAAAGGTAAAATCCAAGCGCAAGCGGAAAGCATCGAAAAGAACACCCTGCATCAGCCAAAGCTATCTGCACCGTGGTGTGATGCCGATTGGACAGCCTATAACCGTCATGATGTCGCAGAGCGTATTTATCTGGAAGCTAAATTCCGCCTAGAACAAAAACAAGAAGCCCGTAAAAACAAACAGCCTATGCAACCTGAATGGCGTATTGACAGCAGTCTGGCGGGCAAAATGCTGTTTGAACATTGGGCGAAGGTTTACTCCGGCACAGATGGTAAATCACGCATCACTGAGGCAAAGCAGGAGAAACCGGGCTTGTTTCACCTCCACATGGCGGTCAAGGACTTTTATACCCGCTTGTTTGACAGCGATAGAAGAGATGAAACCTTGGTGGAATTTCTGTTACCCCGCAAGAAAAAAGCGTTACGGGAAAAGTTGGAGCAGAAGTCCAAAAACACCGATTTGGCGGCATCTATCCGCTTGGGAAAAATCTTGTATTACCGTGAAGCGGAAAGCGAAACTGTGCCATTGGCTAATAGCCGTTTTTGGGGTAGTGACGGGCAGGCAGAAATTAAACGAGCCGAAGCTTTTGTGCGCGTTTGGCGGCATGTCTTGGGACAGGCAAATCTGACTTTGGCAAATTGGGCTTCGTTAGCGTCCCCTGATGAGTTATGGGAAAAAGACAGTTTTGACAGTAAATTCCTTGATCATGTGGAGAAATTATTTGCTAAGGATAACGGGCTTGATAAGCGTCGTCAGGAGTTCGATCAAAACCTGAATCTGTTGTTAGGAGACGGTGCGAGCGCGTTTATGGCAGATGACGATTCCCGTCAAGCCGCAATCAGACTGGCATATGATGTGGGAAGCGCACTGCGTCATGCTGCTTTTCATTTCAAAGGTCGTGATAAATTTCTGGAGGTGTTGGATAAAGATTTATCGGATAAAGGGCAAGCCAGTGGCTTACTACTGCCATTGAATAAATTGTTAGCCACGGCACAAGAAAAGCAGGATGAACGTTTGCTGGCAACACTGGAAGGGGCGCATGTCTTTCAAGTCTGCACACAAGCGCAGGTACAGCAGTTGGTCAATAGTATATGTGCAATACCAACAGGAGATTTGCCGCTGCCGCGTTTTGGGCGTGTTATCGAACGTAACCACAATGCTGGGCTGAAAACAGGTTTACCATCACGGGTCAATCGTCAGGCAATGGAGCAAAATCCTGCACAGAAATGCCAATACGTGGTGCTGAAAATGTTATACGAACGTCCTTTCCGTGTTTGGTTGGAGGGAGCTACCGATGCAATGCTTAGTACGTGGTTAGCGACAGCACTGAATCGCAGCACCACGGCGGCTCGTAATAACCCAGATGTGAGCAGAAAGTCGGAAGCTGAACGTGAGCTGGTCACGGCACGCGCTGCCAAACTGCCGATTGCTATTGGTGGTAAAGACGGACAGGGTAAGGATAAAAGCATCCGTCAGTTCTTCCACGATTTGTCCGCAGCGACAGCCAGTGAGATGCGTGTCCAGCGTGGTTATGCCAGCGATGCTGAAAAAGCACGAGAGCAGGCGGAATACATTGATGAGTTGTTGCGTGACGTAGTGGCGTTGGCATTTAAGGACTTTTTGGATGGAAAGGGTTTGTGTTGGCTATTGGACATTGATCCCAAGCAAGCATTGCAGCCAATCCGTTGCTGTCCGACAGAGAATATTCAACTGCCTGCAAGAGCTTTGCAGACCGTTAACTGGCAACCCGTGCTGTATTTCTTGCTGCATTTGATGCCTGTTGGCGAAGTGTCACAATTACTGCACCAATTGGCAAAGTGGGAAATTCTTGCCAAACCCGAACAGGCACGGAATGACAAAGAAGAAACACGCATCAAAGCATTGCAGCATACGCTCAAGTTGTATTTGGATATGCACGACAGCCAATACACGGGCGATAATGCCATGCCCACGGTGGAACGCGACGTATTGACGGCTTTTAGCAGTTTCTATGAGAACCCGCGTGTTTTTGCTCAAGTTTTTGAGAATCAAGGCAATGGGCGCGAGCGGGCGCAATATTTGCCGCAGCGGGGTTTGCGGGAAATCCGCCGTTTTGGGCATATCCCCGTGTTACAGGCATTGGTGAAGAAAAAAATCACAGCGGAAGACGTAAGCCGTTGTCTGACGATGGAAGCACCTCTCAAGAATGGCATATTTTCAGTCGTGGCAGAGGCGCAATCTCAACGCGAGGCATTACACGCGCAATGGGTGAAGGAACGCAAGCAGTTTGAAGGGTATCAGGGTTATGCTGCGGCGTTAAAAAAGGTGGTGGCACATCGACAAGACTCCAACCACATTCGATTGGTGGATCATGTGGCAGCTCACCGGATTGTTATGAAAGTGTTGGCACGGTTGGCGGATTTTTCCGGTTTGTTTGAGCGTGATTTGACGTTTGTAACGTTGGCTACATTGCATGAGCATCAGTTAAAACCGGAAGATTTTTTTGTCACTGACAACCCACCTAAGTACAACAAAAAAGGCAAAATGGAAGACGACGGTTTGACCTTGTTCAAGAAAGGGCAAATTATCGAAGCGATGGGGAAAGTACAGGTTAGTCAGAATGCCGTAAAACAGGCTATTGTTGGTCGAGTCAATCTTGATCTGTACCGTTCCATCCGTAATGATTTTGCCCACTTCAATATGTTGTATGGCAAACAACGTACCACGGAAAGCCTTTCTAACAAGACGCTGCGGTGTCCGGTTGCGATGGGGCTGAATTTAACGTGTTGGGTGAATTGTGCGCGTGATCTTATGTCCTACGACCGCAAACTTAAAAATGCCGTGAGCCAATCCATCATGGAATTGCTGGAACGCGAGGGGTTCATCCTCACGTGGGAAATGAATAGCCGCCACCAATTGTGTAATGCCACCTTTGAATCGCGTGTTGTCCATCATTTGGGCGATAAAAAATTTCCACTGAAAGAAGACAAGAGAGCGTTTTGTCGCATCACCGAAAGTTTACACTCTGATGCATTTGTCAAGATGTTAGCAGCCGCGTTTGGCGGTGCGGCACATCCGAATCAAGACATCGGCACACTGGATTTGCAAACGGTGAATTGGGAAGGATGGGCGGGTAGTCAGTGAATGGCATTTGCTGTAGAGTGCGGCTTGCATGTCAGATGCGGAGGTGGCTTTTTAAGCAACATGCAGATTGTTTTTTGCACAAAAAGTACCATTGCTAATGCTAACTTCTAAATGCCATTTTGATGTTAAAATTTATACACCCCAAGCTGTTGAAACTATAACGTTTCTGACGAACAGTGGGTTTGAATACCACCCCCAAATGACGGGGGACTACAACTGAAGAGTAATTTTCACTTTTGCTCCTTTAGAGGTTTGAATACCACCCCCAAATGACGGGGGACTACAACAACCGCTCAGTGTGCGCTTGCTCACCAAAAATCTTTTGAATACCACCCCCAAATGACGGGGGACTACAACAGTCCTTTTGAGCCTGCTCAATCCATTTTATGAGCTGTTTGAATACCACCCCCAAATGACGGGGGACTACAACTCCCTGAAGGGGACTGATGTCAGACACTTGTGTGGTTGAATACCACCCCCAAATGACGGGGGACTACAACAGCGAATAGGGCGAGGTTTAGCGCTCAGTTTTTCGTTTGAATACCACCCCCAAATGACGGGGGACTACAACTTTGTTGTTCTTTTTTTTCATGCCTTCGATATATTTTGAATACGACCCCCAAATGACGGAAGAACGTTGGGTTACGTTGGGTAATACCAAAGCACACAAAGTTCATTTGGTGGTGCATACTTTTCTAACGTATTACGACGATCAGGTCACGATACGAATCATTTCTGCTAGACCTGCTACACGCCATGAACAACGACAGTATGAGGATTTAGGATGAAAGACGAATACGATTTTTCTAAAGGAGTGCGGGGTCAATTTTTCCACCCTGATACCCATCTCAACATCCCCGTCTATTTAGATCAGGATGTAGAAACATGGTTTGTGGAACGCGCCAAAGCCAAAGGTATTGACGTACAACAATTGGTTAACGACTTGTTACGCAAAGATATTTCTTTGATTCAATCGGCAATGGGTTAAGCGAGCAACGAATACCAAACAAAACCTGCTAAACTTCGTGTTTTTTATGCTTATCTTGATTGACAGGACGGTGAATTATGAATGCACTGAGAAGCCAAGTGTTGCAAGAGGTTGCTCTGCTGGATGTCAGGGAACTGTTGGCCTTGCAGCCCATGTTGATGGCATTGAAAAAAGCCAAAAAGACCGTAGCAAACCGACGCGGCAACGGGGCTGCACACGCACGGCAAGCATTGTCTAGGCTGAAAACCAGCTTATCCGACGCGGTACGCGAAGATCGTTTGTAAACCTGTTTGCCATTAGTAGGGAAATCTCCCTTTCTGCCAAAACCTGCTAAACTTCGCTTTTTGTTCGGAACGAGCTTGCAAACCTCATGGAAAAATTCATCCGAATTCGTGGCGCACGCACTCACAACCTGAAAAACATCGACCTTGACCTGCCGCGTGACAAGCTGATCGTGATCACGGGCTTGTCGGGTTCGGGCAAGTCGTCGCTGGCGTTCGACACGATCTTTGCGGAAGGGCAGCGGCGTTACGTCGAGTCGCTGTCCGCCTACGCCCGCCAGTTCTTGTCGATGATGGAAAAGCCGGATATTGACCACATCGAAGGGCTTTCCCCGGCGATTTCCATCGAGCAGAAAACCACCTCGCACAACCCGCGTTCCACCGTCGGCACGATCACCGAAATTTACGACTACCTGCGCCTGCTGTATGCGCGGGCGGGTGTGCCACGTTGCCCGACGCATCACGTTGATTTGCAAGTGCAAACCGTCAGCCAGATGGTCGATCAGGTGTTGAGTTTGCCCGAAGGCAGCAAGCTGATGTTGCTTGCTCCCATGGTGCGCGAACGCAAGGGCGAGCATGTGCAACTGTTTGATTCGTTGCGGGCGCAAGGCTATTTGCGGGCGCGGGTGAATGGCGTGGTCTACGAACTGGACGTGCCGCCGACGCTGGAATTGCGCAAGAAACACACCATCGAAGTGGTGATTGACCGTTTCAAAGTGCGCGACGACATGCAATTGCGCCTCGCCGAATCGTTTGAAACCGCGCTAAAACTCGCCAACGGGCTGGCAATTGTTGCGCCGATGGATGGGGCTTCGACTTCGCTCAGCCAACGGGAGGGGGATCGTTCCCTGAGCGAAGCCGAAGGGAACATAGAAGAACTGGTGTTTTCCGCCAACTACGCCTGCCCGCATTGCGGCTGGTCGCTGACCGAACTCGAACCGCGCTTGTTCTCGTTCAACGCACCCGCTGGCGCGTGCCAGACCTGCGACGGTTTGGGCGTGGAACAATTTTTCGACCCGCAACGGGTGGTGGCAAATCCGTCGATGAGCCTTGCGGGTGGCGCGGTGCGCGGCTGGGATCGGCGCAACGCCTACTACTTCCAAATGCTCACCTCGCTTGCCGACCATTTCAGCTTTGACGTGGAACAGCCGTGGGAGGAATTGCCCGCGTCTGTCCACAAACTGATCTTGCACGGCAGTGGTTTGGAGGAGGTGGAATTCACCTACGTCGGGCAAAAAGGGCAAATTTACACCCGTTCGCACACCTTTGAAGGCGTACTCAACAACCTCAAACGCCGTTACCGCGAAACCGATTCGAGTGCGGTGCGCGAAGAATTGGCGAAATACCTCGCCAGCCGCGCTTGCCCCGATTGCGGCGGCACACGCTTGAACGAACAGGCGCGGAACGTGTTCATCGCGGGGCGCAATTTGCCTGCGATCACGCATTTGCCGATTGGCGAAAGCCATGCGTTTTTCCGCAGCCTGAATTTACCGGGGACGCAGGGGCAAATTGCCGACAAGATTTTGCGCGAAATTGCCTTGCGCCTGGAATTTTTGGTCAACGTCGGGCTGGATTATTTGACCCTGAGCCGCAGCGCGGAAACGCTCTCCGGCGGCGAAGCGCAACGCATCCGCCTCGCCTCGCAAATTGGCGCGGGGCTGGTCGGGGTGATGTACGTGCTGGATGAGCCGTCCATCGGTTTGCACCAGCGCGACAATGCCCGCTTGCTGAAAACGCTATTCCGCCTGCGCGACCTTGGCAATACCGTGATTGTGGTCGAGCATGACGAAGACGCGATCCGTTCCGCCGACCATGTGTTGGATATTGGCCCCGGTGCGGGCGTGCATGGCGGTTACATTATTGCGCAAGGCACACCGGAAGAAGTGTTTGCCACGCCGGATTCGGTGACGGGGCAATTCATGTCCGGGCGGCGCAAAATCACCATGCCCGCGCAACGCACCCCGTTCAACCCGGAACGCACCATCAAACTGATCGGCGCGACCGGCAATAACCTCAATGACGTGTCGCTGGAAATTCCGCTGGGGCTGCTGACCTGCATCACCGGCGTGTCGGGGTCGGGCAAATCGACGCTGATCAACCGCACACTGTACCCGTTTCTGGCGCGGCATTTGCACGACAGCAGCGTGGAAGTTGCCCCGGTGCGCGAAGTGCTGGGCGTGGAGCAAATCGACAAAATCATCGACATCGACCAAAGCCCGATTGGGCGCACCCCGCGTTCCAACCCCGCGACCTACACGGGTGTGTTTACCGCAATCCGCGATATGTTTGCGGCGACGCAAGAGGCACGGTCACGCGGTTATTTGCCCGGAAGATTTTCGTTCAACGTCAAGGGCGGACGCTGCGAAGCCTGCTCCGGCGACGGCTTGATCAAGGTCGAAATGCACTTTTTGCCGGACGTGTACGTGACCTGCGAAGTGTGCGACGGCAAGCGTTACAACCGCGAAACCCTCGACATCCGCTACAAGGGCAAGAACATCAGCGAAGTGCTGGCGATGACGGTGGAAGATGCCTGCGAATTTTTCGCCGCCGTGCCGTCGATCCACACCAAGCTGCAAACCCTGATGGACGTGGGGCTGTCGTACATCACGCTGGGGCAAAATGCCACCACACTGTCCGGCGGCGAAGCGCAGCGCGTCAAGCTGGCGAAAGAGCTGTCCAAACGCGGCACGGGCAAGACGATTTATATTCTGGATGAGCCGACCACGGGGCTGCATTTCCACGACGTTGACCAATTGCTGCAAGTGCTGCACCGCTTGCGCGATGGCGGCAATACCGTGGTGGTGATCGAGCATAATCTGGACGTGATCAAGACGGCGGACTGGGTGGTGGATTTGGGGCCGGAAGGCGGGAGTCGTGGGGGGCATATTATTGCGGTGGGTACGCCGGAGCAGGTGGCGGAAACTGAGAGCTCGTTTACGGGGGAGTTCCTGAAACGGATGTTGTGATACACCAAAACTGCCCCGTTTTTCGGGGCGAATGAACTTTACTTCGGTGGTTAGTCCTTTTGTTGGAAGATGCTGTTCCAGCCTTGTTTCGTCTTGGTGGAAATATTGATGTCGGTCACAAATGCCTGAAGTTCTTCCAAGAAATCCAGCATTTGTGCAGGTGTTAGTAATGTTGAAATCACAAAGATGAACTCTCTTATATCAATAAAATCAAAGGTTTTTCCTTTATATTGACGTGTGTTTCCGTCTAGGGCGAGTTCTGTGGTGTCTTCGGGAATGCGACAGATGAAGGTGACGGGCTTACCCAAGCTGCCAAGTCCCTGTAGCGCATCAATGCAGTCATCAAGCCTTTTCAGATTGATCTTTTTGACGGTGACTTCATACAGATTCAGGATTTCCCCACTTTGACTTGTCCAAATATCGGCGGGTTTCTTCGATGTGGTATTTGTACCGAAGACGCTTTCATCCCCGCCATGAACAGTGATGGTGGAATCTGCATACAACAATGCCAATAACTTGGCAATCACAAACTGTGGCACGTTTCCGGCTTCCGGGTATTCAACGCAGAATGTTGCGAGTTTCCCCGCTATTTGCCGCGTGCTTTCCCTGTCCATGCTGGTTGTGACAACTACTTGCTGGTTTAGCTGCTGTGTGTAGCGGAGCAATCTGAAAAAGAAATAATCAATCAGAGTGGCTTGTTGCTTGCCTTTGCTCTCCATGACTATCCGCAAAAAATGGACAGCGGCTAAAGCTGCCGCTTCAGGACGTTTGCCTTTTGCCCACGCTTCATTCAGTTGACTAATGTTTTTTGCCACATTGAGTGGGTCTGACTTGCCGCAAGGAATACCTTTTTCAGTCAAAGCATACCAAATGCCTTCCTCAAAAATGGCTCGTGGATTACATCCGTAAAAATCGTTGAGTGGGTCGTATTCTGGGTTAATGTGTATGCCCACTAAAGCGGTCAAAACAACGCCACGAAAGCCCTTGGCATGGATTTCTATTAGGTTTGTGAGCAGGTTACGGACTTCTGGAGTTCCAGTGAGTAAATCATGAAATTCAGATTCCTGTAATGTTTCTGCCCGGAGTAGTTTGGCGTTGACGTAGTATTTGGCATCTTCGTTGCGTTCCGATACGTTCATTAAATTTCCATGCCTAGTAAAGCGGTTATTTTTTCAGAAAAATTTTTGTTTTCACTGATTCGGAAGGCTTCCAGAATACGCACAAATTCCAAGACATCCAACCGTCGTTCAAGTTGCTCGATTTTGGATATATCTGACTGATTCATGCCTACTTTGTTGGCAAGTTCAGCTTGAGAAATATTCAAACGCTTGCGCTCGCTGGTGAGGGCTTCAACCAGCGAGTGATACCGTAGGTCATGGATGGACTTGTCTTTCTTCATAGAGTGGATAATGCTATGATTCACAAATTATTCGTAAATGGAATATTTCAATATGAAAGCTGTTTCCTTGTTTTCGGGTGCAGGTGGCATGGATGTCGGTTTCAAACGGGCAGGTTTTGAGGTCATGGCCGCGAATGAAATAGATACTTATGCCTGCCAGACATTCAGGGCGAATCACGCTGGGACAACGCTTTACGAGGGAAATATTACTTCCAACTTACAGGCATTAGGCAGTTTTAAAAATATTGATGTTGTGTTCGGTGGTCCGCCTTGCCAAGGTTTCTCGGTGGCAGGAAAAATGGATGCCGACGATCCTAGAAGCCAATTAATCTTCAGTTTTGCTGATGTGGTTGACCTCATCAAGCCGCGTGCTTTTGTGATGGAAAACGTCAAGGCATTAGGCAGTTTGGAAAAGTTCGCCGAAGTCAGAAGGAAGCTAATGGCACGTTTCTCCAATGCGGGTTACGCGGTGACAGTGACTACCTTGAACGCAAAAGATTTGGGGATTCCGCAATCACGCGAACGTGTATTTTTCATTGGTTTTAAACAGGGCGTTAATCCAATTAATGCCGCTTCTTTCAGAAAATATCAGGCAACACCCCCGACGCTACGCGAAGTTTTATCCCCATTGGGAAAAGCAGGGACACAAACAAACAATAAGGTATGCAAAGCGAAAATCACCTTGGCATTAAAGCCTGTATTAAGGCAGTCACCTTATGCGGGTATGTTATTTAATGGTCAGGGTCGCCCGCTTAACCCCGATGGTTGGGCAAGTACCCTACCGGCTAGTATGGGAGGGAATAGGACTCCTATTATTGATGAAGCTCATTTATTCGACGCTGCTAAACCGTGGGTTGAGGACTATCACCGTCATCTGATGAAAGGAGGAAAGCCGCATGGAACGAATGATGCCCCGATGTCCCTACGGCGGTTAACCGTTGATGAAGCTGCGTTGTTGCAAGGTTTTCCAATGGATTACCGATTTTGTGGCTCGCAAAGTAAGGTTTTTTCGCAAATTGGTAACGCAGTGCCTTGTCGGTTGGCTCAAGTGGTGGCTGAGGTTGTATACCGCGTATTGGAACGTAGCGGTGTGCATCAGGAAGATGGATATTTAACGGGACAAAATATGGAGCTTAAATTTGCTTGCTGACCATGTACTGGTGATGGATAGTGAAGTATGCCAGAACAGGTTGCGAAAACTGAAGTATGGCTTACCGAGCAGTTCCTGAAACGCATGTTGTGAAATCTACGTCTATGCGCTAAATTCGTATCGCATATCCACCAACAGGTGGCAAAAGCCAAACCATATTGGCGCTCTCCCACTCCTAGCAAATAACGAAAGGCAATACCATGGTTTCATTTACCGAACTTAATCAGCAGAATGACACAATCACCGAGCTTTCCAACGTACTCTGCCATTTGATTGACGAGCGTTCCGTTTGCGACTTGAAAGTTACCTGTGACCTGTTTTTCTCTTACGTTGACCAGGTGAAAGAACATCTGGATCTGGAAGAGCGAGAACTGTACCAGTCCATGTTATTGCATAGTGATCAGAACATCCGCAATACAGCGAATAAATTCCTCTCTGGTTCGGGTGAAATCAAGCGGGTATTTGGGCAGTACCTCAAACGCTGGAGCAAGAATAAGGAATTGCGCATCAATGACCATGATCAGTTCGTGAAAGATACCCGTGAAATGTTCCAACTGGTATTCAACCGGATCGAAGACGAAGTGGAACATCTCTACCCCACTGTGCGGGCAGTACAAGCGGCCATGTCGAAGTAATGGTTGCTCAGGTTGAATGAAAAAAGTCAGTCTCTTCGTCGATGTACAAAACATCTACTACACTACCCGCGCTGCTTACGGGTGCAGTTTCGACTACAACCGTTTTTGGGCGCAAGCCACCGCCGGGCGTGAAGTGGTGCAAGCCTGTGCCTATGCGATTGGGCGCGGCGACGAAAAGCAGATGCAGTTTCAAAACATCCTGCGGGCGATTGGGTTTGAGGTAAAACTCAAACCTTATATCCAGCGCAGCGACGGTTCCGCCAAAGGCGATTGGGATGTAGGTATCACGCTGGATGTGATCGAAGCCGCTGCCAACACCGACATGATCGTGTTGGCATCCGGCGATGGCGATTTCGATATGCTGCTGCTGCGGGCATACCAACGCTACGGGGTGGAAACCGAGGTGTATGGTGTCCCCGGTTTAACTGCCAATTCCCTCATCAATGCCGCGACCCGTTACGTGCCGATTGACGATAGCCTGCTATTAGGCAAACGCTAATCCCCTGACGGTGGCGCGGTATACGTTTCCGGCAATGCCGACGTGCCTTTGAGCAAGCGGAAAATATCGCTATCGGTCGACAAAATCAGGCTGGTATCCGGTGTCATCACCGCCTGATAAGCATCCAATGTGCGGGTGAATGCATAAAAGTCAGCCGCCGCCTGACTCTGGTTATAAGCCTTGGCGTAGATTGCGGTCGCTTCCGAATCGCCTTTGCCGCGAATGTCTTCCACTTGGCGATAAGCTTCGGATTGAATACGGTTCAGGTCGCGGGTCATATTGCCGCGAATCCGTGCCGCTTCGCCATTGCCTTCGGAGCGAAAACGTTCGGCAATCTGGCGGCGTTCACTGATCATGCGTTCGTAGATTTTGGGTTCGACACTGGCGTTGTAATTGATGCGCTTGAAACGAATATCCAGCAATTCCACCCCGAACACTTTGAGCTTTTCCGCAGCGGCTTTGTAGATTTCTTGTTCTACCAACACTCGCCCTTTTTGGATGGGCACGAGTGAACCCACCACATTGTTGGTGTCTGCGCCATCAGCCGCACCTTCCACTAAAGTCGGGTCTTTGAGAGGAACACGCCCTTTGGTGGTGCGTACAATTTCAATCAATTCGTGTTTGGCAACCGCGTTACGGGTTTCGCTGCCGAGGATGTCATCCAAACGTGATAAGGCGCTGCGTTCGTCGCGTAAGCGCAGGAAATAGGGGAGTGGTTCCACAATGCGCCAGCGGGCAAACAAATCCACCGAGATGTAGAGCTTGTCTTTGGTCGGCATATCCGAAGGGCTGCCATCCCACGGCAACACCCGTTTGTCGATGCGGTTCACCTCTTGAATGAACGGGATTTTCATTTTTAAGCCTGCTTCGGTCACGGGTTCTTTCACCGGTTTGCCGAATTGCGTCAAGATCACTTGCTGCGCTTCACCCACGGTATAGAACGCATTGAACAACACAAATGCCAGCAAACCGGCAAGCACTAGGAGTAAACGGTTCATGGTGTTGCCTCCGCTGGGGTTTTCTGTGAGGTGTTGAGGTTGAGCAGGGGTAACAGGTTTTTCATGCCTTCATCCACCACGATTTTGTTTTGAATGCCCGGTAAAATGGCTTGCATGGTTTCCAGATACAAACGCCGTTGGGTAATGTCGGGGGCTTTTTGGTACTCGGTGAATACCGCGTTGAAACGTGCTACGTCGCCTTCGGCTTCGTTGACGCGCTTGACGCGGTAGCCTTCGGCTTCGCGGATGCGCTGGTCTTTTTCACCTTCCGCCAAGGGGATGACTTTGTTGTAATCGCGGCGGGCTTCGTTAATGAGCTTTTCTTTTTCCTGTTGCGCTTGGTTGACTTCGTTGAAGGATTCTTGCACTGGGCGCGGCGGGTTAATGTTCTTTAATTGCACTTGGTCGATGCTCACGCCCATGAGGTAACGGGTGGCGAGTTGCTGGAGTTTGACCAATGCTTCGGCTTCGATTTCTTGCCGCCCAATGGTGAGAACTTCATCGACGGTGCGATCACCCACGACTTCGCGCATCACCGATTCCGAGGCATTGCGCAAGGTGATGCCCGGTTCGCGCACCGCAAACAAGTAGTTGGTGGGTTCAGCAATGCGGTATTGCACCACCCATTCCACCAGTGCCACATTCAAATCGCCTGTGACCATCGGTGATTCTGCCGCTGGGTTGTCGGAGTATTGGTCGACATTGCTTGCACCTTCGGTATAAAAGCCGAATTCCTGTTTTAACTGGCGTTTGACCGGCAAAATGGTGGCGACATCCACACCCAAGGGAATTTTAAAATGTAAACCGGGTTGGACTTCCGCCTGAAATTTTCCGAAGCGTTGCACGATAGCGACGGAATCGCTGGGGACGGTGTACCAAGATGACCAAGCGGTGATGCCGAGCAGGATAATGATCACAGGGGCAATGCCCATTAGCTTGAAGCGTGGCAAGCGTGGTCGCGAGGTCATGGGAAAGGATGGTATTGGGTTCACGCGGAATTCCCTCCAGTCATAAAAGTTTTGTGATTATGATCATGACTCTACGCCGTACTGTGTGGTTTAGCGAGAAGCTTCCGAGGAAATGGGGTTGTCGGCGGATAAAGATTGCGTTGGTGTGTTGGTGGTTTCGGGTGTGAACAAGTGATTAGATTAGCGTGGCTGTGATCGTTATAATGCTAACTGCTTATGAGCTGATGACTTTTCAAAGCCTACTAAAAAGGATTTTACGATGACAAGTACCCAACAACGCGCCGAACTGCAACGCCAAATTTGGCAAATTGCCAACGAGGTGCGTGGCTCCGTCGATGGCTGGGACTTTAAACAGTATGTGTTAGGCACGTTGTTCTATCGGTTCATTAGTGAAAACTTTGCCAGTTACCTTGAGGGCGATGATGAAAGTGTGAATTATGCCGCACTCGCAGATGATGTCATTACCTTAGAAATCAAAGACGATGCCATTAAAACCAAAGGGTATTTCATCTACCCTAGCCAGTTGTTCGTAAACGTTGCCACCAATGCCAACAATAATCCCAACCTGAATACCGATTTAGCTGCTATCTTTTCCGCCATTGAAAGTTCGGCGAATGGCTACCCATCCGAAGATGATATTAAAGGCTTGTTTGCCGATTTTGATACCACCAGCAACCGCCTAGGCAACACCGTTACCGAAAAAAACAGCCGTTTAGCCTCTGTCTTGAAGGGGGTGGCAGGACTGCGTTTTGGTCATTTTCAGGATAATCAGATCGACTTGTTCGGTGATGCCTACGAGTTCTTGATCTCCAATTATGCCGCCAATGCTGGCAAATCAGGCGGTGAGTTTTTCACCCCGCAACACGTATCCAAGCTTATTGCACAACTGGCGATGCACGGGCAAAAGACCGTCAATAAAATTTACGACCCCGCTGCTGGTTCAGGCTCGTTGTTGTTGCAGGCTAAAAAACACTTTGATGCTCATATCATCGAAGAGGGTTTCTTCGGGCAGGAAATCAACCACACCACCTATAACCTTGCGCGTATGAATATGTTTTTGCACAACATCAATTACGACAAGTTCCATGTGGCGTTGGGTAACACGCTGTTAGACCCTCATTTTGGTGATGAAAAACCCTTTGACGCGATTGTGTCTAACCCGCCATATTCGGTGAACTGGATTGGCAGCGACGACCCAACTCTAATCAATGATGAACGCTTTGCCCCTGCTGGTGTGTTAGCCCCCAAATCCAAAGCTGACTTTGCCTTTGTATTGCATTGCTTAAGTTATTTATCCGGCAAAGGGCGGGCGGCGATTGTTTGCTTCCCCGGTATTTTTTACCGAGGTGGCGCGGAGCAGAAAATTCGCCAATATTTGGTGGATAATAACTACGTTGAAACCGTGATTGCTTTAGCCGCCAATTTATTTTTTGGCACGTCCATTGCCGTCAATATCTTGGTGCTTTCCAAACACAAAACCGACACCAAAACCCAGTTTATTGATGCCAGCAGTCTGTTTAAAAAAGAAACTAATAACAATACGCTCACCCATGAACATATTGAGCAAATCATGCAGGCATTCGATAGCAAGGATGAAGTCGCCCATTTTGCCAAATCCGTGGACTATGGCGCAGTAGTCGCTAATGACTATAACCTATCAGTCAGCTCTTACGTGGAAGCCAAAGACACCCGCGATGTGATTGATATTGCCTATATCAATGCCAAGTTGAAAATCACGGTGGCGAAGATTGACCGTTTACGTGCTGATATTGATGCCATTGTTGCAGAGATTGAGGGGGCAGCATGAATGAGAAAAATATAGCCTTAGAGTTGATGCCACAGCAATATACTGAGTGGCTAAATGAACTAAAGCAACGCATTCACACCGCTCAACAACGGGCTACGCTGTCGGTAAATCGGGAATTGGTGCTGCTTTACTGGCAGATTGGTCATGACATCCTGACGCGGCAGTCAGCACAAGGCTGGGGTGCAAAGGTCATCGAGCGGCTGGCTCACGACCTGCGTATTGCATTCCCAAACATGAAGGGATTTTCACCACGTAACTTAAAGTACATGCGGGCGTTTGCCGGAGCATGGCAAGATCCAACAATTGTGCAAGAGGTGCTTGCACAATTACCTTGGTATCATCACCTCACGCTGTTAGACAAGCTAGACGACAGGGAGGCGCGTTACTGGTATGTGCGTAAAGCCATAGAATACAACTGGTCACGTAATGTGATGGTGATGCACATCGAAACACGCTTAATCGAACGCCAAGGCAAAGCCATTACCAATTTTGAGCAAAGCCTGCCAAAACCAGATTCTGACCTTGCACGTGAATCCATCAAAGACCCTTATCGGTTCGATTTTTTAGGTTTAACCGATGCCGCACAAGAGCGGGAAATTGAAGGTGCATTGGTTCAGCATGTGACGCAATTTTTGTTAGAACTCGGTGCGGGCTTTGCTTTTGTGGGTCGACAAGTCTTATTGCAAGTCGGTGAGGAGGAGTTTTTTATCGACCTATTGTTTTATCACCTCAAATTGCGTTGCTATGTGGTGATTGAGCTTAAGGCGGGAAAGTTCAAACCGGAACACTTGGGGCAATTGGGTTTTTACATGACAGCGGTAGATAGACAAGTCAAAGCTGAACAAGACAGCGCGACGATTGGCTTGCTATTATGTAAAAGCAAGGACAAAGTAGTTGCTGAATACGCATTGGGGGACAAGTCCCAACCAATGGGCATTGCCGAATACAAACTATTGGAATCCTTGCCTACCGATCTGCAAAGTCAATTGCCTAGCATCGAAGCTATCGAGCGCGAATTACAAGAAATGCAGGGGACGCAATATGAGTAATATCCTAGACCTGCTCAAAGGCATTGATGTGGAATGGAAAGCATTGGGGAGTGTATCGGAATATGAGCAGCCGACAAAATATCTCGTTAAATCAACTAATTATTTTGAGGATTTTGAAATCCCAGTATTGACTGCTGGCAAAACCTTCATACTTGGCTACACAGATGAAACTGATGGAATTTACAAAGCATCAGAATCGCCAGTCATTATTTTTGATGATTTTACAACAGCAAATAAGTGGGTTGATTTTGATTTCAAGGCTAAATCTTCAGCAATGAAGATGATTAAATCAGTAAATGAGTCTGAAACCTTATCAAAATACATTTTTTATTGGTTGAACACATTACCTAGTGAATTAGTTGACGGTGATCACAAACGTCAATGGATTAGCAATTTTTCAAAAAAAGAAATCCCCATCCCCCCCCTTCACATTCAGACCGAAATAGTGCGTATTTTGGACGCATTTACCGCTGTTACCACCGAGCTTACCGCCGAGCTTAATATGCGGAAAAAACAATACAACTACTATCGTGATCAGTTGTTGAGTTTTGAAGAAGGCGATGCGGAGTGGAAGACATTAGCGGAAATTGGCGAAGTTCGCATGTGTAAAAGAATTTTAAAAGAACAAACGTCATCTAAAGGAGATATTCCATTTTATAAGATTGGCACATTTGGTAAGGAGCCAGATGCATTCATCCCAAGAAAATTATTTGAGGAATATAGGTCAAAGTATAGTTATCCGAAAATTGGGGAGGTTTTAATTTCAGCCAGTGGCACGATTGGCAGAACTGTTATATTTGATGGCGGAGAGTCTTATTTCCAAGACAGTAATATTATTTGGATTGAAAACAATGAAACATTAGCATTGAATAAATACTTGTTTTATTTTTATTCAATTGCAAATTGGAATATAGCTGAAGGCGGGACGATACAACGTCTTTATAATGATAATTTAAGAAAGATGAAAATTCCAATACCACCTATCATCGAACAAGAGCGGATTGTTGGGATTTTGGATAAGTTTGATGCGCTCACGAGTTCGATTACCGAGGGTTTACCGCGTGAAATTGAGTTGCGCCAGAAGCAATATGAGTATTATCGTGATAAGTTGTTGAGCTTTCCGAAGGCAGAGGTAGGGGCATAGTATGGGGAAATCATTAATAGAAGTTGCACAGGAGCTAAATGCTTCCGATAAAAAAGTTCATTTGATTTATGCGTTCAATGGCACAGGTAAAACTCGCTTGTCACGTGAGTTTAAGCAGTTAATAGCACCGAAAACTGATAGTGAAGAAGATGTGCAATCATCAGAATTAGCACGAAAGAAAATTCTCTACTACAATGCGTTTACGGAGGATTTATTCTATTGGAACAATGATTTAGAGCATGATGTTGAGCCAAAATTGATAATTCAGCCTAATGCATTTACTCGATGGGTGTTAGAAGAGCAAGGTCAAGATCGCAATATTGCGACTAATTTTCAACGCTACACTAGTGATAAATTAACGCCACGTTTTAACGAAGAATATGTTATTAAAGATAAGGATGGCAAGGAATCTAAAGTACCTGCTTATTCTGAAGTGACATTTTCTTTCGAGCGCGGTAATGAAGCACGATCTGAGAATGTCAAAATTTCAAAAGGTGAAGAAAGTAACTTTATCTGGAGTATATTTTATAGCCTGCTAGAGCAGGTTATTAGTGTATTGAATGTCGCTGAACTTGACGAGCGCGAGACTGATCAATTTAATCAACTGGAATACATATTTATTGATGATCCAGTGAGTTCTCTGGATGAAGGTCATTTGATTCAGTTAGCAGTAGATTTGGCGCAATTGATTAAGTCAAATGCTTCTGGGCTTAAGTTTATTGTTACTACGCATAGCCCACTTTTTTATAACGTATTACATAACGAACTAAATAGTGATGATAAGGCGAAAGCTTATAAAAAGAAAATTTTTGAGAAATATAGGTTGGGAAAACAAGAAGATGGAAGTTATCAGTTGGTAATTCAAACTAGTGACTCTCCTTTTTCTTATCATCTTTATTTAATGTCTGAGCTTGAAAAAGCAATAAATACAGGGCGGCTACATAAATATCATTTCAATTTTATTAGAAATATTTTAGAAAAAACATCCACTTTTCTTGGTTATGAAAAATGGGGTGACTTATTGCCTAAAACCGACGATGGAAGACCCAACCCTTATGAGGCGCGAGTTATTAATATCTCCAGTCACTCTAAACATGCTGGTGAGGAAGTTACGGGGCTTACGGAAGATGATAAGCGTGTTTTGGGATATTTGGTGAGACAACTTAATGAAACGTATCGTTTCAAGTCGATTGTTAGCTAAATGAAAAAGTATTATTCGAGGATGAGTAAATGAAAGAATATAAAACCATTGCAGAGTCGAATAGCTTCATCGTGCTAGATAAGTACACCAAGTGTTCACAGGTCAATGAAGGCTATCAAAGCGAATATGACTTAGAGCGCGAGTTTATCGAAGATTTGGAAAGCCAAGGTTATGAGTATCTGCGTGATCTCAATACTCACGAAAAAATGCTGGCTAATGTGCGAGTACAGTTGCAAATCCTCAATAATATGCAGTTTTTAGACAGCGAATGGCAACGCTTCGTGATTGAGTTCCTAGACAAGCCTAGTGATAATGGCATCGACAAAACCCGCAAAATTCATAATGACTACATTTATGATTTTGTGTTTGATGATGGGCACATTCAAAATATTTACCTATTGGATAAAAAAACTATCGCCAGAAACAAAGTGCAAGTTATTAGGCAGTTTGAGCAAAAAGGTACGCATATTAATCGCTATGATGTTACTGTTTTGGTGAATGGTTTGCCATTAGTACAAGTTGAACTAAAAAAACGTGGTGTGGCGATTCGAGAAGCATTTAATCAAGTCCATCGCTACAGTAAAGAAAGTTTTAATGCCGAACAATCACTATTTAAGTATTTACAGCTTTTTGTGATTTCAAATGGCACGGATACCCGTTATTTTTCCAATACGACTAAACGCGATAAAAACAGTTTCGATTTCACCATGAACTGGGCAAGATCGGACAATACCCTGATAAAAGACTTAAAAGACTTCACCACTACCTTTTTTCAACAAAATACCTTGTTGAATGTGCTGATAAATTATTCGGTTTTTGATGTAAGCGATACTTTGTTAGTGATGCGCCCTTATCAAATTGCCGCGACTGAACGTATTTTATGGAAAATAGAAAGCAGTTATCAAGCAAAGAACTGGAGCAATATAGAGAGTGGTGGTTACATTTGGCATACAACAGGTTCGGGTAAGACTTTAACCAGCTTTAAAGCAGCGAGGTTAGCGACTCAGCGTGAGTTTATTGATAAAGTATTTTTTGTGGTTGACCGTAAAGACCTCGACTATCAAACCATGAAGGAATACCAACGCTTTTCACCCGATAGTGTCAATGGTTCAGAGAGTACCGCAGGGCTAAAACGAAATCTTGATAAAGATGATAATAAAATTATCGTTACCACGATTCAAAAACTGAACAACTTGATGAAAAATGAAAACGACTTGCCTATTTATACCAAGCAAGTGGTGTTTATTTTTGATGAAGCGCACCGGTCACAATTCGGTGAAGCCCAAAAGAACTTAAAGAAAAAATTTAAGAAGTTTTATCAGTTCGGATTTACAGGCACGCCGATTTTTCCGCAAAATGCCTTGGGAGCAGAAACAACTGCCAGCGTGTTTGGGCGTGAGTTGCATTCTTATGTGATTACCGATGCCATTCGTGATGAAAAAGTATTGAAGTTTAAAGTGGACTACAATGATGTACGCCCACAGTTTAAGGCAATTGAAACTGAACAAGACGAGAAAAAGCTCACGGCAGCAGAAAATAAACACGCATTATTGCATCCTGAGCGCATCCGGGAAATTGCGCAATACATTTTGAATAATTTCAAGCAAAAAACCCACCGCTTACAGGCTAACGGCAAAGGCTTTAACGCTATGTTTGCGGTAAGCAGTGTGGATGCCGCCAAATCGTATTATGAAGCCTTTAAGGATTTACAGAAAGACAGTCACAAACCGCTTAAGATTGCCACTATATTTTCTTTTGCCGCCAATGAAGAACAAGATGCGGTAGGCGATATTGTGGATGAAAGCTTTGAACCTAGCGCGATGGATAGCAGTGCTAAGGAGTTTTTAAGTGCGGCAATTGCTGATTATAACGCAATTTTTAAAACCAATTACGGTGTTGATAGCAAGGCGTTTCAAAATTATTACCGTGATTTGGCAAAACGAGTAAAAAACCAAGAGGTTGATTTAATCATTGTAGTGGGTATGTTTCTGACAGGCTTTGACGCACCTGCATTAAACACCTTATTCGTGGATAAAACGCTACGTTACCACGGCTTGATACAAGCCTACTCACGTACTAATCGTATTTTTGATGCGACCAAAACATTTGGCAATATCGTTACCTTCCGTGATTTAGAACAAGCTACTGTTGATGCTATTACTCTCTTTGGTGACAAGAATACCAAAAACGTGGTTCTGGAGAAAAGCTATAAAGAATACATGGAAGGCTTCACTGATATGACAACTGGTGAAGCTCGTCGCGGTTTTCTGGATGTGGTAGAAGAGTTACAACAACGCTTTCCAAACCCTGATGAGATTGTTAAAGAAAAAGATAAAAAAGATTTTGCTAAATTATTTGGTGAATATTTACGTGTCGAGAATGTTTTGCAAAACTACGATGAGTTTGCGGGCTTAAAAGCCTTGCAGAATGTGGATATGACCGACCCTGCTAGGGTGGAGGCATTTAAAGCTAAGTATTACTTAAACGATGACGACTTAGCTGCAATGCAAGCGATTACGACTCCAAGTGAGCGAGCTATTCAAGATTACCGTTCAACCTATAACGATATTCGCGACTGGCTACGACGGGAAAAATCTACCAAAGAAAAAGAAGCATCCACCCTTGATTGGGATGATGTGGTTTTTGAGGTGGATTTGCTTAAGTCGCAAGAGATTAATCTTGATTATATTCTGGAGTTAATTTTTGAACATAATAAAAAAATAAAAGATAAGGCGGCATTGGTCGAAGAAGTACGCCGTTTAATTCGTGCCAGTCTTGGTAATCGTGCCAAAGAAAGTTTGCTGGTTGATTTTATTAATCAAACCAACTTGGACAGCATTCTTGACAAACCTAGTATTATTGAAGCTTTCTTTACTTTTGCTCAGGCCGAACAACAACGTGAGGCAGATGAATTGATTAGTTCGGAAAATCTGAATGTGGAAGCCGCCAAGCGTTACATCACGGTATCGTTAAAACGAGAATATGCCAGTGAAAATGGCACGGAACTAAATGCAATCCTTCCCAAAATGAGTCCGCTTAATCCGAAATATTTAACGAAAAAACAAAGTGTTTTCCAAAAAATTGCTGCTTTTGTTGAGAGATTTAAAGGTGTGGGGGGAATGATTTAATCCAGTTGCTTGGCAAACCATCAAGGTTAGTGACCCGGTAGGGCATTTCTTAACGAAAAGTGTTCGTGAAACGGGGTGAAATCACCATCAGATTGTAGCAGTGGCAGGTTTTTCTCGATGCAGAAGGTGGCGATTAGCACATCAATGGTTTTACGCACGGTAATACCGCGCTTGCGCAAAGCCCGAAAGTTGTCGGCACTTTTTAGGGCGATGGACTGGTCGAGCATGGTGAAATAATCCAGTGTCAACAGCAGTTCTTTGGCTTGGGCGTACTCTTTGTCTTGTTTGAAACCTTGCAACACTTCGGTTAAGACAAGTTCTCCAGTTGCAATGGGTTGTGTGCCGAGCAAGTAGTCGAGCCAGTCACTTTGCGGGGTTGATTTTCCGTTGAAATAATCAATCCATACGCTGGAATCGACAAAGATCATGGCTTATCCACGCGCATTTCATCCAAGTTGCCTTCCCAGTGCAGTTTTCCGCGAAATTCACGGATACGAGCTTGCCGCGCAAGGCGTAACAGCAGTTGCAGACCGCGTTCCACGGCTTCACGCTTGGTTTGCAGCCCCGTTGCTTGGAGGACATCACGCATCAGCGTTTCATCAATGACGATATTGGTTCGCATAGCTTCATGTGTATGGTTGTTTGTGATGATACACATTCTATTGGAATGGGGGGGGGGCGGTAAATGGTTTTTTATGGTTTCCGACTTGCTGGAATTCACCACACGTAATGCTTGCCGTAATGCGCGAAAAAGACACCCGTAACCACTTCTGGCGGTAATGCCCGAACCTTGGGATGTTTGATGTTCTCGGCAACGGTTTGCAAGATTGCGTGCAGACCATCAATGTACTTGTCCGCCTGCTGCATTCCCCATTGCTGGTAGGTGTAGTGCCAGATCTCATCCTGTTTGGCATCTGCCAGCGGGTGAAAGGTATACAGCAACGTCATGCCGGGTTGTCCAGTTGCTTGCGTACCCGCGCTTTCACATCCGCAGCGTTGATTTCCACAAACGCCTCATCCGGTGTTGCCATCCGAGCCTGTAAATGGTTGGCAAGCCATTGCGAATCCTGCATTAGCACACGCTGGTCATTGCGGATTAAATCCCGTAGGTAATCGCTGGCGCTGGAATAACGCCCGGAGGTGATTTGTGTGCTTATCCAGTCACGCAACTGGTCAGGAAGAGAAATATTCAAGGTTGCCATTGCCGAAACTCCATCAAGGTTTTCATGAATTTTAGGATTATTGGCAACTATTGGCAATAATTGCGTGATTATTGGCTAAATATCGTTATCGCACCACTTCCAAGCGCACCTCCGCCGTACCCGGCAGTATCAGCCCAAGCTGTTCCGCCGCCGCCAACGACACATCAACAACCCGCCCCGCTTTGTAAGGCCCTCGATCATTCACCCGCACAACAACAGAACGTCCGTTTTGCAAGTTAGTCACACGCAGCAACGTGCCGAAAGGCAAGCTGGGGTGAGCGGCAGTCATCGCATACATATTGTACGGTTCACCGCTGGCAGTCGGGCGACCGTGGTATTGCTGCGCATAGTACGAAGCCTTGCCTGCCATCCCCGTTCCCGTGCCAAGCGTCTGGCAAGCGACCAGAAAGCAGCAGGCCAGTAACGGCAAAATACTGGATTTATTCATGGTTTCCAAAGAACACATACCCCAAGTCAATTCCACTTTCCTCAAACGGCGGTATCCGCGCTGCCTTAACCTGTTCTGCCGTGGCACATTCCACCGAAAACACCACATGGTAATGTTCCCCCACCAATTGATAAGCGATCAGGGTGCGGTCTTCCGGCGAGATGACCCAGTAAAACGGTACTTGGTAGCGTTGCAGTGCCATGAAGTTGGTGAACAGGTCTTTGCGCTCATGCCCCGGTGAAGTGATTTCGCACACCCAATCGGGCAAGGTTTCCATGATACCGGTTGGACGGGCTGGGACGCGCTCTTTACGCCACCCCGCCAAATCGTGTGTAGGGCAATGATTTTCAGTATAGCGAACACTGATTTCAGTCATGATCCACCAGCCGCCGCTGCTACTTTTGCGTTTGAAGGGAAGGGTTTCATCTGACAAACCCGATTGCACCAGCGCATGTTCCGAGCGTGCCATTGGGCGTTTAATCAGCTCCCCGTTCATCAATTCGATGCGTTCTACACTGGCAGCAAGCAAGTCATCGACGGTTTTGAGTTTTAGGGCTTCCACTGCGGGGGGTTTCCTGTTGGTGATTTCCATCAAATCTAGCACGGTATTGATATATGGCGAAAGTGCTAAAATAAATTAACACTTTTTCATGAAATCACTCATAATTATGAATGATTTTGCGATAGCTGACAGGCATTCGGGCGGGAGAACCACAACATGATTACAATCCTTCAAGAAATACTCTTAGACTTTCAAGATCTTGAGTTGTTCTCCGGCATACCGCGCCGTTTGGATGTCACACCCGTTCAAGGCAAGGCTACGGTCTGCATCGGCGTGCGTCGCAGCGGCAAATCAACCTTCATGTCGCAACTGATACAAAAGCTGCTAGATAGCGGTGTCTCGCGCCAAAATATCCTCTACCTGAACTTTTTCGATGACCGTCTGCACGGACTTCAGCAAAGCGGCTTGGGCGTGATTTTGGATGCGTATTACGCGCTCTATCCTGCCAAGAAAAACAGCGAAAAGGTGTACTGTTTTTTCGACGAAATTCAGGCGATTGAAGGCTGGGAACCGTTTGTGGATCGGCTGATGCGTACCGAAAACTGTGAGGTGTACATCACGGGTTCGTCAGCGCGAATGCTTTCCAAGGAAATCGCTACCCAAATGCGTGGCAGGGCGTTGTCATGGGAGGTATTCCCGTTTTCCTTCCGCGAATATCTGGATTATCTGAGGGTGGATGCGGGCGATGGGCTGCTTTCCACCAAACAGCGCTTGTTCGTACAAAATGCTTTCGAACAATATTGGGCAGCGGGTGGTTTCCCCGAAGTCGCGGGTTTGGAGCGGCGCTTGCGGATCAAGATTCATCAGGAATATTTCCATGCGGTGCTGTTCCGTGATCTGGTGGAACGCCATAATATTTCTCACCCCAAAGCGGTGACGGATTTGGCGCATTGGCTGATCGACAATACCGCCTCCCTGTATTCCTTGAACAAGCTAACAGGGTATTTGAAATCCTTAGGGCATAAAGCCCCTCAGTCAGCAGTGGCTGATTACTTGGAATGGTTTGAAGATGCTTATTTTCTGTTTACCGTGCGCCTGTTTGATGCTTCGCTGAGCCGGGCGAACGCTAACCCGAAAAAGATTTATTGTATCGACCATGCCATGGTCACGTCGGTCGCATCGGGGATTTTGGTTAATGCGGGGCATTTGCTCGAAAATCTGGTGTTCATCACTCTGCGCCGCCTGACCCCCGCTATTTTCTACTACAAAACCAAAGGCGGGCGCGAAGTGGATTTCATTGCCCAGTGGCAAGACCATCCTCGGCTATTGGTGCAAGTGTGTGAATCACTGGCAAGCCCGACCACCCGCAAGCGTGAAATCGCGGCACTGGAAGAGGCAATGGTGGAATTGAATTTGCCCAGGGGTATTATCGTGACGCGCCATGAAGAGGAACGCATCGTGCTTGACGCTGGCATTATCGACGTCATCCCCGCATGGCGTTTCCTATTGTATAACCCCCCGTTTTGTACTAAACAATAGGCAGGCCGAAAAATAATGCGGGGGACGCATGGAATCCATCAAGATCAGTGGCAAGTTAACCGGGCAAGACTTTCCACTCAAAACACATGGCGATTTTGCCGATATTCTGACCATTACCTGCCAGCAAGAAGTGTCGCTGGAAGCTTTGCGCAGTGGCGGTAACAGTGTCGCACTCAATAACCTTGACGCTGACACCTTAGTCGAACTCGAATTTGAAGGCGGGTTCAAACGCTGGGTGCGGGCGGGTGAATTACGGGCGCAAGCCCGCGAGGAAACCAGCCGCTCGACCGGCAATGAATTCATGCTGACGCCCGCCAGTTTTGACGTGAGTAACCAGCGCGGTGTGGTCGGGTTGGTATTGAAATTTCTGCGGGTACTGAACGTCGATCCAGTCAGCGATATGAGCGATGCTTTATCTGAGGTGTTAATCGACAAGCTGGAAACTCGCAAAATTCCGCAACCGGGTGTGTATCGCTGCCATAACACCGATCAATTGACGCTGGAATTGGTCACGCAAGCCGGAGACATTGATACTAGCAAGCCGGTATTGCTGTTTTTGCACGGCACATTTTCCAGCACCGATGGCAGTTTCGGCGAATTGTGGGAATCACGCCAAGGCTACAACGCCACCGCTTGGTTACAACGTTTGTTCGCGCCGTATGGTCAGCAAGTGTTCACGCTGGAACACCACACCCTCACCGTCAGCCCGGTGCACAATGCGTTGCAAGTGTTGCGCTTATTGCCACCGCACACGCGCTTGCACTTGATTAGCCATTCACGCGGTGGCTTGGTGGGGGAATTGCTGTGTCAAGGCGTGTTGCAGCGTAAAACTCGTGATTCCGCTGATAAATTTCTGGAAAGCGAAGAAATTTTCTCCAAGGCAGAACTCCAGCCATTCGCGCATCAGGCGCGACAGCATGATCTGCAAGGCTTGCAGGAAATTGCCACTTTGCTGAGTGAAAAACACATTAAGGTGGAGCGCTTTGCACGGGTCGCGTGTCCGGGGCGTGGCACGGTGTTAGCGTCGGAACGGCTTGAAGACAATCTGTCAGTGATCTTCAATGTATTGAGCTTTATTCCTTCCCCGCGTTTGCAGATGATAGCGGAATTTGTGCGCATGGTGTTGATGGCAACAGCCCGCAAACGTACCGACCCGCAAGAACTGCCGGGCTTGGAAGCGATGATGCCCGCCTCCCCCTTAGTGCGCTTGCTGAATCGCCCGGATGTGCAACTCGATTCTGACATCACCGTGATTTCGGGGGAAATGCGGGCGTCGACTATCCTAGGGCATTTTAAGGAATGGGTGACGCAACGCTTTTTCGGCGAAGAAAATGATTTCGTGGTGAATACTGCCGGAATGTACGGTGGGGTGCGGCGCTTGCGGGGGATGCGCTTTTATCTGGATCAGGGCGATGACAGTAGCCACTTCAATTATTTTCGTAAAGGTGAAGTGCGCGACCGTTTGCTCAGTGCCTTGCAACACCCGGATACCGATTTGCGCTTGCGTCCGCTGCTGACCGATACCCCGGTGGCGCGTCCGGCGGCGCGGTCTGGTCGTCATGCGCAAAAAGCCAAGCGCAGCACCGTGTATTTTCTGCCCGGTTTCATGGGGTCTACGCTGCAAATCAACGGTACACCCATCTGGCTGGATATGTCGGCATTGAGTTGGGGGGATTTTTCGCGCCTGCAAATTGACAGTGCTGGGGTGCAAGCCGACGGCGTGTTGGAAGCGCCGTATCGCCCGCTGCTCACGATGTTAGCGGCTAGTCATACGCTGGTGGAATTTGCCTACGACTGGCGGCGTTCGTTTGCGGAAGCGGGGCGGCGGCTGGCGGATGCACTGGAACAGGAGCTGGATCAAGCCAAAGCCAGCAATAGCAAACTGGTCGTGCGCTTGCTGGCGCATTCCGGCGGGGGCTTGGTGGCGCTGGCGTTGATGAGCGAAGCGCCCAAACTGTGGCAACGCTTGCGCGAAGAGGCGGATTGCCGTGTGGTGATGCTGGGTACGCCCTTGCAGGGGACGTATGCGGCGGTGCAATTATTGCTGGGGCAACACCGCTTGCTGAGCCTGTTGAATCTGCTCGATGGGCAAGTGGATGAGCGCGAAGCCAAGGCTTTGGCACAGCAGTTTGCGCGTTACCCCGGCGTGCTGGAATTGTTGCCTGCGGCGTATTTGCACGAAGCACGTTGGCAAACCTTGCTGGGGGATGCGTTTCACAACTGGCCTGCCCGCCATTTGCTGGCGGATGCGCGGCGGGTGCGTGAACAGTTACGTGCGGTGGAACTGGATACGCAACGCCTGCTGTATCTGTACGGTAAATCCAGCCTGACGCCGGATGATGTGGCGGAATACCAAGGTGGCTGGCGTTTTCATGCCAGTGGTGCGGGGGATGGGGTGAGCTTGTGGGCGGAATTGCCCGCGAAATTGCCAACCTGGTATTTGCCGGTCGAACACGGGCGCATGGCCAGCCACAGCGAGCATTTTCAGACCTTGCAATATTTGCTGGACGATGGGGTGTCGCGGCAATTGGCAACCCAGCCACCTGCCATTGGCAAGGCAACGGGGGAGTGGTTGCCGACGATTCGCCGCGAATTGTTTCCCGATGAACAGGAATTGCTGGCGGCTGCTTTGGGCTACCATACGCGCATGACGCAGGAAGAAGTGCGCCCGCCGGTGGAAGTGCGCGTGGTGCATGGCAATCTGGAACAGGTGGCGTATCCGGTGGTGGTCGGGCATTACGCGGGGGATACTATCCTCAGTGCTGAAGCGTTGCTGGATAAGCGTTTGCAGGGGCGGTTGGGGGAACTGCATCGCATGGGCTTGTATCCGGGCGAATTGGGTACGTCACACGTGTTCCTGAATCCGGGGAAAAAACCGGGGGGCGCGGTAATTGTGGGCTTGGGTGAAGTCGGCAAGCTGACCGCTGGGGAGTTAACCGCCAGTTTCACCCGTGCGATGATGGCTTATTCCCTGAAAATCCGCGAAGCTTTGGAGCAAACCCTGTCGAGTAATTCGCAGGCAGAAACGGAAACCGTGCCGGTGCATGTGGCGACCTTGCTGATCGGAACGGTGGGCGGCGGCAGTGTGACTTTGGCGGATTCGATTACGGCGATTTTGCGGGCGATTGCGCGTGCCAATCAGGCGTTGGATAAGAGCGAACGCGGCTTGCGTCTGCGCTTACAAGTAGTGGAATTCATCGAATTGTACGAAGACCGGGCAGTGGAAGCGGCGCGTTTGGTGCAAGATTTCGTATTGTCGCCGGAATTCTGTAACGATTTCAATGTTAAGAGCCTGATGCAATGCTTGCCGGGGAAACGGCGGCGGGTGATGTATAACGATCCGCCCGGTTGGTGGCGGCGGATTCAAGTGGAAGCGAATGCCGAGGGCTTGAAATATACCGCGCTGACCGATAAGGCGCGTGCCGAGTTGGTATTGCAAGCCACGCAGCGCAAGTTGGTGGATCAGTTTATCGACAAGGCGATTACTTCCAGCGCGGATGACCCGGATACCGGTAAGATTTTGTTTGAGTTATTGCTGCCCGCTGCAATGAAAGAGCAAGCGCCGAATGCTGAAAATTTGGTGATGGTGTTGGATAGTGCCGCGTCTGCCTACCCGTGGGAATTGCTGTACAACCGGTTTGACCACGAATCCCAGCCGCTGGCGGTGCGGTTCGGGTTGGTACGTCAGCTACAAGTGGGGCAATACCGCCAGCACGTGATCAACCCTTTGGAACGTTCGGCATTGGTGATTGGCGATCCGCCGGTGAATGGCGAATTTGTGCGCCTGCCTGCTGCCCGGCAGGAGGCTGAAACCGTGGCAAACCTGCTGGAATCCAGTGGTTTCAGCAGCGTGACCCGCGAAATTGGCACGGATTCGCAAGCCATTTTAAAAGCCCTGCACACCGGCGATTATCGGGTGCTGCACCTGGCAGGGCATGGGGTGTACCGCTACCGCTCTAACCCTGACAGCGATGTTGAAGTCAGTGGCATGGTGTTGGGCGATGGCATTTTCCTCACGCCGGTCGAAATCGGGCAGATGCGCAAAGTACCAGAATTGGCGTTCATCAATTGCTGTCATCTCGCGCAAATGGACTTCATGAGTGCCGAGATACAAACCGCTGTGAGCAGCGACCGCAGCAAGTTGGCGGCGAGTTTGGCGCAGGAATTAATTCGCATGGGGGTGCGGGCGGTCATTGCGGCAGGCTGGGCGATTAATGACAGTGCGGCGCAAGTGTTTGCCGAGCAGTGTTACCAAGCACTCTTGCAAGGGCATACGTTTGGCATGGCGACCTTGTTGGCACGGCGCGAAACTTGGCAGCAATACCCGCAAAGCAATACGTGGGGCGCTTATCAGTGTTACGGCGACCCGGATTACAAATTGTTGAGCCGCCAGCCTGATAGCCATATTGATGACAAGACGCTGGATAGCTGGCGCTTCGTGGCAGAAGTCGAAGTGGTGGCGGAGTTGCAAAACCTGATTCATGCCGCCGACACCGCACAAGCGGGGGACATTGAATGGTTGCAGGAACGCTTGCCGCAATTGCACCGGGCGATTCCGGCAGAATGGTTGTCGCACGCGGATATTTTGTATGCCCTAGGCAGGGCTTACGGCAAGTTGGATATGTTTATTCCGGCACTGGAGGCGTATCAGGCAGCACTGGATTCGCCGCAAGCCGATTACCCGGTGATCTTGCTGGAAGACAAAGTGAGTTTGCAAACCTCGCTGGCATTGGCATGGGTGCAGGGCAGGGTAGCACCACCGGAATCGCGGCTGGCGGTATCCCCCACGGCATTGATGGCGGACAGTTTCAAAACCCTCCAGTTGCTGGATGGCTTGGGCAATAGCCTGCAACGTTTTGAAGAGGTGGGTAAATTCTGGAAACGTGGCGCATTAATGGTAACGGGCGTCAAACGTGCGAATGCCTTGCGTGAGATGGAGTTAGCCTATCAGCGGGCGCATGAGTTTGCCTTGCAGGAAACCAACACGGTGGCGGGGTATCCGCTGATCAATTGGCTGACGTGCAAAGTGGTACGTTATTTGCGCGGTCATGTGCAACAGTTGGATCGGGAGGAACTCAAGCACTGGCTGGAGCAAGCGCGGCAATGTGTCACGTCAGGCAATCGTGGGGCAGCGTCGTTTTGTTCGGGGATTACGCAAGCCGAATACAGCCTGCTGCATTATTTGGTCAGCGCCCGTTTGCACGAAACCACTCAGGTGCAAAAAGTGGTGGCGGATTATGTGCAAGCCGTGTGGCGCGGGGCAGCACCTCGGCAATTACGGTTTGTGCGTGAACATCTGGATTTCTTGCGCACCATGTTGGGTGAGTTTCAGGATGCTAAGCCGCCATTGCGCCCAGTAGTGATGGCGTTATTGGAGATCGAGGAAAAACTGGTCATTTAAACCATAGCCATAAAAAAGCCCCCAAGTTGGGGGCTTCATGGTTGCATCAGGTTAGGATTTAGACGATTGAACCATCGGCATTCATCCCTTCCATTTTCTCGTCCTCTTTGGGAATCATGTGTTCCCGTTTAAGACCTAACATCAGCAGTAAGGGCGAAGCTACCAATACTGATGAGTAAATCCCAAACATAATCCCGATAGTCAGTGCCAGTGCGAAGTTATGCAGGGCTTCGCCACCAAACCACAACATCGCAAACACCATGATTTGGGTCGACAAGTGGGTAATAATGGTACGCGACATGGTGCTGGTAATCGCACTGTCGATAATGTTCGAGATGGTTTCATCACGCATGGTGCGGATATTTTCCCGAATCCGGTCAAATACCACTACCGATTCGTTCACGGAATAGCCCAGTATTGCCAAAATACCCGCCAATACGGTCAAGTCAAACTGCCATTGGAAGAACGCAAATAACCCAAGGATGATTACCACGTCATGCATATTGGCAACGGTGGCGGAAACCGCAAAACGCCATTCAAAGCGAAATGCGAGGTAAATAATGATGCCTGCCGCTACTAAAATCAGGGCTAAACCACCGTTTTCATACAACTCCTGCCCAACTTGCCCGCCGACGAAATCGACTTTGCTAAGGGTGACATCCGGTGTGCTGGTTTTCAGCACCCCCATGATTTGCTCACTGACTTGAGCGCTGGAAACGCCTTCTTTCAATGGCAAACGGATCAATACATCCTGGGTCGAACCAAAGTTTTGCACCGCTACCTCATGATAGCCAGTGGCTTTGATGGCTTCACGAATGGTGTCGATAGGCGCAGCCTGCGCGTAGCGCACCTCCATCACCGTACCGCCGGTGAAGTCAACCCCCAGATTCAGACCGTAGAAAAACAGCGAGAATACCGAGAACAAGAACGTTCCCAGCGAGATAGCCGTCGTGGTTTTGCCATACCGCATAAACGGAATGACTTTTTTAAGTGAAAAAAACTCAATCATGGTATAGCCCCTTAAATCGCCAGTTTTTGCAGACGTGGTTTGTAACCGTAGACGAGATTAACTATCGCCCGTGACACCGTTACCGCGCTGAACATGGAAGTTAAAATCCCCAAGCACAGCACCACGGCAAAGCCTTTGACAGGGCCGGAACCCAATAAAAACAGTGCAATACCTGCAATCAATGTGGTCAAGTTAGAGTCGATAATCGTACCCCAGGCACGTTCATAGCCGACATTAATAGCAGCTTGTGGCGAGGCACCTGCACGCAGTTCTTCGCGGATACGTTCGTTAATCAAGACGTTGGCATCAATCGCCATACCCAGCGTCAAGGCGATACCTGCCAAACCCGGCAAGGTCAGGGTCGCTTGAATCATGGAAAGCAGCGCAAACAGGAAGAAACCGTTAATAGCCAATGCTAAGCTGGAAATAACGCCGAAAACACGGTAGTAAATCACCATGAACAACACCACCGCAGCAAACCCCCAAATATTGGAGTTAAAGCCCTTTTCGATGTTCTCTTTACCCATGCTAGGGCCGACGGTGCGTTCTTCCACGATATAAACCGGCGCGGCTAATGCACCTGCCCGCAGCAATAAGGCAAGGTCACGTGCTTCTTTCGGCGAATCTAGCCCAGTGATCTGGAAACGTTTACCCAATTGCTCCTGAATACGGGCAACGTTGATAACTTCTTGGGTAGTCTTGCTGGTTTTAACCATTTGCCCGTCGACTTCTTGGGTCTCGATCTTGTTTTCGATGAAGACCACGCCCATCAGTTTTTGAACGTTTTCGCCGGTTACTTTGTTGAACCGGGTAGCACCTTTTCCATCAAGCGTAATGTGTACTGCCGGACGGCTATTCTCATCAAAGCCAGAAGAGGCATCAATAATGAAATCGCCGGTCAGCATCACTTGGCGTTTAAGCAGAATCGGGTCGCCGCTACGCTCTTTGTAAAGCTGTGAGCCAATGGGTGCACGCCCGCTTTGTTGCGCTTGTGTCGGGTCATTTTGCTCATCGACCAAACGGAATTCGAGGGTGGCGGTTGCACCCAGAATTTCTTTAGCGCGGGCGGTATCTTGTACACCGGGGAGCTGTACCACGATGCGGTTAGCGCCTTGTTGCTGGATAACCGGCTCGGCTACTCCCAGTTCGTTCACCCGTTTGCGCAGGGTGGTAATGTTTTGTTGCAGGGCAAACTTTTGAATGTCCAGCATCGCGGTTTGCGAAATACTGGCTTGCAAATCGTTAGTATCAGGCAGTGCGGTGAATTGCAGGCTATTCTGGTATTCCTTGCCAAATGCTGCCATAGCGGCATCGCGGCTGGCGGCATCGCGGAATTTTGCCAGTACCGTATCACCTTCGCGGGCAATGCCCAGATATTTGATGTCTTGTTCGCGCAGGAAATCACGGAATTCGTCTTCGTAGCGGTTAATCTGCTTATCCAATGCCGCTTTCATGTCCACTTCCATGAGGAAATGTACCCCGCCGCGCAAGTCCAACCCTAAGAACATGGGGTTAGCATTCAAAGCGCGTAACCAACTGGGGGTGGAAGGTGCAAGGTTCAGCGCCACCACAAACTGATCACCGACCGCTGCTTTCAAGGCTTCAGACGCTTTGAGTTGCACATCGGTGTCTTCAAAGCGGAACAAGGCTTGTTGACCGTTGTTCTCACTGGCGCGAATGGTTAAGCCTTGCGCCTGTAATGCTTGCTCGAAGCGTTGCATGGTTGCCGGGTCGATAGCCTGTTCGACTTTAGGGCTTAACTGCACCGCCGGTTCAGACGGAAAAAAGTTGGGGACAGAGTAGATCACCCCGATCAGCAGTACGACTGCGATCATGAGGTACTTCCAGAGTGGATAGCGATTCATTGTTATAGGATTCCGTGTGGGGTTGGAGGTGAGGGGGAAAATCCCCCCACTTACCGTTTACGCGCCTTTCATCGTGCCTTTAGGCAGGACAGAAGCAACAGCATGTTTTTGTACTTTGATAGTGACGTTATCAGCAATTGTCAGGTCGACGAAGTTATCACCTAAGCCTGCAATTTTACCCATCACACCACCACCGGTAACGATTTCATCGCCTTTGCTGAGGGATTCGATCATCATTTTATGTTCTTTGGCACGCTTTTGCTGCGGGCGGATAATCATGAAATACATAATGGCGAAAAATACGCCCATCATCAGCAACATTTCGATGCCACCACCCGCTGGTGCGGCTGCACCTTCGGCATGAGCGTTAGATATCAGAAAGTCCACGTTCAATCTCCTTGAATATTAGTGTCGGCGGCTATTATGCCACCTCCCATGAAAAAGCGATAACCTGTTTCAGGTCATCCAGTTGCATCCTGCACATCAAAATCCGGTCGATGCCAAGGGCAACGCCCGCACATTCTGGCAAGCCATCTTCGAGTGCCGCAAGAAACCGTTCATCGACGGGTATGTCATGCCCGCGAGTATTGGCATCTTGTACCAGAATTAAGCGATTCTGCGCTGAATCGGTTTGTTCCTGATAACCATTGCCGAGTTCCACTGCACCTAAATACACCTCAAAACGTTCCGCAACCGCCTGCCCGTCTACCTGCTGTACCGTTGCCAGCGCACTTTGAGTGGCGGGGTAATGGTACAGAAACGTCAGTTGGTCAGTGGGGAAGTGCGGTTCCACACAATGGGTTAATAGCAAATCCCGCCACGCCTGCACCGGCATGTCACCGCTAAAGCCGATACCGTGTGCCTGCGCACAAGCCGATAATTCAGCTTCTGTGGCAAGATGGGGATCAAGCTGCACGGTTTCAAGGAATGCCTCACGATAACTGCAAAAACGCGGGGGTTTTTGCAGGTGCGGAATGAGTATATGCAATAAATCGGCGACTTCGTGCATTAATTGCTGCCAAGTAAAACCGAGCCGATACCATTCCAGCATTGTGAATTCGGGGTTATGGCGTTTGCCGCTTTCATCACGTCGCCACACTTTGCAGAGTTGGTAAATGTCACCCGCACCCTCCACCAGCAAGCGTTTCATCGGGTATTCCGGCGAGGTGTGCAAATAACGCAAACCTTGCGGCGTATTGACGCTGAAACTGTCAATGAACGGGTCGGTGTTGCCCGCTTGCGAAAGTGCTGGGGTTTCGACTTCCAGCACCTTGCGTTCGGCAAAAAAAACGCGCACCTGCTGGTTCAGGGATGCGCGTTCGTGCAAAGCAGCTAGATTCACGCTTTAACGCGGGAAACGTATTCGCCAGTGCGGGTGTCGATTTTGAGGATTTCGCCTTCTTCCATGTAAAGCGGCACTTTCACGACTGCGCCGGTTTCCAGCGTGGCAGGCTTAGTGCCGCCGGTCGCCGTATCACCACGGACGCCGGGGTCGGTTTGGGTGATTTTCAATTCGGCAAAGTTGGGCGTGGTGACTTGCAGCGGTACGCCGTTCCATAAGGTGACGACGCATTTTTCATTGCCTTTTAGCCATTTGACGGCATCAGCCATGGCGGTTGCGCCTGCTTCTAGCTGTTCAAAAGAGCTGCTGTCCATGAATGTCCAGTTTTCGCCGTCGGTATAGAGGTATTCCATATCGCGGTCTTCCACGTCAGCCCCTTCGTGGGTTTCTGTGGATTTGAAGGTTTGTTCAATGGTACGCCCGGTTTTGAGGTTGCGGACGCGGGCGCGGGTGAAGGCTTGACCTTTGCCGGGTTTTACAAAGTCGCTGTCTACGACGGTGTAAGGGTCGCCATTGAGGATAATCTTCACACCAACTCTTAAATCATTGCTACCATAGGTGGCCATTAGTCCGTCTCCAAAATCATCTAAACGTAAAATAGCCCGCTATGATAACCGGAATCCAGATAAAAAATCAGGTAGAAAATGTTGTGTCTGCAAAAGTAGCTGTTTGGCAGCGTGAATTAGCGGCGGCGGTGCGCGATCCGTTGGCGTTGATGCAGGTCTTGGGGTTGGAAGAATACCCCCCATCCCCAGCCCTTCCCCCGCAAGGGGTGAAGGGAGCGGAAGAGGCTGCTCGGCAATTTCGTTTGCTTGTGCCGCATAGTTACATTGCGCGGATGCGGAAAGGCGATTGGAACGATCCGCTGTTACGCCAAGTGTTGCCGTTAGATGCCGAGTTGCAAGTGGTTGAAGGTTTCCACGCTGACCCTGTGGGTGATAATCAGGCGCTGGTGGCGGATGGTGTATTGCACAAGTATCACGGGCGGGTGTTATTGGTGACGACGGGCGCGTGTGCGGTGCATTGCCGTTATTGTTTCCGTCGGCATTTTCCTTACAGCGAGTCGAATCCGGTGAAGGGCGAGTGGGAAGGGGCATTGGCTTATATCCGTGCTAATCCTGATGTGTGCGAAGTGATTTTGAGTGGCGGTGATCCGCTAACGCTTGCTGATGAGCGTTTGGCATTGTTTTTCAAGCAGTTGAACGGTATTTCTCATGTAAAACGAGTACGTTTTCATACCCGTTTGCCGGTGGTGTTGCCGTCGCGGATTGATGCGGGATTTTTGCAGATGCTGGCAACTATTCGTCAGCAAGTGGTGATGGTGATTCACGCCAATCACGCGCAAGAGTTGGCGGCGGACGATGTGCGCCAAGCGTTGGCTGCTTTGCATTCGGCGGGTGTGACTTTGTTGAATCAGGCGGTGCTGTTACGTGGGGTGAATAACAGTGTGCAGGCGCAAGTGAATTTGAGCGAAGCGTTATTTGCGGAACGTGTCTTGCCGTATTACCTGCATGTGCTCGATCGGGTGGCGGGGGCGGCACATTTTGAAGTGGCGGAAACCGAGGCAGTGCACATGGTGGATGGAATGCGCCAACAGTTGCCCGGTTTCCTTGTGCCAAAATTGGTACGCGAAGTGGCAGGGGAAAAAGCCAAAACGCCGATTTTCTAGCTGCGCTTACTGTTGCTTGCGGAAATCCCACGGGGCTTGCGGTTGTTTGTCGCGCCATAAGCCGCGCTTGGCTTTACGCGCTTGTTTTTCCGCAGCGGCATACGCGGCTTGATCGTCAGCGCTTTGCTCTTTGGCGTATGCGTCATAATGCCAGCCGCAACCGGCTTTGATTTGTTCCAGCGCGACATCCTTGCTCTCTACCGTGACTTTGCCAATCACGCGCCCGTAACGGTCGAGTTTGTACGCTTCGACCTCGGCAGTGAGGTTGACGGCGCGGGTCATGAGCATTTCTTTGCATTTTTGCCCGTGTGCTTGTTTGGTTTCAGGCGCGTCAATCCCTTGTAGGCGGATTTTGTAAGTGCGTTTGTTGCTGGCTAACACGGTCAAGGTGTCGCCATCGCTAACCCCGACCACGCGCCCTTGCGCCAACATGGTGCCAGCGTCGGTAATGCGTGCGCCCGGTGGCAGTTGCGCTTGCAGTTTATTATCCGGTTGCACCTCGAAACGGTCGAGACAGCCACCTAATAGGAGAACGCTTAATGCAATCAGCAGACATTTTTTCAAAATAGACTCCACACTGAGAGATTGGGATGAGGCGGTGAATTTTCCCATATTTATCACGGGTAAGCACACGATTCCTGTACTTGCTTGATGCTTAATGGTTTAAACGTCTATTATGGTGCATCTACTCATTCGAGGAAGCCCATGCGTTTATTGACGTTATTGTGTCTGTGCTTATTACCATTGCTGAGCCATGCGGCACACAACACCGTATTACGCGACCACCCCTCCCCGTATTTCCGCTCCCACGCCGATGATAGCATTCATTGGAACACCTTCAGTGCCACCGCTTTTGAACAGGCAAAAGCCAGTGGCAAACCTATCTTGATTTCCAGCGGCTATTCGAGTTGTTACTGGTGTCACAAAATGAAACAAGACACCTTCAGCGACAAAGCGGTGGGGGAAACCGTGAATGCCGGTTTCATCCCGATCATTGTGGATCGCGAGCTAGAGCCGGAGGTCGATGCCTATTTGCAAACCATTATGGAACAGCAACGCGGTTTCGGGGGCTGGCCGCTGACGGTGATGCTCACACCGGACGCGCTACCCATCGGTGGCTTTAACTACACCAAAGCGGATGAGTTTAACGCAACCCTGCAACGTTTCCTCAACGAGTGGGCGACCAATAAAACCAGCATTCAAGAAAAAGCCCAAGCGAAAGCCAATACGCTGACACAACAACGCGATGCGGCGACAACGGTGGCTGATACCACTATGCCCGTCGATGTATTGCAAGCGTTTCTGCAACACGTCAGTGGCGCGGGCGATGAAGAATACGGCGGGTTTGGTGATCAGGAAAAATTCCCGAACTTGCCGCAGCTAAGCGCACTGTTTACCCTGCATCAACTGAAGCCGGATAAAGACTTGTATGCTTTTTTGCAAACCAGTTTGGCAGCGTTGATTGGCGGCGGTTTGCGCGATCATCTGGGCGGTGGATTTTTCCGTTATACCGATGACCGCCGCTGGACACACCCACATTATGAGCAGATGTTATACACCCAAGTATTGGCAGCACCCTTGTTGATTCGGGCAGGCGTGGAATTTAAACAACCGGCATACCTGCAAGCCGGACGCGAGGCATTGTTACATACCCTCACGGCATTCCGGCGCGATGATGGCTTATTGCGTGCCGGATTATCCGCCGTGGGTGGGGATGGCACAGCAGGCGGTTATTACCTGTGGAAACCGGAACAGCTCAGTGCCACCGTCGGCAAGGATTGGCAAAACAGCGTGCATAACCTGTTGGGTGAGGAAGCCGATAAGGTATTGCCTTTCGTAAAAGTCCAAGGCGATGCGGGCAAAGCCTTGCGGGAAAAATTACTGAGCGAACGGCGTGTGCGTCCCCTAAGCAGTGATGATAAAGCCTTGCTGGGTTGGAACGGGTTAGCCTTGAATGCCTTTGCTGCCGCCAAGGGGCTTGACCCCGAACTGCAACAAGCCGGTGAAAAGCTTGCCGCACAATTACTGGCTCTCACCAAACAAGACACGTTGCCGCGCCTGATTGGTGAACCGGCAGCGGGGGAAGCGCAATTCGCGGATCGGGTGTATCTGGCTTACGGTTTGGCAGCGTGGGGCAAAGCCAACGAACAAAGCGCGTTTACCGACGCGGCACGTCAGTTATTGCACGACACTTACCAGCGTTATTACCAAGGCAAGGGCTGGGTGCAAAGTGAAGCGAACCCGCTACTGGGGGAAATTGCCGTGCCGGTGATTGCTGATTCACAATTGCCGTCGCCTTCCGCGTTATGGTTGGTCACGGTTTGGCAAGTCGCCGATCAAGACCCGGTATTACGCAAAATTGCCGAAGAAATCAGCGCAATTTTGCCGAATGCTTTGCGCGATAATGCTTTTTTCCATGCTACCCACATTGCTGCACTCGTCCAACACGCTACCCAGGAGAAACCATGAGCCGTGATTCTTACATGCCATTTTACGGCTGGTTGCTGTGGTTTGGGTTGATGCTGTTTGGTGGGTTTTTGCTGTGGCAATACGGCTTGTGGGCGGAATTATGGGCGAAAGACCAGACGCATTTATCCGCCATCATTGTATTGTTGCTGGTGTTGGTGAGTTTGTATTTGGGGCGTTGCGCTTGGCAGTTGTCGCAGCAAGCCGCTGCTGCTGAAACCTTGAGTGCTGGTTTGCTGAAACTGATACCGCAACAGTGGGAGGGGGCGCGTTGGCTGGAAACACATCCGGCCAGTTGGGCGCAGGAACATTTGATGCTGGTGTTGCGGCAAATGCAGGTGCAAGGTAAAGGCGCACCTGCCGATAGCTTGCAGGCACGTTTGATTGAGCGCGTGCATAGCGGGCACAGTTCGGGTTGGTTTTTATCCGATTTAATGTTGCGCTTAGGTCTGCTCGGCACGGTAATTGGCTTTATGCTGATGTTGGGTTCGGTGTATGAATTGCAGGCGGAAGGCATTAACGCACTCAAACAATTGCTCACCAGCATGGGCGGCGGAATGCAGGTGGCACTGTATACCACGCTGGCGGGTTTAGGCGGGGCAATGCTGGTCAGCATTCAATGCCATTGGTTGGATCGTTGTGCGGATCGGCTGATTAGTCGGATTATCGCGATGAGCGCGGCGGAATTGCCTGCATGAGTTTATACCGCCGCACGGGCAGACAAGTGCCAACTGACCCGTTTATCGACTTGCTGTTTAACACCTTGCTGGGGTTTAGCTTTTTGTTTTTGGTGAGTCTGGTGTTTATTAATCCCGAAGCGGATAAAGCCAAGGTGGATATGCAGGCGGAATACGTGATTTCAGCCACTTGGCAGCCTGATGTGGCGGATGACGTGGATTTGTGGGTACACGCGCCATCGGGTGACACGGTGTCTTACCTCAAAGCCGAAGCCGGTTTTTTGCATCTGGATCGGGATGATCGCGGCAAAATCAATGACACGATTAGCGTGGATGGGCGCGAAGTGGTGCATTCCATCAATCAGGAAATCGTCACGATTCGCAAACGTTACGCGGGGGAATACATTGTCAATCTGTATTATTACCAAGCCGCCTCGCCGCCACCGTTAAAAGTGCAGGTAAAAGTTGACCAGATTAACCCGCGTTTCCAAACCGTATTCGCCGAAACCGTGGAGCTGACAGCACAGGATGCGGAAGTCACAGCGGTGCGTTTCAGCATTGCGGAAGATGGCACGGTGTCTAGTTTCAATAAGTTACCACTGAAATTAACCCCTTATGGCTTAGATCACATTCCGGTGGATGTATGGAATCGTTAACTCTCGTGTTTGCCTATGTGATTCCGCTGGCGTTTGTGGTGTGGCTGTGGTTGGGCAAACCCGGCTGGCGCTGTAAGTTGCTGCTCACGGTGTGTTTGCCGCTGTTTTACTGGCTGCATTGGCAAGGTTTGCAAGATACCAAGGGGTGGCCTGCACCGCAGCCCTTGCCGGAAAAATTCGAGCTGATTGCGGCGGATGTGTTCGAGCCAAGCCAAGGCAAGGACGGCGCGATCCGTATGTGGGTGCGCGAAACCGATGATGGCGAGCCACGGGTGTATGCCTTGCCATACAGCCGAAAATTGCATCAGGCATTGTTTGATACCAAAGAGCGCGTGGCGCAGGGGCGTACCCAAGTGGGTTTGCTCAGCGATGGCGGGGCAGGTGGCGCGGGTGCGCCAGTGGGGAGCGGGCAAATGCTGGAATTTCGGGATAAACCGAAGTCGAATTTACCGCCAAAATATTAATGTCAGGTATTCAAATAGTGCGCTAATATCTCGATTATGAAAACAAAATCAGTGATTGATCTCCGCTTTTACTTGCCCGGTTTATTCCAGCCACTGGATTTATGGTGCAAAGACTTTGCCTTTCAACCCGCCGCCAGCAATCTATTGCGTTTGTGTGCCAACACCAGTGTTATCACCGCACCCGTGCAGGGCTTGGAAGCGACGCTGTTTCATGATTATGGGCAATCGGCGGGCAGTGAAATCCCGTTCGCTTATTACCGTTATTGCGCCGATTTTGGTGTGCCGCCGCCAACAGCGTTGTTGTGTGCGGATCCGGTATGGCTAAAAAGTGGCTTGGATAGCGTGGTCATGCAAGCGGAATTGCCATCACTGACGCTGGATGAAGTGACGCGCTTGTTAGCGGTGCTGAATCGGCATTTGCAAGAAGACGGTTTGCAACTGGTCGCGAAGCATCCACAGCGTTGGTACTTGTTGGGGGAACGAATACAAACGGATGCCAGCTTGCGCACTGTGCCGTTGTCGCAAGCCTTGGGGCAAAGCATTTTTGCGTTGCTGCCACAAGGCGATAAACGTTACTGGCATCGCTTGCTCAATGAGATCCAGATGTTATTGCACACGTGCGAAAGCCCAGCGGTGAATGCCTTGTGGCTGTGGGGGGCGGCAAATCCGGCTTCCATTACTCCCTTGCCAGCAAATGCATTCGGCGGCTTTATTGGCACAACGCTGACCAGTCAGGTAATGACATTGGCAAGCAATACGCCACATCAAGCGCTCACAACATTGTCTGAAGCTAACTTGGAAACCGGCAAAACTTACGCGCTGGTTCTCGATGCCTTGCATGTACCGAGTGTGAGTGATGACATGCAAAGCTGGCAACAAGCGCTTGATTTAATGGATCAGCATTGGTTCGCACCGGCATCGGCAGGGATGCAGTCCGGTAAGTTCACGGTCAGCCTGACGGCTTGCGATGGGCGCACTTTGTATTGCCAGCAGACCCCTGCATGGAAGTTTTGGCAAACCCGCAGTGCTACGTGGGAACAGCTTAGGGAACGCGGGTAACGATACTTTCAAAACTGCCGTCTTGCAGTTGCGTGGTAACGGTTTGCCCCAGACGTAAAGCGGTGGTGCTGCGGATAACTGTTCCGGTTTCCTGATGGCGCACAATGCCATAGCCGCGTTCCAGCGTTGCCAAGGGGCTAAGAGCGTGTAATTGCCCGGCTTGCATTTGCAACTTGTCCCGCGCTTTAGCCAACCGTTGTTGGATTAACACGTGCAGATACTGTTGCCAGCGTAGCAGTTGCGCCTGTTGCCTTGGGATCTGGCGTTGCGGGGATTGCAGGTGTAAGCGTGAGGATAGGTTCATCACACGCTGTTGCTGGCTTTGCAGGTAACGTTGCAGGGCAGCCCGGAGGCGCATGTCCAATTCATCCAGCCGTTGCACTTTTTGTTGTAAGCGATTGGTAGGGCGCTGATTTTCCAAGCGTTGCTGCAAACGTTGCAGGTGTTCGCTGGCGGTTTGTAAGCGCCGTTGCTGAGTGCGTTGCAGTTGAAAAAACAACCGTTGCACCTGAGTTTGCAGTGCTGCCATATCGGGGCTGACCAATTCAGCGGCTGCGGATGGCGTCGGTGCGCGGACATCTGCGACGAAATCGGCAATGGTGAAATCAATTTCATGCCCGACCCCACTGATAATGGGTAAGGAACAGGCGTAAATGGCGTGTGCAACCACTTCCTCGTTAAACGACCACAAGTCTTCGATGGAACCGCCACCGCGTGCCAAAATCAGCACGTCGCAACGTTGTTCGCGGTCAGCTTGGCGAATCGCATTGACGATTTGTTCCTTAGAACCTTCACCTTGCACCAATACGGGGTAAACCATTACCGGAATTTGTGGGCAACGCCGTTTCAAGACATTGATAATGTCGCGGATTGCAGCACCTGTGGGCGAGGTAATGACCCCGATACAGCGCGGAAACGCGGGCAGGGTTTGCTTGTGTTCGGGGGCAAATAAGCCTTGTGCCTGCAAGCTGCGTTTGAGTTCTTCAAACTGGCGTTGCAATGCGCCAACTCCGGCATCTTCCATGTGTTCGATAATGAACTGGTATTCGCCGCGAGGCTCGTACAAGCCGACCTTGCCGCGCACCAGCACTTTCAAACCGTTTTTAGGGATAAGCTTCAGGCTGGAGGCTCGCCCTTTGAACATGGCACAGCGCACTTGCGCCCCGGCATCTTTCAGGCCGAGGTACAAATGCCCGGAACTCGCACGGATAAAGTTGGATATTTCACCTTCCACCCACAGGGCAGGCAAGCCTTGGGATAGGAGTTGCCCGACTTCGGCGTTGAGTTGGGAAATGCTGAAAATGACTCGTTCGGTTTGCATGGGCTAACTTTATAAAAAAGCTGGGGTAAAAAAAAGCCGGGACATTGCCCGGCTTTTTCGTGCTCAAATAAGAGTAGAGATCAGCTTATTTGGCTACAGGGCCAGCAGTTTTAGCTTTTGCAGCTTGTTCCTGACCTTGTACACCTGCAATTTCAACCATTTTGGCGATTTTAATGGCATTGTCTTTCTTGCCATCATTAGCCGCTTTGATTGCGTCTTCCAATTGCTTGCCAGCAGGTTTACCACCCCAGTACCATTCAAAACCGGCTTTTTTCGCCGCATCATTGGCAGTTTTGGCAGCTTCGATAGCTGCTTTTACTTCAGCGTCAACATCGGCTTTCAGTTCAACCGTTTCTTCTTTCTTTGTTTCTGCTGGTTTGTCGGCTTTTGCTTCCGTCGCTTCGGCTTTCTTTTCCTCAGCGGCAAAAGCCACGGATGTCATCAGGGACAATGCGAGTGCTGCAAATAGTGCTTTAAAGTTCATCAATGGGATCCTCCTCTCCTGAAAGTTACGTCAATGAGATAAATCAAATTACTTGAAATACTCTGGTGCGTATTGATAGCAGTTTACCGACTCAAGGTCAAACCCTATAATGAGTTGCTTCTTTCTCACAGATGGACATAAGCCCCATGCGTATCCTTCAGGAAGCCCTTACTTTCGACGACGTTCTCTTAGTACCTGCCCATTCTACGGTGTTGCCTGCCGATGCCAATTTACGAACTCCGCTGACCCGCGACATTATGTTGAATATACCCTTGCTGTCGGCTGCAATGGATACGGTCACCGAAGCGCGGTTGGCGATTGCCCTTGCCCAAGAGGGTGGTATGGGCATTCTCCACAAAAACATGAGTATTCAGGCGCAAGCTGATCAAGTTCGGACCGTGAAAAAATACGAAAGCGGTATTATTAAAAACCCGATTACGGTTTCGCCTGATGTCACGATCCGTGAAGTATTGGCGTTGACCCGTGCGAATAATATTTCCGGCGTACCGGTAGTGCAGGGTGAAGATTTGGTCGGTATCGTGACCGGACGTGACCTGCGCTTTGAAACCCAACTCGATGAGCCGGTCAGCACCATCATGACCCCGAAAGAGCGCTTGGTAACGGTGGAAGAGGGCGCAAGTAAAGGGCAAATCCGCAAGTTGCTGCACACCCACCGTATTGAAAAAGTACTGGTCATCAATGACCAATTCCAATTACGCGGTTTGATTACCGTGAAAGACATTCAAAAATCCACCGATTTCCCGAATGCGTGCAAAGACGACCAAGGTCAACTGTTGGTCGGTGCAGCGGTTGGCGTGGGTTACGGCACGGAAGATCGGGTGCGTGCGCTGGTCGAGGCCGGTGTAGATGTGATTATCGTCGACACCGCGCACGGGCATTCCCAAGGCGTGTTGGATCGGGTGAAGTGGGTCAAGGACAACTTCCCGCAAGTTCAAGTCATCGGCGGCAATATTGCCACGGGTGAGGCAGCGTTAGCGCTGGTGGCAGCGGGTGCGGATGCGGTGAAAGTCGGCATTGGCCCCGGTTCCATTTGCACCACTCGAATCGTTGCGGGTGTCGGCGTGCCACAAGTGTCTGCGGTAATGAATGTGGCGAAAGCACTGGAAGGCACGGGTGTGCCATTGATTGCTGATGGCGGTATTCGCTATTCCGGCGACATTGCCAAAGCCTTGGCGGCGGGGGCGCATACCGTGATGTTGGGTGGGATGTTCGCGGGGACGGAAGAAGCACCGGGTGAGGTGGAATTGTTCCAAGGGCGTTCGTATAAGTCTTACCGTGGCATGGGTTCACTGGGGGCGATGGCGAAGGGTTCTAGCGACCGTTACTTCCAGGACGGTTCGGAAAATGCGGCGGATAAGCTCGTGCCGGAAGGTATTGAAGGGCGTGTGCCGTACAAAGGGCCGCTTGCACCGATTATTCACCAGATGATGGGCGGTTTGCGTTCCAGCATGGGGTATGTGGGCTGCAAGGATTTGGAAGAAATGCGTACCAAGCCGCAATTCGTGCGGATTTCCAGCGCGGGTATGCGTGAATCGCACGTTCATGACGTGACTATTACTAAAGAATCGCCAAACTACCGGGTGTAATTGATGACACAGAATATTCATGCGGATCGTGTACTGATCCTCGATTTCGGTTCGCAATATACGCAGTTGATTGCGCGGCGCGTGCGCGAGGTTGGGGTTTATTGTGAGATTTACCCGTGGGATGTGGAGGCGCAAGCCGTCGCTGATTTTGGTGCGAAGGGCATTATCCTTTCGGGTGGCCCTGAGTCGGTGACGGATGCTGAACCGCCGAAAGCACCGGAGAATGTGTTTACGCTGGGTGTGCCGGTGTTGGGCATTTGCTACGGGATGCAGACGATGGCGGTGCAACTCGGTGGTGCGGTGGAATCGTCCAGCCATTGCGAGTTTGGTTATGCGCAAGTGCGGGCGCGTGGGCATACCGAATTATTGCGTGAAATCGAAGATCATGTGACCGCTGACGGTTTTGGTTTGCTGGATGTGTGGATGTCGCATGGCGATAAAGTCACCGCGATGCCGGAAGGCTTTAAGCTGATGGCCAGCACCGATTCCGCGCCGATTGCGGGGATGGCGGATGAATCGCGGCATTTCTACGCGCTGCAATTCCACCCGGAAGTGACTCATACCAAGCAGGGCAAGCGTATTTTGCAACGCTTTGTGCAGGGCATTTGCGGTTGTGCGGGGTTGTGGACGACGGCGAATATCATCGACGAAAACATCCGCACGGTGCGTGAGAAAGTCGGATCGGATGAAGTCATCCTTGGCTTGTCTGGCGGGGTGGATTCGTCGGTGGTTGCGGCGTTATTGCACAAGGCGATTGGTACGCAATTGACTTGCGTATTCGTGGATACGGGTTTGCTGCGTTACCGCGAAGGCGATCAAGTGATGGCGATGTTCGCCGAACACATGGGCGTGAAAGTGATCCGGGTGGATGCGGAGGAACGTTTCCTGTCAGCTCTCGCGGGTGTCACTGACCCGGAGAAAAAGCGCAAGATTATTGGCGGGTTGTTCATTGATATTTTCGATGAGGAGTCTTCCAAGCTGACTTCGGCGAAATGGTTGGCGCAAGGCACGATTTACCCCGATGTGATCGAGTCTGCGGGGGCGAAAACCGGTAAGGCGCATTTGATTAAGTCGCACCATAACGTCGGTGGTTTGCCGGAAAACATGAAGCTGGGGCTGGTCGAGCCGTTACGTGAATTGTTTAAGGACGAAGTGCGCGTGATGGGCGTGGAACTCGGTTTGCCGCCGGAAATGGTGTATCGCCATCCGTTCCCCGGCCCTGGTTTGGGCGTGCGGATTCTGGGTGAGGTGAAGAAGGAATACGCGGATTTGCTGCGGCTGGCTGACCATATTTTCATTGAAGAACTGCGCAAGCATGATTTGTATGACAAGACTTCGCAGGCGTTTGCGGTGTTTTTGCCGGTGAAATCGGTGGGTGTGACCGGCGATGGGCGGCGTTACGATTATGTGATTGCGTTGCGGGCGGTGGAGACGATTGACTTCATGACGGCGCGTTGGGCGCATTTGCCGTATGAGTTGTTGGATCTATTGTCGCGGCGGATTATCAATGAAATACGTGGGGTTTCGCGGGTGGTTTATGATATTTCGGGGAAACCTCCGGCTACGATTGAGTGGGAGTGAAGACCCTCACCCCCCATCCCCCTCTCCCGGAGGTAGAGGGGGAGTAAGAATGTGGTGGCGAGCTTCTGTTGTAGGAGCTTGCCCTGCAAGCGATTCTTTCCTTGCGCATCCTTTGTTCAGCCGCTATAAAGAAAAATAATTTTTACGGGCTGGAGAAATCAAAATGGGACAAAAACTCGAACTGGCGGCAGTACTTGAAGCATTACGTGAAGAGCTGAATATTGCTAAGCGTGAAGGCGATGGGCATGACCTGCGTTTTAACATTGATAATCTGGAAGTGGAGCTGCAAACCGTCGTTGAAAAAAAAGTGGCGGGTGAGGCGGGGGGAAAAGTTAGGTTTTGGGTATTGGATGCTGATACCAAAGCCAGTGGTGAGTACAAGGATGCTGTCACACAGAAGATCAAACTCACTTTGAAAGTGGTTGATACCAGTAAACCAGCAATAGATGGTAAGTCACCATTGGCTCAGGTAGGTGGCGATAGCTGATGAACCCGCATCTGATCGTCAAAATCACAGTGCTTCGCACTGATCAGGACAAGCATGGGAAAACGCGGACAAGGACAGGAACTGGATATGTTATTGCTGATGGGCTAGTTCTTACTGCCCATCATGTGGTTGAGTTTGCAGAGCGGGATAAGATGCAGCCCATTCAGTTGGAATGGACAAAGCTATCCAACAAGGATGATCCATGCACGGCACAAATGACCAAAGTAATTTGGGCTAAGCATGATGTGGCTATTTTGGAGTGTGTTATGCCAGCTTTGGTAAAGGCACATTCGGTGAATTTACCAAAGCTGGCAATAAGCAAAGTCGTTAGTCGTAAGCATTGGGAAAGTGCAGGTTATCCCAAAATTAAGCAGTTTCAACTTGAAGATGCTACGGGAGAATTTGGTGTTGATTTGGATGAACCCACCTTAAATCTAACATTAACTGATACTTACGATCATGTCAGTGTTCCAAAAGAGTTAATTGAAACGGGTTGGGGCGGAATGTCTGGCGCACCTGTATTTAGTCTTGACAGTGGGCAGTTACAAGCCGTGATCATCGTGCATAACTTATGGATGAAACAACGGTTAGTAGCCGTTTCAATTCCGTGGCTATTGCACAATGAAGAATTATTTCGTGAAATCGTTAAGCCTGCTAAGCAGGTAACAGCCCAATTGCACGCCAAGGTAAAAGCCGAAGCGACACGCATTCTGGATGGACAAGCGGTGCTGCGTGAGAAATTGAAAGCCGCCTTGAAGCTGGATTCCTGTGCTATCGCGGCTGACATCGCAGCACACCTTGTTGAAAAGCAAGAGGTTAGTCAGGCAGTTGGAGTACTCGCTCAAATCTCGTTGGAGCTAGATAAGAAAAAGCCGGAGTCACTCAAGGAGCGCTGGGAAGATTATCTAACCCATGTTGAGCAATTGTGCGGCTGGTTGTTGATCAATAGCGTTGATCCTGACTGGTGGCTTCAACATGAGGCAAGTTTGCAAAGCATTGCCCAAGATAGCGTTACCCGCAGTTTATCGCTGGATACACAAGCCTATGTGGAAGTCATCATTTCGCGCAGTTTATTACAGCAAGCCCGCTATGATCTTGATGAATACGGTGATCCCATACCCGCCAGCAGCATTCATGACCCGATGGTGTTTGATGGGCATACGGCGGGTGCATCCGATATTCAGATATTGAGTGAGATTTTTAAGCAATTGCGACGAGTCGACAGCGCACCGCAAGATGTTGATAGGCTTCTGGCTGATATACAAAAAACTGCCCGTGCCTTATCGAAACGTCAAGGTGGTAAACCGATCTATTACATCGTTTCTAATACTTATTTGGAGATGTTAAAGGATTTGGCTTGTTACCCGAAGCTGAAAGAAAAACTAGCAGGATGTGTACAGTTCATCTGTTGTGTGCAAACGAGTCTTGATGAGTTGTCGCCTTGTCGTGAAGATCAAAGTTCGTTGCTGGAAGATCTAGCCGTTATACTCCGACTCAAGAACCCCAAGCGAGTAGCTGCCCATGTCTAAACAAGAAGTGCCTAAGCTCAAGGATTTTATCCCTCCCAATTTTACCGTTTCCAATCTGGGGCGGAAGTTGCACCACGTTTTCAACGAAGAGGATTGCTACGCACTCTGGGCGGCGTATTCCGCAGGGCGACCGTTGTTGGTGAGAGGAAAACCGGGGACAGGTAAGAGCCAGATGGCAAAAGCGATAGCCGAACAATTGGGCTGGGCGTTTGTCAGTGAAGTCATACACGGTAGTACCGAACTTAGCGATTTGCATTGCCACTTTGATGCGATAGGGCGTTTAGGTGAAGCGTAAGCACGTAGTATGGGTAACGATTCACCCCCAGCATCAGGTTGCAGCGCGATCCAAGATCGGCTTAATCCGCTGAACTTCCTTTCGCCCGGTGTATTCTGGTGGGCTTATGATTGGCAGGCAGCCGCGTATCAGTATCAAGCCTGTTATACCCGCTTACGCCCTGAACCGTTAAAGCCCGACAGCACAACCCCGCAAGGTAAAACATGGCAGCCACAAACAGGCGGTGTTGTGTTGCTCTTGGATGAAATTGATAAAGCCGAGCCTGATTTGCCTAATGGTTTATTGGAAACTTTAGGGCAATACCGTTTTAGTGTTCCTTACCTGCATGATACCCACCAGCAGGCGGATGCGAACAGTGTATTGAATAACCCTGTGCAGGCTGATCCTTTGCGGGTGTTGGTGGTGATTACCACGAATGAGGAGCGTGAATTGCCCTCTGCCTTCGTGCGCCGCTGTTTTGTACACACCTTGAAAATGGAAGAGTCCCCCGAAAAAATAACGGTGACATGGCATGATGAGCCTGTTGAAAAACGCCATGTGTGGTTAGTGGAACGCGGTAAATTGCATTTTGGTAGCCGTATTGCGGATGCTGTCTATTTGCAGGCGGCTAAACAGCTATGGGCAGATAGGGAAGGGGATACCCCAAACCGTTATCCACCGGGATTAGCGGAATACATCGACTTGCTGAGTGCACTGCAATCGTTAGATAAAACAGAACAACAAACCCGGCTTGATAAAATAGCCCGTTATGCCCTGAAAAAAGAAGTGGACGGTTAAACAATGACATGGGGGCGGTTGGCACTGTTACAAGTGGCGGGAGAAGAGGATGCCAAGCTGCAAAAAATGGCGACTGTGTTTGGTTATGTCAAACAGTCTGCGCCAGAACCGCTTATCGTTGATGATGCCGATACCGCTTCACACCACACCACTTCAACGCTGATACCGTTTGAAACGACACCAGACGTAGCCATTCCACAACGCCCACCTGCCCGTTTTTTACGGGTCAATAAAATCATCCGTTCAACAGAGCCGGACAAACAAGCGTCGGACTATCTGCATGACCCCGCCATGCGTTTATTGCCTAATGCAAACAGCACGGATTCATACCATTTTGCACCGCCACCACCCTTATTGCCGCTCTCACGCCTTATTCCGTTTTTGTTGAATAGCCTTGGGGTATCTCGCACCAGCAAACGTTTGGATCAGCAACAACTGGCACGCCAAGTGGCATTGGGTAAAGCGTTGCAGCGTTTACCGCAGATGTCGCGCCAACATTGGGCGCAACGTTTGCATATTATTGTGGATGCAGGGCTGCATTTAGAACCGTATTGGGGCGATTTTGCGCGTGTCATCCAACAATTCAAGGCGTTGTTGGGTGAGGATGCTGTTGAAGCTATCCGTTTTGAGGATACGGCTTGGTCTGGGGAAATACCTGATTGTATCCCGTGGCCGGGGCAGGCGGATGACGAGTGGCAACAGTGGCAACTCCCACCAGCGGATGTACCGATTTTGGTCTTGGGGGATTTGGGGGTAACAGCCGATAATGTTAGTGCAAGTGCTCAGTGGTCGCGTTTGCTCAAGGTATTGCGTTCGCATCCTGCACCACTACTGACTCTCAGCCCCGTGATGCGCTCCCCGCGTCAGCGGTGGCTATGCCGCACATTCAAGCCACACCCTTTAAATGATGCTTATCGGTTGCCACGTCATCCGGGGCAAAATGGCTTTGCGTTGACGGCAGTTTTATCTGTTCCCATGAGTGAGATTCTGGCTTTATTGTCGTGTTTGCCGGTGGTGGATACGGGGTTATTGCGGCGTTTGCGGCTGGCATTGCATTGGGGCGGTAGTGAACGGGAAGGCGAAATCTGGAATCACCCTGACATCCGCCGCATTGGATTAGGTATCCGTTTGGATGAGCGGGTAGCAGAACATTACCGCCAAGACTATCAAGCGCATTTCGCCGGTTCGCAGCAAGCCGAAACATTGTGGCAGCTTGTGCAAGCGCATCACGCCTCTGCTTTTGAGGGGTTGCGGCAACTGGAAAAACTGAATCAGTGTGTGTTGGAACAGCGTGATGATGCCGCGTTACGGGACTATCTGCAACGCTTGTGTGCCACTGTTACCCAAGAGGGACAAGGTTCGGCACGGCATAAAATCTTGGTAATGCAATGCCGCACTATTCTGGCTTCTAAACCAGAAAGCATTTGGAGTAGTGAGCATAATGAGCTGGCGTATCACTTGTTTGGGGTGGCTTACGCAGAAGACATTCGGGCGGGTAAGTGGCCTGAGCAATTGGAAAAAGACTTTGATCCGGCACGATTGCAGTGGGTGCTGGATGCAAAGGCGCGGGAGGAATGGGTTCAGTGGCAGGTAGTGCAAGTCGGTGATCAGGGGCAATTTAAGCTACAACAAGCACAACGGGCAGATGGGTTGGCAATAACACCTGTTGCGGAATTCAGTGCGTTGCGTGGTTTGCCACCGACGGTATTGTTTGCTCCCATTGATGGTGGTCAGCATTCTATCGCAGTGGAAGGAGCTGTTTATCAAGCCGAACAGGGATTGGTTGGAATCGAATCAGCTACCCATCGGGTAGAATTGCAGGCTATTACCAAACCTAGTTGGGCAAGCCAGATCTGGCGTGACAAAAAAGGCTTGCAGGCTGAAGTTGTTTTTGCGGGTAAGGTATATACCGTCCTATGGAGGGAGGCAACCGATGCAGTTATCAGTTATTGGGAATGGCCTAAACCTTTTGGGCAAGAGGTACTGAGTGATATTAATAGCTATCAGGATGGTTTAGGTCTTTACGCTGACCTTGACATAAAAGGCATCACCCAACGCTTCCGCTGGATCGAACCCGGCACATTCCTCATGGGTTCGCCCGAATCCGAAACAGACCGTGAACCGTGGATAAATGGCAGTGAAACCCAACACCCAGTCACCCTAACCCAAGGCTTCTGGCTGGCAGATACCACTGTCACCCAATCGCTATGGCAAGCTGTCATGGGTAAAAATCCCAGCAGCTTCACCGACAGTCACAATAACCCGGTAGAACAGGTAAGCTGGAATGACAGTCAGGAATTTATTAAAAAACTGAATGGCCTGCTTCCCGGTCTTCAGGCCAAACTTCCGACTGAAGCCCAGTGGGAATACGCTTGCCGTGCCGGAACCACCACGCCGTTTTCGTTCGGCAATAACATCACCCCAGAACAAGTTAATTACGACGGAAATTACCCCTACGCCAATGGTGAAAAAGGTCTATATAGAGAAAAGACTGTTCCCGTCAAATCCCTTCCAGCCAACCCGTGGGGGTTGTATGAAATGCACGGCAACGTGTGGGAATGGTGTCAGGATGTGTGGCAAGAAAAATTACCGGCTTCGCCGGTTAAAGATCCGGAGGGTGTCGCCGGAGGCGACCAAGCGGGCGTCAAGCGCGTCGTTCGCGGCGGTTCGTGGTACATCAACGGCAGGCTCGTGCGTTCTGCCTTCCGTTACAGGTACGATCCCGCTGAGCGTTTCAGCTCCCTTGGTTTCCGGCTTGTCCTAGGTCTTGAGCTACAGCCAGCCCAGCAGGGCGGTGGAACCGCAAAACAAGAGGAGCGGACGGCGGGGACACAGACAGGCGCGAGCGGGACGCCGCGACAGGCTGGGTCAGCGCCGGGAGCGGTGGACAAAGCAGGAAAATTTGTCAAAGGATTGAAGAATCTTTTCGGGAAGTAGGTTGGGCTTCAGCCCAACAATTTTGCAAGGAGGCAAATCATGAAACAAAAATTTTTCAGGATTCCGGTAGCTAACCCGGATGACACCGAAGCCGACCTCAACGCCTTCTGTGACCAGCACCGTGTTTCCAATGTCGATAAACAGTTTGTCGCTGATGCAGCCAACAGCTTCTGGGCTGTCTGCGTCACTTGGTCAGACAACGAAGGTTCCCTCGCAGGCAACAGCTTCAAACGCACCACCAACCCCAAAACCGGTAAGATCGACTACAAGGAAGTGCTGAACGACGACGATTTCATTGTGTTTTCGCGCCTGCGTGAATTGCGCAAAACCATCGCCGAGCGTGACGGCATCGCCGCCTACAACGTTTTCACTAACGAACAACTCGCCGCCATCGTCCAACGCCGCATCAGCAGCAAAACCGCCTTGATGGAAGCGGATGGTATCGGGCAAACCCGCGCCGACAAATACGGTGATGCCTTCATTGAATGCCTGCAAACGCTTGTTGTGCCGAACCCCGCCGATGAAACGCACCCTGATCACCCTTGAAGCCATCGCCGAACGCAAAAACCTCGTTGCCGCCTTCCACAAAGCCGCCAAAGGCAAACGCCACCGCCGCGACGTACAAGCCTTCCTGCAACACTTCGACACCAACCTCAACCGCCTCGGCGACGACATCCGCGCTGCCCGCCTGCCTTACGGCAAATTCCGCGCCTTCCAAATCCACGACCCCAAAAAGCGCCTGATTCACGCCGCCTGTTTTGAAGACCGCATCTTTCACCACGCCCTGATGAACCTTGCTGGGGGCGTGTTGGAACGCGCCATGATGCCCACCAGCTACGCCTGCCGCCCGAACATGGGTGTTCACAAAGCCGCGCAACACGTGCAGCAACACCTGCGCCAGTATGCGTATTACGCCAAGATCTACATCAGCGGCTATTTCGCCGCCATCGACCACGCCCGCCTGTTGCAAGTCCTGCTGCGCCGTTTCAAGGGGGCGGAATGCACCGCGCAATTGCAGCGCATCATCGCCAGTCACGCATCCACCCCACAATGCGGCTTGCCGATCGGTTCGCTGACCTCGCAATATTTCGCCAACTACTATCTGGACGGGCTGGATAGGCTGTTGGCAAGCCTGCCAGCGGTGCGGGCGCACATCCGTTACATGGATGACATCCTTTGGTGGTGCGATAGCAGGCAGGCGGTAACGGCAACCCTGCAAACAGTCACCCGCTGGCTACAGCAAGAGCGCGGTTTGCAGGTCAAACCCACGGTGCAAATCCAGCCCAGCAAACACGGCGTGAGTTACTGCGGTTTCCGCATTCTGCAAGGCACTATCCGCCTCAGCCGTCGGCGCAAACGCCGTTACCAGCAACGGCGGCAATACTGGGAACAGCTTTATCTGAACGGCATGATCGACGCCAACCAGCTACAGCTTGCCCATGCCGCTGTGCAAGCCATCGCCGCCGGAACGGATAGCCTCGCATGGCGACGGGAAAACTTGCGCCGCCACCCACCCCTATCGCTATAATCAGGCTGGGTGACAGATCGAAAGCAGGCGTCGAGCGCGTCGTTCGCGGCGGTTCGTGGAACAGCTACGGCGGGGGCGTGCGTTCTGCTATCCGTCGCAGGGACGTTCCCGCTTTCCGTTACGACGACGTAGGCTTCCGGCTTGCCCTAGGTCTTGAGCTACAGCCAGCCCAGCAGGGCGGCGGAGCCGCAGGGCGCGGTGCGCCCCAAGGGAAAAAGTAAGCGCACGGCTCTGACGCGGGCAGGCGTGGCGGGACGCCGCGACAGACCGTGGCAGTGCGGGGAGCGTAAGACACCGTTGTAGGTCGGGCTTCAGCCCGACATCTTTCAAAAATGCTGCATGATTAACAAGGCATGATGTGATTGTCGGACTAAAATCCGACCTACGGGGTGGATGTTGTTGTAGGTCGGGCTTCAGCCCGACATCTTTCAAAAATGCGGCATGATTAACACGGCATGATTGTGATTGTCGGACTAAAGTCCGACCTACGGGATTGATGTTGTTGTAGGTCGGGCTTCAGCCCGACATCTTCCAAAAATGATGTATGACTAACAATACACGCTTGTGATTGTCGGACTAAAGTCCGACCTACGGGATTGATGTTGTTGTAGGTCGGGCTTCAGCCCGACATCTTCCAAAAATGATGTATGACTAACAATACACGCTTGTGATTGTCGGACTAAAGTCCGACCTACGTGTGGTCGCTACAGCCAAATGGAGTCCCAATGCGGATAGTCGCCAATATGTTTTACCAACCCTGCACGCAATGGATTTGCAACGATGTAACGGGCAATTTGAAGACAGTCATCTTCTGTACGCAAAGCACGATCATAAAATCCGGGTTGCCAGAAACGACCTGCATGATTGAGATGCTGATCCAACTGTCGGGCAGTGCCGCCTTTTAGACGACGCAGGGTTTCGGATAAGCCAATATTACCTTCCAGCCGTAACAAAGCATGAAAGTGGTCGGGCATTACTACCCATGCCAGCCATTTTACGTTGATTTCCCGTTCAAGTTTTGGCAAATGGCTCACCAGCATCCGCGCTGCTGTAAAATCTTCAAATACAGGGTAACGTTCATGCACTACCGTTGTGACGAAGTATTCTTGTGATGGCGAGCTATAGCGCCCTTTACGTAATTCATTGTAACCCAAGCTAATTTTTCTGCTAGTAGAACTAATTGTAAAATCCTACCCGGATTCCCACGTAGGTCGGACTTTAGTCCGACAATTGGCATATAGGTGTCATTGTGGATGTTGTTGTAGGTCGGGCTTCAGCCCGACATCTTTCAAAAATGCGGCATGATTAACAAGGCATGATTGTGATTGTCGGACTAAAGTCCGACCTACAGGGTTGATGTTGTTGTAGGTCGGGCTTCAGCCCGACATCTTTCAAAAATGCGGCATGATTAATAAGGCACGCTTGTGATTGTCGGACTAAAGTCCGACCTACAGGGTGTTATTGGGAGCGGCGATGGCGTGCGTGTGGAGGTGGTGAAATTAAAATGATATGGGTATAGTTAACAACAATAAAAATCCAAAGGCACTGCCATGTTACATTTTCTGCGCTTCCTGCCCTTGTGGCTGTTACTGCTCACCAACGCACACGCCAACCCGCTTGCCCCCGAAAACGTCCCCGACCCGCTCAAACCGTGGATAGGCTGGGTGTTGGATGGACAAAAAGACCTGCAATGCCCCTACCTTTTCAATGCCGAAGAACGCCAATGCGCTTGGCCGGGGCGCTTAGATTTGCAACTCACCACCACCGGCGGCATGTTCACCCAACACTGGGAAGTCTACGGCGAAACCCAAATCCGCCTCCCCGGTGATGCGCAACACTGGCCGCAACAAGTGCAAAACAGCACCAACACCCCCTTGGCAGTACTGGAAAAAGACGGCTATCCCGTTGTCACCCTCCCCGCAGGCAGCCACGATCTCAGCGGGCAATTCGTCTGGGATAAACTCCCCGAAGCGCTCTTCGTTGCCCCGACCAGCGGCTTGGTGCAACTCAGCGTCAATAGTGCAAACATCGCCACTCCCGAATTCAACGCCGCTGGCAGTTTATGGCTCAGCCAAACCAACCAAGAAGCCAGCGAAGACAACCTCGAAGTGCAAGTATTCCGCAAAGTGTTGGATTCGCACCCGCTCGAAGTTGCCACCCACATCCAATTGCGTGTCGCAGGCAAGCAACGCTATGCCGAATTCACCCCGGTGTTGCTGGACGGTTTTATCCCGCTGCATCTCGACAGCCCTTTACCCACGCGCATGGGGCAGGATGGTAAGCTGCAAGTGCAACTGCGCCCCGGCGAATGGACGCTCAAACTGACCGGACGCGCCCTCGCCAATGTTACCGAATTAGCCTTGCCCGCGAGTACCACCCCCTGGCCTAGCGAAGAAGTCTGGGTATTTGAAGCCGACCCGACGATGCGCCAAGTGCAGGTCGAAGGTGTGAATAGCGTTGACCCTAGCCAAACCCGCTTGCCGGATACCTGGGCAAGTTTGCCTGCCTATCTGCTCACCAGTGGCGGCAAAATGACCTTGGCAGAACAACATCGCGGCATGGCAGACAGCCCCGCGCAACTCAATTTAACCCGCCAACTGTGGCTGGATTTCGACGGTAACGGTTACACCTTGCAAGACCAGTTGACGGGAACACTGGCGCAGCAGTCACGGCTGGAAGTGTTGCCTGATATTCACCTCGGCAGGGTCAGCATTGACGGCACACCGCAATTAATTACCCAACAAGCCGCCGATCAAGCTGCTGGCGTGGAAGTGCGCCAGCGTAATCTGGCACTCGAAGCCGACAGCCGTTACGTCGCCGCACGTTCCAGCCCGCCTGTCAGCGGTTGGCAACAGGAATTGCAGCAAGTGACCACCACCTTGCACTTGCCGCCGGGCTGGTTGCTGTTTGCGGCGAGTGGCACGGACAATTTGCCGCTGACTTGGTTGCAGCAGTGGAGCTTGCTGGATTTGTTTCTGGTATTGCTGACCACGGTGGCAACTGGCTATTTATTTGGCTGGCAATGGGGTGCGGTGGCAGGGCTTGCTTTGTTGCTGACTTGGCATCAACCGGATGCGCCGCGCTTGCTGTGGTTGAATCTGTTGGCGGTCACGGCCTTGCTGCGTTCCGTGCCGGAAGGAGCGATTCAACGTTGGTTGGGGCGTTACCGCTGGCTGAGCTTGCTGGGATTAGTGCTGGTGATTTTGCCATACACCATTGATACGGTGCGTTTGGCGCTGTACCCGCAGTTGGAATACAGCACCAGTGGTGGCATGAATGGCGTGGTCTATTCCTCAGCCGCAGCACCCGCCGCTGAGGAGGCGATGGATGCAGATGCGGTAATGATGGCAGATCAAGCAGCCATGCCTGACGCGCCAGCACCTGCTCCCATGATGAAATCGGAGAATTATGCGCGTGAGAAAATGAGTAGCTTGGCAAACATCAGCGCGTATCCTGAGGCACGACCCGCCAAACAGCAGGCAAATCTGCGTGAAATCGACCCGAACAGCATGATTCAAACCGGCCCCGGTTTGCCCACATGGCAATGGAATCAAGTGCGTCTGGAATGGTCAGGGGTGATTCAACCCGACGAACGCATGGGCTTGTGGCTGATTTCGCCGCTGGCACATTCGCTGCTCAAAGTGTTGGGGGTGATGATTATGCTGATTTTGGCGGCACGTTTGGCTCTGGTTTCCGGCAAATTGACGGCGTTGTGGCAAGCGGCACAATCTGCCAAACGCGGTTTGCCCGTGGCGTTGTTACTGGCGATGACCGTGCCGTGGCTAGTAGCGCTGCCGCAAACTGCCTTGGCAGAATCGCCTGCTGTTGCCGCCATGCCCGTTGCACCCGCCAGCAATACACCCGATCCCAGCCTGCTGGAAACCTTGCAAGAACGTTTGCTGCGTGCGCCGGAGTGTTTGCCGAACTGTGCGCAAATCGAGCAAATGTACCTGAATGTGGGGAATGATGGCTTGCAAATCCGGCTGCGGGTACACACGGCTACCACTGTTGCCGTACCATTGCCTGGCAGCCAAAGCACGTGGTTGCCACAAACCGTCTTGGTGGACGCGCAACCCACGCAAGCCTTGCGCCGTGATGCTGAGCAACAATTGTGGGTGGTCTTGGCGCAAGGTCAGCACGAGGTGGTCTTGCAAGGCGCTATTCCCACCCGCAGCAGTATCGCCTTGCCTTTACCGCTGAAACCGCATCGCGTGACTTGGCAGGGCGAAGGTTGGCAGGTGGACGGTATCCGCGACAATGGTGTACCCGAAGCCCAGCTTCAACTTAACCGCACCACCGCCAGCAGCGATAACACCGTGCAAGACATGCCAACCTTGCCCGCGTTCGTCAAAATTTCGCGGCGCTTGGATTTGGGGCTGGATTGGTATGTCACTACCACCGTCAGCCGCGTGTCTGACAGTGCCGCGCCGATCAGCTTGGCGATTCCGTTGCTGGCGGGCGAACAACCGTTGAGTGAGCAATTCACCCTCAAAGATCAGGCGCTGCAAATCAATCTCAAACCGCAGCAAAACACGCTGGAATGGACATCGCGGCTGCCACAGACCGCAGAGTTGCAGCTTACCGCCAGTCAAAACAATGCTTGGTTGGAAGAATGGCGCATTGCTGCCAGCCCGGTATGGCACGTCGATGCCACCGGCTTGCCTGCCAATGCTTATGAAGAAGCCGATGCACAAGGCACCTTATTGTGGAAACCCTGGGCAGGCGAAACCCTGACGTTGGCGATTAACCGTCCGCAAGGCACGGCGGGACAAACCGTGACGCTGCTTGCCAGCCAGATGCAGGTCGAGATTGGCAAACGCGCCCGTGATGTCAGCTTGCGCCTGAATTTGCACAGTAGCCGGGGTTCGCAACACAGCATTAGCCTGTCGGAAGACGCGGTGGTGCAAAGCTTGACGATTGATGGCACCAAACAAGCGATTCAACAGCAAGCGGGCAAGGTGATCTTGCCGTTATTGCCGCGCAAACAAGAGGCGGTGCTGGAATGGCAGGAAAACGGCGCATTGCCTTTGCATTACACCTTCCCGGCGGTCGATTTGGGTTTGCCGAGTGTTAATAGCGAATCACGCTTGCAAGTGCCGCAAGACCGTTGGGTATTGTGGACGCATGGGCCTTTGTTAGGCCCTGCGGTGCTGTTCTGGGGCATGTTAGTGGTGTTGCTGGTGTTTGCGCTGGTGTTGGGGCGTTCCAAAATCACCCCGTTGAAAAGCTGGCAATGGTTCTTGCTCGGCATTGGCTTGAGCCAGAGTACGCCGTTTTTAATGGTGTTAATGGCGTTTTGGCTGATTGCTTTGGCGTTGCGGAGCAAAGTGTCACGCGCTGACTGGGAGCGACCGTACTGGCAATTTAATCTGATGCAAGTGGGTTTGGCAGGCTTGACCTTGGTGGCGTTAGCAACTTTGGTGGGAGCGGTTGCCAATGGCTTGCTGGGGTCGCCGGATATGCAAATCACCGGCAACGGTTCGTGGGCGCAACAATTGCAATGGTATCAAGATCGTGTAGCAGGGGTATTGCCACAGGCAGGCGTGATCAGTGTGCCGATTTTGTATTACCGCTTGCTAATGTTGGCTTGGGCGTTGTGGTTAGCTGTTGCCTTGCTGGGGTGGTTGCGGTGGGGCTGGACTGCCATTAATCATGGTGGTTTGTGGCAGCCTCATATTTCCGTCACCCAAACGCCTACCGTCAGCGTTGCACCCGCAGGCCCGATGAATGCGCCTGCCACGGGTGGTACGGATTCGGGTTGACGGGCGACGGCGACGGCAATGTGGTCGGTCCCGACGATCGTGCCGATGGTCGGGTCAAAGCCTTTCCAGCCTGCACCGGGGAGGAATACTTCTGCCCAAGCATGGGTTGCGCCGAAATCGGTCGGGGCAAGTTGTGCGTGCAGGTAGCCGCTCACAAAACGGGCGGCGAAACCTAAACGCCGTGCCGTTTCCATGAACAGATACGCCGAATCACGGCACGACCCTGTGCCACGTGTGAGCGTGTCGGTCACGGATTGCACGCCCGGCTCTTCACGTAATTGATACTTCAAGGTTTGCTGGATGCGTTCGGCAAGGCGTTGCAGCAAGCTGTAGGTCTGGATTTTTTCGCCCGGTTGCCAGAGGCTTGCGACCCAGTGTTCCAGCAAAGCACTAGGTGGATCGCCTGCTTGTCGGTAAGGCGACAATACCGCTTGATCATCCGGCAGGTAGGTGAACGGGTAATAGGTGGCGTAATCGGCGACCAGAAAATCCAGCGGGGCTTCGTTATATTGCTGGATGATGATGGTGCTTTCGATCACCAGTTGCGTGGTCGGGGTTTTGAACGTGGCGATGGCGACTGAATTGTCTTCCACGTCACGATGCCAGCGCAAGGTGGCGGCAGGCGTGATGTTTAAGCTGGAGGATTCGATGCGTAATTCGTAGCCTTCGCGGGGGCGCAGGCGCAAGGTGTGCGGTTCTAGGCGCACAATGCCGGGGAAGTTGTAGTAAGTGCGGTGTAGGATTTTATAGCGTTGCATAAGTGATGCTCCAATTTGGAATGCCTGATGGAAGGCGTGAATGTTTTACACTTTGGCTTTCGGTTGTAGCCAGTCCTGTGCACTCTTGGTAATCGCCAAGACCGCAGGATGGCTAATCCGCCGTTCCACCGAAATGGCAAAAAATTGTTCCATTACCCCGTCTGCCCGCCCAATGCAATGAATATCCGGTTCTTGGGTAAAGGTATCTTCCTGTACTGATGGGGCGACAAAAATCCCTGCCCCACCAAAGCCAAATGCCCGCATCAGCGCACTGTCATCAAACTCCCCAATAATAGTTGGCTGTACTTTTTGCTGATGAAACCAATTCATCAGTTCATTACGCACTGAGGTGCCTTCGCTCGGAATCAGCAAGGGTGCATTGTGTAAGCATTGCGGGAATTCGCCCTGCAACCGTGTTTTCAGCGTGGTATGTGCAAAAAAGCTAATGCCGCTGAAACCTAAACGGTGCGAAAAGCCTTTGATTGACATGGTATTGGGGAGGGGCTTATCCGCAATCACCAGTTCCATGCGGTGCATGGCGAGTTCTCCCAGCAGGTCGTCGAGGGGGCCTTCATTGCATACAATGTGAATTTGCGGGCTGAGTTGCATTGCCGGTTCCAGCAATTTATAGGCAATGGTTTTGGGTACAACATCGACGATACCCACCCTAAACAAGCGTGCCTGCCCGGAAGGATGCGTCTGCAAAGCTTGTTCCAAGGCAATGCCCAGTTGGAATATTTCATCGGCATAACGCCGGGCGGTATGCCCTGCATCGGTGAGTTCCAGATTACGGCCTTGTTTGCGGAAGAGTTTGACGCCGAGGGAATCTTCCAGCAATTGCAATTGCCCGCTGATGGTTTGCGGGGTCAGGTTCAGGCTTTCGCAGGCACGTACAATGCTGCCGAGTGTGGCGACTTCACGAAAGTAATATAAGTGTTTGAAATTGATCACGTTAACTATCCTGAATCTTACGTAACTCTTGTTCGCACAGGGATTTTAACATGGCCAATGCATCATTTAGCATGGCAGTGCGTACTTGCTGGAGTTGGTATTTGATGTGGTTGCGCCCTGCCTCTAGCCAATTATCCCAGCGGGCTTGATCGTGCTCACTCCACCAGTCGGGGGTATCGGCGGGATGATAAGCCAGTTTGTCGAGATCCAGCAGATCGTAAATATTGACCCACTCGCCTTCCACTTTCAGCATGAGGCTAGGGTTGAATAAGTAATGCCCTTGGCGTACCCGATAAAATAATTTGCGATTGTAACGGTCGTCGCGGTACATCTCATTTTTCGAGAAGATGCTGGAAATGTAGGCGCGTTGTTTGCGTTGTGGGCTTAACACAGGGAGCGGGAAATGTGCCACCGCATCAATAATGTCTTGCGTACCAAAGCCACCGCGACTACCGATTTTGGTCGGCAGGGCGCGGTAGAACAGCGCAATCATCATATTGAGCAGGAAAAACTCCATGCTGTGCTGGTCGAGTTTTAGTAATTTCCCGTCAATTTGAATGCTTAAACTGCCAGGGGTCAGTTGCCGGTAAATGCTGGCAAGGTGGTGTTTGGAGTATTTCTCGTCTTTGCTGGCTTGTTGCAAGGCAATCTGAAACGCGGTGAAGTGGTTATTGTCCACGTATTCGGGGTTGGCGCCGAGTCCTGCCAGCTCATTAATTAGGCTGGCGTTGCCCAACCACGCCGCCACCATGAGCGGGGTTTGGTTGAAGGGGTTGCGAAAATCCACGCCGAATTTATTGAGTTGATTCCGCAAAGCCACTGGATTTTTAAGCTGATAAGGCAGGTAATATTTCTGCTGTAACTGCTTGATACCATTGGCAGGATGCCGTGCTGGTTTGAAGTCAACCTTGAGTAAATCACGCAGGCATTGCCGGTCTTCATAAACCAGCGCTACTTCAAATAGTGCCAACCTGGCTTTTTTGTCGCCCTGCTGGATAGCTTGGGTGTGCAGTTGCTGCAAGGTTTCGCCGCTGTAAACTGCCCATTCTGGGGTTTGTTGCTGGAGAATTTCTTGGCGGATACGGTCAGCTTGTTCTTGCTTGCCTTGCAATTCGAGTTTGTGGGCTTCGCGCTGCCACTCTTCGCGGCTGGAATTTTGGTTAGCGAGATTGAGCGTCTCTTGCGCATTGTGCAAGCCGAGTAAATCCAAGAGGTTTTGTTTGGAATCGGCTTCGATCCAGTACAAATTACGCACCGCACGGGTCAGGGCAACGTAGAGTGCATTAATGTAAAACTTGTAGGTTTCTAGTGACTTATCGGTTTTATTTTTAGCCCTTGCGTAAGTTAAGTCTTGTTGCAGATCGGCGTGTGTGACACCCGCGCTGATCTCGCGGAAGCGCTTGTTTTCGGCACTTAGGAAGTTGTAGAGGATGATATTGTCGTATTCAAGCCCCTTGGCTTCTTGGATCGAGAATACCAGCGGCGTGTTGAAATGTTGTTGTGCTTCGGCTTTTTGTTCGGGGTGCATGACCACCACGGCGAAACGGGTGGAACTGCGGGTTTTGGCATCGAGTTCGCGGCGGATATTATCGCGGTCTTGCAGGAATACCACATCGCCTTGCACATGCCCGTTACTGTGCACCAGATAATTGCTTTCACGGTCAATCGAACCGAAGCGGGCATTTTTAAGCAGCAAAATCCGGTTTGCCAGCGCGGTAACTTGCGGGGAATTGCGGTAATTGGTGCTAAGGATGCGGATTAAATCAACATCTGCCTGCAATTCGCCGTGGGTGTAAAACAGGCTTTTGAGTTTGCTCCACGAGAAAAAATTGGGATGCACGATTTGGTTGGAATCGCCGCACAGCAAAAATCCCGTGGGGTCACGCAAGGTTTTGAGAATCAGGAAAAGCTGGATATTGGTTAAATCCTGCACTTCGTCAACCACCACGAAATCGTAGCGTTGCTCGACCCGCGCTAGGTATTGGTGGCTGAGGATATTGCTGTCATAACGCTGGTTTTCCCGCAAAAAACTCAGATAACGGCTGAAAATATCGTAAACAACCGGACGTTCCTCTTCCAAAAAAATGGATTGCTTAATGCCGAGATTGAGGTATTCGTCACGGCTAAGGTAAGCGCTGTCAACGGAGGGGCCGGTTATGACCCCTTTGAATTCCTCAAACAGTTTATGCGCATCTTTAATGGACGTGCGCGGTAAACGGCTGAACCATTGCGCAAATTCGCGGAAGTGAAGCGGTTTACCGTTGGGGACTTGGATGCTTTCGAGAAACTCCTGGAAGGAGAGGAAATCGACGTGCTGCTGGGGGTTTTCGTAGCCGTGGGCGTAATACAGGTCACGGGAATTTTTCACCAGATACGGCGATAGCGTGACGTAGAGGACATCGCCGGGGCAGGCTTTGAGCTTTTCCAGTGTCAAAGCCGTTTTGCCGCTGCCTGCTGAACCGATGATTACCAGTGGTGGCGGCAGCTCGAACACGGCTTGCTGGGTGTCGTCAAACGAGATGATTTTATCCAGCAAATTGAAACGCCCGTGCTGGGTGTTGACGTAGGCAAGGTTGGGCGTGTCTTCCGGGATGTGTTCGAGTGCAGGGATTTTGTCTTCGTCGATGACCGCACCGTGGCTGAGGAAGCGCGAACCAGCGTAGTCGTGGCTTTTGAGATATTCCAGCACCAGCGCATACCGTTGCTGTTGGTGCTGGTAAAAAGCCAGCAGTAAGCGGTCGCTGCGGTTGAGCCGCGCACGGTATAAGTTGTCACCGATTTTTTTGACATCAGCGGATTTGAGGTCGTCAGCTTCTATCAATGAGCGCCATTTGCTGAAGCCATTGATTTTGTCAGGGTTGAGTTCGTTATAAAGTAATATCTGCATGGTGGGAGAGTAGTTGGGTTTGGGCGTTAAGGCAATTGCTGCGTGGTTTTAGGCACACGGGCGTTGCCCTTATGAAAGTGCCCCGCCCAAGCGGCGGCGAAATGCTTTTGCCATTTCTGGTTCATTGGGCATCAGCATGTTGATCAGGTTGATGATCATTTCTTTGACAGCACCACCCTTATAGTCTGGTGCGGTATTGAAAATGTTGAACAGGTGTTCCATCGCTTCATGGTACTGGTGTTCGGCAACCAGACAGATGGCGAGGTCAAAATGGGCGTCATAATCCGCTGGATTGACGGTAATACGTTGTAGCAGCGTGTCTTTCCCGTCGGTTTTGCTGGCAAAATCTTGGAATGTCAGTTGCCCGATCAGTGAGCGTCCGGTATCCGTTTGCTTGGCACTGTCCGGCAGGCGGTTGAACAGCGATTTGGCAGGTTCCAGTTGCCCGATGTCGAGCATGATTTGCACCATGTCCATCGCCACGCGGGTATTGGAAGGGTCTTGCTGAATGGCCTGGGTTAGCAGGTTGACCGCCGCGATAGTGTCGCCTGCTAAGTGTTGCTGACGTGCCTGCATCCGCATTTCGTCACTTTGTCGGTCCATATTATGTTTTCCTGTAAAATAGCAAGGTCTGTGGTTAGGGGGTAATCGTAGCATGATGTCGAAGTGAAGATCATTTTGCGGTTATTTTTGTGCACTGACTCCCATCAGGTGTTCGACTTTTTGGACGTTTTTGAAGCCTGCTGCTTTGAGGCGGTGGATAACGCCATCGACAAAGCTGCTGCCTTTTTTGACTACGTGTGGGTTGCCAGTGTAATGAAACAGCCGTCCATCCCGGCGTAGCACTCGGAAGATTTCGCGGTAGAATTCTTCGCTGTATAGCTCTCCGGCGAGGGAAAAACGCGGGGGGTCGTGAATGACCGAATCGAACGAAGCCGCAGGCAGGGTGCTTATTAGCTCATAGCTGCTGCCTTGACGTTGCACGATTCCCGCTTGCTTCAAGTCGTTTGACCAGGGGTTTAGCGCACGTAGCCCCATGACTTCTGGGCTTAGTTCGATGCTGAGGACTTCGCTTGCGCCTAGGCGGTGAGCGGCGATGGCGGCATAGCCTAATCCGCTACAGCAGTCGAGTACTTTGTCACCCTTGCGCACGGCTTGTTGAGCCATCTCGGAAGCACTCGTAAAAGGGTCTGTTCCTTTGGAGATGTGCATTTTGACACCGCTAATTTCTAGCAACGGTGCGCCAGCGGTGGGAGCGAGCTTGTAGTAGCCTGTGCTACGATCCTCCAAAGGAGTCATTGCGCCATCGCGACAGAGGTAGATTCGCTGGGTCTTTTTGACGATGCTTTTGAGGGTGTCGATGGAGAGTCGATTGTCTGCGTCGAGCACTAGGCACTGGTCACTTAGGGCAAAATCTTGTTCCGAAAGATTCAGGTCGGTGGAAAGCCGGACGCTGGAAAGCCCGTTGGCGATAGCATCCAACGCTTGTTTGGCATTGTCGGTATGAAAGTAGTAGTTGGGCATATCAATAAAATACGGCTAACCAGAGAGTTTCTTCGGTAGGGGTTGTCCACGCGACGCGGTGCTTTTGGTGAGCGGCGATGTTGAGGTAATCACCTGCGTTTAGGTCAACAGTATGTGTTTCAAATTGAATACGCGCTTGGCCTTGAAGCACCAACACGAATTCCGCTTGCTCTTGGTCATACCAATAGCCTTCGGCTGATTGTTGACCTTTGGAAATAATCCGTTCGATTTTGATGGTATCAGTTTGAATGAGCGACTCAAAGATTTCTGTGGGAATAGTCGCGGGGATATTCGCGAACATATTATTTTTCATGGGAAATTCCGTTTGGTGTTGGGTTGTTTGCATAAACGCTTACCTCACAACACTACCTCTCGCCCTGCCGAATGATCACGGATGTTGGCAAAAATGTCTGTATTATCAGGGTAGTCTGCCTGATTCATGCTCTGGCGGAAACGCTGGATCGCTTGCCATATATCGGTAGATTCATTGGCGGCATCCACCTCTCGTACAGAGACTTCAATGGTTTTTCCGCTGAAAAGCAGTTGCAAGGCTTGCAGGAAATTTTCGTTCAAGTCAGCCGGATTGAGTTTGTATAAGGTGTACATGGCTGTTGCTCCTGTGGAGTGGGTGCAGTAGCGATTCTCCTCACATTACTGTATTCGCCGTAAATCTTCCAGTTCCGCATCCAGCTCTTCCGGTGCGAAATCAACCAGCGGGATGTTGTGTTCCTGGCATTCGGCGATGAAGGTAAAGCGGTCTATACCTGCAAATTCGGATGCAGCACCCGCCGACAAACTCCCCTCTTGAAACATCATCAGCGCGGCGTACAATTTGATGCGTTTGCCGAATTCTTCGGGGGATTGGTCGATAAGGTGTTGATCGGGAATATCTAACGTGATTTGCATGGTGTGTTCCAGCATGAAGCAATTAGGTAAGCGTAGCATGTTCGCCCCAGAGCGTTTCAATCGGGATGGCGACGGTTTGTCAGTCGTGCTATGTTCAGCGTAATCACGGTTGCAGCAAAGGATAGTCATGCCCCGCTTGGATATTTACCACGAAACGGTCAAACATGCTTTGGTCAAGGATGGCTGGACGATCACGCATGACCCATACAAACTGACCATTGGCAAAAAACGCCTGTTTGCTGATCTTGGCGCGGAAATGCTCCTCAGTGCAGAAAAAGGTATGCGCCGGATTGTGGTTGAGATCAAGAGCTTTACGGGTGTATCCGATGTTAACGATTTGGAACAGGCTATTGGTCAATATGTCCTGTATAAACAAATCATGCTGCAAACCGAGCCTGATCGGGAATTGTTTCTGGCTGTCACCACAAAAGTAGCGAATACCATTTTCTCTGTTGAAATCGGTCAGATATTACTGGATGGCAATATTGTTAAAGTTTTGGTGTTTGATCCTGAAAGCGAGGTCATTACGCAATGGCTACCGAATTGAATTACCCTGAAATTATCAAGAAAATCCTGCTGGAATACCTCAAGTACGATTCCGCAGATGATGTCATCAAATCCAGTGTGAGTTTTGATGATGAACACGGCAATTACGTTTTATTGCAAGCGGGTTGGCGTGGGGATGATTATCTGCAAGGTGCGGTTATTCATATCCAGTTGATTGATGGTAAAATTTGGGTTCAGTATGATGGTACGGAAGAGGGCATAGCTAATGAGTTGACAGATGCCGGAATTCCCAAGTTGAATATTGTGTTGGGGTTTCGGCATCCTTCGGTGAGGCAATATACGGGATTTGCTATGGTTTGAGCAGCAGGTGAATAAGCAATGGAGCTAATTCCGGGGTTTACAATATGTGGAATGTGTTAGAAATCAGCAGGCTTCAGTGTTTTTTGCGTTTTGCGTATTTTTATTGTCGGGCGTTATTCTAATGCTCGTTATTTTGTGAATTTTTGATTAATTGGGTGGTGATCCGTATGAAAAATATTTCCTCTGTTGAAGCTAAATCTTATATGCTTCTGACCACAGCAGATCGACAGATAGAAGGATTCACTCATGGTACTGATCCCGTCACTTCATTTGAAGATTCCTTGTTTGAAGCGATTTTCTTTCATGAGGGTGCGGTTCTTCCTGATATATTTACTTTTATTTCATCAGCAATAGCATCTAAACAATCAGATGCAGGCTTAATGCATTTAGAACTTGCGGTGGAGGAAGGTCTTGTTATTCCTGCTTTTCGTTATAATTGTACGAGTTTCTCAGAAAGCTTGGCATTAATTGAAGAACAAGGAATTCAAGGTGTCCAAGAAGTTCCGAGGATTATAGCACATAGGTTGGATAACGCTTTTGAAAAAAACAAAACTAGAAAATTAATTAATGGTGCTAATGAAATCTCACAAGTTTTTGCGGTTCGTCTTTTAAATGGATTGAAAAGTTTTACAATGAGGGCAAGTAGTCAGCCAATTGTTGAGGAGGTTGTTATTACGGCAGATTTCATCAATAAATATGGAATGAAAAACGAAGTTATTGCCGCCATTGAAAATGAACATGGAGAACTAAGACGAGGTACTTTTTATAATATTCTTCTAAGCGCATTGAATAAGATTTCTGATTCAGGTAAGAGGATTGTTCATGATTCAGCAAGAGATATTTTTGAGCATCCTGCTTGTGTATTTAACCCAAATGCGCGTATTGCTGCTCACAATCTTGTTGCACTTGCGAATGCGACATATCATATAAATATGGCTGATTCATTTGGGGTTGGTTCTTATATGCCGGGTAGAATTTATGCTCCTTGGGCGCAGCCTGCACTTGTAACAGCGACATGCGTAGCAAGAGATATTCCTATGGAAAGGAGCTTAACATCTACGGAGGCGAAAAATGAAAAGTTAGCTATTACCGTTTCAATTCCAAGTGTTTCACAACTGCGTGTAGTTCCATGGGGCGAACTTTTGAAAATCAGAAATGATCTCGGAAGAGGCTACTTTGCCTCAATAAAGGCTTGGCATGAAGAACCCGATAAATATGCTGGAGAAGTAGAGCGGTGCTTACAAGCATATGCAAAAGCACTAACTTCTGCGGTAAAAACTAATGCACCTTTGGCTACTGTTGCATTACATAAATTTAGTGATACTGATAAAGTGAGCATACGAAGTGCAACACAACTTGTACTTGATGCTATCTCCGAGGGAAATCCTGTAGCTAAATTATTTATTTCTGCCGTTGGACCACTCAGTAACATCGCATATTCATGGCTATCTGAACGGAATATCAATTTAGAGTTTGCTCATTCTCGATACAAAAGCGTTGTCATCTAGTCGTCTTGATATTGGGCAACTTTTTTCTTTTCTAGGGTAAAATTGGGGCATTCAATATGCCCCAATCATAATCACAACGCCCTTATCTTCTCCAACTGCCCCACCAACTGCCCCAATGCTACTCGCTGTTCATCCGCCTGCTTGCGCGTTTGTTCCAGCACTGCCGCCGGAGCTTTGTCCGCAAACGCCGGATTATTCAGCCGACCTTCCAGCCCGCCGAGGTTCTTTTGCAGCTTCTCGATTTCCTTGCTCAGACGCGCAATTTCTGCGTCTTTGTCGATCAGTCCAGCCAGCGGGATGAGGATTTGCATCTCGCCAACCAGCGCAGTAGCCGATTCCGGCGCATCCGCACCAGCATCCAGCCACGTTACGTTGCCGACTTTCGCCAGCGTCCGCGCAAACGCTTCGCTGGTGGTGAACAGTGCCTTGTCGGTGTCGCTCCAGTTTTGCAGCAGCACATCCAGCACTTGCCCCGGCTTGATGTCCATTTCGGAGCGGATGCGGCGGATGCCCATAATGAAGGCTTTCACCCATTCGATTTCCGCCAGTGCTGCCTGATCAACCAGCGCGGTATCGGCAACGGGGTAGGGTTGCAGCATGATGGAATCGCCGGATACACCCGCCAAGCCTTTGATGTTCTGCCAAATTTCTTCGGTAATGAACGGCATGATCGGGTGCATCAGGCGCAACGCCGCTTCCAGCACACGCACCAAGGTACGGCGAGTACCACGTTTGGCGGCTTGGTTGTCGTTGGCTTTGCCCAAAATCGGCTTGGTCAGCTCCAGATACCAGTCGCAGTATTCGTGCCACGCAAATTCGTACATCGCTTTGGCGGCAAGGTCGAAGCGGTAGTTGTCGATGTGGTCAGCGACTTCAGCCTCGGTCTGTTGCAGCAAGGAAATGATCCAGCGATCCGCTGCCGACAATTCCACCGGCAAAGCGTCGTCCAGCCCGGTATCCTGCTCTTCGCACTGCATCAGCACATACCGCGCCGCGTTCCACAGCTTGTTGCAGAAATTGCGGTAGCCTTCCAGTCGCTGCATGTCGAAGCGGATGTCGCGCCCAGCGGTGGCGAACGAGGCAAACGTCATGCGCAGCGCATCCGTGCCGTGCGGGGTAATGCCGTCGGGGAATTGCTTGCGGGTGGCTTTGTCGATTTTGGCGGCGAGTTGCGGCTGCATCATGCCGCTGGTGCGCTTGGCTACCAGTGCTTCGAGGTCGATGCCGTCGATAATGTCGAGCGGGTCAAGCACGTTGCCCTTGGATTTGGACATTTTCTGCCCGTCCGCATCCTTCACCAGCCCGTGGATGTACACGTCACGAAACGGCACATCGCCCATGAATTTCTTGCCGAACATGATCATCCGCGCCACCCAGAAGAAGATGATGTCGAAGCCGGTCATCAGCATCTGCGTGGGGTAGAAGGCTTTTAATGCCTCATCGTCAACATTCGGCCAGCCGAGCGTAGAAAACGGCCACAGCGCGGAGGAGAACCACGTATCCAGCACGTCCTCATCCTGACGCAACGCAAGGTCGGCAGGCAGGTTGTATTTGCTGCGCACGTCATCTTCGGAACGCGCCACGTACACATTGCCCGCCTCGTCATACCACGCCGGAATGCGATGTCCCCACCACAATTGGCGTGAAATACACCAGTCGTCGAGGTTGTTCATCCAGTGGTTGTAAGTGTTCACCCAGTTGCCCGGAATGAAGCGCACTTCGCCGCTCGCCACCACGTCAATCGCGGGTTGCGCAATCGCGGTTTTGCCGCCGGGTCGTCCGTCGTCTAATGTTTCACGGGTCAAATCCACGTACCACTGATCGGTCAGGTACGGTTCAATCACCGTGCCGGAACGGTCGCCACGCGGAACCATCAGCTTGTGGTCTTCGATTTTATCCAGCAAGCCGAGTGCGTCTATGTCCGCGACGATTTGCTTACGCGCTGCAAAGCGTTCCAGCCCTTGGTATTTTTCCGGTGAAACATCGTTGATGCAGGCATCAATGGTGAAAATATTGATCAGCGGCAGGTTGTGACGCTTGCCTACCTGATAGTCGTTGAAATCGTGCGCTGGGGTAATCTTCACGCAACCCGTGCCTTTTTCCGGGTCAGCGTAATCGTCGCCTACCACCGGAATCAAACGTCCTACCAGCGGCAGCACCACGTTTTTGCCGATCAAATGCTGGTAACGCTCGTCTTTCGGATTCACGGCAACGGCGGAGTCACCCAGCATGGTTTCCGGGCGCGTAGTCGCAACAATCAGGAATTCGTCGGTGGCATTGCCCGCCGCATCCGCCAGCGGGTAGCGGAAGTGCCACATATTGCCGTTTTCTTCTTCGGACACGACTTCAAGGTCGGAAACGGCGGTGTGCAGCACGGTATCCCAGTTCACCAAGCGTTTGCCGCGATAGATCAAGCCTTCTTCATGCAGGCGCACGAACACTTCGCGCACCGCTTCCGACAAGCCTTCGTCCATCGTAAAGCGTTCGCGTGACCAGTCAGGGGTCGTCCCTAAACGGCGCAATTGGCGGTTGATGGTGTCGCCCGATTGCCCTTTCCACTCCCAGACTTTTTCGAGGAAAGCGTCGCGGCCTAAGTCGTGGCGGGTCACACCTTGCGCCAGCAATTGGCGTTCGACCACCATTTGCGTGGCGATGCCTGCGTGGTCAGTGCCGGGTTGATAGAGGGTTTTGTCGCCCTTCATGCGGTGGTAGCGGATCAGGGTGTCGATCACCATCTGGTTGAAACCGTGCCCCATGTGCAGCGTGCCGGTGACGTTCGGCGGCGGGATCATGATGCAATACGGCTTGCCCTCGCCTTTCGGTGCGAAATAGCCGCTTTGTTCCCAATGCTGATACCAGCGTTGTTCGATGTCTTGAGGTTGGTAGGTCTTGTCCATGTGCCGCTACTTTTTGAAGTCGGAAAAGAGCGGCATTATAGCGGGTTTCTTGCTCCCCCTCTACCGCTTGGCGGGAGAGGGGGTTGGGGGGTGAGGGTCTTATTTCAACAAAGTAGAAAGCTCACGGATGAGGTCGTCACGGGCTTTGTCAATGCGTTTTTCCACGGTGGGATCAAGGCGGGAAGGTTGAGATTGCGTTGTGGTTTGCTGATTGCCTTCTGAGCGGATGGCGTGAGCGCGGGCTAAACCCGAATATTCGTCTTGTCCGGTGGCGGATTTGAGTTCGTCGATGCGTTCTTTGAGGCGTTGCTCAAATACCTGACGGCGTTGCTGGCGAGCATGAGGATTTTTCACTTGCTCGACAATCGCGGCATCGCCTGCACGCACCAGATCAGTAACGACGGGAATACGAATGGTTTTATCGAAGTCTTCGCGCATCATTATTCCGGGTTATTAAATCTTAAGTTGATGGTAATCCAGATTATAGCCCCGGTCACGGTAAAACTGGTAGCGTTTACGACCAGCGTGTAGTACGGCCTCTTCTTGATCTAACATTTCGGCTAAACGCTCAAAACGTGAGAAAAAAGTAGGTATTTCGTTGGAAAGATTGATGAGTAGCCCGCAATTTTCCATCGGTTCATGGTCGTGACCGATCAAAATGCGCACGTTTTGCGCTTGTGCTGGCGCAAGCGCGTGTGGAATGAAGGCGAGTTCGTTAAACGTCCACAATAATTCATCCAATTTCCCGCTGGTTGTCGGCGCATCCGTGTGGATGTAGGTGTGCAATTGTTGCTGGTGCGCTTTCATCACCACCTTGCAGGCGAGTAATAACCGCGCCTGCAAGCTGTTGGTTTTTCCGACGTAAAAATCTATTTTGGTCATGCTTTGGCGCGATTAATCAGCAGTTGGCACAGCAGTGGAACAGGGCGACCGGTTGCGCCTTTGGCTGCACCGCTTTTCCAAGCTGTACCGGCAATGTCGAGATGCGCCCAAGGGTAGCTTTCGGTGAAACGTGACAAAAAGCACGCGGCGGTAATTGTGCCGCCCGGTGGCCCGCCGATATTGGCAAGATCGGCGAAGTTGCTTTTGAGTTGATCGTGGTATTTCTCACCCATCGGCAAGCGCCACGCTTCGTCATTGGCTTGTTTGCCCGCCGCGAGTACTTCGTCCGCGAGTGCCTCGTTATTGCTCAGTAAGCCACTGATATGGTAGCCCAAAGCGGTAATACACGCGCCGGTCAGCGTCGCAATATCGACCACGGCAACGGGGTTAAAGCGTTCCACATACGTCAGCGCGTCGCACAGCACCAAGCGACCTTCCGCGTCGGTGTTGAGGATTTCAATGGTTTTGCCCGACATGCTGGTAACAATGTCGCCGGGTTTACTGGCTTTGCTGCTGGGCATGTTTTCGGCAGCGGCAATCACGCCGACGATGTTCATGGGTAATTGCATCCCAACACACGCGGTCAATGTTCCGATCACGCTGGCAGCACCGCTCATGTCGAATTTCATTTCATCCATCGCATTGCCGGGTTTGAGTGAAATGCCGCCAGTGTCGAAGGTAATGCCTTTGCCAACAAGGACAAATGGCGCATCGCCCGAATTACCGCCGTGGTATTGCAGGATGATCATTTTGCCGTCTTCGGCGCTGCCTTTGGAAACGGAAAGGAATGAACCCATGCCGAGGGCTTCCATATCGGCTTCTTCGAGGATATTGATGTCGACTTTATTGGAGGAATTCGCCAGTTCTTGCGCAATATCCGCCAGATACGTGGGGGTGCAAACATTACCTGGGCTATTGGCAAGGTCACGGCTGACGCGCATTCCTTCGGCAATGGCATTGCCTTGCAACAGCGCAGTGGTGAATTCACCGGCAATCGTGTGCGCGACTGTCCAACCTTCTAAGGTGGTGCGCGGCGCATCGTCTTTTTTGCTTTTGTAAGTGTCAAAAGTGTACAAGGTATCCGCCACGGCGATGACTGATTGGCGCACGGCGGCTTCAATATACTCGCTGGCGATTTCGTCGGTCAGGAATGACACGGCGTTGTTCACTTTGGCGGTTTTTAGTAGGTTGACCGCTGCTTGCGTCATCAGGGTTAGGGTTTCCAGCGTGAGTTTGTCTTTTTCGCCCATGCCGATTAGCAGCACCCGTTTGGCGGTGACGCCGGGCAGATTGTAAAGTATACTGGTGCGATTTTTATCGCCGGTAAAGTCGCCGAAATCCAAGTGTTGGCTGATCGCGCCCGCGCTGGCAGCATCAATTTGTGCCGCAGCAGCCGAGAGTTTGGCGTGTTTATAAACACCTACCACGACGCAATCGGTGTGCAGTTCAGCGGCATTGGCGGAAGAATCAAAATGGTAGTTCATGCGTTATCCTTATGTTGGTGTTGCCTTGCACAGCAGTTTACACGACGTTTGCTAAATCACAATAAAGCGCGGGTATTGGGCGGTTTGCGCAATACATCGAAACGGGCAGGGTTATCAAAGCGTGCTCCGTCTGCATCCACATGCGCGTTAAAACGGGCTTTGACGGTTTGGTACAGCGCATCATCCAACTGATGATTGGTGTGCGTGACTTGAATAATGCGTTCGTCGAATTCGTTGAAATCGGCAAAACGCGATTCGGTGTTGCAGAAGATTTGTTCCACCAGTTCCAGCGTACCAGTGGTGACGGCATCGCTCACGGCTTGGAAGGCGAGTTCGCGCACCACTTTTTCGTCGTGGAACAGGCGTAAAATTTCGTTGAAGTCGCCTGCATACACGGGTTCGGAAATCCATGCCATGCCGCTTGGTTTGAGCACGCGGGCAATTTCTTGCAGGGATTGCGCCATGAGTTCGCGGGGAACGTGGTGCAGCGATTTGAACATGAATACCACGTCAATGCTGTTGTCGGGCGCGTCGATGGCTTGTGCGCCGCCTGACTTGAATTCGATATTGTGTATCCCTTCGACTTCGCTCAGGGAGCGTTGTTGGGCGACGTTATGGGCGTGTTGGATTTGATCGACTTCGGTGGCAGTGATACGTGCCGAGGGGAAGCGTTCGGCGATGCGGCGCGTCATTTGCGCTTTGCCGCAGCCAAGTTCCAGCACGGTGGCGTTTTCCAGCGGCAGGTGTTTGGCAATGAGGTCAAGTTCGTTGCAACGGGTGGTGGCGGTGAGGTTCTGGATTTGCATGGGCATGATAGGGTAACGTTACAGTGAGTGAAGGGTGTATTGTGGCATACGCCCTGCTGACAACAAACAGGAGTGATGATGAATAACTGCCCGTGTGGTTCCGATAAAACCTATAACCAGTGTTGTCGCCCGTATCACGATGGCAAGTCCGCGCCCACGGCGGAAGCCCTGATGCGTTCGCGTTACAGTGCGTATGTGTTGCGTAATGGCGCGTATTTGCACCGCAGTTGGCACAGCAGCACCCGCCCCAATAAAAAGGGTTTGCTGCAATTGCCTGCGACGGAGTGGTTAGGCCTGGAAATTGTGCGCACGGAGTTGGGCGGGGAACAGGATTTACAGGGTATTGTTGAATTCATTGCCAGCTACCGTGACGGCGAACAAATCAGCAGATTGCATGAAACCAGCGGCTTTGTGAAAGAGGGCAGCAAGTGGTATTACGTGGTTGGAGAGTGAGCAATGCCTAATAAAATCAGCGTGTTTTTATGCTTGGCGTTGTTGAGTGGGTGTTCCAGCACGCCCACGCAATACCACACCTTGTCGGCGGATGTTGGCAGTGCGGCGGCAGTGGTCATAACAAAACCCATTAACAGCGTTGGCGTTGGTCCGATTACCTTACCCACCTTGCTGGATCGCGAGGGGATGGTAATCCGTAAAGATGCGACAACCTTGGAAATATCCGATACGCACTTATGGGGCGGGCAGTTGGAAGACGAATTCCTGCGCACCTTAGCCCAACACTTGCAAATGCGTTTGCCTGCCACGCGGGTGCAAATCGTGCCGTGGGAACTCAGCCAAACCCCGCAATATCAGGTGGTGGTGAAACTGGATCAGTTTGATGGCATACCGGGGGGTAAAGCGTGGTTGCGTGGGGTATGGCAACTTCAGGCAGGCAGTGATGGGAAAATTCTCACCACTGAGCCAGTGGCGCTTGCCCGTCAAACCCCACAGGCGGGGGTGACAGGGTTGGTGAAAGCGCAAAGCAGTTTGCTGGCGGATTTGGCTAATCAGATCACGCGGGGTTTGGCGGCGCGTTAGCTTCAGCCTGTTTCACAAAACTCAGGAAAAAAGTGACTGGCACGGCATTGCTGATGCTGGGCAATTCCGCGATTTCACGCAAGGCGGTGATGCCAGCCGCTAGGTCAAAATCTGCCGCATTCAACATAATCGGGGCAACGGTGCTCACTTGCACGGTGTTGCCGACTTCGGTGAGGGTAACGGTGGCGGGAATTTCTTTTTTCACGCCATGCAAATCCAGCGTGACATTAACGGTCTGGATGCCGGGTTTCACGCCGGTTTTGCTCAAATCGACGCTGACGCTTGCCGTCGCAAACTTTTGGGTATCAAACAATTGTTCGCGCATCCGTTGGTCGCGGATGTCGATATTGGTGCTGACGCTTGCCAAATCAATATTCAACGAACCTTGACCCGCCTTGGTAATCGCACCAGAGAGCGTTTTGAACGTATGGATTTCGGCCATGTGGTCTGATTTGATGGAAACGAAATACAGCGCAGATTGGGTATTATCCAGCACCCAATCCGCCATTGCCGTGCCGGAGAGCAGGGCGAAGCTGAGTGCAGTTTTGCAAATTAATGGTAAGGTACGTTGCATGATTTATTTTTCCCCATAATGGTTAATATTGGTTTCACGGTAACTTAACTGAACTATACCGCTGGTCGGATATAATGCGGTAATCACAAGGGCATTCGCGATAGGGTGAACCCTACTTGACTTAAGTCAATTGTTAACAAGGGTTATATGATACCCTACCAGTAGAGATAGAATGATCGAAAATTTTAACAAAATACTTACACCACATAGGGAGATAACATATGGCAATCAGCAAAGCTGTGCAACGCGGGACATTAATTTACATTTACGACCAAAACGGCGAAGCAGTCACTTCCATTTCAGCGCCCAGCCGTTTACCCACCGATGGTTTGAAGGCGTTTAACTCGCAGAGCATTAGTGTGCAAAAAGGCTCACTGCTGTATAGCTATGACAAGCATGGGCGGCAGACCGGCATTACGCCGATGGTGCAGCACTAGGTTGCTACTGTATCCCCTTTTCACCACACAGGCGTAAATGGTGCTTTAGTTGCTGCACCGCATCCGCTACAATCCCCCGCATTCAGTAAACACTGGCAGGAGAGTGTTGCACACCGCAAGGTTGCCGCAACCGCCGAAGGCGCAATTCCGCCCGGAAACGCTCAGGCAAAAGGACTGGCAGTACTAGATCTGACTCTGGAGAGCAGTGCGGACGCACTCACCGAAGGGTAGTAACTTGTTCCCTGAACAAGGAATCTCTCAGGTAAACGGACAGAGGGGCGGCAAGCTTAGCGGCTTGCCGCCCTTTTTTTGTGCCTGTTAAACTGGAAGAATCCTAATGCAACGTACTGCACTTTACGCCAAGCACCTTGAATCCGGTGCGAAAATGGTCGATTTCGCGGGCTGGGAAATGCCCATTCACTATGGCTCCCAACTGCAAGAACACCACCAAGTCCGCAACGACGCGGGCATGTTTGACGTATCACACATGGTCATCCTCGACCTCGTGGGGGCGCAATCCAAAGCCTTTTTGCAATACCTGCTCGCCAATAACGTTGATAAACTGAAAGAGTCCGGCAAGGCATTGTATAGCTGCATGTTGACCCCCGAAGGCACGGTGATTGACGATTTGATCGTGTATTTCATCACCGAAACCCAATGGCGCATCGTGGTTAACGCTGGCACACGCGACAAAGATATTGCGTGGATGCAACAGCAAATCGCCAACTTTGATGTAACCCTGACCGAACGTGACGACCTTTCCATGATCGCGGCACAAGGCCCCAATGCGCGTGCCAAAGTGCTGGGCATTATGCCTGCGGATGAAGTGGCTATCGTTGAACCACTGAAAACCTTTTACGGCGCATTCGTCAACGACTGGTTCATTGCCCGCACGGGTTACACCGGCGAAGACGGCTTTGAAATGATGTTCCCCAATGCACAAGCCCACAAAGTGTGGGATGCGCTGTTAGCCGCTGGCATTAAGCCGATTGGCTTGGGCGCACGCGATACCCTGCGTCTGGAAGCGGGCATGAACCTCTACGGCACGGACATGGACGAAACCACCTCTCCATTAGTGTCAGGTTTAGGCTGGACAATCGGCTGGCAGCCGGAAGACCGTAACTTTATTGGGCGCAGTGCGTTGGAAGCACAGAAAGCCGCAGGTGTGCCGCAAAAATTCGTCGGGCTGGTGCTGGAAGGCAAAGGCGTATTGCGCAGTCATATGAAAGTGGTATGCAATGGTGGTGATGGTGAAACAACCAGCGGTACTTTTTCGCCTACACTCGGCGTAGCAATTGCGTTGGCGCGGGTTCCAGCAAGCTGTGGCGACACCTGTGAGGTGGATATTCGCGGCAAATTGCACCCGGCAAAAGTGGTGAAGCCGGTTTTCGCACGCAATGGCAAATCTGTTTTAAATTAAGTTTTTAGGAGTTATTTATGAGCAATGTTCCATCCGATTTGAAATACACCAAATCCCACGAGTGGGTACGTGACAATGGCGACGGCACTGTTACCGTCGGCATTACTGACCATGCGCAAGAGTTGCTGGGTGACTTGGTACACGTTGATTTACCAGAAGTTGGCACAGAATTCGGTGCAGAAGACGGTTGTGCGATAGCGGAATCGGTGAAGGCAGCTTCTGATATTTACGCGCCAGTCCCCGGTATCATCGTTGAAGCGAATGAGGCGGTGCAAGACTCACCGGAACTGATCAATTCTGACCCTTACGGTGACGGCTGGCTGTTCGTGATGCGTGTGGATGACGAAGACGCGCTGGGTGAATTGATGGATGCAGACGCATACAAAGCGGAATGTGACGAGTAATTAAAGGCAGATACCGAATGACAACTTTGTACGAACTTGAACAACACGACGATTTTATTGCCCGCCACATCGGCCCCAACGCGGCGGATACTGCCGCGATGCTGCAAACCGTGGGCGCGGAATCGCTGGATGCGCTGATTGATAGCACTGTGCCTGCGAGCATCCGCCTGCCAGCACCGTTGGCAATCGACGGCAGCCGTTCCGAAGCCGAAACGTTGGCTTATTTGAAGCAATTGGCGCGGCAAAATGTTGTTGCCAAGTCGTACATCGGTATGGGCTATTACGACACGGTTGTGCCACCGGTCATTTTGCGTAATGTCTTGGAAAACCCCGGTTGGTACACCGCGTATACGCCGTATCAGCCGGAAATTTCCCAAGGGCGGCTGGAAGGCTTGCTCAATTACCAGCAAATGGTCACGGATTTGACGGGCATGGACATTGCCAATGCCTCCTTGTTGGACGAAGCAACGGCGGCAGCGGAAGCAATGACGCTGTGCAAGCGTTCCAATAAGCTCAAATCGGACAAGTTTTTTGTGGGTGCGGATGTGCATCCGCAAACCATCGACGTGCTGAAAACCCGTGCGGAACACTTCGGCTTTGAACTCATTATCGGCAACCCGTATAGCGAGTTGGCGGGGCAGGAAGTGTTTGGTGTGTTGCTGCAATACCCTGGCACTACCGGCGAAGTTGGCGATATTGAAGCCTTGATTAAGCAGGCGCACGCGCAAAAAGCGTTGGTATGTGTGGCTTCCGATCTGATGGCGTTGGTGATGTTGAAAGCTCCCGGCGAAATGGGCGCGGATGTGGTGGTTGGCAACTCACAGCGTTTCGGTGTGCCGATGGCGTTCGGTGGCCCTCACGCGGCGTTTTTTGCCACGAAAGATGCGTTTAAGCGCACCATGCCGGGTCGGGTAATTGGCGTTTCGATTGATAGCCACGGCAAGCAAGCGTTGCGCATGGCGATGCAGACCCGTGAACAGCATATCCGTCGTGAGAAGGCGACTTCCAATATTTGTACGGCGCAGGCGTTGCTGGCGAATATGGCGGGGTTTTATGCGGTGTATCACGGCGCGGAAGGCTTGAAGACGATTGCGGGGCGGATTCATCGGCTGACGAATATTCTGGCGAAGGGCTTGCAGCAGAAGGGGGTGACGCTGCTGAATGATACGTGGTTTGATACGGTGGTGGTTGAAAGAACCTCACCCCCTAACCCCCTCTCCTTGACAGGAGAGGGGGGACAAGAGCGAGTGCATTCTTCCTCCCCCTCTCCTGTTAAGGAGAGGGGGGCGGGGGGTGAGGTTCTTCATGCCTGCATCAATTTCCGCCATTTCCCTGATGGCAATATCGGTATCAGTATTGATGAGCGCAAGACCCGCGCTGACATTGCCGAGCTGTTCGATGTGCTGCTAGGTGCAGGGCATGGTTTGGATGTGGATGCGCTGGATGCGGCGGTTGTTGCGGAAGGTTTCAGCGGGATTCCATCCGGCTATCAGCGTACCAGCGATTTCCTGACGCATCCGGTATTCAATTCGCACCATTCGGAATCGGAAATGTTGCGTTATTTGAAGCGCTTGGAGAATAAGGATTTCTCGTTGGCGCATGGGATGATTCCGTTGGGTTCTTGCACCATGAAGTTGAATGCGACCACGGAAATGATGCCGGTTACTTGGTCAGAGTTTGCGGATATTCACCCGTTTGCGCCGCAGGAGCAGACCGTGGGTTATCGCGCCATGATCAAGGAGTTGGAGGATTGGTTGGTGGAAATCACTGGCTATGATGCGATTTCGATGCAGCCAAATTCGGGGGCGCAGGGCGAATACGCTGGGCTGGTGGCGATCCGTCGTTATCAGGCGAGCATTGGGCAGGCGCATCGGGATGTGTGTTTGATTCCGAGTTCGGCGCATGGTACGAATCCGGCTTCGGCGGCGATGGTGAGCCTGAAGGTGGTGGTGGTCGAGTGCGACGCGAACGGTAACGTGGATGTGGCGGATTTGCGTGCCAAGGCGGAAAAACACGCGGCGAATTTATCGTGCTTGATGGTGACTTATCCGTCTACGCACGGGGTGTTTGAGCAGGACATCGTGGAAATTTGCGACATTGTGCATCAGTTCGGCGGGCAGGTGTACATGGATGGCGCGAACATGAATGCGCAAGTGGGCTTGTCGAAACCGGGCAAGATGGGGTCGGATGTGTCGCATTTGAACTTGCATAAGACCTTTGCGATTCCGCATGGTGGCGGTGGCCCTGGCATGGGGCCGATTGGGGTGAAGGCGCATCTTGCACCGTTTTTGTCCAGCCATGCGGTGACTCCGCCGGATGGGGTTGCGCCGGGAAATAGTGCGGTGTCGGCTGCTCCGTATGGGAGTGGGGCGATTCTGCCGATTTCGTGGGCGTACATTAAGTTGATGGGCGCGGCGGGTTTGCAGCGGGCGACGGAGATGGCGATATTGAACGCCAATTACATCATGCAACGCTTGGCTGAGCATTATCCGGTGCTGTTCCGGGGGGCGAATGGGCGGGTGGCGCATGAGTGCATCATCGACATTCGTCCGTTGAAGGCGGCTTCGGGGATTGATGAGTCGGACATTGCTAAACGCTTGATGGATTACGGTTTCCACGCGCCTACCATGTCGTTCCCGGTGGCGGGTACGCTGATGATCGAGCCGACCGAATCCGAGCCGAAAGAGGAGCTTGACCGTTTCTGCGATGCGATGATCGCGATTCGGGAAGAGATTCGCAAGGTGCAGGAGGGCGTGTGGCCTGCGGACAATAATCCGCTGGTGAATGCGCCGCATACGCTGGATGATTTGGTGAATGCTTGGGAACGCCCTTACAGCCAGACCGAGGCGGTGTTCCCGCAGGGTGTTAGCCCGACGGCGAAGTATTGGCCTACCGTGAACCGGATTGATAATGTGTATGGGGATCGGAATTTGGTGTGTTCTTGTCCTTCGGTTGATTCGTATCGGTAGAAATTAGTTCTAGCAAAGGGTGCAACGTCTTGCACCCTTTATTTTTAGAAATATTTTATTTTTAAGGATATTTGACTCTGCGTGTTATTATTCCATCTGGTAAGAACTGATCTGCATTCTTTTTGAAATTGTGAGCTTTTTTTACATTGCTGAATTTCAATCTTATTTTTTTGTTGTTTTGTGCTGCTCTAATGAATTTATCGTCACTCAATCCAGAAATGGAATTAAAGCCTTCTGAATAATTTAATAAGCCGCGAACTAAATTGGCTAATATTTTGGCTCGTTCTGAACTACAGTTGCTGTTCAGGTATAAATTAATGATTGGTGCATACATATTAATACTCCTGTTTAGTTTTCATCGAAAAAGCATTCAATAGAATTTTCAGCTAAAAGTAAAAATCCGCCAGGAGTATTTACTTTTTGTAATTCCCCATGAGGATTGTCAGATAATTCTTCTGGGTTTGAGACTTCCTCCCACATTCGCAACACTTCCCTATAGGCATTTTTAGATAAGCGCTGTACTCCAAACCAACGATAAACCTCAGCCCAATAAACAACCGCATAACCAATATCCACAACCGCTTCTAATCGTGATAAAAGTTCATTTTGATGTCGTCGTTGCATAGTTGAATCACCATTCATATTGTTTATGTGGCTATTCTACCAATATTTAAGAGTCGGTCAATGGTTTTGCGTAATTTATTTAATTAGTGATCTATTAATATTTTAAATTATTGATTTATATATAATTTAATTTCTAATTTGCATTGTGGCGTGCCTTTGGGTTAAGCTGAAATTTGTTGGGTATACCATTGATTTTTCTTAGAAAGAAGACACATGACCATCGAACTGAAAGGTAATTGGAAACGCGGCTTTGCCTACGATGTGCATACGCTGGACAGCGTGTACATGGGCGTGGATGAACATGGTCATGATTCTTGGCAAACCACCCGCAGTGAGATGGGTGAGTTGCTGTATCGCCTGAAGTATCAGGGTGATGCGTCAGTCGTGGGGCAGATTGTCGATAGGCTCGGCAAGTACAAGGGGCTGGAAACGATGGATGCTATTATTCCTGTGCCATCCACCAACAAGCAGCGCAAGATTCAACCCGTGCTCGCAATCGCCCAAGCCTTAGCCCAGCGGATCAATGTGCCAGTGCTGGATAATGTCCTGCAAAAGCAAACGGGCGGACAAGAACTGAAAAACGTTGATGACCCGCAAGCACGCCAAGCTTTGCTGAAAACCTCCCTGACATTAAATCCCAACGCTAATCTGGCTGGAAAGAATATCTTGCTGCTCGATGATCTTTACCGTTCTGGTTCAACCCTGACTGTTGCCACCGATATTCTGTATCAGCAAGCCAAGGTGAAAAATGTCTTTGTGCTGGTAATGACCAAAACCCGGAGTAAACGATGACCACGGTATTCCTGTCAGGCTCAATCACCATTACCCGTTTGAACAACGTCATACTGGCACGTTTGCAAAACATCATTAATAAACAGTTTGCGATTGTGGTGGGCGATGCCAACGGCGCAGACAAGGCATTGCAAAAACACCTGACGACCTTGCAATACCCGCACGTCACGGTATTTTGTGCCGGAAATGTTTGCCGCAATAATCTGGGTAACTGGTCTGTCAAACACATCAGTGTGGATGCCACTATAACCGGACGCGCCTTTTACACCCAAAAAGATAAAGCAATGGCGCAGCTTGCCGATTACGGTTTTGTGCTGTGGGATGGCAAAAGCCCCGGTTCATTCAATAATGTGCTGGCGTTTTTGAAACAGCACAAAAAAGCCTTGGTCTATTTCGCCCCGGATACCGCATTTTATCCCGTTTCCAGCGTAGACGATGCCCGCACCTTATTGGACAAATGCGACCCGGCAGCCGTAGCGGAAATAGACAAAAAGATCAAACTGACCGCCACCTTGCAAACATTGGATGGCATGGCACAAAACACCCTCAGCTTTGCCCCACCATCGCCGGATGAGCGCAAACAGCGTTATTATCAGGCAACCCGCAACCACAATTACCGCGCCAGTTTGCGGCTGGAAGGGCTATCCTTACCAGATGACATTGCCGCTTTGTCCTTGCCAGCAACGGCGCAAGGCATGGCAACCCTGATCCAGCAAACCAAAGACCACTATGCACAGCAAGCATGAGATAGCCGAAGACCCCGCCTGTTACAGCGGCACAAGCACGCTGGTCAACAAGCTGGGCTTGCAGGACAGCCGCACCTTGGCAGAGGCGGAAGCGGTGTTGAGCTACCTACGCGCTGAATCCTTCGATACGCGCTTACAGGTATTTGATTTGCCAGCCTTGCAAGCCATTCACCACCACCTGTTTCAAGACCTGTACCCGTGGGCAGGCGAGTTGCGTTCCACTGACCTCAGCAAGGGCAATACCCGCTTTTGTGCCGCCGCTTACATTGCAACCGAAGCCAACAAGCTGCTGGGCAAACTGGCACAGGAAAACTGGCTGGTTGGTTTGCCACTACCCGCCTTTGTGGAACGGCTGGCACATTACTACTGCGAACTGAACGTGATTCACCCCTTCCGCGAAGGTAACGGACGGGCGCAACGCTTGTTTTTCGATTTGCTGGCAATCAACGCAGGATTCGGGCTGGATTGGGCAAAGGTCGAGCGTAGCGAATGGGTAGCGGCGAATATCGCGGGTTATGCGGGTGACTTGCAGCCGTTGCAAGCCTTGTTTGGGCGGATTGCCGTGTCTGTGTAAACTGTTCAATGTTACGCATGAAAAAGGGTTTTACTAGCATTTTGCATCCCAAATGGTATGCTAAAACCAAGATAAATACAGGATGCTGATGATGACGAGCAAAACACAAACCAGCCTTCGCCTAGACACCGATAAACTGATAGAAGCTAAAGCCATCTTAGAACGCCTCGGCTTAAACTTCAGCGAAGCTGTGAATATTTTCACCAATATGATTGTTGCAACCAAAGGCTTGCCATTTGATGTGCGCCTGCCCAACGATGAAACAATCGCAGCTATGCGCGATGTCAGGGAGCGTAAAAATCTTACGCCTGTTACCCTGACAGATTTGCAACGTGAATTGCAGAACCCATGAGACAACTCATACGCCACAAAGCGTTCATCAAAGACATGCGTAACGTTCGCCTGACTGATACCCAAGCGACTAAATTATTTCTGTATGTTGCCAAACTGCTGGATGATCAACCCCTTCCGCCAGAATCCCGCGATCATGCACTGCAAGGCGAGTGGGCTGATTTTCGGGAGTTCCATTTAGGTGGAGATACTCTGCTGATCTACCAAACCGATGAGCAATTTGTCTACCTGACACGGCTTGGAAGCCATGCACAGTTATTCAAAACGATGTGATAGCTACCTGATTTGCAGCCATTACAAGCCTTGTTTGAACGGATTGCGGTGTCGGTGTAAATTTTTCACGAGGAATTGGGGGTTTTGAGGACACACTTATGCAACTACAACTGAAGCCAGATTTTGAAGAGATACTCGAACCGCTAGGCGAGAATGCAGCCGCTTTCTTTCTCGCTGCTGGTTTGTACTTCGCGCACAAAGTCAGCTTTGCCGCTGCTGCCGCGCTTGCCGATCTGAGTTTCAATGAATTCTTGTACCGCCTACGAGAGCATTTCGGCGTAGGTTTTCAGGTATCGGATGACTCGGTGCTTGAAGATTTGCAAACTGTAGCCGGGCAACGTGTCGCGGATGATCTGGGAAAGGCACTACATGATAGAGCCACACGCGGTTTACCGCTATCAGACGAAGAACGTGCGCAGTTGCAACGCTGGTATGACGAACAAGATGCCGAAGAAGCCGCCATGTTGGGACAGAGAGTCGGCGACTTAATCCAAAAGCTCAGAAACACGAGCCTTGCGCCCGAAGAACAAATGGAACTGGATTACTGCATGAAATTGGAACACCAGATGCGCTTGTTTAAAGCCCACGCGCAACAACTCAAGTCGATATTCGATGATTGCCCCATAAAGCGTTAAGCCACCGCATACCCTGTATGCACCCGCACCGCAGGCGAACGAAAACCCAACACAATATGCTCCCGCGCCACACCGAGAGCCATCAATTCTTGGGCAATATCGCCCTCAGTACCGTTGTGTTGCAACCACACTTTCCCATTGATCAAATCCAGATGGATGACTGAGCCGTAAATACGCCGCCCATTTTTCCAACCAACGTGCATCAGTTGGTAATGATCATGCTGTTCATCAAACAGCAGTTGCGTATCCACATCTTTGTCAGCAGCAGAGAGGTCAGCGTACTCCTTCAGCAGATTCTTGATGGCTTGGCGGTACAGCATTAACTTATCCATTGTGAGATAACCTCTTGATCCGGTTTGAATACAATCAGTTTAACTTGATACTGGTGAATAAGGCGATTTGTCGGAAATAATTGACCTACTTGCGGTTCTCCCCAACCATGCCTCTGAGCGTCACCCACAAGGCAAAGGCATGGAAAACCCCAAACGTACCAACTACATCTTCGTCGATTTTGAAAATACTCAAGTGCATGATATTGGGTTGATTAGCGGCAAGCCTGTCATCTTGTTGTTAGTGATTGGCGATAAGCAAAAGCAGTTACCGATCTCGTTGATCAAGCAGCTATTGGCGCACGCCGATCAAGTGGGTTTGATCGAGGCGAATTGCGCGGGGAAAAATGCGCTGGATTTCGTGCTTTCCTTCCACGTTGGGCAATGGGCAAAGCAAGACCCAACGGGTTATTTTCACATTGTTTCTAAAGACAAAGGTTTTGACCCGCTGATCACGCATTTGAAGCAATTGAAAGTATCAGCGGCGCGGCATGATGAATTTGCCCAGATTCCGGTGTTTGTGGATCTTCCAGCGTTGCCTGTTGCTGACAAAATAACACTGCTGACTGAGCGTCTGACTAAGCATGTTGCCAACCGTCCAGCAACACGTAATAGCTTGATGTCGCACATTCATTCTATATTTGCCAAAAAGCTAACTGATAATGAGGTGATTGCTTTAGTGGAACAATTGGAGCAGCTCAAGCTCATCAAAATCAGCGCAGATAATAAAGTGAGTTATTTGATGCGTGTAATCCCGTCAGTCGAACCCATTGCATCTGAATAAAAATTAGGAATGTCTTCCGATTCCTGTCGGTGATGTAAACAGATTTTCACGCCGATATATACTAAACCGCGCTATAAAATAGCTTTCTATCATCAAGCATGAACCCCCCAAACGTATCAATGACATTCTGTTTGTTATTGTCAATTAGTTAATCTTATGTATTGGTTATTGGATCTTGTGTAATTATTAATATACAATGGCAATTACCAGTTAAACTTGTCCTTGCGAGGGGCAGGCTATGAATTCCTCACAAACCAATACCAATAAGCAAACGGACGTACCTGTTCGCTGTCCTTATTGCGGAAGCACATTTATATTATTTCGGCATCGCTCATGGTGGCAAAGGCTCTTGTACCCCAAGAAAAAGCTTTGTTATTGCCATGATTGCGAGAAAAAATTTTGGAGAAAGTCAGATTAATTGATTAATTAATTCTCTCAATTTAACCATTTCCGCAAACACCGACCCACTTCCGCAATCTCTTCCGCAAACACATTATGCCCCAACGGGTATTCTGAATACGCCGGAGCATACCCGCGTTCACGCAGCCAGCGACACGCCTTGAGTGCCAGCAAATCCGGCACAATCGTGTCTTGCTTGCCGTGGAAAATGTGGATTGGCAATTGCGCATTCGCCGCATTCAAGTCAACCGTATCGGTCGTAGCAAAATACGTCGATAGCGCCAGCAAGCCCGCCAGTGGTTTGGGGTAGCTCAGTGCGGATTGATACGCCACCGCGCCGCCTTGCGAAAAGCCCGCAATGACAATGCGCTCGCTGGGAATGCCGCGTGCGATTTCGCGCTCAATCAGCTTGCCCACTTCGTGGGCGGAGGTTTGCAATTGCGCCACATCCACCTTGCGGTCGAGGTCGATTTCCAAAATATCATACCAAGCGGGCATGACATAACCGCCGTTGACGGTTACTGGCAACGCTGGCGCATGGGGAAAAATAAACCGAATTCCGTGGTCAGGCGGCAAACCCAGTTCGGGAATGATCGGCACAAAATCGTGTCCATCCGCGCCCAAACCGTGCAGCCAGATGACCGCAGCAGTGGCGGGGGAGGTGGGTTCAACTTCAACAGCGGGCAAATAGTGAATAGGCGGTTGGTGTGGTGATTGTTGCATGTGGCATTCTCCTGATACTGTTGGCGCAACATAGCAATTTGACGCCAATCGAGCTACTTTTTTACAAAACCGGGAGAGCAAATGATGTTAACTAAACCGTTTTCTGAAGCGTGCGAAGAGAATAAAGCCCCCATTCTGGCGGTGCTTGCGCCGTTATTGCAGGATTGCCGTGCGGTACTGGAAATTGGCAGTGGCACGGGGCAACACGCGGTGCATTTCGCCGCCGCGATGCCGCATTTGGTGTGGCATACCAGCGATGTGGCGGCGCATCATGCCGGTATCCAGATGTGGTTGGATGAAGCGGGTTTGCCGAACACCCGTGTACCGCTGGCGTTGGATGTAGTACGCGATGCGTGGCCTGCGTTGGCAGTGGATGCGGTGTATTCCGCCAACACCGTTCACATCATGGGGTGGTCGGAGGTGGAGGCATTTTTCGCCGGGGTTGGCACATTGTTGCCCTCTGGTGGTTTGCTAGTGCTGTACGGCCCTTTCAATTACGAGGGGCAATACACCAGCGCGAGCAATGCACGCTTTGACCAGTGGCTGAAGCAGCGCGATCCGCGCAGTGGAATCCGGGATTTCGCCGATCTCAACCGCTTAGCGGAACAAGCGGGGATGCAGTTTCAACACGATTACACGATGCCGGTGAATAACCGCACGTTGGTGTGGCGGCGGGGGTAGGGGTTTGACATTCATGCCAAGTTGTTCTCGGCATCATGGTTTAACTCGCTGCCGCAACGGATTGCTTGGGTCTTGCTTCAACCGGAGAATATCCGCCCTGACTTCTGCTAGTGTCGGATTGCCCAACCATTGACTGCGTTCTTTAGTGTAGTTACCCCAACCTGTTTCGCTTTGCTGGAGAAAGCGCACCATGCCAACCGCGCCCAAGCCCTGAATGAGAACTTGGATGCCCGCCCGACGAATTTCATTAGGAGTCATTACTTGTGCGTTCATCAAATCACCTCTTGTAGCCATGCTAACGGATTTGCGACTTTAACCTTGATTTGCCCAACACATCGTTGCGCTCGCTTCAGTAGCTTGTCGTCTGTACTGAGAAAAATATCAACTTCAGCGATTTCAGCAAACGCAAGGTGCAATGCATCATACGTTGAAAACCCCAGTTGTTGGATTGCCTCGGATTGTTGAAAGATAGCATCCGTAAGTTCCAACCGTTCTGACGCACGACACTCCATCGACCACAAGCGTTCTTTACGTTCGTCACTCGGCGTATTGTTGATTTCATAAGCGACGACATCGCTGCTCACCCAATGCCAATCGCCCTGCTCAACCTGCTTAATAATAGCCAAGACAGCCTCAGCCTCAAGATGGATACGGTCTTGAGATTGATCATCAAACGGACGGTTCAGGCAACAAACATCAAGGTAAATTTTCATATTGAAAGCCTAACATGGATACAAACTTCGTGCATTAGGGTTGTCGTAGTTGAACAAGCAGCCTGAACTACTATGCTTTAAGCCTCATACCCCAACACCGGAGCCAACCACCGTTCCGCTTCCGCCAACGTCATCCCCTTACGCTTGGCATAATCCTCGACCTGATCCCGCGCAATCCGCCCAATCCCGAAGTACCGTGAATCCGGGTGGCTGAAATACCAGCCCGACACTGAAGCCGCCGGATACATCGCAAACGATTCGGTAATGATCATCCCCGTATTCGCCTCAACATCCAGCAACGTCCACAACGTGCCTTTTTCGGTGTGATCAGGGCAAGCTGGATAGCCGGGGGCAGGGCGAATCCCCTGATATTTCTCGGCAATCATCGCGTTATTATCCAGCGTTTCATCCGCCGCATAACCCCAGAATTCCTTACGCACGCGCTCGTGCATCCGCTCTGCCAAGGCTTCCGCCAAACGGTCACACAAAGCTTCCAGCATAATCGCGCTGTAATCGTCGTGCTTTTCGCGGAAGGCTTTCAAGTGCGCTTCAATGCCAAAGCCGGTACTCACCGCAAACACGCCCATCCAGTCCGCCTTACCCGATTCCACAGGCGCAACAAAATCCCCCAAACAGAAATTCGGCTGCTGCCCATTACGCTCCATCTGCATCCGCAAATTATGCAACACGCTCAAGGTTTGTGTACGGCTCTCATCGGTATACAACACCACATCATCGCCTTGCGCATTCGCCGGGAAGAACCCAACCACCGCTTTAGCCTGCACCCACTTTTCCGCCACCATCTGCTGTAACATCGCCTGCGCATCCGCATACAACTTAGTGCATTCCTCGCCCACCACCTCATCCGTCAGAATATCCGGGAAACGCCCCGCCAATTCCCAACTACGGAAAAACGGCGTCCAATCAATCCGCTCCACCAGTTCATCCAGCGGATAATCCCCAAACACAATGATATTCTTCCCCCCCTCTACCTCTGGGAGAGGGGGTTGGGGGGTGAGGGTCTTCGGCTTCGGCGGCGTATACCCCGCCCAATCCACCTGAAACTTATTCGCCCGTGCCGCCGCAATGCTCACCAACTTACGCTCAGTCTGATTCGCCGCCCGCTTCACGCGCACCTGCTCATATTCCGCCCGAATGCTCGCCACATAATCCGGCTTTTGCTCTTTGGAAAGCAATGCACTCGCCACACCAACCGCCCGCGACGCATCCGGCACATACACCACAATGTCGTTCTTAAACTGCGGCTCAATCTTCACCGCCGTATGAATTTTGGACGTAGTAGCCCCACCAATCAGCAACGGCACATGGAAATCCTGCCGCTGCATTTCCTTGGCAACATGCACCATTTCATCCAGCGACGGCGTAATCAGACCGGACAAGCCGATAATATCCACCTTCTGCTCACGCGCCACTTGCAGGATTTTTTCCGCCGAAACCATCACGCCAAGGTCGATCACTTCGTAGCTATTGCACTGCAACACCACGCCGACAATGTTTTTGCCGATGTCATGCACGTCGCCTTTCACGGTTGCCATCAGGATTTTGCCGTTGGCTTGCACTTCGTAACCGGCCTTTTCGGCTTCCATGAAGGGGTCGAGGTACGCCACCGATTTCTTCATCACGCGGGCGGACTTAACCACTTGCGGCAGGAACATTTTGCCCGCGCCGAACAAGTCGCCGACCACGTTCATGCCATCCATCAACGGGCCTTCGATCACCAGCAGCGGACGACCGAGTTTCACCCGTGCCTCTTCGGTGTCTTCGTTGACGAAGGCATCAATGCCTTTCACCAGCGCGTGTTCAAGGCGTTTTTCAACCGGCCATGAACGCCATTCGAGGTCTTCCTTCTTCACTTCAGCCGAGCCATCGCCTTTGTATTTCGCGGCAATATCCAGCAAGCGTTCGGTCGCAGCCGCGTCCTTGTTCTGGATTACGTCCTCAACCGCATCGCGCAATTCGGCAGGAATATCGTCGTAAATCGCCATTTGCCCCGCATTCACAATCCCCATATCCATGCCTGCTTTGATCGCATGGTAAAGGAACACGCTGTGGATGGCTTCGCGCACCGGATTATTGCCTCGGAACGAGAACGATACGTTGGAAACCCCGCCGGAAATGTGCGCGTGTGGCAGGTTCTGGCGAATCCAGCGCGTGGCTTCGATAAAGTCCACCGCGTAATTATTGTGTTCGTCGATCCCCGTGGCGACCGCGAAGATGTTCGGGTCAAAAATAATGTCTTCGGGCGGGAAGCCGACTTGTTCGGTCAAAATCTTGTAAGCGCGGGTGCAAATCTCGATTTTCCGCGCTTGCGTATCCGCTTGCCCTTGTTCGTCGAATGCCATCACGATCACTGCTGCCCCGTAGCGGCGTACCAGCTTGGCTTGTGCGATGAATTTCTCTTCGCCTTCTTTCATCGAAATCGAGTTAACAATGCCCTTGCCTTGGATGCATTTCAAACCCGCTTCGATGACTTCCCACTTAGAAGAATCGACCATCACCGGCACACGCGCAATGTCCGGCTCAGACGCAATCAAGTTAAGGAAGCGCGTCATTTCCTTTTCGGCATCCAACAAGCCTTCGTCCATGTTCACGTCGATGATTTGTGCGCCACTTTCGACTTGTTCTAACGCAACTTCGAGGGCTTCGGTGTAATTGCCTTCTTTGATCAAACGCTTGAATTTGATGGAACCCGTTACATTGGTGCGTTCGCCCACATTCACAAACAGGCTGTTTGCACCGATATTGAACGGTTCAAGACCGGAAAGGCGGCATTCTTTGGCAAGCGTTGGCAATTGGCGTGGTGCAATCCCTGCCACTGCGTCGGCAATGGCTTTGATGTGTGCAGGCGATGTGCCGCAGCAGCCGCCGACGATATTCAGGAAACCGCTTTGCGCCCATTCACGGATGTGGACTGCCATTTCCGCGCCATCCATGTCGTATTCGCCCATTTCATTCGGCAAACCCGCGTTGGGGTGGGCGGAAACGTGGGAAGCGCACACGCGGGACATTTCTTCGACATATTGACGCAGCAAATCCGGCCCCAGTGCGCAGTTCAACCCAAACGAAATTGCGTCAGCGTGTGCCAGCGCGTTGTAGAACGCTTCGGTGGTTTGCCCGGACAATGTACGCCCTGACGCATCGGTAATCGTGCCGGAAATCATAATCGGCAGTTCGATATTGTCTTCGTCGAACACCTGCTTGACCGCAAACACGGCAGCTTTGGCATTGAGCGTGTCGAAAATGGTTTCGATCAGGATAATATCCGCGCCGCCTTCGATCAGACCACGGGTGGATTCCATGTAGGCTGTGACCAGCGCATCGAAGGTGACGTTGCGGAAACCGGGGTCGTTCACGTCGGGGGAAATGCTGCAAGTGCGGCTGGTGGGACCGAGTACGCCTGCGACGAAGCGCGGTTTGTCGGGCGTGCTGTATTCGTCAGCGACGGAACGCGCCAGCTTTGCCGCTTCCACGTTGATTTCATACGACAGGTCTTGCATGTCGTAGTCGTGCATCGAAATTGTGGTGGCGTTGAAGGTATTGGTTTCGAGAATATCTGCGCCAGCGGCGAGGTATTCCCCGTGAATCGTGCGGATGACTTCCGGTTTGGTCAGCACCAACAGGTCGTTATTGCCCTTGATGTCCTTGTGCCAGTCGGCAAAGCGCGTGCCGCGATAATCGGCTTCTTCCAGCTTGTAGCGTTGGATCATCGTGCCCATCGCCCCATCAAGGATGAGGATGCGATCAGCAAGGGCGTTTTGTAGTTGGGTTGTGCGGTTCATGGTTAAGCCATCAGCAATTCAGTTAAGGCGCGTATCCTACCAGAATTGACGCACAGAACATAAGCTGTCTTATGGGAATGCGTGATGTATCTGGTATGTGTTTGGGGCGTAAGCGATTAATGGGTGCTGTCCAAACCGATTAACATTTTGGCGGATTCGGGCTATATTCCTGACGGGTGTTGACAACTAAATAATGGGAAGCCTTGCTCGTGTCGGATGTCGCAGATATTTTCGTTAGTTTTGCTCATGTGGATGATCAGCCGGTTGCCAATCAGCAACAGGGCTGGATTACGCATTTCACCAACGATTTGCGTGGCGAATTAAACCGTCGGATGGGGCGTAAAGACAATTACCATTTCTGGAAGGATTTCCGCTTGAAGGGTAATGATGCGGTCACGCCGGAAATCGAGCAGCAGGTGACGCAAGCAAATACGTTGGTGATTCTGTTTTCCACGGGCTGGATGGCTTCGCCGTGGTGTCAAAGGGAACTGGAACTGTTTCAAAGCAGTCATCCCGACCTTAGTAAGCGCATCTTCGTGATTGAGTTGGAGCGTGTAGCGATGCTAGATAAACCCGTCATTATCCGGGATTTGCTCAACTACCCGTTTTGGCGTGTGACCGATAAAGACCGGGTGCGGCAATTGGGTTTCCCCGTGCCGCAAGCCACTGACAGTGCTTATTACGAGCGGCTGGTGGATTTGTCGCATGATCTTGCCAATGCGATAAAATCGCTGCGAGCCAGTACAGCCGAACCCATCGAAGCGCCCAAAGCCACGGTGTATGTCGCGCCAGTGAATGATTCACTCTACAGCCAGCGTCAAAGTGTGATCAGTGAATTGCGCCAGTTCGGTATTGAATCTCTACCCCGTGCTAATTCGCACAAAGTTGCCGACATGGAAACACTGTTAACGCAATGTTCGCATTTTGTGCAATTGCTGGATGCAAACTACACGATGGGCGTTCCTTATGATCAGCATTTCATTGCCGATGCGGCGAAAAAGCCCATCCTGCAATGGCGTGACCCCAAACTCGATTATTCCGGCGGGCATGTGCCGGATGAACAGCGGCAGTTGCTGGGAGGCAAGACCGTGATTGCTGCGCCCTTATCCGATTTTATCCGCATGGTGCGCGAAGCGGTGTTGCCCAAACCCAAACAGCCCGATGACGAAACGCCCAAAGTGAACGGGGCGCAGATGGTGTTTGTCCATGCGGCGCAAGAGGATTATGGTCGGGCAGATAGTTTGGCGAACAAATTGTGCGACAAGGGGTTTTCAGTGGTTTTACCCGTTTATCAAGGTAAGCCCGAACGTATCCGCACAAGCATTGAACGTGGTTATCAGCGTTGCGATGTGTTGTTGATGTTGTATCTGCAAGCATCCCCGGAGATCGTGGATGAGTTTTTATATGATGCGCAGGCGGCAATCGTGAGGCGGGAGAGTAAGCCTAGAATTCTGATTTGTCAGGATGCCCAAGCAGAAGGTTTGTCCGTGCGTTTGCACGGTATGAAAACATGGGTGTGCCATAACAACTTTGACGAGCACTGTCTTGAGCAGTTTCTGGCGGAGGTGGAAGCATGAGCCGCCCGAAACTCCAGCCATACCCCGGTTTGCGGGCGTTTGAACGCTACGAATCGCGCATTTTCTTTGGGCGGCAGCAACAGGTCGATGATTTGCTGGCACGGCTTAAGCAACACCATTTCCTCGCCGTGCTGGGCGCATCCGGCAGCGGCAAATCGTCGCTGGTGAAAGCGGGGTTATTGCCGGGGCTGGAAAAAGGTTACATGGGCGAGGTCGGTTCGCGTTGGGCGATTGCCGAAATGCGCCCCGGTGATCAACCGTTTGTGCGGCTGGCGGAAGGGTTGTTGGCGGATAAGGTGTTTGAGGGAAGCTGGAATACCCTCACCCCCCGACCCCCTCTCCCGGAGGTAGAGGGGGAGAAAGAGAATACGGCACTTATCTTGCGCCCCTCTACCTCTGGGAGAGGGGTTGGGGGTGAGGGTTCTTTAGCGGCAGAATTACGCCGTGGCTCCCGCAGCCTGCACGAAATCCTCACCCACGCGCCGCTACCCGCAGGGACTCGCTTGTTGCTGATGGTTGACCAATTCGAGGAAATGTTCCGATTCCGTGAGCAGGAGGAAAATCAGGCGGCGGCATTCGTCGCGTTGTTGCTGGAGGCTTGCACCCACCCGGATGTGTACGTGGTTATCACCATGCGTTCCGATTTTTTGGGGGCGGCGGCGGAATTCCACGGCTTGCCGGAGGCGATCAATGACGGGCTGTACCTCACGCCGCGTTTGTCGCGGGAGCAGTTGCGTGATGCGATTAGCTTGCCTGCGCAATTGTTTGGCGGGTCGGTGGAAGACGCGCTGGCAAACCACCTGTTGAATGAGGCGGGCAATGACCCCGACCAGTTGCCGTTGTTGCAGCACGCACTGATGCGGCTGTGGGAAAATGACGCGGATAAAATCCTCACGCTCGCTGAATACCGGGGCTTGAGGGGGTTGCGCGGGGCGTTGAATGACCACGCGGAACAGGCTTGGCAGGAACTGGATGCTGACGGGCAAACGGTTGCCGAAGTGATGTTCCGCGCACTCACCGAACGTAGCAAGGATGGGCAGGACATCCGCCGTCCGCTCAAGGTGCAGGCGTTGCTGGATATGACAGGGGCGGATTTGCCGACCCTGACGCACATTGTCGATACCTTCCGCCAGTCGGGGCGCAATTTTCTGATGCCGCCACCGCAAGTGGCGTTGACGGCGGATACGGTGCTGGATATTAGCCATGAAAGCCTGATCCGCCAGTGGCAACGCTTGCAAGGCTGGGTGGCGGCGGAAGGCGACAAGGCGGCGATGTATTTGCGGCTGCTGGAGGGGGCGCAGCGTCATGCGGATGGGCGTGGCGAATTGTGGCGCGGCACGGATTTGGCGGTGGCGCGGGAGTGGCGGGAGAAGACGCAGCCGAATGGGGCTTGGGCGGGGCGGTATGCGCCTGCGGCGGATTACCCCCCATCCCCGACCCTTCCCCCGCAAGGGGTGAAGGGAGGAAGAGGGGAGAAAGAGGGCGACTTCAGCTTGGCGATGCGGTTTCTCAGTGAGAGTGAGGCAGAGGAGCAGCGTATCCGCGAGGCGGAGGAAGCGCGGCGCAAGGCAGAATTGGCGCGAGTGCGGCGGCAGTTCGGGTTTGCGTTGGTTGGTTTCCTGATTGCGGTGGGTTTGGCTGTGTTTGGCATGATTCAGCGCAACAAAGCGGAATCTGCCGAGCAAAAGGCGGTCAATGGTTTGTTCAATTCGACTGTTACCCATGCCTCACTGCTGACCAAGGTGGAAGATTTCGCGGCGACTGCCACCAAGCTGGACAGCACCCGCCCGCTGGATGCGGACATCCCCGCACCGCGCCGCCATGCCCGCGACCTGCTGGCGGGCTATACCGCCATCATGGGCGGGGCAGCGCAAGCCACCTTGCAGGATGGCGACAAGCCTTTGCCGCCATTGACTGGCGATGTTGCCATCAGCCCGGACGGGCATTGGCTGGCAGCCTCCGGCGAGCGCGGCACGGTGGCACTGTTTGAACGTGCCAGCAGCAAGCTGATGCAGAAGCTGGAGGGGCATGATCCAACCGCAGGCAGTACAGGAGATGCAAGGGATATTGTTTTCCACCCGAACGGGCAGTGGCTGTTTTCCGGCGGTGACGATGGGCAGATTATCCGCTGGGCATTGCCGCAGGCGGGGCAAGCCGCCAAGGTGTTGCAGCAGTGGCAGACAGACAGCAAGGTGCGGGCACTGGCGTTGACCCCGGATGGCAAGGTGCTGGCGAGTGGGCATGATGATGGCAAGATTCGGCTGTGGGAAAACGGAGAGGGGGAAGAGAAAGAGGGTTCGCCGAAGTTGTTGCGAGTAATGGAGGGGGATAAAAGTGCTATTTCTTATCATGGGTTGGCTTTTACTTCGAATGGAAAAATATTGATTGCTGGAAGTGGTGGCCGAATAGATATGTGGGACTGGGCTACTGGGAAAAGTCTGGACTCAGGCTCTTATTCTGGAATAGCGACGGCAGTTAATCTTGATGGAAGTGCTTTTGCAACAGCGAGCGGTAATACAGTCTCCCTTTGGGGGATAAAAGATGGCAAATATTGGTTCATTCGTGAATTAAAAGGTCATCAAAACACTGTATGGGGAATACAGTTTCTGGAGAATGGGCTGCTGGCTTCTGCCAGTAGCGACAACACCATCCGCCTGTGGGATGTGGCAACCGGCATTACCCAGCGCATCCTGCAAGGGCATACGGCGGGAGTTTTAGGTTTGGCATTGTGGCAGGAACAAGAAAGCGTGCTGCTGTACAGTGCCAGCAATGATGGCTCGGTGAAACGCTGGGGTGGGGAGTTGCCGGGGCAATGGTTGGTTGATTTGCCGGAGTCGAAAGCGGGCATATCCGCCGTTGTGTCACCCAATGGCAAACACGTTGTGGTGGGGTTAAAAGATGGTTCGATACAGGTTTATTTGTTGCCTGATGTTGGGCTGAAGCCCGACCCACAGCAGGAAATCAAAGATGCACATGATGATCAAGTGTTGCGTTTAGCATTCAATCATGATGGCTCTTTGCTGGCTTCCGGTAGCCATGACAATAAAGCCAAAATCTGGAAAGTAGGTGCTGATGGTCAATTAACGCTGGAGCGTACCATTGATGACCATAGCAACTCTGTTCATGCCGTCGCCTTCTCCCCCGACGATTCCCAACTCGCCACTGCCAGCTTTGACGGGCATATCGGCTTGTTTGATCTGGTGGGTGAGGGGAAACCGCAGTTGTTTGATGCGCATGATTCGCAAGTTAGTGCTGTTGGATTCGATTCTACGGGTAACCTGAGTTCGGGATAAGGTAAGGCGCAGCCTTTCATGGGAGAATGTGAGTAACCACACACAACATTGACCCCACCAAAGGCTGCTACTGAGATGCTAACACGGTTATTCTGTGCCATTGACGATTTTTGTCAGGACTTTCATCCCGAATGGAACAAAACGTTATTGACCCCGAAAGGCGGGCATCGTCGTCGCCACAGTGGTCTTGGCGATAGTGAAATCATGACGATTTTGGTGCATTACCACCAAGTGGGGTATCGTACTTTCAAGTGGTATTATGAGCGTCATGTCAAAGTATTTCTTAAGGGTCATTTCCCGCAACTCCCTAGTTATCAACGTTTTATTGAGTTAATGCCGCGTGTTCTTTTGCCACTAACCCTGTTTATGCAGCAACGCTGTGAAACGGGGCGAGGTATTGCCTTCATAGACTCTACCCCCTTGAAAGTCTGTGAAAATTTGCGTATTCCACGTCATCACACCTTTCGCAAAGACGCAGGCGGGGTAAATCGTCAACAGGCTGGTTTTATGGGTTCAAACTTCATTTGGTCGTGGATGACTGCGGCAATATTTTATCGTTTGCCATTACTTCGGGTAATACCGATGACCGTAAGCCCGTTCCCACGTTGCTGAAAAAAGTGGTCGGCAAAGTCTTTGGTGATCGTGGCTACATTTCCAAGGCATTGACAGAATCGTTGGCAGAGCAAGGGGTTGAATGGATTACCTCGCTGAAGAAAAACATGAAACCCGTGGCGCGTGACACGTTCGATACACTGATGTTGCGTAAACGGAGCATCATCGAAACCATCAATGATCAGTTGAAAAATATTTCACAAATTGAGCATTCACGCCACCGTTCACTCACTAACTATATGATTAACATCATTGCTGGCTTGGTGTCATATGCCTATCAAGATAAAAAACCAGCACTGGATTTAAAAACATCAGCATTGGTTGTGATCTAAATTGAGGGATGGCTTATCCCGAACTCAGGTTACGGGTAAATTGCTGATTAGTTCTGGCGCAGATGGGAAACTCAAGTTCTGGAGTGTCAATGGACAATCGCTGGAAAGAAATGAAACTGAATTTCAGGCATCAGATGTATTGATGTGGGCAAGCCTCAGCCCGGATGGTCAGCAACTCGCCAGTGTGGGACGCGAACAAACCGTCAGCGTCTACCCCACCAGCGGCACTGGTACACCCCTGCGCCTGAACGGGCATGAACAGACGGTGTACAAAGCCATTTTCAGCCCGGACAGCCGCCAACTGGCAACGGTGAGTTGGGACATGACCGTGCGGCTGTGGGACTTGGACACGCAAAGCGAACTGTTCCGTTTGCGTTTGCCGATGGAGTGGAACGGTAATCCCCTCTGGGACGTCGACTTCCGTTGTACGCCGACGGGTTGCTGGATTGCCGTGCCGCTCACGTCGGGGAAGCTGGCGTTGTATAACTTGGGGAAGATTGATTATTAAGTCTTGAACTGGGACTTAAGGATTAGCAGGATGTGCCGGGATTCTTATCTTGGTCATCCTTAAATCCTGAAAATCAAGGTTCAGACAACAAGAAGGCAGAAAAATGCAACTGATCAGTGATTTGTAGGGGCAGACCCCCGTGTCTGCCCTTCTTCAAGCAAAGAGGGTAGACACGGGGGTCTACCCCTACAGATGTTTCTTCCTACCCAATCACACCCTTCTCACGCAACAACGCCTCAATCTCCGGCATAATTGTCACGTCATCAATAGTGGAAGGCACCACATACGGCTGCCCATTCACCATCTGCCGCAAGCTCTTCCGCAAAGTCTTACCCGAACGGGTTTTCGGCAAACGCTTCACGATGTGCGTTTCTTTGTAGCAAGCAATCGCGCCAATCGCGCTGCGGATCATCTGCGTCAGTTCCTTCGACAAGGTTTCCTCGTCGATGTCCGCACCCGTTTTCAGCACGACCAGACCCATTGGCACTTGCCCTTTCAGGTCATCATCGCGTGCAATAACCGCGCATTCAGCAACAGACGGATGCCCGCCCACGACTTCTTCCATCTCGCCAGTAGACAAACGATGCCCTGCCACGTTCATCACGTCATCGACACGACCCATGACGAATACATAGCCGTCTTCGTCGATGTAACCGCCGTCGCCGCTGGCATAATAACCATCAAAGGTTTGCAGATAGCTGGATTTGAACTTCTCGACATCGCCCCAAATCGTTGCCAAACAGCTTGGTGGCAATGGCAATTTCAGCGCAATGAAACCCTGTTCATTTCTGCCCAATACCTGCCCGTTTTCGTCCAGAATCTGCACGTTGAAACCGGGGGTCGGCATGGTGGAAGAACCCAGCTTAACCGGCATTGGCTCGACACCTTGCAGGTTGGCAGTAATGCCCCAACCCGTTTCAGTTTGCCACCAATGGTCGATCACTGGCTTGCCGGTTTTTTCCATCATCCACTCTTGGGTCGGTGGGTCAAGGCGTTCGCCCGCCGAGAAGATGGTCAGCAAGCTGCTGGTATCGTATTGCTTGATCATATCCGCATTCGGGTCATCTTTCTTGATGGCACGGAACGCAGTTGGCGCAGAGAACAAGCCTTTCACGCCATACTCTTCGGTAATGCGCCAGAATGCACCCGCATCCGGTGTCATAACCGGCTTGCCTTCGTACACAATCGTGGTGCAACCGCGCAGCAGCGGTGCGTACACGATGTAGGAGTGCCCCACTACCCAGCCCACGTCAGACGCAGCCCAGAACACATCGCCGGGATTCATATTGTAAATCGCCTGCATACTGTAGTTCAGCGCGACAGCATGACCGCCATTCTCACGCACCACGCCCTTAGGCTTGCCAGTCGTGCCAGACGTGTAAAGAATGTACAGCGGGTCAGTGCCTTTCACCGGTACGCAATCCGCCGGAGTCGCCGTTGCCATCAACGCATCCCACTCGTAGTCACGCCCTGCAATCAAGGGTGAAATGGCTTGCGGACGTTGAAAAATAATGCAGCTTTGCGGCTTGTGTGCCGACAAATCAATCGCTTTGTCGAGCAACGGTTTGTACTCAATCACGCGCTTGATTTCGATCCCGCAAGAGGCAGAAATCATCACTTTCGGTTGCGCGTCTTCGATCCGCTGTGCCAATTCAGGGGCAGCAAACCCACCAAACACCACGGAATGGATTGCGCCCAAACGCGCCGTTGCCAACATGCTGATCACCGCTTCGGGGATCATCGGCATGTAGATAATAACGCGGTCGCCTTTTTCTACACCCAAACCAGCCAACATCCCGGCTGCGAGCGCTACTTCATCGCGCAATTCGCTGTAGGTGTAGGTTTTCTTGGTGTCAGTAACTGGCGAGTCGTAAATGATCGCGACTTGATCGCCACGCCCGTTTTCAATGTGGTAATCCAGTGCCATGTACGCAGTGTTCATTTCACCATCGGCAAACCAATGGAAAATGCCGTGTTCGTCTTGCGACAGGATTTTCTCAGGGGCTTTGAACCACTTCAGATTGTCAGCTTTCTCTTTCCAGAAACCTTCTGGATCGTTCATCGAGCGGTCGTATTCTGCTTGGTAACTCATCTTTTCTCTCCTCCGTAGCGAAGAAACCCCTCACCCCAACCCCTCTCCCTCAAGGGGAGAGGGGCTAAGAGGCTTTTTTCTTGTTCCCCCTCGCCCCTTGAGGGACGACCCTGTAAGGGGCTGGGTGTGGGGGTTAGGGGGTGAGGGGTTTCTTCTAAAATTTAAAAACAATCACCGGGAATGCGTACCCAGCCTTCCATCAACACCCGCGCACTGCGGCTCATAATCGCCTTGGTCACTGTCCATTCGCCATTGACTTGTTTGGCTTCTGCCCCAACGCGCAAGACACCCGAAGGATGCCCAAAACGCACGGCTTGGGGTTCGCCACCACCGGCAGCAAGATTGACCAATGTTCCCGGCACAGCCGCTGCCGTACCGATAGCAACCGCCGCCGTACCCATCATGGCGTGGTGCAGTTTGCCCATCGACAAGGCGCGTACCAATAAATCCACATCACCCGCTTGCACGGTTTTACCGCTGGATGACGTATAGTCTTGCGGCGCGGCAACAAAGGCAATTTTGGGCGTATGTTGGCGGGTAAGCGCTTCTTCCGGGGTTTTGATCAGCCCCATGCGCAACGCACCTGCCACGCGGATTTTCTCGAAACGTGCCAGTGCTTGCGGATCGCTATTGATCGCTTCCCGCAATTCTGTACCGGTATAGCCAATATCCACCGCATTCACGAATACGGTCGGGATGCCCGCCGTGATCATGGTCGCCGGGAAAGTGCCCACACCGGGAACGTCAAGCTGATCGATCAGATTGCCGGTCGGGAACATGCTACCGCCGTCCTCACCTTCATCGGATGGATCAAGGAACTCCAGCACAATTTCCGCTGCCGGAAAGGTTACGCCGTCGAGTTCAAAGTCACCGGTTTCCTGTACCTGAAAGTTGCTCACTGGCACATGCGCAATAATCGTTTTATTGATATTTGCTTGCCAAATGCGCACGGTACACATGCCATTTTCTGGAATCCGTGCGGCATCCACATAGCCCGCATGAATCGCAAATGCCCCTGCACCGGTAGACAAATTGCCGCAATTACCGCTCCAATCGACAAAATCCTTGTCAATGGCAATCTGCCCGTACAAGTAATCGACATCATGATCAGGGCGCGTGCTCTTGGATAAAATCACACACTTGCTGGTACTGGAGGTCGCGCCACCCATACCATCAATATGCGCCGCATAAGCGTCAGGGCTACCAATCACCCGTTGGAACAGCTTATCACGCGCTGCACCGGGTACTTGAGCCGCCGTCGGCAAGTCTTCCAAACGGAAGAACACACCCTTGGATGTGCCGCCACGCATATACGTGGCGGGGACTTTGATTTGTGCGACTTGGGACATTACGCTGCTGCTCCTTCGAGGAAGTCTTGCGCAAAGCGTTGCAATACACCGCCCGCGTTGTACACGCGCACTTCGGCGGCAGTATCCAGACGGCAAGTGACAGGAATGCGCACGGTTTCGCCGTTACGACGCTGCATGACCACAGTCAGGTCAGCACGCGGGGCAATTGTGCCTTCCACATCATAGCTTTCTGTGCCGTCGATAGCGTAAGTCTTGCGCGTTTCGCCCGCTTTGAACTCCAGCGGCAATACGCCCATGCCGACCAGGTTGGTACGGTGGATGCGCTCGAAACCTTCCGCCACAATCGCTTCCACACCTGCCAGACGCACGCCTTTCGCAGCCCAGTCACGGCTGGAACCCTGACCGTAATCCGCGCCCGCGACGATGATCAGCGGTTGCTTGCGTTCCATGTAGGTTTCGATGGCTTCCCACATGCGCATGACCTTGCCTTCCGGTTCAACCCGTGCCAGTGAACCTTTTTTCACCTGGCCATCGACGACTGCCATTTCGTTGACCAACTGCGGGTTGGCGAAAGTGGCGCGTTGCGCGGTTAAGTGGTCGCCACGGTGAGTGGCGTAAGAGTTGAAGTCTTCTTCCGGCAAGCCCATTTTGTGCAGGTATTCACCTGCCGCACTGTTCATCATGATCGCGTTGGAAGGCGACAGGTGGTCAGTGGTGATGTTGTCTGGCAACACCGCTAACGGCAGCATTCCTTTCAGGGTGCGCTCACCAGCCAATGCACCTTCCCAGTAAGGCGGGCGGCGGATGTAGGTGGACATTGGCCGCCAGTCATACAGCGGGCTTTTCGCTTGTTCAATTACACCCAAATCAAACATCGGAATGTAGATTTGTTTGAATTGTTCTGGCTTAACGCTGGCAGCAACGATAGCGTCGATTTCTTCGTCAGCAGGCCAGATGTCTTTCAGCGTAATCGGGTCGCCGTTTTTGTCCGTACCCAGCGCGTCTTTTTCAATGTCGAAACGCATGGTTCCGGCAATCGCGTAAGCTACCACCAGCGGTGGAGACGCGAGGAATGCTTGCTTGGCATACGGGTGGATACGTCCGTCAAAGTTACGGTTGCCCGACAGGACGGCGGTCGCGTACAGGTCGCGGTCGATGATTTCTTGCTGGATTTTCGGGTCGAGTGCGCCCGACATACCGTTACAAGTGGTGCAAGCGAACGCGACGATACCGAAACCGAGCTTTTCCAGTTCGGTCAGCAAACCGGCTTCTTTCAGGTACAGCTCAGCAACTTTGGAACCCGGTGCGAACGAGGATTTCACCCACGGTTTGCGTACCAAGCCCAGTTCGTTGGCTTTGCGTGCCAGCAAGGCTGCGGCTACCACGTTGCGGGGGTTGGAGGTGTTGGTGCAAGAGGTAATCGCGGCAATGATGACCGCGCCATCCGGCATCAAACCTTGCGCTTCTTCGGCTTGTGCCGCTGCCAAGTTCACCGCAATACCACGTTCTGCCAAGGCAGAAGTCGGTAAACGGCGGTGTGGGTTGGAAGGTCCAGCCATGTTACGCACGACGGTAGACAGGTCGAATTCCAGCACACGCGGGTACTTGGCGTTCACCAGTGCATCCGCCCACAAGCCGGTGGTTTTAGCGTAATTCTCAACCAGTGCCACTTGCTCAGGTTCACGCCCGGTCAGTTTCAGGTAGTCGATGGTTTGACCGTCGATGTAGAACATGGCAGCGGTCGCGCCGTATTCTGGGCACATATTGGAAATGGTCGCACGGTCGCCGATCGACAGGCTGTCTGCACCGTCACCGAAGAATTCCACGTATGCACCGACCACACGTTCTTTACGCAGGTACTCGGTCAGAGCCAATACGATGTCGGTCGCGGTAATGCCGGGTTGACGTTTGCCAGTCAGTTTTACCCCAACGATGTCAGGCAGGCGCATCATGGAAGGCAGGCCCAGCATGACGGTTTCGGCTTCCAAACCACCTACACCAATCGCGATAACGCCCAATGCGTCAACGTGTGGGGTGTGGGAGTCCGTGCCGACGCAAGTATCAGGGAAAGCAACGCCGTCACGTGATTGAATCACTGGGGACATTTTCTCCAGATTGATCTGGTGCATAATGCCGTTGCCTGCGGGGATTACGTCAACGTTTTTGAACGCAGTTTTCGTCCACTCGATGAAGTGGAAACGGTCTTCGTTGCGGCGGTCTTCGATGGCGCGGTTTTTGGCGAAGGCATCGGGGTCGTAACCACCGCATTCCACTGCCAGCGAGTGGTCAACGATCAATTGGGTTGGTACGACGGGATTGACTTTCGCCGGGTCGCCGCCTTGGTCAGCAATCGCATCGCGCAAGCCTGCGAGGTCAACCAGTGCGGTTTGACCGAGGATGTCATGGCAGACGACGCGAGCGGGATACCAAGGGAAGTCGAGGTCTTGCTTGCCTTCAATGAGCTGTTTCAGGGAAGCGGTCAGGGCTTCCGGTTCGCAGCGGCGTACCAGTTGTTCTGCCAATACGCGAGACGTGTAAGGCAGGGTTTCGTAGCTGCCCGCTTGGATGGCTTCGATCGCTGCGCGGGTGTCGAAGTAGTCCAGTTGAGTGCCGGGTAACGGTTTACGGTATTCAGTATTCATTAGTCTGTTATTCCTCCTTAGCCACGGTCTGCCAATGGTACGAACGTCAGGTTTTCAGGCCCAGTATAGTTCGCACTTGGGCGGATGATTTTGCCGTCTTGGCGTTGTTCGATGACGTGTGCGCCCCAACCGGTCGTGCGTGCAATGACGAACAGCGGTGTGAACATGTCAGTCGGTACGCCCATTTGGTTGTAAGAAACCGCCGAGAACCAGTCGAGGTTCGGGAACATTTTCTTCATTTCCCACATGACAGATTCCAAACGGTCAGCCACAGTGTACATTTTCATGTCGCCATTTTCTTCGGAAAGCTGTTTCGCGACACGCTTGATAACCACGTTACGTGGGTCAGCAATGGTGTACACCGGATGCCCGAAACCGATGACGATTTCTTTGCGTTCGACCCGTGCCCGGATGTCTGCTTCCGCTTGGTCAGCCGTGTTGTAACGGCTTTGAATGCGGAAAGCGACTTCGTTTGCACCACCGTGTTTAGAGCCGCGCAATGCACCGATAGAGCCAGTAATGCAAGAGTAAATGTCAGAGTTAGTCCCGGCGATCACACGGCTAGTAAACGTGGATGCATTAAACTCGTGCTCTGCATACAGGATCAGGGAAGTGTGCATTGCACGTACCCACGATTCGGGTGCTGGTTTGCCGTGCAGCAGGTGCAGGAAGTGACCACCGATGGTTTCATCATCCGTTTCTACGTCGATGCGCTTGCCGTTAATGGCAAAGTGATACCAGTACAGCAGCATGGAGCCGAAGCTCGCCATCAAGCGATCAAGGATATTACGAGCTTCTGCTTCAGGATGTTCTTCCTGCTCTGGCAAGCAAGTGCCGAGCACGGAACAGGCAGTACGCATGACATCCATTGGATGTGCCGACGGTGGCAGCGCTTCCAAAGCCAATTTCACCGGCATGGGTAAGCCACGCAGGGACTTTAGTTTCGCTTTGTAAACTTTCAGCTCAGCAGCATTCGGCAGAGTGCCGTGGATAATCAGGTGAGCGATTTCCTCAAACTCGGCTTGTTCGGCGAAGTCAAGAATGTCGTAGCCACGGTAGTGCAGGTCGTTACCAGTACGGCCTACAGTGCAAATGGCCGTGTTGCCTGCGGCAGTGCCGGACAGCGCGACGGACTTTTTCGCTTTAGGTAAAACTTGTTCTGACATGGATGCTCTTCCTCAATCCTTACTCTGCGCCTTTTTCGGCAAACAACTGGTCTAACTTCTGTTCAAAAGCGTGATAGCCGATGGTGTCGTACAGTTCCATGCGCGTTTGCATGGTGTCGATCACATTCTTTTGCGTGCCTTCGGTCAGCAGGTGGGTGTAAACGTTTTCAGCCGCTTTGCACATGGCGCGGAATGCGCTGAGTGGGTACAGCACCAATTGCACGCCAACCGCTGACAGTTCAGCCGTGGTATACAGTGGAGTTGCACCGAATTCGGTGATGTTTGCCAGTACCGGCACTTTAATCACGCTGGTGAATTCTGCGTACTGTTCCAGTTTGTTCATCGCTTCAGGGAAGATCATGTCGGCACCGGCTTCGACGCAAGCCATCGCGCGGTCGATCGCGGATTGCATCCCTTCAACAGCCAATGCGTCAGTACGTGCCATAATGACGAAGCTGGCATCGGTACGTGCGTCAACGGCGGATTTCACGCGATCCACCATTTCGGAGAGGCTAACAATCGCTTTGTTGGGGCGATGACCGCAACGCTTTTGCATTACTTGGTCTTCGATGTGGAAACCCGCCACACCTGCTTGAATCATTTCACGGGTAGCGCGGGCAATGTTAAAGGTGCCGCCCCAGCCCGTATCAACGTCGACCAACAGCGGTGCAGAAGTCACGGCAGTAATACGCTTGGCATCTTCCAGCACGTCGTGCAGAGTAGTGATACCAAGGTCAGGAATACCTAATGAGGAAGCAGCCACACCGCCACCGGACAGGTACAGGGCTTTGTGCCCAACCTTTTCCGCAATGATGGCACTGTTGGCAGTAACCGCCCCAACAACTTGCAGGGGAGCGTGATCTTTAACTGCCTGACGCAGTTTTTGACCGGGCGATAAATTTTGATTTGCTGTCATTTTCCTCATCCATCATTTGACTAATACTTTTCCATGCGCCGCTGATATGACGACGCATGAGGATTTCCGCCAATTCGCCGTCACGCGCCGTTAGCGCATCGACGATATGGCGGTGCTGTTGCAGGGCAGGGCGAGTACGGCTTGAAAGTCGGCTAGTGCGGTAACGGCACATGCGCAACAATTGGTACAACTCGCCTGCCAGCAGGTCGATCAACATCTGGTTACGGCTACCCAGTGCGATCTGGTAATGAAAGTCGAAATCGCCTTCGCTTTGGATGTAAATCTGCCCGTCGGTGGCTTCGATTTGCTCGGCGTGCTTTTCGAGCAGTACCCGCAGCGTTTCAATTTCCGCGTCCGTCATGCGTAACGCTGCCGTGCGGCACGCCATGCCTTCAAGTGCTTCACGCACGGCGTACAAATCCGCCATCATCTCGCGGTCAAGCGTAACGACACGCGCCCCGGCATGTGGTATACGTTTGACTAGGCGCATCCCTTCGAGCTGGCGTAAGGCTTCGCGCAACGGACCGCGCCCGATGCCGTAACGTTCCGCCAGATCGGATTCGTTCAATTTTTGTCCTTGAAGGAGTTCACCCGTGATGATGGCTTGCGTTAATTTGGTTGACGCTACATCGGCAAGTGTCCCTTCTGGTGTGTGTAGTGCTAACATGGTATTTTTCTCGGCGATTGTTGACAATCTTTCGGGTAATAATACCATTTAGCGTAAAAAAGTGAAGTTTTATTTGATTTTTGTAGACAAAATATGAAAATTGATCATTTATTGCGCATTTAATCATTGTGTGGTTCTGGCATGATAACTTTTGCCTTCTGCCTGAAGTGATGCGTGATAAAATGACGACAGTGGGTATTAATAGATTTATCATTAATAGATTAAGATAATGCAAAGGAACCTTGTTCATGAATAAACATAAAGTCCGCAAGGCTGTGATTCCAGTAGCTGGTTTGGGTACACGTATGTTGCCTGCCACCAAAGCCATTCCCAAAGAAATGTTGCCGATTGTTGACAAACCCTTGATCCAATACGTCGTGAATGAATGCGTGGCGGCGGGTATCAAGGAAATCGTGCTGGTCACACATTCCAGTAAAAATTCCATCGAAAACCATTTCGACACCAGTTTTGAGTTGGAAACCATGCTGGAAAAGCGTGTCAAGCGTCAGCTATTGGATGAAGTGCGTTCGATTTGCCCGCGTGATGTGACCATCATGCATGTCCGTCAGGGGCAGGCGAAAGGTCTGGGACACGCGATTATGTGCGCCCACCCGATTGTGGGTAACGAACCGTGTGCGGTGGTGTTGCCGGATGTGATTATTGACGATGCAGCGAGCGATTTGAGCAAGGATAACCTTGCGGCGATGCTGGATTTGTACGATGAAACTGGCTACAGCCAAATCATGGTCGAACCTGTACCCATGAGCAAAGTGTCATCTTACGGTATTGTCGATATTAACGGGCATACCCTCGCGGCGGGCGAGTCGGTGGCAATGAATGCGATTGTCGAAAAGCCTGCGGTGAATGACGCGCCATCGAATTTGGCGGTGGTTGGGCGTTATGTATTGTCACCACATACCTGGGGTTGGCTGAAGCGCACGCCGTTGGGTGCCGGGGATGAAATTCAGCTCACGGACACCATCGGCTTATTGATGCGTGAATATCAGGTCAATGCTTTCCATATCACCGGCAAAAGCCACGACTGCGGTTCCAAAATGGGCTACATGATGGCGAATATTGAATACGCTTCACGTCACACGGAAATCGGCAAGCGTTTCAATGCGTTCCTCAAAGAGCATGTGAAAACGCTGTAATGCTGTTAGCGCCACCGGTTTCGCACCCACTCGATGAGCAGCTTGCCAGTTTGCTGAAACGCTTGGACGGCAGCACTCAGGCGCGTGACCTAGCAGCGGTGGTGCGGCAAGTGAGTGCGCATACTCGCGATGGCGTGATTGCCGTGCCGCGTGTCGCGTTGCCGGAAGTGGATTGGGAAGCCTTGCTGCACTCTCCCGTCGTAGGGCGGGAGGGCGATTACAAACCCTTGATTGTGAGCGATACCCATGTCTGGCTGTATCGCTATTGGCATTATGAACAGCGCTTGGCGGAATGCATTCAAACGCGGATGCGTGATGACACGCTGATGATTATTTCCGGGGGACCGGGGACAGGTAAAACCACCAGAGTGACGCGCCTTCTGGCAGATTTCATTAGCAGTGGGGTGACACCAGCGCGGATTTTGCTGGCAGCACCGACGGGCAAAGCCGCCATGCGAATGCAGGAGTCGATTCGCCACACCCGTCAGCGCGAAAACATTACGTGCGCAATGCCGGAGCAATCCAGCACCTTGCACCGTTTGCTGGGTTTCATCCCCAATCGGGTCGGGTTTCGGCACGGGGTGCATAACCCCTTGGCAGCCGATGTGGTAATTGTGGATGAAGCGTCGATGATCGACATTTCCTTAATGACACATTTGTTTGAAGCCGTGCCGCCGTCAGCCAAGCTGATTTTGCTGGGCGATAAGGATCAATTGGCGTCGGTGGAAACGGGGTCGATTTTCCGCGATTTGTGCAGTGGGGAGGCGTTAGCCGCGCAGATGACGCTGTTGCAAACCAGCTACCGTTTCAACGAGGCGGATGGCGTGGGGCAATTGGCGCAGGCGATTCGTGAGGCGGATGAAGCGCGGTTGTTGGCGGTGTTGGCTTCCACCGAGTTTGCTGACGTGACCTTGGATGAATCGTCAGCGGGATTGGATGCGGCGTGGTTACGTGATGGCTGGCAGGATTATATCGCAGCGGTTAACGGCGGCGCGGTCGAGGCGATTTTCAACGCATTTAATGCGCTGCGTATTCTGACACCGTTGCGGCAAGGGCGGCAGGGTGTTGAAACCCTGAATGGTTGGGTCGATGGGGTGATGCAGCGGGTATTGCCTACCCAAGCGGGAGCACAACGCCCTTGGTACGTGGGGCGGCCTGTTATGGTGACGCAAAACGATTACCGCCAGAATTTGTTCAACGGTGATATTGGGATTGCCTTGCCGGATGTCAACGGTGATTTACGGGTGTGGTTTCCGATGGGGGAGGCGGGGAATTACCGTGCAATTGCACCGATCCGTTTGCCTGCGCATGAAACCGCGTGGGCGATGACCATTCACAAAAGCCAAGGTTCGGAATTTACGCGGGTGTTGCTGGTCTTGCCGGAGATGGATGATTTGCCCTTGTTAGGGCGCGAATTGCTGTATACCGCAGTGACTCGTGCCAAGCAGGGGATTCATATTCTGGCGAGTCGGGCGACGTTGGGGCGGGCATTACGGCAGGTAACGCCGCCCGCGTCACAGTTACAAGCGCGGCTAGGGGCTTATATTTTTACTGGAAGAGGAGATGTTACATGATGATGAAACACAGTCTGTGGACAATCGGCTTGCATTCGTCATTGCCTTACAGCCCGGCACATTAAAATCCTGCGTTGTAGGAGTCAGCCCTGCTGGCGATTCTTTTGTTAAGGAAGCGCTTGCAGGGTACATTCTCATTCACTCTTCATTTGTCACCGATTCCGCGCCTTCTTTGGACTGAATCTTGTCTTCCTTGCCCGATAGCAGGTTGCGGATATTCGATTCGTGCCGCCAGAAAATCATAATCGCCATGAATAACACGCCCAAGGTCAACCAGCCATTGCCATCACTTAATACCCAGAAGTAGATCGGCGAGAGTGCGGTGGCAATCAGCGCGGCGAGTGAGGAAATTTTGAAACCTTTCGCCATGACCAACCATGTGGCGACGAAGGCTATGCCACCCCAAATATTCACGCCAAGGAATACGCCGATAGCGGTGGCAACACCTTTACCGCCTTTAAAGCCATAAAAGACGGGGTATAGATGCCCCAAGAACGCGGCGATACCGATCAAGATTAACCCCGTCTCCTCCACGCCCAAGGCTTTGCCGACCAAAACCGGAATCAAACCTTTTAAACCATCACCGAGCAAGGTAATTGCAGCGGCTTTTTTACCGCCGTGACGCAACACATTGGTCGCGCCGGGGTTATTGGAACCGACCGTGCGCGGGTCAGGTAAGCCCATCAGTTTGCAGGTAATGATGGCGGCAGAAATGGAACCGAGCAGGTAAGCCAGTGCAATCAGCAAATAGACCATAGTGAAGATCCGTGTAACGTTGTTATGTAAAGTCGCAATGCTATCAGATTGTCGGCTTGTCGGGGAGAAAGTGACGTTGGTTTAGTGCGGTATGACGTGGCGGAGTGTGCGGAATTATTGCTGTCAGATCAGGGCTTACCCTCGCCAGCACGTAATGCTTTGTGGTCGTAATCATGCCGGAAACCACCAATGCCTCTCAGTTCACGTAAATCTAAGCGTTGGCGATTTTCTACCATTTCTTTCAGGGCTTGCAGGATCAATTCCCGCTTAGTTTTGAGACCAGTCAGACGAAAGGCTTCCATCACCAGTGTATCATCAAGAACAATATTTGTGCGCATAAGCATACACCTCCTTATGTGTATTATTGTGGGTGAAACGATGGATAGCAAGTTGATTGTGCCTCAATCTATCTATGCTAAAGTACCCAACTTTTAACACCACACGACTTGCGCAGGGGGAAGTGGGATGAGCGGCAATATGGCAGTGATGACGCAAAACGTACAAGGTATGCAGAACAGTGGTAAGAAGCCTTGAAGCTAAACATTATTGAATATTCAGGGCAGGGCAAACCGTTAGTCCTGCTCCACGGCTGGGGCATGAATAGCCACGTCTGGCAACCACTATTGCCGAGCTTGGTGCAACATGCCCAAGTTACCTGCATTGACCTACCGGGGCATGGCGCAAACAGCCATTTACCGCTGGGAACATTGGCGGAAGCGGTGGCGCAACTTGCCCCACACATTCCGCAAGATGCGATCGTTATGGGTTGGTCACTCGGCGGACTCATTGCCCAAGGTTTGGCGCACGCTTTGCCTGAGCGGATTGCGGCGCTGATTTTGATTGCCAGCACGCCCAAATTCGTCGCAGAAAATGATTGGGCGCACGGCGTTTCCCCCGACCTATTGGCGCTGTTTGGTAGAAGTTTGCAAACCGATTACCTTGGCACGGTGAAACGTTTTTTCGCGTTGCAATTCCTCAGCACCAAAACCGATACCCGCGTGGTGAATGCTTTGCGTGAGCGTATTATGGAATACCCCGCCAACATTACCGCGCTGGAAGAGGGCTTAACCATCCTGCAAACTGCCGACTTTTCGCAAGCGCCCGTGACCCAGCCCGCGCTGTGGATGCTGGGCAAGCTCGACAAGCTGATACCCGCTTCTCTTGCTGATGCACTGCCTGAAATGAGTTATCAGCACATCGCCGTGTTAGGTAGTGCTGCGCATGTACCCTTCGTGACCCACCCTGAGCTTTTCATGGAACGTGTTGAGGCATTTCTAGGTGGGCTTTAATCCAAAATTTGTTGAAAAACAATCAAAGAGTGATGATGGTCACGTCAAAAAAATATTAGAAGCATTAATCTTAAGCATATTACCATTGGCAAAAAGATAGAATCTTCCTGTTTATTAAATTAATCTATCACAGGGATTAAGATCGTGAAAATTCCAAAAAGCTACTGGTATTACTGGTACACGGGCAATAAACCTGTAGCTGTCATCAGTATGATCTTAAGTGCGGTGGTGACAGGGTTGGTCTTAGCTCTCTCTATCGGGTTCTCAATGTGGGGAATAATTCTTGCCGTATTGCTTGATTCGATAGGATTTTTGGTGGTTTTAATCTATGTTGCTGTGCGTAGTGATCTCCCTAGCTTAGTGTTGGAACAAAGTGATGCATTCGTGCTGAATCAGTTTGTCGTCCCACTTTGTATCGCATTCCTAGTCGGGAGACTGATAACATTTTGGGTAGCAAAACTTAAGTGGTTTGCAATAGCCTAATAAATGAGTAATCTTGCGCTCCGTCCATATAACGCAAGAGAACGTTAGGATTAATTTTTTGAGGAAGCATCATGATCTCAGAACTCGCAGGTTTTGTATTAAGCCGTTCCATTCCAGACAATCTGATGCTTGGGGTACTCGCTGGTGTAAATAAAGTTTACGGCGGTGTGGTTCGTAATGAACAAGGTCAAATTTTGGCGCATCTTGTCAATAGCACCACGCCTAGCAACATTTTATCCGCCTTCACTTCGCCGCTGAATACACTCCTTTCAGGCGTTAATACCTATCAACTCCATCGCATCGGCGGGGATGTTGGTGTTATTGGTGCTGAAGTTGGTCGCATAGGTGCTGAGGTTGGCGCTATCAGTACTGAGGTTAGTCATATTGGAGCTAATGTCACCCAATTGCTTCAGTTAGCGCAAGCATCCATGCTGTTGTCAGGTTTGACATTGGCTGTTAGCTCTGCCGGATTCCTGTTTTTAAGCAATAAAATCAATAAAATTGATGAAAAATTACAACAAGTAGCCTCTGATGTGAAATACATCAAGTCGTTTCTTGAGCTACAAGAAAGATCTAGGTTAATCGCAGCACTAAAAGTCATCAGGGAATTAAATAAAGTAGAAGACCATGCCGCTAGGCTTCAGATGTTAATCAGTAGCAGGCAGACGATCGGGGAAATTCACGAAAAATATAAAATGTTACTGACAGACAGTAGCAATGAATATTCCTTCATGGCGGCAGAAGAGTACTTCACCATTACAGCCATTGGGCATTCGTTGTGTTCCGCAGAACTGGATATGTACGATCAAGCACTGAACGATTTGCATGATGCACAAAATACATGGCAAAGCTCATCCAGAGCGTTCGTTAAAAATCATGTCATTAATGATAACGCGCAACGTTTTCTGACAAAAGATTACGTCCAGCACATCAATTCCGCAGAAGTGATCGAGTGGGTTGATTTTGCTGAATCTTCCTCATCAGGCATAAGTATTCTCGATCACTTGCGCGGACAGCCGCAGAAAAGAAGTTTCGGATGGTCTAAGCTCAAGGGTGTAGACACTGAAGAGAAGTTAAACCTTGAGGTTTCACGGAAAATTATTGCTAGAAATAAAATACTCCAAGGCTATATTGATCAACTTAAATACCTGTCACAAATAAGGCAAAAGCCATCCACTGTTCAAAATTTTATGGACAGCATCCCTTGTGATAACAGCGTTGAAGGCTGCCATATATTTATCGCCGATGCTTATGCTAACTGATTAGGCATTCTCGCTCTTACCCACCCGGAGACTTTCATGGAACATAGCGGGGCATTGCTGGATGCGCTCTGATACGAACCCCCATTTGCTGGATAAGCGTAAAACCCGCCAAGGTTTTGAACGCGCCGCGCACACTTACGACGCGAATGCGGTGTTGCAGCGTGAAATCGGTGAGCGTCTGTTGGAACGTTTGGATTTCATCAAAATGCAGCCGGAAACCGTCCTCGACCTCGGTTGCGGCACGGGGGCAATCAGCGAACATTTACTCAAGCGTTACAAAAAAGCTCGCATTATCGGCGTCGATCTCGCCGTTAATATGGTGCAAAAAACCCGGCAACGCGGCGGTTGGTTTCGCAAGCCACAAGGCGTGTGTGCCGATGCCAATCACCTGCCATTCCAGCCGCAATGCGCGGATATGTTGCTCTCCAACCTCATGCTGCAATGGTGCAACGACTTGCCAGCGGTATTCGGCGAATGGGTGCAAGTGCTGAAACCGAACGGTTTGCTGATGTTTGCCACCTTCGGCCCCGATACCCTGAAAGAATTACGCGCCAGTTGGGGCAGGGTGGATGGCTTCACCCATGCCAGCCAATTTGTGGATATGCACGACGTGGGCGATGCGCTGTTGCAGGCCGGTTTTCGCGATCCGGTGGTGGATATGGAAACCATCACGCTGACCTACACCGATGTGCGCGGTTTATTGCGTGACTTGAAAGGCATCGGCGCAAACAATGCCACTCAGGGGCGCAATCACGGCTTGACGGGCAAAGCACATTTACAGGCTTTTTTGCAGGCTTACGAATACTTTCGTCAGGAAAATGGGCTTTATCCTGCCACCTACGAAGTGGTGTATGGTCACGCTTGGGCACCGACGTTGTTGCCCAGCAAACTACCCGAAAAATTCATTCCGATTATGAGGAGTAAGTCATGAGTGACCCCGTTATTGCGCAGAAAAAACCGTGTGTGGTGGAGCTGGAAGCTGACAAAAGCTATTGGTGGTGTACCTGCGGACGTTCGGCTAATCAGCCATTCTGCGACGGCTCGCACAAGGGGACGGATTTTACCCCAATGGAATTTACCGTGCCGGAAAGCAAGAAGTACGGGTTATGTGCGTGCAAGCATACCCAGAAAGCACCATTCTGTGATGCCACGCATCGTAATTTGGATTAATGCCGGATAGAGGTATGCTAAAGTCACGCCAATTATCTGTGTATTTGGCGAATAACAATGAAAAAAACGTATACCATCCAATCTCTCGTTTGCACGGAAATTTCACCCGGCAAAGGCTCAATGGTTTGGCAATTACGCGATGCCGGTGATCAGCGGGTGCGTAGAGTCAACGGCATCAGCACCTTGGATAAACAGGGGTTAATTGAATCGGTACGCTCAATCTACGCGCGGGAAGCGCCGCTGGTTGATGAGCTGTTGCTGTATCATGAAGGTGATACGTTTAGTATTGACTTTACCGGCTTCAACCAAGCACAGGGCTACATTAACCGCGAAATGTACGCCAATATGCAGAAATGCGAAAAACTGTCCTGCATGGTGAGTCGATTATGGCGAGTTCTTGCTGTGGTGGCGATTCTGGTTGTACTCTCGTTAGGCTGGATGCTGAATACCAGCATGACCAAATTTGCCGAACAACAACCACTGATACACAAACATGAGCTACGTTGAACGCATTCGTGCCTGCAATAATTTTGAATCGACCCATTACCGTGAACTGCTGATTGACGACAAGGTGTATGGGCAAGTGCAACCCGACTTTGGGGAACACTTGGCGCACTGGTCGGAGATTTTCAGTGTCACGGATACGCAGGTGGTGCTTAATCCCGAATTGACCGATTATGCCGTGCGCACCGAAGCCGTTGCGCCAGTGTTGCGGAGCTTGCATCAACAAGGCGTGATTGATACGTGGGTTGCCGAAGCCTACCCGATCACTCACCATTTTGGCGGTCATGCCGAGTTGGAAATCGAACGTGCCGCAACCAATTTTTTCGGGGTGAAAACGTTCGGCATTCACGTCAACGGTTTGGTGAAAACCGCTCAGGGCATTGAGGTTTGGGTCGGCACACGTTCACTGGATAAACCCTTCTGGCCGGGCAAGCTGGATCAAATAGTCGCAGGCGGGCAACCCGTGGGCTTGGGTTTGCTGGAAAACGTCATTAAAGAGTCACAAGAAGAAGCCAATATTCCCGCAGAACTGGCTCGGCAAGCGCAAGCGATTGGCACGATTCCCTACCGGCAGGAAGGTTGGCGCGGCTTGGACAATTCCACGATTTATGTGTATGACTTGTGGTTGCCAGAAGATTTTGTGCCGGAAAATACCGATGGTGAAGTGATTGCGTTTGAACGGATGCCCCTAGCCGAAATTGCGCGGCTGACGGAAACCACCACAGAATTCAAAGACAATTGCAATTTGGTAAATATTGATCTTTTATTGCGCATGGGGATGATTTCACCACAACATCCTGAATATGCTACTATTCTCAATGTGTTATACACTGCTAGTCATTCAAAAGAGACAAAAAAATGAGAGAAGGTCAACCTAAAACGGTTTATTTACAAGACTATACCGCACCTAGCTACCGTGTGGATGCGTTGTCACTGGTCTTTGAATTGGGCGAAACAGCTACCCGCGTTACCAGTGTGGCAAATTATCGCCGTGAAGCAGGCGTTGCGGCAAATATCCCGCTGGAACTTTATGGCGAAGCGTTGGAATTGCTAGAAATCCGCTTGAATGGTTTGCCGCTGCAAGCCAGTGATTATCACGTCACGGATACCGGCATGAGCATTTACAATGTGTCGGCATTGTGTACGCTGGAAATCGTGACGCGCATTTACCCGCAGAAAAACACCTCGTTGGAAGGCTTGTACCAAACCAGCGGTAATTTCTGCACGCAATGCGAAGCGCAAGGTTTTCGCAAAATTACCTATTACCCCGACCGCCCGGATGTAATGACGGTGTTTACCACGCAGATTCTGGCGGATAAACAGAAATACCCAGTGCTGCTTTCCAACGGTAATCTGACCGGCAGCGGCGAGTTGGCGGATGGTCGGCATTGGGCGCGTTGGGAAGACCCGTTTCACAAACCCGCGTATTTATTCGCGCTGGTGGCGGGCGATTTGCAGCATGTGGAAGACCATTACACCACGGGTTCTGGGCGCGATGTGACTTTGCGCATCTATACCGAAGCGCACAATATCGACAAATGCGACCACGCCATGCAGTCGCTGAAACGGGCGATGCTCTGGGATGAACAGCGTTTTGGGCTGGAATACGACCTCGACATTTACATGATCGTGGCGGTCGATGATTTCAATATGGGCGCGATGGAAAACAAGGGCTTGAACGTGTTCAACTCCAAGTTGGTGTTTGCCAGCCCTGCCACCGCGACGGATATGGATTACGTCAGCATTGAAGCGGTGATCGGACACGAATATTTTCACAACTGGACGGGCAACCGCGTGACTTGCCGCGATTGGTTCCAATTGTCGCTGAAGGAAGGTTTGACCGTATTCCGTGATCAGGAATTCACCTCTGATTTGCATTCGCGCCCGGTGAAACGCATTGAAGACGTGCGTTTATTGCGTACCAATCAGTTTGCCGAAGATGCCAGCCCAATGGCACACCCGATTCGCCCCGCGTCTTACATGGAAATCAATAACTTCTACACCGTGACCGTTTATGAAAAAGGTGCGGAAGTGGTGCGCATGTACCAGACCTTGCTGGGGCGCGACGGTTTCCGCAAAGGCATGGATTTGTATTTTCAGCGCCATGACGGGCAAGCGGTGGCGACCGAAAACTTTTTGGCGGCAATGGCGGATGCCAATGGTGTCGATTTGAGCCAGTTCCAGCGTTGGTATGATCAGGCGGGTACGCCACGGGTGGCGGTGACGATGGATTACGATGCTGCCGCGCAAACGTGTAGCTTGCACTTGCGTCAGTCTTGTCCGGCGACACCGGAAGCGGCGGAGAAATTGCCGTTTTTGATTCCGGTGGAAGTTGGGTTTTTGTTCCCTTCGGCTTCGCTCAGGGAACGGAGCAGCGATTCACACGAGGAACGGGATGATGAGCGCTCATTGAGCGAAGTCGAAGTGAGCCAAGTGTTGCGCTTCACTGAAGCTGAGCAATCATTTACTTTTAGCAATATACCAGAGCGCCCCGTGCCTTCGTTGTTGCGCGGTTTTTCTGCTCCGGTACGCTTGAGCTACCCGTACACCACCGCCGAGTTGGTGTTTCTGATGAAGCATGACAGCGATGCTTTTAACCGTTGGGATGCGGGGCAACGCTTGGCGATGCAAACCATTCTGAGTTTACTGGATGCGCAGCAACAGCAAGCCGCTTTTGGGTTAGAACACGAATTCATCAGCGCGTATCAGGCGATTCTCACCGATAACACCTTGGATCATGCCTTGCGTGCCGAAGCCATGACGCTACCCTCTGAGGCGGACATCGCAGAAGTGGCACGTCCCTCTGACCCCGAAGCGATTCACACCGTGCGCGAATTCATCCACGCGACCTTGGCGAAGGCTTTGCGTTTGGATCTGGATGCGCTGTATGCCGACTTGCACGCGCAAGGGCAGGGCGACTATTCCCCCGATGCAGTGAGCATTGGGCGGCGCAGCTTGAAAAATGTCTGTTTGGCGTATTTGGGGCGGATTCAGGATGACGGTATTTACGACGACACCTGCCTCCAGCAATACCGTAACGCGGGCAATATGACCGATGCAATGGCAGCACTGGCAGTGCTTAGCAAAATCGACTGCCCGCAACGTGAAGAAGCGTTACAACATTTCCATGACCGTTGGCAACACGACTCGTTGGTGATGGACAAATGGTTTGGGTTGCAAGCCACTTCGTCGTTACCCGATACGCTGCAACAAGTGCAAAACTTGATGCAACATCCGCTGTTCGACATCCGCAACCCCAACAAAGTCCGTGCGTTGGTAGGCAGTTTCGCCATGCGCAACCCATTACATTTCCATGCACAAGACGGCAGTGGCTACGCATTCCTCAAAGAGCGTGTCTTGGAATTGGATGCGATGAACCCGCAAATCGCCTCACGCATGGTGCGCCCACTCATGAACTGGCGGCAGTACGAGCTGACCCGCAGCGCCGCAATGAAAGCCCAACTGGAACAGCTTAAAGCACACAGCGGTTTGTCAGGCGATGTGTATGAAATCGTGAGCAAGAGTCTGGTATGATGCGGCGACGATTGATCAATCATAGAGAGGGCATGGAATGAAGGTAAGTGTATTGAAAGCGCTGGGCGTCGCGGCACTGATCACCACGGGTGGTAATGCGCTGGCAGACGAAGTGTGGAACAGCAACGTTGGGCGTATTGTGTACGCGGATGAAATCGGGCCGACTGCGGTATTCGCTTACGGCCCTGCGGAAGATCCGGGTGTGGTATACATTTTGGGTTTAGCCAAGGTTTACCAAAACCGTGGTACGTATGACGGTTATTGGGCAAAAAACAAATCCAAAGTGGAATGCACCACCGAACGCCCCGGCATTTACGGCAATATGACCCGTTATTGGGGGCGTTACGAGATTAAATTCCTCGACAAGAGTTTCCCCTCGCGTTGGGAAGCACAGTGGAGCTATTGTGATGGCGAAGTCGAGAAAGTGAAAATCGAAGCCACGCCAGCAGTGGGCGAAGCGGCTGTGCCTGCACCTGAGAAAAAATAAGCGGTTCACTATACTCGGTCTTGCCGAGATTTGAATCTTCATGAAGAACCTCACCCCCCGCCCCCTCTCCTTGACAGGAGAGGGGGAGATAGACTCGCATTCTTAGCCCCTCTCCTGTCAAGGAGAGGGGTTGGGGTGAGGTTCTTTTAGAGGGAGTGGGGTATTAGTACAATTGTGCTTCTAAAACGGCGAGGCGTTTTTCTAATTCTGCCACCCGTGCTTCTAATTGCGTGTAATGGTCTTGGCGGGGGCTGCTGTGGTGGCTGGTAGTGCCGGGGCTGGCGGCTTCGGTGGTGTGCAATTCATCCAGCGTTTCGGTGCCAAGGGCGTGGAAATAGCGGTCTTCGCGCCGTCCGCCACCCGCAGGCAAACGCACTGCCAAGGGCTTATCGAGTGCCATCCACGCTTCCAAAATCTCGCGGATTTCATCGGTGCTGGCAAAATCTGCCATGCGTTCGGTGCGGGTTTTGATTTCGTTCAAGGTTTGCGGGCGGCGCAGTAATAATACGCACAGCACCGCTTGCTGTTGGCGATTCAGCTTAAGTTTGCGTTCGACTTTGTGCTCTACCCGTTGGGCGCGTTCGCTGTATTGAATGTTAGTCCAGCCGCCTTCGACCAGCACTTTGGCGGTATGCCCGACCATGCCTTCGGTCAAATTCATCACGGGTTCACGGCTGCTTTTTTGGTTGCACGCCACTGTCAGTGAGTTAAAGGTGAGCGGGTAGCTGGCAGGTGTGGTGAGTTGTTTTTCCATTAGGCTGCCAAGGATACGCAGTTCCTCGGCACTAAACGGTGGTCGGGGTTGTTCGTCGTCAAACATGGTGAATAGCCCTGTGGAGTGAATTAATGGTTATCGGTATCGGTTTGCCAGCGCGATAAGTCGACGTTGTTATTGGCCAGCCAATAGCGCGGTGGTGGAACGTGTAAGTTGGCGTGCAAGATTTTTAAATACTCATGGCGTGAAATATTTTCCGCACCCATGCTCATTAAGTGCGGGTTTTCGATCTGGCAGTCGATTACCGCAAAGCCCCAATGCTGCACATGCCAAGCCAGTGCCACCATGGCGATTTTGGAGGTATCCGGTTCGCGGCTGAACATGGATTCGCCGCTGAATACCCCGCCAGTAGCGACCCCGTATAAACCGCCAACCAACTCGCCCGCCGGGTTCCACACTTCCACCGAGTGCGCAATGTCATGCGCGTGCAACATGCAATACGCAGTGTGCATTTCGTGCGTAATCCAAGTCTCAGCGGTGTAAGCACGCGGGGCAGCACAAGCTTCCACCACGTCGGAAAAGCAAGTATCAAAGCTGATCCGATAACCTTTGTTACGCAACGATTTGCGCAAACTGCGGGTCATGCGGATCTTATGCGGGAATAGCACGGTGCGCGGGTCAGGCGACCACCAGTAGATCGGTTCACGCGGCCCAAACCAGGGGAAGATCCCAGCACGGTAGGCATTTTTCAGGCGGGCAATGCTTAAATCGCCGCCGACTGCCAGCAAGCCGTTGGGTTCTTCCCACGCCATTTCCACCGGCGGGAAGGGTTCTTCCGACCAAGTGGGGTTGAGTAAGGTGAGGCTGAGTGATCGTGGTAGCACGCCGTTCCTTTAGTGAGTTTTCGCCAGATGATCTAGGTATTTTTCCGCATCCAAGGCTGCCATGCAACCTGTACCCGCTGAAGTGATGGCTTGGCGGTAAACATGATCCATAACATCACCGGCTGCAAATACCCCTTCGATACTGGTTTGGGTGGCGTTGCCTTCCGAACCGCTTTTGACTTTGAGGTAGCCGCCTTGCATCTCCAGTTGCCCCTCGAAAATGGCGGTATTGGGTTTGTGACCGATGGCAACGAAAATCCCCATTAACTCGATGTCTTGGGTTGCACCGCTTTTTACATCCTTGACACGCATTCCGGTGACACCGGTTTTGTCGCCTAGCACTTCATCGAGTGTGGTATTCCATAAGATTTTGACTTTGCCTTGCTCTGCCTTTTCAAACAGGTGTTTTTGCAGAATTTTTTCGGAACGCAATTCATCACGGCGGTGTACTAACGTGACTTCGGAGGCGATATTCGCAAGGTAAAGGGCTTCTTCCACAGCCGTATTGCCACCGCCAATCACCGCGACTTTTTGATTGCGGTAGAAGAAACCGTCACACGTGGCGCAGGCGGATACCCCTTTGCCTTTGAATTTTTCTTCGGATTCTAAACCAAGGTACATGGCTGATGCGCCAGTCGCTATAATCAAAGCATCACAGGTGTATTGCCCATTATCACCGTTGAGCGTGAAAGGACGGTTTTGCAGGTCTACACTATTGATGTGGTCGAAAATGATTTCGGTATCAAAACGTTCGGCGTGTTTTTGCATCCGTTCCATGAGTTGTGGTCCCATGACGCCAGCATCATCGCCCGGCCAGTTATCCACTTCGGTGGTGGTCATCAATTGCCCGCCTTGCGCCATGCCGGTGATCAATACAGGGTTGAGGTTGGCGCGTGCGGCGTAAACGGCAGCGGTGTAGCCCGCAGGCCCTGAGCCAAGAATGAGTAAACGGCAGTGTTTTGCGGTATTCATGATATAATTCTCCATTTTCCGAATCGGGTAATCCTATGTGACATACCGTGTCGGGTAAAGTAGTAATCGGAAAAACAGGCCCTATAATCAGGGAATCAAACGAACAGGGATATTGGTTTGGCTAAGGTTATTCTCAATCAAAAAAAGCGTCTGGGTCTACAACAGGCAAGTGTCATTATTTTCATGGGCATTGCCGCCGTGATTTTGCTGGCGTTGTTATCGTACAGCCCGCTCGACCCCGGTCCGTTCCATCATAACACCCGTATTGGCCCGTGTGACAATTTAGCCGGTTGCAAAGGGGCGTGGATGGCGGATTTCCTGCTGGGCTTGCTGGGCTACTTGGCGTATGCCTTGCCGCTGGTATTGGTGGTCATGGGCTTGACGGCATTCCGTATCGGCCCGCACATGAAAAACCCGAACAATCCTGTGGGCGGTATCAACGACATTATCACCAGTGCCGGTGCTTTATTCGCGTTGCTATCGGGGGCGGGTTTGGCGCATTTGTTGTTTTTGGCTCCTCCTGAAGGCATCGGTGGTGGCATGTTGGGGCAGGCAGTCGCTAAAGTGTTTACAGGCACGTTTTTAGGCTTTTTCGGGTCAATTTTATTTCTGCTGTCATTGTTTCTGGGCAGTATTACGGTCGTGGCCGATATTTCCTGGGCGCAAGTGACTGAAAAAGTCGGCGACTGGATGTTGCAAGTCTTCGATAAGTTGCAAGGCATGGAACAGGCTAAAGCCGATGGTGACGCGGCTGCCGCGAATAAAGGCGGGGTGTTGGGGCGGTTTTCCGAAGTAATGAACCGCAGCAAAGGCTATTTGCAAGGCGGTTCTGGCGCATTGGATAAAGCCAGTGGCTGGATGAACCGCACGGTAGGCGGTGTCGGTGATGTACTATCCCCGAAACGTGGCGAACCCAATTTGGGGGATGGTGTTGATTTAAGCGACATTCATGCGCCTTTCCGTGACGAACCCCGTTTGGATGTGCCGGACTTTTCCAATCTCGGCCGCGATAAGCAAAGCGCTGCTGCTGCTGATGTGTCTGTTGCAGCACCTGCCGCAGTCGTTAGTGAATCTGAGACAACGCCAGCCAAAGCCAAAACGGGCGACGCGGGGGGGATTCGTGATGTGGCGGCAAGTCTGCCCCCCCTGAAAGCAGGTAAGGGTCATAGTTTGATTTTACCGCGCCTGACCTTGTTGAATCCGCCACCCCGCGAACGTGTCACGCAGCCCAAAGAACGCCTGAATGAGCTGGCGACCAAGCTAATCGAAGCCTTAGGTCATTACGGTATTAAAGATGATACCAAGAAACTACCGAAGGTGGTCAGCACTGATCCGGGCCCGGTGATTACCCGGTTTGAACTGGAACTGCCAGAGGGAACCAAAGCCTCCAAAATTTCTGGTTTGGCATCGGATTTGGCGCGAAATATGTGCGTTTCCAGTGTGCGCGTGGTGGAAGTTATTCCGGGGCGACCGACGATTGGGATCGAAATTCCCAATGACCGCCGTGACGTGGTGACGATGAGCGAAATGCTGGCTTCAGCGGTCTACAAGAAAAACCCTTCGCCCTTGACCTTGGCACTGGGCAAGGATATTGCGGGACACCCGATTGTCGCCGATCTGGGGCGGATGCCGCATTTGCTGGTCGCGGGGACGACAGGTTCGGGTAAATCGGTATTCATCAACGCCGTGCTGATGAGCTTGCTCTACAAAGCCACGCCTGCTGAAGTGCGCATGATTATGATCGACCCGAAAATGCTGGAATTGAGCAGCTACGAAGACATTCCGCATTTGCTTGCCCCGGTGGTGACGGACATGAAACACGCTGCCAATGCCTTGCGTTGGTGCGTGGCGGAAATGGAACGGCGTTATTTGCTGATGTCGAAACTCAAGGTGCGTAATATCGCCGGTTTTAACGAAAAGATTATTGATGCCCGCGCCAGAGGTGAGGTGATTCTCGACCCCTTGTTTGACCCGCTGAAATCGGTGGACGGACACCCGCAACCCTTAGAAACCTTGCCTTACATCGTGGTGATCGTGGACGAATTCGCCGACATGATGATGGTGGTGGGCAAAAAAGTCGAAGAGCTGATTGCGCGGCTGGCACAGAAGGCGCGGGCATCCGGTATCCATTTGATTTTGGCGACGCAACGTCCTTCCGTTGATGTCATTACTGGTTTGATCAAGGCGAATATCCCCACACGGATTGCGTTCCAAGTGTCCACCAAGATCGACTCGCGCACGATTTTGGATCAGGGCGGCGCGGAACAATTGCTGGGTTACGGCGATATGTTGTACATGCCACCGGGGACTTCCTTGCCGCAACGGGTACACGGCGCACTGGTGACTGACCGCGAAGTGGAAGATGTTGCCAACTACCTCAAGCTGCAAGGGGAACCAGATTACATTGATGATGTCTTAGCTGATAACACGTCTGCGTCTGATGCCGTACCGGGATTGGAGCCGCTGACGGAACGGGAGGGCGAATCCGACCCGCTGTATGATGAAGCAGTGGCAGTGGTGATCGAATCCCGGCGTGCGTCGATTTCTTATCTGCAACGTCGCCTCAAGGTGGGTTATAACCGGGCGGCACGCATGATAGAAGACATGGAAAGCGCAGGTGTGGTCAGCCCGGTGTTGAGCAATGGCTCACGCGATGTGTTGGTTGCCGCACCGCCAAAAGATTGAATAACATGAGGTTAATGATGAAAACAACGTTTACTAAAACCCTGGCAGTACTGTTGGCGACGGGCTTGATGAGCAGCAGTGCATGGGCTGACGGTCGCGCAAAGCTCGATGAGTTTTTTACGAAAATCAACACGATGCAATCGGCTTTTACCCAGCAAGTGATTGATGAAAAAGGGGCAGTACGCCAGTCATCCAGTGGTAATGTATTCCTGTCACGCCCCGGTAAATTCCGTTGGGAATACGCCGCACCGGACAAGCACGAAATCGTGGCTGATGGCAAAAACGTGTGGATTTACGACGTGGAATTGGATCAAGTTACGGTCAAGCCGATGACGCAAGCCTTGTCTTCTGCGCCGGTCGGAATGCTGACTCAAAAGCAAGCCGTTGACAAACAATTCAATGTGCAGGAAATGGAAGCCGAAGGCAGCACGCTGGAATGGTTCCGCCTGACCCCGAAGAAGCAGGATTCTGATTTCACCACGATGGATTTGGGCATTAGTGCTACCGGCGTGGAAGAAATGATCTTGGGTGACAAATTCGGGCAGCAAACCTACATTAAATTCCAAGGCTTGCGCACTGATATTGACATCGACAAGAGCCGTTTCAGTTTCACGCCACCCAAAGGGGCTGACGTGATTGGGAAAGCTTCCTGATTCCCTTAGCTGAACGTATGCGCCCGGCGACTCTCGATGAGTACGCTGGGCAGCTTCACTTGCTTGCCGTTGGTAAACCGCTGCGGCGAGCTATCGAAGAATCCCGCCCGCACTCGATGCTCTTCTGGGGACCACCCGGAACCGGCAAAACCACCTTAGCACGCTTAATCACCCATTATTGGAATGCAGAATTCCTCACCTTGTCGGCGGTATTGGCGGGGGTGAAAGAGATTCGTGCGGCGGTCGAGGTGGCGCGGCACAACCGGGTGCAATTCGGGCGTGCCACCGTGTTGTTTGTGGATGAAGTTCACCGTTTCAATAAGGCGCAGCAAGATGCGTTTTTGCCGCATATTGAAGATGGCACTTTGTTGTTTATTGGTGCAACCACGGAAAACCCTTCTTTTGAACTGAATAATGCGTTGCTGTCACGGGTGCGTACCTACGTGTTGCGTTCCCTGTTGCCGGATGATATTCAGCGGGTGTTGCAACGTGCCTTGCAGGACAGTGACAAAGGTTTGGGGGCGCTGCACGTGCAAGCCAGTGAGGGGGTGTTGGAGGCATTAGCCGCCGCAGCCGATGGCGATGCACGACGGGCGTTGAATTGGTTGGAAATTGCGGCGGATTTGGCGGAAGACACGCCGGAGGGAGCGCGGATTACGGCTGCCACGGTGCAGGAAGTGGTGGCGGAATCGTTGCGGCGTTTCGATAAGGGCGGTGATTTGTTTTACGAGCAGATTTCAGCCTTGCACAAGTCGGTGCGTGGCACTGACCCGGATGCGGCGTTGTATTGGCTGTGCCGGATGTTGGATGGCGGTTGTGACCCTTTGTACATTGCGCGGCGGGTGGTGCGTATGGCGAGTGAGGATATTGGCAATGCCGACCCGCGCAGTTTGCAGTTGGCATTGAATGCGTGGGATGCTTACGAGCGTTTGGGCAGCCCGGAAGGGGAGTTGATGATTGCGCAAGCGGTGGTGTATTTGGCGTGTGCGCCGAAAAGCAATGCGGTGTACACGGCTTACAAACTGGCGCGGGCGGATGCGCAACAGTCGGGTTCGTTGGATGTGCCGTTGCATTTGCGTAATGCGCCGACCAAGCTGATGAAGGCGCTGGATTATGGCAAAGATTACCGCTATGCCCATGATGAGCAGAATGCGTATGCGGCGGGGGAAAACTATTTCCCGGATGCGTTGCAAGGGCGGCGTTATTACGAGCCGGTTGAACGGGGGCTGGAGATTAAGATTCGTGATAAGTTGGCAGCGTTGCGGGGTTGAGGTGTCGATGAACCGCCCTGTGCGGAGCCGCACGCAGGGTGGTGTGGGGGCTTGGCTATTTATTTGCTGCAATAATATCTTGAAGAGTACCCGAAGCATATTTATGTAAGATGCTTGATAAAAGCGTTTGGTAGGGCATACCCTCTGCTAAAGCCCTCCGCTGAAGAACGACAAGATCGCGACTTGATATTCTTATGTTTATTATTTTGTCTTTCTTTGATGCTTGGAGTGCAGATTTTTTAATGAAATCCCGGCGGGATGGTGATATATCTGACTGAAATTCATTAGCATCAAAGGCATCCAAGATGTCTTGTTCTTCTGTATCTAATTTATATTCTTTCATTTTTATCTCCAAGGTAATGTTTAGTTGCCTTCCTACTTGGGATGATGGTCTTTAAAAATATTTCTTCATCATTCTCGATGTATGGTACTAAGTATGCGTATTCGTCAATGGATATCTTGTTGGTTATCAGCAATTCCCGCCGATCTTAAAATGACTGTATAATCATGGTCTTGTAAAACGAGTCACTGTGCAACGAAATGCCTGCAAAACCACCTCCCCTGCCTCTTGTTGGTAGCCTGAAGCTACGCAAGACCCTCTCAGTCCCCGGATTGCTGGAACGTGTGCGCGGCTGTTTCAGTGAAGTCACTGACCACCGCAAAACCAAACCCGACTATCCCTTGGTTGACGTGCTGATGTCAGGGCTTGCCCTATTTTCGTTGAAAGACGGCTCACTGTTGCAGTTTGACAAACAGCGCGGGGACAAGGCACGACGGCACAACCTGAAAACCCTGTTTGGCATCCCCGATGCTCCCTGTGACAGCCAAATGCGCACGGTATTGGACGGGGTAAAACCGCAGCGTCTGCGCCCGGTGTTCCGCGCCATCCATCAGGAACTGCAACGGCAAGGCATACTGGAAGGCTACCGTTTTCTAGGAAAGTATTTAGTCAGTATTGATGGAACAGGTATTTTTAGCTCTGGGGCTATCTCTTGCCCGGATTGTTGCATTAAGACACACAAGGACGGACGTGAGGAGTATTACCACCAGATGCTGGCGGCAGTGCTGGTTCACCCTGACAAGAATACCGTATTACCCTTTTTCCCAGAGGCCATCACCAAGCAGGATGGCAGCAAGAAAAATGATTGCGAACACAATGCCTCTAAACGGCTCATCCCCCAGTTGCGCCAAGACTTCCCGCGCATGGAGATGATCCTGCTGCAAGATGCCCTTTCCTGCAATGCACCGCACATCCGTCTTCTGAAGTCAAACGGTTACAGCTTTATCATTACCGCCAAAGCCCGTAGTGGCAGCCTATTACTGAAGACGGTATTGGACGGGTTAGCCAATGGCAGTACCCAAGAATTGGCAGGCACGACGAGCAAAAAGTTACGGTGTGGCTACCGTTATGCCAACGACATCCCGCTCAACCATGCCAACCAAGACGTGCGGGTCAACTACATCGACTATTGGGAGGAACGCCCCGACGGTACAACCTTTATCTATGACTGCGTGACTGACATCCCCCTCACCGCCGACAACGTGGCGGATGTGGTACGCGCAGCCGTTCCCGCTGGAAGGTGGAGAACGAAACCTTTAACACCCTTAAAAACCTCGGTTACAACCTCGAACATAATTACGGTCATGGCAAGCAACATCTTTCCACTGTGTTCGCCACCCTGATGATGTTGGCCTTCCTGATCGACCAGATTCAGGAAGCTTGCTGCCAGTACTTCCAAGCCGCCCGCACCCGCTTACAGAGCCGTACCGCATTGTGGGAGAAGATGCGTGGGATGTTCCGTGAGCATCTGATTAGCGATTGGGAGTCCTTCTATGCTGCCATCATTTGGGGTTATGAACATGCTGACCTGACACCCAAAGGCATTCGCAGCGGATGAAAATCAGGCTTGAGGGTACGCTGGGGTTTTCCAACAGGGTGTTGGGTTATGCAAAAGTCAGGCGGTATTCGGGCAGGCTTTCAGGGCTTGGAGGGTATGGTTGTGCCCGTAAAAATCAAAGCCCTCGCAGGTCTGCGAAGCTCTGATTACCGATGGATAGCGGGAATTGCTGGTTGGTTATTGAATTAGTGATCTTCACTTTTTGGGTCAATGAGTTTTAGTTGCGGATAGTAAGTATTATATTTAGCGGGGTCTCTGGTTATTAATTCAAATTGAGAGACAGTCGCGTGTGCGCCAATGAAGAAATCCGGCAGAGGTGATTTTTTTGTGCCTTTATTTCTTCTGTATTGTAGGAATACTTTTCCAGTCAAAAACAACGCTTCTCTCGGAATTTCTAATACTTTGATACCAAGCTCGGATATAGCCGCCTCTACCTCTTCAATTTTATCAAATCCAATCGAGACTTCTGTGTAAACAATTGAGTTGATATATAACGTATTTGTCTTGCTGTACTTCTCAAGAACATTCTCTGACCAATCCGCCCAATTAGGATCATTTGTAAACAAATCAAGCAATACGCATGAGTCTACAAAAACACCGTTCATTATGACTCCCTTGTAAGACCCATGATCTGATCTGTCGACATTTTAGCCGTCGCTATACCTCTAAATTTGTGAAATTTTCTTGTGATTGTGGGTGCATCAACTCTGACTATGTAGAATCGTCCATTTTCTTCTCTGAAGTCGATTTCAGTTTCAGGAGAAATCCCTAGTATCTCTCTGATATTTCTAGGAATAGTGACTTGTCCTTTGATGGTTACTCTCATGGTACATACTCTCTTTATGCAGGTAAGACCTTAATGGTATTACTTGTGGGAGTAACACACAACTATGTATCTGGTATTGTTTTTGATCTGTCCAGCGTATCAACGTGGTGTGCGAATCCAATCTTTTCGGTGTTTGAATCTGGTGCTGCTTATCGTCATTTTATGAAGCCAACGTCATAGCTGACGGGCGCGGCGGGGAGTAATCAAAACGGAGTCGTGGGCTGTCACCGCGTCCGTCGTCGATGTAATTGTTAAGTTTCTTTTGATATTTGATTTACTGCAAAGTTCCCACTCTCATCTACTCTTATACCTCCATGCACAATTACAGAGTTACCGCTGTTTTCTTTGCGGTTTATATGACTCCTATATAAGTTAATAATAAGTGGAGAAGCCATTAATACTATTACTGCTTGAAATAGGTTGCTAAGCACTGGAATCATTCCTAAGAATATAAATGCGGCAATGTATATTAAAAGTTTTTCTATTTCGGGTCGGTCAAATTCATCTTTGTGATGATATTCAATATCATCAACTCCACGAGCCTCACAGTATATTTCTTCTTCGTTTTTTATATTAATTAAATATAGTATACTGAAGACATCATTGTTTTCTAAGCGATCAATTTCATAGATTATTTCTTTCTTGTTTTTTCCTGAAATTTCTTCCTTAGTTACGTTAATTGATTCCATGCTTTTTTCTTCGTCAGATTCAATTATTTGAGCATCTAAAGGAATTGTCAAATGTACTTTTTGATTAGGTATTGCAGGTATGCCTATGTTTTTTATTTGAGATGCGAAAACAGATAAGTTCTCATATTCTTGCCCTTTGTAGGAAATTTTCATATCCTCAAAAGATACGTCATGAAATTGATTGGGTATTGGGGCAGAGATTTTTGTTGTGCTTGATAAAATTAGAAGTTTTTTAAGTCGTTTTTTCTCACTGCGTGACTTGAACCATAAAGTCAAAAGGATTGATGTAAAACTGACTATGCTGGAAATTAAGAATATTCCAGCACCTGATAAAAACCATTCTTTATTTTCTTCTATCCATATCAACATGCATTGTATCTCTTTGAATGTGGGGTTTATATAAACTTAACGCCGCGCTCTGCGGAAAATTTGGAGCGCAGCGGAAAATTTGTCCGACAGCAGCGCCTTGTTAGGCTTAGAGTAACCTACTTTGGCTCTGTGTATTCTCAACGGCATTGCTCACTGGCCTATCCCCAATAATGTCAAAGTAGGCCGCTCTATCACCAAGAATGTCACCAATTAGGCTACGCATCGTCAATGCTCTAAAAAGCGCCACAGAGTATGCTTGGCAGTTTATTGATTTTTTTGGATTGAACTCAATATCCGTAAATGCGTCATACCGACCGAGCTCCTCTGCGAGGTGGTCATTTTTTGCGAGAGTATTTAGATAAACCCAGTCATAGAACGCGGTTTTCGGTTCAAGGGGCCACTTTTCTCCAAACAAATCAAAAGCTATAAGCCTTCCAGATTCTTTTATTCGATCGTCTTTCTTTGCATCTCTTGAGCTTGCGCTTAAAAGATCGCGATAGGGGCCACCACGTTCAAATACCTTGCTGGATTGATACAATGTTTCGACTGTAAAAACTTGGTTACGCTTTCTTGTTGACCCTTTTAGATTAAAAGCGCTTAGACTGACACCAAGAGGAATTTCTGATTTACTAGAAATTTCGAGTGGATGAGTGCAAAGGTTATTATTAATCGCGGCCGCATGGAGCGATGAAATGGATTTTTGCTTTTGAGTCACCGCCATTCCGGGACTCCAGACAAAATCAACAAATTCCGTACGAACTAGTAGATCACCTACTTTTTGCGGCAAAAAAATCGGTCTAGTAGCCATAATGCAATTCTATATGTCAAAAATGTCTTCGAAATCGATGCTTAAATCATCGGATGAAAATTGATCTCTTCTCCAATATTCATAATCTTTTCGATAAGTAAATAACGAACCGTCATGCTGAAATTTAAATCTATTAGAGAATGGCTTGAATAAGTTCTGCATTGTTTCCATATCTTTTATCTTATTCTTCTGGTTTACGTTTATGTCTAGAATATAACTAGGATCAACAGGCGCCAGAATGAGAACTTCCGCTTGTGGATCGGTGGTATATTCATCAGGGATTCCAAGACTACTTCTCATGATGCTTGGGGGATATCCTCGAACATTGATGCCAAAGCTTTAAATCTCATTCTTTCCTCAATGGGAATTTTTGTAACCTTGCTTGAGGCAGCATTTGAAAAGCAGTACGCGCAAGGAATTTCCCACAATATCTTCGGATTCAGCCTGAGCACAACCCAATCATCATCTAAGCTTCTCTGCTGAAGGCTATAGAACATTTTATAGTTAGGGAATGATATTGATGCACACACGGAGTCAGCTGCATTGTCGTAACGATATTGGTCATTAAAGCTTGCACTCAGCCCCCTTGTTACTATGCTTTCTCGTCCAAGCAAGCCGTGCTTTAGAATCTCGGGGACGTTTGCCACCCTTGTGAAATGAAGTAACGACATTATGCCGCGACTTTCTACAAATTTTTTGATCTCCGATGCATCTTGATGTGTTGGGCGGTTACTAACCTCGATAGCTTTTACAACCACTCCTCTTTCTATATGTATGCGCTGCTCCCGTTCGTAGACGGTAGCAAACCCTCCGTGAATGTAGTTTAGAATTTCACCTTCAGGGATAGTAATTTCCCCAGAAAGCCAATCTGCAAAAATAGGTTCACCTTCACCTAGATTGTAATTCCCGCTAAGTCCCACGAGAAAAAGTCGGCCTTGCTTTATTTCCCAAGTTCCAATGTATCCACGCCAGCAGGCTGAACTAAGCATGGTTTGTGCAGACTTTGTAATGCGCGGCTCATTCTCTGGCAATGGGGGGCAACACGCCATTGAAGTTTTTTGACCCTCTAAAATCAATATCTCGTGAGTTTGTGCAGTCATGTAAATTCCATCTGTATTAGAGCCTAACGCAGAGCTAAGGGGCAGACACAAGCGGCGCATACAATGCGAAGCATGCGCCGGTTGGGGCTGTCCAGTGGCGAAGCCACGTCCTTGAGCGACTTGTTAGGCCATTATTCATATTTTATTTTATCGATATAGCTCGCCAGCCCTCTCTGGCTGATAGACAACTTCTATAATTTTTACCTTGAAAAAGCCTCCGCCCGGTTTCGGCCATTCGATTTGATCTCCCTGAGATAGGCCAAGCAGAGCGCTACCTACTGGCGCCAATATTGATATTTTATTTCCGCTAGAATCAATATCTTTTGGATACACAAGTGTTAATTCAAATTCTTCTTTGGTAGATTCGATAAAAAATTTAACCTTAGAATTCATAGTAACTATTGTAGGCGGAATTAATTCTGGAGCTACGATATTTGCTCGTGCAAGTTCCGACTCAAGCTCAGCTTTTCCAGCAAAGCTATTTTTTGGCAAAGATTCAATTAAGTTATTTAGTCTATCTGCATCTAAAGAAGAGATAGTTATTTCTGGTCTTGTGTTCATTTTCACTCTCAATATGTTGTAAATAAATTTGCACTAGGAATGATTGTAGCCTAACGCAGAGCTAAGGGGCAGACACAAGCGGCGCATACAATGCGAAGCATGCGCCGGTTGGGGCTGTCCAGTGGCGAAGCCACGTCCTTGAGCGACTTGTTAGGCCATTATTCATATTTTATTTTATCGATATAGCTCGCCAGCCCTCTCTGGCTGATAGACAACTTCTATAATTTTTACCTTGAAAAAGCCTCCGCCCGGTTTCGGCCATTCGATTTGATCTCCCTGAGATAGGCCAAGCAGAGCGCTACCTACTGGCGCCAATATTGATATTTTATTTCCGCTAGAATCAATATCTTTTGGATACACAAGTGTTAATTCAAATTCTTCTTTGGTAGATTCGATAAAAAATTTAACCTTAGAATTCATAGTAACTATTGTAGGCGGAATTAATTCTGGAGCTACGATATTTGCTCGTGCAAGTTCCGACTCAAGCTCAGCTTTTCCAGCAAAGCTATTTTTTGGCAAAGATTCAATTAAGTTATTTAGTCTATCTGCATCTAAAGAAGAGATAGTTATTTCTGGTCTTGTGTTCATTTTCACTCTCAATATGTTGTAAATAAATTTGCACTAGGAATGATTGTAGCCTAACGTTTGAGTTCAGCGGCGGCCTGTCAGGGCCGTCCGCCGCAACGAATTGTTGGGCGTCATTCCACTTTTGGGCTTGCCGCTGATCCCGCCAAAATCCCACCATCGATATTAAGCTCTGAACCCGTCATATAGGCGGCCTCATCCGACGCAAGCAAAACAGCTACTGCAGATACCTCTTCGGGAAGCCCGAAGCGCCGCAACGGCGTATCACTGACGATTTGTGCCATATTGACCTCTCGATCTGGGCCCGTACCAAGCATTGGCTCCCACATAGGTGTGAGAATTGCCGCTGGATGTATCGAGTTGCAGCGCACGTTTAGTCCTTGATCAGCGCAATAAAGAGCAACGGTCTTTGTGTGATTCCTTACGGCAGCTTTGGATGACGCATATGCCGCTGCGCCAGGTATTCCAACAAGATCCGACCGAGAGGAAATGTTGATAATGGAGCCCGACATTCCGTTGCGCATTGATTTAATTGCGTACTTGCATCCGAGAAAAACGCCATCCAGGTTCGTCCGATGAACGTCCCGCCAAGCCTCCAAGCTGGCGTTCTCTGGATCGTGAGTAAGATCGCCTGCTTCAAACCCTGTAATCCCGGCATTGTTTACAAGCACATCAAGGCGACCGTGCTTTTCGCCTATCATTTTGGTAACAGCTATCCAGTCGCTTTCCTCCCGAACGTCCAAGTGGATGTATTCGGTCGAGGCACCGAGTCTCTTCGCAGTTTCGATACCAAGCTCATCGTTAATATCTGTCAAATAGACAAAAGCGCCCTCATCAATGAAGGCTTGCGATATCGCTGCACCTATGCCTCTGGCTGCGCCAGTAACCAATGTAATCTTTCCTTCAAGTCGTTTCATACTGATCCTACTTTAGAGACACCCAACGCTTGAGTTAAGCCGCGCCGCGAAGCGGCGTCGGCTTGAACGAATTGTTAGACATTATTTGCCGACTACCTTGGTGATCTCGCCTTTCACGTAGTGAACAAATTCTTCCAACTGATCTGCGCGCGAGGCCAAGCGATCTTCTTCTTGTCCAAGATAAGCCTGTCTAGCTTCAAGTATGACGGGCTGATACTGGGCCGGCAGGCGCTCCATTGCCCAGTCGGCAGCGACATCCTTCGGCGCGATTCTGCCGGTTACTGCGCTGTACCAAATGCGGGACAACGTAAGCACTACATTTCGCTCATCGCCAGCCCAGTCGGGCGGCGAGTTCCATAGCGTTAAGGTTTCATTTAGCGCCTCAAATAGATCCTGTTCAGGAACCGGATCAAAGAGTTCCTCCGCCGCTGGACCTACCAAGGCAACGCTATGTTCTCTTGCTTTTGTCAGCAAGATAGCCAGATCAATGTCGATCGTGGCTGGCTCGAAGATACCTGCAAGAATGTCATTGCGCTGCCATTCTCCAAATTGCAGTTCGCGCTTAGCTGGATAACGCCACGGAATGATGTCGTCGTGCACAACAATGGTGACTTCTACAGCGCGGAGAATCTCGCTCTCTCCAGGGGAAGCCGAAGTTTCCAAAAGGTCGTTGATCAAAGCTCGCCGCGTTGTTTCATCAAGCCTTACGGTCACCGTAACCAGCAAATCAATATCACTGTGTGGCTTCAGGCCGCCATCCACTGCGGAGCCGTACAAATGTACGGCCAGCAACGTCGGTTCGAGATGGCGCTCGATGACGCCAACTACCTCTGATAGTTGAGTCGATACTTCGGCGATCACCGCTTCCCTCATGATGTTTAACGTTGAAATCAGCGGTGCCGAAAGCGTCCGCTGGATTGATTAGTTGGGCGGCAATGCGTCGATAGAGCGAAGGATTGCCCGTGCGATTGCCTCTCTTTTGAAAAGATCATCCGTTCTGTTTGGCGTATCAATATTCAGCGCGAAGAATACGGGGCCGGTTGGCCATTCAACCCACCCTACCCACCAGCCAAACCTGCCTTCCCAGCCGGTCTTTGCGCGTAGTATCCAGTTGCGCCCGGCTTCCGTAATCATGAGATCTTTGACCAATCGCTGATGCTCCACCTTAAATGGCAGCTGATTTCGATAGAGTTTTCTGAGAAACGAAATCTGTTCGTGCGCTGAGATTTCAAGATTACCATCTATCCAGTAATCACCCTTGATTGTCGAAGGGTCGGCGTTGCCATAATCAATTTGCTTTAAATAGCGTCTTGCTTTGTCCTCTCCGACCTCTTTTGCAAATAGCTCATAAACCCAAACCGCAGAATTTCGCATCGCTGATCGTAAGTCTTGGTCTTGATTGTGACCTGCAAAGCTCCGTTTAACGCCGTCCCATCGAAAAACCTGGAACTCATCACGAACGGCATCTGCATCGAGTGCAAAAAGTGTGTGTGGTATCTTGAAGGTTGAAGCAGGCGAGTAACGCTTTGCCGCTCGCTCTTGACCAAAAACCGATAAAGTATGCTTCGGTTGACGTTCGTCTGCAATAACGATTGCACCTTCGGCCCGGAGGTCACTGAAGAACTTCTTCCAGTCCGAACGGACTACCACGTGTTCTTGCGCATACACGAATGAGGTAAGAAAAAAGGTAGATAGCAGTATAGTGAAGAATCGGATTACCATTAAGTTTCCTTTGATGCCCAACGTAAAGGTAAACTGCGGCGCACAAACCCAAAGCGAAGCGGCGGGTTTGTGCGACGTCAGTTTGACCGCCCAGTTAGCACTTCACGAAGCTCCAACCGGCAGAAGCAGTATCCCAAATCTTCTTGCCCCACGCAACTCCAATCTTCCAATTCTCTCAAAGCTCGCAGTGCCTTCTTTTTTCCGAATTCAATTCAAACATCATATTCAACAAACAACAACCTAAATATAAGTCGTTATTTTCATTTCCTTTCAAAAACTCCAAAACTTTCCGCGCACGATCCCTTTTCTTCCAACGAAATCATGAACTTGAGTCAAGCCGGCCCCAGGCCGGCTTGACTCAAGTTCTCGGTTTCTACTTCTTTCCTCCGTTCAAATTTATGCGTGTAACAAAACGTTCGATTTAGGGGTTCCGGAATCAATCTCTATTTTTCTTGAACCGTGCCCTGCCGGCGGCTGCTCATTTAAATTCTTCGAATTTAAATGACCTTTTGTAAAAAAACAGAGTAGGGCACCTAAATTGCGTTATTTTTATCTTATCTTCCTCTGAAAACTTCCACATTTTCTATGACGATTATTTTACGTGCCAGGCCTCGATATTTCTTGTTATTTGTGGCTTGGTTATTAAATTTTTACGCCCGTAACTAAACTTTGCATGTTCAATTTTGCGAAAATTGAAAAATCCCTTCAAAATCAACAACTTACGCTATTTCAAACCAATTAACTTAAAAATCACATACAAAATTTAGTTACGGGCGTAATTGTCGATCCGTTCTTTTTTTCCTTGGATCACATTATTGATTTGAAATTTGGGTTCGTATTATTTACGACGCTTACGCTTTTTGCGTAATGTATTTTGCTAACAGTTTATTAGGCAGCGTTCTGGAATATCAGGATAGGAAGCCTGCGCTCAATCGCTGAACACACGCCGCCTATCTGGTTCGTCGAGAATTCCGCATAGTCTGGCATTATCATAAATCGTGTCCCCAAAATTCAGTTAATGTTAATGGATAAGAAGCATACACGAAGCCCCGTAGAACCGGCAACTACGTATTCCCATGAGTTCTGGGAAAATTACACACTTTTTCTTGTTAAACAGGGTGTTGGTCAAAAATATGTGACGTGGTATGTGTTGCGTACCAAGCAGTACATCGCCTATTTTCCCGACGATCACATCCGCACCCATACAGCCCAACAAGTAGAGGAATTTCTCAACAAAGTAGGGCGTGAAGTCAACTTGAAAGCCTGGCAATTTGGTCAAGTCGTCGATGCTATACGGATTCTGTTTTGTCTGGCATTGAAAAAAAGTTGGGCAAATGATTTCGATTGGGAATACTGGTCAGCGTCCGCGAAAAAGTTAGATGCCAATCACGCTACTGTCGCTCGCGATTACACCGATGCTCTCGATGGTCTGGAAGGGTTGGAAATGCTCGAAGGTGAAGAGCGTTGTTCTAACGAACTTTACCAACGTTACCAGCCTGCATTAGCGGAAGTGGTCAAAGTGGTACGCCTCAAAAACTACGCGATACGCACCGAGCAAACCTATCGGGGTTGGATTTCCCGCTTTTTCTACTTCCACAAACCCAATGACGTGCATGATTTAGGGGGTAAAGAAGTCAAACAATACCTCGAATACCTTGTGCTTAAACGCAATGTTTCAGTTTCCACCCAAAAGCAGGCATTAAATGCGCTTGCGTTCCTGTTTAACCAAGTCTGGAAAAAGCCGCTGGATGATTTGGGCGACTTTATCGGTTCAAAACGCCCGCGTAAATTGCCGGTGGTGCTGTCCCGCGATGAAGTGCGCCGCGTATTCCAACACCTGAAAGGGACACATCACTTAATGACGGGCTTGCTCTACGGGGGCGGTTTGCGCCTCATGGAATGCGTGACCCTGCGGATTCTGGATGTGGATTTTGATTACAACCAACTGCTGATCCGCAACGCCAAAGGTTTTAAAGATCGAATTGTGCCATTGCCCGAACGTTTTAAAGAAGCCCTCAAACAACAAATCGCGTTTGTTGAGCGTCAACACCAAATGGATTTAAAGAACGGGTTTGGCGAGGTGTATTTGCCTGATGCCTTGGGTCGTAAGTATCAAAATGCGGCGAAAGAATTACGTTGGCAATATGTGTTTCCTTCCAGTGGTGTTGCTGCTGACCCGCGTTCTGGGGTGGTGCGTCGCCATCATGTGCATGAAACCAGTTTGCAGAAAATCATTCGGCGGGCGGTGAAACAAGCGGGGATCACCAAACACGCTACCAGTCACACCTTCCGCCATTCGTTTGCGACCCATTTGCTCGAATCCGGTTATGACATTCGCACGGTGCAGGAGTTGTTGGGGCATTCGGATGTGTCGACGACGATGATTTATACCCATGTGCTGAATACGCCCGGTATCAGTGTACGTAGTCCCGCCGATATGATGTAGTGAGCCTGAGACACGCTACCGCCCTGATCTGTCATGACCCAGCCGATGCTTTGCGTTAATTTTGCGACAACAGGGCGTAATTTACACTTTATTGTGCCGGATTACAAAAATTAATCGCACCTTAAGTCGCACAAAGTGCGATTATTTTACGCGCTCGATATATCCGGCTCCGCCCCGATAAATCGCGCCACACTAACGCAATGCGCTAAACTCATTGCATCTGAACTTTATTCGTAATGTGTGGGGAACATAATGCCACTGGCACATCTTGATTGCCGCCCATTCGCCGCGTTTTGTCAGGGGCATCATGCTCATGCCTGTTCGATACCCGTGGATGAATTGCCCAGCCGGATGCACGAACTCCCCAAAACCAGCGAACCATTGACCGTGTACGCCAACGCTGACACATTGCAAACAGCCAACGCATTCCTGACCAGCAAAGGCTATCAAGTGGTGCAAGCCATCGAATGGACGTTGCCCCTAGCGGCAAGCTTACAAGCCGCCGGTTTATGGCAAAACGGTGCGCAATCACAACGTTTGTGGCAACCCGCACCCTTGATCGCGCGTTTCGTCACGGAGTTCATGCCCGCCTACCAGATTCAGCCGGGGCAGGGCTTGGATATTGGCTGTGGGGCAGGGCGGGATATGGTGTACCTTACCATGCATGGCTGGCAGATGACCGGCATCGACTACATTCCCGGCGCATTGCAACGGGCGCAACAACTGGCAAGCAGCCAACACGTCACGGTGACAACCCTGCAACGCGATTTGGAAACCGGGCAAGACCCGTTTAGTGAGTTTGCTGACGGGCAATTTGCGCTGATCACGGTGGCACGTTATTTACACCGCCCGCTCTTCCCTTGGTTGCAACGCTTGCTCAAACCCGGCGGCATTCTGATTTACCAGACCTTTATGCAAGGTGCAGAACAGTTCGGCAGCCCGCGTAACCCCAATTTCCTGTTGAAACCGGGGGAGTTGGCACAGGTGTTTGCGCACACGGACATCCTGCTGGATACGGTGGAAACACTGGACGATGGTCGCCCAGTGTCAGCGTTTATCTGTCGGCAGGTGGCAGGCTGTCCCTAATCGTATCCAACGGTACTTCGATCAGATTCGGCACATCCAACGTGAAGGTGTTGCCCGTATTGTCAGGATCAGTGACCGGCACTTCAAAGGTAACGCTGGGGGCTGGCGCGGGTTGTGGGGCTGCCACTGGGTTATCAAGCTGTACCGGCGGCAGCTCGGTTGCCGGTATCGGCGCTGGTGTCACCGCCAAGTCTGCGGGAATGTCTACCCCCGTGCTTACCGGAATATCGGGGGAAACCCGCACTTCCAAGGGGGCTGAGTTCGCGGCAGCAGCGGCAGCGGCTTCAGCGGCTTCAGCGGCTTCCGGGTTTTCACCCTCCTGTTCTGGGGGGACAACAGCAACAGGCGTTGCGGCAGCTTCAGGCGTAGCGGGTGTCGGTTCAGCCGGTTTTGCCGCCGGTTTTTCTGGTTTGACCGCGACGGCGGGGGCTGCGGGTTCAGTGCCGGGGGTAAAAACACCCATCGCTAAGGTTTCGCGGTAACGTTTTTCCAGCGCAATTTGGGCTTCGACACGGTTGTCGAGTTGGTATTTGCCAATGAGCACCTGGCTGTCATTCAGCACTTCGCGTGCTTTTTCGGTGTCACGTTTGCGCAAGTGGGTGCTGGCGGCTTCCTGCTGGGCATCCACGATTTTTTGCAATAGGGTTCGTGCGGCGGGGTGGTCGGGATCTTTTTCCAGCAGCGGGTTTAGGTAGGCAATCGCGCTTTCGCTGCGGTCATCGCCGCGACTTAAGTTGCCATAGTCAATGGCTTGTTGGGCGCGTGCTAAATATTGCTGGTCATTGCCCGTATCATTGTCGGTATCGGCGGCAGGTGCAGCCGGTTCAGCATTATCAGGCGGCGTGGCAATAGCGGCGTTGGGTTCTGACGCTGCTGCCAAGGCTTGTTTGCGTTGGGCTTGGCTGACGGCAGCTTCCAGACTGACTTGGCGTTTCAGGCTGTCAGCGAGGGTGAATTCGGTGATCAGGCGGTCAGCGGTGCTCAACAGTTTGCTGGCTTCATCGAGTTTGTCGGTGTTTAACAGGGTTTCCGCTTCGGCGTGTTGCTGATTGATGAGTTGTGTTAACAGGCTTTGGGTTTGGGTGTTGTCGGGGTCTAGCGCGGTGGCTTTGCGCAAATAGTCTAACGCGGCTGGGGTGTTGGGGTTGTCACTGAGCAGCTTGCCTTGCAGGATGGCATCAGCGGCTTGCGCTTGTAAGTTACGCAGGTTATTGGATGCAGTGACGTTGGCTGGGGCAGACGCTGCCTCATTGGCAGTGTTATCCGGGAGGCGTTCGGTTGTAGCTGTCACGCTTTCTTGAGCAGGCGCAGTGGGAACGGCTGGTTCATTAACCAATGAAGCATCGCCAGTGTCAGGCGGCGCTATTCTGCTGCTGTTAGGCTGGGTTAATTCCAGCTCAGTGGTGCGCGGGGTGGGGGATTCTTCCGGCGCATTGCCCCAACTGGAAAGTAGCTGGTAGGTGGTCAGGGCAACCGCACTGGCAGCCACTAAGCCCGCGAGTGGTAGCAACAGCTTTTTTTGTTGCTTGCGTTGCAGGGTATTCAGGAAGGCTGTGGGGGATTTTTGCCGTGCGCCACGTTTCAGGTTTAACCCTTGTTGCAACACTGCCCAGGTATCGGGGCGTAGTTTACGGATGCTGCCGGGGGCTGAGTTGCGCACGGTGGCTTCCAAGGTGCTGTGTTTGCCAAAAGGGGCGCTGCCTTGCAGGAGGTGGTAAGCCAAACACGCGATTGAGAAGGTATCGTCTTCGGGGGTTGGGGTGTCGCCGAGTAACACTTCGGGGCTGATGTAACCCGAATGCAGGGTTTGGCGGGTGCGTTCGCTGGCAGTGTTTTTGTAACTCATCCGTAGGGCTGCTGCGACCGGTGCGGTCAGTAAACAGGGGGATTTGTCATTGAGCAAGATCGCATTCGGTTCCAAGTACCCAAATACCCCGTCGGGGCGTTGGCTGGCAAGCAGGTGGCTGATGCCGTCCAGTAATTCGAGCACTTCGGGTAAAGGCATTCCCCGGTCATCCAGTTCGACGAGGCGTTCGGATAACAACATGCCGCCAACATTGCGCATCACCAGCCAGCGCGTGCCATCAGCACTTTTGCCATCGTCGGTGATGTGTGGCATACCGAGGGCAGGTTTTTGATACGAGGGTAATACATGCCCGAAAACTTGTTCAAACACCGGGTCTTGTGCCAATGCAGGCAATAGGGTGAACGCTAATACATTGGCTTGTTCACCATTGCCTTGCAGTTGTTTGAGGTCTTGCGCCCAATACAGTTTGCCTAGCGCCGTATCCGCCATGCACCGCCGCAGGGCATAACGCTCCTGAAGGATGGGCAAAGATTGCGTGGTATTGGCATCCACAGAGGGTTGGTTTGAAAATGGCATAATGCAAAAGCTCCCGCGAATCACCGCCGGTTATTCCAGAAATCCGGCGATTATAAAGGATTACTTCGCTTTGAGCACATCTTCATGGAATAACTGCCCAACGGCTTCCAACGCAATCAGTTCATCGGCGTCCCCGGTGATGCTTGTCACCATGTGCGGCGGCACGAATGCACCCGCGCCCAGCGCTTTGGGGGCAACGATTTGTTGCGCCGCTTGTAACTCTGGGGCAATCGCAGCCCGCAAGGCTTCATACGATTCATAATTGCGCCGCACTTTAGCCACCAGCGTATCAAACAGCATCACCAGCGGCGGTGGCGGCGGATTACTGCGGCTAAAACCCATTGAGTGGAAAATGCCCGGTTTTAACCACAACAGCAATTCGGCTTGCGCGTTGGAGACTTCCCAGGTTTCACGTCCTTTACGCGGGATAGCGGTTTTGATGAAATGTTCGATCATGTCTGCTACATCCCACGGGCGAAAGACCAGCCCATCACCAGCCAAGGGTCTGCCGGGAAGGCGGTCTTTGAGTGCTGCGAGCCAAGCGGGGGCAGGTTCCAGCTCAACCAAACGGTTTTGTTCGGCATTTTGCATAAAGCCATCCGTGCCATTGCCGTAGTAGTCTAAATATTTGCCATTGCGCCAAAACGCTTCCCCTTCATTGAGCATGGTGCTGACTTTTGCCCATTTATCTGCCCCAAACAAGGCGCTGACGCTGGCTTGGTTGAGCGGGGCATTTAAACCGAGATTCAGGGCAAGGTGCATTCCCGCTTCGGAGCAATACACTTGTTCGGCTTGGCTGTGCAAGGTGGCCAGTGCGTTACGGCTGCCCAGCACGGCATTCAGCACATTGCTGCCAAATTCCATCACCTTGGCATAGCTATTGGTCATTAGGTTGTCATTGCCATTGTAATCGGGCGGGAATTTAGTCACTTTCTGCAACAGCATTGACCAAGTACGCACATTATTGACGTAAGCGCGTTGTTCCGCCGGGGAAATATCGCCCAGAAAGCGGATGCGCCACAACAGGGCAGGGTAATCTTTCGGGTTAACATGCCCCGCTGAATGTTGGTTGGCGTAGCTGCGCGGGCTGTCGGTCCCCACCATGCCGCTGGCAACCCCGATGTAATTGCGGATGTGGGTAATGCTGAATTTGAGCATTTCCAGACCCTTTTCCTCATCGTGGAACACGGATTGCACAATGTGGCGATTGCCGGGGTTATGGTGTGAGGAGCCTAAATACCATTCGCCGGGCTGGATAAAACGCAACAGGTCGCGTTGCTTGGTTTTCCAGACATTCTGGTAGGCAATCAGGCGCAAGTCCTTATCGCTGTGGATGTGGGTGGGGACTTCTTCCCATTTGCCACCGACTTCGATGAGTTTGGTGACGAGGCTACGCTCGGTTTTTAAGGTGGGATCCTTCCACAAGGTTTGCGCAGTCGCGGGGTTGATGGTGTAGGCGGAAGTGGGTAGGGGGCGGTCGTAACGGGCTTGCGGATTTTGAGCATACCAAGCATTCGCTTGTGCCAAAGTTTGGTCGGCGAGTCGTGACATAAATTTTTCCCTCGTGTTGTTGCCCTATCTGCTAAGTATAGTGCAGCATTTCAGCATGAGGGTTGCCAGCGGAAACGTTTTAGCGCAATTTTGCCATTGGCATCAAATTCCACACCTTCGGCTTCGAGCAAGTGGCGTTGGTGCAAATCCCCACCGGGGTAAGCTCGCCCTAAACTGATTTTGCCTTGCGCGTTGATGACCCGTTGCCAAGGCACATCGGAAAATTCCGGCAGGGCGTGCAGGGCATAGCCGACTAAACGTGCATGACCCGGCAAACCTGCCAGTGCGGCTACATCGCCGTAAGTGGCGACGTAACCGGGGGGAATTTGCCTGACAACGGCATAAATGCGTTGGTGTTTGCTCAGGCGGCGACCTCAAGGGCGTCATACTGTTCAAGGGCATGGACCAATTGCGGAATTTGTGAAAGCGCGGGTGCGCCATCCATCAGCAGGGCAATCGGCATCACCTCGAAGATTTCTTCCGGGCTTGCGCCAAATTCGCGGGCAGCTTTGACATGCATCTCAATCAGCCGCGCGTCTTGTTGCACCAAAGCGATGCCCAAACCGACCAGTTCGCGGCAACGGCGGTCAATACAGCCTTTGCTGAGGGAAAATTCGCGCCATGAATCCGTCCAGGCTTTCCACAATTCGGTGTGGTGATGTTCAGGGCTGGCTTGCACGTAAAGCGCAACGCGGCGTACTTGCAGCATTTCCGTATCGGTTGCGCCGAGTTTAATGGCGGCTTCGGTGTGAATGTCGATGCAGCGGTGGCAGCCTTTCGCGAGGGCAATCCCTAACGTTATTAGCTCCTTATGCTTGCGATCCAGTGCGCCTTTTTTGGTGCTCTCTTGAGAAAGCTCGCTAATAATTTCCAAAAACTCGCCCAGCCCGTAAGTGCGTGCGCGTTTGAGTGACGCGATGAAGTCGGTATCTACCATTGTCGTTTATCCTTTTTGTTGCAGTGCAAAACAAACTGTACCACAGAAAGCCGGGTGTACGTCATTTGTCTGCTAAGCGTCATGAAAATGTCAAACTAACAGCAAGTAGCGTGCCAACGGATAAAGAAACCCCTCCTAACCTCCCCTTATCAGGGGAGGAACAAGAACATACTGATTTTTTCTTGCTCCCTTCCCTGATAAGGGGAGGTTAGGAGGGGTTTCTTCAAGCGGAGAAGTGGAATTATTCGACGATAGTAACTTTGTTCATCAGGATCGGTTGTACCGGCACGTCACCGTGCGGGCCGAAATTGCCCGTTTTTACGCCAACAATCGCGTCAACTACATCCATGCCTTCGACGACTTTACCGAAGACCGCGTAGCCCCAGCCTTGTGCGGTTTCAGAACGGAAGTTCAGGAAATCGTTGTTGCTGACGTTGATGAAGAATTGTGAAGAAGCGGAATGCGGGTCGTTAGTACGCGCCATTGCTACCGTGCCACGGTCATTTTTCAAGCCGTTGTTGGCTTCGTTTTTGACAGGTGGGCGCTTGTCCGCTTTTTCTTTCATGGTTTCGTTCATGCCACCGCCTTGCACCATGAAGCCGGGAATGACGCGGTGGAAAATAGTCCCTTCGTAAAAACCTTCCTTGACGTAAGCCAGAATGTTTTCAACCGTTTTGGGTGCAGCGGCGGCATCCAGTTCGATTTTGATGTTGCCTTTGGTGGTTTCAATCAGAATAGTAGACATTTTATCTCCAGAAGTGGGTGTTGCTGCGGCTTTTTCCTCGGCATTACAGCCCAAAGTGGCAAAGCTCAGTAACATGGCAAAAATAGTAATAAAAAAACGTTTCATGCGGTATGCCCCGTGTTGTTGTTGATAATCAAGCGATGCGCATAATACCGCGCACCGCCTGATTTTTCCAACGTATTACGGCAGTTCAACTTTGGGGGCAGGTTGCCAGCCTGCCTGACGGTGTTCGACGATTACGGTGGTGTAAACGCCGCCGCGTACATTCCACACCCCGGTCAGGCGCATAAAGCGCGGTTCAGTGGCGGCAACCAAATCTTCCAAAATTTTATTCGTGACGGCTTCGTGGAACGCGCCTTCTTCACGGTAGCTCCACATGTACAATTTGAGGGATTTCAGCTCAACGCACTTTGCATCAGGGACGTATTCGATTTTGAACTGCGCGAAATCCGGCTGCCCGGTTTTGGGGCAAATGCAGGTAAATTCGGGTAAATCAATGCGAATGGTGTAATCGCGTTGCGGGTTAGGGTTGGGGAAGGTGTCGAGTTCTTTGCTGGGGCGTGTAGACATGGTTGCTCCTAATGTGTCCCGATGAACAGTCGGGTGGATGTTGAAAACGCGCTGGTTTTATATCATGCTTGCGCGTTTGTCCATTACCACGCCCATAAATTAGGAAAAGAAGTGCGCCTTAGCAAAATCCGCATCGCCGGATTCAAAAGTTTCGTAGACCCCGTGACGCTGGATTTACGCAGCAATCTCACCGGTATTCTCGGCCCCAATGGGTGTGGCAAGTCCAACACCATTGATGCCGTGCGCTGGGTCATGGGTGAATCGTCTGCCAAGCACTTGCGTGGTGCGTCAATGGAAGATGTCATTTTCAACGGTTCTTCTTCACGCAAACCCATTGGTTTAGCCTCAGTCGAGCTGGTGTTCGATAATAGCGACGGCAAGTTGGGCGGCGAATACGCCAATTACGCGGAAATTTCAATCAAACGCCAAGTCAGCCGCGACGGGGATTCCAAATATTTCCTCAATGGCGCGAAATGCCGCCGCCGCGATATTACCGATATTTTCCTCGGTACAGGTTTAGGGCCACGCAGTTACGCGATTATTGAACAGGGTATGATTTCGCGCTTGATTGAAGCCAAACCCGAAGAATTGCGCCATACCCTCGAAGAAGCCGCCGGAATTTCGCGTTACAAAGAACGCCGCCGCGAAACCGAAACCCGCATGGCGCATACCCGCGAAAACCTCGAACGCCTGAGCGACTTGCGCGACGAACTCGAAAAACAACTGGAACGCCTCGACAAACAAGCCAAAGCCGCGCAACGTTTCCGCGAATTACGCGACCAAGAACGCCAACTCGAAGCCAGCGCGTTGTTATTGCAATGGCAACACCTGCAAGCGGATGGGGCGCAACGACTGCGTGAGCTGAGCCAGCTTTCCAATACCTATCAGGCGCATCTCACCGAGATGCACCATCTGGAAGCGGTTGTCACCGAATTGCGCGAAGGTTATGCCGATGCTAACGAAACCTTGAATGCGGTACAGGGCGAGTATTACCAAGCCGGATCAGAAATCGCCCGCATTGAACAAAGCATTCAACACCAGCGCGACATTGAACGCCGCCAGCAAGATGCCTTGCGCACTGCCGAACAAAGCATTGCCGAAACCTTGCGTCACGCTGCCGAAGACCGCACCAAACTTAGCGTGAGTGAAGCGGCGCTTGCCGACCTTATCCCGCGTGAAGACGATCTCAGTACGCAACTGGCCTTCGCCGAAGAACGCCTTGCCGAAGCCGAAGACCAACTGAATGACTGGCAAGAACACTGGCACACGCTGCAACAACACATTGCCGACCCTACTCGTCAGGCACAAGTTGAAAAAGTCCGCATTGAACAACTCGAACGCCAACTGAGCCAAACCAGCCAACGCCTAGAGCGCTTGCAGCAAGAAGCCAACAACCTTGCCCCCGCCAACGTTGCCGATGACGTGCAATTGCTGGAAGCACAACGCGAAGCCGCCACCGAAGAACTCACGCTTGCTGAAGACCAGCTTGCTAACCTTAGCGTGACGCTCAGCCAGCAACAGCAAGTGCAACGCGACCTTAATAGCCAGCTCGACGCGCAACGTTCCCGCCGCCAATCCCTGCAAGGGCGCTTAGCTTCGCTGGAAACGTTGCAACAATCCGGCTTAGACAAAACCAATAAGGCACGCCAACAATGGCTCAAAGAACACGCTTTGGACACCGCTCCCCGCTTGGCTGAAATCCTCAAAGTCGAAGCCGGTTGGGAAACCGCGTTTGAAACCGTGTTAGGGGAGGATTTGGATGCTATATGCATTCAAGGGGCGAGGGGAACAGAGGCATTCCCAAAAGCCGGAATAACGTTACTAAACATCGCAGCCCCTCTTGCCCCCTCGCCCCTTGAGGGAGATGGCTGGGGTGAGGGGTCTCTTGCCCACAAACTTCACGTGCCCGAAGCCGCGCGTAGCCTCGTCACTGGCATTCATTGTGCCGAGACCTTGCACGAAGCCTTATCCCAGCGTCACAGCCTTGCCCCCGGTGAAAGCATTATCACCCGCGACGGCCTGTGGTTAGGCACAAACTGGTTGCGGAGTCGCCGCCAAGACGAAGCCAACGGTAGTATCTTGCAACGCCAGCAAGAGATTGACAGCCTGCGCGAACAACTCGAACGGCTAGAAACCGAACTCAATGACTGGCAAACCAACGCCGACACTTTGCGCACCCGCATTAGTACGCTCGAACAACAGCGCCAGCAAGCGCAAGCCGATGTTAACCGCTTGCACCGCAGCGAATCCGAACAGCGTAACCGTTTGCATACCCTGCAACAGCGCATCGACCAGCTCAGCCAGCGCCGCCAGCAAATTGACAGTGAATGCACCGAACTCGCCAGCCAGCAACAGCAGCAAACTGCCGAACACGAACTCGCGACGACTCAACGCAACGCAGCCCTGGCCTTGCTCGAAACCTTGCAAACCGAACGCGACCAGCTTGCGACCACCCGCGAAGACTGGCAACACGCCGTCGGTGAAGCACGTCGTACTCAGCGTGACCTGCAAGATACGGTGCAAGACGTGCGCTTGCAGATCGAAACCCACCGTACCCAACGCGACAATAGCCAGCGCCAACTCGAACGCATCCACAGCCGCCTTGAATTGCTGGAGCAACAGCGCGATACCTTGTTGGAACAACTGCAATTACAAGACGATCCGCTGGCTGAACTGGAAGAAGAGCGTGAGCAAGCGCTCACCCAACGTGCTGACGTGGAGCAACGTTTGACCCAAGCCCGCCAGCAGTTGCAAGCGCTCGAAGCCGATATTCGTCAGCAAGACAGCGCCCGCATTCAAGCCGAACGCTTTGCCGAAACCTCACGCACTGCCTTGGAAAACCGTAAGCTGGAATGGCAAAGCGTGCAGGTACGTGAACAAACGCTTGCCGAACAATTTGCCAAAACCGAGTGTGACGCGGCGATTTTGCAGGCTGAATTTCCGGCAGATGCCAGTGCCGAGACCTTTTTACAGGCATTGGACAGTGTGCAACGCAGTATCCAGCGTTTAGGGGCAATCAACCTTGCCGCTATCGACGAATTCCGTGAACAACAAGAACGCAAACATTACTTGGATCAACAAAATGCGGATTTAGTCGCCGCATTAGAGACCTTGGAAACCGCCATCCGTAAAATTGACCGTGAAACCCGTGCGCGTTTCAAAGAAACCTTCGACAAAGTAAACAGCCGTTTGGGGGAAATGTTCCCGCGCTTGTTTGGTGGGGGGGAATGTTATCTGGAAATGACCGGCGATGACCTGCTCACCACCGGGGTGGCGATTATGGCACGCCCGCCGGGCAAGCGAATTTCGACCATTTACCTGATGTCAGGTGGCGAAAAGGCGTTAACAGCGGTAGCCTTGGTATTTGCGATTTTTGAACTGAATCCAGCCCCGTTTTGCCTGTTGGATGAGGTGGATGCGCCCCTTGATGAGGCTAATGTCGGGCGTTTCTGTGAACTGGTCAGGCACATGTCAGAACAGGTACAATTCATATTTATTACCCACAATAAGACCACGATGGAACTTGCCGAAAATCTTATCGGTGTTACCATGCGTGAAGCGGGGGTGTCACGGCTGGTGACGGTAGACATGGCGGAAGCTGTCAAGCTGGCTAATAGCTAATGCTGGAAATAAACAAGGATTAAAGGATTTTAAATGGAACTGGTAAGTCTGATTATCATGGTGCTGGGTCTAGCGGCTCTGGTGGGTATTTACGTGATTAGCCGTATTTCCCGGCAAAATTCCCCCACTAAGCGGGATGAAACCGTTCCCGTGCTGCGTGATGCCGATGGCAACGAGCTTTCCAGTGTTGCCGATGATGTGCCCGCCCGCGATGGTAAACGCCCTGCTGCCAATGCCCGCGATATGTCGGATGTGATGATGTCGAATGTTTCCGGCAAATCACAAGAGCCAGCCGTCGCGCCGAGTGCTGCGCCTACTGCGATCTTGCCGCCGCAATTGGTTTTGTTCATTGCGGCAGATATTGAGGCGGGCTTTGGGGGTGAAGAGGTACTGCAAGCGTTGGACGATGCAGGCTTGGGGTTTGGCGAGATGGATATTTTTCACCGCTATATTCTGACTGAACAGGGCGAAACCAGTTTGTTCAGCGTGGCGAACGGGGTTAAACCTTGGACATTAGTACCGAATGAATTAGTGATGCAAGCCACACCTGGGCTTTCCATGATTCTGAATTTGCCCAGCCCGATTGACGACAACGAAGCAATCAATGACTTTTTGCGTACCGCTGAGCGTTTGGCGCAGTCGCTGAATGGGGTGTTGAAAGACCATAACCAACAACCGATTACGCCGGATGTGCGTTCTGATTTGTTGGCATTAGCGGCTTAAAAGAACCTCACCCCAACCCCTCTCCTTGACAGGAGAGGGGCTAATAAACAATGCAACTCTTGCTCCCCCTCGCCTGTCAAGGAGAGGGGGCGGGGGGTGAGGTTCTGCCTTACCCTTTTTGTTTGGCTGCCTTTTTCTCGGCTTTCTTTTCTTTCTTGGCTTGTTTTGCGGCTTTCTTTTCTGCTTTTTCGGCGGCTTTTTTCTCGGCTTTTAGTTGTTTTTCAGCCTTTTTCTCGGCTTTCTTTTCCGCTTTGCGGGCAGCTTTTTTCTCCGCTTTTTGAGCCTTTTTCAGCTTTTTGGCTTGTTTTGCCAGTTTCTTTTGGGCTTTTACAGAGAGTTCGGGTTCTGGAGAGGTTTCCGGCGCTACTTCCGTCACAACTTCAACGCTTTCTACTTCTTCCATCGGTTCTGGGGTTTCGACTTCAGCTTCGATGATTGGCGGAGCGAGAATTTCTTGTGCATTGGCAATAATGAGTGGCGCGGTGTTTTCACCGATACCGGGCAGAGCAGTTAAGGCTTCCACTGACAGGGCGGCGAGTTGTTCGACGGTGGTAATGCCATGTTCGGCTAAGCGCTTGACGGTGGCAAGACCTACGTACTTGATGGCTACGACTTCTAGTTCCATTTTGACTTTCCTTATGGTTTTGTTGCTTGGATAAATTCCTTGTCATAAAAGCTTAACATTAGCACCGTCTGAAAATGATGACAAAAACGACTATTTTTTAATCAATTAACGGTTTTGTAATAATCTTCCCCATAAGTCGCCCCCTGAAGTCTCTTGTCCTGTCAGTAAATAATGCAAAACATTTTCATTTTGCGTTGCCCAACGCATCTCATCACTAATCGGCCACGCCGCACACATTAGCAAACGGTCGCTCACTTCCAGCGGCTTGTCCAATTCTGGCAACATCGTGGCTTTCCCATCCCGTTTCAATAACAGCGGAATGGCAGGCAAACTTTTAACCCGCTCGCGTGGGTCACGTAGCAAATCACGTAACTGCACTTGCTCCATCAAACACGCTTTGTACAACGCGGGAGTGCGCACCTTATTGATTTTGATTTCCCATAAGTAGGGTACTTCATCACTGACCACGCCCAAAATCCGGCTAACCATTTGGTTTGCCCAATCATTATCGTGCTCACGGGCAGTCTCCAGAAAATCGCTGATTAGAGGTGTTCGCAGCAAGGCAAAAATTTTGTGGGCAATCACATCACCGCGTTTCATCAGCAGATCAATGTCGGCGCGATCAAACACCACGCTGTTATCACGCTGGTTCTGCCGTGCAACCATGAAAATATCCCGGCGTAATTCGCGGGCGGTCATCAAAATTGACAAGTTGCTCACGTCATCGTTTGTCCCAGCTACTACGCCTACCGCCTGTTTAATCCCGGCTTGTTGCAAGGTGGTTGCCTCTACCCCTGAGCCAATAATTGCCCCCGCCGGAGTTTGGTTGGTAATAGGGTCTGGGTCAATCACTTGCATGGGGATGCCCGCCGCTTCCAAATGCCGGTGCAAAGCTGTGCCAAACCGCCCAAACCCACAAATTACCCATAAACCCCGGTCAGGGAATAACGGCTCACGCAATGGCTCGTGCGGAACCCCGGTCATCCAAGTAAACAAGGTATACATGCCGGGTGAATGAATCGCCATTGCCAACCGCCCCGCGAACGTCTCGAACGGGTTGATGACCTCATTTTTGCCAAAAGAACGGATACTTGCCGCCGCTTCTGCGGATTCGACTCGCGCCAATACCCGGAGATTTGGGTTGAGCAAGTGCGCACTCAATGCCACCATCACATTGGTTTGGTCGGAATCGGTCAGCGCAATCACGCCAATGCAATAACTGTTGGTAATGCCCGCCATTTCCAAAACCGCTGGCTTGGCAGCATCCGCTAACAACCCCAACGGACGGCGGATGTAATCATTCAATTCCAAGGCGTTAAGGCGATTTTCATCACGGTCAACCACCACCGCCTTAATGCCTTCATCAGCCAATGCCTTGATCAAAATACCGCCGGTATCGCCGTAACCACACACCAGATAAAACGGAGTGCGCAAACGTTTTACACTGCGCTGAAACACGTATTCAGTACGCAACCGCCGAAACGCAGGGTCTTGCAACACGGTCAGTAATGAACCGATACTGTACAACCAGCCAATTACCGTGAGATGGATAACGAACATCATCCATAAGCGTTGCGCATCGGTAAAGGCGTAGGGAATTTCCCCAAAGCCAATGGTGGATGCGGTGTAACTGACGACATAAAGTGCGTGGAAAAACGACATATGCCAAGGCTGACCTTCCGCATCTTGCCCCGGAATCAGGGTAAAACCCAACACCGCCACCGAATACACCACAATTAGCACAATCAGTGGGGTACGCATCCGCCGTAATAGCACATAAAAAATGTCAGGCATGGCTTTCTCCTGCCTAGCGGCGCACGGTCATGGTTTCCGCCAATAACAGAATGACTGAAACTATGTTCGCCAACAAAGCTCCGCCAGAGAAAGAAACAATCGCCACAGTCGCTTCTGTATCGAGTCCGGTTGGGCTTATGTGAGCAGCATAACCCCAGATCAGGGCAGCCATCAGCAATTGCAAATCTGCCACCAAACTGGTTGCCAGAAAAATTGCCCCCAGATGGGTTCTGTCACCAAACTTCAACACCGTGGCAATCAGGCTGACGACCAGTGCGGCAAACAATTCGTAGACATTGTGATGGGCAATGTTGTCAATGTCGCCAATGAAAAAACCGAAGTTCAACGTCAACGCCAACAGGATAAAAAAACCAAAAACCACTTTTTCTGAGTTCATAACCGTCTCTATAACAATATCAGTTCTAAGCATAGCTGCTAAGCGCTAGCTTGCCAGCCAAGTTTACTATAACGTGGGTTAGATTTGGGATAATCACTGAGTTACGATTAATGAAACGTTTCCATTGTATTTGCGGTCAGGAAGTATTGTTTGAGGATAAGGAATGCCCGTGCTGTGGCAGATCATTAGGGTTTAACCCGGATACCTTGGAAATGTTGGTGCTGAGCCGTGCGCCGCATCTGCGGGTATGCTCGCTGCGGGAGCATTCGGTGGGGTGTAATTGGTTATTGTCGCATACCGATAAGCACAAGCAGTGCTATTCGTGCCGGTTGACACGCACGGTTCCGGCACAAGATATTCCTATCAATGTGCAGCGTTGGACGGTATTGGAACGCTCAAAGAGGCGCTTGGTGTATTCGTTGATTACTTTAGGCTTGCCGTTGGTGGGGCGCGAACAAGACCCGTGTTCCGGTATGGTGTTTGATTTTTTGGAAGATCAACGTACTAACCCGTTGGTGAAAAAAAGGGTGGTGTACACCGGCCATAAAAATGGGGTGATTACCTTACACGCGGTGGAAGCGGATGAATCGCATCGGGTCACAGCGCGTGAACAATTGAAGGAGCGCTACCGCACGGTGCTGGGGCATTTGCGCCATGAAAGCGGGCATTATTATTGGGACAAATTGGTGCGTGATTCGGCATGGTATCCGCGTTTTCGCAATTTGTTTGGTGGCGAGGAAAATTACCGCGAATCGTTGGACTGCTACTACGCTTATGGCGCAATCCCGCAATGGGAAAAACGCCACATTAGCGCTTACGCCAGCGCTCATCCGTGGGAAGATTGGGCGGAAACTTGGGCGCATTACCTGCACATTATGGATACGCTGGAGACAGCGACCAGCTTTGGCTTAATCCACCGTGAGGCTGTTAACCCCGACGACTTCCATTTGCTGATGCAGGAATGGCGGCAACTCTCGCGCACAATGAATGCGCTCAACCGCAGCATGGGGCAGCCGGATGCTTACCCCTTTACGCTGTCACGGCAGGTTATTGTGAAACTGCGCTTTATTCACCAACTGGTGACAGGCTCAGAAGGTATGTAAGTTGCCATCGGGTTTGGCGTGGACTTCCAACCGGGGCATGGAACGGAATGCCTGGTTCAACTGATTCGCCCATTCGTGACGGATGTCGAGTAAATACGGGTCTTCCGCGTCAAACTTGTAGTGTTTGGGGGCGTTGAACTGGTCGCGTGGGTAAATCAAGACCTCAATCGGTGGTCCGACGCTGGCGTTGCTTTTCATGGTGGAATCCATCGAGATCAGCGAGCAAATGGCGGCATCTTCCAGCGAAGCACTGCGGGTGATGAAGCGATCCAGCACGGGTTTGCCGTATTTGCTTTCGCCGATTTGCAGGTAAGGGGTGTCATCTGAGGAGGTAATGTAGTTACCTTGCGGGTAAATCATGTAGATGTTGGGGTTGCGCCCTTGAATCTGCCCGCCGAGGATCAAGGTGGCATCCGGTACAAAGCCGGTTTGTTCGGTGTGCTTGCGAATCCGGTTGACTAGCACATCGCCTAAGTATTCGGCAACGTCTGCCAGATAGTTTAAGGTATTGATGTTGCGAGGCAAGCCTTCCAATACATCGCGGCGGATTTGTTGGATCACGCCTTGAGTGGTGGCGAGATTGCCCGCACTCATAATCACCAAGCAGCGGTCGGGGTTGGTGACGCAGCGGTGCATCTTGCTGTAAGTGCTAACATGATCAATGCCCGCGTTAGTACGTGAGTCAGAGGTTAAAACAAGCCCATCGTCGAGAGAAATGCCGATACAATATGTCATGTCAGTTTGCGGGGTGGTTAAGGTGAAGATAAGTTATTAGACTCTTTGGGATAGGTCAATGTTCCATTGAGATTGTTTGCCACTTTACGATGATAATAACGGTTTTTAGGATAAAAGATGCGTATGTCAAGCTGGTTTATAGCAGATTTGCATTTGGATTCGAGCCGCCCCGGTGCAATGCAGTGCTTATTGGAATTGCTGGAGCAAATCGGGGAGAGGGCGGATGCGCTCTATATTCTGGGTGATCTGTTTGAATATTGGGTGGGGGATGACGCCCTCGATTCGCCTTATGCCGCCGTATTTCTGCCGCTGGTGACACGCTTACAGCAACTGAGTGAGCGTGGGGTGAAGCTGTATTTTCAGCACGGCAACCGCGATTTTTTAGTGGGAAAGCAGTTTGCTGAGGCGACGGGCTGTACCTTGTTGCCAGAACAACAGGTGATCGACTTGTACGGCACGCCGACCTTGTTGTTGCACGGTGATACGCTGTGTACCGATGACGTGGAATACCAGCAGGTGCGCAAGCTGTTCCGCAATCCGCAATGGCAGCAGCAGTTTCTTGCCTTGCCGCTGGAGGAACGCATTCGTCAGGCGGAAGCAATGCGGGCGCAAAGCCGGATGAGTATGCAGGGTAAACCCGAAGCGATTCTGGATGTGAATCAGCAAGCAGTAGAAGCAACCTTGCGGGCAGCGGGCGTAACGTGCATGATTCACGGGCATACGCACCGCCCTGCTGTGCATGATTTCCTGCTGGATGACTTGCGAGTACAGCGGGTAGTATTGGGTGATTGGCACGAGACCAAAGGGAGTTTTTTGCGTGTGGATGCCGACACTATGACGTTGGAGTGTTAATGATACGTCGCCTTATTTGGTTAGGATTGCTGTGTTGTCTGTTGGGCAAGCTGGCAAGCGCTGCGCCGCCGTTAGAACCTGTTACCGTGCAATTGAAGTGGCAGCCGCAGTTCCAGTTTGCGGGGTATTACGCTGCGCTGGAATACGGCTTTTTCCAAGAGGAAGGGCTGGATGTCACCTTACTGCCCGGTGGTACTGATATTGCGCCTTTGATTGAGGTGTTGGAGGGACGGGCAGACTATGCGATTGAGGCGGGGGAATTGGTTTTCTACCGTTTGCAAGGCAAGCCAGTGGTGGCGTTGGCGAGTATTTTCCAGCATTCGCCCGCGATGTTAATGACCGAGGGTAAGGCGGGTTTACGTACCCCGCACGATTTAGCCCACAAACGCATTGGAATGCAGGTCGGCGGGCAGCCGATTGTGGAAATCGCGGCGATGTTTGTGAACGAAGGGGTGACGTTGGATGCGCTGGCATTGCAACCGAATCGACCGGGCATGGACGCATTGCTGTCTGGGCAGGTGGATGCGGATTACGGTTATATGACCAGTGAGCCTTTCTTCAATACACAGGCGGGGCGCGACATCCATTACATTCAGCCGATCACTTACGGGGTGGATTTTTACGGCGATACGTTGTTTACCAGTGAACGCCACCTAGAGGAACATCCCGCGCAAGTGGCGGCGTTACGCCGTGCGGTGGTGCGCGGTTGGCTATACGCGATGGAAAATCCCAATGACATAATCACGGTTTTACTGAAACGTTACCCGCACTTGAACCGTGAGGCGTTGCAGTTTGAAGCTTCACATATCCACGAGCTGGTAAAGCCGGATATTGTCCAGATCGGTCACATGAATGTGGAACGCTGGCGGCGCATGGCGGATACCTTCGTCAAGTTGGGGATGGTCAACGACACCAGCAAGCTGGATGGTTTTTGGTACGACTCCGACCAGAAACCGGATTACCGCTGGGTGTGGTGGGTACTCGGCGGGTTTGGGCTGGTTGCGCTGCTGGGCTTTATCGGCAGTGGTTTGGTGGCGTGGGTGAATGGGCGTTTGCAGGAAAAAAACACCCTGTTACAACAGACCATGCAAGCCCAAGAAGAAAGCGAACGTTTGTTGCAGGAAAGCCAACGTTCCTTGCAAAGCTTGATCGGCAACTTACCGGGGATGGCTTACCGTTGCCATAACGATGCCGATTGGGCGATGGAGTTTGTCAGTGAGGGGTGTGAAAGCTTGACGGGTTATCCCGCTGAATGGTTGATTGGTTCACAGCGGTTGACTTGGACGAGTTTGATTCACCCTGATGATCGTGACGCGGTGGTGGCGACGGTGGTTAACGCGAGTAACGCAGGGCATCCGTTCCAGTTGAGTTATCGGATTAAACACCGTTCGGGGGAATGGTGTTGGGTGTGGGAACAAGGGCATTGCGTCGCCTACAATGCGGCGGGTGAACCGTTGATGTTAGAAGGCTTGATTATGGACATTACCTCGCAGGTCGATGTTCAGCAGAAATTGCAGCAAGCCAAAGAACAAGCCGATGCAGCGACCCGTGCTAAATCCATTTTCCTAGCGAATATTAGCCATGAAATCCGTACACCGTTGAATGCCGTCACGGGTTTGGCGCAATTGCTGCAACGGGAGGATTTGCAGGGCAAGCAGCGGGATTACGCGGAAAAACTGCATAGCTCCTCGCGCTTATTGTTGGGGATTGTGGAAGATGTGATGGATTTTTCTTGCATTGAGGCGGGGGAGGTGGTGTTACGCCCTGTGCCATTCAATGTGCAGGGAATTCTGCAAAGTGTTCAGCACATTGTGCAGGATTCTATCCAAGAGAAGGGCTTGGCGTTTCGTCTGGAAGTGCAAGACGATATTCCAACCGTGTTGGTGGGCGACCCGTTGCGCTTAAGCCAAGTATTGAATAATTTGCTGATTAATGCGGTTAAATTTACCAATAAGGGCAGCGTTTCTTTGCATGTGAGTTTGCAAGCGCACACAGCGGCTACAATCAGGTTGCAATTCAGTGTGCGTGACACGGGGATCGGGATTCCGGCGAATCAGCGCGAGAGTTTGTTTGAACCCTTCGTGCGGATTGATTCTGGCGAACATGAAGCGGTGAAAGGCGCGGGTTTGGGCTTATCCATTAGCCGTCATTTGGTGGAATTGATGGGCGGCGCGATTACGGTGGAAAGCATTCCTGGGGTGGGTAGCGAGTTTACGTTTTGTGCGGATTTTGGGGGTGAAGCCGCGTCTACGCTGTTGCCTGATACACCACCGCCCGCTGCTGATACCGCGCAGGCGTTGTTGACGGGGGCGCGGATTTTGGTGGTGGATGATGATCCATTGAATCTGATGATTAGCCTTGAGCTGTTGCACCTGTTCGGTTGCGTCACCGAGCGGGCGGAAAGTGCCACGGAAGCGCGGGCGGCACTGATAGCAGATACTTTCGATCTGGTGTTGATGGATCTTGAGATGCCGGGGATGATGGGCGATGCCTTGACCCGTGAATTGCGTACCGAGCCGCGTTGGCAAACCTTGCCGATTATTGCAATGAGCGCTCATGCTTCGGCGACGATCCGCGAACATTGCCTCGCGAGTGGGATGAGCGATTACCTTGCGAAACCGTTTGATGTCGCGCAATTACGGGCGATCTTGGTACGGTGGCTGGCGGGTCGAATGTCGGCTTAATCCCCCATTCCTCGCGTTCCTGCTGGTTCAGGCGCCACTTTGTGAACAAGTCATCCCGACCCAATATATCCTCATATTCAGCCAGCAAAGCAACACCCATCAATGGCGTGAACAACCCTTGCAGGCAATTTATCGTAAACTTATTCCCTGCTTTGTTGTTAGACCACTGCGTGACGTGCTTCACAATCGCCAAGCCTAGACTTTTAACGTAGCCTTAACATTTCGCTTTGATTCAGCCAGCAAGCTGTTCATACTATCGCGGTTTTTAAGCTTTGATTAAGGTGAGTATTATGCCCAAGAGCCATATCGCGGGACTGTTCGGCAAGTCGCCCATACGCCCCCTTCAGGAGCACATGTATTGTGTCTACAAAGGGATCAAGCATCTCATCATGCTCGTGGAGGGAATGAATAATGATGATGAACAGCAAATTAGTGCTGCTCATCAAGCTATCGTGGAAAGTGAGCACCTTGCTGATGATATGAAAAAGGATTTGCGCCACAACCTGCCACGCGGTTTCTTTATGCCGGTTGATCGCCGTGACTTGCTGGATGTGTTGTGGATGCAAGACCAAATTATCAATCAAGCCAAAGACATTGCGGGTATGGTGGTCGGGCGAAAAATGCGTCTGCATGAGAGTATGCGTCCACTGTTCCAGCAATACACCGAACGCTGTGTGGCTGCGGTCAAGCAGGCACTGGAAGTGATTAATGAGCTAGATGAATTGTTGGAAACCGGTTTCCGGGGTTTGGAGGTTGAGCATGTTGAGGAAATGTTAACGGAACTTAGCCGTATTGAACGCCAAACCGATAAATGCCAAGTCGAATTACGCAATATTCTGTTTACCCTAGAAGATGGCTTGAGAGCTACCGATGTGATGTTCACCTACCGCTTGATTGAGTGGATGGGACGAGTTGCCGATGATGCCCAACGTGTGGGTAGCCGTTTACAACTGATGCTGGCACGTTAAGGGAGATAAGCTATGGAATTTTTGTCCGATACCATGATGATTTACCTCATCTTGGCGGTTGCCTTTGGCTTATTTATGGCCTGGGGGATTGGTGCGAATGATGTTGCTAATGCTATGGCGACCTCCGTCGGGTCTAAAGCCGTTACCATTAAACAGGCACTTATTATTGCGGCTATTTTCGAGTTCGCAGGTGCTTACCTTGCGGGTGGGGAAGTCGCTAATACGATACGTCAAGGCTTTATTGATAATGAAATATTTGATGCTAACCCGGAGATGCTGGCATGGGGAATGCTGGGGTCACTCTTGGCAGCAGCGACGTGGTTACTCATCGCAACACTACGTGGTTGGCCTGTTTCCACCACCCATACCATTGTTGGTGCTATCGTCGGGTTTGCTGCCGTTGGTGTTGGTGTGGAAGCCGTTAATTGGGGAACGGTCGGTACCACCGCGATCAGTTGGGTATTTTCACCGCTGATTTCTGGGGTGATTGCCTTTTTGGTGTTTATGAGCTTGCAAATTCTCATCTTGGATACCAAAAATCCGCTGCAAAATGCCATCAAATATGGGCCATTTTACCTCTTTATGGTGGGTTTTTTCCTTTCACTGCTGACCATTCAAAAAGGTTTAAAACACGTTGGCTTAAGCTTAGACGGTGCTATGGAGTTGATTATATCGGTATTGATTGGCGTAGTTGTGGCAATAGCTGGGCGTATTCTCATCAGCAAAGTCCGTTATGACCAACAGGCCGAAAAACGCTTCCATTACGCGAATGTGGAAAAAATCTTTGCTGTCATGATGCTGTTTACCGCTGCGGCAATGGCTTTTGCGCACGGCTCTAACGATGTTGCCAATGCGGTAGGGCCGATGGCTGCCGTCATCGGTATTGCTCAAACCGGGGTGATGACTGCCAAGGCCACCGTGCCTTCATGGGTTTTATTGGTGGGTGCAGTGGGTATCGTCATTGGTTTAGCCACCTTAGGTTATCGGGTTATTTTGACGGTTGGGAGTAAGATCACCGAACTTACCCCGACTCGTGGTTTTTCGGCTGAAATTGCCACAGCGATGACCGTGGTTTCCGCCTCTTACGCGGGTATTCCGGTGTCGACCACGCATACCCTCGTTGGGGCAATCCTTGGGGTTGGCTTTGCACGCGGTATTGCAGCGATTGATTTGCGTGTCGTGGGTGGTATCTTTATGTCGTGGGTGGTCACTTTACCGGCAGGTGCGTTACTGTCCGTAATGTTCTTCTATCTGTTGCGCGGTATTTTCGTTTAATCCAACACCCGCCCTGCCGGAAAGCAAGCCCGGAACACAGTCTTTCCCGGCTTGCTTTCAATTGTCAGCTTGCCGTTATGCCATTGCATAATGTGTTTTACAATTGCCAGCCCTAAACCTGTACCACCACTGGCGCGAGAGCGTCCTTCATCTACCCGGTAGAAACGCTCAGTCAGGTGCGGCAAATGCCTAGCATCAATGCCGGAACCATTGTCGTTCACACTCAGGCAAGCAACGCCCTGCTCGTTACTACGCCATTCCACTCGGATAGTCGTGCCTGCTGGGGTATGTTTAACCGCATTTGTCAGCAGGTTGGTAATGACGCTGGTAATGTCTTTTTCTGAGCCGCAAACGCACAAATCTGGCTCAATGTCAGTTTCCAGTGTATGCGTACCACTGGCTAGTGTATCGCGAATAGCTCGGATATTGCTGGTCAGTATGGCTGGAATATCAACACGGTTGCCCATTAATGGCGTGGTTTCCTGACTTTCTAGCCGTGATAGGGCAAGCATATCGCTGATGATTTGCTGCATCCTGATGGCTTGCTCGTGGGATTGTTGTAACGGCCCGTGAAGGTGTTTCGGCAGATCGGGGTCGTGTTCAAACAGTTCGATATAACCCAAGAGTACCGTTAATGGGGTGCGCAATTCATGAGAGGCATTGGCAATAAAGGCCTTACGAGTTTTCTGGAGCTGGATGCCCTCACTAATGTCCCGCACACTCAAAACCCGTGAACCGGCTTGCAAGGGTAGCAGTTTTGCTCGTAACGTTAGATGGGAATTACGTGGCGAGGGAAACTTCACCTTGTATGTGCCATTTTCTGCCAACAGCTTGTGCAGATCAGGGTTGCGCAACAAATTATCAAGGCGTTGACCCTTGTCATTGTTGCTGTCGATGCCTAGCATCTTGCCAGCGGATTTGTTTGCCCATTCAATGTGATTGTCAGCATCCAGTAAAATGGCTGCATCGGGCAACACCGACAAAATGTTATTGAAGCGCACTAAAATATCTTGTTGCTTGCGTTTACCTTCTGCGAGTATTTGTTGCGATTTGTGGAACAGGTAAGCGATTTGTTCCCAAGCACCATCATTGTCCGGCATATCTTCGGCTTTATGCCCGTTGGTGAGCCAATGCTGTAACTGGTACAGTTTGTGCAGCATCCAGACGATGTAGCCCAATAACACCAGTAGCATTACCATCAACGGATAAGGGGTGAACCACGCTACCAGTAAACCGCAGCCCATGACCAAACCAAAACGATAGCGTTCCACACTCCAATAGTTGTTCGGCATCAATCACCTGTTGATTCGATTGCACTGAATAAATAGCCAGCACCCCGGATGGTTTGAATCACATTCTCGGCAGCGTGGGTCTTCAAGGTTTTGCGCAAGCGTAGCACATGCACATCAACAGTGCGTTCTTCGATATAGGTATTTTGACCCCATACAAAGTCCAGCAATTGAGCGCGGGAATAGACTTTTTCGGGGTGCTGCATGAAAAATTCCAGCAGGCGGTATTCGGTCGTGCCGAGATGCACAGGCGTACCGTCGATGCGCAATTGGTGCGCATTTTGGTTGAGTTGCAAACGCCCGGCATTGATCACCCGCTGTTCGTCGAAACCCTCGGAACGGCGTAATAGGGCTTTGATCCGCGCACTCAGGGCTTTGAGTGACACAGGTTTCATGAGGTAATCATCTGCACCCGCATCCAGCCCGTGAATCATGTCGTCTTCTTCGCTTTTGGCGGTGAGCATGATAATGGGAATGTCGCGGGTCAACGGGTCATGGCGGAAACGCCGGATCAGTTCCGGCCCGGAAACGTCCGGCAACATCCAGTCCACCAGCATTAAATCCGGTGGGCTGGATGCGGCGGCATCACGGGCGGCACGGGCATCCGCTGCTTCCGTCACCACATAGCCTTCGCGCTCCAGCGAAAAGCGGATCATGGAACGGATAGCGGCTTCGTCCTCAATACACAGAATGTGTTTTTTCATGGCGCGAAGAACCCCGCCGGGTACATCAACTTACTCACCCAAAATCGTTTCACGGATGCTTTCTAAATTGGTGTGGCGCACGTCCTTGCCTTTCACCAGATAAATCACGTATTCGCAAATGTTTTTGCAGTGATCACCGACCCGTTCCAGTGAACGCGCACACCAAGTGACATTCAGGCTGTCTTTGATATAGCGCGGGTCTTCCAACATGCGGGTGTAAAGCTGGCGCGTAATGGAATCGAATTCGTCATCCACTTGCTGGTCGTTTTTCACCACTTGCATGGCTTGAGCAACGTCCAAACGCGCCAGTGCGTCCAAGGTGTCGCTCAACATGATTTTGACGTGTTCGCCTAAGTGACGCAGGGAATTGTGCAAGTCGCCGTAGGTGGCGGATTCGGTCATTTCCACCGCGTAACGCCCGACTTTTTCGGCTTCGTCACCAATGCGCTCAAGGTCGGTAATGACTTTGATAATGGTGATTAGCAAGCGCAAATCGCTGGCGGCAGGCTGGCGACGCGCAATGATTTCGGCGCAATGTTCGTCGAGGGCGACTTCCATTGCGTTAATTTCATGGTCGGAATACGCGACCTTTTCACCCAAAGCACTGTCACGTTCCAGCAACGCCTTGATGGCATTGGTGACTTGGGTTTCGACCAAGCCGCCCATTGTCATCAGTTTGCTGCGGGCTTCTTCCAGCTCGTGATTGTATTTCTGAGATGTATGCTGTGTTGTGTTCATGCTTTCCATACCCCGTACCGCCTTAGCCGAAGCGGCCTGTAATGTAATTTTCAGTTAATTGGTGTTGTGGGTTGGTGAAGACAGTTTTGGTGTCGTTCAATTCAACCAGATAACCCAGATGGAAATAAGCGGTGCGTTGCGAAATACGCGCTGCTTGTTGCATTGAGTGGGTCACAATGCAAATGGTAAAACTTGCCCGCAATTCGTCAATCAATTCCTCGATAGTCGCGGTGGCAATCGGGTCAAGTGCGGAAGTGGGTTCATCCATCAGGATCACTTCCGGGCTGACCGCAATCGTGCGAGCAATGCACAGACGTTGTTGCTGACCACCGGAAAGCCCTGTGCCGGGGGATTGCAGACGGTCTTTGACTTCCTTGAATAAACCGGCTTTGGTTAAGCTGCTTTCCACAATATCATCCAGCTCGGCGCGGTTAGCAGCCAGACCGTGCAGGCGCGGGCCATAGGCTACGTTGTCGTAAATGGATTTCGGGAACGGGTTTGGCTTCTGGAATACCATGCCAACACGAGCACGAAGCAGTACCGGGTCTTGTTCTTTGCCGTGGATGTCTTCGCTGTCGAGCTTAATGTCGCCGGTCACGCGGCAGCCTGCAATGGTGTCATTCATGCGGTTCAGGCAGCGCAGGAAAGTGGATTTGCCACAACCGGATGGACCAATCATGGAAATGACTTCGTTCTTGCCGATGTCCATATTGACATCGAAAATCGCTTGCTTGGTATCACCGTAAAATACGTTCACGCCCCGGCAGAAGAATTTGGTGTCTTTGCCATCCAGATACGGCTTGCCGATCGTGCCGTCAATGGTGTGGGCAAATTCTTCACGTCCGCCGCTGGCAGCGGTGCTAAATTTGGGTAGGGCTTTCGTTGTCATATCAATTGTCGCTTCAGTCATCGGGTTCACCTTCATATGCTAAAGGGTAAGGGAATTTAGGTTAAGAGTCACACACTATGATGAGCCGGGATCACCAGCGACGCTCAAAGCGTTGACGCAGAATGACGGCGAGCAGGTTCATCGACACCAAGAATGCCAGCAGCACCATAATCGCGGCTGAGGTGCGTTCAATAAATGCACGTTCCGGGCTGTCAGACCACAGGAATATCTGTACCGGCAACACGGTTGATGGTGAAGTTACGCTACTGGGGACATCCATAATGAAGGCAACCATACCGATCATCAGCAACGGGGCGGTTTCACCTAACGCGTGAGCCATGCCGATAATCGTGCCGGTGAGGATACCCGGCATTGCCAGTGGTAATACATTCTGGAACACGGTTTGGGTTTTGGATGCGCCGACACCCAAGGCACCTTCTCTGATGGAAGGCGGTACAGCCCGTAATGCCGAACGGGTGGCAATAATAATGGTCGGTAATGTCATTAATGTCAGTACTAATCCGCCCACCAACGGTGCAGAACGTGGCATTCCAAATAACTGGATAAATACCGCCAAGCCCAATAAACCAAACACGATGGATGGCACGGCAGCGAGGTTATTGATATTGACCTCAATCAAATCCACCCAGAAATTGTTCTTGGGGGCAAACTCTTCCAAATAAATCGCCGCAGCCACCCCAATCGGGAAGGCTAATGAGAGTGTCACCAACAAGGTGTAGAACGAACCAATCAAGGCACTCAAAATCCCCGCCTCTTCCGGTTCGCGTGAATCGCCTCGCGTGAAGAACACGGTGTTAAACTGGCTGTCGATACGTCCGTCTGCTTCCAGTTTATCCAGCCAAGCCAATTGGAAGTCTTTGATGCGGCGATTACTTTCAGGCAGTGTGCGATCAACATTGCCTTTGTAATAGGTGTCAATATCGTCATCCGCCAATACCCATACGGATTGGTTCGTACCAATCAACGTGGGGTCAGCCATGACCTGACGTTGCAGTTCGTACTGCGCATCGCCACTCACTAAACCTTTCAAAGCCTTCTTTTCCTTGCGTTCTTCCACGCCGGGAACTAGGGCATTCAGACTTTTTTGTATTACCGCATTGTAATTAGCAGTGCGTAATTGTTCAGGTGTGGAATCGGCAGTGACCCCAAGGGTTTGCGCGTCCAATTGCACATCGAGTTTGATGTGGGTACTAGTAAAGGCAGGGTAGCCTTTACCAATAATATCACTCAGTAAAGTCATCAAGAACAAAATGCTCAAGGCAATGGCTGTTATGCCATAGAAGCGAAAGCGTTTTTCGCGTGCGTAGCGTTTCCCTAGGGTCGCTTTAATTTTCTCAGTCGTGGTACTCATGACAATGGCTCCCGGTTAATCGTATTGTTCGCGGTATTTGCGCACGATATGCAGTGCCACCACGTTCAGAATCAAAGTAACAACAAACAGGCTTAAGCCAAGGGCGAATGCCGCCAAGGTTTTGGCACTGTCAAATTCCTGGTCACCTGTAAGCAATTTCACAATGTATACCGTGACGGTAGTGACGGAATCCAGCGGGTTAACCGTTAGGTTGGCAGCCAGACCTGCTGCCATGACCACGATCATGGTTTCACCGATTGCCCGCGAAGCAGCCAACAGAAATGCGCCGACAATCCCCGGCAGTGCCGCTGGTAAAATAACCTGTTTGATGGTTTCCGACTTGGTAGCCCCCATGCCGTAAGAACCGTCACGCATCGACTGTGGCACAGCGTTGATAACGTCATCGGATAACGACGACATAAACGGAATAATCATAATGCCCATGACCAAGCCTGCTGCCAGCGCACTCTCAGATGCCACGCTCAACCCCAGTGATTCGCCCAAATCACGAATAAACGGAGCCACCGTGAGTGCGGCGAAGAACCCGTAAACCACGGTAGGGATGCCCGCCAACACTTCCATTGCAGGTTTTGCATAAGCACGCAAGGTAGGGCTGGCGTATTCAGATAGGTAAATGGCTGACATCAACCCCAAAGGCACGGCAACCAGCAAAGCAATAAACGAGATCAACAGTGTACCGACAAATAAGGGGACTGCACCGAATGCGCCGGAGCTGCCCGCCTGATCTGCCCGCATCGCGGTTTGCGGACTCCAGTGTGTCCCAAACAGAAAGTCAGTCGCTGGTACATGCCCAAAGAAGCGGTAAGACTCAAACAAGACCGAAAACACAATCCCCACCGTGGTCAAAATCGCGATGGAAGCGCAGCCAATCATAATGTACTGCACCACCCGTTCCACCTGATTACGCGCACGGGTTTTGGGTTTCACATGACGCAAACCAATGAATATCCCTGCAATTGCCAGCGCCAACACCAACACCGTTTTGATGGTATTGCTCAGGGACTGCATTTGCTGGTATTCCTCTGCTGCCGCTTTCAAAACGGGTTCAGCCGTTGCCAGTTGTGCTGGGTCGTTTGCCAGATTATGGATGCGGTTAGTGGTAAGGCTCAGCTCATCCGCCGATTTACCCTGATATTCCGCTGGCAGGTTCGACATCATGTTGGAGGTTAACAGCGGCTTTTCTGCCATTGACCACAAGGCAAATACCAGCAACGCCGGAATAATCGCCCAGACCACCACCAGATACCCGTAGTAACTGGGCAAGGAATGCAGGTCGTTACCGCCACGCTTCACCGGGGTAGCGAGTGCGAGTGAGCGTTTGCGGCCGATGTAATAGCTGAATGCCGCTAACACCGTTAGCGTCAGCAAGATACCCAAGGTACTCATGAAAACTCCTGATTGGGACTGTTCGGTCAGGTTGAAAGATCGCGGCTCGAATTGTAGGCGCGTAATATGACACTAATGTTACAGACAGTTAATGGTTTTATGCAGCCTGCAATAAACCTACGTCGCTGACCGGGCGGCGTTGCAAACTACCCTGTACAAAATGGCGGTGATAGCGGGTATTGAGCTTGTTTACGTCCAGCAAGATGAAAATGTCGGCGACGTTGAAATCGGGGTCGAGGCACGGTTCGCCTGCTACCCACGCGCCGAGTTTCAGGTAGGCTTTCAGCAGTGGCGGCATATTCACTTTGGCGGCAGGTTGCGCTGGCAGTAAGTGCATCAACGGTTTGACGCGCAGTTCGGCAGGGGCGAGGTTGTTGGCGCGGGCTTCCTGCATAATCGCAGACGTTTGTGCGCCGCCGTCATTCATGCTGATGCTGGCGCAACCGAACATGAAATCAACACGGTGCATTTCCATGAATTGCGCCAAACCCAGCCACAACATGCCGATGCCTGCGCCATTGCGGAAGTCGGGGTGGATGCAGGTGCGCCCGATTTCAATCGCGTTACCCTTGAGTTGCGGGAACAGACCGCGCAGGTCGAATTCGTTTTCGGAGTAAAAACTGCCCGCTTTACGAGCGTTCGGGGTGGTGAGGATACGGGTGGAGCCAACCACTTCATTATTATCCGTGCGACGCACCAGCAAGTGATGGCAGTAGTCGTCGTAATGGTCACGGTCGATGCCTTCCGCTGCACTTTCCAATTGTGCGCCTTGTTCTTTGGCGAAAATTTCATAGCGCAGGCGTTGCGATGCGTACACATCAGCGGGGGTGGCAGCGAGTTCTACCCGCAATTGCGGCAGATGCGGGCGTAAGTTTTGGTGGGTGTCGTGGTGAATAGCTGCGGTCATAGGTTGCACTCCTTTCATAATATCGCGCCAGCTTATGAAAGGTGTGTGACAGGGGAATGACGGTTATTTTGCAGGGAGGTTAAATGTCTTGAACTGGGATTTTCAGGATTCAAAGATTGCCATGATTGAAGAGGGTGCTGCCAAGTGGTACATCTCTTCATCCTGAAAATCCTTAAATCCTGTAAATCCCAGTTCAGACAAGCACATTAACGTAACCATCATATAACCGTCATTTTGCCGTCATTCCCAAGCCTTAGCCTCAAGCCCACGATTAGATTTTGTTAGCGAGAGTTTCATGGCAGGTATTTCCGACGCAATGCGCGATGCTGTGCATCAACATGCCCCCACGTCTTTGATGGGGATGCAGCAACGTTTGTTCAGCTTTTGGTTCAACAGCTTCATCTACAACCAGATTTGGGAAGATCCCACAGTTGACATGCAAGCCTTGGAATTGACCTCAGAAAGCCGCGTACTGACGATTGCTTCGGGCGGTTGTAACGTGTTGAATTACCTGACCGCAAGCCCTGCGCATATCACCGCGATTGACCTGAACCCCTACCATTTGTCCCTGACGCGCTTGAAGCTGGTAGCGATGAAATATTTGCCAGATCACGCCACCTTCTACGATTTCTTTGGTTACGCTGACCGCGCCACCAATCCGGCGCATTACGAACAGCACATCCGCCCGCATTTGGATGATGAGTTGGATAGATTCTGGCAAGGTCGCAGCATTTTGGGGCAAAAGCGCATTCATATGTTCCGTGACGGGCTGTATCGGCAAACGCGCTTTGGCTATTTCATGCGCTTCTTGCACTGGATTGCCCGCCGCACCAATTACCACCCCGAAAAGCTCCTCACTGCCACCAGTTTGTACGAACAGAAAGCAATTTTTAGCCAGCACATCGCGCCGTTTTTCGACAATAAACTGGTGAAGTTTTTGGGCAAATTGCCGATGTCGGTGTTCAGCCTTGGCATTCCGCCACAGCAATACAAGGCGATGAAAGAGCAGGGCAATCTGATTGAGCAATACCGCGAGCGCGTCGAACGCTTGGCGTGTGATACCCAGATTCAGAACAATTATTTCGCATGGCAGGGCTTCAGCCATAGCTATGACCATGAAAAGCGTCAAGCGATTCCCGATTACCTGAAAGCCGAAAACTACGACACCATCCGCCAGCAATTGGGCAAGGTCGATACGCACCTCGGTTCCATGATCGACTTCCTCGAACAGCAAGCTCCGCACAGTTACGACCGTTTCGTGTTCCTCGATGCGCAAGACTGGATGACGGATGAAGTCCTCACCCAGTTGTGGACGCAAGTTGCCCGTGTGGGTAAGCCGGGGACGCGGATTATCTTCCGTACCGCCGCCGCCGAATCACCGTTGGAAACTGCGTTGCCCGCCGAATTACGTAGCCAGTTTGTGTACGAGGCTGAGCTTTCCGCAGAGCTGTTTCAGCAAGACCGTTCGGCGATTTACGGTGGTTTCCACCTCTACCGCAAGGTCGATTGACGATGGATGCCGCACAAAAAATGGATCAGCAGTACCGTTACCAGCGGTACGTTTACGACTGGTCGCGCAAGTATTATTTACTGGGGCGCGATGCCTTGCTGGCGGAAATTCCGTTGCAGCCGGGCGAAACTGTGCTGGAAATCGGCTGCGGCACGGGGCGTAATTTAACCAAGCTGGCTTACCGGCAACCGCAAGCCAAACTCTACGGCATGGATGCGTCCGCAATGATGCTGGATACTGCCCGTGACAATTTGCGTAACACCTTGTATGCGCAACAAATTACCTTGCAGCAAGGCTTGGCGGGGCAGGTCGATCACACCACCTTCGGGCTGGAGAAACCGTTTGATCACATTCTGTTTTCGTATGTGCTGTCGATGATCCCCGGTTGGCAGGATGCGCTGGAACATGCCTTGAGCATCCTCAAACCCGGTGGTTGTTTGCATGTGGTGGATTTTTCCGACCAGCAAACCATGCCCGCATGGTTTCGCAAGCTGCTGTTGCGGTGGCTGGATTGGTTCAATGTCCACCCTGATCCGGCAGTCCCGGCGTATTTGGAGCAAATGGCAGCCCGTCATCACGACCAATTGCGTATCCGCCACCTGAGTGGGCGTTACGCGATGCTTGCGCATTACCAGAAAGGGGGGATTCCCAATGACCATCAACCAGAACTTCCGCAAATATCGCAGTATCTGGATTTCTGATACGCACCTCGGTTCACGCGGGTGCAAAGCCGAGTTTTTGCTCGATTTCCTGCAACACAATCATGCCGATCATTTGTATTTGGTTGGCGATATTATCGACGGCTGGGCATTACGCAAACGCTGGTATTGGGATACGTTCCACGATCAGATTTTGCACTTGCTGTTTGAACGGGCGCAACGCGGCACGCAAGTGACCTACGTCAGCGGCAACCACGATGAATTTTTGCGTCCGTTTATCCATCACCGCGTTACGGCGATCAGTTTGGAAGACGAAGTGGTGCATACCACGGCAGATGGGCGTAAATTTTTGGTGCTGCACGGCGACCAATTTGATGGCGTGATGCAATTTGCGCGGTGGCTGGCAATCTTGGGGGATTGGATTTACGAGCGTTTGCTGGTGGTGAACAATGTCTACAACCGTTTGCGGCGGCGCATGGGTTATCCGTATTGGTCACTTTCGGCTTATCTCAAGCACAAAACCAAGTCAGCGGTGAATTTCATCTCGGCATTCGAGGAAACGCTGGCAAAAGAGGCGAAGAAGCGTCAGTTGGATGGGATTATTTGCGGGCATATTCACCATGCTGAAATCCGCGATATTGACGGGGTGTTGTATTGCAACGATGGCGATTGGGTGGAAAGTTGCACCGCGCTGGTGGAAGAGTGGGATGGCAGCCTGCATGTGGTGCGCTGGGTAGAAAGTAAAAGCTTAATCCCCGTTTTGAACTAGGATTTTTAGGATTAAAGGATGGGCAGGATAATGCGGGGTCTTATCATGGTAATCCTTTAATCCTGAAAATCTTAGTTCAGACAAAAAGATGATTAAAAAAAGGGAGCATCCGTGCTCCCTTAATTGTTTAGTAAATCTTTGTTATTGATTACTTTATTTTAGAGAGCTTACTGAAACTGTTTTCAGGTTAGCTGCTGCATCTTGCGAGGCTTTCAACTCACTAGCAGACAGCGCAATCAAGCCTTTGGCAGCCAAATAGCCGTCTGCACCCATTGCTGCATCGCTGGTAAATTCAACCAAAAACTCTTTCAAGCCAGCTACCTGACCAACATGGTTGTTTTTAGCGTAGATGAACATGGAACGCGCCATTGGGTATTTGCCGCTCATCACCGTTTCTGGGGTTGGTTCAACGCCAGCAATCGCAACAGCTTTCAGGGCATCTGCGTTTTGTTCCAAGAAGCTGTAACCAAATACACCAACGGCTTTAGGGTTGGCTTGCAGCTTTTGCACGATCAGGTTGTCGTTTTCACCGGCTTCAACAAAGCGACCGTCTTCACGCAAGGTGTGGCACTTTTCTTTGAACGCTTTCTCGTCTTTCTTTTTCAGTTCAGGGATGCCTTTGAACAGCATGCAACCCTTTTCAATACCCAATTCTACGAAAGAGTCACGAGTACCAGAAGTGGGTGGTGGCCCGATAACTTCGATTTGATTGGCTGGCAAATTAGGGTTGAGGTCTTTCCAAGTGTTATACGTGTTAGGCACGAATGTGCCGTCTTCCATTGGGATTTCTTTGGCAACTGCCAAGTACAATTCACGGGCAGACAGTTGGATAGGTTCGCCTGTTTTGGATTGTGCGATAGCTAAACCGTCATAACCGATTTTGATTTCAGTAACGTCATTAACGCCATTTTTGATACAGCCTTCCAGCTCACTCTTTTTCATGCGACGTGAAGCGTTGGTGATGTCGGGTGTTTCAACGCCTGCGCCTGCGCAGAACAGCTTCATGCCACCACCAGTACCAGTGGATTCTACTTTAGGGGCTGAACCGCCGTTTTTCTTGGCAAATTGTTCAGCAACAGCAGTGCTGAATGGGAATACGGTGGAAGAACCAACGATTTCGATATTGTCGCGTGCTTGTGCAACGCCGGTAGCAGCTACCAGACCCAATGCAACTGCTAGAGTGAGTTGTTTCATTCAAAAGCTCCTTAAAAGAATCCGGGATGGATTTGCGCGAATCGTAGAGCGTTTCAATGAAAGTTTTATGGCAGATATATTAAGAAATGATGACGGTGCTCACTTGAATGCTGTCATCAAGCTGCAATAACCGCAGCGTAGCATCGCATCGCTTAAACCCAAGGATTCGGAGTGAGCACAATGGATGACCAGACTTTATTGACACAGTTGCGTGATTTACGTGAGCAGGCGGTAGCGTTTGCCGCACGACATTCTGACGCTGAATTGGTTAAACCCATGCATCGGGCATCCGCACATAATTTATTACACTACCTAGCGTTGCGCCGTCATGAGTTGCGCGAAGTCCAGCTTGGTTTAATTGAGCGTGGCTTGAGTTCTTTAGGGATTTTGGAGTCGCACACGCTGGCGACCCTGAATAGCGTGATAGCAGCGTTAGAATGCTTGCAAGGGCAAACACCGACACCTGCACCGTTTGCCCCGGTGAGTGTGGCGGATAGCACCGCACGCTCGGAACGCGCCAGCAATGCCTTATTTGGTCATAGCCCAGCACACCGCGATGTCCGCATTATGGTAACAATGCCGACTGAAGCGGCAAATAGTCATGAGTTTCTTAGCCGCTTATTGGAAGCTGGGATGAATGTGATGCGCATCAACTGCGCCCATGACAATGCGGATATTTGGCAGCAAATGATTGGCAACTTGCGTTTGGCAGAAGCCAGCACCGGTAAGACCTGCAAAATCCAGCTTGATCTCGCGGGTCCTAAATTGCGTACAGGCACTATCCGTTCTGTTGGTCGTGTGATTAAGCTGAAGCCAGTGCGTGACTTGTTCGGTCATGTATACATGCCGGGGCGTTTCTGGTTGGTTCCTGAAGGTGAGGATTCAGTGACTGAGGATTTCCCCACGCTGGAAGTGAGCGGCAAGGTGCTGGCGGAAACACAGCCGGGTGATGGCATTCTGCTTACTGATGCCCGCGACGCCAGCCGTGAATTGCGTATTATTGCCAAACACCAGCACGCCCGTCTGGTGACGACGGAGGAAACCATCTATTTGCAGGAAAACACTTCATTACGGTTTGAACGTCATGGAAAAAAACTCGGCAAAGGTTCACTGGTTAATGTGCATGAAGTGGTTCCGCCTCTTGTCCTGCAAGTAGGGGAACAATTGTTGCTGACTCGTGATGCTGCGCCGGGGATACCTGCCGAACGTGATGCAGATGGGGTGCAAATACAGCCTGCCCGCATCCATTGCACGCTGGCGGATGCGTTTGATGCGGTACAAACAGGTCAGCAAGTGTGGTTGGATGACGGCAAAATCGGTGGCACGGTAGAAACCAGTGATGGCGATACGCTTGGGTTGAGAATTACCCATACTCCACCCGGTGGCGCTAAGTTACGCGCAGAAAAAGGCATTAACTTCCCCGATACCGTGTTTCACACCCTGGCGTTGACGGATAAGGATATTACCGACCTAGAAGCAATGGCGGGCAAGGTGGATATGGTTGCCCTGTCATTTGTGCGAACCCCGCAGGATGTGACAGATCTGCAAGCCCACCTGCAACGTCTCAGCATTCCTGATACCGGCATTGTTCTCAAGATTGAAAATCGTGCTGCGTTTGAAAATTTGCCTGCCATTTTGTTAACTGCGCTGCGTTCCTCCACGGTTGGGGTCATGATTGCGCGGGGTGATCTCGCGGTGGAAGTCGGTTTTGAGCGCTTGTCTGAAGTGCAGGAGGAAATCCTCTGGCTGTGTGAAGCCGCGCATATTCCGGTGATTTGGGCAACCCAGATTCTGGAAGGCATGGCGAAAAAAGGTGCGCCATCCCGTGCGGAAGTGACCGATGCCGCAATGAGTATTCGCGCTGAATGCGCCATGCTCAATAAAGGCCCTAATATTGTGGAAACGGTGCGCTTTCTGGATGGTATCTTGCAACGCATGGAAAGCCACTACCACAAACGCCGTCTGATGATGCGCCCCTTGAATGTATGCCTGCACACCGGGCTTTGAGTCGGTTTTAAACAGGCTTTGCCGGTCAGTGTTTCACGATTTTTGAAAAGATCTGGATGATAGTGACACCCGCAATGATCATGCCCATGCCAATGACCGCAGGCAAATCCAAACGTTCGTCGTACACAATAATGCCAATGATGCTGATCAGCACAATTCCCAACCCTGACCATACCGCATAGGTAAAACCCAGCGGTAAGGTGCGCAGGGCGAGGGTCATGAAATAAAACGCGAACCCGTAACCCACGACCATGATCAGGGTGGGAATAGGCTTGGTGAATTCTTCAGTCGCCCGTAGCGAACTAGTCGCAATGACTTCAGCAATGATGGCAAGCGCAAGATAAAAATAAGACATAAGCTAGGATTTTGGTTTTACACAACAAGGGCTGCAATCATAAACGGAATGCGTGTGTTATGGCATTGGATTCTTACGGCGGTAACGCAAAATAGGGTATAAACGCAGATTTCCATCGCGTGATGAAGGAGCGCCGATGCCTGCCAGTTTTACTCATGGTTTTGCTTTTGACCCCAGTTACGGGTATTCGCTGGATGATTTTCTGGCGGTTGATGTGCCGCCTGCACCGGCTGATTTTGCGGATTTTTGGCAAGCGCGTTATGCCCGTGCTTTGCAGGTGCATCCACGCCCGCGCATTACGCATACGGGAACCGCACAACACGGTTATGAAGTGTACGATTTGCGTTATTGTTCCACTGACCATTTCATGATTCGCGGGTGGGTGTTAATTCCACAACACCAAGCAGTGACGCGGGCACTGGTATTTGGACACGGTTACGGCGGTTGTGACGGCGCGGATTTTCGGTTGCGACCAGAAGGCACGGCGTTGGTGTTTCCGTGTTTGCGGGGGTTGTCGCGCAGCCAACATCCACCAATTTCGGCGAATCCGGCGTTTCATGTGTTGCATGACATCGACAAGCCAGACCGCTATGTGATTGGCGGTTGTGTGGATGATGTGTGGCTGGCGGTGTCGGCAACTCAGATGCTTTTTCCTGCGGCGACGGGGCATATTGGCTATTCTGGCATCAGTTTCGGGGGCGGGATTGGGGCATTGGCAATGCCGTGGGATGCGCGGATTCAGCGGGCGCATGTGAATGTGCCGACGTTTGGTAATCAGCCCTTGCGCTTGCAATTGCCGACGATTGGCAGTGGCGCGGCGGTGCAGCGTTACCAGCAGCAACACGGGAATGTGTTGGATACTTTGCAATATTATGATGCCGCGAATGCCGCGCAATGGATTCAGCAGCCCATGCATGTTGCAGCAGCTTTGTTTGACCCCGCCGTTGCACCACCGGGGCAGTTTGCGGTGTACAACGCTTTGCCGGGGGAGAAAACGCTGTTTGTGCTGGAAGCCGGGCATTTTGATTACCCTAAGCGGGCAGAACAAGAACAGACGCTATTGCAAGAATTGGAAGGGTTTTTCGCGCTATTGTAAAACGCTTGCAATATCGCACGCTTATGATGCGCCCATCGAACAATGATTGTCGCAAACAGTAAGCAGGTCAGGTCAATGCAACGCGAATATCACCGCTGGCACAGCCCCCGCATGGGGCGCACGATGGAATTGCTGGTCTTTGGACACGCGGGGGCGAAGGTATTGGTATTTCCTACCCGCGACGGGCGTTTTTACGAATACGAAAACTTGCGCATTGTGCAGCAGCTTGCGCCCAAAATTAATGCAGGGCAGTTGCAATTATTTTGTGTGGACAGTGTGGATCACGATGCGCTGTATTGCTTTTGGAAGCATCCCGCTGAGCGTATTCGCCGTCACATGCAGTTTGAGGATTACATCCTGCATGAGGTCTTGCCCTTCATGCGGCATAAGAACCAGCACCCTTGTACGATTTCACATGGGTGCAGTTTGGGGGCGTTTCATGCGGCGAATATTGCGTTTCGTCACCCGCATTTGTTCCAGAAATTGAGCGCGTTTTCTGGGCGTTATGATTTGACGATACGGGCGGAAAGCTTTTCCGATCTGTTCAACGGCTATTATGACGAGAATATTTATTTCCATACTCCGACGCATTTCTTGCCGAATTTGGCGTGTGAATGGCGGCTACAGCATTTGCGACAGATGGATATTGTGCTGGTGGTCGGCAAGGAAGATCCGTTTCTGGGCAATAACCATTATTTGAGCCATATCTTGCACAGCAAGGGTATCCACCATCAATTGCATGAATGGCATGAACGGGCGCATCGCGGTTATTACTGGCGGCGCATGGCTCCGTTGTATCTGTAATGCCAGCCGACATAATCTTGTCATATAAAAACGTTAGTATCCCGCTTTGACCAAGGATGACGTTAATTCCCACCTTTGAAAACATGAGGAATATGAATGGATTACGAAAACACAACGGAAGACCTTAGCCGTGACTGGCTGCAAGCAGAACTGGATGAAACCTTGGATGACCTGTTCGAGATGGAATTCAATGAACCGATGCTCAGTCAGGAAATCCGCAAGATTTACAAGCGTCATCATCCCGACATGCTGGATAACCGCGTTTATTATACTAACTTGTTGCGCCTACAGTCCGAGCTGATCAAGCTGCAATACTGGGTGGAACATACCAAGTCCAAAGTGTTGATTATCTGCGAAGGGCGTGATGCAGCAGGCAAGGGCGGTGTCATCAAGCGCATTACCCAGCGTTTGAATCCGCGTGTTGCCCGTGTGGTGGCGTTGCAAAAGCCAAGTGACCGTGAACTGACCCAGTGGTATTTTCAGCGTTATGTGCCACACCTGCCAGCGGGTGGCGAGATCGTGTTGTTTGACCGCTCTTGGTATAACCGTGCTGGGGTTGAGCGCGTCATGGGGTTTGCCAGCGAAGATCAGGTCGAGCAGTTCTTCCAAGATGTGCCGGAATTTGAGCGGATGCTGGTACGTTCCGGCATTATTGTGCTGAAATATTGGTTCTCGATCACAGATGAGGAACAGCAATTGCGTTTCCTGACGCGCATCCACGACCCGATGAAGCAGTGGAAACTCAGCCCGATGGATCTGCAATCCCGTGTGCGCTGGGAAAGTTACACCAAAGCCAAGGAAGAGATGTTCGAGCGTACCAACATCCCGGAAGCACCTTGGTATATCGTCGAAGGCAATGACAAGAAGCGTGAGCGCCTCAATTGCATTGAGCATATTTTGTCAAAAATTCCGTATGAGGAAGTTGTGACCGAGAAAATCGCCTTACCTGAGCGGGTATTCAACCCCGATTACGAGCGCCATACCTTGCCGGATGAGCTGTACGTGCCGAAGATTTATTGAAGAAAATCCCCCTCAGTCCCCCTTTTTCAAAGGGGGATGCAAGAGAAATATTTCAAAATCAAATAGATGTGCCATCCTGCATCCTTCCTTTGAAAAGGAGGGGTTGGGGGAGGATTTTCTTACTTGATGATATTGCCCAAGTTGATCAACTGGGTTTCACCGTTATTGTCTTTCACGCCATCGTTATCATTGATGATCAGTACATTGCCATTGGCTAAGACGGCTGAACCTTCGATCTTTTCCATGACTGGGCTGCCAGTGGCTTTCAGGTCTGGCAGGATGTCACGCACCAATGTCTTGCTAAGGGTTGCACCAGCCGCTACACCGTTAGTGTCGATGCGGTATAGGCGTTTGACTGCGGCATCTGGCCCGCCTTGATTGTCACGTTCCACCAGGAGGAATTGACCATTGCCGAGTGAGGTCAGATCCGACAAGCCAACCCAGCCACCGTTTTTGGAAGCGACGGCATCCAGCGGGTAGAACACAAAGCTCCAGGTTTTGGTTACGGTGTCGTAAATGCCAATACGTGGGTTGGTTTCACCCTTCCAAGCGCGTTGGAACGCGACATACGCCCGCCCGTTGTATTCGGCAACACCTTCAAAACCAAAGCGCAATTGCAGCGCATTAACCTCGGCTGGCAGGGTAATGGCTTGCTGAATCACGCCATTCGCATCGGTTTTCAGCAGCAGGTTGGCGCTATTGACCGGGCGAGCCGCTTCGCCGACCGTGCCAGCACCTTCGGAAGCAATCCAGAAACCGCCATCACTGGCAACGGCAATGCCTTCGGGGTCAAGGTTAACGCTCTTGTTGGCGTTGATCATGGCTTTCAGGTCGACTGAATCAAACACGTCCTTGCGGCTGTCGTCAGTGGCTTTGGCTGCCGCATCAACTGTGGCAACGGGTATGCTTGCCAGTACATTGTTCATATCTGTGATTCGTGCAGCAACGCTCAGTTTTGCTGGCTTGCTGGCAACATCAAGTTTGAAAATGCGGTTTTGCTGATAGAAGCTGTCTTCGATAGCGTAAACCGTGTTGCTGTCATTTGGGGCAGCCGCAAGACCAGACATAGCACTCCACGCAACCGGGTTGCCATTGCTGTCATTGCCGGAAATGACGGTTGGGTAAGCAGCGGCTTTTTCTTCGTAACGGTAAATGTTCAGTGATGAGCGGATAATATCAGCACGTGCATCGACTTCACTGGCAGCAATTAACAGGTTACGTGAGGGAATGGCGAGTACGCCTTCGGGGCCTGTGCCTGCTGGCAGCACTTGTTTCAGCACTGGCTTGCTAGGTGTTGCGGCATCGTAAACAAACACACTATTGGAACGTTCGGAGGCGATGAACAGGAATTTGTCAGCGCCAAACGTGCCAGATTCGGCATTTTCCGGTTCGTTACCTTTGTTTTTGGAGCGGTCATCGGGGTAGTGACCCATGCGGATGGCTTGGTGATCCATGCTATTGCCTGCGGCAAACACCACTTCGCCTAGGTCAGTCGATAACCAGGTTACGCCATCCGGTTCACGTGCGATGGCACTCAATGCGCCATCGGTGGTAATCAGGGCTGGGGCTTCTTCTTTGGTGTCGATTTTATCGAGGTCTACTGAGCCTGCATTGAAATGGTTAGTGATTTTGCCATCGACCAAGTTCACCAAGGCGATGTGGTTGTTTTCTTGTAAGGTCACAACAGCGATGTTATTGCTGTTAATGTCGACGTATTCCGGCTCTGGGTCGCCGGGGGCAACGGCGGCTAAGCCACTCATGTCCACTTTGCGGCTTGTCCACGTCGCAGGTTCGCCCTTGAGGTCGATGATCATTAGATAACCGGCGGGTGATTGGGGAATTGCGCCACTGTTTACGCTCTCATCGCGCTCATTTTCGATGGCAATCGCGGCGTAATTACCATCAGGGCTAACTGCTACGGAATCCGGTTGACCGCCAAGGTCAATGGAGGCAATCACGGTTTTGCTGCTCAGGCTGACCACATCCAGTTTGCCGCTGGCATTGATGAAGTCGGTGGAGGTGTTGACACCGACCAGCGCGTAATTGCCTTTGACGGCAACGGAGGTCGGTTCGCCGCTCATTTTCAGCTTGCCTGCGGCTTTGGGCTTGGTCGGGTCGGTGATGTCGACGAAACCGATGGATTTGCTTGGGCTGTCGCTGTAAATCAGCGTCATACCATCGGTGCTGGCGGTGACGATTTCAGCGGCGGTTGTGTCAGCAACATTGCAATCAGCATCCAGTTGCAGGCACACCGGAAATGAGGCAACACGATTGAAATTTTTGGTGGTGCTGGTTGCCGGGGTGGTGTTATCCGTGCCAGTGCTGATTTCGCTGTTGTTATTGTTATCGTTGCAGGCACTCTGCGGCTTTGGGCTTGGTCGGGTCGGTGATGTCGACGAAACCGATGGATTTGCTTGGGCTGTCGCTGTAAATCAGCGTCATACCATCGGTGCTGGCGGTGACGATTTCAGCGGCGGTTGTGTCAGCAACATTGCAATCAGCATCCAGTTGCAGGCACACCGGAAATGAGGCAACACGATTGAAATTTTTGGTGGTGCTGGTTGCCGGGGTGGTGTTATCCGTGCCAGTGCTGATTTCGCTGTTGTTATTGTTATCGTTGCAGGCACTTAAGCCGAGTGTGACCGCGAGCGCGAGGGCGCACAGTTTTAGGGAGACAGGTAGGCGCATGAAAGACTCCGTAGCTGGGATGATAGAAATGGATGATTGTTGGCGGTTTGGATGAAGGTTGTTTGACAGGTATGTGACGTTTTGGTGAAGCAGCAGGCAGTGGGAAATGGAACGCACACTGGATGAGTCTGTGCCATAATTCAGCCATCCGCATGAGATTGGAGCATCGGGATGGCAGAGTCCCCGCAAACAGCACAAATTTTTCTCAGTTACAGCCGCACCGACAAAGAGGCGGCGAAAACCTTGCGCGAACGGCTAGAACAAGCGGGTTTTAGCGTGTTCCGCGACGAAGAATCTATCCGCATTGGTGACAACTGGCTGAAAAGTTTGCAGGATGCGGTGCAAGGCTGTGCCGCTTTCGTGCTGTTGGTCGGGCGCGATGGTGTGCAACAACAACGTTGGGTGGGGGCGGAAGTCGAAGTTGCCCTCAGTCGCAAGCTGTCGCCGCACGATGACCGCGAGCGCTTGCCAATTTTCCCGGTGTTGTTGGCAGAAGCGGTGTTTGCCGATTTGCCGGTATTCCTGCAACAAATTCAGTCGTTGGTTTGGCATCCTGACAGCAGTGATTTGCCGCACGGTTTGCGCGAGGCATTGCAGGCAAGCGCATCCCTGCAAACTGCATCGCCGCTGTTGAAAGGCGAACCCTACCGTGGCTTGAGCTATTTCCGCCGTGAAGACGCCGACCGTTTTTTTGGGCGGCATGAGGAAGTGTTGCAAGCCCTACATGGCTTGGGCTATGTCGAAGACATTGCGCCGGAATCTTCCACCCAACCGCATTCGCGTTACTATCGCTGGCTGCAAATCCACGCTGCCAGTGGGGCGGGCAAGTCGTCGCTGGTGCGTGCCGGGATGTTGCCGAAGATTGAGCAAGGCTTGTTGTGGCGGCGTACTGGCTATGCTGGCTGGAAAATCCTCGAACCGCTGATACCGGGCGAAAAGCCGGTGGAGATGTTGGCAGAAAAGCTGGCGAAGGCATTCCCGCAGCAAGACATGGATGGCTGGTTGGGCAAGCTACATCAGGCGGACAAACCAGCGGCTTTGGCACATGCGCTGCGTCCGTTGCTGCCCGCTGGCAGTGCGGTGTTGTTGGTGGTTGACCAGTTTGAGGAACTGTTCACTCTGACTGAAGAGTCAGAACGCCGCCAGTTTGACCGCCTGTTGGCAACGGCGCTGGCTGACCCGGACTGTCCGCTGTTCCTGATCAGCACCATCCGTTCGGATTTCCTTGACCGCTTTGAATACCTGCCGGAACTGCTCAAGCTGTACAACACCCTCAAGGGCGATTACCTGTTGCCGACCATGACCGAAGCGGGTTTGCGCGAACTGATTGTGCATCCGGCGCGGCTGGCGGGTTTGCAGGTGGATGAGGGGTTGGTGGAAGCGATGGTGCGCGATGCGCGGGGCGAACCGGGGGCGTTGCCTCTGGTGGAAAGTGCGCTTGCCGAGTTGTGGAGCGAGGCGCAAACGCACGGTAGCCAACGCTTGAGCCGGGCGTATTACGAGCAGAATAACGGTGTGGTGGGGATGCTGGCGCAGCGGGCGGATGCACTGATTGGCAGTCTGGGTGAGCGTGGGCGCAAGCAGGCACTGGATTTGTTGCTGGCATTGACGCGCATCAACGAAGGCGGGCGGCATACGCGGCGGCGCTTGTTGCGGGCGGATGCGGTGCATGAGGCTGGCGGCGGGAAGCAGGGCGAAAAGGTGGTGCAGGTGCTGGCGGGGGAACGGGTACGGCAGGGTGGCGGGCAGGTGGGGCCGTTGCGCTTGATTGTGACGGATGGGGAGACCCTCACCCCCAGCCCCTCTCCCGGAGGTAGAGGGGAGCAAGAGGGGGGCTTCGTTGAGTTGGTGCATGAAATGCTGGTGCGCCCCAGTGACCGCAAGGATGCGCAAGGTCGTGCCATCGGTTATTGGCCGACGTTGTTCAACTACGTGTTTGATAACCGTGACCGCGATTACCAGCGTCAGCAGTTGCAGGTGGATGCGCAACGCTGGCAGGAACGCAAGCGGTTGGGGCGTTGGTTTGGGTTGGCGGGGTGGCGTGATTTGCGGGTTTTCAAGCATCAGCGCCCACGACCTGAGAGTGTGGAGGGGCGATATTTGCGGCATAGCCGGTGGGTGGCGTGGGGGCAAACGCTGCTGCTGGCGGGGTTGCTGGGTGTGTTGGCGGAATCGGCGTGGTGGGCGGATCAGTACAAATTGCCGTTTGGCTATGCCCTGCTTAAGCCGCTGTGGACTTTGGGTTATTCACCACCCTTACCTGAAATGATCGAAATTATCGCGCAGGGTCAAGAAATCAATTTTATGATGGGGTGTGTGGATAGGAACAATGATGTTGATGGAGGCGATGAGTGTAAAAGTTATTATGATGAATCAACACCCGCCCACTTAGTTACGTTGACCAGACCGTTTCAGCTTGGCAAATACGAAGTTACCTTTATGGAGTATGACTATTATGTTTGGGATCAGCGACGCAAGGGGGTAATGGTAGATTATCCATCTGATGCTGGTTTCGGACGTTACAATAAGCCGGTCATTAATGTTAGCTGGGAGGATGTAGAGGTTTATACCACTTGGTTACAGGTGCGAACAGGAAAATCTTATCGACTGCCGACCGAAGCCGAATGGGAATACGCTGCACGTGGTGGGACAGATACAAATTATTCGTGGGGGGATACCGTTGGTGAAGGGAATGCCAACTGCAATGATTCAGGCATTGCCCCTGGCTGTAAGGATGGTTATACGAAGACTGCTCCGGTCGGCATTTTTCCTGCTAACCCATTTGGGGTGCATGACATGCTCGGTAATGTACGGGAATGGTGTCAGGATGCATATGGAGATTATTCAGCAGAGTCGGTTAGGAACCCGGAATATTCTCCAGCAACTTCGTCTGATAGTGCTTTCCGTGTGATTCGCGGAGGTTCGTGGGACTATGGGTCTTGGGATATGCATCCTACTTACCGAATTGGTGGCGAGTCGGTTAGTCGGAACGACTCAAACGGGTTCCGCCTCGCCTTGGGTCATTAGGTGCTTAGGCGGTATCACTCTTCGGTGTGCAGGGACAGCACTCCTGCTGCCGTCAGATAGGAATCAGAATTCTTGTAGGAGCCAGCCTTGCTGGCGATTCTTTCAATTCCTATTGATTTAGGAGAATCGCTTGCGGGGCAAGCTCCTACGGTGGTTGCGACATAGATAGACAGGGATGTTGCAGGTGGGGCTTGTGTTGAATGTCCCGCTGTTTTTGGGATTAAGCGGCACGCTTAAGATGCAGCTTGATGTCCAAATCATCCCAAGGCACAAAAACACTGCCTTCGTCACTGAGTTCAATCAAGCCATTTTCCCGCAAACGCTGCACATCACTGTGGACATTGCTGTAGTCACGCTTGAGCAATTCAGCCAGTTTTTTGATGGAAAGCATCCCTTCTTTTGCCAGCCGGTTAACCAGTTCCCAGCGTTTGGGGGTCAGGTTGGCAAGCAATTGCTCCACGCTGCTGAAGACAAGTTTGTTGGGTTCAGCCAATGCCTTGCCTTGGTCAAGTTGTTGGGCATCCGCCAACATTTGCTGCATGGCGGCTTCGGGGTCTAGCACGGTAATGATCAGCGTATTATTCGTCATCGGATACCTCTTTGGCTCTGTGTGCCTGTACGTCCGCAAGAAAATCGGGATAACGCATTTTGAAGTAGCTGAGCCGCTCTGCTTTGGATTGTTTCTGTTTCATGGTAGCATAATAACATATGTGATCAAGCTACCATGATGGTTTACGATGAATGGCTTGAATCACAAATATTGTATGGAAAAATTATCCACATGAATGAAATTTATACGTTACTGATTGAGCTTGAAGATGGCGTATTCCGTAGTGATGCCTCTTTCCCCATTGTCTGGAAGCGCACTGTCGAGTTTAACGCCGACACGACATTGAATATGTTGCACAATTTCATCCAGCAGGAAGTCGATTTTGACGATGATCATCTGTATGAATTCTACATTGCCAAAAAATCCCGCTCGAAAAAAGCACGTCAGTTCACCTGCGAAGGCACAACCGAAGAGGACAACCGGGCATTCTGGCAGGAGCATTTTCCCGACAAGGAATACGGTACAGCACCCTGGATCAAGGAGCCGTGGATACGCGAAGAGCCGCTGGGTACACCGCTGAATCAGGTTTTTCCTTTACCCGCAGGCAACTTCCTGTTTTACCTGTTCGACTACGGTGATAGCTGGCGTTTCAAAATCAGGAAAACCAACCGTAAGCAGCAGTTTGCAGCGGAGGGGGTGGAGTATCCGCGAGTGGTTGGAGGAGAAGGGGAAAACCCGAAGCAGTACCCGATGTGGGATGATGACGAGGATTTTGATGTAGAGGAAGTGACCGATGATCCTGTCGATGGCTGAACCCCTAGCGTACCGGTGTCGATTCCCATGTCCAATCCCGAATTTCCGGCATATCCTGCCCGTACTGGTTAATGTATTGCCGATGCTCCACCAATTTATCTTTGAGTTGCTGCTTCAAGTAGCTACCTTGATCAGCCGTTTGCGGCAATCGGTCAATGGCATCCATCACCAAATGGAAGCGGTCAAGATCATTCACCACGGTCATATCAAACGGCGTACTGATCGTGCCTTCTTCCTTGTAGCCGCGCACATGGAAATTATCATGGTTGGTACGGCGGTACGTCAGCCGATGAATTAACCACGGGTAGGCATGAAACGCGAAAATCACCGGTTTATCCTTGGTGAAAATCGTATCGAAATCGGCATCACTCAAACCGTGCGGGTGTTCATTCTGCGGTTGCAATTTCATCAGATTGACGACGTTAACCACGCGAACTTTTAAGTCAGGTAAGTGTTCGCGCAGGATCGACACCGCTGCCAACGTTTCCAGCGTTGGTACGTCGCCACAGCACGCCATTACCACATCAGTTTCGTCCGTTTGGTCGTTGCTCGCCCATTGCCAGATGCTAATACCTTGGGTGCAATGCTTGACGGCGGCATCCATCGACAACCATTGTGGGGCGGGATGTTTGCCCGCAATCACCACATTGACGTAATGGCGGCTACGTAGGCAATGATCCATTACCGACAGCAAGCAGTTGGCATCCGGCGGAAAATACACCCGCACGACTTCGGCTTTCTTGTTCACTACGTGGTCGATGAAACCGGGGTCTTGGTGGGTAAAACCGTTGTGGTCTTGCCGCCAGACGTGCGATGCCAGCAGGTAATTCAGCGAGGCAATTTTGCGCCGCCAAGGCAGGTGCGCAGTGACTTTCAGCCACTTGGCGTGCTGGTTGAACATCGAATCAATGATGTGGATGAAGGCTTCGTAGCAATTGAACAGCCCGTGCCGTCCGGTCAGTAAATAGCCTTCCAGCCAGCCTTCACACTGGTGTTCACTGAGCATCGAATCCAGCACTCGCCCGGAAGGGGCAAGGAATTGGTCGTTCGGTAGCGTACTGGCATTCCACTGGCGTTGGGTCACTTCAAACAGGGCTTCGAGACCATTGGAGAGCGTTTCGTCGGGGGCGAATACGCGGAAATTGCGTTGTTCATCGTTTAGCGTTGCCACATCGCGCAGGAAACGTCCTAGTACATGCGTATCGCCGATGCCGCGCATACCAGGCGTGGGTACATCCACCGCATAATCTTGGAAATTGGGCATCCGTAAATCGCGCAGTAAGATACCGCCGTTGGCGTGGGGATTTGCTCCCATGCGCCGTTCACCCGTGGGGGCAAGTTCTGCCAATTCCGGCTGCAAACGTCCGTTTTCGTCGAACAGCTCTTCCGGTCGGTAGCTTTTTAGCCAATCTTCCAGCAACTGGAGGTGTTCGGGGTGCGCAGCGGGGTTGGAAAGTGGCACTTGATGCGCTCGGAATGTGCCTTCGATTTGCACCCCATTGACCACTTTCGGCCCTGTCCAGCCTTTGGGGGAAACTAGCACAATCATCGGCCAGCGGGGGCGGGTTAAATCACCGTCAACACGAGCTGCTTGTTGGATAGCTTTAATTTGCGCTGTCACTGTGTCGAGCGTTGCTGCCATTGCTGCGTGCATCAACGTCGGTTCGTCACCTTCCACGAAATACGGTGTCCAGCCGTAGCCGCGCAATAACTGTTCAAGTTCCTCGCGGCTGATACGTGCAAGCACGGTCGGGTTGGCAATCTTGTAGCCGTTGAGGTGCAGGATCGGCAGTACCACGCCATCCGTCACCGGATCAAGGAACTTGTTGGAATGCCACGAAGTCGCCAGCGGCCCGGTTTCCGCTTCGCCATCGCCGACTACGCACGCCACCACCAGATCGGGATTGTCGAATACTGCGCCGAACGCATGACTTAGCGAATAGCCCAGTTCACCGCCTTCGTGGATCGAGCCGGGGCATTCCGGCGATGCATGGCTGGGAATGCCGCTGGGAAACGAAAATTGCAAAAAGAGCTTTTGCAACCCCGCTTCGTCTTGGCTGATGTCGGGGTAGATTTCGCTGTACGTGCCTTCAAGGTAGGTATTGCTCACCACCGCAGGCCCGCCGTGTCCGGGGCCGGAGATGTAGATCATGTCGAGGTCGTATTGTTTGATAATGCGGTTTAGGTGTACGTAGATGAAGTTTTGTCCGGGCGTTGTGCCCCAGTGTCCCAGCAGAGTGTGCTTCACATCCGCCAGCGTGAGCGGACGTTTTAGCAGCGGGTTGTCGAACAGGTAAATCTGCCCGACAGAGAGGTAGTTAGTGGCACGCCAGTAAGCATCCATCCGACCTAGCAGTTCGGGGGAAAGTGTTGTATTTGTCATTTTATTTTGCCTCGTCAACCATCTGGATGGTTTTTTCCTCAACCTCTTTGGCTACTTGAACCAACGCTGCATCTTGGGACAGTGACGCTAGCATTGGCGCGGGCTTGATCAGGCCGATCTGCGTTTTGCCTTTATCCGTAAACACCGAAATACGGCAAGGCAAGGCCATGTTCAGGCGCATGTCGATGGACAGCACGGTTGCTGCCTGTTTCGGATTACAGACTTCAAACACCTTGCATTCTTTCTCAAAGGCAATGCCTTTGCTGCGTAGCGTGTTGCCCAGATCGTGTACATGCAGCACCCCGAAGCCATGATGGATAACGGCTGCTTCAAGGTCTGTGGCTGCTTGGCTGAAGGATTTGTTGGTTGCAACGATGTAATACATAAAATCACCTTGATGGTTGTGGTTAAAAATTTAATCTTTTCAATGTTTTTGTTTTCTTGGTTGTGTTCATTCTTTCCCGCTGACACTCGCGCCATCGTCAGGCCGTAATGTCCAGAACGTTAAGGATGACAGGAGCGTCAAGACACCGATGGTCAGAAAGGCATGATGAAGAGCGCTAGTCACTGCTATCTGATTGCTTTGGGGGACATTCCCCAGATACCAAGCCGTAATCAGCGTGCCACTAGCCAGACCAAAACTCATCGACATTTGTTGGAAAGTGCTGGTCATGGTGCTCGCCATGCTGGAATCCTTGCTGTCGATGTCGGCATAGGCTATCGAATTCATGCTGGTGAATTGCAAGGCATTGAAAAGTCCGCTAGCCAGACCGATCAGGACGATAACGAAGAGTGGTGTCGTCGGTGTCACCAGTGCATACAGGCTGACGGTCACACCAATCGCCAATGTATTCACCACCAACACCTGTCGATAACCAAAATGTTTGAGTACCCGCGTTGAAATGACTTTCATGCCCATCGCCGCCAACGCCATCGGCATCATCAATAAACCGGATTGCCAAGCAGGCATCCCCAGACCCACTTGATAGAGCAAAGGCAGCAAAAACGGCAGGCCGCCCATGCTCATGCGGGTGATGAAACCACCCACCACGGATACCCGAAAGGTACGTATCCGAAACAGTGCCAAGCGTAGCAAAGGATAGGGTATGCGTGCCGCGTGCCAGGCATAGGCCAACCGCTTTCAAACTGAGGGGCGTTACGTCCAGACTGACTGCCATCGCGGGTATTGCTGTGTTGACGATGGTGGAATCAAGCTGCTCCATGAATAGCGCAATAGCGACTACCCACGGCAAGTAACGTTTAATGATGGCTTCATTCATCAATCCAAAACACCTTTTACCTGCTTAACGTTGCGCCAAGACCGTCAGCAGCGCATCGAACGGCTGGTCGAATTTTGTTACACCTTCGTCTTCAAGCTGTTGCGTCAGTTGGTCGAGGTTGATGCCCAGCGCGGGCAGTTGTTCCAGCAATTGGCGGGCTTCCGCAGCATCTTGTTCGAGCCGCGCTTGCGGTTTGCCGTGGCCGCGGTAGGTATTCAGGGTTTCCATTGGCAGGGTGTTGACGGTATCTGCGCCGATCAAGGCTTCGACGTATTTTATATCGCTGAACGCTGGATTTTTGCTGCTGGTGCTTGCCCATAACAGCCGTTGGACGTTCGCACCTTGCGCTTCCAATACACCAAAGTGATCGCTATTAAAGATTTCTTGGTAGATTTGATAGGCTATTTTCGCGCTGGCAATCGCGACTTGCCCGCGTAATGCTTGTGCCGCTGGGGTTTCTAACAGCGGATCTAGCAGCGCATCAATGCGGCTAACAAAGAAACTGGCGACGGAGGCGACGTGCTGCACGGGTTCGCCTTGCGCGAGGCGGGCTTCAATGCCAGCGATGTAAGCTTCTGCTACCTGCCGATAGCGCGGTAAGCCAAACAGCAGGGTGACGTTGACGTTAATGCCTTCGCTAATGAGTTGCTGGATGGCGGGTAATCCGGCAGTAGTCGCGGGGATTTTGATGAAGACATTCGGGCGGTTCAGGGCAGCCCACAAGCGGCGTGCTTCCTGCAATGTGCCGTCGGTATTGTGCGCAAGGTGCGGATTGACTTCTAAACTGACATAGCCATCCTTGCCGTTGGTGATGTCGTAAAGTGGGCGGAAGGTATCGGCGGCACTTTGTACGTCTTGCTGACTAAGGGTTTCGTAGATAGCTTCGGCACTGTTGCCCTGAAGTGCCAGCTCACGAATGGCAGTGTCATAAGCTTGGCTATCACTAATCGCTTTCTCGAAAATCGCGGGATTGGAGGTGATGCCGCGCAAGTCATCTTCTTCAATCAAACGTTGCAATTCGCCGCTGGTGATTAAGTCGCGGCGGATGTAATCCAGCCAAATGGATTGACCGAAAGTTGCTAATTGGTTCAGGGGATTATTTTGCATAAAGGCACTTCTTGAGCATAATACGACTCTATGATTTACGATAAAAGCGCATGGGTGTTTTACGCTTAAGATTAGCTAGTTTTTAGATAAATATCAGTATTTAACTCAGTTTCATTAGGCGCTAAATTTGCTTATGTTGCAAGCTTCTGTCATTATTAATACAAGATTTGTCTATTCTAATCAAATAAATATTTCCGTAACATAATAAGCATTACAAGGAGAAAGTGATGGACACTGCTGTTTCTGAGCCTCGCGCTAATCTGCCCGTAGCAGAACCGGGTGCTACGTTTAAACAAGTTTTAAAAAGTGGATGCTGTGCTGTTTATCGGCATCATTTTTCTGGCTTTGTTGGGCGTGGGTATTACCAATTACCGCGTAGACAATGCCTACAGTTATTGGAGCTATATGCTGGTATTTCTAGCGTTGATGACGACAGCGTGGGGAAGCTGGCGTTCTAAAAAGCTGGGGCTGTTGCATGGCGGCAAGTTATTGTATCAGCAAGCTATTTTGTGGGGGTCGGCATTGGTCGCTGTGGCAGTAATTTACCGACTGCTCGAGGCAGGGCGTATTAATGTGGATACGACTGGTTTATTGGTGTTATTGATGCTGACTTTCGCTACCTTCGTTGACGGAATGCTGGTGTCGTGGAAATTGTATGTGGTAGGTGTGCTATTATTGTTAACGTTATTAATGGCAGCTTACGTTGGGCAGTTTCTGTGGATCATTTTATTAGCCGCTGTGGTATTAATCGCACTGGTTTTGATTTTTGTGGTATGGAAAATACGTTCTTATTAATATGAACTATACTCACCGTATAGGATTCGTCATGTTTAACAACAGAAGGAGTTAATGTCATGACAATTTTGATTGTTGTTGCGAATGCGACACTGGCGCGTTTTTTTAGTGCCGCGCCATTAAATGCAAATGCTACGCTTATTGAATTGGAAGATAAGGTGCATCCGAGTTCCCGTTTGCATGGGCGTGATTTGGAAACCGATTCACCGTCGCGTGTCTTTGATTCGCAGGGGGCTGGTCGTCATGCGGTAGAGCCACCCACCGATATAAAAGAGCAGCAAGCCGAAGCGTTTGCGCTTGAATTGAGCAACTATCTGGAAGAAATGCGCAGTGCCAACCGTTATGACAAGTTGTATGTCATGGCTTCACCGCATTTCCTTGGCTTATTGCGCGGGCATTTCAGGCAAGGCGTGACAGATTTGCTGGCTGAAACCGTGGATAAAGACCTGACTCGCCATTCGGTGGAAGAAATCCGCGCCCATCTGCCTGATTTTATGTAACGCAATGCAGGGGGAATACGATGGAATACAAGGATTATTACAAAGTTCTGGGTTTGACCAAAGAAGCCACGCAGGATGACATCAAGCGTGTCTACCGCAAATTGGCACGTAAATACCACCCCGACATCAGCAAGGAAGACAATGCTGAGGAACAGTTCAAAGAAGTGGGCGAAGCCTACGAAGTTTTGAAAGACCCGGAAAAACGCGCTGCCTATGATCAGTTGGGCGAAGACTTGAAAGCCCCACGTGATTTCCGTCCGCCACCCAGTGGTACTGCGGGAACGGGGCAGTCAGCTGATTTTGATGATTTCCTTGCTAACCTGTTTGGTCAACGTGGGCGTGCTAATGCGGGGCGGACACAATCCATGCAGGGTGAGGATAGCCACTTCAAGGTGTCGATTGATCTGGAAGATGCTTATCGAGGGGCGACGCGCAGCTTGAATTTGCGCTCTTCCCAGCAAGAACGCACCCTCAATATCAAAATCCCCAAAGGGGTCAAACAAGGTCAGCATATTCGCCTGCAAGGGCAGGGCAGCCCCGGTATCGGTGGTGGCAGTGCGGGCGATTTGTATCTGGAAATCGCTTTCAACCCGCATCCACTGTACCGCGCCGAGGAACTGGATGTTTATCTGGAATTGCCGATTGCCCCGTGGGAAGCCGCGTTGGGTGGCAGTGTCAAAGTACCAACCCCAGACGGCGCGGTGGATATGAAGATTCCGCCCAATTCATCCACAGGGCGCAAGTTGCGCTTGAAAGGGCGCGGCATTCCCGCGCAAACACCGGGCGATTTTTACGTCACCCTCAAAGTGGTGATGCCGGATACCCTCAGCGACAAGGCCAAAGCCCTGTACAGTGAATTGGCGCTGGAACAAACCTTTAATCCGCGTGCCGGAATGGGAGTGTGAGTGATGCAAACCGCTTTGAATGAAATAATCGGCAGGATTCTGGAAGACGATGCACTGTTTTCGCTAGAGGAATTGTGCCGTTCTTGCAGCCTGCTACCCGAACAGCTTTTGGAAATGGTGGACGAGGGGATTATTGAACCCATTGATTACCAGCAAACCACCACGAGTTGGCTGTTTGCAGGTAATAGCGTAGTGCGGGTGCGTACTGTAATCCGGCTTCAGCGCGATTTAGGTGTTAATTTGGCAGGTGCTGCTTTGGCAATAGAATTGCTTGATGAAATTAAAGTTTTGCGAAATAGCCCCAATAGGGTTATTAAACGCTAAGCTTTAATTCTCAATAACAAAAGAGTGCTAGCTATTTGTTTTTTATCGGACTACTCTGGAATTGAATACTTAATTCAATAATTTTAATTCAGGAGAAATTCAAAATGGAACCTTTTGTTGCAAAACAACCAATGGCGGACGAATCCCGTCCCACCGAGAAGTTATTTACAGGATTAGCCGTTAATCACGTCAATCCAAGCGCTATTAAGCAGTGGCTTGCCGCCAGCAATTCCCGCTATCCATCGGTAATCAGAGCTTCGCAGACCTGCGAGGGCTTTGATTTTTACGGGCACAACCATACCCTCCAAGCCCTGAAAGCCTGCCCGAATACCGCCTGACTTTTGCATAACCCAACACCCTGTTGGAAAACCCCAGCGTACCCTCAAGCCTGATTTTCATCCGCTGCGAATGCCTTTGGGTGTCAGGTCAGCATGTTCATAACCCCAAATGATGGCAGCATAGAAGGACTCCCAATCGCTAATCAGATGCTCACGGAACATCCCACGCATCTTCTCCCACAATGCGGTACGGCTCTGTAAGCGGGTGCGGGCGGCTTGGAAGTACTGGCAGCAAGCTTCCTGAATCTGGTCGATCAGGAAGGCCAACATCATCAGGGTGGCGAACACAGTGGAAAGATGTTGCTTGCCATGACCGTAATTATGTTCGAGGTTGTAACCGAGGTTTTTAAGGGTGTTAAAGGTTTCGTTCTCCACCTTCCAGCGGGAACGGCCTGCGCGTACCACATCCGCCACGTTGTCGGCGGTGAGGGGGATGTCAGTCACGCAGTCATAGATAAAGGTTGTACCGTCGGGGCGTTCCTCCCAATAGTCGATGTAGTTGACCCGCACGTCTTGGTTGGCATGGTTGAGCGGGATGTCGTTGGCATAACGGTAGCCACACCGTAACTTTTTGCTCGTCGTGCCTGCCAATTCTTGGGTACTGCCATTGGCTAACCCGTCCAATACCGTCTTCAGTAATAGGCTGCCACTACGGGCTTTGGCGGTAATGATAAAGCTGTAACCGTTTGACTTCAGAAGACGGATGTGCGGTGCATTGCAGGAAAGGGCATCTTGCAGCAGGATCATCTCCATGCGCGGGAAGTCTTGGCGCAACTGGGGGATGAGCCGTTTAGAGGCATTGTGTTCGCAATCATTTTTCTTGCTGCCATCCTGCTTGGTGATGGCCTCTGGGAAAAAGGGTAATACGGTATTCTTGTCAGGGTGAACCAGCACTGCCGCCAGCATCTGGTGGTAATACTCCTCACGTCCGTCCTTGTGTGTCTTAATGCAACAATCCGGGCAAGAGATAGCCCCAGAGCTAAAAATACCTGTTCCATCAATACTGACTAAATACTTTCCTAGAAAACGGTAGCCTTCCAGTATGCCTTGCCGTTGCAGTTCCTGATGGATGGCGCGGAACACCGGCGCAGACGCTGCGGTTTTACCCCGTCCAATACCGTGCGCATTTGGCTGTCACAGGGAGCATCGGGGATGCCAAACAGGGTTTTCAGGTTGTGCCGTCGTGCCTTGTCCCCGCGCTGTTTGTCAAACTGCAACAGTGAGCCGTCTTTCAACGAAAATAGGGCAAGCCCTGACATCAGCACGTCAACCAAGGGATAGTCGGGTTTGGTTTTGCGGTGGTCAGTGACTTCACTGAAACAGCCGCGCACACGTTCCAGCAATCCGGGGACTGAGAGGGTCTTGCGTAGCTTCAGGCTACCAACAAGAGGCAGGGGAGGTGGTTTTGCAGGCATTTCGTTGCACAGTGACTCGTTTTACAAGACCATGATTATACAGTCATTTTAAGATCGGCGGGAATTGCTGGCTTGCCGCAGGCTGGCAAGATATTTGGAAAACCCCTACGGCAAGTTTGTCCTATGGGATTATTTTCGCGTTAGCAGGTATTTTGCTTACGCTGGTATTTCGGAGTAATCCTGTTTTTGTTGTTACGTTGTCCACCGGTTTTTTATTGGTTGGTTCGTTTGTTGCGGTAGGTCTTTATGATTTAAGCAGGCGTATTGAACATGGTGAGCCAGCTACCTTTAAGCATTCTTTGTCTGTTATTAGCCACAATGTCTACGGTTTAGGTATTTATGCCGTCGCACTGAGTTTTGTCATGTTATTCTGGGTGCGTACTGCAACAGTATTGACCGGTTTGATGATGACGAGCACAACCGTCACGGGCGAAGGTTATGGTCACTTATTTACAAGTTTGCTAACGATGGATAACGGTTGGCTATTCATTCTCGGTTTTATGGGCGTAGGCTTGTTATTTGCCAGCATCGCTTTTACGACGGGTGTGGTGACTGTGCCGTTATTGTTGCACAGGAAAATCGACATTATGACGGCTAGTGTTACCAGTATTCGTGTTGTCAAGCAAAACCCTAAAACTATGCTGCTGTGGGCAATGACCATTGTGGCGATTATTGGCTTGGGTATTGCGACGTTTTATATCGGTTTGATTATAGCGATGCCATTAATCGCTCATGCTAGTTGGCACGCTTACCGTGATTTGGTTAACGATTAAGGAGTAGAAAATGTCTAGTGTTGGTTATCACGAACCTGCTGAAAAACTCTCCGCTGAAACCCGCGATATGCACCGCGCCATCGTGTCGCTCATGGAAGAGCTGGAAGCCGTGGATTGGTATAACCAGCGGGCGGATGTGTGTAAGGATCAAGAACTCAAAGCCATTCTGGAACACAACCGTGACGAGGAAAAAGAACATGCCGCGATGTTGCTGGAATGGACTCGGCGTAAAGACGCAAGGTTTTCCAAAGAACTCAAAGATTATTTGTTCACTGAAAAACCTATCGCGCAGCTTTAAGTGACGGAATGTCAGGGATTAATTCCCCCTGACATGACCACTGACCCACCGCAAAATCTCCAGACTCACCCCAATCCCCAGCACCAAAGCCATGCCTGCCACCAATTGGGGGATGCCCATGACGCTAAACCCCATAATGTCGCGCAGCACGGGTACGCTAAATACCACAACAAGCAGCAAGATGACCGCGCCAAACATGCGCCAAATCCACGGATTGCTTGCCGTCAATCCATGCAGCAGCGACCGCGCCGCATCACGATTGGCAAGAATGAGCAAGCACAAACCCAGTACCAAGCCCATGAACATTGCCCCGCGTATGTCCGCTGCCTGAAAACCTTGCCCATCCAGCTGCCAATACCCCAGCAGCAACACTTCCGCCACTGCAATGCCTTGTAGCAGCGGGTAAAGCAGAGCACTAAACGCAAACGGCGAATCCGTTAGTTTACGCGGCGGGCGCGTCATGATGTCGCTGGCTTCCGGTTCGGCCTCGAACACAATCGAACAGGCGGGGTCGATCAGCAATTCCAGCAACACAATATGCACAGGCAGCAACAGCACCGGCCAATGCAGCAACGCCGGAATCAGTGCCAACACAATAATCGGCATGTGTACCGCGAAGGTGAACGCGGTGGCCTTGGTGATATTGTCGTAAATGCGCCGCCCTTGCCGAATTGCCGCGACGATGCTGGCAAAACTGTCATCCAGCAGCACCAGGGCGGCGGCTTCGCGGGCAACATCCGTGCCGCGTTCGCCCATCGCAATGCCAATATTGGCGGCTTTGAGAGCGGGCGCATCGTTGACCCCATCGCCGGTCATGGCGACCACTTCACCGTTTTGTTGCAGTATCTGCACCAGCCGCAGTTTTTGTTCGGGTTGCAAGCGGGTGAACATATCCACTTGCTGCAACTGTTCGTGCAATTCGGCATCGCTAAGTGCCGCCACTTCCGCGCCCGTCATCACCGCCGTGCGGGTACTCAGGTTGACTTGTTGCGCAATCGCCCGCGCGGTGGCGGGGTGGTCGCCCGTCATCATAATAATGCGTACTCCAGCGGCACGGCATTCGGCAATCGCGGCGGGTACTTCGGGTCGTGGCGGATCAACAAACCCTACTAATCCCAGAAACGTAAAGCTGAAATCGTGTTGGCTGGGCGGCAATTCCTTGCTTTGCCATTGACCTTTCGCGACACCCAACACACGCAAGCCGCGCTCTGCCATACTTAATACTTGCTGGTGGATAATGTCGCGTTCAGCGGTGGGCAAATGGCACAAATCCGCCACTGCTTCGGGCGCACCTTTGCACGCCAGCAAATGCGTGTTGGGGTCATTGCTGGAAAATACCTGCGTCATTGCCAGTATTTCCGCCGACAAATCGTACTGAAATTCGGGTACTTGTGAATGCCAATGTTCCGTGTCCTTCAACCATTGCTGGGCGAAGGTCTGAATGGCTTTTTCCATCGGGTCGAAAGGGTCGAGCGGCGTGGCTAACAGGGTGAATTCGGCGAGTTCATGAAATGTCTCTGGCAGGGCGTTTGCGCCTTCATTGCGGAAAGTTTCACCCACCGCCACCAGTTCTTCCATCTTCATGCGGTTTTGGGTGAGCGTGCCGGTTTTATCCACTGCCAGTACCGTGATTGCGCCCAAGGCTTCGACGGCTGACACGCGCCGCGTCAAGACTTTTTGCTTGGAAATACGCCATGCACCTAACGCCAGAAACACGGTCAGGATGACGGGGATTTCTTCCGGCAAAATCGCCATTGCCAGCGCAATGCCCGACAATAAACTGTCCAGAAACGCCCGTCCGTCCCACAGCCAGCCCAGCAATACTAGCAGCGTGGCGAAGGTCAAACCCACGATGGTTAGGACGATAATCAGTTTGCGCGAGGCTTGTTGCAGACCGGAGGGAGCTTCCTGCGTCGAGGCTAAGGCTTGCCCGATGCGCCCGACAGCAGTATTCACGCCAATGGTGCTGACTTCCGCCATTCCTACGCCTTTGGTGACGACGGTGCTGGCATATAGGGACGCGCTGCTTTCGCCCTCTGGTGGGGCAAAGGTTGCGCCAGCCGTAGGCGATTTGTTGACCGGCACGGCTTCACCCGTGAGCAGGGATTCATCCACGCTCAACTGCCCGTCCAGCAGCAAAGCATCGGCGGGAATGCGGTCGCCTTCGTGCAATACCAGCACATCGCCGCGTACCACTTCACGCCCCGGAATGCGTATTTCCTGACCGTCACGCACCACCAAGGCACGCGGCGCAGACAGGTCACGCAAGGATTCCAGCGCACGTTGCGTTTTGCGTTCTTGCGCCAAGGTAATGCCGATCACGACGAACACGAAACCGAGCAGGAATGAGGCTTCGGCACGATCCCCCAAGGCGAGGTAGATGCCGCCTGCACCCAAGAGCATCAGGAACATGGGTTCGGTAAACACGCTCAAGGCGATGGCAAACAGGGATTTGGGGACGCTGCCGGGAAGCATGTTTTCGCCGTCGCTTGCCAAACGGCGGGCGGCTTCGGCTTGGCTAAGGCCAGTGTGATTAGTTTTCATCATGGGGGAGACACTCGGTTGGCTTTATCCGAATCAATGCGTCCGTCCACCAGTTCAATAATGCGGTCGCAACGCTGTGCTAAACGCGGGTCGTGGGTGACGATTAAAAAGCTGGTATCGCTATCTTCATTCACGCGGCGCAACAAATCAAACACATTGTCGGCAGCTTTGGTATCGAGGTTGCCGGTAGGTTCGTCTGCCAGCACCAGTGCAGGCTGCATCACCAGCGCACGGGCAATGGCGACGCGCTGTTGTTGACCACCGGATAAATCATTGCTCATGTGTTTGCCCACGTCGGTCAGCCCCACTTGCTCAATCAATTCGGCAGCACGTAAACGCATCGCCTCATCGGGTCGACCCCGTGCCGCCAGCAACGGCAACATCACGTTTTCCAACGCGGTAAATTCGGGCAACAGGTTGTGGAACTGGAACACAAAGCCGATAGCTTTGGCACGTAACAACGTCAGCTCCCGATCCTGCAATTGCGTGGTGGGTTGCCCGGTAATGAACAGTTCACCCGCTGTGGGTTTGTCGAGCAAGCCAATCAGGTTCAGCAAGGTACTTTTGCCCGACCCCGACGGGCCGATCAGCGCCACAAATTCGCCGCGTTCAATGGTTAAATCCAGCCCGTGCAGCACTTCGGTTTCCGCAGGCAAACCCACATTGTAGGCTTTGCGGATGCCCTTGAGTTGCAGGGTAATGGCGTTGAAGTCAGCCACGAATTGCCACCGCCGGGTCAAGCCGCGCTGCTTGCAGAGCAGGGAACAAGGCGGCGAGTATTCCCACTAGCGTTGCGCCCACGGCTGCGTACACAAACAGCATCGGGTCAAACGTAATCGGGAAAAGTTGTGTGCCATCCGCATTAATGGCGATATTGCGCCACACGATTAAAAACAACCAACCGACGAACGCACCCAACAGCGAACCGATTAAACCCGTCAACGCACCTTGCAGCAAAAACAGCCGCAGAATCTGTTGTCGTGATGTACCCGTCGCCCGCAAAATGCCAATCGCTTTGGATTTTTGCACCACCGACACCACCAACACGTTGGCAATCCCCAAGGCAGCAGTCAGCCCCACGAAAAAGCGAATCACATTATTTGACATACCTTGCGCTTCCAATGCACTAAAAAATTGCGCATTGGTGGCAATCCAACTGTCGACCTTCAAACCGGTTTGCGCCTGAATGGTTTGTGCCACGGTTTCGGCAGTAAACGGCTCATCCAGATTCACTTCGACGCTGGTGACACCGCCCGCCAAATCGAGCAGGCTTTGCGCAGTGCGTAACGCAATGTACACCGAGCGCGAATTCATCCCGCTATTGCCGTAATCGAAAATGCCGCGAATGCTCAAGGTTGCCGTGCCGCCGGATGCGGTTTGCAGATTGAGTTTGTCGCCTGTCCACACGCCTAAATCTTTTGCCAAATCCAAGCCGACCAACATATCCGTGCCGGTGATATTGGCTGTGCCAGCGATGATTTTGCTGTTGAGCGCGATGAGTTGTAGGTAGGTTTCTGGCTCAATACCGGTTAAGCCGACGGCTTTGTTAGCTTCGCCGCGCACGATAAACCCCGCGCCTGATACCACCGGAGCAACGACGCTAATGCCGTCCATTTTCGCCACTTGCGCGAGAACGGTTTGCCATTGATCAACTGATTGCAAGCGTTGCGCCCGTGGTTGTACCAGCGTGGCAAGCATCGTCCCATCTCCCGCTTGATGCAGTGGGCGCGACACTTCTTTGGGCGGCAGAATAATGATTTGCGCCTGAAAATCCAACGTGCGTTTGAACAAATTGGTTTGCAGCCCGCTGATCAGGGCAGAAATAAACACAATCACCGATACGCCCAGTGCAACACCGGACATAATCAGCAAGGTTTGCATCCGTGCTTGGCGCATGAAGCGAATCGCTAAAATCCATTCAAACGGCATGGCTGAATTCATGGCGGCAATGTCACCCGCACCCGCTGATCGGCTTTGATCAGGGCTAAATTCGCCGGAATCACCGCTTCACCGGCGGTGAGACCGTTTAACACTTCTACGTTTTCATCGCCGCGCAAACCGAGCGTGACGGTTTGTTTTACCGTGTGATTGTTGCGCACCACCAGTACCCACGGCGCAGCGCTGCTGGGTTCGTGTAATGCCCCCGTGGGGATTACCAAGGCATCCGGCTTTTGGGCAGTTTCTATATCGACGGAAACGGTCATGTCTTGGCGCAAATAATCCGGCGGCTCTTTGACCCGCAATTTCACCGCTACCGCGCCGCGTGTGGCATCCACACCGGGGTTGATGTAGGCGACTTCGGCGTTAAAACGCTGTTGGGGGAAGGCATCGGCGGAACTCAGCGCGACTTGCCCGATCGCAAGTTTACCGAGGTTTTTTTCGTCGATTTGCACTTCGATTTGGGTTTCGCCTTGCGCTGCCAACACCATGAGGGCTTTGCCTGCGGTGGCAATATCGCCCGGTTCAATGCTGCGACTGATCAATGTGCCGTCAGCGGGGGCGAGGATCGCGGTTTGTGCCAGTTTGACCTGTGCGAGTTGCAAGGAGGCACGGGCTTGGCTCAGGGCAGTGGTGGCAAGTAGTGCGTCGCTGCCTTTGGACTGGTTGCTTTGCACTTGTAATTGGGCGGCTTCCAGTTTGCTGTTGGCAACATCCAGATTACGCTGGGCGGTGTCCAGTTCGGCTTTGCTAATGTATTTTTGGTTGTTGAGCGAGCGGATGCGGCTGAGTTGCTGACCGGTTTGTTCGACATCGGCTTGGGCTTGGCGCAGTGCTTCTTGCGCGGTGGGCAACCCGACTTCGCGTTGCTGGCGCAGTTTGACCTCGGCGAGTGCCACGGCGGTGGTGGCTTGGGCGAGGCTGGCGCGGTCGGTACTGTCGGCAAGCTGGATTAACAAATCACCGCGTTTGACCGCTTGACCTTCTTTAACGGGAATGTGAGTGACGCGCCCCGTGATTTCCGCTGCTACTGAGACACGTTGCGGCCAAGTGATGCGCCCGCTGGCAACAACGGTTTGGCGTAATTCGCCCTGAACGACAGCGTGCGCTTCAACGGGAGTGCCGAAGAGTAGGTTGCGTGCGAAATAGCCGCTAATAAGCAGGACAAGCACGATCACAATGGCGGGGCGATAGAAGCGTTTCATTAAGTAATATATCCATGCACAGTATTTTGTTGCTCCTTGAGTAGGCACTCACTATCGGCTTGATTCCCAAAGAAACCAGAATTGAGGGGGCAAACAGATGCAGGCTTCCAGCTCTCGTTTGCTGCTGGCTCAGGCAGTGTGGAACAAGCACTAATACCGAATAATATAGCCGTTAAAATGGCAACCCGTGCAGTCAATGTGTGTGACATTTTCATGTAAAAACCTAATTTTCTTTGAGGCACTGTACGCAAACGGTTTGGGCGGTGGGGTGTACCGCAGGGCCAAATTGATTGTAAACCGCGACATCTGCCGCATCTCGCCCATAACCAAGCACTACATAGCCGCCGTTGAGTTCGGCTTGCGTGGCATCAAATGTGTACCAGCGTCCGCCGACGTAGGCTTCAAACCAAGCGTGCAAATCCATTGGATCGAGTCGGTAGAGATAACCTACTACCATGCGTGCGGGGATGCTCAGGCTGCGGCATAAGGCAATGCCAAGGTGCGCAAAGTCACGGCACACACCCGATTGCTTGAGGTTGACTTCGATTGCCGACACTGGAACGTTACTGCTACCCGGTGCAAAGCGGATATTGGCACGCAGCCAAGCCACAATCGCTGCGACCTGATCGTAACCCGCTGGCTGCTCTGCGGTAATCTCGGTTGCCATTTTACCAAAGCGGTCGGATTCACAGTAACGGCTAGGCAACAAGTAACTGAGTTCCACATCGGGCAGCTCTTGAACTGCCACGAACGGCGCTCCCGGTGCCTGATCCACATGGTCTGCGGTCATCACTTCGGCAGAGGTGTACACGGTGAAAATTCCCGGTGGCGCAACCAGCCGCTGACAGAGATTGCCGTAATTGTCGGTGAATTCAAGCACTGGCACGCTCGGCACGAGGCGGTATTCCTCGCGGGTAATCCATTGTTGCGCCCCACTGCGCGGGCGCAACATCAGCACAAATGGCGTGGGAGCAGGAATCTCGAACGCCAGATCACAACTTGTATATAAGCGCATAGTGGTTACTCAAGTGCATCCACGTAAGAAATACAGCGCCAGCAAGATCGGAATCGGGATTCCCACAAGCCAAAGCAATACCCAGCCTATTTTGCCTTTTTCTTTGCTACGCATCGTTCATTTCTCCTTGCTTAAACCGTTGTATGGTTTAACGAATACCACTGCCAATAATCCCACCGACCGCTGCACCACCGATGGTTCCGGCAGTTGAGCCACCCGTTACCGCGCTACCGGTAACTGCACCAACACCTGCGCCTACCGCAGTGTTTTTCTCACGGGCTGTCATGCCAGAACACGCTGTCAAACTCAGTAAAACAGCAAGAATCACTGCATTAGCAGTTAATGGATGTAAGGTTTTCATATCAATACTCCGTGCCCTTATTGAAAGGGCAACCATTTATTCGATCGGGCAGGTGGCATTATTTCAGGCGATAAGTAACGCCCATGAATAATGAATTGTCGATTTCGTCATTACCGTTGTCAGCAATATCATCATCAACTTTGGATAACGTTGCTACCGTATCAAACGCCAGTTTATTGCTAATGTAATAACGGTAAGTGGAACTCACCGCATTGGTAGTCGTATCTGCATCGGTGACATCATTATGGTCGTAATTCATCGCCCAACTGTTTAACCAATCCACGCGGTCAGTTAATTCATGCGTCAAACTCATGGCATTTTTAGCGGTGTAGCTTTTGTCGCTATCTTGCAAAATGGCAGAAGCCGACGCTTCATTAGAAAACTGGGTTTGATTATTCAGCGGACGGTGATATTCCGCGCCAATGTCTAAGGCAGGTTTGGTATCACTGCCATCGTAATCTTTGAGAACTTCGCTCACACCCACTTTGGCTAACCAACCGTGTTTGCGGGTAGAAATTCGTTCATTCACTAAAACATCACGCGCTCTGAGAATGCCAATAGCGCCAAGTTCCCCCGCAGTTTTGCCAGTAGCTTGTAAAACTTTTTCAATGTCAGCCATCCAATTTTGCTGGTAATCTGCTGAACCGTATTTAGTCCGGTATTCACTTTCTTTAGCAATAATATTGGCAACCTGATTGTATTCCGCTTTGGTTAAACTACCCGTCAGGCGTTGCTTCTCAGTTAGGGCTTCTACTAGACGAATCGCTTGCGCCATTGGGGTAACATTGACAACGCGACCATAACCTACGCCGACTCCCGCTTTTATACGTGGGTCATCAGCACCTTTTTTAATGCCAATTTCACCATCACCGTACCAAAAAGCACCTTTGCTATTCGGTTGGAAATATTTATTCATGCCCACTGAGCCAGTGCCGATGTAATTATCTTGAGTTGCATCACCGGCACTCGGACCGCGTTTGGAGGAGCCTTGCAGATCCCCGTTGAATTTAATATCACGGTCAGGGGAACTGAAAACCCGTTCGTAATTCATATCCAAGTTCAAATCATGGCTGGTTTGATCTTGATTGCCGCTATTTATGTTTAAACGCCCAGAAACATACGCATCTTCATACGCACTGGTCGGTTGTTCGTAATCAAACAGCGTTACGTCTTCTGCCATCGCAGGTGCAGTCGCACCCAACAGCGCAGACGTAACGGCGAAAGCTAGCATTTGTATTTTCATTGTATTCATAATCCATCAAAAATTGTTAAAACGCACTAAGGAAAATTCCATAGGGTCTTATTTTTTCAAAGCTTCTTCTTTCTTCAATGCATCTTCAGCTTCTTGCTTTTCCCGTTCCAATCTAGCTTTCTCAACCTGCTCTCGCATGGCATCGGCGGCATCACCCGCTTTTTCCTTCACGTCATCAGCCGCCTCTTTCATTTTTTCATTGGCTTCATGCGCTGCGTCTTTCATGTTTTCCTTAGCAGCATTGGCAGTATCCGCAGCCTTTTGTTCGGTCGTGTTGTCACAGCCAAGCAAGCTCACAGCAATCACGAGGGGTAATAGCATAAGATTAATTTTCATAAAAACTCCGGTATTCGTTAAAGATTGGTTTCTAGTTTCATGCCTTCGGCATCAATTTTTAAGCCAGTGACAGCGGCTTCCGCTTCTGCAAGGCTCAGATCGTAACGCTCTTGTAATTTACCTACGAGAAGCTCGACTTTGCCGCCGATTTCCAGTAGATCATCGTCGGTCAATTTGCCAAATTGCTCGCGCACGCTACCTTTCATCTGATGCCAGTGAGCTGACAAATAATTCGTATCCATTAGATTGATCCTTTAAAGCGCATGTTGGCTTTAATTAAAGGGAATTAAAAAGTAAGGCAGCCCGCCTTTTGGGGGGGGCAAGGTCAATGGGCTACCTTAAAATGCTAGTGTGTTAGCAAAACTTGTCGGAAAGAGGGAGGGGCGTAGTGTCAGGCTTTGAATTTAGCAGCAGCATCTTTAACGGAATCACTCAGTGAATGCCATGCGGTTTCCACGCCATCCTTCAAATTTTCCCACGCACCATCGCTGGCTTCACCAAACTCTTTTAACTTTACCTTAGTCGCTTCGAACTTTTGTTCCATGTCATGCATGTGTTCGTTGTAGCTAATGCGGGTATCGGCTGAAGCCATTTTCGCACGTGCTTGAAACTCGGCCAATTTGGCTTGGGCTAACGCTAACTCGCCTTCGATTTTTTGTTTATAATCTTCTTTAGTGGTCATAATATATCTCCTTTATTTGTGATGAGGCGCTTTTTTCTGAAAAACTCCATAGGTTCATTAGACGCTATATTTATTAATATGGCAAGGTAAATCACAAAAATAGATATAAATGGTGGAGCCAATTAAAAAACAAAATTAACTCTGATTGTTTAAATCCATAAGTGACTTAATAATTTTAAATTATTTTAAATGTAACGTGATGTTCAATGTGATCATCCAGCAAGCGAATAACACCGTTAGGCTGATTAATGCCATCCAATGTCACGGTATTGTCACCTTCCTGCGTGTTTAATTGCGTAATCACAATGTGATAAAGCGTTTCCTGATAACGATACAGCATTTTGAATCCCGTCCACTCTGGCGGTAAACACGGTTCAAAGCGCAAACTATCGCCTTCGCGCCGTAAGCCCAGCAACGATTCGGTAATTAGCCGGTACATCCAGCTTGCCGAGCCGGTGTACCACGTCCAGCCGCCGCGTCCGGTATGCGGGGCAACGCCATACACGTCGGCGGCAATCACATACGGTTCAACCTTGTACGTTGCCACGGTTTGCGGGGAAGTGGCGTGGTTGATCGGGTTAATCATGCCCAGCAATTCCCACGCATGTGCGCTGTCGCCCAAACGGGCAAATGCCATCGCTGCCCAAATTGCTGCATGGGTGTATTGCCCACCGTTTTCGCGCACACCTGGCACATAGCCCCGGATATAACCGGGGTTCAAATCGGAAGTATTGAACGGCGGGTCTAACAACTGCACCAGCGCATGATCGCGGCGCACCAAATGCGTATTCAGCGATTGCATTGCTTGCGCGGTGCGTTCGGGCGCACCCACGCCAGAAAGTACCGACCAGCTTTGCGCAATCGAATCAATCTGGCATTCCGGGTTGCTGCTTGAACCCAGCGGCGTGCCATCGTCGAAGTAGGCGCGGCGATACCACGCGCCATCCCAGCCGTGGCGTTCCAGATTCTGGTGCAATTGGTAACGTTCCTGCTGGCAGCGTTCGGCAAAGGGGATGTCATTGCGCTGTTTTGCCAGCTCGGCAAATTGCCCTAGCACTTCACACAGGAAAAAGCCCAGCCAGATGCTTTCGCCCTTGCCCTCGATACCGACCAGATTCATGCCGTCATTCCAGTCGCCCGAACCCATCAGCGGCAAACCGTGTTCGCCAAAGCGCAAGCCGTGCAGGATGGCGCGGACACAATGCTGGTACAGGCTGGCAACTTCGGCCGAATGCCCCGGCAAGTCGTAGTAGGAATCTTCCCCGACGCTCACCGCTCGCCCGCTCAGGAAACCGCGTTGCTCATCCAGCACCGCCATGTCGCCCGTGGTCAGGATGTAGCGGCACGTCACCAGCGGCAACCACAAATAATCATCGGAACATTGCGTGCGCACTCCCCGGTCGGATGGCGGATGCCACCAGTGTTGCACATCGCCTTCCGCAAACTGATGCCCCGCACACAGCAGCAAATGTTCGCGGACTTTGTGCGGTTCGGCATGAACCAACGCCATCACATCCTGCAACTGGTCGCGGAAACCGAATGCGCCGCCCGATTGGTAATAACCGCTGCGTCCCCACAAGCGGCAACCCAGCGTCTGGTATAGCAGCCAGCCGTTGGTGAGCATATTCACAGCAGGATCAGGCGTTTCCACCTGCACTGTGCTCAAGGTTTGCACCCAATAATTTTGTACCTGTTTGAGCGCGTCGAGTGTCGCCGCTACGCCACGGAAACGTTGCACCAAGGCTTGCGCATCGTGCATATCACGCCCTGCACCCAGCTTGAAGACAATCACCCGCTCACGTCCTGCTGCCAGTTCAAACGGCACTTGGATAGCGGCGCACGGGTCAAGTGCTGCGCCCACTTTGCCGGACAGGTACGCCCGTTGCAGTGCCGCTGGGTTACGTAATGAACCATTGCGCCCGATGAATTCGGCACGGTCGCCCGTGACAGTACGATTCGCATCATCCACCGCGAAGAATGCTACCCGCTCCGCAAACTCCATGCTGTAGGCGTTGCGGGCGAATACTGCGCCTTGCGGGGCAGTGCATTCGGTAATCACATGTGGGGCGGATTTCGGGGTCAAATCGCCCAGTACCCATTCCACGTAACCTGTGGCGGAAAGCTGGCGGGTGCGCCCGGAGGCGTTGCGTACTTTCAGCACCGAGAATTTGACCGACGCATCCAACGCCACAAACACGGTGAGTTCCGAGTAAATGCCGTTTTCATTGTGTTCAAACACACTGTAACCGAAACCGTGGCGGCTGATGGTCGCGCCCGTTCCCGGACATGGCAGCGGCGTGGGCGACCAGAACTCGCCGCTGTCTTCGTCGCGCAAATACAGGGCTTCGCCGCTTAAATCGCTGACCGGATCGTTATGCCAGGGGGTTAATCGGTATTCGTGGGCATTTTCGCCCCACGTATAGGCTTGCCCGCTTTCGGAAATAACAGTGCCAAAGTGGGGATTGGCCAGCACATTGACCCACGGCGCAGGCGTGGTCTGGTCGTTGGTCGGGGTAATCACGTATTCGCGCCCGTCAGCCGTAAACCCGCCCAAGCCGTTGAACAGGATCAGGTCATCACGCGGCAACAAACTGCCCACGGCTGTTGGGGCAGGGAAGTGGCTGGGTTTGAAGCGCGGTACACGCACCTCCAACAAGCCGCGCCGATTCACTTGGTCGGTCAGCGAACCTTTACTGTCGGTGATAATGACGCGGGCAACGGACTGGATCAGGATGCGGTCTTCGCTGGAAATCTGGTCGGCATGGCGTACAAAAATACCACCGGGGCGGTCAATGACGTGCGCTTCCACGCCCCACGCAATCAGCCCCATGATTTGTTCTTGCAGCAATTGGCGGTAGCCTTCGCGGTCTTCGTTCCAGATCACCAGATCCACCGTCAAGCCTTTCAAACGCCAGTAGGCATGGGCTTTGACCATTTGGCGCACCAGTTCGATATTGTCCAGATCCTTGATTTGCAACAACACAATCGGCAGGTCGCCGGAAATGGCGTGCGCCCACAGGCCGGATTGCCCGCGATGATTGCTGATCAAAGTGCTGGCATCTGCCCGCAGCAAAGCGTGGGAATAAATCACCGAATTGGCAAGCCGCCCGTAGAGTTGTGCTTCGGCTTCGCTGGCATTGAGCTGGCGTAATACCACTTGGCTGTGCGTCCAGGCTAGGTCGAATACGCGGTCAGCGAGGCGGCGGTCACGGTATTTTTCCACCAATTGCAGGCTGGCTTCGCGGGTATCGGCGATGCCCATGACCATATCGAGCGTCACCGAGGCTTCGGGTTCGAGCGTAATGCGGTGGCGGATGGCAACGATGGGGTCAAGCACTGCGCCGACGCTGTTGGACAGGTGATCGGCGGTGGTCATGGCGTGCGGGGCAACGAGGGTATTGCCGCGCCCGATGAATTGCGCCCGGTCGGTTTCATACGAAATACCGCTGGAATCGCCTTCATGCACCGCCATTAAATGGAACAGCCAGGGGCTGTGTTCATCGAGGGCGTGAGGGCGACGGGTACACAGGATGGCTTGCAGCGGGTCGATGATTTCGGTTTGCACAAACAGCTTGCTGAACGCGGGGTGCAAGGTGTCAGAAGCAGGCGAGGCCAGCACGACTTCGGCGTAACTGGTGACTTCGATGGTACGTTGCAGCGGTGAATCGTTGGTGATACGCACGCGGCGCAATTCGATGTCGTCTTCCGGCGATACCACGATGTCGATGTGCGTATCAAAATTGTGGTCACGGCGGCGGAATTCGGCACGACCTTCCGAGAAAATCGCTTCGTAATGGTCTGCCGGAGCAAGCGTCGGTTGATGCGCGGTTGACCAGAACTCGCCACTGGCTACGTCGCGGATGTAGCAGAATGTGCCCCAATGGTCACGGGTACTGTCTTCCTGCCAGCGTGTCACGGCAAAATCCTTGCAGCGGCTGTAACCGCCACCGGCATTCGTTATCATCACGTTGTAACGCCCGTTGGAGAGCAACTGCACTTCGGGGATGAGCGTATTCGGGTTTTTGAGGACGCGGATCGGGATTTGCGGTTCGCTGGAAGCCAGCAATACTTCCGCCACTTCCGCCGCTTGCGTGTAGAACGCGGTGGCTTTGGGAATGCGTTCTTGCAGCAGCAATAGCGTCGCCTGAAACTGTGGGTTGGCAGCAAAACGCCGTTGCATCGGGCGATCCAGCAGCAAATACGCCAACGCCAGCAAACTCATGCCCTGATGGTACGCCATGAAGGATTGGATAACGACCCGCGCTTCCCCTCGCCGTTGCCGTGACGGGGTGTAATCAACCGCCTCATAAAAGCCAAACTTGCCCACCACACCATCAGCGGCGAGACGTTGCAGGTTTTGGCAGGCGGCTTCAGGGTCAACCATCAGCGCCAGTGCCGAAGCATACGGGGCAATCACCAAATCTTCCGCCAACCCGCGTTTCAGCCCTAAACCCGGCACGCCAAACGCACGGTATTGGTAATTGAGATGCACATCGACGGTGTTATAACCCGATTCCGACGTACCCCACGGCACGCCGCGCTGTTTGCCATACGCAATCTGGCGTTGCACCACCGCATGGTAAGTCTGGTCGATCAGGGTATTGGTGTAGGTCGGCATGACCAGCAAGGGCATCAGGTATTCAAACATCGAGCCGCTCCAGGACAGCAGCGTGGGTTCGCCATCGGTGGTAATCAGCAGCCTTCCTAAGGCAAACCAGCTTTCCTGCGGCACTTGTTCCTGCGCAATCGTCACGAAATTGCACAACCGCGCTTCGGATGCCAGCAAGTCGTAGTAACTCGCATCGCGGTGACGTTCAGTCACGTTGTAGCCAATCGCAAACAAGCGGCGCGGCTTGTCGTAGAGGAAATCGTATTGCATACAGGCGAGTTCGCTGGCTTGCAAGGCTAGTTGTTCGAGCGCCGTAATCCGCTCCTGCGCCCACCGACTACTTGCCGGAATCAACAACAGTTCCCGTAAGGTCGGGATGCCTTCAACGTGATTCTCTGTTCCATCCGGCACAAGGAAACGCAATTCATCCAAATGCGCCCGACATTGCCGCACCAACGCAACTCCCCATTCGCTGTTATCGACAGATGCAAGTGCAATCAAATGTTCGAGGCAATGTTTCACCGCTACCAACGTCGTAGGGCGTGTGGTAGCCGCAACATTCAACGCCGTTTGCAACGCAATCCAATGCGTCTTATCCGCCGTACTTTCCAACACAATCCCAAACGTATCCTGCAACCCTTCCAGCCAACGCGCCGCCAAAATCGGCTGATCCGGCAACGCCAGCAACCCCGGCTGCAAGGTCAGCAAATGCCCACCCAGATTGCCGCTATCCACCGTAGACACATACATCGGCAACAATGGCTTCAGCGACAGCGTGTCATACCAGTTGTAAAAATGCCCGTGGTAACGTTCCAGACGCTCCATCGTGCGTAAAGTATTCGCCGTCCGTTCAATCAGCTCGCCCAGCGGCAAGTAACCAAAATCATAAGCCGCCAAATTCGCCAGCAACGCCATCCCCATATTGGTCGGCGAAGTCCGATGCGCCACGCCTACGTCACGGTAGACCTGATAGTTATCCGGCGGCAACCAGTTATCTTGCACCCCGACCAAATTCTCAAAATAAGCCCACGTCTTACGAGCAGTCTTGCTTAGAAACACGGTTTGGTCAGGCGTTAGCTTGCTGGTACGTCGTGCCAGCGGCTCACTCACCCACCAAATAATCGCAGGTGCTAACCACCACAACAACAGGATGGGTGCGGCGATCAACAAAGCTTCAGGGCGCACCAATACCAGATACAACCCCGTGACCAGGGCAATAACTGGCGCAATCCACATCGCCCGATAAGCGTCAGAAAGATTCGGGCTATGACGGCTGGTTTCACTCGACGGCTTCCATTCCAATAGACGTTGCTTGGAAACCGCCATCCGCCAGAGCGTGCGGATAATCGCATCCAGACTGAAATACGCCTCGTAAGGCAAGCAAATCAGCGTCAATGCGGCTTGGGTAAAATGCCCTTCTGCCGCCCGCATTTCTGCCGCCAGATGTTGGCTTAACAGCAAATCGGTAGGTTTACGCACCAAACTCAACAAGGACGCACTGACCGACGGAATCAGCAAAATCGCCAACACTGCCAGCGTCCAGAAACCCGCCATTGGCAACACTATCCAGCCCAACAGCAGTAACAGCGTCAATGCCGCAGCGGTAAGACTGCGCCGTAGATTGTCGAAAATCTTCCAGCGTGACAGCCACGACAATGGGTTTTTCTGGCGTTCTTTCCCAGCTCCCGGCACGGAGGGCAACAACCAGCCCAGCAATTGCCAGTCGCCGCGAATCCAGCGATGCCGACGGCTGACATCCGCGCTGTAACGCACGGGGTATTCTTCATACAATTGCACATCACTAATCAAACCCGCCCGCGCATAACAGCCTTCCAGCAAGTCATGACTGAGAATGCAGTTTTCCGGCAACCGCTCACCCAATGCTTGCTCGAACGCATCCACGTCGTAAATGCCTTTGCCGATGAACGAGCCTTCGTTGAACACATCCTGATACACGTCGGAGACGGCGCGGGTGTACGGGTCAATGCCTGATTCCCCGCCGTACAAGCGTGCATAGCGTGACAGGTTGGGGGCGGAAAGGCTCACGCTGACACGAGGTTGCAGGATGCCGTAACCTTGTGTAACCCGCTGCTTGGCAGGGTCGTAGACCGCGTGGTTGAGCGGATGCGCCAACGTGCCGACGAACTGGCGGGCAGCGTCACGTGGAAGCTGGGTATCAGTGTCCAACGTAATCACGTATTTCACCTCGGCAAGCGGCGTGATGTCGCCCACGATCAGCGCGAAAGCGTCCTTTGCACCACCGCGTAGCAGCGCATTCAAATCCGCCAGTTTGCCGCGCTTGCGTTCGTAGCCCATCCACACTTGTGCTTGCGGATTCCAGCGACGCGGGCGGTGAAACAGGAAAAAAATGTCCCCCGATTCGCCCGGATATTTGGTATTTAGATGGTCGATGCCTGCTTGTGCGAGGTGCAATAGCGCGTCATCCCCTGGCTGCGTTTCTAGCGGTGCATCCAAAAAATCGGTCAATAAACCGAAATGCAGGTGTGCATCCCGATTGGCGAGGAAACGTACTTCCAACGCTTCCATCATGCTCTCAATGCCGGGGGCGTTGCTGAGCATGGTCGGTACGATGACCAAAGTACGTGATGGCGCGGGAATGCCTTCAGAAAAATCCATGCGCGGCAGTGCATACGGTGTATTCAACAAGGTTGCCAGCCAATTCACCAGTGCCACCGACAAATAGCTTGTGCCCACTACGAACAGAATGCCCAGCAATATCAGCCCCCAGCCTTGCAAGCCTTCAGCACGGGCTTGCAACAATAAGCCGCCGGTAAACAGCAAGGTTAGCAACGTAATACCGCCCACAAAGGAGAGAAGGGGTAAACTGCACACCAAGCGATGCGCTCGTGTAAGCAGTGGCAGCCGCACTTGCGCCGCTTGTTCGAGTTGCGGCAAACCTGCGTCAATCAGGTAAAAGCCAACGTGTGCGGTACGGTCGTCACTGCCATGCTGTTCCGCGCTCGTTTGTGCCAGTTGCACCGCTAATTGTGCGACTTCGCCTTCAGAATAGTCTGTGTATTTGGCAGTTTTTTCTACGACGTGGCGGTAACGGTCGCGGGTAGCAAAAGTCATCTCGCCGTATGCACTAGCCGGATCGTTGCACAGGGCTCGTTCGACCACGCTCATATTTTCGACGAATTCTTCCCAATCCATCGAGCCAAGGAAGCGCAGGCTGCCGATGCTGTTGCCAATCGACACTTGATCAGCCGCCTGTTGCTGGCTTTCGATTTGCACCAAGTGTTCAATGGTCAGGTGTGATTCTGCCAGCAATTGCTCGATCCAACTCAACGGTAAGCCCAGCGCGGCACTCTGCCATTGCAGGCGGCGCACCAGTTCCGCCACAAACGGCGTAGTCATCGGCGGGTTGGAGCGTGCCATGTCGGCAATCACTAGAATCAGGCTTTTGGGGTCTTTTTCAGCGGTTTCGACCATCCGGTTTGCCCAGGTATCGGCAAGGTCTTGGTCAATTTTGTCGGTGGTAATCCGTGCCGCAATGCGCCGCAGGTTTTCGATCAAGGCCAAGCGCAACATAATGGGGATTGCCCACAATTCGCCCAGTTTCAACGGTGTGACGGTCTGGTAAGCGGTGACGAAACGGCTGAGGCTGTCGGGGTCAACGCGCCCATCGCCATGCGCAATGTTTTCTAACGCAATGTCATACACACGCGGTAAGCCGCTGGACGCGCCATCCGACAGGCGCGGCAATTCGCGGCTGTAACCTTGCGGTAAATGGCGTTTGGCAGTGCGGATTTGCTCATCAATCAGGTAGAAATTGTCCAGCAACCATTCGCCCGCTGGAGTGAGGCGGTGGTTGGAACTGATCGTGGCGGTTAATACGCGGGCGCATTCCACCAGTACGGCTTCGTTGTCGGAGAGGCGGTCGAGAAGCTGATCACGCGGAAATGTTTGGCTAAGTTGGTGCGTATCCGCCAGCGTTCTGCCGTGGCGTTCCATTTGGTCGGCGCTGAAGAGTTCTGCGCGTAAGGGTTGCACTTCTTGGGTAAGATCGTGTACCGCATTGACCCGGAAAGAGAGCGTTCCCCATGCACGGATATTGTTTAATAAGGTTTTGGGATTTTCTTTCATGCGCTCTCTCTTGCTTGGGTTTGGTCAAATACGATTTTCATGATCATTAACAACGGCACAGCCATGAAAATACCCGCCATGCCCCACAACCATCCCAGCAACAGGATAAACAGAAAAATCAGGATTGGGTCGATGATAAACAGCTTGCCCACGAACAGGGGCAGTACAAATTCTTCGAGCAGGTTCAGCAGCACCAGTGCTAGGGGCGGTAGCAATATCTGGCCAAAATGGTTGAATGTCAGTAAGGAAACCAGCGTGATAATCACGAGGTTAATGGCTGCCCCCACATAGGGGATGTAATTGAGGATGGTGGCTGATGCTCCCCAAACAATCGGATTGGGCATACCCAATGCCCACATGGTCAAGGCTACCAGCACGCCAAGGCTGATATTGATGGCAGTGATCAGCAACAAGTAGCGACCGACCTGATGTTGGGCTGCCTGAATAATACGGATAACCGTGGCGCTGGATTCCTTGCTGCCCCAATACTGGTTGGCGCTGTTGATGGTTGAATCACCAAATGCCAACAGGAAGTACGGCAGCATCACAAAGGAAGCGACTGAAACCAAAAAGGATTGGGTATTATCCAGCAGGACGTACAGCAGGTTCGGCCCACGTACCACGACTTCACGTGCCGGAGTGTTACTCCCGGTAGCCGCTATTTCCCCAAATTTATCCGTCGTCTCCCGCATATTGGCGATGGAGCTTTTGAATGTGAGTAATTTATCTTCAATGTGCCTAAGCTCGGCAGGTAAACGCTCTACCCAAACACTAACAGGATCGGCAAGATAATTGGCTGCCGTGACCATCACAGTGGAGAACAACAGCAATATCAGAAAACTGCCAACCGTGCTGGGGATACGAAATTTTTTCAGGTAGTTGACGGCAGGCGCTAACAAGAATGAGGCAATGATTGCCAATACAATCGGGATAAAAATGGATTTAGCGAGGTAGAGAACCACGCCCATGCTGATGATGAACATTCCCCATGCGGGAATTTTCAGGGCGTTGACAGCATTGCCTTTCATAGTATTTATCCAATGTTTAAACGCGCTTTAATAACTGCGCAGCCAATCCCAATAAACCGGGTGATAACTGACCTTTATTAAACCTCCCAAATAAAATGCCAGCCAGCAATGATGCTCCCGCTGATTCAAGGGGATGCTTTTTAATGAATCCAAAATATTCAGTATTGGCAAAGGCGGTGCGTAATTGTTGTTTGGCTTCGGTTACTGTCGGCGGCTGGTATACTTCACGAACCATATCAATACTCCTGCCACCAGCAGGCACATTATTCCTACAATAAATAAAGCACCCGCTGGCGGTAAATAAAGGCTTAACACTTGATAGCTGGCAGTCAGCAAAAGACCGGCTGCTAGGCTGAAAAACAAGGCGGCAACGATCAGCAGTAAAATACGACTGGTTGTCTGTAACACTTGGCTTTGCAGCACCCGACCTTCGGCTTCAGCCAGTTCAAACAGGCTAATAATGATGTCGGTCAAGGCTTTCACGACTTTACTTGCCTTGTCCTAACACCTTGAAAATAGCATAACCGACGCCAAAAGCAATCAGCATACTGGCAACTGGGTTTTTACGAATGTGCTCACCCACGTCATTCAGGCCAGCATTACCGGCTGCGTATGCGTCATGCAATTTTTGACCGGCTTGATCTTGATAGTGCTCCATCTTACTTTCAACATTTTCACCCAAGCTGGAGGCGGTCGCTTCGGTTTTGTTTTTCAAGGACTTTAGTAGCTCATTGACTTGATCACGAAGAGTGTCAAATTCTGCGCGGAAGTCAATTTCTGTTTCGGTGGTTTTGCTGTGTTGCATGATGTTTTCCTTATTAAAGATTAATATAGCGTTGTTGTGGTTTATAAACGACGACCTTGAATGATGCGCATCAAAATGACCACAATCGCAACAACTAATAAGATATGAATAAATCCGCCCATTGTGTACGAGGTAACAAGACCCAATAGCCAGAGGATAACTAAGACGATTGCAAGTGTTTCGAGCATATAAATCCTCACTTCGCCATGATTTGGCAAATGTCGAATTAAAATATAATGCTGCTTAACGTAAAATAATTCACGCGCCAATACTCAGGTGGTCTGAAGCTTCATCGGAATTGGTTTTTCAGACAATGAGAGAGCGAATTCCTTTGCAGAAAGAAACAACATTATTAAAACCTTTACTGACTTAATAGGGGTTTGTATTAAGGCGTATGACGTGTAGTAAAATAACGTATTAATAAAGGTCATCTCTATTAAGCGCTTTATTGTTGGGGATAGCAAGGCAAATCATTTTATATGATACTTAATATGGCACTTATTTGACGCGATGTGCCACAAACTTGCTGAGATTATCAAGGATTTCACCGCCACGTCGAAAACCTAGACCACAGCCTTCCCACGCAAAAAATACCCCTGCCTGATAACTGCGCCCTTGTGCGTCTTTGGGGTATTCGGCGAATGCTTGGTAAACGGTTTGGTAGCGGTCGTATTCGCCAGAGGTTTGCGTGAGGAGTTTGCCTGCTGCATCGTAAATGCTGACATTCGCACCTTCGCGCCCGAACAGTTTTTTCGCCACTTGCTGTTTGCCGTGCAGCCTTTCACTGCGGGTTTCCAGCAAATAAGGGGAGTCGGGGAATAGTTCGTACAACACTTTCAGAATGCCCTTGCTTTGGAATAACAGGGTGTACGCAGGGTTGAGGATGACGGTTGCGGTATTGCGGGTGATGTCGTCGAGAATGCCGTTGATGCCGTCTGTTTGCAGCGCAATGTCTTCCCACGGGTAAAGCTTAAACCAGTAGTCGAAACGGGTTTGTTGCGGGTTGAAAATACCTTGTTCTTCGAGAAAGCCGACTTCATCCAGGTAGCAAAAATCGGTCTGAAACCCAGCGTCATTCGCAAGGTGTTGTAAAAAACGCACAGTTTGTTCGTCTTCCGGTAAGCCGCGAATGCTGGAAAATAAGATGTTTTGATAGCGGTAATACTCGCCAAAACGGTCGGGATCGTTCTCGCCAGTCACTAAGCGGCGAAAGTTTTTCACGAGGCTGGCGTAGACAGTGTTGAATTGTGCGGCTTCGTTCATGCCATTGGCTTTGAGCAGCGCCCATTGCACGATGGCGGTTTCAAACAGGCTAGTGGGGGTATCGGCATTGAATTCGATCAGTTTAATCGGCAAGCCGTCGACACCGCCTGCGAAATCGAAACGCCCGTAGAGGTGACGATGGTCGTTTTCCCAACTGCGACGGATGTGGTCGACCAGATTGTAAGGAATGTCGAGTTCCAGAAAACGGTCATGGTCGATGACGTGTTGGGCAGCGGCGACGTACATATCGTAGAGTTGGTTGGCAGCGCTGTAATAAGCTTCGGCTTCCGCTTCGGTAACGACGACGATTTCAGCGGCAACATAGGGTTGACCGTCGGGGTCGGTGTGCCAAGTCATGCCAACTTCTTCCATGAGCGCAGGGCTGATGGGGTTAACGGTTTCGAGTTGAATCATGATTTAGCCCCCTACCGAGCCGCCGCCAAAGGAACTGCCGCCGCTGCTGCCAGAGCGGTTGCTGGGGTTGGCGTTATTATTGTTGCCGAAAAAGCCGGATTTGGGTTGTTGCGCTTGATTGGGGTTTACCGCGCGGGTATCGGTGCGTGCGGCGGGGCGGCTGATGCTGCTTTGCGCTTTGCTGGCTTGTTGTTGCTGGTGCTGTTGGTAATTCGCGTTGCCCATGAGTCTGTTGGCAAGCATTCCGCCAATTAGCGCCCCGGCTGCGGCGGCGAGAACCGTTTCACCTAAGCTTAAACCTTGATTTTGTGCCACGGGTTGGGTGAGGGCAGATGTGCCGTCTTCGACCCTTTTGGCTTCGGCTTCTGCCATTGCTTTGAGTTCGGCTTCGGTGAGGATGCGTTCGTTGCCTTTCATGTCCTTGAGGATGGCGCGGGTTTGGCTGGCGGGATATTTTTCCACCAGTTCATAGGTGTCAGGATTTGCGCCAGTTTGCTGGATCACCAGAAACATGGCTTCGCTTTTCGCGGCTTCGGAAATCGTGCCAGCGCCTGTGTTGGGTGGCGGGGCAGGGGGCTGATCACCCCCGCACCCTTGTAGACTGGCAAGAATGGTAATGCCAAGGCTGCCTACCACAGAATAGGAATTGATGAGTTTGAGGTAGGGCTTATGCATTGGGGTTCTCTCACGCGGCGGTTTGTAAAGCTAACTCCGGCACTTCTAGTGCTGCGTTAATTGCATCGTCTACCCGCTCCAGCCACACAAAATTGAGCTGTTTACGGGCATTTTCCGGCACGTCATCCAAATCCTTACGGTTACGCGCGGGCAACATCACGGTGTGGATGCCTGCGCGTAAGGCGGCAAGGCATTTTTCCTTAACCCCGCCAATCGGTAACACCAAACCACGCAAGCTGATTTCGCCGGTCATGGCGACATCACTGCGCACTTTGCAATCACTAAGCAAGGATACCAGCGAGGTGAAAATCGACACCCCCGCGCTAGGCCCGTCTTTCGGGATTGCGCCCGCCGGAACGTGCAAGTGAATATCATGCTTCTCGAATACCTGCGGGTCAACCCCAAAGCGTTTAGCGTTGGCTTTGATCAGACTTAAGGCAGCTTGAGCGCTTTCTTTCATTACATCGCCGAGTTGCCCGGTAATGATCAGCTTGCCATGCCCCGGCATTTTGGTGGTTTCGATGAACAGAATATCGCCGCCAACCGGTGTCCATGCCAAGCCGGTTGCCACACCGGGGACGCTGGTGCGCATCGCCACTTCACTTTCAAAGCGTTGTGAACCAAGAATGGCGGGCAACTCAGCGGGGGTAATCGCGACCCGCTCGGTCTTGCCTTCCGCGATTTGAATAGCGGCATTGCGCAATACCGCCGCGATTTCACGCTCTAAATTGCGGCAACCGGCTTCGCGAGTGTAATCGCTCACAATCGTGTGTAACGCGGCTTCGTTGACGTGCGCTTGTTCTGGAGTCAAACCGTGCGCTGTAAGTTGGCGTGATAGCAAGTAACGTTTGGCAATTTCGACCTTTTCGTCTTCGGTGTAACCGGGCAGGCTGATGATTTCCATGCGGTCGCGCAATGGCCCTGGAATCGCGTCCAGTACATTGGCGGTGGCGATGAAGACCACTTTGCTCAGGTCAAACGGTAACGCCAAATAGTTATCGCGGAAGGTTTCGTTTTGCGCGGGGTCAAGCACTTCCAGCAAGGCAGCGGCGGGGTCGCCGTGGAAACCGCCGCCGCCGAGTTTGTCGATTTCGTCGAGCATAAACACGGGATTGCGATTGCCTGCTTTGCGCATTTCCTGAATGATATTGCCGGGTAATGCGCCCATGTAAGTGCGGCGATGCCCACGGATTTCGGCTTCGTCATGCACCCCGCCGAGGCTGGAACGCACAAACGGTAAGCCTAATGAACGGGCAATGCTTTTGCCGAGCGAGGTTTTGCCGACACCGGGCGGCCCCACGAAACACAGGATCGGGCTGCGACCTTGCGGGTTGAGTTTGCGTACCGCGAGGTATTCGAGGATGCGTTTTTTGATCTTTTCCAAGCCGTAATGGTCTTCGTCCAGCACTTCGCGGGCTTTGGCGATGTCGATGGTTTCGGCTGCCAGTTGGTTCCAAGGCAGGCTGGTGAGCCAGTCGAGGTAGGTGCGGATCATGGAATATTCACCGGACGATTCCGGCATTTTTTGCAGGCGTTTGAGTTCCTTGCGGGCTTGGTCGGCGGCTTCGGCGGACATGTTGGCGTCGGCAATCGCTTGCTTTAGCTCTTCAATTTCGGATGGGTTGCTGTCATCGTCGTCTTCGCCTAGTTCTTTTTTGATGGCTTTGAGGCGTTCACGTAGCATGAATTCGCGCTGGCGGGCGTCCATCGACTGTTGGGTTTGTTGGTCGATTTCACGGGTAAGTTTCAACACTTCGAGCTGGTGGCGCACGTGTTCGGCGACTTTATCGAGGCGTTCGCGCAGATTGATGGTTTCCAAAATCACCTGCTTTTCTGGCGGGGTGATGTCGAGGAAATTGCTGATCAAATCGGCGAGTGCGCCCGCGTATTCGATGCTTTGGATGGCGCTGACGACTTCAGGCGGGGCTTGCGGCAGCAATTGCACGGTTTCAATGGCTTTTTCCTGCAAGTGACGCATCCGCGCTTTAATGTCGGCGTCATCCTCGGCGGCTTCGATTTCGGGAAGGATTTCGACGTGTGCCGCCATGTAGGGCAAACCTTCAACATAATCGACTACGCGAAAGCGTTCTTCACCTTGCACCACCAGATGGTGCGTGCCGCTGGAGGTGGTGACATAGCGCAAAATGCTGGCAATCGTGCCGATCGGGTGTAATTGGTTGCCATCGGGATTGCTGAGGCTGGCTTGGGTTTGCAAGATCAACCCGACTTTTTGCCCATTTTTGACGGCTTGTTGCGCTGCCGCGATGGATTGTTCGCGCCCAATGGTGATGGGAATTGCCATGCCGGGAAATAAGACGACATCGCGCATGGGGATTAAAATGAGAGCTTCGTTCATGCTGTTACCTCGTTGGGTGGCGAATAACCTAGTTTGGCTATCAAGTACTCTTGTTAGACAAGATTGTGACAAGTCTTAATTTTTTCAAGAGGCAGAAGGCGACATGACGGGTGCATATAACAATGCTAACGGGGGTATTTGCGCCGTATCGCACTAAACTAAGACAATAGTTACATTCGTCAATACAAGGATTGCGTTATGAAAGTCAGCATAATTGGTGGAACAGGCTTCGTTGGCACCTATGTCATCGACGCTTTGTTGCAGGCAGGGCATACGCCGCGTGTGCTGGTGCGCTCCGGTAGTGCGGGTAAATTGGCAGCCGCCGCGCAATGCGAAACGGTTTCCGGTGATATTCGCGACACGGCGGCATTGGATGCGTGTTTGCAAGGCACGGATGCGGTGATTTACTTGATCGGTATTTTGCGCGAATTTCCGGCGAAGGGTATCACTTACGAAGAAAGCCAGTTCAACGGGGTCGAGCGCACGGTGGCGGCGGCGCAACGTCAGGGTGTGAAACATTTCATCTTAATGAGTGCGAATGGCGTGAAAGCGGGCGGCACCAAATACCAAGACACCAAGTTTCGGGCGGAACAATGCGTGCAAGCGTCGGGGTTGGTCTGGACGATTTTCCGGCCTTCGGTGATTTTCGGCGATCCGCGTGGCAAAGCGGAGTTCTGTACGCAATTGCAAAAAGAGTTGGTGTTGCCGCCGATTCCTGCGCCGCTGTTTTTTGGTGGGGTGAATATTCTGCAAGCGGGCAAATTCCAGATGCAGCCGGTACACGTGGAAGACGTGGCGGAAGCGTTTGCCGCAGCGGTGGATAATCCGGCGACATTGGGCAAAACCTTCGCGCTGTGTGGACCGGATGTGGTGAGTTGGAAAGCTATTATCCAAACCTTGGCGCAAGCATCAGGGCGTAGCGGCAAATTGGCAGTGCCTGCTCCGGCTGAAATTCTCAAAGTGGTGGCAGGCGTGTTGGATAAACAAGCGTGGTTTCCGATTACTCGCGACCAGATTGTGATGTTGTTGGAAGGGAATACGTGTAGCGACAGTGCCGCTTGGCAAACGTTTGGGATTGTGCCGAAACGCTTTGCGCTGGAGAATTTGGCTTACTTAGCGTGACCGCTATTCCTTGAATTTGAAGACCGGCAGCTTGATGTTGAAACGTATCGCCAGTAGCCGCGCAATGAAAATCGCCAAACCCGCGATAATCGCCGCCAGCGTGACATCCATGTGCAGGTACAACAGCCCAATGAACAGTAACGAACCCGCCCACGAAACGGTGGCGTACAGCGGGCTTTGAAATACCACGGGCGGGGTATTACACAATATATCGCGGAAAATGCCGCCCATCGTGCCGGTCATGACGCCCATGAAGCTGGCGACCAGCCAAGGTGCACCAACCATCAGCGATACCAGTGTTCCTGCCACGCCGAAGGTCGCCAATCCCGCTGCATCGGGTATCAAGAAAAAGCGTTGTGGAATGACCAGGACCCGCGCCAGCAAAAAAATCGCGATGGCGCTGCCCAGTGATGCGATGAAAAACATCTGATCACGAATCCAGAACACTTCCCGATCCAGCAGCATATCCCGTAGCGAACCACCGCCTAGTCCGGTGACAATGGCGATAATAATCACCCCAAACAAGTCAAACTGCTTAAAACCGGCTTTGAGCACGGCAGAAGCGGAGGATACGACCACCGCAATCAGGGTGATCCAATAAAGGTTTTGCAGCAAGGCTGGGTTGGGGTGCAAGGTCATTAGACTTTCCTGACGAATTCCGATTTCAGGCTCATTGCGCCAATGCCGTCAATTTTGCAGTCAATATCGTGGTCGCCATCGACCAGACGAATATTTTTCACTTTGGTGCCGACTTTGACAACCAGCGATGAGCCTTTCAGCTTCAGATCTTTGATGACGGTGACGGTATCGCCGTTTTGCAATACGGTTCCGTTGGAATCTTTAATAACGCGCTCGCCTTCTGCTTCAGTGGCGGTCGCGACTTGAGGCCATTCGTGGGCGCATTCGGGGCAGACAAACATTGCGCCGTCTTCGTAGCTGTATTCGGAACCGCATTGAGGGCAGGGAGGGATCGTACTCATTAAAATGTTACCTTAGTGTTGTTGCTCAATATTTTTGAAACGTTGCCATTGACGGCATCCACGTGACGCAGGGTTCAAGGCGCATAGCCTAGCATATTGAGCGTTATAAATATTCCTCGGGCGGTTACGGTTGCATGGTCGATTCCTGTCAGCATTGCGAACCTTGTCAGCATGGGCTGGAGCAGTATTGCGAAGAGTTCCCAACCCTGACTTACAACGGCACTGACCGGCACGATCACACGACCACTTACGGCGGCTATTCCGAGAAGATCGTCGTATCCGACAAGTTTGTGCTGAAAGTGCCGGATGGTTTGGATTTGGCAGGTGCTGCACCGTTACTGTGTGCAGGTATCACGACTTATTCACCGCTGCGCCACTGGAACGTGGGCAAGGGCAGTAAAGTCGCGGTTGTGGGTCTGGGCGGTCTCGGTCATATGGCGCTGAAACTTGCCAAGGCGCTGGGTGCGGAAGTCACGTTGTTTACCCGTTCGCCGGGCAAGGAGCAAGATGCTCGTCGTTTGGGGGCTGACAACATCGTGCTTTCCAGGGATGACAGTCAAATGGCTGCGGTCAAAAGTCGCTTTGACCTGATCATTGACACCGTGCCTTACGTGCATGACATCAACCCCTATATGCCGACCTTGAATATCAGCGGTACATTGGTACTGGTCGGTTATCTGGGGCCGCTGGAACCTTTCCTGAATTCCGCGTCGCTGGTGTTGGGGCGCAAGTCGGTGGCGGGTTCCCTGATTGGTGGTATTGCCGAAACCCAAGAGATGCTGGATTTCTGTGGTAAACATGGCATTACTTCCGACATCGAAATTATTCAGATGCAGGAAATCAATGCAGCCTACGAGCGCATGTTGAAAAGCGATGTGAAATACCGCTTCGTGATCGACATGGCATCGCTGAAAGCTTAGGGCAAATCCATAGTTTGCGGGTATGCCGTGCATGTGCGCCAGTGGGTGCTGGAACATCCGCTCTCGCCCGCCCATGTCGATTGCGCCACCGCCGTCATGCTCAAAATCCTCGACGGCAAGTGCAAGATGGATGCGGAGGAAAAAGTCGTCATGGCGTTGCTGTACGACGCGGTGAAAGGCTGCCCCGGTGTGATTTTGGGGGCGGATATTTATGCGTTGATCGAAACTGCCCGATATTCCCATGAGTATGACGAGATTCGGGAATTTGTGTATGAAAAACGGGTGCTGGCGGAAACGATGATTTCCCGCCCGGTGATGAAGGGGTTTAAGGGGATGGTAAAAATCCAGCTTAAATGTTTCTAAACCACCAAGAATGATCAGAGAAAACATCCATTTTATTTAAATAATTATTTTCAAAAGATTCAATCAATTTTTTAATAGAATCATTGCCGAGCATAACTCTTACCAAGTGTGAACTAGATACGGAAACCTCTGATTCTGGCCATAATTCTATCATTCTTGGCATGGACAGCATTCGTGTTGTCTCTTTGTCAAGTGGCGATGAGGAAAACTCAGAAATACGATCAAAATAACTTAACAAAAGAAAATCAATAGTATCTGCTGTTTTTGCTTCTTTTTTTAATGTCATTTTTTGCCGTATATCTTGTGAATTATTCTGATCATTGATTAGCTGATTCAATAGAGATGATTTTCCTCTCAGAATTTCTTCCTTTTCTAATATGTGGTGTATTGCAGCATAATAAGCTGTAGAAAGTGTGGAGTATGTTATTGTGAAAGGGAGGTTGTAATCTGAGTCTTTTCTTTTAAAGTAAGTATTTAAACCTAAAGAGCTAGAAACTTTCCAATAAAAAGAACCTGCCCCATAGCAATTACTAGACCAATCATACCTATCCTTTATTGAAGACATTATTTCGGGATAAACAGTACTCCATAGACCACTTACAGATGGACCTCTATCTTCTGTAAATAAATTACCAACAGTAATAATGCTGCACCTATCTTCAGCTTTTAATTTTTCAATCATAGCCTTGCTTTTACCAGAGAGCTTATTTCCATCTTGATCTACTATAAGCAAGAAATAACACTTGTTTAATCCTTCCATTTTAAAAGAGGTTTCTATTTCAGAAATAGCACGTCCTGAAATAACCGTATCAATAAAAATAAATTTTTCACTTGGTAGCGTGCGTGGCATCACATGTGCCCAACTTAATTTAGCCACTTTTTCAATTAAAAATCTATAAAAAACCAGATGTGGGCTTTTTGTATCTCTTCTGACTATTGCAGATAAAACATTTGTCCAAAATCTCCTAATAGATAAACTTGTTTGTGATTCGTCAACGGGGTCAGCAGAAAATGGTAATATAAGTTCGCGATTAATAGGGGAGTTTAATGCATCAAACTTTCCCTTTATCCTATCCTCTAATGAATTATGCTGTTTATTGGCAAGATCCCAAGCGGTTTGAGCCAAATTGTATATTGGAAGTGCTCCTCTGCTTGGAATAACGATTGAGTCATATCCCTCCATAAATAAAGTACGAAGATAATCCGACATTTCAATTGATGCTCTTGCATAATCAAAAATAGCATCACTTGTAATAATATCTTGCAGTGTAGATATATGATTTGAATTATTTTGATTTTTCATGACTTTTTATAACACGCTGCATAAATCTTTACCCGCAACTCCATATCCGCAATCATTTCAATCAGCGGTTTTTTCCCGGATAACTTCTCACTTTCTGCCAATATCACATCCACGCCAGAACCGCGCCGATCCATCAGGTATTCGCGTCCCAGCCCGCTATCGCGCACAGGATAGTAACGGGAAAACAGGCTGGAAAGTACGTCATTGCGCGGCAAAGACATAGCCTGCATGGATTCCACCGTCATGGAATTGGGCAATGCGCCCGGTGAATACAACTCCAGCCGGTCTGCGAACATGTGCAAGCGGATGCGCCCGCCCCAAATGGAGTAATCACGGTGAACGATAGCATTAACGAGTGCTTCAAACACTGCACGCAGGCTGTATTGCGGATAATCGACCCGCCCGAATTCTTTACGCGCTGGCACTTTCATATTCAGGCGCACAAAGTCGAACGCATCCCACAGTTGCCGATCCAATGGACCATCAAAATCCTTGGCATCCAGTTGTTCGTTGGGGTCATTGTTAACACCGCTGTAAGCCACCGCCTGAATGTATGCCGATGGCAACCAATTCACCGGCTTTTCGGTACACAACAACACACCCGCAATAGACAGGCATTCTTGCCCTTCCAAATCAGCCAACAAGTGCAAGCGGCGTAATTGTTTGCGCTCATCGCCTTCATGCTGGCGCAGAAAACGCCGCAACAACAATGCATCCGCATCATCCAGCGACGTATCAGCAACACCCTGTTCTTCAAAGCGGATTAAGCGTGCTTGGCTACGTTGTTGGAACAGACGCGCCAATACATCCGGGGTCAGCTTGCGTTTGCTATCAGCAACCCGACGAAAATACCCATTTGCACTTTCATGTATCCACAAACTGCGCGGCACACTCACGACAATAACCGTAACCCTTTCACCCGCCGCATTGGGCAGTTCAACGTTCTCGGTGAGGATTTCCAGCGGCGGGGTAATGCGGTCGTTAACAATGCCCCGCAACCACGATTTCAGCGTTTCCATTTGTTCCGCCGGAATGCCCGTAGCCGTCAGTGTTTTGTCATCCACGCCTAACACCAGCGTACCGCCGTTAGCATTGGCGAACGCCGCGAGTTCGTCAGACAAACCGTCAGGATGCGGCTCAATCACTTTCTGTGCGCCACGAAACACGATTTGCTTGAGTTCCAGCGTGGAGTCTTCCCCCAAGCGGATGCGTTGTTGCAAGGTTTGGCTGTCCATTTTGCGTGTTCCTATTAAAGCAATTAACTTCTTCCCAATCTGGCGTACCTTAACCCTGTTCCTCAATATTCTTCCTGAAGCGCAGCAACTGTTTTTCACGCACTTGCTGCATATCCAGCCGATAAATGTCGTAGGGAAATAAAAAATCGGTTACACCAGAGTCGAATAAGCGCCGGACTTCGTATTCATCGTGGGACGTGCCGCGCTGGTAGCGGTAGTTGAGGTAGCTTTGGTTGGTGTGGATGATGAATTCGACGCGCATTCCCCCCATGCGGGCAAAGAATTTCAGCATTTGGGTTTTACTGCTGCTGCCGATTGAGGTGGCGGTGTAGTGGCTGCCCGCGAGTGTGTCAGAAATGTCTTCGAGCATCATGATCGAACCGGCTTTGACGGCGGAGCGGGTCAGGTGGCGCACGAAGCGTTTGACGTGGTTAACGTTATCCAGCACTGCCATTAGCCCCAACTCATCATCCACCGCGACGGCGGGATTTTTCTCGTTTTTGCGTAACAGTTTCAATACCTTGGCTGCGGAATCCTTTTTGCGCACGGTCACGTACACCGGCACTTCCTGCCCATTGGCTTGGAAGAGACGGCGTTTAACCAAAGTGAGTTTTTCATTTTCGGCAAAAGTGTGCAGGTCACGGGCGGTTTCCGCGTCAATCACGGCGACTTCGCTGCAACTGAAATCGTTGGCATCGTGGCGGCTGTGCAGGTAGGCAATGTCCAACTCGCCGATTTTGAGTTGCGGACTCCACACGTATTGATTGAGGAAATTCAGGAAGGTCGCAAACTTGTTTTCGATGTCGGTTTCACGTTCACGCTGGTCGATGGAACCTGCCAGCCCCATCAACACCAGTTTGCGCTTGGCCTCGAAACGGATTTTCTGGTGGTAGCGGTCGTCAAAAATCATCAGCAACAAGTCAATCGGGTTTTTAGCCGTTTCGATCTCGTTGCTGATTTCGATGTGTGAGTTGTAAGCCGCCAGCACTTTGCCCCGTAACATGCCGATCACCGCATCGGCAGTATTCATGTATTCGTGAATTTTGCTGCGAATCGCGCTTAAATTTCCGCTGATACCAAACAAATTGCCTAATAAGCGGTATGCCTGTTCGCTGCGTTGCTCGCGTAATACCGGGTTGTGGAGCAGGGCGGGAATCTCGTCAAAACGTTTGATCTGTAACAGGTCGAATAACTGGTCACGCACGGCGCGGTACTTGGTGGTCATTTGCCTGTCCTGCTGGAAGGTTTTGACCCACTGGCGGTTTTGTGGTGAGAACGGATGCGTGCAATTGGTGTGTTGTTGGATGGTGAATGGTCCATCCTGTTTCATGGCAATAAAGATGGATTTTTCATCAACAACACTCATGGTTTCCGCCGTGCTTGTGATTTTTAAGGGTTTACAAACGTTGCAACAATTCGCCCTTTTTGCTGGCAAATTCCTCGTCACTAAGGATGCCTTTCTGTTTCAAATCTGCCAGCCGTTCGATTAGGGCGAAAATGTCACCATTATCGGCGGGCGCGGGGTTACTGGCAAGGTTGTTGGGGTAAAACGGTGCGGGTGCAGGCTGCATCGGCGCAGAGGGGGCAACACCATTCACGGAAACCACTGGCAGTTGCTCAACTTGCACCGTGCCGTATTGGCTGCTGAAGGTCATGGAATTGTTGCCGCCTTGCTGTTGCGATACGCCACCGATTTGATGGTCGAGTGTGTCGTAAACGGTGACTTGCCCGTTGATGTCCACAGCCAGACGGCAAGTGGCAGGGAAATAAGCGTAACGGGTGTTGTTTTGCCCGCCCGTGGTGGAGGCAATGCCCAGCTCATCTGGCCACCAGTTGCGGTTGCCTTGGAATGAGGTCGGGTTGCTGACCGGCATGAAGATCGCTTGCTGACCTGCCAGCAGGTTGGATAATGCCGAACACAAGCCGTCGACTTTGGATTTCAAATTGTAGTTGAACATGTCGCCGACCATCGTCATGCCGCCTTGCATCCATTGCCCGCCGCCGCCGAGTTCGTAGTGGTTGAATTGCGCCATCGTGCCGTTGCCATTCATCACGGCGTAAAGCATGTGGGTAACGGCATCGTTCGATACGCCGTAGCGTTGCGCTAGGTCGTTGATGGCATTTTGTCCGTAATCGGTGAACGTTTGCATGGGAAATCTCCGGGTAGTGAGAATGGGGGGCGGTGTTGCCAAACTGCTGCGTATTAAATGATTGCTGTGATAGGCAGTTTGCAGGATTGATGCAGTGCATTATGGTACGTTTGGCGGGGATTGCAAGAGAGGGCGCATTGCACGCCCATGCAAAATACGCACAATCTGCAATTAGCCAGTTTCCATCGTTGTGATTCCTACGACCCTCACGGTATCTGTAGGCAGGACTTTTTAAACCAGTCGGCAAGTTCTGCCTCTGCAATATTTCCCGCCGCTAATTGCTCAAACATAATGACCGCTTCGGGTTCGGGAGCATCCAACTCAAAACCGTTGAGTTCCAGAAAAACTGCACCGACTGCCAAGGCTACCCGCTTGTTGCCGTCAATGAACGGATGGTTTTTGGCAATGCCGAAACTGTAGGAAGCGGCAAGCTCGAACAGGGTTGAGTTAGTACGAATGTAATAACGTCAGTGTAGGGGTAGGGCGTGAGGAGCACAAGCGATACCCAATCAATCTCGTCAACAGGCGATTGCTTGAAGGTATAACCCTCAGTAGGTCATTGCCCAACCACCTCCGCGCCACCCGCCACGCTCCACGCTCCACGCTCCAACGGTACAAATGGATCAGCGAATGCGCGGAATAGCGCTTGCCCTTAGACAAAATGGTGGGTAGACACGAAATGCTGGATAGCTTCGTGGACTTCGTGCGAACGGCGCGTGTCTTCGTGACTTTCCACGTATTCAAGGTATTCGTGCATGTATTTGAGCAGTTGGCGGCATTCCTTGGGTTTTTCCTCAGCGGATTGTGCCAGCGCACACGCACCAACCGGGGTGACGTGTGCGCCATGTTCGATAGCTTGCACTTCGTCATCGGTCAAACCACAAAAGTCAGTACATTCTTTTAAACTCAGCATAGAAACCTCCTTATGCAACCCAGTATGCACCTTCATTGTGCCTCTGTGCTCCCTGATTGCACTCTATTGAGTCGCCTCATTAGAATTAACTCATTAATCTATATATTATTTTCGTTTGCCGCCAAGGATTGCTGTCTTGCGGTGAATAGAAACATGCATTAAACGTTCCAACAGTTTTGTCCGTACCCGTTTTCGACGGTGAAATCTGGATTCAGTATGACGGCACGGAAGAGGGCGTTACTCCCGAAATTTAAGCATCGGCACTTTCCGCTTTGAGCCGCCAAATAATTGCTGCCGTGCGGCTTGCAAAACGCCACTGGCTGCCAACGTGATAATGGCGAGTATGGTTAAAAGCTGAATGAACAGTTCAAATTGCATGGTGGTATGCCTTGGCTATCAGCGCGTATTGGAACATCATTTGCGTCATGCATTCAACCTGACTAACAGTGTAAGGAATCTGACATGAAACGGTTTAAACAAACCCTGCTTACCGCAGCCATCATTTTCAGCACCACCAATGCGTGGGCAGATACGGTGTATGTGGCAGTTGCGTCCAACTTCTCCAAACCGCTGCAAGCGATTGCGGAAACATTCAAAGCTGCCAGCGGGCATGAGTTGAAAATATCCGCAGGTGCAACCGGTAAGTTGTATGCCCAGATCGCTAACGGCGCACCCTTTGAAGTATTTCTCTCAGCCGATAGCAAGACCCCGAAAAAGCTGGTTGAGGAAAAGTTGGCAGAAGCCGACTCCCAGTTTACCTACGCTTTCGGCAAGCTGGTGTTATGGAGCAGTACCGAGGGCTATGTGGATGACAAAGGCGAGGTATTGAGCAAAGGCACTTTCAAGCATCTGGCGATTGCCAACCCCAAAACCGCACCTTATGGCGAAGCGGGGATGGCAGTGATGGAAAAATTAGGGTTGACTGCCGCTATCACGCCCAAACTGGTGACAGGTGAAAACATTACCCAGACCTTTGATTTTGTGTCGACGGGCAATGCCGAACTCGGCTTTGTGGCTTTGTCGCAAGTGCAACAAGATGGCAAACTCAAAAGCGGTTCGGCGTGGATTGTGCCAGCAGAAATGTATCAACCGATGGCGCAAGACGCGGTATTGTTAACCAAGGGCAAGGATAACGCCGCTGCTCAAGCCTTGCTGGAATTCCTAAAAGGGGAAGAGGTGCAAACTATTATTAGCAGTTACGGCTACGAAATTCCATCCCCCCCATCCCCAGCCCTTCCCCCGCAATGGGTGAAGGGAGCAATGCGGGAGTAGGTGATGTTGTCCCCTAGTGACTGGTCGGCCATTTGGCTTACGGTGAAATTAGCCGGATTGACCACCTTGATTTTGTTGGTAATCGGTACGCCACTGGCATGGCATCTGGCGCGTACTCGCCGTTGGTGGAAAGCCCCGTTGAGTGCGGTGGTGGCGTTGCCGATTGTATTGCCACCGACGGTGATTGGGTTTTATTTGTTGATTACCTTGGGACCAAAAGGCCCGATTGGGCAATTGACCGATTCCTTGGGTTGGGGGACGTTGCCGTTTACCTTTACCGGTTTGCTGGTGGCATCGGTGTTTTATTCGCTGCCGTTTGTGGTGCAACCGATTCAGAATGCGTTTGAAACGCTGGATATGCGCCTGATGGAGGCGGCAAGCACGTTGCGGGCAACACCGCTGGATGCGTTTTTCAGCGTGGCGATACCGATGGCGCGTCCCGGTTTTCTCACGGCTTCTATTTTGGGATTTGCGCATACCGTGGGTGAATTCGGCGTGGTGTTGATGATCGGTGGTAATATTCCCGACAAAACCCGCGTGGTATCGGTGCAAATTTACGATCATGTCGAGGCGATGGAATACGCACAAGCCCATTGGTTGGCTGGTGGCATGTTGGTGTTTTCCTTTGTGGTGTTATTGCTGATGTATACCCTCAATCGGGGAATTAGGATGCCGAAAATATGACGCATACCGCACCTGCACACGTAGACGCTCGCTTTCAATTGGCGTTTGATGGCTTTCAGTTGGCGGTGGATTTGCAATTGCCGGGGAGCGGGGTAACGGCATTATTCGGGCATTCCGGTTCTGGCAAAACCACGTTGCTGCGTTGCATTGCGGGGTTGCAACGCCCGGACAGCGGTTTTTTGCAAGTGCGCGGGCAAGTGTGGCAAGACAGCGCGAACGGGGTGTTTTTGCCGACGCACCAACGCCCCTTGGGGTATGTGTTTCAGGAAGCCAGCTTGTTCCCGCATTTGAGCGCCCGCAAGAATATTGATTACGGGCGCAAACGTGCCGCGCAATCCGCCAATGACGCGGAACTGGCGGCGATTGTGGCGATGTTGGGGATTGAGCATTTGCTGAATAAAATCCCCGCGCAACTCTCCGGCGGCGAACGCCAGCGGGTCGGCATTGCCCGCGCCCTTGCCCTCAAGCCGCAAGTGTTGCTGATGGATGAACCGCTTGCTGCGCTCGACCTCAAGCGTAAACAGGAGATTTTGCCGTTTTTGGAACGCTTGCACCGTGAACTCGATATTCCGATTTTGTACGTGACGCATTCACCGCAGGAAGTGACTCGGCTTGCGGATCATCTGGTGGTGCTGGAAGCGGGTAGGGTGGTGGCTTCGGGGGCGCTGGCGGAAACGTTGACACAGTTGGATTCGCCGATGGCACAGAGCAAGCAGGCATCCACCGTGTTACAGGCGCAGGTGTGTGGGCACGAGCCGGAATTTCATCTCAGTCAAGTGCAGTTTGCGGGCGGTGTGTTGAGCTTGCCTTATCAGCAGGCGGCGGCAGTGGGTGCGAGTGTGCGTTTACGGGTGTATGCCCGCGATGTCAGTTTGACGCTGCAACAACCGGCGCAAACTAGCATCCTCAATGTGTTGCCTGCGAGTATTACCGGCATGGCGCAACCGGTGGCGGGGCAGGTGATGGTGCGCTTGAATCTGGGCGGCGTGCCATTGCTGGCGCACATTACCCATAAATCCGCGAGTGTGATGGGCTTGAAGGTGGGGATGGCGGTGTTTGCGCAGATTAAGGCGACCGCGATTGTGTAGTGTTCTTCATCTATCAGGGACATTGCCGCATTAATAGCAAACTGCTGGAGAATGCCAATGCTATAATCAACGTTCAGTTCACAGGCAACCGGGATCAGTATGGAACAAGCCGCACCCGCTCCGCGCATGATTAGGAAGGTGGTATGCATCACCACCAATAAAGACCAACCCTCTGACTACCAGTATTGGGTCACGCGCCCGATTGCAGAACGCATTGATGCCATTGAAATGCTCCGCCAATCTTATTTGAGTTTCCGTAAAGATGTTCCACCGCGACTTCAAAGAGTTTATCGAGTTACTGAACAATCACGGGGTTGAATACCTGTTGGTTGGCGGCTACGCGCTCGGTATTCACGGCTATCCGCGCTATACCGGCGATATGGATATTTGGGTCAAGCCTGAACAGGTCAACGCCGAAAAAGTCATGGCAGTGCTGGAGGCGTTTGGCTTTGGCGAACTTGATTTGAGTACCGATGATTTCACCAAACTGGGTAATGTGATTCAGCTTGGCTACCCACCCTTGCGCATTGATTTGCTTACCCAACCAGATGGCGTGGATTTCCCCAGCAGCTACTCCCATCGTTTGGATGTGGAGTATGGGGGCTTGACTGTTCACGTCATCAGTCTTGAGGATTTCAAGAAGAATAAGGCAGCAAGTGGCAGACCGAAAGACCTTGAGGATTTGCGTAATCTGACGTGATGGACATCGTGTGTATAAAGCTGGGTGAATCTCAATCACCGCAGTTACTTGCATCGTACTACCGAGTTTCAATCCACTCCCGACTAATAAAGCCGGGAGAATATCACCATCACCATCACCATCACCATTAGATGATTGACAAGTTTCAATCCACTCCCGACTAATAAAGCCGGGAGAATCGCGCTTTCGTGGGTGCTAGATCAATTCCAGGGAGTTTCAATCCACTCCCGACTAATAAAGCCGGGAGAATTCTTTAGTATGGGGACTCCTAAAATTATCAGTGGTGTTTCAATCCACTCCCGACTAATAAAGCCGGGAGAATCGGCAATTGCCGCTCTTTCTCTGCTTCAATGCCAGGTTTCAATCCACTCCCGACTAATAAAGCCGGGAGAATGTCGGCTCTGCCATCCTTGGTGCGGTTGCGATCGTGTTTCAATCCACTCCCGACTAATAAAGCCGGGAGAATGCAATGCGGCGAAGATGGGCAATATCCAAATCACGGTGTTTCAATCCACTCCCGACTAATAAAGCCGGGAGAATGACGACCGACACTTCTCAAACCTTCGACAACCGTGTTTCAATCCACTCCCGACTAATAAAGCCGGGAGAATGAATTGACCAGATAAATCGAGCATAACGCCACAATTAGTTTCAATCCACTCCCGACTAATAAAGCCGGGAGAATCTCTAAGTGGAAAGCAGGCATGATTGCCAACGCCTGTTTCAATCCACTCCCGACTAATAAAGCCGGGAGAATCCATGTAAAGACCTCTTTAGGGAATTTATGTCGTGTTTCAATCCACTCCCGACTAATAAAGCCGGGAGAATGGACACCGGATGGAGGAGCAGGCAACGTGGCATTGTTTCAATCCACTCCCGACTAATAAAGCCGGGAGAATCTGGCGGCGTTGGCTGCCGCTGCGTTTGCCAATGTTTCAATCCACTCCCGACTAATAAAGCCGGGAGAATGGCTGCGGATAGGCTTTGACCAATATCCAGCAGCGTTTCAATCCACTCCCGACTAATAAAGCCGGGAGAATGCCAGCATCCGGCGTATCCACATTGCTCAGGTGGCGGTTTCAATCCACTCCCGACTAATAAAGCCGGGAGAATGCGACGTTGCTATCCATCACGCGGCGCATTGGGGCGTTTCAATCCACTCCCGACTAATAAAGCCGGGAGAATGATGGAAACACGCTGACTCTCGCAGAGTTGTACAGTTTCAATCCACTCCCGACTAATAAAGCCGGGAGAATAAGACCGTAGACTACACCATAGCCGAACTGGCAGAGTTTCAATCCACTCCCGACTAATAAAGCCGGGAGAATTCAGTATCGGCTATCAAGTTCACAAACTCATGCTGGGTTTCAATCCACTCCCGACTAATAAAGCCGGGAGAATGCCCGATAACCGTGACCGTCTACCAACACTGGATGTTTCAATCCACTCCCGACTAATAAAGCCGGGAGAATCCCACACCCAACTGATAAGGGATAACCTGACCCGGTTTCAATCCACTCCCGACTAATAAAGCCGGGAGAATAATTATTAAAATTCCACCGGGAAATTCTTTCAGGTTTCAATCCACTCCCGACTAATAAAGCCGGGAGAATGCCCTAGGCATTGCTGAATGCCATGCTGCTCAAAACCGTTTCAATCCACTCCCGACTAATAAAGCCGGGAGAATTCGATGGTCAATCAGTACAGGGTAAAACCTTTGGGTTTCAATCCACTCCCGACTAATAAAGCCGGGAGAATCTGATAATGCGCGGGTGAATGATACGGGTGTGCTTGTTTCAATCCACTCCCGACTAATAAAGCCGGGAGAATGGACAAACGCCCGGTGGCTTCGCAACCGCCGGATGTTTCAATCCACTCCCGACTAATAAAGCCGGGAGAATCGCGGTGCGGGGGTGCTCGATGTCACCGCCAACAGTTTCAATCCACTCCCGACTAATAAAGCCGGGAGAATACGGGCTGTTACAGCGGCAAATCAGCTTCAAGCGTGTTTCAATCCACTCCCGACTAATAAAGCCGGGAGAATGACTGGTGCAAGAGGGCGTATTGCTGGCTGATCTGGTTTCAATCCACTCCCGACTAATAAAGCCGGGAGAATCTCGGCACAAGGGCCACACGGTGACACGATCAACGACGTTTCAATCCACTCCCGACTAATAAAGCCGGGAGAATACCGCGAACGCCTCTACCCGCATCAACAGACGTGGGTTTCAATCCACTCCCGACTAATAAAGCCGGGAGAATGGCGCTAGGTGCAATGGGCGCGGTGTTCAACGTCCTGTTTCAATCCACTCCCGACTAATAAAGCCGGGAGAATTCGACACGACAGGGATGGGGCAAGGCGTTTATGAGTTTCAATCCACTCCCGACTAATAAAGCCGGGAGAATTTAAATAAATTCTTAATTATTTTTGAGACAGCGTGTTTCAATCCACTCCCGACTAATAAAGCCGGGAGAATGGGGCTATCCAGTCACCGGAACAGCTCGAAACCATGTTTCAATCCACTCCCGACTAATAAAGCCGGGAGAATCCACTTTGTTGGGTTACGGCATCACCGATGCAGCCGTTTCAATCCACTCCCGACTAATAAAGCCGGGAGAATCTGAAATAAATGGCATACGTAGCGATTGTGAAACTGTTTCAATCCACTCCCGACTAATAAAGCCGGGAGAATGGTCACGCTGACCGGAGCGGGCGACATCCCCTCTGGTTTCAATCCACTCCCGACTAATAAAGCCGGGAGAATTACAAACCGTATTCAAATTTATGAGGCTAGAGATGTTTCAATCCACTCCCGACTAATAAAGCCGGGAGAATAAGGAGCGTAAAAACTATTTTTTCAGCCATTTGTCTGTTTCAATCCACTCCCGACTAATAAAGCCGGGAGAATCACCTGCACCCGCTCCACATCCACAATACCCCGTGTTTCAATCCACTCCCGACTAATAAAGCCGGGAGAATAAATCCAAAGTAAACAGAGCAATGAATTGATGGATGTTTCAATCCACTCCCGACTAATAAAGCCGGGAGAATTGGGCGGCGGAACTGGCAACGGAGATGATCGGCGTTTCAATCCACTCCCGACTAATAAAGCCGGGAGAATGGACATGTTTGAAAAGCTCGGCCTGAGCATTAAGGTTTCAATCCACTCCCGACTAATAAAGCCGGGAGAATCGTACCGCCAGATTTCGCCAATGGAGTTCCGGTCGGTTTCAATCCACTCCCGACTAATAAAGCCGGGAGAATTAATGGCAAGTATACGCGGCGTATAAATGGCAAAGGTTTCAATCCACTCCCGACTAATAAAGCCGGGAGAATTTTTCAGCCCCCGATGGTAGGCTTGTCCATGTAGATGTTTCAATCCACTCCCGACTAATAAAGCCGGGAGAATATAACCGGAGTGACCTATGTCGACAGCACCAGACCTGTTTCAATCCACTCCCGACTAATAAAGCCGGGAGAATGACATTATAAAGGCGCATGGCTGGGAGTTTCGCGGGTTTCAATCCACTCCCGACTAATAAAGCCGGGAGAATCCACGCCTGAAGAACAAATGGATTTCCTCCACTGGGTTTCAATCCACTCCCGACTAATAAAGCCGGGAGAATCAAAAACCACAGCTAACAATGCACAAACCACTGCGTTTCAATCCACTCCCGACTAATAAAGCCGGGAGAATAAGGCTGAAAGTAATTTTGGTTATGATCGTTATCAGTTTCAATCCACTCCCGACTAATAAAGCCGGGAGAATGGTTAATATAATCGGCGCTAAGGATAAAATACTCGTTTCAATCCACTCCCGACTAATAAAGCCGGGAGAATTTTATATGTCTCCCTCATTGATCGTTTACGAAGAGTTTCAATCCACTCCCGACTAATAAAGCCGGGAGAATCAGTCTCAACCGGCTTAAACATTAATAAATTAGAGGTTTCAATCCACTCCCGACTAATAAAGCCGGGAGAATATTCAATAATAAATTATTTAGGTGTCAGATCTGATGTTTCAATCCACTCCCGACTAATAAAGCCGGGAGAATCTGATTTAAATCTGCATGAATCCATCCATGCATGTTTCAATCCACTCCCGACTAATAAAGCCGGGAGAATGATTTGAGGACAAAAAAACATGGCAAAGATATTGTTTCAATCCACTCCCGACTAATAAAGCCGGGAGAATCCAACCGAGTTCCCACCATAACGATTCATCAGTAAAAGGTTTCAATCCACTCCCGACTAATAAAGCCGGGAGAATCGCCGAATTAGGTGTTGCGCATAGTTTAGGACAGGCTGTTTCAATCCACTCCCGACTAATAAAGCCGGGAGAATCCTTGTTCAATATCGCACACAATATGCTCAGGTAGTTTCAATCCACTCCCGACTAATAAAGCCGGGAGAATTTACTGAATTCGTCAAGCGACTTAGGGGCTATGCGGTTTCAATCCACTCCCGACTAATAAAGCCGGGAGAATTTATGGTAGCATACGAAAAGCCGGTTGCGAGACTAGTTTCAATCCACTCCCGACTAATAAAGCCGGGAGAATTTAGGGGTCTGATTATGAAAGATGTATATAGTTTGTTTCAATCCACTCCCGACTAATAAAGCCGGGAGAATGAGCCACGTCCGAAGGACTGGCGACAATCGAGCGTTTCAATCCACTCCCGACTAATAAAGCCGGGAGAATTTCCCGCCCCATGTTGACTTAGGGGCATATTGCTGTTTCAATCCACTCCCGACTAATAAAGCCGGGAGAATAGGGTACTAGTGTCCTTGCGGGGCAGGGTACTGGTGTTTCAATCCACTCCCGACTAATAAAGCCGGGAGAATTGCGCTATTTTGTGCTTCATTACTCATATTTTGGTTTCAATCCACTCCCGACTAATAAAGCCGGGAGAATCGGAACGCATCCTGTGAGCCAGCGAACAACAAAGTTTCAATCCACTCCCGACTAATAAAGCCGGGAGAATGCACAAACAACCGCGAATAACGCACAAACAACGGCGTTTCAATCCACTCCCGACTAATAAAGCCGGGAGAATCAGATGATACATGCTTATTCTTCATACCATATTGATGTTTCAATCCACTCCCGACTAATAAAGCCGGGAGAATTTATTAACCGCGAGGAAAACAAAATGAAGATAACATGTTTCAATCCACTCCCGACTAATAAAGCCGGGAGAATGGAGTACTGGAGACGTATTCGCATATTTAGCCGGTGTTTCAATCCACTCCCGACTAATAAAGCCGGGAGAATTTCACCCTGTTCAATATCGCACACAATATGTTCAGGTTTCAATCCACTCCCGACTAATAAAGCCGGGAGAATTCCTTCATCTTTGATCTTTGTTAGCTTTTTATTGTTTCAATCCACTCCCGACTAATAAAGCCGGGAGAATTTTCGTTCATTTGTCTTTACTCTCCATATGGGGTGTTTCAATCCACTCCCGACTAATAAAGCCGGGAGAATGAAAAACAATTGCAACTATTAGAGGAGTTGAAATGTTTCAATCCACTCCCGACTAATAAAGCCGGGAGAATTGTTAGCATCATCACCACGTTTTTTAAGGTTGTAGTTTCAATCCACTCCCGACTAATAAAGCCGGGAGAATTGTTAGCATCATCACCACGTTTTTTAAGGTTGTAGTTTCAATCCACTCCCGACTAATAAAGCCGGGAGAATACCCTATTAATGCTTGCGTTTGCGGGGATGGCGTGTTTCAATCCACTCCCGACTAATAAAGCCGGGAGAATGTTCTAATTGCGCGTTTATGTTCATTCCAGCAAGCTGTTTCAATCCACTCCCGACTAATAAAGCCGGGAGAATAAGGTATTAATAGCATTAGGCGGCTTTCTGCTGTGGTTTCAATCCACTCCCGACTAATAAAGCCGGGAGAATTTAGAGTAACCCGTAACGGTAAGTATGAAACTGATGTTTCAATCCACTCCCGACTAATAAAGCCGGGAGAATTCACCTCTACATCATCAAAAACAAAAGGGTATAGACTGTTTCAATCCACTCCCGACTAATAAAGCCGGGAGAATATTCCTCAACTATCGCTGGACGCTCAAACTTTTTGCCGTTTCAATCCACTCCCGACTAATAAAGCCGGGAGAATCTAGACTGTGTATCGGTTGATACGTCCCCGTTTTTTGTTTCAATCCACTCCCGACTAATAAAGCCGGGAGAATTGACGTTACACTGTTATCAGTTTTAACTGTTATGGTGTTTCAATCCACTCCCGACTAATAAAGCCGGGAGAATGTTAGCATCATCACCACGTTTTTTAAGGCTATAGGTTTCAATCCACTCCCGACTAATAAAGCCGGGAGAATAAACCGCCCCGTGGTTTTTTCCGCTCCATTCAACGTTTCAATCCACTCCCGACTAATAAAGCCGGGAGAATACAGCTTTACAAGGCACGTTTAAAACTACCATACACGTTTCAATCCACTCCCGACTAATAAAGCCGGGAGAATTTATGAGTTTATATAAGACTGCTAACCCCACAAAGGGTTTCAATCCACTCCCGACTAATAAAGCCGGGAGAATGCGGGGGGGGAGGGGTGGAGAGGGGTGATTGTGTGTTTCAATCCACTCCCGACTAATAAAGCCGGGAGAATCCGCCAGCGGGCATGTATTTTGACCCGCATCATCAGGTTTCAATCCACTCCCGACTAATAAAGCCGGGAGAATTAGGGTATTCACCGTCGATAGGTAATAATGAGCGGGTTTCAATCCACTCCCGACTAATAAAGCCGGGAGAATCAATCAAATACATCAGCAGCCAACGCTACATCAACGTTTCAATCCACTCCCGACTAATAAAGCCGGGAGAATAAAGGCAAACTTGTTATCAGATCCAGCGGACAACGCGGTTTCAATCCACTCCCGACTAATAAAGCCGGGAGAATGCATCCTGCGATCCACCAAACAGTAGTGAAAGCGTTTCAATCCACTCCCGACTAATAAAGCCGGGAGAATACCTAAATTTCCGCAGTGACCCGATGAACGTCATGGTTTCAATCCACTCCCGACTAATAAAGCCGGGAGAATCCCAGTTATTTCTGCGCTCTTTTTCTGCATGATTGTGTTTCAATCCACTCCCGACTAATAAAGCCGGGAGAATGATTCTATGATGTCGTGCTTAGTATCTTGTGTGAGGTTTCAATCCACTCCCGACTAATAAAGCCGGGAGAATGTTGAGGTCGGGCATCCCACCGGCGGTGTATTACATGTTTCAATCCACTCCCGACTAATAAAGCCGGGAGAATTTCCAAACGCAAGCGCCAATAGATTCAAGTATCAGGTTTCAATCCACTCCCGACTAATAAAGCCGGGAGAATGCAACGTCGGCATAATAGCCTTAATAACCGGTAGTTTCAATCCACTCCCGACTAATAAAGCCGGGAGAATGGTATGTTGTCTGGTATAGCAGTCCACGTAAAAGCGTTTCAATCCACTCCCGACTAATAAAGCCGGGAGAATTGATAACAGTATAACGACATCAGTTGTAACGCGCGTTTCAATCCACTCCCGACTAATAAAGCCGGGAGAATGATACCGTTAATGTGCTCAAACTTTGCCAAGCCTGTTTCAATCCACTCCCGACTAATAAAGCCGGGAGAATGTAAACTAACAGGGGTTTTTTGTGATACAGGCTATGTTTCAATCCACTCCCGACTAATAAAGCCGGGAGAATCAAACCCGAGATTAATTAACGCTTGGGTGGCTGGCGTTTCAATCCACTCCCGACTAATAAAGCCGGGAGAATATTGTGTCGATTCTGTCGAAAGAGTCGCTATCAGGGTTTCAATCCACTCCCGACTAATAAAGCCGGGAGAATGCAAACTTGTTATCAGATCCAGCGGACAATGCGGTTTCAATCCACTCCCGACTAATAAAGCCGGGAGAATTATGGCAGTATCCGAAAAGCAGGTTGCAAGACTAGTTTCAATCCACTCCCGACTAATAAAGCCGGGAGAATACTGAGATCGGGTATTCCGCCCGCCGTGTATTACATGTTTCAATCCACTCCCGACTAATAAAGCCGGGAGAATTTCAATTCACACCATACGGGAGTAAAGACAAATGTTTCAATCCACTCCCGACTAATAAAGCCGGGAGAATGACACAAAATAGTTAGGGGTGTTGACAAGATCGGTTTCAATCCACTCCCGACTAATAAAGCCGGGAGAATGCATTATGTGCGTACATCCTTACTTTAGGACGTTTTGTTTCAATCCACTCCCGACTAATAAAGCCGGGAGAATACAACACAAGATCATGACGCGGTTGCCCTGCTTGTTTCAATCCACTCCCGACTAATAAAGCCGGGAGAATTTACAAACGCTTGACGCTCACCGACCGGAATAAATGTTTCAATCCACTCCCGACTAATAAAGCCGGGAGAATGAGGAACATTACAATGTCTAATATAGATTTAACCCCTGTTTCAATCCACTCCCGACTAATAAAGCCGGGAGAATACTGTAAACCGTAAAAACAGATATTAGCTTAATCAGTTTCAATCCACTCCCGACTAATAAAGCCGGGAGAATTTAATGATTGCGTTTATCGGATATGATTAATGAGGTTTCAATCCACTCCCGACTAATAAAGCCGGGAGAATCAGTTATTTCTGCGCTCTTTTTCTGCATGATCGTGTTTCAATCCACTCCCGACTAATAAAGCCGGGAGAATGACCTAGAGAAAGGAGACAGGTATAGGAAACTTGAGTTTCAATCCACTCCCGACTAATAAAGCCGGGAGAATATTGGTTTTTAATTCCTGCTTTCTGATTAATGCGCGTTTCAATCCACTCCCGACTAATAAAGCCGGGAGAATCATGATCTTCTGCGCTGATTTGGCTAGATAACGCGTTTCAATCCACTCCCGACTAATAAAGCCGGGAGAATTACAAACGCGATTAACAATTTTTCAGGATTCATGGTTTCAATCCACTCCCGACTAATAAAGCCGGGAGAATTACGCTGCTTATGTTTGCTATTGGCGGCACTGTATGTTTCAATCCACTCCCGACTAATAAAGCCGGGAGAATCTTGTGATGGACATGCAATAACCAAAACACCTCCTGTTTCAATCCACTCCCGACTAATAAAGCCGGGAGAATTCAGTTTGTTTGGTAGTAGTAGTAGTAGGTTTTTTGTTTCAATCCACTCCCGACTAATAAAGCCGGGAGAATACCCAAACAAGGGCGATAGTGTTAGTTGAGTGTTTGTTTCAATCCACTCCCGACTAATAAAGCCGGGAGAATCCCAATTCTTATACCAATCTGTTCTGGAGATGGGTTTCAATCCACTCCCGACTAATAAAGCCGGGAGAATCTTCTAGCGCGTCAATGCTTTCTTCATCCATATCTGTTTCAATCCACTCCCGACTAATAAAGCCGGGAGAATGATCGTAAAAACGAAAGATTGATTTCCACTTATAGTTTCAATCCACTCCCGACTAATAAAGCCGGGAGAATCTAGCAACCAAAGGAACAAGACTAGCACCACAAGTTTCAATCCACTCCCGACTAATAAAGCCGGGAGAATGCGATTACCACCGCGCCTTTTTTCCCGTTGTCAAGTTTCAATCCACTCCCGACTAATAAAGCCGGGAGAATAGCCTTAGCATGTAACTCTATTAGACCTTTGTCTGTTTCAATCCACTCCCGACTAATAAAGCCGGGAGAATGGCCCGTGTGTAAGGGCATAAAATACAAGAGATTTTTGACGTGCTTTCGCGAACCAAAAAGGCGGGGATGAGAGCAATGGTTCACGGCGAGGGTTCATAATTTCGTTCCAAGTAAAATCAACGGGTTACGACTCCGCGAAACCCCCAGAAAATTCGCCATTGCTACGGGTTCGCGCAGTACAATTTCACTGCATAATTATACCATAAACGCAGAAAAATTCCCGTAGAATTATGATATATAAAGCATTTGGTTGAATGCCAATCACAAAATCAACGGCGCATCAAAGTCCGTCGCCCGAAACTTTCCAAACTCCTTCACGTTCTTGGTCAGCGGCTCAGTCAAACGGTAAATTCGCAAATTATCCTCCGTCAAACTGATCTCCTTCAGCAACGCATCCTGCAAAATTTCCAGCGTCATCGCATCCACCTTGCACTCAAACACCGACTTCTGCACCCGCTGCCCATAATTCTGGCAAACCTTCGCCACCCGCCGCAACCGCTTCCGCCCCGCCGCCTCCAACGTCGAAACATCATAACTCACCAAAATCAACATCGCTCACTCCAGTTTAAATCCCCCTCAATCCCCCTTTTTCAAAGGGGGAGGCGAGAAAAGATCGACGCCCCTCCTTTGAAAAAGGAGGGGTAGGGGGAGGATTTTCTTTCTTACTCATTTGTTAAGGAACGGGACGTATGCCTCTACATCCCCGCGCAAATACCGCGCCAACATTCGCGCCTGAAGCAACGGCAACAAACCAATCTCTACTGGCGACTCCAACACCGGATGCTGCAAAGTCTCTTTCTTACGCTCCTGATACGCCATAATCACCGTCTTACGCCCACTATCATTCAGCATCACCGCTCCACCGGGACGAAAATCAAAATCCTTCAAACGCAACTGCCCGCGATTAATCAGCGTCAATGCCAACCGATCACCCAGCACCGCCCGAAACTCCTCCAACAAATCTAACGCCAACGCAGGGCGACCGGGGCGCACCACATGGAAAAACCCCAACTGCGGATCAAGCCCCACCGTCTCCAACGCGCTGCGGCAATCATTCAGCAACAACGCATACAAAAACGAAATCAACGCATTCACCGTATCCTTCGGCGGACGGCGACTGCGCCCCTTATACTCAAACTCCTCACGCATCTGCGGCTTGATCATCGTATTAAACTGCTCGAAATACACCCGCGCCGCATCGCCTTCCAAACCCAACACCGACGCTGCGGATTCCGCATGAGCCAAATTGCGCAAATTAATCGCCAGCGATTTCGCCGCCCGCACCAATTGCGTTTTCGCCTCTTCATCCTTGCTATCACGCGCACTGCGCAACAACACATTACGGCTATTGCGCAACTTACCCGCAATAAACGCCTTGCTGATCTCCAGCGCAACGTCCATTTTATCCGCCGCCCGAAACTGCGCCTGCCGCAACAAAATATTGCCATTCACCGGGCCTTCCACCCGTGCCTGAAAGCGCCCGTGTTCACTCAACCACACGATGCTGCGCCCATCCTCCATACTTCGCGCCATCAACGCTGGGCTAATCGCTACCCGCCCCAAGCACACAATCGCGCCCAAATGATGCAGCGGCACTTGATGCTTTTTCACCTTTTCCACCGACAGCACCAACGTTTCCCCCTCCAACCGCAGATACGCCCCGTCAGTCGACACGTACAAGGTATTGAGCAATTGCTTCACACGTCCCCCTCATCATCCACATCAAATAGCGACTGCTGCAAACGGTGGATACGGCTGCGGCTACCCACCAAATCCGGCTGGCAACTCGCCTGCAACGAACATTCCTTACACAAAGCACGCTCATCCACTGGCGGCGGCATCTGCCCCGACTCCAACAACGCCCGCACCTGCGCAATCAAACCGATGGTAACTTCACGCAATTCCGGCGTAATCGGCACAGCGCGGCGGCGACGGCTTTTATGATGAAAAACGGCACCTTCTGGCACAGCTTTGCCCGTCATTTCCTCCAAACACAACGCCTGACCCACCAACTGCACATCGTCATGCATCTTTTTCTGGCGCGACCCCTGCTTGTATTCGATAGGGTAGGGCGTGCCATCCTCCAAAAACTCCACCGCATCCGCCCGCCCCGTCAGCCCATAACGTTCACTGTACAACGGCAAGGAACGTTCCACTCGCACCCCGTATTCCGTGCCACTTTCACCGCTATCCACGCGCTCATGCGCCAAATTGCCACGCACCGTATGCACATTGTCATCAAATGTCTGTTCCTGATGGATCAGCGCACACTGACGTGGGCAATAGCTGTAATGTTGCAGAGCCGAAAGCATGATGGGGAGGAGTTCAGTCATGCAGCAAACCGCAAGATTTCTACCTCGGCATTACGTGCTGCTGACAATTCAGCCTGCTTCAATACCTGATCGGTAATCTCATCCGACAAATAATACTCACCGCAGTTTTCACAGATTTGCGCGGGAACGTTCTTGATCAACACGCTCAAATCACCGCGTTGCAAGGTCACAGTAACCCTGCCTTCAGCGGTTTCACCCATTTTGCAAATATTGCAATGCATCTGCTTAACCTACCAATTTCAACAGTTCCACACCGTTTGGTAAATTTTCTGTGTCTACCGTTACGACATAATCACTGAACTGACGCGGTACTGCATTCTTGTCCTTCAACTCCGCATTGATACGCTCGAACAAGTTATAGGCGGGCGCATTGCCCAACTTGCCTTCATGTTTAAACACATACAAACCACGGGTAGCCATTTCACCACGCGCGGCGGAACGGTCATGCTCAAACATATTGCCGAGTGCTTGCCACAACAGTTCTAAATCGCCCTCTGAAAAACCTGTTTGGTCAGCCAAATGCGCGGAAACAAAACCATGCGCAACGTACAAACCATAAGGCACGGTGAATTTGCGCCCCATTGTGCGGTTGTCACCATCCTGCTTTTCCGCTTCTTTCTCCGTCGCTACTGCCATGCGGGTAATCGAATGCTCGCTGGCAATGACCGGATCAACCGAACGGGCAAAGGTGATTTGTACCGGCCCGCGAACTTGACCACAGTTCACGCCTGTAGACATCACTGCACCAAAAGTCCGCACGTCAAAGAAGTTATGGCACATCCACTGCCGCGCTTCTTCCACCTTGTCGCCGCCTTTACGTTTCTTGTCATCGCCCGCCAACAGTTCCGCACCGCCGGGAATGGCTTGGTAAGCGCGTTCGTGCTGCTTATTCAGAATGGCTTTTTCCTTGACGTAGATTTCATACGGGGGCTGTTCTTCTTTCAGCAACCCAATGAAATTACGGACTTTGCGTTTCAGGCTGACATCAGTCACCAAGCCTTGCCCGGTTTCCGCATCGACACGCGGCAAATTGCCTGCATCCGGGTCGCCATTAGGGTTGCCGTCTTTCACATCAAACAGCAGTACGAAGTCATAACGATTTTGCAGGCTCATTCGGAGTCTCCTTGGTTGGAATCTTTGATTTCACGTTTCTTGAAAAAATCTTGGCGCTGGTGGTAGTAACCAATCGCAAAACGCCCTTGATCAGCCAATGGCAAATGGGCAGGGAAATCGACAATGCCGCCCATAATCTCGCCCAACAGCTTTTCAAAATTGCTGACTCGCCCCTTGTTATCCAGCTTGCTCAAATGATGGTTTTTCAATTTCAACAGCGTGGAAAACACAGTGACAGGTGTGGCAGAAGCAGCCCCGTAATAACGGTCACGGATGGTGGCATTAATACCCGGTTGGGCTTCTTCCTGTATTTTTTCCAGCACCGCAAACAGGCGACCTAAACGGTAGCCGGTATTTGAATTTTCAAGATCAAGTGACACGGCAAGATTCTCCGTTGGATTAAGTCGGTTCAAATAGGCTTTGATCAAAGCCGCCCGTGGGTAAGTGATTTCCTGTTCTGCACGGATACGCCGTACAGCCGAAGCCAATAATGTTTGTGGGTAAGGCAAGCCTTCCAGAATGCAGCGGATCACATCGCCTGCCAGATTTGGCGGAACGTTTTCCGTTTTACCCAGCAACGCGGTTGAGCGTAACAACAACCACAGCGGCAGAAATTCCACATCGCGTTCACTGCGGTCAATCCGCAAATACTCAAAATGATCGACGATGCGCTGACTGACTTCCCGTACTGTTCCCACATGCCAGAAGCGGATGCTGATACGCGCTGCATTGGGTGCAAGCCCCAGAATAAAAAATCGGGTTTCTTCGTCCAATGCAGGGTTGCGCCCGTATTCCTGCACGGCTTTGTACAAGGCTTTCACCGCGTTGGTGTTGCGGTCGGGATCATCTTTATTGTTATCCGCTGCCCCCCACAGCGCGGTGAAATCATCCACCAGCGGATGTTCTTTCTCTGCCCAGAAAACCGTGGACGCATCGCCCACCTGCATCCGTTGCGCAGAATCCTTGCTCAGCAAGTGATTCAACGCTGTGGTATAGGCAAACGCCGCTTCTTTACTGACAGGCGCATTAAAACTCTGACTCTTACCGTAAGAAGTGAACGCATCAAGGTTAAAGGAAATGATGTTCGCCCCAGAACTTTGCGCTCCCCAGACACCCTTGATGGAGGGATGCAGGCGTTCAATCTCGGCTTGTTCACCTGTTAACAGACAAGTGGCTTTAGCGTTATCGTCACCGCCTGCACTCATCAATGCCGCTTGAACTTTGCGGCTTTGGCAAACCAAATGCAGTTGCCCTTGCAAACGAAAAGTCAGGTTAGGATTGGTGGCAGCAATTTCTTCCCATTGCGGTTGTTGCTGCAAGGTTTCGGTACCCAGATTTTCCAGAAAAGCCAGTACCGCCGCGATGCCCTCATCCTGTTCTGCAATAGCCAATTGGCGGATACGTTCGGCAAAAGCGGCTTGCTGTTCCTTTACCCGCTCTGGCTTGCCTTTGGTATCAATACCCAACACGTATTCGGCGTTATCCCATAGCAGGTTGGCAGCAACACCGGAGGTTTTCTTCACACCTTGCGGCACACGTTCTGATTTTGCCCGCTTCTTTTTGCCATCACCCGTGCGGGTATCTGCAATCTGTGCCAGTTTTCCATCAGCCGTGATTTCCAAAATGAAAGGGATTTCTTTGTACTCAAATCCGGCGGGCGCTAAAGCAGAATCTGCGTTGGCTGATTTGCGTTGGTAGTAATCGTAGAGTGCTTGCAGAATCATCCGCGTATCTCCTCGCTATCCCACGCGGGGATGTGAATCACACCGTCTTGCATTTTGGCTTGAAAGAAGCGCGGCATCGGGTTAGCGGTATCCGCAAAATCCATGTCGTACAACATCCAGCCGAGTTCCCGTGTTTCGGGCAAGGGCTGTACGGGCGTGGTATCAGCTTCAACCAAACGGAAATCACAGGAAAATTCGCGTGTCCCCAGATAAGGCTGATTGAAACATTGCCCTTTGCTGGCGCGGCGTTTGAACATTTCAGCAAACTTGACCGAATTGTTCTCCGGGTTGTTGTCTAGCATTTCAAACTCAGCGTGGAGGCGGTAACGCACATCACGCAGGAACAAACCTGCCCGTTGCTGGCGGTCTTCTTCGATATACATACCGAGGTTGCCCTTGCCCTGTTTCATCGCTGACTTGACTGCCCCGGCAGGTACAACCCCTGATACTTCGTTGCGGCGCAAATTGATCCAGCGAATGGGCTTCAACACTTCAATTTTGCGGATATGCCAGCGAATCGCAGGCTTCCAAAGAATAGCCTCGAATACGGCGCGTGCAGCAGATGGCGTGATGACATCATAAGACACCCGTTCCACCTTCATTTCTGGGCGGGTGAAGCAGGCAAAATCACCCGTTACTTCCAAACAAAAAGTTTGCATAGTCGCAAAGCCTCAAATGTATAAGGATTCAGCAGATAGTGACACACCATCCACCAATAAACCAAGTTTTTGGTCATACAAGCCGGGGGTAATTTGCTCGTAAATGCCAGGCAGATTGGCAAGCTCCCGAATATCGCCCGCCTGTAGCAAGCGCTTTTTCACCTGCTCACGCACGGTTACGGTGTGGCGTTGTAGCTTCCGCATCAGGTTACGTTTCGGCCCGATGATTTTCAGTTGTTCAATCAGTTTTGCACCATCACCGTATGTCACCAACACCGCTGACCCCTCATCATCAATTAGCCGAAAACGTTGGGCTGCCGTGCGGAACTGGATTTTTAATTCACGCGCATTCTGAGCAAGCAAATCGACAATACCATGCTTATCCCGTGATTCTGCTCGCGCATAAAAGTGTTCAAAGTAAATCTGAAAATGCGAATGGTGTAGCGGTGCTTGGGTGAAAGTTGGCAACAAGGAACGGCACACCGTCACCGACCGTCCCAGATGCCCCGGTAGTTTGGCATTGAGTGGCGGCACGAACACAACCACGCGCCCTTTTTCCGACAGCTTGCCCTCACGGTTGCAACGTCCGGCGGCTTGCGCAATGGAATCAAGCCCAGCTAACGCCCGGTAAACCACGGGGAAATCCACATCAACTCCGGCTTCAATCAACTGCGTACTGACCACACGAACCGGCTCACCGTCTTGCAAACGCTGGCGGATTTCTTTTAACTTCTCGGAACGGTGTTCCCCACACAAATTGGTCGTCAGGTAGTAAGTCTCAGGAGGCAACAAACGACACAGTTCCGCAGCCTGCTGTTTGGTATTGACGATAACCAGCACAGAATCCAGTTCAGCAATTTCCTCTGCCACATCCTCCCACGAACGTTCTGTTATCAAATCGTCTGGCAATTCGACTTTTACCCGTTCCAGCGCAGCAAACAATGCTTCAGGATCAGGCATGATTTCGGTGATTTGCTCGGCTTCAAAGCCTTTCACTACTGCACTACCAAATGTATCGTGGTAAGTGTGTAACGCTGGTTGAGTAGCTGTAGAAAGAACGAAGGTCACACCGTAATGCTCTACCAGAGCTTTCATCACGCCCAAAATCGGGTTCAGGAATTCCGGTGGTAACAATTGCGCTTCATCCAACACGATCACGCTGTTTGCCAAGTTGTGCAGCTTGCGGCAACGGCTAGTACGGCTGGCAAACAGCGATTCAAATAACTGCACATTGGTAGTCACGATAATGGGCGCATCCCAGTTTTCCGCTGCCAAGCGGCTTTGCGCGTCTTCCTTGTCGGGGTCAAGATTGCTGTGATGTTCCACCACGCAATTACCAAAGATATGGCGGTAGATATTGGCGGTTTGCTCAATGATGCTAGTGTAGGGGATGGCGTAAATGACGCGCTGCTTACCGTGCCGGATCGCATGTTCAAGCGCGAATGCCATGCCAGAAAGTGTTTTACCACCGCCGGTTGGTACGGTCAGGGAAAATATACCAGGTAGTTTTTCTGCTGCTTTCCGGCAATCACGCAAGATTTGTGTACGCAAGCGGTTGACTGGGGTATCTGCTGCTTTTGCTGCAAAGCCTGCCATGTGGTCGTTGAATCCAGCCAACAAGCTATTTAAGTCAGGGTATTGACTGCGTAAGTCTTGCTTTTCCGGCTGCATGAAAGCTTCGGTATCCAGAAAATCCGCATCAACTAGGCAAGAAAAAAGCATTCGTATCCACAACGCTGCATTATCAATGCCCCCCACAGGGGCAGACGTAGGCATTTTGGTTTGCAGGATGTCATCAGGAACAGGAACTTGTAGAGCTTTATCTAAATGGATACCATCTTGCAGAATTTCTTCCAATGAACGCCCATCAGCATCATCTTTCACCCAATCGGGCAAACCGGAGTGATGACCCGCAATCAGGTAAGCAAGAATCCTGCCCAAGGCGGGATGTTTCTGTACGGCATACAACGCACCAGCGGCGGAGTGATTGACTTTACCGGGAGCAGAATCTTCAATGTGGGCATTGGCGGCAACATAACCTGTCTTGTCGCCGATGTAGCGTTGAAATTCAGGATTGTATTTGCCGAGGTCGTGCCAGATTCCGGCGACATGCGCCCAGTCAATGCTGCCAAATTGAGTGGCATAATGTGATGCCAGTTTTGCCACATCCCGCAAATGCTCATCCAGCCAATGTTCAATCGGCTGGTTGTTTGCGTCAAAACGTACATGTGCTATCGGACGTGATTTGCCCATTAATCGCCCCTTGTTTGGAAAAGGCAGGTAACAGCCCTGCTACCTGACCCAAGGGTGATTATTATTTATTCCATGTGGATTTGTAAATAAGTATTAACACCCACTCCACCAACATTTCCCCTGACTCTCCTGAAACTTCATGGCGGCATCGTATTTCGGCGCACTGCTACGCGGTTGGTTCAGGCTTTCCTTTATCCCGAAACTGCCGTACTGGCTGAAGGTGTGTGGCACGCTAAATAGCACAAACGTTTGCCCACCTGCCGCTTTCCACATTTCCAACAGGCGTTGGTAACGTTCACCCATGCGCGGGTCACGGTTGGCGGCATGGAGTAAATCCATCATGTTTTGCCTGCGGTCGGTAGCAATTTCGCCGCCAATCGTTAAGTGTTGCCCGCCTTCGTAAGCGTACAAGGCTTTGCCATACTTTTGCGCGACTGCCGCTTGTTTGGTGAATTGGTTTTTGAGACCTTCCAGCCCAAACGGGTCGCTAGGGTTATCAAGCGCTGCAAAAATATCATCCACAGACGTGGCATTCACCAGCGGTTGGGGGATTTTGTTACTGTCATTGCAGGCTGGTAATTTAGCATCGTCATTCCGCCAGCAGGCATAGAAATAGCCGCCTGTGGCAATCGCATCCACGTATTGCCGCGTGTCACTGTAGGCGAGCATTCTTTCGGTGCGGTTAGCGTCATTTTGGTAAGTTGCCAAAATGCGGATCAGGCGTTGTGTGCCACCGAATTCATCTTCCCAAATCTGGAAGACTTTGCTGGCTTGCTTGGCATAGAAATTAACCCCGCGCCAGTTCCATGCCTGTTCATCCGTCGGGCTAGCCAGCTCTTCACCTTTTTTGAGCACGTAGTAATATGCCCAGAAAATGCCATTCCAGGTTTCATTGCTGTATTCGACGTGCGCTTTCAACCCCGTTTTGAGGTGCGCTTCGACGTAGCGGGCAAATTCCCTGATGTACGTTTCCGACGCATTATGCGGAATGTTGAACCAAGGGTGCGCGTTTAATTGGTTTGCTAGTTCGACTTGCACTTCCAGCGGTACGCCCCGCCCGTAACGTTCCAGCCGTGCGATATTGCCGGAAGCGCCCCACACCGCATCCGTGAGTTTGCTGCGTTGATCCCAACGGAATTCCTGGGTCATGCAGGTCTGGTCAAAGATCAGGTTGCCATTGGCATCGCGGATGAAGCTATTGGGTTTACCGGGTTCGGTTTGCGCACAGGTGAGGTAGCTGGGGCTGGCTTCCATCAGGTTCATCATGCGTACCACGCGGAAATCTTTGAGGAAATTCAAATAATCGGGGTTGAAGACAATCGCATTGCGGTCATTCCGCAAGGTGTCTTCAAAGCTGCGGTATTGACCCGCAGGGCAGTTGGCAGCACTGTCTACTCGTGTGTAGGGTTTGCCTTCGCAGATACCACCGGGCATCACAATACGGATATTCTTGACCGTGCCGCTGACAATTCGCAAACCAATGCGGTTATTGGTCGCAACACTGTCCAGTTTGGCGGGCAGGGTAATGTCGATTTCATCCCGCCCCGGAGCGCTGCTGACTATTTTGGCATAACCTGAATATTCCAGCTTGCCATTGCCCTCATACAACACGCTGTAACGCCCATTCGGGACTTGCCCCTGCAAGGCGCTATCCAGCAGGAAGGTGCGGATAATGCAAGAAGTACTTGGCGGTGTCGTTACCCAGCCGTTTTCGTCATAAGAGGCGTCTTTACAGAAATATTCACGCATAGGGCGGGCAACCCGGAAAATATCCGCAAAGGGTACGGGTGACGAGATGCTGTTTTGTTCAGCTTGCGGGGCTTCGCTGTTAATGCCCAGCGATGGTTGGAACAGGGCAGCCGGGGTTTGTCCGTAGACACTGAGTTGTTGGGCTAACGCCGTTTCAAATTGGTCGGGGGAAATCGTCCATGCCAAATTCAGGCTGCTGGCGTTTACGCCTAGTTGGATGCCATTGGCGGGGTTACGGTCGTTATCCAGACTCAGGAAAAAACGTTCTAAGTTTTTACGTGCCTGGTAGGTGCAGGCATTAACATCGGCATTGCCACTGCACAGTGCGGCAGCTATATCGTGTTGCGTCAGGTTGGCTTTGCCGAGTACCGGCAGTTGAGTGTTGCTGCCTAAGTGCAGCACCAGGTTATTGGAGGGCGCACTAAAACTGCCATCTGCGCCACTCACATTGCCAGCGCGGAGGTATTGCAACCCACTGATCGGCGTTTCGGCATTATTGCGGGTTGGGTCGAGCAACAGCAAACGCCCGCTGCTGGTGGCAATACCGCCACCATTATTGTTGTTGCCCGTCGTGCCACTGTCCGTACCGCCGCCACACGCCGTCAGTAGCAGCAACATAACAGTAAGCAGACCGTTTAAACGTATGCTGTTAGCCCAGTGAGTTCCTGTTTTCATAAAAGTAGCCTTGTGTTGAGTTCTTATCAGGTTTTTATCGGATTGCGATGTTTAGAAAGCGAGTATGCCGCAAAATTCCCTATCAATGATATTTATAAATTAAATTTATCAATCATAATATTTTATGAGCATAAAAGTTGATAGTTTATACTGTTTGGTCATAAAAAATAGTTCTATTATAATATTTATTTTGCTAGACTACGGTTTGTTTAATAATTCAACATTTGCGAAGGGCTAATGCGATGGATGATCTATTCTTTCCGGTTCCATCTGAATACTATATTGACCCAATGTCAGAGGTTTACGCCCCTGAGTTAAGCAGTTGGGAGGAGCCTGTGAGAGCAGAGCGCAATCCGGTCGCTGACCCGTATTTAAGTGTGGTAAACGCCTTTGGTGTTGACCCTGCCAGCAGCGGTTGGTTATTGGATAGCGGCTGGCAATACATGCCGGAACAAGATAAGGATGGTTTTGTTGCCGCTATTCTGGAAGTTTTCCCCGATCACGTAGAAGCCTTGCAATCCTTGTACATGAGCGCGTTTGAACGCTTGGGCGACCCGGAAGGCTTGGCATTTTGGACACTGAACATGGTATTTCAGCAAACGGCTGACCCTTTCGTGGTATTGAATTCAGTGATCAATGCATCCCCTGAATACGTTGGCATGTTGAAAACGGTGTTGGGCGATCAACCCGCACTGCGGGATTTGAATACCGGGCAAGCCATTGAAACACACCTCCGTACCCTTGATCCGGCGCTTCAACGGGATTTGTTCGGGCGCTTAACCGATCATTTGTATGACAATGTATTTGGGCGCGTTGCTGATGCAGAAGGTAAGGCGTATTGGACTGCTGAACTAAGCCAAGGCAGTGTTACCTTGTTAACCATCATCGGTGCATTAATGACCGGGGCAGGGGCTGCCGATCAAGCCTTGCTGGCGGAAAAAAATGAGATTGCTTACGATGCGGTGTCTGCATTAGTGAACCGTAATGTGATTACTAATCAGGATGTTGCTAGGTTGGGAGCTGAGCAAGTGACAACCGCTCTGAGAAATATGCAGGAACGGTTGTCGGCATACGATGCGAGTGAGTTAGCAGCATTAGCAGCGGATAGGGAAACCCTGATTGCGCAATTGCTACAAGACATCGGTCTGGCTTAGAGACCAAAAAGACGATAAATACCATCGGCGTTAACGGTGCGGACTGGGCAGTTGCCCCGGAACATTTCCCATTCATCGCAACGTTTGCCGCTGGGCAATACACAGTCGGTTCTTTCGCCTTCCGGCGTTCGGTGTGTTTCGAGCCTGCCGTGATTCTGGAGGCAATTGAGTGACGCAGGGTTGGCAGCACGTGCCGCTTGCGGTGTAGCGTTTATTGGCGCTGGAGCGCTGCTACAGGCGTAGAGTGTTACCATCAGGCTGATGATAAAGCCCATTCTCAACTTCATGACATTCCCTCTTGGTTAACTGGCGCAACGGATACAAAGTGTGGCGTAAGGTAACGCATCCAATCTTGCAGAGCTAATGGTTTCCCCGCATTGGGTACAGCTACCGTATTCGCCGCTTTCAATGCGTTTTAGGGCGCTGCGTACTTGTTTTAGTTCAAGGCGCGATTCTTCTTTTAAATGACGCAAGACGTCCTCATTTTCGCGTTCGGTGACTTGTTCAGCAGAATCGGCACTGTGTTCGCTATTCAGATCATGGCTGACGTTCTCGATACGGGATACCAGCACTTTTTCTAGTTCTTTGAGATGCTTATGCTTTTCTTCGTACATGTTTTCTGTTCTCATTAGGGCTTAAAGGAATGATGATAACGCATTGTCGGGTTTCCGGCATGATGTAGTGCAGTAAAGGAGTTAATAAATGCGCAAATGGATGGTCGTCGCTATCACCGGGATCTTAAGTGCTTGTACTGGTGGGCATAATCTGGATTCACCCCTGAAAACTTGCAAAGCCGTCACTGTTGCCTTAGCCGGTGATAAAGGTGTGGTGTGGCACAGTGAGCAGCAAACCGAACAAAAAGGCGTGCAGTTACAAATTACCTTGGAATTTGCCTTGGAAGGGCAGGGTAATGAAGTGTCGCAGGCGGTGTGCATTTACGGTTTAAGTAGCCCGGATACGGATTACCGCAATGCAATGGGTGAATACGCCAACACGCCAACGCAAATGATGATTAATGGCATGGCGATTCCTGCCGGTGATTTGGTGCAAGCCATCAATCGCGCCACTGCCGATACTGCCAAAGACATTGGTCAGAAAGCGGTCGATAAAATCAACGAGAAATCAGGATACTAGCTTTCAAGCCGGGGTGATTGTCATCCAGTTGCACGGTCGCCCCATGCAATTCCGCCACGGCTTTCACCAGACTCAAACCCAACCCGTTGCCGGGTGTGCTGCGGGCATTATCCAGACGGGTAAAGCGTTGGAAGACTTGTTCGCGTTGTGCTTTAGGAATACCCGGGCCGTTATCCGCTACCGTAATGGTGATATTACCGGCTTGTTGTGTTGCTGCCAGATGGATTTCGCCACCGGCAGGGATGTATTTCACCGCATTATCCAGCAAATTGGTGATGGCTTGCGCTAACAATTGGCGATTGCCGTGTATCTGCAAGCCCGGCGCGGCGTGATAACTCAGGGTGAGGTTTTGTTCTTCGGCAACCGCCGTGTAGAGGTCGGCAAGTTCTTCGATCAGCAAGGTTAAATCAACTTCCGCCCAATCTTGACGTTGGGCGCTGGATTCGATTTGTGCAATGCTCAACAGCGCGTTGAAGGTTTTAATGAGTTCGTCAACTTCGACGATGGTGTCTTGAATCAGTTGCGGGTAATCGGTTTGCGCGGAAGGCTGAAATTGGCTGGTTTCCAGACGATTTCGCAAGCGGTTGAGCGGGTTACGTAAATCGTGCGCGAGGTTGTCGGTGACATCCCGCATACTTTGCATCAGGTGTTCGATCCTTGCCAACATGGTGTTGAGGACACGGCTGAGGCTGTCGAATTCATCATTACGTCGGGTCACGGGCATCCGCCGTGTGAGGTCGCCGCTCATAATCTCATTGGCAGTGTGTCCCACCGCATTGAGACGGCGTTGCACATTGTGGCTCATGAATATCCCGCCCGCTAAGGCTAATGCCACAATAATGCCGATAGCGGCTAAGACGGTTTGCAATAAACGGGCTTGCAGGGTCTGCTGTTCTTTTAGGTCAGTGACCACCAATAATTGATAGCCCCCCGGTAACAGCGTCAGCATCATCCGGGCAGGTTCGGAATGGCGTTTTTCGCCGCTAATCAAACTAAACGGTAAGCTGGCGACGATCTGTTTGGAGCTTTGGGTAAAATCTTCAAATTCGAGGTCGCGGGTCAAATCCTGCTCGCTGCGGTGAATCAGGCGGGAAATCAGGTAGCGTGAGCCATTTTCACTGTTACGCATGGTGATTGCCCCGCTCAAACCTTCAAAGGCAAGGCGGCGGTACAGGTTGAGCAGGGCATCGGTTTCGAGTTGTAAGCGGGCATCGGTTTGCTGTTCCATTTGCCCCTTTGCCATCCAGTAAATGTAGCCCAGTGCGCCCGCTGCCACGGCGCTAAACAGTAAGGCGTATACCAGCGATAGCCGGAAAACCGAGGTGTTAAGCAGTTTGCGGGTCATGCAACAAATACCCCGCACCCCGGATGGTGTGTAGCAATGGTGTGTCGAAATCCTTGTCTACTTTGCTCCGCAACCGGCTGATATGGACATCAATCACATTGGTTTGCGGGTCGAAATGGTAGTCCCAGACTTTTTCCAGCAACATGGTGCGGGTGACGACTTGCCCAGCGTGGCGCATCAGGTATTCGAGCAGATTGAATTCGCGCGGTTGCAGGGGAATCACTGTGCCGCCACGGGTAACGCGGCGTTTGAGCAAGTCCATTTCCAAATCCCGAACCTTGAGCGTGGTGTATTCTTGCGCGGGCTGGGTGCGACGCAATAAGGCTTGCAAGCGTGCCAGCAACTCGCTGAAAGCGTAAGGTTTCACCAGATAATCATCGCCACCGGCACGCAAGCCTTCGACGCGGTGATCGACATCGCCTAAGGCGCTCAAGATCAGCACGGGCGTTTGCATCCCTTGCGCACGCAGGGTCTGGATTAAGGAAAGACCATCGCGTTTTGGCAACATCCGGTCGACAATCAGTACGTCGTAGTTACCTTGCCGGGCAAGGTGCAGACCATCCTCGCCATCAGCAGCGTGATCAACAATGTAGCCACTTTCTATCAAGCCTTTCTGGATGAAACTGGCGGTTTGGCGGTCATCTTCAACGATTAGGATATTCATAGCGCAAGCATAAAACACTTCCTGACATCTGAACATGACAATTCCGTAACCTTCCCGCAAACCCTTGGTAATGTTGTTTCTGTCACTATATTGGCTATAACACAGCATATTGCACAGGAGTAAGTGATTCATGTTCACACGTAAACAGCGGGTAGTAGGCGCAGGTTTGCTGATGAGTTCAGCATTGGTATTGGGTGGGATCGTGCCAGTGTTGGCAGAAACCGCCAGCACCTTTCCCTTGCAGCAAGCCCCGGCAGCAGCGCCGTTAGTTGCCGCACCTGTTACCGCCCCAGCACCAGCCCCCAGTGCAGGTGCGTTACCGGAATTGACCACACTGATCAAACAAAATAGCCCGGCAGTGGTCAATATCAGCGTGGAAGCGTCGGCAGCATCTAAACGCATGGGCGGTTTGCCAGATGACTTGCCACCAGAGTTGGAACGTTTTTTCCGGGGCTTACCCGGTGGTGAAGAGCCAGAATCACGCCGCGCCAGAGCTTCCGGTTCAGGGTTTATTATTTCAGCGGATGGCTACGTTGTTACCAATGCACACGTGGTGGAAGACGCGAAATCCATTTTGGTGGGCTTGAATGACCGTCGCGAGTTGCCTGCTGAAGTCATTGGCATCGACATCCTCAGTGATATTGCCGTGCTGAAAGTCAAAGCGGAAAACTTGCCGACGGTGCAACTCGGTGATTCCAATGCCTTGGAAGTAGGGCAGTGGGTAGTGGCAATTGGTGCGCCGTTTGGCTTGGATCTTACCGCGACCCAAGGCATTGTCAGTGCTTTGTCACGGAGTCTACCGGATGGCACGTATGTGCCGTTTATTCAGACCGATGTGGCCGTGAACCCCGGTAACTCTGGCGGCCCGTTGTTTGATCTCAGTGGACGGGTAATCGGGGTCAACTCGCAAATTTATAGCCGCAGCGGTGGCTATATGGGCATCTCGTTTGCGATTCCGATAAACGTGGCAAAAACCGTCATCGAGCAACTCAAGAGCAAAGGTAAGGTTGACCGGGGTTGGTTGGGTGTGGCGATTCAGGATATGAGCCAGGATTTAGCCAGCTCTTTCAACTTGAATCAGCCGGATGGCGCACTGGTTTCCAGTGTCCAAGCGGGTAGCCCTGCCGATAAAGCGGGCGTGCAAGCCGGTGATGTTATCGTGGGTTTTGGTGAGGGCAAGGTGAAATCGTCCTCTGATTTACCTTTATTGGTAGGCAATACCCCAGTGGGTACGCAAGTGCCGCTCAAACTCCTGCGGGCAGGGGCAGAGAAAACCTTAAATGTCACCATTGCCAAACTCGGCGATGACAAGGAAGAAACCTCGCCAGTCGCTAAAACGCAAGGTGAAAGCGGGATGCTGGGCTTAATGGTGTCAACATTAAGCAGTGAGGAGCTGAAATCCAGTAAGTTAAGCCATGGCGTGGTAGTCGAGCAAGTCATGGCTGATGGTCCTGCTGAACAGGCCGGGTTGAGCGTGGGGGATGTGATTGTTTCCGTCAACAATCAGCCGGTGACATCAGCGGCTGACCTTAAAACGGCGGTACAAGCCGCGCCTGCCGGTAAACCCATTGCAATGTTGATTATGCAGGGTGAACAAACCCGCTTTGTGGCGGTCAATAAACCGTAGATACTTTTCTTTCACTTGGCACACTCCAAGCACTTTCCCCGCCAATGGATACGCACCTTGGCGGGGATTTTTTTGTCGATTCTTGGTCAACTTGCCGATTATCTGAAGATCACGGTGGTCTATAAACCCCGCTACAGACAATAAAGCCCGAATTCAGGATTATGCGGTGATTAATCACAGAGGATCTGCCTAATGTCGGATAATAACAAAACCTATACCGCACCTGATGACGAATATGTTGCACCAGAAACAGAAACAACTGAAGCAGCACCTGAACCTGAAGTGGTCTCTGAACCGCCGCCGATTCCCCCAGCTCCCACAAACGATGTGGTGTTAGCATCAGCGCTAAATGTTTACCAGCAAATGCTGGCGCAACTCGAAACCAATAAGCAAATCATTCGGGATAATCGTCATGAACTTGCGCAAGTTCGCCAGCAAATTCGTGAGCTTTCGGCAGCCAGCAAACGTGACCCGCGTGTGGAAGACGATGCGGATAGTCACGGCTTGCACACCAGCAAAGTTGCCGCGCAATACGACGATTGTGGCAGCATTATCGCTTACGCCGAACAAGTCCGGCGGCATGTGTACGACAATATCCATGAAGCTGAAGAACTGTTATCACCAATGACCCAAAGCATGGAACTGCTCAAATTGCGGGTTCGCCATATTCGTTTGCTGGAAGGTTTACTCGCAGCGCAGGAAAATGGTTTACGGCTCGAAATTCAGCAACGCAATGCGGATGCGTGTATCTGGCAGTTGGCAGACATCCTCAAAGTTTGACGCTTTGCGGGTGACGGATCAGGTTATCCGGGTCGAATTGGCGCTTTAATGCCTGTAAGCGCGGGTAGGACTTGCCATAATACGCGGTTTCCCAATTAGGCAATTCGGCATCCGGGTAATTGCGGTAATGGGCTTTGATGCCGCTTGCCGTTAGCTTTCCTTGAATATCACGTACAATTTGCTCCGCTAATTTGGTTTGCGTGGCTTTGTCGTAATAGGTTTGCAATTCACCGAGATAGCCAAAGGCGCGGTGGGGGTAAGCTGCCGTCGTTTCTAGCGCGGGGTTGTTAATCGCGCCGCCCAAGGTGTTGATTTGCAAAATAGTGGTGAGTTTAGCTGCACCGATTTGCTGGCAAATGGTGGGTAACAGTGCTTTTATGTCACTGAACCCGTTGTAATAGCCAGCGGAAACATTCTTAAAATACATTGGCTCAACACCGCCTTTGTAGCGTTGGATGCCGCGTAGAAATGCATCCTTACGGGGTGTCATGACTTCGGTTGCGCCCGCTTTGAGTTTGGCGAGAATGGTTTTCAGGGCGGCTGATGGGGTGCTGCTGGTATCGGTCACAATCACTGTCACGTGCTTGCCATTCAATACCCATGAGGAATAGGCGGTGTTGGGTAAGGTTTTCATCCATTCAAACCAGCGTTCCGCTAATTGGGTAGCGCTCGCGGGTGTCAGATTGCGGTATTTATAACGGTAGCTACTAAAATGGGTTGGGGCAGGGTGGGTTTTAAACTCCAGCTCGGTAATAATGCCGAAATTGCCATTGCCGCCACCTTTGCACGCCCATAACAGTTCGGGGTTAGTGCTGGAATCGTGCAGTTTGCCTTTGCCATCCACCATGCGCACACGTTGTAAGCTGTCGCAGGTTAAGCCCAATTGCCGTGCAAAAAAGCCGTAGCCGCCGCCCAGTGTTAGACCCGCCACGCCAACGCCAGCACAAGAACCAGCAGGAATCATGCGCCCGTATTGGTGCAAATATTCATACACCCCGCCAAGTTTTGCGCCCGGTTGAATGGTCAGAAGCTTAGTCGCTTTATCGTATTTCGGCTTATTCATACTCGACAAATCCAGCATTAAGCCGCCATCATTGGTTGAAAACCCTTCAAAACTGTGTCCGCCGCTTTTGACCGCAATCGGCAGTTTGGCTTGTTGCGCGTAAGCAATCGCGGCTTGCACACCTGTTTCATTGGCACACACCGCAATGATTTTGGGCATGGCAGTAATGCGCTTGTTGAATATCTGGCGGTGTTTGGCGTAATCGGCGTCATTGCGTAATAAAAAACGCACATTAGCGTTTGAAACTGGAGCACGGCTATCCGCACTAGCCGTCAGTGGGAAGTAAAAAGCGGGGATGCTGGCGGCAAGCGTTAATGCATCGCATAGAAACTTGCGCCGACTGACGTTAGTCGTGGTTGACATCGTGATATTCCCTCGCTAAGTGTCTGAAGAAAGACAGGAACGTTGGAGTGAATCATACACCTTCGTAACGTAACCACAGAGGGATTTTATATTGCCAATCCAATCGTTCCATTTCGCGTAGAACGTAAGCTTGTAAGGCTTTGCGGGCAGTAATGGTGTAAATATTTTGTTCTAAGCGGAAGTCAACCAGCAAGGTGTTGCGCAGTTGCTCCGGTAAGTCGGGGTTGGGTTTAAAGTGCAAATCCACATAGGTATTCCACTCATTATCTTCCGCCGACGACACCCAATCTTCCTCAGACAAACTGGCTTCAAGAATACGTGACAATACTAGATCAATGAACTTATTGGCTTCGTAATGGTAAGCACGGATATGGTAACGACGGCTGGCATAGACCAGTTGGTTAGGGGCAATGGTTAAGTAATGGGTTTGCCGTTTGGCGTGGTAATACAAGTGCAAGACTTGTTGTTTCTGGATAGCACTCACTACGGTGCGGGTAATATCGGTGTGCAGATGTGGGCGAAATAAGGTATCGACATCGTGAATCGAGAGTTCGCTCCAGTCTTCATCTTTCCAGAAACGGCTGGTGAGGTAGTTGCCACGTAAATAATTCAAATACAGTTCGGGTTTATCACTGATGTAATGCGGCTCGAAAGTTGTGCTGGCTTCGTGACGTTTCAGTGAGGGGTTGTAATGCATATTACTGGGGTGTAATTCGCGGTAAGCACTGATGCTGGCTTGGGCATTCTGGCGGGCAATTTCAAACGTTTCCCCCAGTTTTTTGGCGGTAATACCGGCTCCCCAGTATAAGCAGGTTTCAATGTAGACGAAACGTCTGTATATGTCGCGATTCATGACTCATTCAAGTTTGCTATGGTCGTAAAAATGGTGTGATAATGATTGTACAAAATCATAGCGGCAGGACAAAGCAATGTTACGAATCCGACTACAAATTCCCAAGGGCGAACCTGTACAGGTCTATTCTCATCAAGACTTAATCCATGATGCGTTGGTTAATGCTTGGGTAGAAGCCGGTGCAAACAGCAGTGACATCATTGGGCATCAAGCCAAACCGTGGAATTTCGCTGCTCTCGGCTGGCATCGTGGACATCAGGGTTTTGCTCACAGTTTGGTTGTTTCCACGCCTGATCCAGCACTCGCACGAATTTTATCACGCCTCAAACCCGAACATATCACCAAACGGCGTTGGGATGCAGAGTTTGTCAATTTTGCGGCGGCGCGGGTGCAGATAGAACCTGACCCGATCTTACCGCAGCAAACACAATTAGGGTGTATTTGCTATTCACCTTTGGTGCTTAGCGATGAAGCGCATCAAGGCAAGGGCAAGCGTTGGCATGACCGCTTGGATGCACCGACACTGGGCTTGAGTGCCACGATTAACCGTAAATTGTCGTTTCTTGCTGGGCGTGAAGTGAACTTGGAACTGCACCCTGACTCGCTGTATTTACGAGCTACCCCTAAGCATTCGGTGCTGGTCAATCTGAGAATTTTTCAGGATGGACGTAAGAGCTTTGTGATTGGGATGCAAGCCCCGTTACTGCTGCAAGGCAGTGAAGACGATCTACGACTGGCATGGTATGCGGGAATTGGGGAAAAGACCCGTAGCGGGTTTGGGTGTTTGGGCTTGTTGGAAGAAGGAGTGGGACGATGAGTACTGCAATGCAACGCGCCAATGCGCTGGCGGGTGAGATTTACAGCCGTTTCATGCAGGACATTTTAGAAAAGCATGTGCTGAAGGAACGCGCCGGAGCACCTTTGGGTGAAGAGCTAAAGAAAGCCATTCACGCTGAAAAGTCTATCGACCCACGTGTCATCTACCTGATGAGCATTAGCGGTAAAGGCGGTTGGGATGATGACGCAAGCAAACGCGAGCGTTACCTGAAAAATCAGAATATTACGCTGCTGGATCACCTGTTATCGGTGGTGCGCGGGGCATTAATGCTGGCAGCCTTGGATTGGTTGTTAGAAAACCCGGAGATGGATGAACGCGAGTTGCGTCAACGTTTAACCGTATTGGCGACCATCGCATTCCTGCACGATCTCGACAAGATGTTGCAACTATCACGTGATGCGGAATTGACGGTGGAGCACGTTGAAATGGCGGTCAAGCGTTACGGCATCACTGAATTTTTGGCAAGTGAGGAGGTTGTACTTACGCCTGATCAAATTCGCTTTTTGATTGAACAGGCGGAAGATTCCCAGCGTTATCGCCATCCTGCGGTGGTTTCTCCTCCACGTCCTTACAAATATGCAGTCGAACGCTACGTCAAATTAGCCGATAAGTTGGATGGCTTGTGGCAAGAGCATGGGGCGCAAGGTGGTTTAGAAGCCATTATTCAACGTTTACAACAAGAGCAAAGTTTTAGTTCCGCCCTGTTGTCGCAGTGGGAAACGCTGGATGTGTTTGACCCGCACCACCCGTTTTTACTGGATGAATTGCAACGCCGTTTATCCTTTGCTTGTCAACGGATTGCGGGCATTCCTCCTTTGTTAGAAGTGCATCAGGATGGGCGTTTGTTCATGCTGCTACCCAAAGCACAAGCCGAGAAGATTAAGGCAGATGGACTGAAACGTTTGATCAGTCATTTGCCTTTCAAACTGGAAATCAGCATTTCTAACCGTGGTTTGCCTGAGCTATTAAATGGCAAACCCGATCATGCAGGGTTGCAGGCGTTTCTGGAAAAAGAACCACGCCGTACCATCGGGCAACTGTTTCGTATCAGTAACAGTTTGATTGAATCCATTAAACAGCCGCTGGATGACTGCCTGAAGATTATTGGTTTAGCACCCCACTGGCCTAAAGTAAGCGGACAAACCAGTACACCTTATCCAGATCCTGATGTTTTGGAATTTTCAGCGCAACAGTACTTGTTGAAAGCGGCGCATCTTACCTTGTTGATTAACTTGAAATTGCCCGTCAGCAAGAAAAATGGCTTACCGGATTATGCGGAACGTGAACGCCAGTTATTGGAGCTTGTTGATACAACGCTACCGGAATGGTTGCAAAACATGGGTGACAAGCAATCACGTTATGTATTAGTTGCATTGTGGGTTACAGCAGTGAGTCAGGTTGAAACAACCTTAAATCAACGCATTTGGGGTGAAACCGGCTTGTTGCAACAATGGTTGGAAGGCACGGAAGAAACGGTCGGGTTTAGCCAATTCTTTGAGGGCGAAGGTGTTGCTGTCCAACAAGCGGTCGAGCGGCATTTTGGACAGTTACTCGGAAAACAACGCGCTTTTCCCAATGATGAAGGGGTTGTCGGTCGCTGTTTGTTTACGGATGAACCCGCCAGTACCTTAATAGCCAGTAATCTTGGTTTGTACGAAGTCAAGGTTTCTGCTTTTAGCGGGCGTGATGGCAAACCCGATTCCATTACTGCTCCCGCAAACGGGCAAGTACCCATTGGGCATGTATCACTGGCAGAACACAAATTGAGAAGCGATGTGTATAGCATTCAAGGTGGTAAGCCTTCTGGTGTCCCCAGCATGTTATCTTCGCCTGTCACGACGGGTTTGTTTGGTGCTTTGATTCTGAATAATGAGCAGACTTTCGCTGCTTTATCGGTATATGACTTAAGCCGTCAAAAAGTTGAACCGGGTAAAGCACATTACAAAGGCTTGGAAGTCTATCGGCAGCGTTACCGCATGGCACGCTTGGAGCGCATTCCAGAAAAAACTGAAGATCAGATTAATATGTTGCGCTTACTACTCTCGGCTTGTTTGCGTATTGGTCGCCCGATTCATGTATTTCGTGGTTTACCGACAGCCCAAAAAGCTTTTTTCTATTTTGATGCCATGCCACCGGTGTTAAAGGCATTAATTGGCTATCAAGCGTTGCGCTTGGAGCAAATCCCCGACGCTATGGCCACCTTGAATATGGCACAAACACTGATTTCCACACCGGGTTTAGGTTACGACATACTCGGTCTTTATGCCTTCCCGCGTACTCGCTTTAGTGCCATTTGTTTGGCGTGGTGTCATGCCCACGATGCGCTAAAGCAACATCAAAATGCAAAAACGGCTGCAATGAAGCCATTGGCTGCACGCCTTTTCAAAGAGTTTCAGCAATTAGAGGAGCAACATGCTATGTCAGATTCCGATGGGGCATTAGTACGGCTGGGGCAAGCCGCTACCCGTATTCAACGTCGCCCAATAGGGCAAGTCTCTACCAATGTAGAAATGCGCGTGTTTAAAATTTGTCTCGACAGTGCGTTAGCGTTGCGCAGTGCTGGGCAATCTGATCCGGCTTCATTGATTCACGGGATAGCCGGTGAATTGGAAACCAATTTGGTACGTAAGGATGAAGCCGCAGCCAAGAAGCATCGTGAGGAACAATCCCTAGAAGCGGCGTGTATGGACTTTGCCCACCAATTTGTTCACGAGGTTTGGCTGGGGGTTTTGCATGGAAAACCACCCGCTCAGAAAACCCGGCGCTTATTGGGCAGTGTTTATCGTATGGCTTTTTTACAAGCATTCCGTAATACCGCCATTAACGAAACCACCCCACTGATTGAAGACACTACCAACCTCGAACCGACACAAGGAGATTTGTTATGAAAGCACTCGCCCCGTATTTAGCAAACATCAGTGCATTAACCACCGAAAGCCCGATTGACGACAAGAAAACCTATATTCACCCTAAGCTAAAAAATCTGGGGTCGATCAGTTTAGTCCTCATCCGCGAAGCGGTCGCGCCTGTGGTATTCCGTAATGCGGAGCAGGAAATTACCGATATTGAATGGTTAGATGATTTGTACGTTCGTGCTGTGCCCAATAAATTTAAATACATTGAGCGCAACCGTGGGTTGCAAATTCTGCGAGCACTGGGCATCGGTGGGCGTTTGCCGCAAAACAAAACCGTCTTGTACAAGGGGCAAAATCCATCCGCTGCGTTTGATCTGAATACGCTGGTATTTGGTGACTCTGCCAACTACGACAATCGCGTGTTGCCAGTACGTGCCGCTGTCAATTATTCCGATGCATTGAGTTTGTTGCCTAAAGATAAGTGCGTGGATGAAACCTTTCATAATCGCGCTATGGAAGATGGCACGCTTTTTGATGCAGAAAGTAAAAAGAACAGTGACAACCTGTTTACTCGCCATTTCATTAAACCGGGAACGCTCATGGTGCAGGTATTAAGTACCCGTGGTCAGGTATTGCCCGAAATCGGCTTAAAACACTTGTTATTGAGTGTCGGGATGGCGGGTAGTTATGGCGGGCAAACTTCCGTTACGGGCATCAATATCCGTACTCATGTCGTAGGTCTGTATGGTGGTAAGTTTGAACAGGCAATCACCTCGCCTTACGAGCTATTGCGTGGACTGCAAGGTCGTGACGCTAATGATGTGCTTGCAGCGAAAGCCAGCTTGCATGAGTTGTTGCAAGCTGCCCATGAGCTGGTCATTCAAGGTGATGAAGTGGCGGCATGGCAGACTGATTTGATCGCCGCGTTTAATCAAAGTGGTAGTGCGTTGGAGCAAGAGTACCGGCAGGCACAACCTCACGTCGCAGAGCTGTTTGATCAATGGTTTCAATAGGAGCTTGCCATGAAAGCCATTATCACCGGCATTCAGGCGGAAACCCTGACTCCCTTTGCTTACCACTCGCTGATGGTACAAGGCGGTACGGCGACATTGCCGGAATTGGTGAGTGATCAGGCACTAATGTTTGGATTAGCCGCAACACTGGGCATGATGCGTTCCAGTGTGTGCTTGCCAACGAAAGATTACCGCCGTGACATGGAGGCAATGCCTTGGCGAGCCTCTGTTCTTATGACTGAACAACCCCGTTTGCTATCGCCTGTGGTTCGTCGGCTGAATCTCACCGAAGAGGCGGGTTATAAACGTCGGATTCAGGATGTGGTGAAAAAAGGGAACCTGAAAGATTTTTTCACTACCCAAGAAGTACCACTTGGCGTGGTATTTACCGGAGCATTGTTTGGCTTTGATCCATTCGCGTATAGCGGTCAGGATGAACTGGTGATCCGCATTGGTTTGCATCGCAATGGCATGTTGCGTTTACGTCCGGTCAAAGTAGAACAAGTGCGCTTGAATGCTGCCACGGCTGCGTTGTTTGGGCATGAGTTATCCGTCGAGCGTTACTTGCTGTACGGATTGCAACTGACTGAACGAATGCCGGTTAAAGATGCACTTCAGGCGGTACAACAATGGAACTAACCATCACGCGCCATTGTGTCTCACAACTGGACAATGGCTTGTCGCCGTTGCAGCAAGCCTTGCTGCATGAACCGAGACGGGTGCGGATTGTGGATGCACCCACAGGCGCGGGGAAGACTTACGCTTTCCAAAAAGCACTGTTACAGCAGCAACGTATTTTGTTTATTGTGCCAACCCGTCGCTTGGCGCAGAACATTGCTGCCAGCTTGATTGACGATTTGGTGAAAACCGCGCATTGGCAAGTAGCGGTTGCCGAGAAAAAGGTGCAGGTTTGGAGTTCAGACCAAACAGCGGTATTGCGTGAACAAGGTATCGACAATATCCGTGGTTATCGAATCAGGCAGATGCAGGCATTGGACGCTACCCGTTCCGGTGGAGAAATGATTATTGCCGTGCCTGAAGTGGTCAGCCAGCTTTTACATCGTTACCGGCTGGACAAAGGGCAAGCGGGTACGAGCGTATTCGATGTGTTAGACGATTTTGATCACATTGTCTTCGATGAATTTCACACCATTGAAGCACGAGGGTTTGGATTGGCAGCTTTGTTCGCCAAACTTGCCAGCGTACCCACGGAGCATGGCACAACCGGGTATGGTGTGGCTAAAGTCAGTTTACTGTCTGCTACGCCATTGGATATTAAACCGACCTTGTTGAAATTGGGTGTGCCTGACACGGAAATAGCGGAATTACACGAGGTGATTACGACGAGCGGGCGGGCATTGCATGGCGATGTGTGTTTGCGTTTGGCAGCATTATCGGATATGCCAGCGGTACTGGAACAACAGCTTGCTTTGGTGAAGGAAGAGGTAACGCATAATCGTCAGGTGGTACTGATTTACAATGCACTGGCTGCGTTGAAGCGGGATATGCCCACGTTAGTACGTTTACTGAAAAGTGCGGGTATTGCGGCTGATAAGGTGCTGGTCATTAATAGTATTGACGATAGTGGGGAAAATAGCCGGTCAGGTTACGGTTTCCATACTGGGCGGCGACAAAATCCTGATGATTTCAATGTCCTGATTGCTACCGCCAGTGTGGAAATGGGGGTGACTTTCCGTGCTGCCAATGTGATGTTAATGGAGCCGGGGTTTGCGCCGATGAATTTCCTGCAACGTTATGGGCGAGCAGCGCGTCGTGGGGAAGATGGAGCCGTGGTAGTACGCACGGATACGGCTTTGGAGGATCGTAACCCGTGGTTACGGGAACTGAATCGCTGGATAAGCACCCACCAAAACCAACACGTTTCCATCCGAGAATTGACCGAAGTATTAAGTCGAGAAGCCCAACAGTCATTCAATGGCGACAGCGCTGAAATGGGTAAAACCAGCGAAACGTTGTATTTTGGTTCATTGCCGCAGCAGGCGATTTATACGAGTGGTTTGTATTGGCAAGTCCTGTTGAGTCATAAAAGCAGCCATAAACATCGGCGGGTGCATTTGTTACAGCACCAACCATCCAGTAGTAAGCACCTTTATGCTTTGCTGAAACAGTTTGCTGCGTTGGAAACCGATGATTATTACCGTGAAGCCGCTGTGCAATGGCGGGAACGCTTGTTTGCCCAAGCCCTGAACTTACGCGATATTGGCACACGGGTATTGGTTATCGAAGGTGATGGACGGCGTTTACAGGTGGATAGGGTTTGGTTAGAGCGTGAAACCGACATTATGACGCGCATTACCGGGCAATACGGCGTTAATGATGCTTTATATTTCCAACTGCATTTTGAGCTGGAATATTATTTGTTGGATGAGAAGAATCGCGCCAGTCGTCGTCTGACGGTGTATTTCCCCTATACCAAACGCACCGTGGAATTGGAGGCGGGCACAGGATTGCTACGTGAATGGGTACGCCATTTACAAAACCAGCGCGATATGGATGCAGAAGCGGCGTGGGATGATCACCCTGAAGCCATGAAAGCCGCTGAATTACTGGTGAGTCTAACCGGATTAATACCGGGCAATGATGCGGATTTATCAGCTTCCACCACCAGTTTGCTGATTTGAGAGGTCGGTAATGCCTGAAGCCTTCATCTGGGAACATGCTCCTGCTTTTCTCGCACGAGTCGACAACCTCAACTTGCACGGTTTGCACTTCCAGCATGTGGAATTGTGCGAACGGCGGGCGTGGATGTATTTGCACAAGGTGAATTTTGCGCAATGGTACACGCGGGTACAAACGGGAGCCGCGTTACACGATGCCAGTTATCAGCGTGATCATTCGGTACGTGGTTTGTTTGGATTAGCACCGGATCGGATTGAGTGGGATGAATGCATTGTGTACGAAAATAAGGGAACGGGCGGTGCGGTCGAGGCTTCCAGCAATCAAACGGCATTTTATGCGTTGATGTTGTCGATCAGTACGGGCAAACAGTGGCGGGCGTTTACGCATGTGTTGAGTTCGCGGCGGCGGCGCGAAGTGGTGTTGGATGCCGCACGTTTACAAACATTGTGGGATGCATCGGTGCGTTTGGCGCAATTGGGGGAGCAAGACGCAGTGCCTGCTGCGAAAAAAATTGGCTTGTGTAGCAGTTGTTCGTTGGCTGCTTTCTGTGGTTTTGACTGAGTACGTTATGGAAACCTTGTTTATTTCGCGGGAAGCACAGCTTAGGCAGCATGAAAATACGCTGCAAATTAAAGTCGGCGATCAAGTCCGCTCGTTGCCGATTGAAAAGTTGTCGCATGTGGTGTTGTTAGCGGAAAGTCGCCTCAATTCACGTTTGTTGGGTTTGTGCGGCAAGCATGGGGTGCGCTTGTCGGTGTTTGATTACTACGGTTATTTCAAGGGGGCATTCGAGCCTTACGATCACAATCCGGCAGGTAAGGTGAAACTGAAACAGGCGGAATTGTTGCTCAACACGGAGCGGCGGATGAGTGTAGCGCGTGAGGTGGTACGAGGAGCCGCGCATAATATGCTGGCAAATTTGCGTTATCACCAGTATCGCGGCAATGAGGCAGTAAAGCAGCCCATTGCCGATATGCAAAAGCTGGTGACGACGCTGCCCAAAGCGTTGGATACGAATACTTTGATGGGGATTGAGGGGCAGTTACACCAGTATTATTACGCGGCATGGCCTGCTATTCATGCGGAACTGGATTTTGGCAAGCGGGTACGTCGTCCGCCGAATAATCCGATCAATTGCTTATTGTCCTTCCTCAATCAGTTGGTTTACACGGTGGTGCGTCATGAAATCAGTAAAACGCATTTGGAAGAGACGTTTAGCGTGTTGCATTCGCCGGGTTATGGGCGTGCTTCATTGAGCCTTGATCTGGCGGAACCGTTCAAGCCGGTGTTAACGGATATGCTGATTTTCCGCATGGTGCAGCGGCGGATGTTGGATGACAGTTGGTTCGAGCAACATGATGCGGTGTGTTTACTGACAGAAACGGGGCGACGCAATGTCGCTGAACAGTTTTCCTTGCGTTTGGAAGAGCAGTATCAGGGGCGCAGTTTCCGGCAGTGGATCTACCGTGAGGCGCTGGGGTTGGAACGCGAAGTGTTGGGGGTAGGGGAGTATGAAGCGTTTAAGAGGAGGGTATGAATGTTCATGTTGATGACTTACGATGTCGAAGCCAAGCGTACCGAAAAATTCAAGAAGTTGTTGCGGCGTTATTTGAATCACGAGCAGTATTCGGTGTTTACGGGTGATATTACCGATGCGCAGGCGATCAAGTTACGGCGTGAATTGAGCAAGTTGATGATCCCCGGCGACCGCGTGACACAAATCAGTGCTGCCAATCGCCAAAATGTCGAGGTGAATCATTTGTCCAAAAACAGCTCTGGCAAGGGTGAGCTGAAACAGACACCTGTGGATGACCACCGCCGCGATTTCACGGTTTTGTAGCAACTTCACCCGCCACTGAAGCAAAATCCCCTGATGTTTGATGACTTCCCACCACGTTTTCATGCTATGTTTAAGCCGTCTGTTTCAAGCAGAAACACCCAAAATCCGCTTGAAATCGGGCGTTACGAATCCCCATGAGGGGTTATGAGTTATCAATTTGACCTGCCTCTAAGGTTGCCTGCAAGGTTACGAATCCCCATGAGGGGTTATGAGAAAAATATACGTGCTAGATGGATTGTACCCATTAAGGTTACGAATCCCCATGAGGGGTTATGAGATGCGTTATTCACCTCGCGGCGGTGCCACGTTTTCTGTTACGAATCCCCATGAGGGGTTATGAGTTCCATCACACACCACCAGTCAGGTTTTTAGCCGTGTTACGAATCCCCATGAGGGGTTATGAGTTGATCATGAATTACCACGACCTGATGCATACGAGCGTTACGAATCCCCATGAGGGGTTATGAGCCGCTACCGTCTCTTGCCATGTTGTATCAAACCAATGTTACGAATCCCCATGAGGGGTTATGAGAACTAAGGCTTGAATTCTTGGGCGCTGATGAATGAGGTTACGAATCCCCATGAGGGGTTATGAGTTTTTTATCGTTATATGTGCTCTACATCCAACATTATGTTACGAATCCCCATGAGGGGTTATGAGATGCGGGGTGCAAAATGAAAAACATCCTCATCCTATGTTACGAATCCCCATGAGGGGTTATGAGACTCCTTCCAGTCTGCGATTGGTGCGGTAGCCCAGCGTTACGAATCCCCATGAGGGGTTATGAGAGTGCAGGCTGGGAATTTAACACCAGCCAAGCCGGAGTTACGAATCCCCATGAGGGGTTATGAGCGTGAAATCGAGCTCTTCCAGCATTTTGTGCAAGCAGGTTACGAATCCCCATGAGGGGTTATGAGATTACCCGCGATTACAGTACATCAGCAGGTGCTGCTGCGTTACGAATCCCCATGAGGGGTTATGAGGCGTAACTGACTAGGCTCATGGCTTGCTGCTCCACGTTACGAATCCCCATGAGGGGTTATGAGTTATTGCGTTAGCCAAAAAGCTAGAGGTCAGCCCCCGTTACGAATCCCCATGAGGGGTTATGAGGCCTCACCAGCGTGCAGGTTTGCGCTGTAATTGTCGGTTACGAATCCCCATGAGGGGTTATGAGATGCCGCTATTCCCGTTCCTCACCCGCGATGCCCACGTTACGAATCCCCATGAGGGGTTATGAGTCTTCCAGCTTCTCAGCAATCAGCGATTTGCAGATTGTTACGAATCCCCATGAGGGGTTATGAGGCCTCACCAGCGTGCAGGTTTGCGCTGTAATTGTCGGTTACGAATCCCCATGAGGGGTTATGAGGTTATCTGGCGATGGTGATTGCACGGCGAGGCTAATGTTACGAATCCCCATGAGGGGTTATGAGATTGGCAAACGCATCCGCGAACGCCGCCTAGCCCTAGTTACGAATCCCCATGAGGGGTTATGAGAGAGGGGCAATACCAATCCCCCAAGCCATCGCCCATGTTACGTGTAGTAGGTCGGGCTTCAGCCCGACAATCTCCTCAATAAAACCTAAATAATGTCGGACTAAAGTCCGACCTACGTTATCTACTTGATTTTAAAGAGTACTATTCAGCTTCCCCCTTTGCAAAAGGGGGATTGAGGGGGATTTTCTTTGTACCGGTTCAATAAGTTTGTCTCAGCCACATAAATTTTTAAAAACGTATTTACGTAAATATAAAAAATATGCTATAAAACAGTAATATATAGTAAAAATTAACTCATTTTTTATTGTATATAATCACGTACTTAGTTAAGCCGCGAAAAGGAAAGTACCATGAGCAATGTTGTCAAGCTGCCTGAAACAGGCTCAAACAATGCGATAGAGATAGAAGACGCGCCGTCAGAGTTTCCGATTCCCCACGAAGGCTGTTACTACGGAATAGCAGGGCGCTTTGCTTTTGATGCCTGTCAACAGTCAGAGGCGGATCCGATTGGCGTGTTGATTCACTTATTAACTTGGGCAGGTGCTTATTTTGGCAACAAAGCCGTATTGCGTTTGGGCGATGTAGAAGCGCCACCGCGCCTATTCAGTGTGACAGCGAGTTCTGCCGGTGGTGGTAAAGGTACAGCGGCTTCCCCCGTCAGAAAACTCATGCAGGATTACGTCAACGTGCAACTCCGTAAATTGGGTTTGCCATTGGCGTTATACCGAGACGGACCAATGTCGAGCGGGGAAGGGTTAGCATGGGCAGTGCGCGACCCAGCGGATACGGACGATGAAGATGGCAACCCCACCGACAAAGGCGTTCCCGACAAACGCTTGATGATACTCGAAGAGGAATTCGCGGCTGTTCTGCAAGCGGCGCGACGTGAAGGCAATACGGTTTCAGCCGCGATTCGCCGCTTTTGGGACACGGGTAACTTTTCCCCCTTGACCAAAAATAATCGCGTAACGGTTACGGATGCGCATGTGTGTTTCGTCGGTCACATTACTTATGAAGAGTTGGTAAAACGTTTGGAGCAAAGCGAGTACGCCACCGCCTTAGCCAGCCGCATTTTATGGATCTGTGTGCGTCGCCCGAAAATTGTAGCGATTCCTGAAAGCATTCCCGTTGTCAAAATGCTGCATTACGCGGATGAGGTCGCCAAAGCGATTCAGTTTTCCAGCGACTTGAATGAATTATCGCTTTCCCCTGAATCCTTGGAGTTATGGTCAACCTTGGCACTGTCATTAGCGAAAGTGAATTCACCGATGTCGGAACGCTCACGGGTGCAAGTGTTACGCATCGCTTGCATTTTTGCCTTGCTGGATTGCACCGATCAAGTCATGCCAAAACATTTACACGCCGCCACACATATTTGGGATTACTGCCTTGGCAGCGTCGCCTACATCTTTGAAGGTGAGCAGAACGAAGATGAAGGCAAAATCATCGCGGCGTTGCGCAAACACGGGGGCTTAACCACAACACAGATCCGTGTCAACGTTTTTCAGCAAAATATTAAATCAGCAGCGATGAATACCTTGTTGAAGTCATTGGAAACGCAAGGACGCATCAAACGTACAGTTAAGCACCGTTCTGATGGTCGGAGTGGCAAGCCTGCCACCATTTTTGAGCTCATCAGATACTAAATAAGTAAACTACTTAAAAATAAAATAACAACTTTAGAATTTAAGCTTTTGTTTTTAAACAATTTTAATAAAATTTACGTAAATACGTTTATGTTTATTAAAATTTAACTAAATGCTTTAACTTCTGATAACTGATATTCTCAGAAGTTAAGAAAAAAGGTAATAAATGAGTGATTTTCAGGCAATAGGTTCAGTCTCGAACGAACTTAGTGAAAATGTTCAGCGTTTTGTTGTTGAAGCGACGAGTGCTTCGACACGACGCGCCTATCGTGCCGATGTCAAGATCTTTGCAGCATGGTGTCAAGAAAGAGGGCTGGTGGCGATTCCCGCTACCGCAACAACGATTGCTGACTTTTTAGCAGATCAAGCGCAAGCGGGTATTTCGCCATCAACATTAAATCGTCGTGTTGGGGCTATTCGTTACGCCCATGAAGCAGCAGGGTACGAAACACCGACAACCAACAAATTGGTTAGTGTTACTTTAAAAGGTATTCGCCGCGCAAACAGGGTACGTACACGTAAGAAAGCAGCAGCTACCGTGGATAAGATTTACCAGATGATGGCGCATTGTAATACGCAAACCTTGCAGGGCAAGCGGGACAAGTTAATCCTGATTTTAGGATTTGCGGGTGCATTTCGTCGGTCTGAATTGGTGGCGTTAACCGTGGCAGATATTGAAGAAGTACCGGATGGTTTGAAGATTTTGATACAAAAATCGAAAACAGACCAAGAAGGAGAGGGTCACACCATTGCCATTTTAAATGGACGCTTAAATGTTGTTGGTGTCCTCAAAGACTATCTAAAAGCAGCTAATCTTACCGAAGGTACCATTTTCAGACCGATTACCAAATACGGTAAGATTCGCAAACAAACCTTGAGTGATCGTTCCGTGGCTGACATTGTAAAACGTTACGCAAAAGCAGCAGGCTTGAATGCAGAAGACTTTAGTGGGCATAGCTTACGGTCGGGATTCATTACTACCGCTGCTGAAGCTGGCGCTAATTTATTTAAGATAATGGATATATCGCGACATAAATCTGTACAGACTGTACAAGGCTATGTGAGAAACGCTGAGCTCTTTAAAAATCATGCAGGCAATAGCTTTTTGTGAGGAAGTTGCTTCTTTCTCACAAAAAGAAAGAAGCAACTAAACGCATTATAGTTGATTTGTACAACTATTATTTTTGTGGTAATTGCACACGAATATTCAATTCACGTAATTGCTTAGCATTCACTTCAGCCGGTGCATCCGTCAATGGGCAAGCAGCCGTTTGCGTTTTCGGGAATGCCATGACATCACGAATCGACTGACTGCCAGTCATCAGCATGATCAACCGATCCAAGCCAAATGCCAAACCACCGTGTGGAGGGCAACCGTATTTCAGGGCATTTAATAAGAAGCCAAACTTCTCTTGAGCTTCTTCATCAGAAATCCCCAGCAGTTTAAACACCGACTTCTGCATTTCCATATTGTGGATACGCACAGAACCACCGCCGACTTCCGTACCATTCAATACCATATCGTAAGCGATAGACAGCGCTTGCCCCGGATTTGCCAGCAATTCTTCCGGTGAGCCTTTCGGTGCGGTGAAGGGGTGATGCAAGGCAACCCAACGGTTGTCTTTGTCATCCCATTCAAACATGGGGAAATCCACAACCCACAATGCCGCCCAAGCGCCTTCAACCAAACCGCGATCATGTCCCAGCTTTACGCGCAACGCGCCTAAAGCGTCGTTAACCACACGGGATTTGTCAGCGCCAAAGAAGATCAAATCGCCGGTTTGTGCGCCAGTGCGTTCCATAATGCCGCTAACTGTTTCATCTGGCAGGAACTTCAGAATAGGGGATTGCAAGCCATCACGCCCAGCAGCCGCGTCATTGACTTTGATATATGCCAAGCCCTTTGCGCCGTAACGCCCGACAAAGGTGGTGTAGTCATCAATCTCTTTACGTGATAAATCACCGCCTTTTGGTAGACGCATCGCTACGACACGGCTGTTAGGGTCTTTAGCAGGGGCAGAGAAAACTTTGAATTCCACGCTTTCCATTAAGTCACTGACTTCGATGAATTCCAGTGGAATCCGCATATCCGGTTTGTCAGAACCAAAGCGATGCATGGCTTCGGAGTAGGGCATACGCGGGAACGGATTCGGCAACTCTACGCCCAAGGTTTCCTTGAAGGTCGCCCGCATCATGGTTTCCATCATACTCATAATGGCATTGTCATCCATAAAGGAGGTTTCAATGTCCAACTGAGTGAATTCAGGCTGACGGTCTGCGCGTAAGTCTTCGTCACGGAAGCAACGGGCAAATTGGTAATAACGATCCATCCCCGACATCATCAGCAACTGTTTGAACAATTGCGGTGATTGGGGCAGGGCGAAGAACGACCCCGGATGGGTACGGCTAGGCACGAGATAGTCACGCGCACCTTCAGGGGTTGCTTTGGTCAGCATCGGGGTTTCGATGTCGAGGAAGCCGTTATCTTCGAGGAAGCGCCGTAAGAAACCGGTTACTTTGGCACGGGTTTGCATCCGCTTTTGCATTTCAGGGCGGCGTAGGTCAATGTAACGGTAAGTTAAACGGGTTTCCTCACCAACGTTATCTTCATCTAACTGGAATGGTGGCGTTTCAGCCGCATTCAACACATTTAGCTCAAGACCGAGGATCTCAATTTGCCCACTACGCAAATTAGCGTTTTCGGTGCCAGCCGGGCGCTGACGCACTTTGCCTACAACTTGCAACACATATTCATTACGCGCTCTTTCAGCAGTTTGGAAAACATCGGCTCTGTCTGGGTCAAAGACAACCTGCACTAAGCCTTCACGGTCACGCAAGTCGATAAAAATAACCCCACCGTGGTCACGGCGACGGTTGACCCATCCACACAAAGTTACTTGCTGATCTAGCAGGGTTTCATCCACCTGCCCACAATAATGGCTACGCATTGCTTATTCCTGTTGGTTTCAATCTGCCCCGATTTGTTATTTAAGCCGGGAACGTTGCACTGTAAAGGCGGGAATGTTAAGCCCTGACAGCCTGATACGCAAGCGAGATACAGGAAAGCGGGTATAGCGTGTTACAAAGTGGAAAGTGTCGTACCTAAAGAATAGACTTTCGCCTCCAAATCACCACCAATTTGTTCATATTCGCCACGAAGTTGCCAATGATCATTCAACCGATAACCAGCACCAACACCTAGCAATATATCCGTACCGCTCATGCCGACGACGGGTACACCGGCTTTATTGGCTTCGGCATCCCATGCCATGAAGCCCACTTTACCGGACAGGGAGCTTTTGCCATCAATAGAGTATGTACCGATGGTAGAGAGTGCTAACCCGGAACCATTAACCGTGGATTTTTCACCTGTGGTGGCATTCGTGCCGTCATTGGTAAACAGGTCGTAATACCCACCTTCAACAGCAAAATTATCATTAAATTTGTAGCCAGTTGCTATTTTATAGCCGGTACTGTCACAAGCAACACCTTCATAATTACATTCAGCATCTGATTTGAGTAAGCTAAAACCAGCGTAGAATTGACCGGGCATTCCTGAATCTGCTTCAGTAGCAGAAAATATATCGTTAGCAAAAGTGATGGAGGGGGCAACACTCAAGCTGATCAGACCAATCAAATAGGAAAGTTTCATGGGGGGTTTCCTTGGTAAAAAGCCCCTCTCTTGAAAAAGAAAGGGGCTACTCTGAGATTTTTTGGATTATCAGAACGTTGAGAAACTCGCACCAACTGAGTAGAGGTTGGCGTTGAGACCATCGAAGCGCTCAACCTCACCACGGACACCCCAGTTGTCATTAATTTTATATTCAGCACCTGCGCCTAAAGTTAAGTCAACCCCGTCAGTTTTAGCTGACAATGGTGGATCTTGTACTCCCGTTCTAGTATTGGTGTTGGAAAGTTCTGTTTCTTTGCTCCAAGAAGCAACACCCATTTTGCCAAATACATTAAATTCATTAGTTATAGGAGTACTTGCCACACCGGATACGCCGATCGCAGTCATTTCTGAGACAGTCGATACTAAATTTGGATCAACATTAACCCCAGGAATGGCTTGAATTTCAGCACTATCAGTATATTTACCTAAATTATTATATGATCCTTCAACTGCAAGGTTCGGGGTGACTTTGTAGCCACCAAATACTTTCCACGCACTGGCATTTGCGCAATCACTTGTTGCTAAGAGCTCGCTTCCAGCTAAGTCATTTAGCTCATCCAACATGCTGTTAGCTGCCTCACAGCTTCCATCACTGGACTGACCAATGCTCGCACCACCGTAAATAGCACCGGTACTGTCTTCAGAAGAACTACCGCCAAAGACAGAACCACCAGCAAACACCGAAGAACTTGAAAGCGCAGCAATAGCTGCTGCTACCAGAATAGATTTTTTCATAATGCTCGTAACCTTTTATTGTTGTAATTAAGCAACCGTAGCCATTTTATTCTGGTCGCTAGGTAATAAGCAATGCGTGCTATATGGTTTCCGATGAGTGGCTTTAAAGGGAGTTTCCTGCGCTCATGCTTATTTACAAGCCGGACACGCGCCTGTTCCACAAGCAGCAGAAGGTGCATCATTATTGGCGAGATTCTTTTTGTTGCCGCTTTTGAAGTCGGTTTCGTACCAACCACCGCCACCCAGGCGAAATGCAGCGGCTGTTACCGTTTTCGCCAATGTGGAGGCATGACAAGCAGGGCAATCCGTCAGGGGTGCATCTGACATTTTTTGCAGCGCTTCCATTTCATGACCACAAGCACTGCATTGATAAGCATAAATAGGCATATTGAGACTCCAGTCCGTGTATATTAGCAGGTCGTGATAATAGGGGCGTACTTGCATGAATTCAATGAATCAGGCTACATTCTCATCTCACAATGTGCAAAGGAATGAAAAAACATGCGTAATGTGTTGATTACCGGCTGTTCCAGCGGCATTGGCTACTGCGTGGCAAAAGGCTTGCGGGAACGGGGTTATCAAGTGTTTGCTTCTGCACGCAAACAGGAAGATGTCGAACGTTTGGAAGCAGAAGGCTTTAAGACCTTGCAACTGGATCTTGCCGATCCTGAAAGCGTGCAGGATGCGGTATACGAGCTGATGTTGCGCACCAATAGCGAATTGTACGCCGTGTTTCATAATGGCGCTTACGGGCAGGCAGGGGCGTTGGAAGACCTGTCCCGCACCGCACTGGAACAGCAATTCGCGACCAATGTCTTTGGCTGGCATCAGTTGACGACAATGGTTATGCCGCTGTTACGACAACGCAATGAAGGTCGCATTATTTATAACAGTTCGTTGTTGGGTTACGTGGCATTGCCATTTCGTGGCGCGTACAATGCCAGCAAATACGCCATAGAAGGCATGGCAGACACCTTACGTTTGGAGCTGGCAGATACCGACATCAAAGTGTGCCTGATTGAACCTGGGCCCATTGAGAGCCGTTTCAGGGCGAATGCTTTGCAGTCATTGAAGACGCATGTCAGTATTGATCAAAGCGTGCATCGGCAAAAGTACCAAGGCGCAATTCGCCGCCTTGAGAAGGAAGGGCCTGCTGCTCCCTTTACCTTGCCACCAGAAGCTGTGTTAGAGAAGGTCATTCATGCCTTGGAAAGCCCGAATCCTAAAGCACGTTATCAAGTGACTGTACCTGCGCATCTTTTTTGGGTTTTACGGCGGGTATTGCCTACACGCTGGTTAGACAGCATTTTACTACGCATTTCCAGCAAAGAAAATCAATAGGTTGTCAGTTATCATGAATGAAACACTCGAATATTTGTTTTTCACCCAAAGCATTGCCGACCGGTTTATTGAAGCATTACATGAGCATGAATTGCACTTTGAACGCGAAATCGAGCCAGTCCAGGGGGCTATTGTCCTGAAAATTGCTGAAGGGGTAGACGATGACTTATGGGACATGCTGGACGACCTCTACGATGAGCTTAGTGAAGCGGATCAGGCACTGGTAGAGGCAGGACTTGAGGATGATGACAGCAAAAGCACCGCAGGCATTTACTTGCAATTAGCCGGTGGGCATCAAACCATTGCACAAGTAAACCCTGATGTGATGAGTCGAATGCTGACCGTCATCTCGACTGAAGAATTGAATACCTTTGTGGATACGATTGTACGCAGTGTCGAAACACCGGATGATTCACCCATCTGCAAACGCTGATTTTCATTATGCAAGATTTTGCGTCTCTACAGTTCATGTATAACACACATCTACATAACACTTATATTATGTCAATTTGACATAATATGTATTATGCGAAATATGGAACTAACGTAAAGGGTGATAAAATGGCAGTTTCCTTGAGTACCCTTTCTTTCCACCTATGGCATGGATTATTGAATGAAACGTTTCTATTGGTGGCAGTTATTGCCGCTGATGATTTTGCTTGGTGTATTGTCAGCTTGCTCCCCACGCCTGGAACAGCAATTGCTTGAAATCAACCTGCCGAATACTACCACGCAAGTGTTGTTGGTGACGACTTCAGATTGGAAAACAACAGATGCAACCTTAAAGCGCATGGAAAAACGCACTGCGGCTTGGTATCCGGTAGGTGATGCAATCCCCGTTAAGCTGGGGCGCAACGGTTTGGGCTGGGGTGCGGGTTTGCACACGAATCCGTCAGATGGAGTGCAAAAACGCGAGGGTGATGGTAAAGCACCCGCCGGTGTGTTTCGTTTAGGAACCGCGTTTGGCTATGCCGCTGATGCCCCGCAAGGTTTGCAAATGCCCTACCGCACTGCGACTGAGCGCGATTATTTTGTGGATGCGGTGGATTCCGCCGATTACAACCAGTGGCGCAGTATCCGTGCGGATCAGCCCAATACCCCGAAACAGCATTGGGCGTCGTTTGAGTTGATGCGTCGCGCTGATCATCAGTACGAATACGGCATGATAGTGGAGCATAACACCCAGCCGGTTACACCTGGGTATGGGAGCGCAATTTTCCTGCATGTGTGGCTAGACCCGCAAACCCCAACTTCCGGTTGCACCGGAATGGATCGGGAGCACCTGCTGGAGGTATTGCGCTGGTTGCAACCGAATACCAACCCCTTATTGGTGCAAGTGCCAACGGATGAATTGGGGCGTTTGTCGCTTTAACTAGGTGTTTAATCCCCATCCAACCCCAACGCTTCACGCACCAACGCCTGTTGCTGCCGCTGGTGCATATACAATGACCCTACCGCAGGTGCTGCCATCGCCGGGCGGCTTACACACACCACTTCGGTATAATCATACGCATCGAAACGGTGTTTAATGCCATTCCACGCGCCCTGATTCACGGGTTCTTCCTGACACCAAATCACGGTTTTAACGTTGGGGTAATACTCCATTACATCCACCAATTCTTGTCCGGGGAATGGGTAAAGCTGTTCCAAACGGATAATCGCCGTATTGGTCAGCGTGTGTTTGCGCCGTTCTTCCAGCAAATCGTAGAACACCTTGCCGCTGCACAGAATCACCCGTGTCACCTGCTCTTTCGCATCCACATCGGTGATATCCACATCATCCAGCACGACTTCAAATTGCCCCAGCGTAAAGTCTTCCAGCGGGCTAACCGCCAACGGATGCCGCAACAAACTTTTCGGCGTAAACACAATCAAGGGCTTGCGGTATTTACGCAGCATTTGCCGCCGCAACATGTGGAATACCTGCGCGGGGTTGGATGGAATGCAAATATGCATGTTTTCCTGTGCCGCCATTTGCACAAAACGTTCCAGACGCGCTGATGAGTGTTCCGGCCCCTGCCCTTCCAAGCCGTGTGGCAGGAACATCACTAGCCCGCACAAACGCTGCCATTTCTGTTCGCCGGAACTGATAAACTGGTCAATCACCACCTGCGCCCCGTTCACGAAGTCGCCAAATTGCGCCTCCCAAATCACCAGTGTATCCGGTTCTGCCGTAGCGTAACCGTATTCAAACGCCAACACCGCCTCTTCCGACAACACCGAGTCAATCACCGTAAATCTGGCTTGAAAATCGGCGGTGTGTTGCAACGGAATCCACTGTTCACGCCGCTGCTGGTGATGCAATACCGAGTGACGGTGTGAAAATGTGCCGCGACCACAATCCTGCCCCGATAAGCGCACATCAAAACCCTCCTCCACCAAAGTGGCATAAGCAAGGTTTTCACCAAAGCCCCAGTCCGCCGCGATTTCACCGCGCCCCATCGCCGCCCGCGCTTCCAGCACCTTGAACACACGCGGATGCACCACGAAATCAGCGGGGATATTGCTGATCCAGCGGGCGCTAATGCTTTGAATGTGTTCTGCGGAACACGTCGTGTCAATGTGCTGCCGCCAAGGTTGCCCAAGATACGCTTTCCAATGCGTTTGCAATTCGGCAGGCAAACCAGAGCGCGTCTGGCTATTACAACAGGTCACACCGCCGTTAGACAGCTTGGTGCGGTAAGCGTCGATCAAGCCTTTTGCGCCACCTTCGCTGACCACACCCGCTTCGGCAAGCCGCTGCGCGTATTTGGCGCGGGTCGTGGGCAAACTGCGAATGGTGCTGTACATCACCGGTTGAGTCATGTTCGGTTCATCGGCTTCGTTATGCCCTAAGCGGCGATAACACACCAAGTCGATTACCACGTCTTTTTGGAATAGCTGACGGTATTCGAGCGCCACTTGCGTGGCATACACCACCGCTTCGGGGTCATCGCCGTTGACGTGGAAAATCGGCGCGTTGATCATTTTCGCCACGTCCGTCGGGTAATAGGTCGAACGGCTGTCCGACACTGTGCTGGTGGTAAACCCAATCTGGTTATTGATAACGACATGGATCGTGCCGCGAGTACGGTAGCCACGGGTTTGCGCCATATTGAAAGTTTCCATCACCACGCCCTGCCCTGCAAATGCCGCATCGCCGTGGATCGAAATGCCCAACACTTGGTCACCGTCTTTGTCTTCGCGCCGGTCTTGACGGGCGCGGACTGAACCTTCCATCACCGGGCTGACAATTTCCAGATGCGAGGGGTTAAACGCCAATACCAAATGCATAGGGCCGCCTTCGGTGCTGACATCACAGGAAAAGCCTTTGTGGTATTTCACGTCACCCGTATAGGTTTCGTCGATTTTGCCTTCAAACTCACTGAACAGCTCGCCCGCAGGCTTACACAGCACATTGGTGAGGACATTTAAACGTCCCCGATGCGCCATACCGATCACCATTTCCTGCAAACCCTGTTTGCCGCCTTCGTGGATCAGGGTTTGCAATAACGGAATCAGACTTTCGCCACCTTCCAGCCCGAAACGCTTTTGCCCGACGTAACGGCGATGCAAGTATTGTTCAAAACCTTCTGCTGCGGTGAGTTGTTCGAGGATTTTACGGCGTTCGGGGTGGGTCAGTTTGCCGTGCCCCATATTCGGTTCGATGCGCTTTTGCAGCCAACGTTTTTCTTGCACATCCAAGATATGCATGTATTCAAAACCGATCGTGCGTAGGTAGGTTTCACGCAGTGCGTTGACAATATTGCCCAAGGTTGGCTTGGCGGTGATATTGAACGAACCGGGGTCAAATACGGTATCAAGGTCAACATTTTCCAGCCCGTGGTGTTCCAGCATCAACTGCGGCACACCCACTTTGTAAGCGTAATCACCGAGTGGGTTGGTGTTGGCTTCCAAATGCCCCAAGTAACGGTAGGCATTGATTAAGCGCGAAACATGCAATTGTTCACTACGCTGTTCCAACACTTTGCCATTACCATTGTGCGCATTAGGCACAGGGCTGCGGGTAACAGGCTCGGTATCCAAGCGCTTAAAGTAGGCTTGCCATTGCGGATCTATGCTATGTGGGTCTTGCTGATAGCGCTCATACAGTTGTTCTAAAAAAAGCGCGTGTTCACCATCGAGGAAAGATTCATCCATCATACCCATACCCTGATTATCGGTTTATTTTAACGAGTGCATTATAGACCAATGCAGGGAAATTGTGTGTAGAATACTCCGCTTTCCCGCTGAAGGATGCTCATTATGGTTTGGAAACCCCGCGTCACCGTCGCCAGTGTCATTGAACACAATAACCGCTTTCTAATGGTCGAAGAAATGCATGGCGGGCAACTCACCATCAATCAGCCTGCCGGACACATGGAACACGGCGAAAGCCTGCTGGATGCGGTACGGCGCGAAACGCTGGAAGAAACCGGCTGGAACTTTGAGCCAACCGCCCTACTCGGTATTTTTCACATGCAACGCGACGACCCTGACCGTGTTTACCTGCGTTTCACATTCACCGGCACGCTGCTTGAACCTGTCCCCGGCTACCAAATCGACCCGGATATTAGCGCCGTTCACTGGCTGACCCGTGAGCAAATCCGCCAGCAGCAACCTTGTGTCTGGCGCAGCGATTTGGTCGGGCGTTCACTCGACATGTATGAATCGGGGGTACGCCATTCGCTTGACAGCCTGCACTATTTCATCGCCAATGACTAACGTTACGCAACACGCCACGCAAAAAGTCATTGTCGGCATGTCCGGGGGGGTCGACTCCTCGGTTGCTGCATTGTTGCTGCTGGAACAAGGCTACCAAGTGGAAGGCTTGTTCATGAAAAATTGGGAAGAAGACGACACCGAAGACTATTGCTCCGCAGCGGTTGACCTTGCCGATGCGCAAGCCGTTGCCGACCAGTTAGGCATCACCCTGCATACCCGCAATTTCGCCAGCGAATACTGGGAGCGCGTCTTCACCTACTTCCTGGAAGAATACCGCGCCGGGCGTACCCCTAACCCCGACATCATGTGCAATAAGGAAATCAAGTTCAAAGCTTTCTTGGAGCTTGCGCTGGAGTTGGGCGCGGACTATATCGCCACCGGACACTATGCCCGCATTGCGCGTGACCCAGACGGCACAGTGCGAATGCTCAAGGGCGTGGATGCTAACAAAGACCAAACCTATTTCCTCTACACCCTGCAACAGCACCAATTGCAACGCAGCCTGTTTCCGGTTGGGGAATTGCAAAAAAGCAAGGTGCGCGAATTGGCAGAAACCGCCGGATTCACCACCGCCCGCAAAAAAGACAGTACTGGCATTTGCTTCATTGGCGAACGTAAATTCCGCGATTTCCTACAACGCTTTCTGCCCGCTCAACCCGGCAATATCGTAACCCCTGACAATGAGATCATCGGCAAACACCACGGTTTAATGTACTACACCCTCGGTCAGCGCCAAGGCTTAGGCATTGGCGGACGCAAAGACGCGGATGAATCCCCTTGGTTCGTGGTCGACAAAGACATGGCAAACAATCACCTGATCGTGACCCAAGGGCATCAACACGAATTGCTGATGAAGCACTTCTTGTTAGCCTCGCAATTGCATTGGGTGGCGGGTCAAGCCCCTGGTGAACAGTTTGAATGCAAAGCCAAAATCCGCTACCGTCAGACAGAGGAAACCTGCCAAGTCACCCTCAAACCCGATGGTCACAGCGCGGTGTGCTTTCCCCAGGCACAACGCGCCATTACCCCCGGACAATCCATTGTGTTTTATCAAGATGACACCTGTTTAGGCGGTGGTATCATTGACGCAATGGCAAGCACGTGCCCACATCCCTAGGGATAACTTGAATTATTTGTATAAACCCTTATCCTCACAACACATATTCAACGCGGATTTACTAAAAACCTGTGGAAGCCAATAACCGTAATCGAACCCTAGCCCTTGCCGCACTGTTTCAGTGTGTAGAAGGTGTCACGCAAATTGCCGCGCGTGGCAATGTTGATAGCGAACTGTTTGAAGCCTGCATCAACAGCATCTTGACAGAAGACCACTCTAGCCCCGAAGCTCTTTACGGTGGTGCTAACAAACTCAGAACCGGCTTTCGGGTACTGATGTACCAACTCGGCGCTAGCACCTTGAACCCCGATGGCAAACCCAAAGACATCGAAGCCACCCGTTACGCAGTCAATTTGCTGTATCTGGAAAAGAAACTCGCCAATGACCCGGATATGTTCCAGTCATTACTCAAAAATATCGAAAACGCCCAACAACAACTGGACTTTTTCGCCATGACCCACCCCAATATGATTGCACGGCTCGCTGAAATCTACACCACCACCGTCAGCAAACTGGGACCGCGCATTATGATCAAAGGCGACCAAAATCACCTTGCCAACCCCGAAAATGCGGCAAAAATCCGGGCTTTATTGCTGGCAGGCATCCGTGCCGCCTTATTGTGGCGGCAAGCGGGCGGAAGTCGCTGGAAACTCATATTCTCGCGGAGCGCGATGCAAAAAGAAGCGCAACAGTTTTTGGCTAGGAATTAAAGCCCAGTTCAAGATTGATCGCCGCAATCACCGATTGCGGGTCAGTCGCTTGGGTAATCGGTCGCCCTACTACCACGTAACTGACTCCGGCTTCCCGCGCTTGTGCGGGTGTCATCACGCGGGATTGATCACCCTGATCACTGCCAGCCGGGCGGATACCGGGTGTCACTAGCAGGAAGTCATTCCCTAAGCGTTGGCGTAACATAGCCGCTTCCTGTGCCGAACACACCACGCCATCCAAACCACTGTCGGCTGTCAATTGCGCCAAATGTTGCACTTGCTGTGCAGGTTCGGCGGCAATGCCTGTGCCGGAAAGTTGCGCCTTATCCATCGACGTTAGCACCGTCACCGCAATCAGCTTGGGTGGGTTAGCGAACTCTTGCAAAGCTTCACGCGCAGCTTGCATCATTTTGGCTCCACCGGACGCATGAACATTGAGCATCCACACCCCCAAACCAGCCGCAGCTTTACACGCCGACGCCACCGTATTGGGAATATCGTGAAATTTCAAATCCAGAAACACCTCAAAACCACGCGCGGTTAACTGACGCACAAACTCAGGGCCTGCGGCGACAAACAACTCAAAACCGACTTTGAGCTTGCATTGTGAGGGGCTGAGTGGGGCAACAAACGCCAGTGCTTGTTCCGCAGTGGCAAAATCAAGGGCAATAATCAAACGGCTAGACATGCAATCATCCTGACAAGTTAAACCAAGTTAAACATTGCTGACAGTATCCCAATGGTGACACGCGGGACAACGCCATAAGTAACCGTGCATTTTATACCCGCATTGGGCGCACTGGAAATCCGGTTGGCTGGCAGCCAAGCGCTGCAAAGCCGTTTGTAATTGGGCAATATCGCACACCTTTTCCTCTTGCCATAACGACGACAAAACATCGGTAGCATGAGTTAAGGTATTGAGGCTGGGTTTACCTTTGGTTAGGTATTCTTCAACCTGAAGCTGCATATCGGATAATTTCCCCAGCTTACGAGCTAATTGCAGCAAATAACCAAACAACTTAGCGTCTTGCGTGTTAGCAAAGGTTTGCTGAATAAACTGATACAAGCTTTTCAGCTCATCTTTTTGATTAAAATTATTGACCAACTGATTGAATAACATGCCAATTAGGCGCGTATCTTTCTTAATCGCCTGACGGTAAAAGCCCAACGCCTCCTCCCGCTGATTACGCGCGTAAGCAAGATCACCGTTGAGCGCCAAGACCCGTGCTGATGTAGGGTGGCTTTTCACCGCCTTTTTAATGGTTTCTTCCGCACGGAACAAGTTCTGCTTCTGCAATTCCAGCACGGCGAGTTCGCAATAATAATGGGCGATCAAACGACTATGATCGGCTTTACTGCGCTGCTGGGCTAGTTGGGCAATCTCAATCGCTTTGTTCCACTCGTGCAATTGTTCGTAAATATTGCGCAATGGTTCACACGCATCGGCATGTTTCGGGTCATCTTTGAGTAATTCAGTGAATACACTTTCAGCACGATCCAACAAGCCAGCGGCGAAAAAATCTTCACCAAGCGCTAACATCGCCGCTGTGCGTTGCGGTTTGCTTAAATCAGAACGGGCGACAAGATTCTGGTGGATGCGTAATGCGCGGTTAATTTCCCCCCGATTGCGGAACAAATTACCCAGCAATAAAAACGTATTGGCGGTGTGTTCATCAACTTCAGCGTAATTGAGGAATACGTCCAACGCTTTGTCGGGTTCTTCGCTCAATAGGTAGTTAATGCCTTGCACAAAACGTTGCGGAACATCTTGGCGCTGTTGTTCCCGGTGTTCTTTGTAACGCTTACGCGCCGCGTGCCAACCGGAATAAAACGCGATGGGCAGGAGTAAAAATAGAATTTCTTGCATAATGCCTTAGATGTAAAAAAGGAGGCTGTATGCCTCCCCTTCATTACCACGTAACAGGCAGCTTAATCCTGAACAGGGTAACTGACACGCGATTCATTTACGCGCTCACGCAATTCCTTGCCCGGCTTAAAATGAGGCACATGCTTCGGCGGTAAAGCCACCTGATCACCCGTTTTAGGGTTACGGCCTTTACGTGCTGCACGATGATGCAGGGAAAAACTGCCAAAGCCCCGGACTTCAATACGCCCGCCGCCAGACAGTGATTCACTCATTTTTTCGAGCAACTTCTTAACAGACTCTTCCACATCGCGGCTGCTAAGATGGCTTTGCTTACGTGACAAAATATCAATGATTTCAGATTTGGTCATCCATTCCACTCCTGAACAAACGACGGGGTTATCATAATCGTTGTTGCAGCTTTCCAGTCTTGGAAAACAGTGCAGATAGTGTACCTGCACCGCCTGAACTATAGGTCATCCCTGACCTGCGTGCCATCCTGATGGCGAAAATTATTCGCCCATCTGTTCCTTGAAGATGTCGCCCAATGACGTACCCGTGCTGCTAGAACGCCCGGTGTACTCACGCATCAAACGTGATTCATCTTCATCATCCTTCGCCTTGATAGACAGGTTGATGGAACGTGTCTTACGGTCAACACCCATGAATTTCGCTTCAACGGTGTCGCCTTCCTTCAGCAAGGTGCGAGCATCTTCAACGCGGTCGCGTGACAACTCAGATGCACGCAAAATGCCTTCGATGCCTTCGCCCAAGTCGATTTTCGCGGCTTTAGGAGTGACTTCAACCACAGTCCCTTTTACGACGCTGCCTTTAGAATGGGCTGCCACGAAATTGGAGAACGGGTCTTGTTCCATCTGCTTGATGCCGAGGGAAATACGCTCACGCTCAGGGTCAACTGCCAATACAACAGCTTCCACTTCGTCGCCTTTCTTGTAGCTGCGCACGGCTTCTTCGCCGGGAACGTTCCAAGAAATGTCAGACAAGTGAACCAGGCCGTCGATGCCGCCATCCAAACCGATAAAGATACCGAAGTCAGTGATAGACTTGATCTTACCGGAAACGCGGTCGCCCTTGTTGCGAGTACCGGCGAATTCATCCCAAGGGTTCGCTTGGCATTGCTTCATACCCAAGGAGATACGGCGGCGTTCTGCGTCGATGTCGAGGATCATGACTTCAGTCTCGTCACCCAAGGTCACAACCTTAGCTGGGTTGACGTTCTTGTTAGTCCAATCCATTTCAGAAACGTGAACCAGACCTTCAACACCGTCTTCGATTTCCACGAAGCAGCCGTAGTCGGTCAAGTTGCTGACCTTACCAAAGATGCGCGTGCCAGCCGGGTAACGACGAACCAGATCTTGCCAAGGGTCTTCACCCAATTGCTTCAGACCCAGTGAAACGCGGTTCTTATCGCGGTCGAACTTGAGGACTTTAACGTCGATTTCGTCACCGATATTAACCACTTCAGAAGGATGCTTAACACGCTTCCAAGCCATATCGGTAATGTGCAACAGACCGTCGATGCCGCCAAGGTCGAGGAACGCACCGTAATCGGTGAGGTTCTTGACCACGCCTTTGATGACTTGACCTTCTTGCAGGTTTTCCATCAGCGCATCGCGTTCTGCACTGTATTCTTCTTCAACGACTGCACGGCGTGAAACCACGACGTTGTTGCGCTTCTGATCCAGCTTGATGAGCTTGAATTCCAGTTCCTTGTTTTCCAGATAGGAAGTGTCGCGGACTGGACGTACATCAACCAGTGAACCCGGCAAGAATGCACGAATATCACCCAACTCAACCACGAAACCACCCTTAACTTTGCCGGTGATAATACCGGTGATGATTTCTTCGTTGGTAAAGGCTTCTTCCAGAATTTCCCAAGCACGCAGGCGGCGAGCTTTTTCACGGGAAAGGCGCGTCTCACCGAAACCGTCTTCGACGGTATCCAGCGCTACTTCAACCAGATCGCCAACTTTGACGTTAATTTCGCCGCGTTCATTTTTGAACTGTTCAGCAGGGATAACGCCTTCGGATTTCAAGCCAGCACTAACGATAATGAAATCGGAGCGGACTTCGAGAACTGTTGCATTCAGCAGAGCGCCCGGCTGCATTTGGGTATAAGAAAGGCTCTCTTCAAACAGTTCAGCAAAACTTTCAGTCATGAATAAAAATACCTGTTAATAACAATGATTTTCGTCACACGCATCCTGCATTGACGGGTTAAAACGCAAAAAGCCCAGACTTCCTGTCAGGGCTCCCTAGAAAATAACGTATCCAATGAAATGCTTAAGCGATGTAGTGCAACACGGTGGCGAACACTTCGGCTTGATCCAACGAACTGGTATCGATGACCAACGCATCAGCGGCAGGTTTTAAGGGAGCTACCGGGCGGTTGGTATCGCGTTCGTCGCGAGCATTGATCTCTTGAATTAGGTCGCAGAGTTTAGCACTAAGTCCTTGTTGGCTCAACTGTTTCAGGCGACGTTCTGCACGGATTTCTGCACTGGCAGTAAGATAAAATTTGTGGGTAGCATCGGGAAACACTACTGTCCCCATATCCCGCCCATCGGCGACTAACCCCGGAAGCTGGCAAAAACGGCGTTGCAGTTCCAATAATGCTGCCCGCACCGCAGGCAATGCAGCAATTTGCGACGTCGCACTGGCGCAGGTTTCGTTGCGAATTTCACCGGTAATAATATCACCATCCAGCCAGGCTTCACCATTTTTGAATTCGATATTCAAAGTGGGAATCATCGCTGCTAACGCGGTTTCATCTTGCAAATTGATTTTGTGCCGCAAAGCCGCCACCGCCGCCACGCGATAAATTGCACCGCTATCAAGCATGTGCCAGCCGAGTTTATCCGCGAGCATACAGGCAATCGTGCCTTTGCCAGCGCCAGCCGGGCCATCAATAGTAATTACAGGGATCGTTGTGCTCATGCAGTGGTAATCCTCACGCCCGCGTTTGCCGCCAGTTCCACAAAACCGGGGAACGAGGTATTCACATTCGCGCAATCATTAATCGTAATCGGCTGCGTTGCCCGCAGTGCAGCCATTGCAAACGACATGGCAATGCGGTGATCGCCGTGACTGTCAATCGTGCCGCCGCTAAAGTTACCGGGGTTAATGATAATACCGTCTGGAGTGGGTTGCGCATCCACGCCACACGCAATCAAGCTATCCGCCATGACCTGAATTCGGTCACTTTCCTTAACGCGCAATTCTTCCGCACCGGTTAACACGGTCTGCCCTTCTGCAAACGCAGCGGCAATAAACAACGATGGAAACTCGTCGATTGCCAGCGGTACTAAGGCTTCAGGAATCTGAATACCGTGCAATTGTGCGGAACGTACCCGAATATCTGCCACAGGTTCGCCGCCAACTTCGCGTTCATTCAAGATTTCGAGGTTTGCACCCATCAAGCGCAAAATGTCGATCACGCCGGTGCGGGTCGGGTTCATGCCCACATGTTCAATCGTCAGGTCAGAACCTTGCGCAATGCTTGCCCCTACCATGAAGAATGCAGCGGAAGAAATGTCTGACGGCACATCAATATCGGTTGCAGTCAACTTGCCGCCACCGTGCAGACTGATGTGATTGCCGTCGGTTTTCACCGCGTAACCGAAACCGCGCAACATGCGCTCAGTGTGGTCGCGGGTTGGCGCGGGTTCGGTCACGGAGGTTTCGCCTTGTGCATACAACCCTGCCAGCAATAGCGAGGATTTCACCTGTGCACTTGCCATCGGCATGTCGTAATGGATGCCGTGCAACGGGCTACCACCGTGTACCAATAACGGCGGCGTGCCGGATTCGGTCGCATCAATCTTCGCCCCCATGCTGGCTAACGGCACAGTCACGCGCTTCATGGGACGCTTCGACAAAGAAGCATCGCCCGTCATCCGCACATCAAACGCTTGCCCACTCATTAAGCCAGACATCAGGCGCATGGATGTGCCGGAATTGCCCATATCTAAGTCGTGTGCAGGCGCTTGCAAGCCATGCAGCCCTACCCCGTGGATGGTTACTTTGCCATCATCGGTAGGGCCTTCGATGCTCACGCCCATGCTGCGAAACGCATTCAGGGTGCAAAGGCAATCTTCGCCTTGCAAAAAGCCGCTGACGTGGGTTGTACCTTCTGCCAGTGACCCCAGCATAATGGAGCGGTGCGAAATGGATTTGTCGCCGGGGACACGCACCTTGCCTTGCAAGTTGCCACCGGGCTGGACGTTGAATTGTAGATTGGTGCTAGAATGGCTCACGTTATTTTTCCTGCTTCTCAAATTGGGCAACGTAATTGTCGCGGGCGTATTTGGCTTTTTCCATGCGATTATGCAAGGCTTCGCCATCTTGCGCATCAATCAACTCGGCAAATTCACCCAGATTCTGTTGAAAAGCCGCAATCACCGCAAGAATCGCTGCCTTATTCGTCAGGCAAATATCTCGCCACATCACCGGATCGCTCGACGCAATGCGGGTAAAATCCCGGAATCCGCCCGCTGCATAACGCAAAATATCTTCGCGTTGCGGCATATTCAGCAGCGTATCCACCAACGAAAATGCCAGTACATGCGGCAAATGGCTGGTCGCTGCCAATACCTGATCGTGCAATTCCACCGGCATTTGTTCCAGCAATGCCCCTGTCACGCGCCACATCGCCTCCACCTTGGCAATCGCATCGGCATCGGTATGCGCCTGCGGCGTCAAAATGACACGGCGGTTGACGTACAAATCAGGAATAGCCGCTTCCACCCCACTTTTCTCGCGCCCAGCAATCGGATGCCCCGGCACAAAACGACTGAAATCTGCCCCAAACACCTGCGCCACTTCCGCCACAATACTGCCTTTGGTGCTGCCTGCATCGGTCAGAATCGCATCAGCAGGCAATACGGGTTTGATCTGTTGCAATAAATGCCGCATTGCCCCCATCGGCACTGCCAACAGCACCATATCGGCATCGCGTACCGCCTCCGCTGGGTCAAGGCTGAAGCTGTCGATCACGCCCAAATCCACCGCTTTTTGCAGGTGTTCCGCATTACGGCTGCAACCGACAATAGTTTGACAAGCATTTGCTTGACGCAAAGCCAAGGCCAGCGACCCGCCAATCAGGCCGACGCCAAAGATAACCAGTTTTCTAATCACGCTGTAAGAACCTTCTGCAACGCCTTGATACAGCGCGTATTCTGCGCTGCCGTGCCAACCGTAATCCGCAAATGTTGCGGCAAACCATAGCCGCCAATCGGGCGCACAATCACGCCTTCACGCAATAAAGCGTCATACAGCGGCGCTGCCGGACGTTGCATATTAATGGTGATAAAGTTACCCACCGTCGGCATGTATTCCCAGCCATTGTCAGCACACGCCGCAAACCATTGCTGCAAACCCGCTGTATTCGTCGCCACGCTACGCTCAAGGAAATCATCATCCCCCAACGCCGCCTGTGCTGCGGCCAATGCCAATGAGTTCACGTTGAATGGCTGACGTACCCGATTCAACATATCCGCAATCGCCGGACTAGACGCGGCATAACCCACACGCACCCCTGCTAAACCGTAAATCTTGGAAAACGTGCGCGTCACAATCAGATTCGGAAATTCTTCCAGCCAAGCCAGCGCATTCGGAAAAGTCGGGTCAGTGACGTATTCGGTGTAGGCTTCGTCAATCACCACAAGCACATCTTCCGGCACGCGGCTAAGGAAACGGTGCAACTCATCCTTACCCAACCACGTCCCAGTCGGGTTATTCGGATTGGCGATGAAGACCACGCGGGTTTTATCGGTAACTTTCGCAGCAAGATTTGCCAGATTATGCCCGTAAGGCATGGTGTCATGGCTGGGTGGGTTAGCTTTAGCTGCCTGCAATTCTGCACCGACGGCTTGAATCACAATCGGGTAAACCGCAAACGCATATTCGGAAAACACAGCGGCACGGCTATTATCCAAGAACGCACGGGCAATAATATCCAGCACGTCGTTAGAGCCGTTGCCTAACGTAATTTGTGAGCTTTGCAGACCAAATTTATCAGCAATTGCTGCCTTCAACTGGTAGCCGCTGCCGTCGGGATAGAGTTCCAGCGAAGTGAGTGCACCAGCCAGCGCTGCTTGCGCTTTGGGGCTTGCGCCGAGGGGATTTTCGTTGGATGCCAGTTTGAGGATATTGCTAATCCCCAGTTCGCGTTCCAGCTCTTCGATGGGTTTTCCCGGCTGGTAGGGCTGCAAGGCTTGCACCCCCGTTACCGCCAGTGCTTTGAAATCAACAGTCGTTTGCATGATTGACCTGAATAAGCAAAAAATCAGTCAGGCATTCAATCACAGCCAGCCGCGCTTGCCAAGAGTAACAAAGGAAGAATCAAGGATAGGCAGGAAGTGGGTGAAATCTTGTAGGGGCAATTCATGAATTGCCCCTACGGTGGGGGTTTTAATCCCTTACGCCACCGCTTGCGGCTTATTCGGGCGACGCCGACGCGGCTTGCTCGCTGCTGCACCTTCCGGTTTTTTCACCGGTGGCAAACCAGCGACTTTGCGTGTTTCCGTTTTTTGCGACTTGGTACGGCGATTCGCGGGGCGATGCTGGGCAGGGCGCGGACGATCCGCTTCCGCATCGTTGGCAATCTCGGCAGCCGTCAACGCACGGGTCGGCGCAACACTGATCGTTGGCAGCGGTTCACGCGGCAATTGCTGCTTAATGAGCTTTTCAATGCCTTTGAGGAAACCGTATTCTTCCGGTTCGACCAAGGAAATCGCTTCACCCGTCGCCCCTGCCCGCCCGGTACGTCCAATGCGATGCACGTAATCTTCCGACACGTTCGGCAACTCGAAATTGATAACGTGTGGCAATTGCTCAATATCCAAGCCACGAGCGGCGATGTCAGTCGCTACCAGCACGCGAATATTGCCTTGCTTGAAATCTGCCAATGCTTTGGTGCGTGCACCTTGGCTTTTGTTGCCGTGGATTGCCGCAGCGGTTACACCATCACGTTCCAGCTTTTCCGCCAAACGGTTAGCACCGTGTTTGGTGCGCGAAAATACCAACACCTGTTCCCACTGATTTTCACGGATCAAATGGCTCAGCAAGGCAGTTTTACGCGCTTTATCCACCAAATAAACCGATTGCGTCACGGTAGCCGCCGCTGCATTGCGTGGGCTAACCGAGATTTGCACCGGGTCAACCAGCAGACCTTTGGTCAGTGCCACGATGTCGTCAGAAAACGTCGCGGAAAACATCAAGGTTTGGCGACGTTTCGGCAACAACGCCAGAATTTTGCGAATGTCGCGGATGAACCCCATGTCCAACATGCGATCCGCTTCGTCTAGCACCAGCATTTCCACTTGAGAAAATTTCACGGCGTTCTGGTCGTATAAGTCCAGTAAACGCCCCGGTGTTGCCACCAGAATGTCCAAACCACGGCGTAACGCCATCATTTGCGGGTTAGCACTCACGCCCCCGAACACGACGGTAGAGGTTAACGGCAAATGTTTACCGTAATCGCGCACACTTTCGCCGACCTGAGCCGCCAATTCGCGGGTCGGGGTCAGCACTAAGGCACGAATGTGGTTAGATTTTGGCTGATTACCATTCGCCGATAAACGGTGCAGCATCGGCAACGTGAAACCAGCGGTTTTACCCGTGCCCGTTTGCGCCGCTGCCATAATGTCGCGCCCAGAAAGGACGGCAGGAATGCCTTGTGCTTGGATAGGGGTTGGGGTGTCATAACCCTGTTCGCTGATGGCACGCAACAGCGGCTCGGACAAGCCGAGTTCAGAAAATAGCATTGTTTAATTAACCTCGTTCCTCAGCCGACCATTGGCTGTAGGGATATTGCGTAAGACGGACGTTGTAATAGCGTTCCAAATGTGAAACATCTGCACCTGCCCAAGCGGGCATGGGGATTACGTCATCCGGTGCATCGAGTTCGACTTCCGCGACAATTAAGCCTGCGTTGTCACCGTGGAATTCATCTATTTCCCACAGTTTGCCGCCAAACTCGATGAAATGGCGGGTCTTTTCAATCAGTGGGCGTTCGCACAACTGATCTAACAATTCCGTTGCTTCAGGCAACGGAATTTTGTATTCGTATTCAGGGCGTTGGATGCCTAAGGTCATGCCTTTGATATTGAGCGTGGCAGTGTCATCCGCAATACGTACCCGCACCGAAGCACGTTTGCTGCTACTCAAATAACCTTGGCGGAAGGCTTCGGAGCGGCTGATTAAGGCTCGCCAGGCATCCGATACCAGTAAAAATTTGCGCTCGATTTCGGTAGCCATTAGAACTTCACTAACGCCGAACCCCAGGTAAAGCCGCCACCAAAGGCCTCCAGCAGGATAATTTCGCCGCGTTTAATGCGTCCATCACGCACTGCGGTATCCAATGCCAATGGCACGGAGGCGGAGGAGGTATTGCCGTGTGATTCGACCGTGACCACAACGTGATCCATCGACATATCCAGCTTTTTCGCAGTGGCTTGAATAATGCGGATATTGGCTTGATGTGGCACTAACCAATTCACATCAGCTTTGGTCATACCATTGGCTTCAAGGGTTTCATCCACAATGCGCCCTAAGGTATTGACGGCAACCTTAAATACTTCGTTGCCACGCATTTGCAGTTGCGGGCCATCGCGTTGCAATACGTCTAAATCGCGTGAAATACCGCCGTTAACGTTTAAGAGCTGGTCGTAAGCGCCATCGGCATGAACGTGTGTGGAAAGGATGCCCGGTTCTTCACTGGCTTCAATCACCATAGCGCCTGCGCCATCGCCGAACAAAATGCACGTACCGCGATCTTCCCAGTTCATGATTTTCGACATGGCTTCTGCACCAACGACCAAGGCACATTTGCTGGTGCCAGTACGCACAAATTTATCGGCAACGCTTAAAGCAAACACAAAACCGGCACACGCGGCATTCACATCAAACGCTGCCGCACCGTTGCGAATACCGAGCTTACTTTGCAGCAAACACGCCGTGCTGGGAAACACCAAATCGGGAGTGGATGTGCCGACAATAATTAAATCAACATCTTCAGGGCGCTTTCCCGCCATTTCTAAGGCACGGCGAGCAGCGTGTTCTGCCAAATCGGAGGCGCTTTCCGTTTCGACAACGTGACGTTCACGGATACCGGTACGTTCAAAAATCCACTCATCAGTGGTATCCACTATCTTTTCCAGATCGTGGTTGGTCAGGATTTTTTCCGGCAAGTAACTGCCAGTACCAGTAATGCGAGAATAGATCATGCGCTCTGCCTCTGTGTATGCAAACTTTCTAGTTGTTTATGAATACGTTGTGGAACATTGCTAATAACGGCACTGCGGGCAATGCCAATAGCGTTAGCAAACGCTAAACTATCCGCACCACCGTGACTTTTCACCACAATACCCTGCAAACCTAGCAAACTTGCCCCATTATAGCGCCTAGGGTCGAATTTGCGCCGGAATGATTTCAACACAGGCATGGAAATTAAGGCGGCTAATTTGGTAAACAGATTGGCGCTGTAACCGGCTTTGAGCTGCGCTGAAACCATTTTCGCCAAACCTTCGCTGGTTTTCAGTGCCACATTGCCGACAAACCCGTCACAAACCACCACATCCACATCACCTTGGTAAATGTCATCGCCTTCCACATAGCCAATGTAATTCAACGCGCTACCTTGCAGTAATGCATTCGCGGCTTTTACCTGCTCATTGCCTTTAATCGCTTCTTGACCAACATTGAGCAAACCCACTTTAGGGTTGGGATTATTGTCGATGGCTTTGACCAATTCTGACCCCATCAGCGCAAATTGGTACAGATGCTCGGCTTCAGAATCAACATTCGCGCCCAAATCCAGCATGTGGGTATGCCCCTTCATCGCAGGCAACACGGTACAAATAGCCGGGCGATCAATACCGGGTAAGGTTTTCAAGACAAACCGGGCGGTTGCCATCAGCGCCCCCGTATTACCGGCACTGACAGCCGCATTCGCTTCACCCGCTTTAACCAGATTAATGGCTACCCGCATGGAAGAATCTTTTTTGTTTTTCAAGGCAACAGCAGGGGATTCATCCATTTGCACCACTTGTGAGGCATGATGAATACGCAAATTAGGTGTCGATAGCGCCTTATGCTGTTCAAGTGCGGCGTTAATTTGGGTTTCATCGCCCACCAGAATCAGCTCAAGATCTTGGTATTGTTTCAATGCATTCAGAGCGGCCGGAACCACTACCGATAAACCGTGATCGCCACCCATCGCATCCAGCGCAATGCGATACTGTTCTGCCATGCTATCCCCTTTATTGCTCGCTTGAAAAAAAATCGCGGGTCATGCCCGCGATTTTTGTTGAGTGTGTTGAGAACCAGCGTAATGTGTTACCACTTACGCTTCGTCTTCCACTGCAACCGCTGTTTTGATGATCTGACGACCACGGTAGAAACCGTCTTTGGTCATGTGATGACGCAGGTGAGTTTCACCTGAAGTGGCATCCACTGACAAAGTAGGGTTAGAGAGCGCGTCGTGTGAACGGCGCATACCGCGTTTTGAACGAGTCATTCGAGCTTGACCGACTGCCATAGTCTGTTACTCCGGTTTTTTCCAATTTTTTAACACTGCAAACGGATTTTTCTTGGCACTGGCCGCAACATCCGCTTGCTCATTTTCTGTAACAGGCTCATCCGATGGCAACGCTTCAATCAACTTGCGCAACGGTTCACACTGTTCGTGCTTCGCCACTAAGGGCAGAGCCAGAAGAATTTCATCTTCAACGAAATCCTGTATAAATAGCCGTTCGTCCTCGATCAACCAAGCCTCTAAGCCTTCTTGTTCGGGGCGTTCATCCGACTCAAACGTTGTCAGTGCTACTTGCAGTGGCACATCAAGGGGAAACGTCACCGGCTGCATACAGCGCTGGCATTCCAACACAATATTGCCACGGATATGCCCCTTGATCATCGGGCGACCACCCACACTGCGGGTGAAGTCCAATGTAACCGCCATATCCTCCGTACCAGCCAAGGCAACTTCCGCTAAGCGCGGCAATTGCTGCAACGGCACAACACCGGCTAAGCATCTTCCTTGCTCAACCAGTTTGAAGGGATTAACGTCTACGGGTAGTCTGTTCAACATAAGCGCGGGATTATATGAATCCAGCCTATGATGTGTAAAGGAATTTCTAGCCTTTTTACTTGGGTAATACGTATATCTTGCGTATCATGCGCTACTTTCCTACCAGATAGGCGATAGCAGGCTTAATCATGACCCGACGACTGATCCTTGGCTCGACCTCCCCGTATCGGCGCGAATTGATGCAGCGCTTGGCGATTCCCTTTGAAACTGCCGCACCGGATATTGACGAAACCCGCTTTGATGGCGAAAGCGCCCTTGACATGGTATTACGCTTATCCTTGCAAAAAGCCCAAGCGGTCGCGGCACAATACCCCGACGCGCTGATTATTGGCTCGGATCAATGCGCGGTATTGCATGAGCAAGTCATTGGCAAACCGGGTAGCCATGACAATGCAGTGCAGCAATTGCAAAACTCCTCTGGGCAAACCGTCGCCTTCCTGACCGGTTTGTGCTTGTATGACAGTCTCGATGGGTCGTATCAATTGGATGTCGTACCGTTTGCGGTGGATTTCCGGGAGTTGACCGATGCGGAAATTGATGCCTACCTGCGCAAAGACCAGCCGTATAACTGTTCAGGCAGTTTCCGCTCGGAAAGTTTGGGAATTACCTTGTTTAAACGTATGCATGGCGACGACCCCAGTGCTTTAATGGGGTTGCCACTGATTCGCTTGAGTCAAATGCTTAAACAGGCGTGCGTGGATTTATTGGCGGCTTAATTCGTCACGCAATTGTGCCAATACCGGTGCGGTATCAGGGCGCACACCGCGCCAGATAAAGAACGCTTCAGCCGCTTGCTCAACCAACATCCCCAAACCATCCAAGGCTTGAGCAGCACCTTGCGCCCTGCCCCATGCCACAAATGCGGTGGGCTTGGCGCTATACATCATGTCATAAGTGCAGCCATTCTCTGCTAAACAACCATCAGGCAGCGGTGGTAACTCGCCCTGCAAGCTGGCAGCCGTGCCATTGATAATCAGATCAAACTGCCCGCTGATGTCCGCAAAGCCACCGCCGGACACTTTCCCGAACTCCGCAAAATCCTGCGCCAATTCCACCGCTTTCTCGGCAGTACGGTTGGCAATGAACAGGCTCGCGGGCTGCATTTCCAGCAACGGTTGCAAAACACCACGCACTGCCCCGCCTGCGCCTAACAGCAGAATGCGCTTACCCTGTAAGCTAATATCGTGGTTTTGCTGCAAATCACGCACGATGCCGATGCCGTCGGTGTTATGCCCGATCATCGTGCCATCGTCACGGAAAGCCAGCGTATTCACGGCTTTGGCACGGGCGGCGTAATCGCTGAGTTCGTCTGCCAGTTCCCACGCTTCTTGCTTGAAGGGAACGGTGATATTGCAACCTTTGCCGCCTGCGATGAGGAACATCATTACATCTTGGGCGAATTCTTCCGGCTCGGCACAGATTGCGCCGTATTCCACCGCTTCGCCGGTTTGTGCGCCGAAGAGGGTGTGGATGCGCGGGGATTTGCTGTGGGCGATGGGGTTGCCGAATACGGCGTAACAGTCCGATAGTAAGTTAGGTGTCATCAACAAACGCTACCAAGTCAAATCCACCGGATGTTACACGCGCCTAGGCTACAATGCCAACTCCACTTCTTGTGATGCGCTAACGGTTGATGATTGCTCAGTCGGTAACACCTGACTTCCTGACCGAGAGAACAGCGCAAGATCCAGTGCCCCACCACAGCTTAAGATTGGCAAAATATTTTCCCGCCATTTAGCTTCCAGTTTGACTAAATGTGCTTGCATGGCATCACCGCGCAACGTTTTACCCTCATGCGTAATCGCCATATTGTCACGCTGGAATTGCTCATAGACAAAGCTGACTAATTGTTTGGCATCCGTTGTCCCCGACACCAACGCTGCATAATAAAACTGAGCATCGAACAGTTTCAGGCGCATTTGGCTGCGAGTATAAGGTAGCGCAATTTGATAACCCTGTTGCGCCAGTAACACTTGATTCAAACGCCGTGCAGGCTGGGTATCGGTTGACGCATAATGGGGGGCAATCATATGCGCATTGTACATCAGCATCAGGGCGCGAATTGCATCCTCTTGAGAAGATAAGCCATTGATAAGATCACGAAAACCGACAACGCCATTTTCAGCCAAACGTTCTATCAAGTGCATATAAACAGCTTTCTTGAGGGTGTATTTTCCTGTTGACAAGGTAAATTCCAGCGCCGCATCGTCAAGCTGTGCAGGTTTTGCTAACATCCAGCGCGTGTTTTCAAAGCGGCGTAGTTTGGTTTTTTCATCCAAATACCCATTAACGCCGCGCGTATAAATGTCACTTCTGAAACTAGAATTGAGGTAAACATCCAAAAATAACTCTTGAGTATTGCGATCACCGACCTCTTTCAGCAACGCCTTGACCTTGTTAGGCAGTAGAGTACGCGCATGGCTAGCGGTCAGAGAAGCAGCGCCCATGAATTCCAACTTCGCGGTATTCATTAGGGAACCTCTAAAAACCCACTGATACCCACACAAATGTGAGAAAATGCTCATCTGAGCCACCGCCCCGTTACTAGCCATGCCCAAGAAAAGTGCCATCAAAACCAGTCTGTTTGCCGCCGAAGAGCGTGAACAGAAACTCGACCGCAAGGGCGACCTGCTGTCCACCCTGAACCAGCACGTCAACTTTGTCGCCTTGGCAGGAGAAATCGACCACATCGCCCCACGCCCCAGTGACAAGCGAGGAGGCCGTCCACCCTACCCAACGGAACTGATGGTACGGGTCTTGGTGTTGCAACACCTGTACAACCTGTCGGACGAGGCATTGGAATACCAATTGCTTGACCGGCTGTCGTTCCAACGGTTTTGTGGCCTGCGTCATTCCAGCACGATCCCGGATGCCAATACCTTGTGGGTATTCCGTGAACGGATCAGTGCGGCAGGTGGTGCGGATGCCCTGTTTGATGCCGTCCAACGGCAATTACAACAACACGGTTTTATTGCCCGTGGTGGTCAAATCGTTGATGCCACGCTGGTGGAAGCCCCTAAACAACATTTCCACAAAGAAGAAAAGCGCTGTTGGAACAAGCGGCAACACCTGCTGACTGGACACCTGCCAACGTCGCCAAAAGGATACGGAAGCAAGCTGGACGAAAAAACACGGTAAAAGTTACCACGGCTACAAACTCAGTATCAGTGCCGATCGGAAATACAAACTCATCCGCAAACACCACATCAGCACCGCCAAAGAACATGACACCAACCATTTTGAAGCGGTGCTTGACCGAGCCAACACCAGCCGTGACGTATGGGCGGACAAAGGTTACGAAGACCAATCCCGTGAACAACGCCTCAACCAAGGTAGCTGGCGGTTACACATCCAGCACAAAGCCAAGAAAGGCAAGCCGCAATCCGACTGCCAGAAGCGCCGCAACACCCGCATCGCCAGACCCCGCGCACGGGTTGAGCATGTGTTTGGGTCAATCTGTGCGATGGGAGGCAAAGCCATCCGCAGCATCGGGTTGGCACGGGCAGTATTCGGCCTCAGCATTAAGGCAACCGTGTATAACTTGCGGCGGCTTTGTTCACTCAAAGAGGGCGGAGTTGTGCCCATTTGATGGAGAAATTCCCGAAAAAACAGCAAAAATGCGGAAAAACCACCTGATTGTGGCTTGGTGTGCTAAAAATTGAGATGGGTTGGTGTTTTTTTAACAAAATGTCGATAGACCAACGCTAACCGTTGCAATACGCCGGGTTTTTAGAGGTTCCCAAAGTGCTTTGAGATTATGCTCATAATTGTTTTGCTTATCGCCATTGATGTGATGCGTGTGTAACAAATGATGATTGTTATTGAGGTTTACGCCACAGCATTCGCAAGTGAATGTCTTTTTCTGACGAAAATCTAGGGAGATCTGTTGCCAATCAGCAGTATAGCCTGCTGTTTTTGGTCGAATGCTTGGCATGTTTCTAAACCAAGTGCTATAGGTCGAGAGTAAATCAATGACCGAAAAATGATTTAGTATTCGATTCTTCTCAGTGGATTGCGCATCAGCAAAACCTTGGTAATTAATATGCTTGAGACAGTTCTGACAGGGCATTAAAGCAATATCTTTGGCCTTGTTATTCTGATTATCGAAGATTTCAAAATGACCGTCTGGATTATGGTTAGCACGATAACGATGCTCAAATTTACCTGAAGCACGCATATCATCCAAAGTCGCACATTCTGCAAAATGATACCTGTTGCCTTGAGCGGGATTTTTTTCAACGACTGGCACGCCTTTATAGCTGTGATCGGGAATAAACACGACGACCTGATGATCATCATAACTCAGCAGTCCCCCCTTGCTCTTAATCTCACTAAGTTTGACCTTGATACCCGACTGCGAAGTTAAATCTAACTTCTGAAGCGCTGCGCCCATTTGTGTCACACATGCCTTGAGGTCTAGGATAAATGCCGTGTCAATTTTCATCAGAAGGTCGCCAATATTTTCTGCACTTGCTGTTCCGCGTTGGTCAAAATGCGAAATGACACGCGCCGTGATTTTTCGAGATCCTCGGTGCAGACTGATTGTGTCTGGGGTTTACTTCCCTCTGGGCTATTGCAGGCTGATTCTTTGAATACGGGGTGCGATGATGACAAGCCAACAGCCGCAATGTGTGCCTTCATCCACGGGCGTTGTTCAGCAATGACCGACATATCGTAGATATAAGTCAGTACGGATCGCGTTCTTCCTTGAGATAAGTCCATATTGTTGTAGTAGATGTCTTTGTCGGTCAGCGTCGATCCCGTTGTAGCCCATGTCGAGTCAGTATGGCCTTCAATACGAATTTCAGTGATTGAGTTTTTAAAGCTTTTTATCCCATCCTGTTCTATTGTTCCACCCGCACCCGTAAGCACCGTGAGATAGCGTGGGAAAAAATCATCTAAAACTTCTTTAAATTTTGGTGTTAGCTGGTCTTTGCCTATCGCAAATAATATATCGGGTGATTTAAAAGTAAAGGTAAGGCTATTTCGATCAATTTCAGCATCCCATTTTTTCAAGTCTTGGGCGAACTCTTGTTGCAATGCATCATAAATAGCTGTTTTATTCTCTTGATAGGCTTTGACGATTTGCTCAATGCGCTTCTTCTCATCAACGGCTGCGTCTTTATCTTTATTGACAATTTGCATCATTGCAATCGAAATAAATAGAAATACCATCATCAAACCCGACATGAGGTCAGATACGGATAGCCATTGTGATTCATCTGAATGTGATTTTTTCTTCCGCTGCATCACCCATCATCCTTATCGTGCGCGAACAACTTTGTTCATCTCATTAACCAATATTTGGTAGTCTTCGGTAAACTTGCGTGTGATCGTCGTGAGTGCTGAACCTAGCTCGGTCATTGTTCGGTTAAGTTCCTGTTCTAAAGCTTGATCTATTGCCCCTGTTTGCTTTAAGACAGACTCCGCAGTGCTATTGATGGTTGTATGTGCGAAGTTTTTGATTTGAGCTTCTGATTCTTTATAGCCATCCATCATCTGTGCGATGGCTGTTTCAAATGCCTTTAATTGCGTTTGCTGACTATCTTGCAATTGATTAATAAAGCCATAGAAGTCTTCACGGATTTGTGTAACCGAATCAATCAAAGTTGTTTTGATGACTTCTGACTCTCTAGTTAGGTTATCTGATGTCGTTTGCAATGCACCATTAACACGGGATGAGCTGTCATCAAATTCAGTAGCAGTTTTGATAATAGCATTGGATAAGTTCGCTGCACTTTCATTGATGCCTTCGACCAATTGCGATGAAGCCTGCTGTACGGCGGTGATGGTTTCATCAATGCGTTGTTGTATTTGTGGTACAGCTTGCACGGCCTTGTCACGCATATCAGTAAAGACTTGCAAATGATTGTTTAAGCCATCGATTTGGTGTTGGTTAATATCTAAAACTGATTTGAGTTTTTCCATGACAACAGGAATCTGTGCCGTCTCATGACTAATGTTTGCTACGGACGTTTCTGTTTGAGTGATAGCCTGAACACCTTGCGCATATTGTTCAGTCATGTGTTCTAATTGCTGACGATAGTTCTCTTGCCATTGCACCAAGGCTCCAACAGCGGCATTGAGCTGTTTGAAGTTTTCACCAAACTGCTCCGTTAAGTTGTGATTGAAGTCAACAATGACTTGTTTGAGTGCTGTTATTACCTGTTCTGTCGCCGATTTAGACAAGGCTTCCGATACTTTAGCCATTTCAATCCACAACTGTGCCGCAAAAGCACTTTGTTGTTGCATCAGTTGTTGCACTAACTCTTTCGTTTGAATGTGAACCTGATTTTGTTGATTCATGGCATCGTTCAGCGTTTGTAAGGCACTGATGACTTGTTTACGTTGATCGGCAGCATCACTGCGGTGTAATTTTAAGATATTGACTAGACTTGAGTCAGTATTTTCATCACCAATGGATTTGACGATCTGAGCCAGATATTGATTTTGCGTGATTAAGATGCTTTCGATCGAGTCGTCAGTTGGAACTAAGCCATCACTGTTTTCTGATGCTTGTTCTTGCTTGACCAAAAAGCTCTCAAATGCCTTAAAGGTAATCGACAAGAAAACGCCAATAATACTGGTAAAGAAAGCTGTTTGTAGACCCCAAAGCAGATTGGTAATGGAGGCATTCATCTTTTCGGGTGTTGGATCAAAGGCCAATAGACCAATCACAATTCCAGCGAAGGTTCCTAAAATACCCAGTGATGATAATAAAGTTGGGGCATAATCGGTGAAAACTGGTTTTTTTCCACGTAGTCTAAATATCAGTGCAACGATGAAGACAGATAAAATCACCCAAAAGAAAACATCTGTAGTTGCTGACGAAAACTCAGGAGTTGGGTTAATTATTTCTTTTAATTTTTCAATCAGCATGAAGTAAACCCAGTGAAGTGAATAATATCTGTTCCGTTCGTGTCATTTTCCGCATAGCCAGAAACATGCATTGGTTTTCTTCCAATAAGCCCGTTAATTGTGCAAATTTTAACATAAAAATTAAATAAGATGCTGTGATCATGCTCACATTTTCTTCGTAAAAAATTGTCTCTTGCTTCCGTGAGAAGCATACGCCGGGTGTGATTGAGCCGAAGTTCTTGTCGGAAGCGACGCGGGCGTTCTATGAACATGGGGCGAAGCCGCAGCCGGTGAGTCCGCCGCCGGAAGAGGTGAATGCGGATTATCCGTATACGCTGGATTTACGGCGGGTCTGAACTGGGATTCAGGATGGAAGGATGGGCGGGATGCTCATCCTTCTTCGACCACCCAATCATCCACGCTTTTGGTCTCGCTGCTGAAATTGATGCCGATCAGCACTTTTGGGCGCGGGTCAGTGGCGTACCCACCCGCATACCCCCGGTTTTTAATCTGATCCATTGCCGCCTTCGCAGTCTTATCCAATTTGAATTCGAGGATGAAAATGTGGGTCGGGGTCTTCACCACGCAGTCGATACGCCCATTGCTGTCGTTGACTTCTGCCTCGGCGTATTGCCCCAGATAGAAAAATGTCAGGTAAATCAGGCTGTGGTAATAGGCTTCGCGGTCTTGCAGGAAAATTTGGTAAGGGACTTTCTTGAACACCGTTTTGATGACCTCAATGATCGCAGGCACATCGTTGTCATCGAAGGCATCACTGAGTTGTACCACCATCGGGGTGGTATAGGATGGCTCGACATGCGCCCATTCTGACATCAGGAAAATCAGCATGGAATTACGCACTTCGCGGTTAGGGTAGTCCAGCCAATACATGCCGCGCTTGTCTTTGCTTTGCAACGTCAAATAACCCGTCTGGAACATCACCGGAATCAGTTGCAAAGTTTCCAGATCGTAATTACCCAGCATTAACTCATCCACTTTGAACTTATCCAGCCGATACACCTTATCGCGGTGCATCAACTTGGGTAAAAACGTCGGTGTACCGGATTCAAACCAAAAATTGCGGAAATCACCGTTCGCAAACAGGTTTAGCACCGAAAATGGGTTGTACAGGGAGATTTGTAAATCCCACGTATAGCCGTTGTACCAATAACGGATTTTTTCCAGCAATTCAGCGCGGTTGAGTTGGCAATGCTGCTCCAATTCAGGCATGTACGGCGCGAAATAATGCTCCAATTCTTGTTGGGTGTAACCCGTCAAGGTGGCAAAACGGCGGTGCATGGTCAAATCCGCCAGATTATTCAGGTCGGAAAAAATCGACACGCGGCTGAATTTCGATACGCCCGTGATCAGCAAAAATTCCAGATACGTGTCGCTGTCTTTGATGACAGAGCAATAACGATTTTCCGAAGCGGCGCGGGCGCGACAGGAAGAAGTATTTCCCCGTCGTGAGTAAGCGGTGGATGGTTTCCGTTTTGTCCACATACAGGCAGTCACGGCTGCGAAGCTCGGAAAAGGTTTGGATACCGACAGGTAGGGGTTGCAACATGGCGATGTTCTGTTTTCAGTGGCGATGGAGCTAGGATAGCATTTTCTGGGTATTTCTGATTGATGCTATCTGTCGATCATGCCACCGCCCCAACACCGCCAGCGCAACCACAGCCCCCAGTAACGCCAGCGCCATATCCGATTGCGTATCCCACACATAACCTTGCGTACCCAAAAACGCTTCAGCCGATTCGCCCGAAAATTCCGCGACCGCCCATTCAATCAGCTCGTAGAGCGCACTGAATGCCAGACAGAAACTCACAATGAAGAAATTCATCCAGCCGCGCCCGTTAATGATGGCTTTGCGGATGAGGATTTCGCGGGCAATCAGCGCAGGCACAAAACCCTGCACAAAATGCCCCACTTTGTCGTAATTGTTGCGCTCAAAGCCGAACCATTCCTTGAACCAGTCAAACAGCGGCACTTCCGCGTAGGTGTAGTGTCCACCCACCATCAAGATGATGCAGTGAAACACAGCAATTCCCGCTATCCATCGGTAATCAGAGCTTCGCAGACCTGCGAGGGCTTTGATTTTTACGGGCACAACCATACCCTCCAAGCCCTGAAAGCCTGCCCGAATACCGCCTGACTTTTGCATAACCCAACACCCTGTTGGAAAACCCCAGTGTACCCTCAAGCCTGATTTTCATCCGCTGCGAATGCCTTTGGGTGTCAGGTCGGCATGTTCGTAACCCCAAATGATGGCAGCATAGAAGGACTCCCAATCGCTAATCAGATGCTCACGGAACATCCCGCGCATCTTCTCCCACAATGCGGTACGGCTCTGTAAGCGGGTGCGGGCGGCTTGGAAGTACTGGCAGCAAGCTTCCTGTATCTGGTCGATCAGGAAGGTCAACATCATCAGGGTGGCGAACACGGTGGAAAGGTGTTGCTTGCCATGACCGTAATTATGTTCGAGGTTGTAACCGAGGTTTTTAAGGGTGTTAAAGGTTTCGTTCTCCACCTTCCAGCGGGAACGGCCTGCGCGTACCACATCCGCCACGTTGTCGGCGGTGAGGGGGATGTCAGTCACGCAGTCATAGATAAAGGTTGTACCGTCGGGGCGTTCCTCCCAGTAGTCGATGTAGTTGACCCGCACGTCTTGGTTGGCATGATTGAGCGGGATGTCGTTGGCATAACGGTAGCCACACCGTAACTTTTTGCTTGTCGTGCCTGCCAATTCTTGGGTACTGCCATTGGCTAACCCGTCCAATACCGTCTTCAGTAATAGGCTGCCACTACGGGCTTTGGCGGTAATGATAAAGCTGTAACCGTTTGACTTCAGAAGACGGATGTGCGGCGCATTGCAGGACAGGGCATCTTGCAGCAGGATCATCTCCATGCGCGGGAAGTCTTGGCGCAATTGGGGGATGAGCCGTTTAGAGGCATTGTGTTCGCAATCATTTTTCTTGCTGCCATCCTGCTTGGTGATAGCCTCTGGGAAAAAGGGTAATACGGTATTCTTGTCAGGGTGAACCAGCACTGCCGCCAGCATCTGGTGGTAATACTCCTCACGTCCGTCCTTGTGTGTCTTAATGCAACAATCCGGGCAAGAGATAGCCCCAGAGCTAAAAATACCTGTTCCATCAATACTGACTAAATACTTTCCTAGAAAACGGTAGCCTTCCAGTATGCCTTGCCGTTGCAGTTCCTGATGGATGGCGCGGAACACCGGGCGCAGACGCTGCGGTTTTACCCCGTCTAATACCGTACGCATTTGGCTGTCACAGGGAGCATCGGGGATGCCAAACAGGGTTTTCAGGTTGTGCCGTCGTGCCTTGTCCCCGCGCTGTTTGTCAAACTGCAACAGTGAGCCGTCTTTCAACGAAAATAGGGCAAGCCCTGACATCAACACGTCAACCAAGGGATAGTCGGGTTTGGTTTTGCGGTGTTCAGTGACTTCGCTGAAACAGCCACGCACACGTTCCAGCAATCCGGGGGCTGAGAGAGTCTTGCGTAGCTTCAGGCTACCGACAAGAGGCAGGGGAGGTGGTTTTGCAGGCATTTCGTTGCACAGTGACTCGTTTTACAAGACCATGATTATACAGTCATTTTAAGATCGGCGGGAATTGCTGAGTGAAACAGGATCAGCACGTACACCAGCGGCGTGAGTGGAAATGACCTGTAGGTAAACGCCAGCACTACAAGCCCAATCAGTGCAGGCACAACTTCCAAAAACCACGTGAAGTAGTCTTTCGGGTGAATACCTGACCACAGCAGCGTGGCAGCAAAAATACCGAGCCAAAGTGTTTTTAACATACGTTGCGGGCGTCCTGTTGGCTATTCTATTGGTAGATGATAGCGCGACGAGTGCTGTTAAGCACGGAGTGGATCTCCGTGGTATATTGATGATTCATCGACCATCTGAGGAAATTTCGATGCAAGCCAAAAACATTACCCATTACAGTCTAGGTGAAGAAATTGCCAATGCCGTCACGCATGGCTTGGGTACCGCAGCAGCGATTGTGGCATTGACCTTAATGATGGTGAAAGCGTCAGGGACACTAGACGCCGCCAATATAGCCGGGGTAGCTGTGTATGGCGCGAGCTTGATCATTTTGTTCCTGTGTTCCACCCTGTACCACAGTTTTTATCACCCGACCGTCAAGGCGGTGTTGAAGCGGCTGGATCACAGCGCCATCTTTGTGCTGATTGCGGGAACTTATACGCCGTTTTTGATGATTACCCTGCATTCCCCATTGGCACGGGTACTGCTGTTTGTGATCTGGGGAATGGCAGTGGCTGGGGTGTTGTTCAAGGTGTTTTTTATCCACCGCTTGAAACGCGCATCCTTGGTGATTTACCTGCTGATGGGCTGGTTGTCGTTGCTGGTGGTGTATGAGCTGTATGTGGCGTTGCCAACCCCCGGTTTTGCGCTGCTGGTGGCGGGCGGGCTTGCCTATACGGTTGGGGCGCTGTTTTATGCGGCGAAGCAATACCACTACACCCATGCTATTTGGCATCTGTTCGTGCTGGGCGGGGCTGCTTGCCATTGCGTGGCGATTGCGGTGTATGTGATCCCGGCGTAATTTAGTGATCTCTCTAATCACAAAAGAGATTTTTTCTCTTTAACTAAGCAATATATTCCTAACCTTGCTAAGATTACCCTAGGTAATACGATTTTTTAACGCAAGGTGTAGCCATGATCATCACCGCCACAGTCGAAAACTGGATGTCTTTCCGCCACCCGACCACCTTTTCGATGGTTGCCAGTCGCGAACGCCAGCACGGTGAACGAGTGCCGAAACTCGCCAAATACCAGACCCGCGTTCTACCCATTGCTGCCATCTACGGCGGGAATGCGTCCGGTAAAACCAACTTTTTCAAGGCACTGCGCTTTGCCCAATGGCTAATAGTCAAAGGCACGCAACCTGACAGCCTGATCCCAGTTGAACCATTCCGGCTGGACAAGGCGGCAGCCACCCAACCCACCCGTTTTGCGTTTGAATTGCTGGTGGATGAAACCATTTACGCCTTCAGCTTTGCCGTGAACCGCAAAGCCGTGCTGGAAGAAAAACTGGTGCAAATCAGCAGCACCAGCGAAAAAGTGCTGTACGAGCGCCGCGACGGCAAACCCAATTTTGATGAATCACTCAAAAAAGACCCGTTTCTCCAGTTTGCCTTTCAGGGAACGCGGGATAACCAGCTCTTCCTCACCAATGCGGTATCGCAAAAAGTAGACACCTTTCGCCCAGTGTATGACTGGTTCAAAGACACGCTGGAACTGGTTGCCCCCGACACGCGCTTTGCAGCCTTCGAGCAATATCTGGATGAAAGCCACCCGTATTTTGCCACCATGAATGCCTTGCTCCCCAAGCTAGATACTGGCATTGCCCGGCTGGGCGAAGTGGAAATTCCGTTTGAAACCCTTTCCCTGTCCGAAACACTCAGAAACAAACTGCTGGAAGAGGTCAAAGAAACCGAAACCGTGCGCCTGCTGGACGCGGCAGACAATGAACGTTTCCTTATTTCCATGAAAGATGGCGAACTGACGGCCAAAAAGCTGGTGACATTCCACACCCGGCAAGGCGAAACCGACGCCCGCTTTGAAATCAGTCAGGAATCAGACGGTTCCCAGCGGGTCATTGACTTGCTGCCCGCTTTTCTGGACTTGTCCGCTCCCGCCAGCCGCAAGGTTTACATCATCGACGAGCTTGACCGCAGCCTCCACACTGTCCTGACCCGGCAGTTGCTAGAATACTACCTTGCCAATTGCACCACTGACAGCCGGGCGCAGTTGCTGTTTACTACTCATGATGTGCTGTTGATGGAGCAAGACTTGTTACGGCGCGATGAAATGTGGGTGGCAGAACGCGATGCCGCTGGTTGTTCCACACTGGTTTCCTTCAGCGAATACCGTGACATCCGCTACGACAAGGACATCCGCAAAAGCTACCTGCAAGGGCGGCTGGGTGGTGTGCCACGCATTTCCGGTGCGACGTTACTTGCACCCTGTTCAGCCCTATAAGGTCGGTAAAACACGATGGCAAAAAGAAGAACCTTTTCTCGCCCCCTTGGCGAACGGCGTTACCGCAAACTGTTTGTCATTGCAGTGGAAGGAGCAAAAACCGAACCACAATACTTTGCGTTATTTAATGACAAACAATCCGTCATCAGGGTGAATTGCATAAAAGGCAATCACGATAGTTCGCCCCCACAAGTGTTGAAGCGGATGACAGACTATCTCAACAAAGAAAGCCTGCAATCGTCGGATGAAGCATGGCTGGTCGTTGACAAAGATCAGTGGACAGATAGCCAGTTGCAACAGCTTCATGCGTGGGCATTACAACGCACGAATTACGGATTTGCCTTGAGTAACCCGAAATTTGAGTACTGGTTGCTGCTACATTTTGAGGATGGCAATGCGATTGCCAGTTCACGCGAATGTTCTGAACGTCTGGAGAAATACTTACCCGGTTACAACAAAGGGATTGATACGCGCAGAATTTCGCCGGATAGTGTTACTGCGGCGATACAACGCGCCAAACAACGTGATAACCCGGTCTGTGCAGACTGGCCACGAGCGATTGGCATGACCACGGTTTACCGGCTAGTGGAAAATATTCTCAGGACAAATACAGGAATACCCTGAGCGCTGATATTTCTACCGACAGTCTCGCCAAATTTTTGTAAAATGCGCCATCACACCAATCGGAGCATCCCCATGACGCAAGCCCGCTGGCAATTCTGGATCGACCGTGGCGGCACATTCACCGACATCGTGGCGCAAACCCCGGACGGCACATTACGCACCCACAAGCTGCTATCCGAAAACCCGGAACGCTACCCCGATGCAGCGATTCAAGGCATTCGCGATTTGCTGGGGTTGGAGGCTGGGCAAGCAATCCCCACCGCACACATCGACACGGTGCGGATGGGTACAACCGTTGCCACCAACGCCCTGCTGGAACACCAAGGCGAACCCGTGCTGCTGGTGACGACTCGCGGTTTCGGCGATGCTTTGCGGATTGGTTATCAGCAACGCCCCCACCTGTTCGCACTCGACATCGAATTGCCACAAATGCTTTACACCGACGTGTTGGAAGTCGACGAACGCATCACTGCCAACGGTGAAATCCTGCAAGCCCCGGATGCGGCGCAAATTCGCCCTGCCCTGCAAGCCGCTTACGCCAAGGGTTTGCGTTCGGTGGCGATTTTGTTCATGCACGCCTACCGCTACCCGCAGCATGAAACACTGGTAGCGGCGATTGCCCACGAAATCGGTTTCACCCAGATTTCCACCAGCCAGGCGGTTAGCCCGCTGATCAAATTCGTGGGGCGCGGCGATACCACGGTGGTGGATGCGTATCTCTCCCCGGTGTTGCGCCGTTATGTCGAGCAAGTGGCGCGGGAATTGCCAAAGACGAAGCTGTTTTTCATGCAATCCAACGGCGGCTTGACCCACGCGAATCACTTTGCGGGCAAGGATGCGATTCTGTCGGGGCCTGCGGGTGGCGTGGTCGGCATGGTGCAAACCGCACAGGCGGCGGGTTTCGACAAATTGATAGGCTTTGACATGGGCGGCACGTCCACCGATGTGTGCCACTTTGCGGGCGAATACGAACGCACGCTGGAAAGCCACATTGCCGGGGCGCGGATTCGTGCGCCGATGATGCTGATCCATACCGTCGCTGCGGGTGGTGGCTCCATCCTGCATTTCGATGGGCAACGTTTCCGCGTTGGCCCCGATTCAGCGGGAGCCAATCCGGGGCCTGCGGCGTATCGGCGCGGTGGCGAACTGACCATCACCGATTGCAATGTGTTGCTGGGCAAATTGCAGGCGGATTATTTCCCGCACATCTTCGGGCGCGAAGGCAATGAGCCGCTGGATGTGGCAGTCGTGCGAGAGAAATTTGCGGAACTGACGAAGAAAATCCCCCTCAATCCCCCTTTTGCAAAGGGGGAGGCAAGAGCGTGGTCGCCGGAATCAGTGGCGGAAGGTTTTGTGAGCGTTGCCGTTGAGAATATGGCAAATGCGATTAAGAAAATTTCGGTGCAGCGCGGCTATGACGTGAGCGAATACGCGCTGTGTTGCTTTGGCGGGGCGAGTGGGCAACATGCGTGTTTGGTGGCGGAAGCGTTGGGAATGCGTAAGGTATTTTTGCATCCGTTTGCGGGCGTGTTGTCGGCGTATGGCATGGGGTTGGCGGATGTGCGCCATATTGTGACGCGCAGTGTGGAAGCGGTGTTGGATGATGTGCTGCTGGTAGGTTTGCAGCAACGGCAGGCGGAATTGGTGGCGGAAACGACGGCGCATATTCGTAGCCAAGGTGTCAGCACAGCGCATATACGGCATGAAACGCGGCTGTATTGCCGTTATGCGGGGTCGGATTCGAGTTTGCTGGTAGCGTGGGATGGAGAAGATGCGGCAGGGATTCGGGCTGCGTTTGAGGGGGGGCATCGGCAGCGGTTTGGGTTTATGGCTGCGGAAAAGGCGTTGATGGTGGCGAGTGTTGAGGTGGAGGGGATTGCTGCGGGTCGGGCTGAAGCCCGACTTCCCCCCTTCCCCAGCCCTTCCCCCGCAAGGGGTGAAGGGAGCAAAGAGCACATCACTTCGCATCGGGTGTTTATGCGTGGGGAATGGCGGGATACGCCGTTTTACCAGAGGGATTCGTTACAAATCGGACAAGCCATAACCGGCCCCGCAGTCATTTTGGAAAGTACCGGGACGGTGGTGATTGAACCGGGTTGGAAAGTCCAACTGACCCATCAGGGCAATCTGGTAATGGAACAACTCCCCTCTTCCTCTTCACGCCCTGCCCCCCTTGCGGGGGAAGGGTTGGGGATGGGGGGTAAGGAGGCGGAAGCCTCCCCCAACCCCATCCGCCTAGAAATCTTCAACAACCTGTTCATGTCCATCGCCGAACAAATGGGCTTCGTGCTGGAACAAACGGCAGTATCAGTCAACATCAAGGAACGCCTAGACTTTTCCTGCGCGATCTTCGACCCGTCCGGCAATCTGGTGGCAAACGCGCCGCACATGCCCGTTCACTTGGGCAGCATGAGCGAAAGCATCAAGGCGGTGATTCATGCCAACATGGGGCAAATGCAAGCAGGCGATACCTACGTTCTCAACGACCCGTATCACGGCGGCACGCACTTGCCCGACATCACCGTCGTCAAACCTGTGTTTGAAGCAAGTGGCAACACCATCATTTTCTACGTCGCCACCCGTGGGCATCATGCGGATGTGGGCGGCATTACCCCCGGTTCGATTCCGCCGCAAAGCCGCACGATTGAGGAAGAAGGCATCCTCCTAACCAATGTCAAACTGGTAGAGCGTGGGTATTTCCGCGAAGCTGAAATCCGTGCATTGCTGGCATCCGGCGCGTACCCCGCACGGAATATCGACTACAACATCGCCGATTTGAAGGCACAACTTGCTGCGTGTACCCGTGGCGAAACCGAACTTACCCGCATGATTGCGCAAATGGGTTTGGCGACGGTGCAAGCCTACATGCGTCATGTGCAGGACAATGCGGAAGCCTCAGTGCGGCGCGTGATTGGCAGCCTCAAAGATGGCAGTTTCCAATATGACATGGACGATGGCAGCCGCATTTGCGTGCAGATTACCGTGGATGCAACCAGCCGTTCCGCCACGCTGGATTTCACTGGAACCAGCCCGCAACACCCCGGCAACCTGAATGCGCCAACTGCGATTACCCGCGCGGCGGTGCTATACGTATTCCGCTGTCTGGTGCAAGACAATATCCCGCTCAACGAAGGCTGCTTGAAACCGTTGCACATTATCATTCCCCCCGGCTCAATGCTGAACCCGCAATACCCGGCGGCAGTGGTGGCGGGCAATGTGGAAACCTCGCAATACGTGGTCGACGCGCTGTTTGGCGCACTCGGCATGATGGGCGCGGCGCAAGGCACGATGAACAACGTGACGTGGGGCAATGCACAACACCAGTATTACGAAACCCTGTGCGGCGGCGCGGGTGCAACCGCGAAGGCGGACGGCGCGAGTGCGGTGCATACTCACATGACCAATTCGCGTTTGACTGATCCCGAAATTCTGGAAACACGATTTCCGGTGCGGTTGGAAGCGTTTCACATTCGCCCGCATTCGGGTGGCAACGGCAAACAGCGCGGTGGTGATGGCGTGGTGCGTAAAACCCGGTTTCTGGAACCGATGACCGTGAGCATTGTGTCGGGGCATCGCAAGGTTGCGCCGTATGGCATGGCAGATGGCAGAAATGGGCAATGCGGCGTGAATCGTGTATTACGTGCCGATGGCTATTTGCAAACACTGGAAGGGATTGCGCAGGTGGAGGTGGAAGCGGGCGATGTGCTGACAGTGGCTACACCGGGCGGCGGCGGGTTTGGCGTTTAATACGCCCTACCCCTGTCACCATCAATTATTGGCTAACAGCGCCATTTTGCTACGGTCAAGAATCTGGATAGCTTGGCGCTTCTCCACCACCAAACCGTCACGCTTCCACTGTGCAAACAAACGGCTAACCGTTTCGATGGTTAAGCCCAGAAATTGCGCAATTTCAAGACGAGAAAGCACCAACGGCGTCCATTTATTCACCTGCGTGGCTTCGCACCATGACAGTAGGAAACCGGCGAGGCGTTCCTGAGAACGTTTTGCCCCCAGTTCCAGCAAACGCTCATCAGCGTGCTGCAATTCCCGGATACAACGCGCCATGATCAAACGTTCAACTTCGGGGCGGAAAACACCTAAGGCATTCAGGTTAACGACGGCAATACGGCACACACTCGCCTCTTTCAACGGCACTGCACTGTGGTTGTAACGTACATCGACTAAACCATCAAAACCAAAAATTTCACCGGCTCTCACAATGCGGATAATTTGATTTTTACCGTTCTCACTGGTTTTAAATAATTTTACGTATCCATCATGCAGCAGATACAGGTGCTGGGCACTGACGCCTGCATGGTAAATGGTTTCAGCGGCAGTGTAGTCAAGCGCGTCACTCTCGACACATCTCAGCATGTGATGGATGTCTTCCGCCAACTCATTGAAAAAAGCGAACTCATGCACCGGACACCGCTTTAATTGCCCACCGCTTACCTGTAATTCCATGACAATTACTCTTCCTTTACCAGTTTTCAGTATTAGAGAGCACTGATAAATATGCATTGCTATTTATCAAAAATTTAACAGACTCATCAGCGTCAGTACATCAACCTAAGGTAAACTTACACTCAGGTATACGTAACTGACTCTGGGAGCACCATAATATGACAACCAATAATCCGCGCTTCGTCAGCCTGCTGACACGTGAAACCCTTGCCTTGGTACTTGCAGGTGGGCGCGGCTCGCGTTTATATGAACTGACCGATCGCCGCGCCAAACCAGCGGTTTACTTCGGTGGAAAATTCCGCATCATCGACTTCCCCCTGTCCAACTGCGTGAATTCTGGGATTCGCAAAATCGGTGTACTCACCCAATACAAAGCTCACTCCCTCATCCGGCATTTGGTACACGGCTGGTCAAACTTCCGCACGGAATTAGGCGAGTTTGTGGAAGTGTTACCGGCCTCGCAACGCACCACGGGCAACTGGTATGCGGGTACTGCCGATGCGATTTACCAAAACCTTGATATTGTCGAAACCTTACGCCCCAAATATGTCTTAGTTCTCGCTGGGGATCACATTTACAAAATGGACTACGGTGAAATGCTGGCTTATCACGTCGAAAAAGGCGCAGATATGACGGTAGCGTGCGTGGGTGTTCCCTTGGAAGATGCCAAAGGCTTTGGGGTCATGACGGTCGATGAACATCACCGCGTGGTGGGGTTTGACGAAAAACCGGCTGAACCCTGCCCAATGCCCGGTTCGAGCGACACTGCCTTAGCGTCGATGGGGAATTACATTTTCAACACCGATTTTTTGTTTGAGCAATTGCACAAAGACGCTGCCAACCCTGAATCCAGCCGCGATTTCGGCAAAGACATCATCCCCTCACTGATTGCGGAACATGCGGTATACGCTTACCCCTTCCGTGACCCAATAACCGGCAAACAACCCTACTGGCGCGATGTGGGAACGATTGATGCCTTCTGGGAAGCCAATATGGAATTGGTCTCGGTCGAACCGGAACTGAATTTGTACGATGAGACTTGGCCTATCCTTACTTATCACCGCCAGCTACCCTCGGCGAAATTCGTGTTTCGTGATCCAGGCCGCGAAGGTAAAGCACTGGATTCCGTGGTATCCGCAGGTTGCGTCATTTCCGGTGCTGCCGTCATCAACTCGCTGCTGTTCTCGAATGTCAAAGTGCATTCCTATAGCACCGTGCAAGATTCGGTGTTACTCCCCGAAGTGCGGGTCGGGCGGCATTGCCGGATCAGCCGCGCCGTGATTGACCGTGGCTGTGATTTACCAGAAGGCACGGTGATTGGCGAAGACCCGGTAGCGGATGCCCAACGTTTCCGCGTCACCCCCAAGGGCATTACCTTGGTCACACCGGAAATGCTGGGGCAAAAAGGTTCAGCCAGCGTTGGTTAACGCACGCTCAGGCACGCGCCCCTTTGTAATACTGATAAGCCGTTTTCACGAGTTGCATGGTATGTAACAAAGGCTTGCTCAACACCCGATGCGTACTAATATGGAAATTGGCCATTTTACGGCGCTCTGCCCACAAATGGTCAATCATCGGGTGATTGGGAATGGCGCACGAATCCAGCCAAAGCAACGGCGTGTTATCCAGCGTGCAATAAATATTTTCCAATTCTAACAACACACCGGGCGAATACGCCGCGTAAGCCTCGTTGTAGGCAATTTTAAGTGCGTACCCGCCTTGGGTCGCACTGGTCAAATTCAGCTTGATAGCAATCACTTCACCATCTAGGGACAGTTTCAGCATCATCAATTGCCCCTGTGCTGCCGCATTGCGGATTAAGTTTTCGGCAAACTGACGCTCGCCAGAATGGCATCCCATTGCTGAGAGCGCCCGCCCTTTCCAGCCTTGTTGCTCCAGATTGAGGAAATCCTTGATCCAATCACTCAAACCGTGACTTTGCCCCGGCAGCAATGCCTGACATTCCAACTCCCCCAACGCCTCCAAACGCCGCCGCAACCGACTGTATTCCTTAAGCTTCTTTTTACGCTGATGGGTACTGACATACGCATCACCGGAAAGCCCTGCGGTCAATACCGCACGTTCCCATGTATCGCGCTCATTCACCCAACCACCCTGTTGCTGCGTAAACAAGCGTAATTGCTGCGCAAACTTACCGTCGGTGGGGACTTTATTCAGCGAAAACGCCATAGCCCCCGAATGCTCATGCAACCAAGCAAATATTGCTTGGAGGGTTTCTTCCGCATAATCCTGATGCACCAAGGGTGTACCAAGCGGGCAATGCGGATGCAACCAATTCATCCAATGACAGGCAGGAAATTTCTGATAGGTTTGGGTTCTGACCAGCGGCAATAAACCCGTTAGGTGTGAATGCGCAGTATCCGCCCACACCAATAACACGACAACCGGCAGTTCTGGTGACACGAGCGCGTCTAAGGCAGGCAATAACGCCCAGCTTTCATAAAACACATTGGGTTCAAGTGCCTGGCGTGTGAGCAAGTCCCAAGCCGGGACAATATCACGCAATTCACGTATGGCGGTTACTAGTTGCGTAATCAAAGTGGATACCCGTTTATCGTTATTGAATCACTGTATGCGCACCATTGTGTTCCTAATGAGCCAATAAGCTTAAGCAAATACCCGACAAACGTAGCAATATGAGCGACAACAAAAAGCGGGACGTAGCCCGCTTTTTATATCCTGACAATGCAGTGTATTGCTTAAGCAGCAAGCCACTCTTTGTAAGCTTCCATGTCTTTTTCCTGACCAGCAGCATAGCCCGCTTCATAGGCTTCAGTCAGACGCTGCTCTTCACGCATTGGGTTGAGCAGGTAGCCACCTTGCCAGCCTTGCAGGAATTCAGCGTCAACGCCTGCTTTTTCCATTTCTACGACAGCGTTGTAGTACTGCATATTCATTGTCATGTCCTCTCTAATCAAAAATGAAAATAAACCAAACGTGATGCCTCTTACGCCGCAGCACGCAATGTTTCCAGTGCTTTACCGCTGTTCAGCGTTGCACGTACCGCAGCAGCGGCCTCCTGTATCGAACCGTAACGGCCCAAATGCGCCAGACAGATCGAGGCGGAGTATACCAGACTGTCGTACATCAAACCTGTTTCGCCACCCAGTGCCGCGATACCCATTGCAGCGGCTCTGGCTGCCAAGGCATCGCTGTCAACCGTGGTCGCAATCTCATCCCCTATCATTGGGGCGGCGGGCAAATCATCCGGTAACGGTACTGCACGCACGTCGGCTTGCAAGCCAAACTCTTTAGGGTCAAGGTCACGCTGTTGCACGTCACCCTTGTCGTAGTAATAGAACAGCTTGCCCGCTTGTTGCAGCGAAGGAATCACCCCGCCCTCAACACCGCGCACAAACATAGCACTATCAAACCCTGCTTGCCGTGCCAATGACGCATAAATTGGTGGGTAAGCTTTATGTACATACCCGCCCATGCAATGCGTTTTCACCCGCCCGCGAATCGGCCCTAACATGGTTTCTACCGTGGTCAGCACCTGACGTTTAATCATGCGCTGGCGGATAGGAATCAAATCATGCAACCGTGGAGCAAATTGGCGTTGATCGAGGTAAGTCCAACCGATCCGTTCCAATTGCGCCAAGGCTTCTGCTGGGGTCAGATTCACATTGATACCCGCCGCTTGCAATACCTTGTGGTGAGTCGCCCCGAATTTCGGACCTACTTGCTCTAAGCCATGCAATACCGCGTGTACACCCATGCTTGCCAATACCACCGGCACGAACGTAGACGCTGGCACACCACGTGTATAACCGTCATACGGGTCAGACACATCGAGGATTTCATCCACTGCGGCGGTCTGAATCACGGAAGTATCCACCAACGCCTGCAAGGTTCCCCGATTTTCTTCATCGGTTTCCCGCTTCATGCGCAAAGCAATAAAGTAAACCGCCACCTGCACCGGATCAGCGTCACCACTTAAAATGTGGCGCATCGCATAATAGGCATCCTCATAACTCAAGTCCTTACTGTATTCAGGACCTGTGGCTACTTTTTGAATGCATTGGCGCATGTGCAATTTTAAATTGCGTTCGGTATTTGTATCAGTCATCGTGGCATTTTCCATATCGCGGAAGTTTAAGAAGCGCGTCCCTGTTTCTGAATATCCCTCTAGGGGTAACACTGACACCCCGGCGGGCTATTTCAGAACACAGACCAGAATGCGCTAAGATTGAGACCCGATTTTACGTTCAAGGAGATTCCCGTGTCACAAATCGATAATGAGTCTATGGATTTTGCCAGCGGCATGGCAGCATTTGAAGCCAAGCATTTTTCCCGTGCCATGCAAATGTTGTCCCCATTCGCGGATCAAGGCGACAAGGTAGCACAACACCTATGTGCCATTATGTACCAAAACGGTCTCGGTACAGTGCGCAATGATGCGAAAGCGTTTGCATTGATGAAAGCATCAGCAGAACAAGGTTATGGTTTAGCGCAACACGGCATGGGTTTTATGTATTTAGAAGGGGAATGTGCGGAAAAAAATGGCGAAGAAGCTGCCAAGTGGTTTCGCCAAGCCGGTGCACAAGGGCTGCAAGGTTCACTAACAACATTGGCACTCATGTACCAACAAGGCAACGGTGTTCCGCAAGACGCAGCAGAAGCCAAACGCCTCTATAAACTCGCTGGCTTCGATGATCTAGGGTAAACACCAGTCAAAGCTGAACCTTAAATTAAGCCCCATAGCTTTTATAAATCAACAAAATATAGCGATTAATAAAATTAATGAATTAAGTACTGATTCAGCCCAAACCCGTAAGATGCACGGCATGGATGACGGGCGCACAATAACAACAAGAAGCCTTGGCTAACGATGGAACTGTTATGAGAAAGCCAGTCGGTCTGCACGTTAAGTACGTACAGCCGACCACTACCTTAACCATCTGAGCGCGGGTGAGCAGACCCTTAACAGATGAGAATCATAACAATAAAGCGTTTTTTGCAATGTGTGCCGAGCAATAAGAATAACAACAAATGCTCGGTTTTTCTTTTTTCCCGACGAAGTGTATTATTTTAATACAACTCTTAAGCGGCTTGCACCGCAATTTGCCCCGCTGTATGCGTTACCCGGTTTTGACTATCCACATACACTAATTGTGGTTTATGTAGATTAGCTTCCGCCTCGGCAAAACTTGCATACGTGCAAATAATAATCAGATCCCCAGTGCTTGCCTTGTGTGCCGCCGCACCATTGATTGAAATAATCCCGCTCCCCGCTTCCGCACGAATGGCATACGTGGAAAACCGTTCGCCATTGGTAATATTGTAAATATGCAGTTGCTCATATTCACGAATATTGCCAATACGTAACAAATTATCGTCAATCGCACAGGAACCCTCGTAGTCCAACTCAGCATGAGTGACGGTAACACGGTGCAGTTTGGATTTGAGAAGCGTCAGCTCCATTAGCGATTCCTCCGGTAACAATCAAGCAGCGACTCTGCTCAATGCTATTATGATGTTTCTGTTAATTTTTTCAATGTTAAGGGGATATTATCTATCAAACGTGCTTTACCCAGCCACGCCGAACCCAATATCACCAAATCGGTATCATTTGCCGCAGGTGGCAACAAATCCAGCGCACGCCGGATTTCGACATAATCGGGGCGAAATCCAAGTGCCACCAGCGTCTGAGCTGCCTCTGCCTGCAAAGCAGCGTAATCCTGCCTGCCTTTGTGCAGCGCGTCAACCACTTCACCGAGGGTCAAATGAAAACCGGGCGCGATTTTACGCTCAGCGGTTGTCAGATAGCCATTGCGGGAACTCATGGCTAAACCATCAGCCTCACGCACGGTGGGTAAACCTTCAATAAGAATATCCATATCCAGATCACGTACCATCTGACGGATCAGCATCAATTGCTGAAAATCCTTCTCGCCAAACACCGCGACATCCGGTTGCACTAAGTGAAACAACTTGCACACCACGGTAGAAACGCCGGTGAAGTGACCGGGACGGGATGCACCTTCTAATAATTCACTGACACCCGGCACTTCGACTTTGGTTGCCAGCCCGCCGCCTGGGTACATGAGTGCAGGCGTTGGCGTAAACACCAAATCCGCCCCTCCCGCTTGCAATTTGGCACAATCTTCAGCAAGAGTGCGTGGGTATGCCGCCAAATCTTCCTTGCGGTCAAATTGGGTCGGGTTGACGAAAATGGATACCACCACTTTGCTGCCGAGTTCCTGCGCCCGTTTCACCAAGGCAATATGCCCGGCGTGCAAATTCCCCATTGTGGGTACAAAAGCGATGGTTTCACCCGTTTTGCGCCAGCTTTTGAGTTCTTCACGCAAGGCGTCAATGGCTTGAACAATAATCATGAGGGTGCTCTTTAGAAAAAACAGTGTTGATCGGCGGGGAATGCACCCGTTTTTACTGCCTGCACATACGCAGCCACGGCTTGCGGAATGGTTGCGCCTGTGCCAATAAAGTCTTGGGAAAACTTCGGTGCACGCGGTGAAATGCCAAGCATGTCGTGCAAGACCAGCACTTGCCCGTCACATTCACGCCCCGCACCAATGCCAATGGTCGGAATATCCAGCGCTTGGGTAATTTGTGCCGCCAGCGTGACAGGGACACATTCCAGCACCAGCATATCAGCCCCTGCATCCTGCAAGGCCTTGGCATCATCCAGCATTTGTTTGGCAACAGCCTCATCACGACCTTGCACCCGATAGCCGCCGAGTTTGTGAACCGACTGTGGTTGCAAACCCAAGTGCGCACACACCGGCACGCCGTGATGGGCAAGCTGTCTGACAGTAGCCACTTGCGGCGCACCGCCTTCTAATTTCACCATGTGAGCGCCACTTTCCTGCATCAAGCGGGCGCTATTACGCAGGGCAAGTTCGGGTGAGGTGTAACTCATAAAAGGTAAATCGCCGATCACTAAAGCGCGTTGGCTCATTTTAGTGACAGCACGGGTGTGGTAAACCATGTCATCCATCGTCACAGGAACGGTGGTTTCATGCCCTTGGATTACCATGCCTAATGAGTCCCCGACCAGAATCACATCGACCCCTTGCTCATCCAAAACCTTGGCAAAACTGGCATCGTAAGCGGTCAACATGACGATCTTTTCACCATCACGTTTCATCTTGCGCAGGGTGGTAACAGTCACGCGGGCGGTTGGTTTACTCATGTGGGGTAGCTCCCAAAATCGGTTAAAATGTTGCGGTGCAGTTTATCATGCAAGCGTATCCCGTGTGCCACTGATGATGACACGCGGGATAATCAAGATAACTATTAGCCTCTGGCAATCAAAGCCGTAATAATCGGGACAAGCACATCCCGCATCACCTCTACCAGCACTTCAGTAGAAACCTGTTCAGGGGTTTGCTCAACAACATCCTCTTGATAAGCCACTGCAGGCACTTGAATTTTTTCATCTTGTTTGAGTTCTGGCGCTGCCAAGGTCACACAGCCCTGAAGTGAGGCAGCGAACAAAGCGGCACAAAGAAGGGTTTTCATTGATTTCATGGGGTTTGCTCCATATTGTGTTGTTTATCAGCGCGATCAATAGTAGCCACAACCAATAATAAAAACTAATGAATTTGTTCATTTATCGTTCAGGAAATGATTTATTGAGAATTTGCATAATGCATAAAAATAATGCATAGTGTTCAACCTAATCCGTATTAATAATAAGCAAATACAATGTGCAACAAAATTAATCAAGAAGGGCATATCCCACAAGAGGGGGCAAAACTGATTGCTTTACGCAAAAGCATGAATCAACGCCAGTCCAGCATCGCCACACAGTTGGAAACCTTTTTAAAGCCACACATGAAAAAAGGCTTTTCAATCCTGCAACCTGATATTTCACGCCTCGAATGTGAAGACACGGCGCTGGATGTGCCAAAACTGCTTGCCTATGCACACTTGTTCGGTGTTGACATCAGTATGCTGTTGAAGCCGCATTTTCAGACTTTTTGCCAAAGTGAGTTCCGGCTGCGTCACTTTGACACCGATCAACAAGCAGATCAGCACCTTTGTCAGCTTGAAAACGAAGGGCGAATGCTTGCTTACAGCCAGTTTCCTTCCGCTTTTTTTGTGAACCCACATCAAAACAGTCAGCGCTTTCAGCAAATCGCACACCCTGACTATGTAGAAACGCATATTCATACGCTGGATTCGCTATTGAACTTTATTTTCTCACCCGTCAGCCGCTATAGTTGTGCGGTACGCGGTAAGATTTTGCAGCAGTATTTGGAGCATTTCCGCCAGAAACCCAAGCACTTACACTTTTTTTCACGGGCAGAATTTTCAAGCACCAGCCTATTTCCCAGCCTGATTTTGCTACCAAAAAAATCAACACTGATTATGCTGGCACCGGTAATGCAACCGGATAAGGGAGATGTGTTTCTGGAAATTCGTAGCGAGCTGATTTGTAAGGAAGTACACGATTTCTACATTCATACCGTGCAGTCGTTGGATGCAAACATTAGTTTGCTGAAGATTGGCATGGAAACGTTGGAATTGTTACAACAAGGCATCAGCCTAGAAAGTGCCGTGCGATTTTTCTATGCAGAAGTCCAGAAACGCAGCCCTGAGGACAGTGCTGCGGTTCTGGAAAATTTCAGTTTGGATATTCAGGAAATGCTGGAAGAGTAAGGCAACTTAAAAGTCTTCTTGTTCGGCTTCCAGAATCGCCAAGCTAATGTGCTTGCCGAGGGTATCCTCCATGCCATGCCAATCCTTGTAAGCAACGATCTTTTCAGCAATTTTCGGCTTCATTTCGTGTGCCTCCATGTCGTCGCGGAGTTCTTTGACACCCGCATACAACTTGCTCATGTAGTCACCATAAGCGGTAACGATGGTGTTATCGCCGGTTGCACCGTGCCCCGGCACGATTTTGCTCAAGTTCATCGCAACAATGCGCTCAGCGTTTTTAACACTGCCGGGAAAACTGCCTTCATCCATTAAGATTAAACGGGCATTGCTGATGGTGTCACCCGTAAACAGGAGTTTGTCTTCGACCACTTCAAACATGACTTCGTTGGAGGTATGCGCCTTACCTTCCACCAAATGGGCTTTGACCGTGACATTACCCACCTTGATTTCCTGATCTTGTGCCAAAACTTCGGTAGGGATGACTAGCTCAGTACCTGCTGTGGCTTTTTCAGTCATCGTATCCATAGTTTCAATCCACGAATCACCAGCTCCTTGCTTCGCCTCCTCAATCATGCCCGCACTGGCATAAAACTTGGCGTCGGCATTGTCTTCCTTAAACGCCTGATTGCCGAGCCAGTGATCGCCATGAATATGGGTAATGAATACCTTCGTCACTGGCTTATCCGTGACTTTGCGGATATGCGCCAATACTGCACGCCCAATCGCTGCACTCGAACCGGGGTCAACCACCGCGACTTCACTATCGCCGACAATGAAACCGGGATTATTAATGAAACCTTGGTTCTCTTTGTCAGGCTGACCGGCAGGGCCATGAATCACATAGACATGATCCGATACCTTTTCGGCCTTGTAGTTATCAACGATGCCTTGATGAATGGCTTTCTCCGCTGCTGCCGCATTCAGACTGAACGTCGTCAAGGTAATGCCAGCAAGCCACAGTAACATGGGGTGTTTCATAGATTAATTTCCTCCTAATTAAATTTTCTGAGAACCTAGAGTGTATCCGATTACCGGAATTAGCTGAAATTTCTGTGGGTTTGTCTACAATAGGCGGCTTTATTGAGTCAGCACGCTGGTAGGCTTTATACATGCAACACAACAACCGTCATCGCAAGGGCATTATCCTCGCTGGTGGAAGTGGCACACGCCTCTACCCCCTCACTCGTGCTGTCAGCAAACAACTGATGCCGGTCTACGACAAACCGATGATTTATTACCCACTGACCGTGTTAATGCTCGCCGGGATCCGCGATATTCTCATCATCACCACCCCCGAAGATTCCGCACAATTCCAGCACTTGCTGGGCGATGGTGCACAATGGGGGCTGAATATTGAATACGCCGAACAACCGTCACCGGATGGTTTAGCCCAAGCTTTCATCATCGGTGCTGATTTCCTTGGCAATTCACCTGCCACGCTAATTCTGGGTGACAACATTTACTACGGCGAAGGTTTATCCAGCCGTTTGCAAACCGTTGCGCAACAAACCACTGGCGCGACCGTTTTCGCTTACTACGTCAAAGACCCTGAACGCTACGGTGTTGCCGAATTCGATGCTAACGGCAAAGCACTCAGTATTGAAGAAAAGCCTACAAAACCCCGTTCTAATTACGCGGTAACGGGCTTGTATTTCTACGACAATCAGATTGTGGATGTAGCACGTGAAGTCCGCCCCTCCCCGCGTGGCGAGTTGGAAATCACCACCGTCAACCAAATGTATCTGGAACGCGGGCAATTGCAGGTGGAAATGCTGAAACGCGGCACGGCATGGCTAGATACCGGCACGCACGCCTCCTTACTGGATGCATCCAACTACATCCGTGTCATTGAAGAACGCCAAGGGCTGAAAATTGCCTGCCCCGAAGAAGTCGCCTGGCGCATGGGTTATATCGGTGACGAACAATTATTACAACTCGCTGAACCGTTGAAGAAAAGTGGTTACGGCGTATACCTCACGGAATTGCTGAAATGAAGATTATCCCCACCAACATTCCCGACGTACTCATCCTCGAACCGCAGGTGTTCGGCGATGCACGCGGTTTTTTTCTGGAAACGTGGAATAGTAAAACGTTTGCGGATGCAGGCTTAGAGCTGAATTTCGTGCAAGACAATCACAGCCGTTCGGGTCAAGGCATTTTGCGCGGAATGCACTACCAAATCCAAAACCCGCAAGGCAAACTCGTGCGTGTTACCAGCGGTAAGGTGTTTGATGTCGCGGTGGATTTACGCCAATCCTCAGCAACGTTTGGACAATGGACAGGCGCAGAACTTTCCGCTGAAAACCACCGTATGTTGTGGGTTCCGCCCGGTTTTGCGCACGGCTTTTATGTCATGAGCGAATCGGCAGATTTTTTGTACAAATGCACCGACTTTTACGCCCCCGCCTACGATCGTAGTTTGCGTTGGGATGACCCGACTGTGGGCATCGAATGGCCGTTGATCAATGGCGCACAACCTACGATTTCCACCAAAGATGAAACGGGTAAAAACTGGCAAGAGGCAGATAAATTCGCATGAAAATATTACTCACTGGCGCACACGGGCAACTCGGCTCGGAATTGCAAGCCACCTGCCCTGCGGGTATCACCCTGATTGCGACGGATCGGGACACGCTGGATATTACCGATCCGCAACAAGTCATCAATGCGCTGGAACAATATCGCCCGGATGTCGTCATTAACGGTGCGGCTTATACCGCCGTCGACAAAGCGGAAACCGACAGTGCCAACGCTTACCTGATCAACCACGCCGCCGCGCATGTCTTCGCGGCACAAGCTGCCTTGTTTGACTATTACTTGCTGCAAATATCGACCGATTTTGTGTTTGACGGGCTGCAATCCACCCCGTACCTGCCGAATGCTGTGGCGAAACCACTTGGTGTTTACGGCGCGAGCAAATTGGCAGGCGAACAAGCGGTACAATCTGCCTGCCCCAGCGCGGCTATTGTGCGCACGTCATGGCTGTATTCGGCTTACGGCAATAATTTCGTCAAAACCATGTTGCGTCTGATGCGCGAACGCGATTCCCTTGGCGTGGTCGCCGATCAAATCGGCACACCGACGTGGACAGGCACACTCGCGGCAACGCTGTGGTCATTCATCGCCCAAAAACCGCAGGGTATCTTGCACTGCGCCGATAATGGCGTGGCAAGCTGGTACGATTTCGCTGTGGCTATTCAGGAAGAAGCATTGGCACTTGGGTTGCTCGACAAAGCCATCCCCATCAAGCTACTGCGCACCGACGAATACCCAACGCCAGCACGTCGCCCCGCCTTTAGCGTGATGGATAGACGCGCAAGTGAGGCATTACTGGGCTACACTCTACCGCACTGGCGCACCAGCTTGCGGCAGATGCTTACTCAATTGAAACAACAAAACGTAACAGCATGACAACGACATACACACCTCATAACGTGCTCGTCACTGGCGGCGCAGGCTTTATCGGCACAAATTTCGTGCATTTTTGGTTGCAACAATACCCAGACACCCGTTTGGTGATTCTGGATGCGTTGACCTACGCCGGACGCTACGAAAATCTGCAACCGTTGGAAGGTCAAACCAATTTCCGTTTCGTGCATGGCGACATCCTTGATCAGCCGCTGGTAGAGCAATTGCTGCGCGAGGAAACCATCGACACGATTGTGCATTTTGCCGCCGAATCGCACGTTGACCGCTCGATTTACGGGCCGGATGCGTTCCTGAAAACCAATATCGACGGCACACACAGCTTGTTGAAAGCGGCAAAAACCGTGTGGTTGGATGAGAAACCGGGTTTTGTACACCGCTTCCACCACGTTTCTACGGATGAAGTGTACGGTACGTTGTCTGCCACCGATCCTGCATTCACCGAAATCACGCCATACGCACCGAATTCGCCGTATGCCGCCAGCAAAGCCGCGTCTGATCACGTAGTACGCGCCTACCAGCACACCTACGGTTTGCAGACCACGACCAGCAATTGCTCCAACAATTACGGGCCGTATCAGTACCCTGAAAAGTTGATTCCGCTGGCGATTTCCAACCTGTTGCAAGGCAAACCCGTGCCGATTTATGGCGATGGTCAGCAAATTCGCGACTGGTTGTATGTAGATGACCATAACCGTGGCATTGACCTGATTATTCGTACCGGACGTATCGGCGAAACCTACAATATCGGCGGCAATAACGAGCAGGCAAACCTGAGTTTGATTCATGAACTGTGTGCGTTGCTGGATGCGCGTTTCCCTGATTCGTCACACGTACCGCACAATCAGCACATTGTGTACGTGACCGACCGACCGGGGCATGACCGCCGTTACGCCATTGATAACAGCAAGATTTGCAGCGAATTGGGTTATGTGCCAGCAGAAACTTTCCAGAGCGGCTTGGCGAAAACGCTGGATTGGTATTTGAGTCACCCCGATTTTTGGCAAGGCGATGTCAAGCTGTTTGGCACACACGCCCCTTCGGCTACGCTCAGGGAGCAAGTTTGATGCAGTGCCGTATTTGTGGCAGTAACGGCGCACACCGCACGTATGTCGCCAAGGAAATGATGCTCGGCTTGCGGGATGAACACCGTTATTTCCAGTGTGCGGATTGTGACTGTCTGCAAATCGAACAGGTTCCGGCAAATATCGCGGACTATTACCCGGAAAATTATTATTCCTACAGCGACGCAACCAAAGCAGGTGGCAAGGTTAAACAAACCTTAACCAAGTGGCGGGATCGTTACGAAGTCAGCGGTAACTGCCTGATTGGGCGGGTAATGCACTTGTGGATGCCGAATGCAAAACTCGCTACGCTGCGCCCGCTCAAGCTAAAACAAGCAACGCGCATTCTGGATGTGGGCTGTGGGGCAGGACATTTATTGCATTCCCTGCGCGAACTTGGTTTTCAAAACCTGTTGGGCATCGACCCGTTTAACCAGACGGACATCGTTTACCCCAACGGCTTGTGCATTGAAAAACGTGATATTTTCAGCGAAACCGGCGAATGGGATGTGGTGATGTTCCACCACTCCTTTGAACATTTGCCGAATCAACGGACTAATTTGGGGCAAGCCTTCAATATCCTGAAACCGGGCGGAGTCGCCTTGGTGCGCGTGCCAACCGTGTCCTCGTATGTGTGGCAGGAATACGGCGTAAACTGGGTGCAACTGGATGCGCCACGTCATTTGTACCTGCATTCGGTCAAGAGTATGCAGGCACTGGCAGAACAGGCAGGCTTTTTGTGCGAACAAGTAGTATACGATTCCAATGCCCTGCAATTCTGGGGGAGCAAACAGTACGAACAGGATATTCCGCTACGCGACCCGCGTTCCTGGGCAGAATCACCGGAAAACTCGCTGTTCACCACCAAACAAATTCGTGAGTTTGAACAACGCTCACGGGAATTGAACGCGCTGAATCAAGGCGATCAGGCGGCGTTTTACTTGAGAAAACCCGCATGAGTGTTAAGCCGAAACTGTTGGCAATTTCCTCTCCCGGCGGGCATTGGATTCAGCTTAATCGGCTGAGTGCGGGGCTGGAAGACCGTTACCAGATTGTGTATGCGATGCCTGCGGCGTTGTTCACTTCGACTTCGCTCAGTGAACGCAAAGTGTATTCGGTCGTGGATGTGAGTGCGGATGATAAGTGGCGCTTAATACCTTGTGCTTTACAAGTATTGTATATCTTATTGAAAGAACGCCCGAAAGCGATTCTGTCCACCGGTGCGGCACCGGGTGCGGTGGCGATTTGGCTGGGTAGTTTTCTCGGCATCCGTACCATTTGGGTAGACAGCATTGCCAACGTCAAACAGATTTCACGGGCGGGTAAACTGGCACAAAAACGCGCCGATGTCTTCTTGACGCAATGGGAACATTTGAGCGACGGGCAGACTATCCAATACAAAGGGGCGGTCTTGTGATTTTTGTAGCAGTTGGCACGCAATTTCCGTTTGATCGCCTGATTCGCGCCGTGGATGAATGGGCAAGCCAACACGCGCTCACGGGTATGGCACAAATTGCAGGCGGGGAATATTTGCCGCAAACCCTGCAATGGGAACGCTTTATGACCACAGCGGTGTTTAACCAACACTTGCAAAACGCCGATTTGATCATTTCACATGCAGGCATGGGCAATATCATTACCGCGCTGGAACACCGCAAACCCATTATTGTGATGAACCGTCAACACGCTCTCGGCGAACACCGCAACGATCACCAACTGGACGGTTTAGCTTGGATGGGTCAATTGCCGGGGGTGTACACCGCCTCGACTCAAGACGAATTGTATGAACTGTTGGCACGGCAACACACCTTGCAAGCTGCACCACTGGACAATGATTCCCGGCGGCAAACGCTGGTTGATTTCATTGATCAAGCGATTCGTGCTTCGACTTCGCTCAGCAACCGAACATGAGTAATTCTTCCCTGCTGCTGACCAGCTTACTTTCGACGATTGCCCGCTTTGCCGGGGTTGGGTTGAATTTTGCGGTGGCAATTGTACTGACACGCACCCTACCGATAGCAGAAGCGGGCATGGTATTCATGCTCATGACACTCGTGACTGGCATTTCGCTATTCAGCCGTTTGGGGGTGGAACAGTGGCTGGTGCGCGATGTGGCGCGAATTCATGACACGGATACGCAGCAGCAAGGTGTACATTTACGCGATGCTTACCGCATGGTGTTGATCAGTAGCGGTATTTTCATGCTGGGCTGGCTGGTATTTGCCCCGCTATCCAAGCACTGGTTGTTTGATGATGCGATTCAAATGCTGCCGTTATTGCTGGCGGGAAGCGGCATTCTGTTTTTCAATCTGGTGATGTTAAATTCGTCATTTTTGAAAGCCATCCAGCATACCTCCGAGTCAATTCTGGTGCAGAACTCCTTGCCTGCGGTGGCTTATATGCTGCTGATCGGGCTATTCTGGTGGAGCTTTAGCGACAATCAGCATTATCTGTTGCTGTATGTGGCATCACTGGCAGTGGCGGGGTTGGCATCGTTTTACTGGATACGCCCTTGGTGGAACAGTTTACACCCCGCCAAGCCAACCCGGTTTAGCGTTAAAGCAGTGTTGCAGCAGTCGTTGCCACTCGCACCCGTGTCATTTTTTTCCTTTTTGATGTTGTGGGCGGATACGCTGCTGACCGGCATATTGTTGTCGAATGAGGATGTGGCGCTATTCACCGTCGCGGCGCGTTTATCGTTTGTCAGCCTGTTTTTTCTTGGGGCGTTGGATGCCACGATATACCCACGCTTACTCCGCATTCACCAACACCAGCCGGAACAACTAACACGGTTTTTCTGGCAAGCCACCGCTTTGGTAGCGGGAATTTTGGGGGCTGTCACGCTATTATTGTTGTTGCTGGGTGATCACTTACTCAGTGTGTTTAAACCGGAATATGTGCAAGCTGGCACGGCACTGGCTATCTTGTTGGTAGCGCAGTGGGTGCGGGCGTTAAGCCTGACCTTTTCGTTTATGTTTATTGTGCAGGGACAAGTGCGCTACCTGAACAGCTTACTGGGGCTGGCGCTGGTCATTAATGTAATCGCTAATTTGATGTTTATTCCAAAGTACGGCATTGAAGGGGCAGCGGGTGCAACACTCGTCGCCAATCTGGTGCTAACGCTGGGGGTCATCACGCTGTTTTTCACAAAGCGTCTACTAAACACATCTGGCAAACAAGGATAGGAGGTGCAATGTTAAGAATTATCGCTATCCTATTCATTGTCTCGATTTTTATCCCGCTGGAGTTTTATGTCATGGTGGGTTCGATCCGGGTCGAAACTTACCGTATTGTGCTGGGTTTGGCGCTGTTATACGCGCTATTTAATTTGCGCGAAGTGCTGCAACAAGCGGATCTCGTCGATATTTTGCTATTGTGTTTGGTAGGCATTGTGTTCGCCAGTTTCTGGCACAATCATGGTTTGCAAAAAGCCATTGAATCAACGGGAATTTTTGCGATTGAAGTCATGGGTGCGTTTTATCTGGCGCGGTTATTTATTACGAACCCGCAGCGGTTTTACCGGGTCAACCAAACCTTCATCACGGTACTCGCCCTGCTCACGGTATTCACGCTTTACGAAGCCTTAAACCAACACCGCATCTTGCATGAAATCGCCGAAAAACTGACGGGAAACCATGCCTTAGACCCACGTCTTTACACGTATCATTACATTCGCGCTGACATTATGCGGGCTACCAGCTTGTTTGAACACCCTATTCTGTATGGCACGTTGCTGGCATTGTTCTTCCCGTTTGCGCTCTTGTTGGTCTTGCGTTTCCGTACCCTGAGTTATGTGAGCAAACTGGTCGGGATCATGTTTTCCATGCTACTGACATTATCGTCAGCACCGCTGCTGGCGTTGATTTTTCAGGGATTTACGGCTGTTTTAGTCAAGTTTTGGTATAACGCCCGGCAATTCTGGATTTCACTGTTTTTTGGTGGCTTGGCGGCGGCGCTGTTAATCGAAGCATCTTCCAACCGGGGATTTTTTGGCATTTTGATTTCGTACCTGACATTCAACCCCAATACCGGTTATTTCCGTATCCTGCAATGGGAATACACTGCCGATGACATCCGCGAGAATCTAATTCTTGGGATTGCCCACCATGACTGGACGCGCCCTTATTGGATGGAATGGATGGGTAACAGCATTGACAGTTTCTGGTTATTGCTGATTCTGCAACACGGTATCTTTGCCTTGGTCGTTTTATTACTCGCTTGTTTGTATGCGGTATTCCATGCCTTGAACCTGGCGCACCAACATAACGACCAATTCCGGTGGATGGTGTCTGCATGGATTCTGTCATTCATGTCGCTGATTTTAATTGGCTTTACGGTGGACTATTTCGGCAAGTTGCAACCGATGTTTTTCTTCATGTTAGGGGCAATTAGCTGGGCGCAATACTATCCTTTATGGAACCGTCAGGCAGAAGAATTGGTATCCGCAAACGATTCCACCAATAATGCCCCCACCAATAACCTTAGAAACAACGACAAAACATGAGACTGCGTTTTATCAATCAAAGAATGTTCATGTGGCTGGTGTGGTTCCGTGACAGCCTGCTGTGGTTGCGAACCGGGTATTTCCGCAAGCTTTATGGCATGAATATTGCTCCAGATGTACGAATTTCGTTTAAAGCTCGCTTGGATAAGACCAATCCACGTTGCATCGAGATCGGGGAAAAAACTTACATCGCGTTTGATAGCATTATCCTCGCACACGATTACGCGACCCGGCGGCATGGCGGTCAATTTGAACAAAAAACACGCATTGGGGCTAACTGTTTCATCGGCTGTGGTGCTATTATTTTACCCGGCGTGACTATCGGTGATCAGGTGATCGTCGGTGCTGGCAGCGTTGTCACCAAAGACGTGCCTGCGCATTCGATTGTGGCAGGTAATCCGGCAAAAGTTGTGCGTTCAGGTATTCAAACCATTGCTTACGGGAGATTAGCATGACGGCAAGCACAGAAATCAGCGTCATTCTGGTTTCTTACAATACGTCCAGTTACACACGCCGCGCACTGGAATCGCTGTTTCGCGAAACCCAACTGAGTACGTTTGAAGTCATTGTGGTAGACAATGCCTCCAGTGATGACTCAGTGAGCATGATTCGTCAGTTTTTTCCGCAAGTAACGCTGATTGAATCGGGTGCAAATTTGGGATTTGCAGGCGGCGTGCAATTGGGTGCAGCACAGGCGCAAGGTAAATATTTGCTATTGCTGAACCCGGATACCGTGATCGTGAATGCGGCGGTGGATCGCTTGTTACGTTTCGCCAAACAGTACCCTGACAGCGGCATCTGGAGCGGCGTTACCCTCAACAATGACATGAGCTTGAATACCCAGCACGCCTGGAGCAAACCGAATCTACGCGACCTGTTTTACAGCGCCGTGGGCTTGAGCAAGCTGTTCAGCAAAACGTGTTTCTTCAATAATGCCAATTACGGTTGCTGGGAGCGCGACACCATTAAGGATGTGGATATTGTATCCGGCTGTTTTTTCCTTACCACGCGAGAATTGTGGGATAAGCTCGGCGGTCTCGATGCCACTTTTTTCATGTATGCCGAAGAAGCCGATTATTGCTTACGTGCCAAAGCTTTAGGCCATCAACCCATCGTAACGCCTGATGCCCGCATCATCCATCATGGCGGTGTGAGCCACAGCCATTTTTCAGGCAAGCAAATCAAGTTGCTCAAAGGCAAAGTGGAGCTGGTTAACCGCCACGTAGTGGCATGGCAGCGCCCCGTTTACAAAGCGCTGCTGTATTGGTACGTGCTGAACAAATACCTTGTGCATACCCTCTTCAAACCGAAATCGGCGCAACGGCGTGAATGGCAAACCGTGTTCGCCAACCGTGCTGATTGGTTGCAGGGGTATCGTTGATGGCGAGTGTGATTGTACCCGCACACAATGAAGCCAGCGTGATCCGCCGCTGTTTGGATAGCCTCAAGGATCAAGCCGACCTCAACACGCTGATTGTGGCGTGTAATGGCTGCACGGATAATACGGCGGAGATTGTGCGCAATGAATATCCCCATGCCATCTGCCTTGATATAGCCAAACCGTCCAAGGTCAATGCCCTAAATGAAGCCGAAAAACACGTCACAAGCTGGCCGGTGTTTTACCTTGATGCCGATACGCGCTTATCGCCTAACGCGATTCAAGCCATTACCGCCACAATGGCAAGCGGCAGCCCCTTATTAGCAGCGCCCGAACCGGTGATCGATACATCGCAATCTTCTTGGCTAGTCAAACAGTATTACCGGCTGTGGTTACAACTCCCCTATATTCGCGAAGGGGTAGTGGCTACCTGTAGTTATGTCATCAGTCAGGCGGGGCGACAGCGTTTTCAGGTGTTTCCAGACATCATTAACGATGATGGTTTTGTGCGTTGTCAATTTGAGGCACATGAGCGTCATAACATTACAGGCACACAAATATTTATTAGCGCCCCCCGTAACCTGAGTTCTTTGATCAAGATTAAAACGCGGGCACGTTTGGGGAATATGCAACTGGCTGCGGCTAGACTTTGCACTAAAGTAGACAAAAAAGCTTACTCTAGCATCTTACTCGATAAACTTTTCAGCCGGAATGCTGTACCCGCCATGATCTACCTGTTGATTGCAAGTGTCATTCGCTGGCGGGCTGCACGGCAATATCGTCACTTACAAACCTATACTTGGGAGAAAGATCAGTCTTCGCGCTGAAATACTTATCAGGCAGATGCATAATATTTTGGCCAATGCCGTTTGTATTTTTTTTACGACAAAAAACCCAAACATAGGCTATATTAGGGAGCAGTTTTAGCAACTACCGAGTGTCTTAAATAGTTGCACAATGACAGCGTATTTGTTTGTATAACAGATAGATAGTGCTTGCTGTCATTATATTACACTACTTGTAACAACAAGCTGACCTGTTGTTTTTCTACATCAGACCTCAGCAAAGTTAATACAAGTTTACTTATTGACAATAAACTCCATGATGGCTTGTTGGCGCAGCCATTGTCAGAGGATAACGGTTGCATGGAAAATTTGAAGGTAAACAATAGAATCAGTGCTGAATTGGTCTACCGCAGCACCGATACGCTGATCATTTTGGGCATTCTGCTGCTCGCTTCTTTGCATTCCAGTACCTATAACATTCAAGGTTATCTCATCATCGGCTTGGGCGCTTCCTTGCTGTTTGGTCTGATTGGTCGGTTTACCGACATTTACACTTCATGGAGTGGACGCCCATTCTTCCGTGATGAAGTCATCCGCCTTATTGTGACTTGGTTAGTCACCTTTTTGTTCCTCATTTTTATCATTTTTGCGGCAAAAACTTCCGAAGAATTTTCACGCTTTGTATTGATAGGCTGGTTATTCATCACCCCAGTCTTATTAATCAGCAGCCGTTATGCCCTGCGTATCTTGCAAGCCTCGCTCAAACGCATCGGTCTCAACAACCATAGCATTGCGATTGCGGGCATTACCAAACAAGGCTTGCACTTTGCCCAAATGATTGATAGCCAACCTCACTCTGGCTTTCAAATCGCGGGATTTTACCATTTGGAAGATGATGGCACTGAGCTGGAACTCCCCCGGCACTATGCCCGACTGGGTGATGCAAGCGCCATGAAAGAAGCCGCTCGCACTGGCGAGTGGGATCAAATTTACCTTGCGCCCTCCTCCGAACAATCCCTGTTATCCAAACGTCTGATTAATGAACTGGCTGATACCATCACGCCAATCCGTTTAATTCCCGACGACTTCACCAACACCTTGCTACACAGTCGTTACATGGAAATTGCTGAAACCCCCATCCTACGCATTTACGACGCACCGATGTCGGTGCATCACGCCTTCATTAAACGCATTGAAGATTTATTGTTAGGCATGTTGATTCTGTTATTGGTATCCCCTTTGATGCTCGGAATCGCACTGGCGATCAAACTGACTTCACGCGGCCCGATTTTATTCAAGCAAACCCGGCATGGCTTACGCGGGGAAACGTTCCAAGTACTCAAGTTTCGCACCATGACGGTTTGTGAAAATGGTAAACATATTAAGCAAGCCACCCGTAACGATTGCCGGATTACCCGTGTTGGCGCATTCCTGCGTAAAACATCACTGGATGAACTGCCGCAATTCTTCAATGTACTGCAAGGTCATATGTCAATTGTTGGCCCACGCCCGCACGCCGTTGCGCATAATGAAGAATACCGCCAACTCATTCCCGGCTATATGCGTCGTCATTTGATGAAACCCGGCATTACCGGCTGGGCACAAGTAAACGGCTGGCGCGGCGAAACTGACACCCTGTTCAAAATGGAAAAACGGGTAGAACTCGATATGGAATACATCCGTAGCTGGAGCCTGACACTGGATCTCAGAATCATTTTCGTCACTGCATTCAAAACCTTGCATGACAAAAATGCTTACTAGCGCCCCTGCACACCCGTGAGAATCGAACAACTGACCTTCACCCGTTATGTCGCCGCACTAACGGTGGTGTTTTTTCATTATGGCATGACGGTGTTTCCTGCGAATTTGCCGTGGGTGAACCCGGTGTTAGCGGCTGGACCAATTGCGGTCAGTTACTTTTACGTGCTTTCCGGCTTTATTATGGCGATTGCCTATTATCAACCTGAGCAACCGCAGAAAGCCTTTGCGACGCGGCGTTACTGGTGGGCACGAATCGCACGTATTTACCCTGTCTACCTACTAGCTCTATTGCTCATGATAGCGGCGAAATACCAAACGGCTGGCAGTGAGCCGTTGACGGTTGCCCTCAGTGTCAGCATGTTGCAGGCATGGGTTCCGGGCTATCCCCTCACCCTGAATGCGCCCGGCTGGTCATTATCCGTAGAAGCTTTTTTCTACTTGTGCTTCCCGCTGTTGCTTCTGTTGGTAAAACGCTACCATTTGGTCAACCTTACCCTAGCAGCCGGAATATTATGGCTGGTCACGCAACTTGGGCATGGCTTCTTGCTCAACACCACAGCCTACGTGCCGCGTGGACTGTTACACGACTTTATTTTTTACAACCCGTTAATGCACCTGAATACGTTTGTGATAGGTTTTATCGCGGGTGCATGGCTGCAAAAGGGCAGCCTTGACCGTTTTAGTGCGCCACGTATCAATATCAGTGGGTTGTTACTGGTTTCTGCGCTCATCATTGTCTTGCTGATTACCCGCCAAACGCTGATTGATGCCAGTGGTATTGCCTTTGACTACACCAATGGACTCATTGCCCCGTTGTTTTTGCTGTTCATTGTGTTACTGGCACTTAATACCGGCAAGATCAGTCAATTATTGCAGCACAAATGGCTGGTATTACTCGGTGAAGCGAGTTTTTCACTGTATATTCTGCAAAAACCGCTGCATGGCATCTACGAAAAACTCATGCCTGCGGGAATAGATCCCAACGGAGCCTTGCATTTTTACTTATTTGTCGTGCTATTGACCTTCAGTGCTTTATGTTCCTATTGGTTTTTTGAAGCACCCGCACGCCGCTGGATCAACAACTTTGTTAACCGCACGCCCTGAGAATTGCTACAATCGGGCGCTATATTTCAACTTGGCCTATAGACCACCCATATCATGCAAAACGATCTTCTAAAAAAACCAGACACACTTGATTTACGTGAGTTCGGGCGTACCTTGCTGCGGCGCAGGCGCATGATAATGCTGATCACTGCCATCATTATGCTATTGGCACTGCTGATTACGCTCTTGAGTAAACCCGTGTATCGCGCCACTGCCACCCTGCAAATCGAACGCGAATCCAGCAAAGTGGTGAATATCGACAATATTCTGGGTTCTGGTGACATCCGCGATACCCGCGACTTCTATCAAACACAGTTTGAACTGATTCGTAGCCGTGCATTAGCCTCACAAGTGATCACCAAGCTAAAACTCGAAGAAAAGCTTGCCAGCACCTCAATCATGGGTCAAATCAAAGCATGGTTTAGCACACCTGATACCAACAGCCAACAAACCGCACTGGAAGATTTGCTGTTGGACAATCTGACAGTAGAGCCGGTTAAAAACTCACGCTTAGTCGCCATCAGCTACACCTCATCAGACCCTGCACAAGCTGCCGAAATTGCCAATGCGGTAGTCGACACGTTCAAAGACATGAATACCGGGCGACGTTTGTCCGCCACCACCGATGCTTCCGAATACCTTACGAAAACCGTGCAGGAAACCAAAGCGCTGCTGGATGAATCCGAACAACGCTTGAATCAATATGCCCGCGACCATGGCATATTCCAACTCGATGGTGAGGAATCCACCACCTCAGCATTGGCATTGAAACAGCTTTCTGAAGAACTTATCAAAATCCAAAAACAACGCATCGAGCAAGAAAGCCGCTATGAAATCCTCACCGATAAAAACCGCTCCTTAAGCGACCGTATCAACGTATTGGAAAAAAAAGACGCAGCTTACTTCCAAACGATGGAACAACGCCTCGACAAGCTTAAAGCGCAGCAACAAAAGCAATCAATTGCGAATTTAGCCAGAGAAATCACTAAACTCGAAAACGACATTGAAATTGAAGTCACTGCCAAACGTGATTCCCTTAAAGGCGAACTCGAAACCACTAAACGCAAAGAAAGCATGATTCGCGACGGCATCACCAAAGCCAAAACCGAAGCGATGCAGGAACAAGACACCACCATTGCTTACAGCACCCTCAAACGTGAGGTTACGACCAATCAGGAACTCTACCAAAATCTGCAACAACGCCTCAAAGAAATCAATATCGCCGGTGGTGTCGTCGCCAATAACATTGCCATTATCGACCAGGCACAAATTCCGCTGAAAAAATTCAAACCGAATCTATCCACAAACCTGCTGTTTGGTGGTTTATTGGGGCTGTTACTGGGCATATCGGCAGCATTCATGCGTGAGTTTCTGGATGATATGGTCAAAGATATTAACGCCTTAGAACGCGCCACCCAACTACCGGTTCTCGGTGTCATGGCAGAAACCAGCGACGCTAACAGCCGCCAGTTGGCAACCGCCACCATTAGCAAACCGCGTTCAGCTATTGCCGAAGCATTCCGTTCGCTGCGTACCAGTTTACGGTTTACGCACCAAGGTGATGACACCCCGATCATTTTCATCACCAGTGCCAGCCCCAATGAAGGCAAAACCACCACTGCCAGCAACTTAGCCTGTGCTTATGCCTCAGCAGGTAATCGCGTCCTGCTAGTGGATGCCGATTTGCGTAACCCCTCACTGCACAAAACGCTGGGAATCCATGCACAACACGGTTTAGCCAATTACCTAGCGGGTGCATTAGATAGTCGTGAACTGATTCAAACCACAGATATTCCGAACTTATACCTGTTAACGGCAGGAAGTTTACCCGACGACCCGGCTGAACTGCTGTCTTCACCGCACATGCGTGCCTTGCTGGAAAGTGCCAAACAAAACTTCGATCAGATTATCTTGGATGGTCCACCTGTGTTAGGGTTAGCGGATGCGTTAATTCTTGCCTCGCAAGCTTCCGCCACCTTACTCACGGTTCGTGCCGAACATACCCGCATGGTAATGCTGGAAAATGCACTGATCCGTTTACGCCGTGCACAAGCGCCACTGGCAGGAATATTGCTGAATCGCGTGGATTTGCACAGCGGTTACGGTGACGACTACGGTGGTTACGTTTACCAGGCAGAAGAACAGCGAGCCAAACCCAGCGCCATGAGCAAATGGCTAACCGCCTTGAAAAAACTGTAATCAGGAGACATTTCATGTCCATCGCATTAGCTTTACACGTTCTCGCCGTCGTCATCTGGGTAGGCGGCATGTTTTTCGCTTACATGGCATTACGCCCAGTGGCAGCAACCGTATTGGAACCACCACAACGTCTAACCTTATGGAATGGCGTGTTTGGGCGCTTTTTCCCTTGGGTCTGGGCTGCCATTATCATCATTCTCGGTTCTGGTTACTGGATGCTGCTTGGACCATACGGTGGTTTTGCGAATGCGCCAGTATTCGTACACCTCATGAATGGGCTGGGACTGGTGATGATGCTGATCTTCTTCCATGTCTATTTCGCCCCTTATCAAAAATTGCGAAAAGCCGTCGCCGCCCAAAGCTGGTCTGACGGTGGCAAAGCGTTAGCGCAAATCCGAGTAATGATCGGCATTAACACGCTGATTGGCGTGCTCACCATTCTGATTGCAGCAGGTGGAAAATACCTGCCGTGAATGCAGTACTCCGGCTGGGCGATGTCGACAAGGAAGCCGTCATCGTGCTCCTAGCACGCTATGGCCTGCAATTAGAACAGGTAGCGGATAATGACAGCATCCCCGGCAGCTATTGGCACGAAGACGAGGCAGGCATTATCGGTTTGACGGTATTAGCGCGACACGACACCCCGCTGCACTCCATCCTGCATGAAAGTTGTCACATTATCTGCATGGATGAAACCCGTCGCGCCGTGTTGCATACCGATGCCGGTGGCGAGTATGCCGAGGAAGATGCCGTTTGTTACCTGCAAATCCTATTAGCCAACCTCATCCCCGGTTTCGGGCTGGAACGCATGTGGCAGGATATGGATGCATGGGGCTACACCTTCCGTCTCGGCTCAGCACAACGCTGGTTTCAGGAAGATGCCGACGATGCCCGTGCATGGTTGATACAACATGGCTTACTCACTTCAAACGGCGATTTCATTTTTCAGCTACGCCAGTAAACGTCGCTATCATCCAGAAAAATGCCATCAACAGTGGCTGATGCGCTAAATAAATCACCAAACTGTGCTTTCCCAACCACATTAGCCCAGCAAAACTGCGCCAGCGAGGTAAAGGGCGTAAACACAATGAACACCGCTCAAGCTTGCTGCCAATATAAATCCCGAATAGCATTACCCCAAACCAAGGCAAAAACGGCGCATAGTCTTTGGTATTCGCAATTTCTGTTCCTAACCCCACCCATTGCAAACCGGCTGCATTAAAAAGTGGTGTATTAATCCACCAAGGCAGCAACAATGCCACACTTCCCAGCAAGACATTCCAGCCACCCAAGCGCAAAAACGGCAATGCCAGCACACTGGCAAGCGCCATAAAGTGCAATACACCAAAAAATATCCAACTCGTGGGAAACAGCCAATAACTGCCCGCACTGACCAATCCAGCGCTTACCACCAACAGCGCTTCACGTCGCCAAAAACGTGACAGGTTCAAACCGCGCCGCGCGGATAATGCCAAGCTGATACCCGCAACGCCCACAAACAGCGTCACAATAACTTTCTGAAAAGCAGGCCAGAAGGTGCTATGTAATAAATCCAGTGAGAGAAAATTGAAATGATTCAGGTCATACGCACTGTGGAAGACCAACATCAAGAGGACAGCTAAACCCCGTAAGGCATCGGGTAGCTCAAGGCGGGAAATCGTAGGGGCGAAAGCACTTTCACCCCTACTGATTGGCGGAACGATAGTCTTGAACCTTAGTTCTTCGACTTGTCCACGATCTTCTGAATCCAAGGCATCATCGCACGCAGTTTGCCACCGGTTTGTTCAATCGGGTGCGCTGCGTTGTTGCGGCGGTAAGCCGTCATGGATGGGTAGTTAGAAGCCCCTTCCAGAATGAAGTTCTTCGCGTACTCACCGTTCTGAATGTCTTTCAGCGCTTGGCGCATGGCTGCACGCGATTGCTCATTGATAACTTTCGGGCCAGTTACGTACTCGCCATACTCCGCATTGTTGGAGATGGAATAGTTCATGTTGGCAATGCCGCCTTCGTACATCAGGTCAACAATCAACTTCAGTTCGTGCAAGCACTCGAAATAAGCCATTTCTGGCGCGTAACCCGCTTCAGTCAGGGTTTCAAAGCCCATTTTCACCAATTCAACCGCACCACCGCACAATACCGCTTGTTCGCCGAACAAGTCAGTTTCGGTTTCGTCTTTGAACGTGGTTTCGATGATGCCAGTACGACCGCCGCCGATAGCAGATGCGTAAGACAGCGCGACTGCTTTGGCTTGACCAGAAGCATCTTGCTGAATAGCGATCAGGTCAGGGATGCCGCCGCCTTTGACGAATTCGTTGCGAACCGTGTGACCAGGTGCTTTTGGCGCAATCATAATCACGTCCAAATCCGCACGTGGCACGATTTGGTTGTAGTGAATCGCAAAACCGTGCGCGAACGCCAACGTTGCGCCTTGCTTCAAGTTCGGCTGGATTTCGTCGCGGTACAACTGGCTTTGGAACTCGTCCGGAGTCAGGATCATAATAATGTCAGCAGCAGCCACAGCTTCCGCAACTGGTGCTACTTTCAGACCAGCGTTTTGCGCTTTGGCTACCGTTGGGGAATTGCTACGCAAACCCACGGTGACATCCACGCCAGAATCTTTCAGGTTGCAAGCATGGGCGTGACCCTGTGAACCGTAACCGATGATGGCGACTTTCTTGCCGCGAATGATAGAAAGATCAGCGTCTTTATCGTAATAAATGTTCAGTGCCATAAAGCCTTTTACCTTAAATCCAAAATATCATAAGTCAATTAAACGTGTAGGGACGCTTCGCCACGGGCAATGCCCATGCCGCCGGAGCGCACCACTTCAATAATGCGGTAATCTTTCAACGCATTCACAAACGCATCCAACTTACTGCGGTCGCCTGTCAGTTCAATCGTGTAAGTCTTGTCGCTGACATCAATGATGTTACCCCGGAAAATATCCGACAAACGCTTGACCGCTTCACACGCAACGTGTTTATCCACGGCGACTTTGACGAACATTATCTCGCGTTCAATGTGGGAATACTGCGCCAGATCCATGACCTTGACCACATCAATCAACTTGTTGAGTTGCTTAATGATTTGTTCCACAATTTCTTCGCTACCGCGCGTCACCAGCGTCAAACGCGACAGGGTAGCATCATCAGTCGGCGCAACCGTTAGGGATTCAATATTGTAGCCACGCGCAGAGAATAACCCGGCAACACGCGACAACGCGCCCGCTTCATTCTCCATCAAAATGGAAATTACATGCCGCATCTTGTCACCTATACCAGAATCATTTCATTTTGACCTGCACCAGCAGGAATCATCGGGAATACATTATTCTCACGCTCAGTGATGAAGTCCATAAAGACCAAGCGGTCTTTCATCGCCAGCGCTTCTTTCAATGCACCTTCCACGTCGCTCACCTTTTCAATGCGCATCCCGACATGACCGTAAGCTTCCGCAAGCTTCACAAAATCTGGCAAGGCTTCCATATAGGACATGGCGTAACGCTTCTGATAGAAGAATTCCTGCCACTGCCGCACCATACCAAGGTAGCCGTTGTTCAACGAAATGATCTTGATCGGCAAGTGATATTGCAAGCACGTCGCCAATTCCTGAATACACATCTGGATACTGCCATCGCCGGTAATACAGCCAACGGTTTCCTCAGGGAATGCCATTTGCACACCCATCGCGGCTGGCAAACCAAAGCCCATCGTACCCAAGCCACCGGAGTTAATCCAACGGTTCGGCTGGCTGAAGCGGTAGTATTGCGCTGCCCACATTTGGTGCTGACCCACGTCAGAACACACGTAAGCGTCGCCATTGGTTGCTTCCCAGAACTTTTCCACCACAAACTGTGCTTTGATCGCGGCATTCATATCCTGATTGTATTTCAGGCAATCCGCACTCTGCCATTCGGCAATTTGCCTCCACCAGTCAGCGAGTGCCGCCGCGTCAGGGCGTTCAGCACGGCTGCGGTATTCTTCCAGCATATCCACAATGACGTTTTTGACGTCACCAACGATAGGTACATCCACCTTAACGTTTTTGGAAATCGACGCGGGGTCAATATCAACGTGGATAATCTTGGCATAAGGGCAGAATTTTTCAATATTGCCGGTAACGCGGTCATCGAAACGCGCACCAATTGCAATCACCAAATCAGCATGGTGCATCGCGTTATTGGCTTCATACGTACCGTGCATCCCCAACATACCGATGAATTGCTTGTCCATTGACGGAAAGCCACCCAGACCCATCAGAGTGTTGGTAATCGGGAAACCCAACTCACGGGTCAACTCGGTCAATTGGTGCGCCGCACCTGACAACACTACGCCACCGCCAGTATAGAGTACTGGTTTTTTGGCTTCCAACATCAGGTCAATGGCACGGCGTACCTGACGCTTATTGCCTTTCACCGTGGGGTTGTAGGAACGCATGGTGATTTCTTTCGGGTAATGAAACTCACAACGTGCCGTAGTAATATCCTTCGGAATATCCACTAACACTGGGCCGGGACGCCCCGTGCTGGCAATATAAAAGGCTTTTTTAATGGTCGTTGCCAATTCTTTAACGTCCGTCACCAAGAAGTTGTGTTTAACACAGGGGCGAGTAATGCCCACGATGTCGACTTCCTGAAACGCATCATTCCCAATCAAGTGGCGCGGCACTTGCCCGGTGAAAACCACCAGAGGCACAGAATCCATGTACGCATCCGCAATGCCCGTGACAGCATTGGTCGCCCCAGGGCCGGATGTTACCAGCGCCACTCCGGGCTTATTACTTGCTTTGGCATAGCCTTCGGCTGCATGGACAGCCCCCTGTTCGTGTCTTACCAGAATATGGTTGATTTTGTCGTGTTGCTTGTACAGTTCATCGTACAAAAACAACACCGCTCCACCAGGATAACCGAAGATGGTATCAACCCCTTCTTCCTTAAGACACTCGACGAATATCTCGGCACCAGTCAGTTCCACAGTTAACTCCGTAAATCGCGTGGGCGAAGGAAAAGACTCGCATCATAATACGAATGCATGGGGGATTACACCCCAAAAAGCGTGTGAGTATTGATTTTTTCAGGCTGAAAACGGCGGGCATAAAAAAAGCCACATGGTGTGATGTGGCTTTTGGAATTCTTGGTGGCTACACCTAGATTCGAACTAGGGACCCCATCATTATGAGTGATGTGCTCTAACCAACTGAGCTATGTAGCCAAGAGGTCGCGATAATAGCGACCCTCACGGGTGTTGTCAACGAATTTTCAAACTATTGCACCGCCACGCCCGCTGCGACCAATAACAAGGCGACAATCACGGTCAAATGCAGGCGCATTTTTCCATAACTCGATGATAATTTATCAAATAACAGCAGTGCATCGACCACATAAGCAAACACCACCAAACCCGCCAACACAAATAACGCCCATTGAATCGGCAATAACAGCGCAAACCACGCCAACACACTTGGCACTACGCTAAACAGCAGCAACTTACCCAGTTCACTCTCATTCAGCGTATCCTGCATCCCCAACGCCACGCCCCAATGCACCGCGCCGAGGAAACTCAAAATAATCGCCGCATACGCCGCCAGCCACCAATCCAATCGCACACTTTCCAACAGCGGCAGACCAGACCCCAGCAATAACGCCACCGTCAGAGCAAAAAACGGCACTAAGCCACCATAACCTAGCCACCACATCACTTTGGGCAAAGCACGTTTGGGTTGCATGGAATCCTCCTGTTATCTGGTATCACTGTTTCACAAAAATCAGCTTGTCGGTGGCGAAACCAAGGCTTTTCGCCTTATCCACCAAGCGCTGTTGCACCGCTGCATCCAATTGCGGCGTGCGGGACAAAATCCACAAGTACTCGCGGTCATTGCCCACAATCAGCACGTATTGGTAATTCGGATCGAGTTCCACAATGTTATAACCGCCGTAGAACGGGCCAAAGAACGACACTTTCAGTTGCCCGACATCTTGTGCACCGACAAATTTAGCGCGACCTTCCGCCTCTTCCCATTGCTGCTTAGCGGTATTGTAACCCCGATTGATGACGCGAATATCACCATCGTCACGCGGGCTGTATTCCGCCGTCACCTGCTCCAAACCACGCTCGAAGGAATGATCCAGCCGCGCCACCTCATACCATTTACCCAGATAACGTTCGACTTGGAAATCTTTCACTGGCGTTATGCCATCTGGAATCCCAACACAGCCAGACAGCAGCAGTGCTAATACCAATAAATACCAACGTTTCATTAACATACTCCTTGTAAGTATCATGACGCTCAAACTTAACCCGTAAATGCCTCTTTGGAAGCCAAATACGCCAACTCATCCGCTGTACTCTCACGCCCCAAGGCGGCATTACGATGCGGAAAACGCTCAAAACGCCGCACAATTTCACGGTGATGGCGGGCAAATCGTACATTCGCGTCTAAACCAGCCGCTTCAAACAAACGCACCGACTCATCCTGATCTGCCAAATGCTCACTGTGCATCAACGGCATATACAGGAAACTGCGGCGTTCATGCGGTAACGACTGCTCAAAACCACGCGCTACCGCGTATTTCGTCACCGCAACCGCCTGCTGTTCAGTGGAAAAGCTCCGGGCTTCGCCCCGGAACATATTCAACGGGAACTGATCCAGCACGATACACAGGGCAAGGCAGCCTTCCGGCGTTTCGCGCCAAGCGTCCAACCCGCCAGCCGCTGCCTGCTCCCACAGTGTACCGAAACGCTCATGAATGTCAGCATCAATCGCGGGCGTTGAGGCAAACCAATGTTCCGGCATCGGCGGGGTATACCAAAAATCGAGAATGTCATTAGGGGTAATCATGCGTTATTCCTTATCCGGTGTGTATCCGTCAAACCTATTCATAGCTTGTCAGCAGCCACAGTGCAAAAAGCCAAGACGCCACTAAGGTCTCTTGAAATACATTAGAAAAATCTTATATTTATGCTTACTGTGTTAATTTGGTTAATCCGCTCATGACAAGTTCAAAAGTGACCTGCTTTCACGATGGCGAATGCCCCATCTGCAACCTCGAAATCAACGGCATGAAAAAGCTAGACAAAGCGGGCAATATTCAGTGGATTGACATCAACCAAGACCCGCAAGCCTTGGCAGCGGCAGGGATTACCTATAAACAAGCGATGGATCGTATCCACGTCATCGGTGCTGATCAGCAAATGCAAACCGGTGTGCGCGGTTTCATTCAAGTATGGAAGCAACTGCCCTACTACCGACGCATCGCGGGATTTGTCGAACGCCTGCCGTTTTTGATTCCGGTAATGGAGGCAGGGTATCGCTTATTCGCCTATTACCGTTTACCACTAACCGGCAAAAAACGTTTGTAGTAAATTAGATCTTTGAATGCAAGCTCCTCAACAACGTTACGCCGCTTGATGTTTGGTCATTCCCTGCATCACTTTACCCAAGATGCGCGAACGTAAGTTACGCGGCAATCCCGTCAGTGAACCTTCTAATAACACCGATAACCAACCCGGTCGTTTTAGAAGCGGCAGGGCAGTTGTTTCTGGAAAAAGGCTTCGGAGCAACCTCAATGGAAGCGGTGGCGCAACGGGCGGGCGTTTCCAAACAAACGCTGTATTCGCACTTCGGCGGCAAAGACGATTTGTTTAAACACGTGGTTGCCAACAAAGTCGACCACTACGATTTAGCCGCCATCGGGCGTACCCTGACATGGGATTTGCAGCACGATTTACACGCTTTAGGGAAGTTATTCCTGAGCCTGTTGCTGGATGCGGAAGCGGTTGCCATGATGCGTGTGGTCATTAGTGAGGCGCATCAAAATCCGCGCATTGCCGAAATGTTTTACGCAATGGGCCCAAGCCGCATTATTGAAACCTTGGATACATACTTTTCAGGAACAACGACGACGGGAAACGCTCGATCTGGCGGGTATTTATCAACCTTCCGTACTGTTCCTGAACCTATTGAAAGGTGAATGGCACATGCAAGCATTAATGGGCTTATCGCCAGAAATTTAAGCTAATGCTTGAGCCTGCTCTTTCATCTTCGCCACAATCCCATAAACCCCCACATGACGGGTAGGGCTTAAGTTTTCAGCCAGCGCAATGCTATCAAACAGCGCATCAATGTCCATTTCGGCAATTTGCTGCGGACTTTTGCCGTTGAAAAGACTGATCAACAACGCCAATAAACCTTTGATAATTGCCGTATCACAGTCGCCTTGGAAAAATACTTTGCCGAACCTGTCAGGGTCGGGAAATGCCTTTACCCATACCTTACTCATGCAAGCTTTTACGCGCGTAGCATCCGTTTTTTCAGCTTCGGGCATATCATCCAAGGCTTCGCCCAGCTCGGTCAAATACTGGTAACGTTGCTCCCAGTCATCCAAATACTCAAAGTCACCGATAATATCGTCAATCGAATCATTGTTTACGGTTAGCATTGTCTTACCTCAAAACATATCCAGTTGTAAGCGAGCTGCTTCGCTCATCCGTGAGTTATCCCACGGCGGTTGCCATACCAAATCCACTGTTACTTCATTGACTTGCACCACCGACCGAGCGGCGGCTTCCACACTGCCAGGCAAACTACCCGCCACCGGGCAGCCGGGGCTGGTTAAGGTCATCTGAATCTGGACGTTATTATTTGCATCGACATCCAGCGCATAAATCAAGCCAAGGTCGTAAATATTGACAGGAATTTCCGGGTCATAGACCTGTTGCAAGCGGGTAATCACTTCCTGTTTCAACCACGCCTGCCGTGCTTGCTGTTCGTCTGTGTGCTGCTCGGCAATGTTAGCGCGTGCTAAGCGGGATAATTTAAACATAGCCACACTACTCCATCGTTGCCAGTTGTTGGGTTAGCAAGAGCTGCGCACGTGCTTCGAGATCAGGTTGCTCGCAAGTGGCGATAACTTCACTCGCAAATCCGTCACAAATCATGCTCATCGCTTGCAAATACGGAATTCCGCGTGAACGCAGGTAAAACAACATTTCCGCATCAATTTGCCCGACAGTCGTGCCATGACTGCATTGCACATCATCGGCATAGATTTCTAACCGAGGTTTCGTGTCGATTTCGGCATCACGCGACAGCAACAAATTAGCATTACTCAGACGCGCATCCGTCTTTTGCGCATCCGGTTTCACTTCAATATTGCCATCAAACACCGCTTTGCCGTTGCCTAACAAAATGCCTTTAAACTGACTGCTGCTATTACATCCGGGGAGGTTATGCACCACATTTAAATGCATATCGTGCGATTGTTTGTTACCCGCCAAATAAAAACCATTGAGGTTACACGTCGCGCCGCTGCCACTAAAATTGACGTGAAACTCGCTGCGTGACCATGCGCCACCGAATGCCAGCGTGGTATTACGGTATTGGCTACCCTGTGCTTGTTGCACGTAAAGGCTGGCAAGGTGGCGCGTGCGCAGGCTTTCATTTTGCAACCGCGAATGCGTCAACTGGGCATCTGCTTGCAGGAAAATTTCAGTAACGGTGTTATTCAGGCAAAACACATCCGACAAGGACACATATTGCTCAACAAGACTGGCTTGCGCCCCCTCACCAACCACCACCAATAAACGCGGCTGCGCCAAGTATTCACTGTCAAAGCTAAGGCTGACATGGATAATTTCAATCGGCTGTGACAGGCGTGTGCCAGCACTAATGTGCAGGTATACACCTTCATCCAGCATGGCTGTATTCAGCGCATTGAAGAGATGCGGCTGTTCACCACTGAGTTCACCCAGATGCATGTGTACGGTTTTATCACCGTTTGCGAGGGCACTACGCAATGCTTCAATACGTACACTGCCATCTTCAGGTAACTGGGAAAGCTCCGGCAGGAAAAAGCCGTTATGCAAGACAATACGCAAACTTTCATCAGAGGTTAAACGTAGCTGCTGAATATCATCGGCAAACAACAAATCTTCCTCTAAATTGGCAGGTCGAAACGCTTTATCCAATAACGGCGGCAGTTGCGTGTAACGCCAGCTTTCCTGACGGCGTTGCGGTAATGGCAATTCTTGTACTTGCATCACCGCTTGCAACTGCCTGCGATTATGCCAATCGTGCGCAACAGTGGTTTGGGCGGCTGCCAATTGCCGATAATGTTGCAGGATGTCTGAAGTGTTCATGCCGCCTCCCGATAGTCCTGAATCCAGCCATAGCCTTTGTCTTCAAGTTCCAGCGCCAACGATTTATCGCCACTACGGACAATTTTCCCACCGCTCAATACGTGTACTACGTCAGGCTGGATGTAGTCGAGCAAGCGTTGGTAATGGGTAATCACCAACAGGGAACGTTCTGGGCTACGCAGATTATTCACGCCTTGTGCTACAATCTTGAGCGCGTCAATATCCAAACCCGAATCGGTTTCATCTAAAATCGCCAAAGTAGGTTCCAACAAGCTCATTTGTAAGATTTCGTTGCGCTTCATCTCGCCACCGGAAAAGCCGGTATTGACGTAACGCTTAAGCAAACCCTCGTCCATGTTCAGCAATTTGAGCTTACTGCGCACTAAACGCATAAAATCCACCGAATTCAGTTCCGGCTCACCGCGTGCGGTACGAATCGCATTCAGCGATTGGTGCATAAAATAGGTGTTGTTAACGCCGGGGATTTCCACGGGATACTGAAATGCCATGAAAATACCTTGATGAGCACGTTCTTCTGGCGCAAGTGCCAGCAAATCTTGCCCCTTGTAAGTAATGCTACCGCTAGTAACAACGTACTCTTCACGCCCTGCCAACACTTTCGACAACGTGCTTTTTCCCGAACCGTTTGGTCCCATAATGGCGTGGATTTCACCGGGGTTAATGGTGAGATTCAAACCCTGCAAAATAGGCTTGCCATTGATACTGGCGTGTAAATCATTGACTTTTAACATGGTATTTTCTCCTGTTTAACCTACTGCGCCTTCCAGACTAATCTCCAACAATTTGCGTGCTTCTACCGCAAATTCCATCGGCAACTCTTTAAAGACTTCCTTGCAGAAGCCATTGATAATCATCGACACAGCGTCTTCTTGGGATAAACCGCGTTGGCGGCAGTAAAACAATTGATCCTCACCAATTTTGGAGGTCGTCGCTTCGTGTTCCACTTTGGCGGTGGGGTTAACCACTTCGATATACGGGAAGGTGTGCGCCCCGCATTTATCACCGATCAGCAATGAATCGCACTGCGTGTGGTTACGAGCATTTTCCGCGCCTCTATTCATGCGAACCAATCCACGGTAAGTATTTTGCCCACGGTCAGCAGAAATGCCTTTGGAGACAATTGTGCTGCGCGTATTTTTACCAATATGGAACATTTTCGTGCCGGTATCAGCTTGCTGTGCGCCACGGGTAACAGCTACCGAATAAAACTCACCCACTGAATCGTCACCTTTGAGAATGCAACTGGGGTATTTCCACGTAATGGCTGAACCGGTTTCGACTTGTGTCCACGAAATCTTGGCTCGCGCCCCCGCACACACCCCGCGCTTGGTGACGAAATTGTAAATACCGCCCTTGCCGGTTTCATCACCGGGATACCAATTTTGTACGGTAGAATATTTAATCTGAGCATCTTCCAGTGCCACCAATTCAACCACCGCAGCATGAAGCTGATTTTCATCGCGTTGCGGCGCTGTACAACCTTCCAGATAGCTGACGTAACTGCCTTTATCCGCAATGATCAACGTGCGTTCAAACTGACCGGTATTACGCTCATTGATGCGAAAATACGTGGAAAGCTCCATTGGGCAGCGCACCCCCGGCGGTATGTAAACAAACGTGCCGTCGGTAAACACTGCCGCATTTAATGCCGCAAAATAGTTATCCATTTGCGGTACAACCGTACCGAGGTATTGGCGCACTAAATCGGGATACTCACGCATCGCTTCCGAAATCGAACAGAAAATAACCCCGGCATCAGCTAATTGCTTGCGGAAAGTCGTGGCAACCGACACGCTATCAAACACAGCATCTACGGCAATGCCCACCAACATTTTCTGTTCCTGCAACGGAATGCCGAGTTTTTCGTAGGTGCGTAATAATTCCGGGTCAATCTCATCCAAACTTTTAGGGGCATCTTTGACAGACTTCGGGGCTGAAAAATAGGAGATTCGCTGATAATCAATCTTGGGGTAATTCAAGTGCGCCCATTGCGGCTCCTCCATCATCAACCATTTGCGATAGGCTTGTAGACGCCACTCCAACATGTATTCCGGTTCGTTTTTCTTTTGAGAAATGAAACGGATAACGCCCTCATCCAATCCCGGTGCGACGGTATCGGATTCAATTGCGGTAATAAATCCAGCGTCATAACCTGTCTGGCGCATTTGCTCGACGTGTCGTTGTGCGGCATCCATCGCTCACCACCTCTAATAGTTGACTGATTTCATCAACAATATAAACAGGCTGCCACTGAGGCGCAAATAGACTCGTAAGTTGTACAACTATTCCGAGTAATTTAGTAGGAAAAGACCGCTGCACACCAGGGGATTGTTGCCGCTATATAGCCAGCTACTTTTCGACCTTCTGGGCAAGGGCAAATTTCCAATAGCGGGCGCGGGTGTATTATGATTCAGGACAACGGAAATCCTGAACACCTAGAACTGGTGAAACTGCCATGAGCACTATCGACGAAAAACACAATGCCAGCGTCCCTGCCGGACGTTTTGCCCGCATGGCGCGTCTCGGTTCACTCGCCACGGGGGTTGCAGGCGGTATGATCGCCGAAGGTGCGCGGCAACTCGCGCAAGGCAATCGCCCCACAGTCAGCGATTTGCTGCTGACTCCTGCCAATGCCAAGCGCGTTGCTGCCGAACTCTCACGGCTGCGCGGTGCTGCCATGAAAGTAGGGCAATTGCTGTCGATGGATGCAGGCGATATGTTGCCCGCCGAACTTACCGAGATACTCGCGCAATTGCGCTCCGACGCCAAACCCATGCCCCTGAGCCAGTTGGCAAAAGTGCTGGATGACAACTGGGGCAAGGGCTGGAACGCCCGCTTCCAACAGTTCTCGTTTCAACCCTTAGCAGCGGCTTCGATTGGGCAAGTGCATTCGGCGCACACCAAAGACGGGCGGCATCTGGCACTGAAAATTCAGTACCCCGGTGTGCGCGAAAGCATCAGCAGTGACGTGGATAATGTCGCCACCCTGCTACGGATTTCCGGCTTGATCCCCAAAGGCGTGGACTACCAACACCTATTGGAAGAAGCCAAGCAGCAATTGCATCAGGAAGCCGATTATTTGCAGGAAGCCGCGCACATGCAGCATTACCAAACCCTGCTGGCGGATAGCCCCGAATTCACCCTGGCTGCCGTGCATGACGATTTCACCACCGTGAATATTCTGGCAATGACGCACATTGGCGGTGTGCCGATTGAATCGCTGAGCAATGCGCCACAGGAAGAACGGGATCGTTTGATAACTTTGCTAATGGATTTGTTATTCCGCGAAATTTTCCAGTTCCGGCTGGTGCAGACCGACCCGAATTTCGCCAATTACCGTTACGACCGTGACACCCGGCAATTGATTTTGCTGGACTTTGGTGCAACCCGTGCATACCCCGCCACCATTGCTGAAGGTTATCGGCAACTGATGCAAGGCGCGGTGCAACGGGATCTTGCCATGATAGAGGCGGGGGCGGTGCAAATCGGTTTCTTTCAGGAATACATCAAACCCGAACAACGCGAAGCGGTACTGGATTTATTTGCCCAAGCCTGCGAACCGTTACGCTGGCAAGGTGCGTATGATTTTGGCACCTCGAATCTCGCCAGCCGTATCCGCGATGGGGGTATGGCATTGAGCATGGAACAGGATTATTGGCACACGCCGCCTGCGGATGCGTTGTTTTTGCACCGCAAGCTGGGCGGCCTGTATTTGCTGGCGGCGAAGCTGCGGGCGCGGGTGGACGTGGGTGAGTTGTTTGCGCAGGTTGCTGCCGTTTAGCCACAGATATTAATTTTCTGTTGGAAATACGCTACAGTAGTGGTTGCATAACACAATTAGCCAAGGTCAGATTATTTCAGTGAACACTGCCACAGCCCCCAAGCAAACGTTGCTACAGCAACTCAAAGACATTTTGCCGGAGGATGCGATCCTCAGCGCGAAGGAAGATCTGCACCCTTATGAGTGCGATGGTTTGACCGCTTACCGGCATTTGCCCCTCGCCGTGGTCTTGCCTACCACCACTGAGCAAGTTCAATTGATCCTCAAAACGTGCTCGCGCCTGAAAGTGCCGGTGGTAGCACGCGGGGCGGGTACGGGGCTTTCCGGCGGGGCGCTGCCTCACGAAAACGGCATTGTGTTGAGTCTGGCGCGTTTCAAACAAATCTTGGAAATTGACACTGCCAATTTGCACGCCCGTGTGCAACCGGGGGTACGCAACCTCGCGATCAGCCAAGCGGTGGATCACTTAGGGCTGTTTTACGCCCCCGACCCGTCGTCACAAATTGCCTGCTCGATTGGCGGAAATGTCGCGGAAAATTCCGGCGGAGTACATTGCCTGAAATACGGTTTAACGGTACACAATGTTCTCGAAATCAAACTCGTCACCATTGATGGCGAACTCATGACCATCGGCAATGACCGCCAAGACACCCCCGGCTACGATTTACTCGCATTGCTGACCGGTTCGGAAGGCATGTTGGGCGTGGTCGTCGAAGTATTGGTCAAACTCACCGTCAAACCCGATACCGTGCAAGTGTTAATGGCAGATTTCGCAGCGGTGAATGATGCCGGTGATGCAGTAGCCGCGATTATCAGCAAGGGCATTATCCCGGCTGGTTTGGAGATGATGGATAACCCCGCGATTCGTGCCGCCGAAGATTTCATCCACGCAGGCTACCCGATTGACGCGAACGCTATCTTGCTGTGTGAACTCGATGGCACCGAAGATGAAGTCAGCGAACAAGTTGCCCGCGTCAGTGCCATTCTCAAAAATCACCGCGCTGGCACGATTCACATTGCCAAAACCGCCGCCGAACGCGCCCGTTTGTGGGCAGGGCGCAAAGCCGCATTCCCCGCAGTGGGGCGCATCTCCCCGGATTATTACTGCATGGATGGCACGATTCCCCGCAAACATCTAGCGCACGTATTGAACAAAATTAATGACTATTCCCAGCAATACGGCTTAGGGGTTGCGAATGTGTTCCACGCGGGTGATGGCAATTTACACCCACTGATTCTTTATGATGCCAATCGTGCTGGTGAATTGGAAAAAGCCGAACGTTTCGGTGCCGATATTCTGGAATTATGTGTTAAAGTCGGAGGCTCTATTACGGGCGAACACGGCGTTGGGCATGAAAAGCTGGACTCGATGTGTGTGCAATTTGGCGAAGCCGAACTCGAAGTCTTCCATGCCGTCAAACGTGCATTCGACCCTGACGAATTACTGAACCCCGGAAAAGCTGTCCCTACCTTGCACCGTTGCGCAGAACTGGGTGCAATGCATGTCCATCACGGGCAGCTTTCCCATCCTGAACTGCCAAGATTTTGATTCGGGCCTGATATGATTGCTGATAACGATATAACCTCAACATTGCAAGAACAGGTCGTAGCAGGGATTGCTGCAAACCAACCGTTAACCATTATCGGCGGTGGCAGCAAAGCCTTTTACGGCAATGAAACCAACGGCACAGCGTTGCAAGTTTCCCCGCACACCGGGGTGATTGCTTACGAACCCTCGGAGTTGTGCATCACCGCCCGTGCCGGGACACGCCTGCAAGACATTGAAGTCTTGCTGGCCGCCAATGGGCAGAAACTGGCATTTGAACCGCCCTGTTTCAGCGCAACCTCCACCATCGGCGGCGTGGTCGCAGCGGGTTTATCCGGCCCCGCCCGCCCTTGGGCAGGCTCGGTGCGTGACCATGTACTCGGCGTGAAACTGATCACCGGCTACGGCAAAGTGGCAAGCTTTGGCGGGCAAGTCATGAAAAACGTTGCCGGTTACGACATTTCACGGCTGATTACCGGCTCAATGGGAACACTCGGAATCATTCTGGAAGTCTCGCTGAAAGTCATGCCGCGTCCCGTTACCGAGCTGACCCTAGCGTTGGATATGCCCAGCGAAGAGGCGTTTGAACTCACCACCACCATGCGCCGCTCCACTTTTCCCTTGAGCGCTACCTGTTATTTTGACGGTTGCCTCTACCTGCGGCTGAGTGGCGTACCCAGCCATGTGTTTGCCTCGCACCGGAAAATTGGCGGCGAAGCGATTAATAATGCCGACGAATTCTGGTTAGCCTTGCGTAACCAAACCCACGAATTTTTCCAGCAATACGACCGCCCACTGTGGCGCTTATCGTTCCCGCCAGCCACCAGCGTTATCAGCCGTTTGGAAGGTAATTCTTTGGTGGAATGGGGCGGCTCACAGCGTTGGGTCTACACCAATATTCCGGTCAATTTGATCCGCAATATTGCGCATAAGGGCAGCGGTCACGCCACGGTATATCGCGGCAGTTTGCCGGGGGTTAACCCCTTCCATCCACTGCCTGATAATTTACGCAATGTGCAACAACGCTTGAAACAGGCGATGGATCCGCACGGTATTTTCAACCCTGGTCGAATGTACAAGGACTGGTAATGCAAACCCAGATACTCTCCGCACTGCGGCACACCTCGGCAGGCAAAGTTGCCGAAGACATTTTGCGCCGCTGCGTACACTGCGGCTTTTGCAATGCCACCTGCCCCACGTATCAATTGCTTGGCGATGAAAACGACGGCCCACGCGGGCGTATTTACCTCATCAAACAACTGATGGAAGGCAATCTGGAAAATACCCCAGACAGCGGGCGCAAAACCCTGCAACACCTTGACCGTTGCTTGCTGTGCCGCAGTTGCGAAACCACCTGCCCCTCTGGCGTGGAATACGGCAAGTTACTGGATATTGGGCGGCATCTCGCCGAAGAGCACGTCGGGCGTGACCGCGCTGATAGCACCTTGCGCAAACGGTTACGCACGTTTTTGCCTAAAACCAACCTATTCAGTTTGGGCTTAACACTGGGGCGTACCTTCAAACCCCTGCTGCCTAAGAAACTCGCCCACAAAATTACCGCCCCACGCCCTGCGGGTGACTGGCCCAAAGCTCGTCATGATCGCTGGATTTTGGTGTTGGAAGGTTGCGTGCAACCCGCCCTTTCCCCTGACATCAATGCCGCCACCGCACGAGTATTAGACAAACTGGGTATCAGTTTAGTGGTTGCCCCCAAAGCCGGTTGCTGTGGCGCGGTCAGCCAGCACTTGGGTGCGCCAGACGATGCGTTGGAATACATGAAGCGCAATATCGACGCATGGTGGCCTTACCTGTCCAAACAAGGCGGCGGTGTTGAAGCGATTGTTACCACTGCCAGCGGGTGTGGGGTGATGGTGAAAGAGTACGCTCACCACCTGCGTCACGACCCCGAATACGGCATTAAAGCCGAGCGCATTTCCAACTTGTGCAAAGACATTGCCGAAATCATTGCCAAAGAAAATTACCAGCAACTCGCCCCTGCCCAAGCCACTAAAGTTGCATGGCATCCACCCTGCACCTTGCAACACGGGCAAAAGATTCGCGGTGTGGTGGAAAATATCCTCACAGACTGCGGCTATGTACTCGTCCCCGTGGCGGACGAACACTTGTGTTGCGGTTCAGCGGGTACGTATTCGATTTTGCAGCCGGAACTTTCCCAGCAATTGCGGCGCAATAAATTAGCCAACCTGACGGCAAACGCGCCCGAAGCGATTGTTACTGCCAATATCGGCTGCCAGACGCATTTGCAGGAAGGCAGTGATTTACCGGTGATGCACTGGATTCATTTGCTGGATAAATCTGGCTAAGGGGTTGCGCTCAAAAAGAAAGTCGCTAACGCCAAATCAGCAGGGCGAGTGATTTTCAGATTGCGGGCATCGCCTTCCACCAGCAACGGGTTTAGCCCTGCGTGTTCCAGCGCAGAGGCTTCATCCGTCACCGCGACACCCTTTTCCAAGGCATCCGCCAGCGCTGTGCGTAACAGCCCTAGGCTTGCCATTTGCGGGGTAAGCGCGTGCCATAAACCATTGCGGTCTTCGGTGCGTGAAATGCGTGTAGTGCCGGTCTGGGCGCGTTTCATGGTATCACGTACTGGTATGGCAAGAATTGCTCCAGCCGCTTCGTTAGCACCCAGGGTTAACAATTTATCCAAGTCAGTACGGCTTAAGCATGGGCGGGCAGCATCATGCACCAGCACCACAGTATCCGGCGCAACCTGCAAGGTATTCACCAGATAATCCAAGGCATTGAGCACAGAATCTGAGCGCTCACGCCCACCGGGAGCGGTATGCAATTGCGGATACTGGTTAAGTGTGGTTGCCATGAGTTCCGCCCAAAACGGATCGCCCTCACTCACCGCCACCACAATTCCCGTGACCGCCGGATGGGTTAGAAAGCAATCCAAGGTATGCTCAATCACCGTTTTACCCACCAATGGCAGGTATTGTTTCGGTCGATCAGCTTGCATCCGCGCCCCGACTCCGGCAGCAGGAATCACTACCCATACCTTATTCGACACGGGGGGCAGCCTTAACTTGTGGCACTGGCGCGGTGGCTTCTGGGTCAGATTTCAAAATCACCTGATAAAAGGTTTCGCCCTCGCGTACCATCCCCAACTCACTGCGGGCGTGTTCCTCAACCGCTTCGTCGTCTTTGGATAAGCCCACCACATCCATTTGTAACAGGCGTTTGATTTCAGCTTGCTCATCGTTCGCAGCATTTTGCTGCTCAATTTTTTGTTCTAAACGTCCAATGTCGGGGTAACTCGCAGGCCCTGCCCACAAACGTACAAACAGAACAAATGCCAGCAAACTGAGAACCCAAAATAAAGTGCGTGTCATATTCATAAATTAAGGTGTCAACAATCGTAAAAGCTATTCATGGCAAAAGGATAGCAGATGATACCGAAGCGCTGACAAAAAACATCAACGCCCCCGTAAAAACTTTCCTTTGAATCTGCAAATCATACCATTCATCAGCAAATCAGCCACGTTAAGATTTTACCTCCCCAGCTTTTACCAATTATTAATTACTATAAAAATGCATGGTGCAGAGTATTGCTAGCAGAAAGCAAAACGCTGCTTACACACCATCCAAACAGGTTGCCACCCAAATAGCAACTTCTATCCCACAATGACAAGGAGATTAGTCATGACATTTATTAATAGTGGATACGGGGCAAATAATTACAGCAATAGCGTCAATAATACTGGTGCGCAAGATATTTCCAGCAGTAAACCTAACGCTAGGGCAACTGAAAGCTTTAATAAAAGTATGCAAGGTTCAGGGCAAGATGCAAGTGGAGGCATGGATCTTGCCAAGTTGCTTCCCCTGATCGAACAATTTCTGAAAATGCTGAAATCCGGCGGCATGGAAGGTGGTAGCCAAACCGAAGGTGACCAAGGCGGTGGTTCTTCCGGTGGCAATAGCGCAGGTTGTGGATGCGATGGTAACGAAGGCAAGAAGACTGGCTCTAGTAGCAGGAATGAAGGTAGCGCAGGCGGAGCTGGTTCTCTTGGCGGCAAAGAAGGCAACGGCGGCGGTACAATTAGTAACACTAGCAGTAGCAGCAAAGGCGATGCGCCTGGTGGTGGACAAAGCGGTTCTTCTAACAACGTTGGTGGTGGTAATGGTGGCAACGGTCAGGGCGGTGGCGGCGGTGTAGGTAACGAATCCAGCTCAACGTCTACTGGCGGTAGCGATAATGCTGGTTCTGTCGGCGGCGGCAGCAAAGGCGACAAAGGTGATTCTTCTGTCGGCGGCGGCAGCAAAGGCGACAAGGGTGATTCTTCTGTCGGCGGCGGCAGCAAAGGCGACAAAGGTGATTCTTCTGTCGGCGGCGGCAGCAAAGGCGACAAGGGTGATAAGGGCGACTCTAACTTCGGCTTCGGCGGCAGCAAAGGTGATAAGGGCGACTCTAACTTCGACTTCGGCGGCAGCAAAGGCGATAAGGGTGACTCTAGCTTCGGCGGCAAAGGCGATGCAGCCGCTGGCAGTCACAACATCGGTAGCAAAGGCGATTCACCTTCTAGCAGCAGCCACAGCAGCGGCAGCAAAGGTGATTCAATCGGTAGCTACGGCGGTGGCAAAGGTGATTCAGCCACTACTGTTGGCAGCTCCAACAAAGGCAGCGGCAAAGGCAAAGATTAATACTTATTGCCTAGCCTAATAACAAAGCCCCAGTCTATCGCTAGACTGGGGCTTTTTCCATTCAGGCATTCAGCGGCTAAAATTAGCCAAATTGCTTAAACGCAGATTTACCAGCGTAGATACCGTTGCTACCTAACTGCTCGGCAATGCGCAACAATTGGTTGTACTTCGCAATCCGATCAGAACGTGACAATGAACCCGTCTTGATCTGGCAAGCATTGGTTGCCACCGCTAAATCCGCAATGGTGGAGTCTTCGGTTTCGCCCGAACGGTGTGACATGACGGTGGTGTAACCGGCTTTATGCGCCATGCCAATCGCTTCCAGTGTTTCAGTCAAGGTACCGATTTGGTTAACCTTGATCAGGATAGAATTCGCAATCCCCTTGTCGATGCCTTCTTGCAGGATCTTGGTATTGGTCACGAACAAATCATCGCCCACCAATTGTACGCGATTGCCCAAGACCTTGGTCAAATGCGCCCAACCCGCCCAGTCACCTTCCGCCATCGCATCTTCAATGCTCAGGATCGGGTATTGGTTAACCCAGTTTTCGAGGTAAGCCGTGAATTGTTCCGCACTGAAACTCTTGCCTTCGGATTCCAACAGGTACTTGCCGTCTTTGTAGAACTCGGAACTGGCAACGTCCAGACCCAACCAGATGTCCTGACCGACTTTGAAACCGGCTTTGTCAATGGCTTCGAGAATGACTTCGATGGCTTGTTCGTTGGAAGACAAATCGGGTGCAAAACCGCCTTCGTCGCCCACTGCGGTATTCAAACCACGCTTTTTCAGTACAGACTTGAGGCTGTGGAATACTTCTGCACCGTAACGGATGGATTCAGCCATGCTTGGTGCAGTGACCGGCAGAATCATGAACTCCTGCATATCCACACTGTTGTCCGCGTGTGCGCCACCGTTGATGATGTTCATCATCGGCACAGGCAGTTTGTAGGAATCCGCTTTGCCGAGGTATTGGTACAGTGGCAAACCTTGGTCGTTAGCCGCTGCGTGTGCAGTTGCCATTGACACTGCCAGCAGCGCGTTTGCACCCAGACGGGCTTTGTTATCAGTGCCATCCAACGCGATCATCGCACGGTCGATGCCGCCTTGATCGGTAACATCCATGCCAGCAATGGCTTTAGCAATTTCACCGTTCACGTTGGCAACCGCCGTTTGTACGCCTTTGCCCAGATAACGTGCGCCACCGTCACGCAATTCAATGGCTTCACGCGAACCGGTGGATGCGCCGGATGGCACAGCCGCACGCCCCATCACGCCATTGCTGAGGATTACATCGGCTTCAACAGTAGGATTGCCGCGTGAGTCAATGATTTCGCGTGCCTTTACGAATTTAATTTCAGACATTTCGTTATTTCCCAATAAAACGTTACAAAGTATTTTCTAGCAATTTCTGTGCTTTGATAACGCGATCCAGCTCGACCAGCGTGATCAGTAATTCTTCCATGCGATCCATCGGCCATGAATTTGGCCCATCACTCAGCGCATTGGCGGGGTCAGGGTGCGATTCCATGAACAAGCCCGCAATACCCACCGCGACGGCAGCGCGTGCCAGTACGGGTACGTGTTCACGCTGCCCGCCGGATACATTGCCCTGCCCACCCGGTAATTGTACCGAATGCGTGGCATCAAACACCACGGGGCATTGAGTATCACGCATGATGGCAAGACTCCGCATATCGGAAACTAGGTTATTGTAGCCAAAGCTGTAACCGCGTTCGCACACCATAATCTGTTGATTGCCCGTAGCACGGGCTTTTTCGACCACGTTACCCATATCCCACGGCGCGAGGAACTGCCCTTTTTTGATGTTCACCGGCTTGCCAGTACGCGCCACGCTTTGGATAAAATTGGTCTGGCGGCACAGGAACGCAGGCGTTTGCAATACATCCACGACGCTCGCGACTTCATCCATCGGCGTATCTTCGTGCACATCGGTGAGCACGGGTACGCCAATCTCGGTTTTGACGCGCTCCAGAATCCGCAAACCCGCTTCCAAGCCCACACCGCGTGCGCTGTTGTGCGACGAACGGTTAGCTTTATCGAACGACGACTTGTAGATGAAGGGAATGCCCAAACGGGTGGTCATGTCCTTCAGCTTACTCGCCGTTTCCAGCGCCAGTTTTTCGGTTTCAATCGCGCAAGGGCCTGAAATCAAGAAAAACGGCTGATCCAGCCCGACGTCAAATCCGCACAGTTTCATGATCGTTTGCTGCTCGTTTTGGTTTCGTGATAACGGCGTGCCGCGCTGACAAAACCGCTAAATAGCGGATGCCCTTGGCGTGGACGCGAGGTGAATTCCGGGTGGAATTGGCAAGCCAAGAACCACGGATGATCTTTCAATTCGACCATTTCGATCAGATTGCCGTCAATGGATGTGCCAGACAAAATCAGCCCGTGCTTTGCCAACGTCTCGCGGTAATGGTTATTGAATTCGTAACGGTGGCGATGGCGTTCCACAATTTGCGCCGCGCCGTAGGTGGTTCGTGCCAACGAGCCTTCTTGCAACACGCACGGCTGCCCGCCAAGGCGCATCGTTCCGCCCAGATCGGAATCGTGGGAGCGTTTTTCAATCGTGCCATCTTCGGCTTGCCATTCGGTGATCAGACCGATGACCGGATGCGGCGAATCGGGCGCGAATTCGGTGCTGTGTGCACCAGCCAAGCCTGCGCAATGGCGTGAGAATTCGATCACCGCGACCTGCATCCCCAAGCAAATGCCGAGGTACGGGATTTTGTTTTCACGCGCATACTGGGCTGCACGGATTTTGCCTTCGACACCGCGATTACCAAAACCGCCGGGGACGAGAATCGCATCCACTTTGCCCAACACTTCAAAGGCTTGTTCGTCGTCGGATTCGAGGCGTTCGGAATCGAGGTAGTGAATCTTGACCTTGGTATGCGTTTGGATGCCCGCGTGGGTCAAGGCTTCGTTCAGGGATTTGTACGATTCGGTCAAATCGACGTATTTGCCGACCATTGCCACGGTAATTTCCGCTTCGGGGAATTCCATTGAGCTGACCACATCTTTCCAATCGGAAAGGTCAGCCTCTGGCAAATTGGTTAGCCCAAATTTTTCGGCAACGATGCGATCCAATTTTTGCGCGTGCAGCCACAAGGGGATTTTGTAGATATTGTCCAAATCTACCGCAGAAATAACGGCGCGTTCTTCCACATTGGTGAACAGGGAAATCTTTTTGCGCTCGTTTTCGGGGAACGGGCGTTCGCTACGGCACAGCAAGATGTCGGGCTGGATGCCGATAGAACGCAGTTCCTTGACCGAGTGTTGGGTGGGCTTGGTTTTCAATTCGCCAGCCGCCGCAACGTAAGGCAATAGGGTTAGGTGAATGAACAGGGCATTACTTCTGCCCTCTTCCACACCCATTTGGCGAATGGCTTCCATGAAGGGCATGGCTTCGATGTCACCGACCGTGCCGCCGATTTCGACCATCGCAATGTCAGCATCACCTGCACCGGCACGCACACTGCGTTTGATTTCGTCGGTAATGTGTGGAATCACTTGCACGGTTGCGCCGAGGTATTCTCCGCGCCGCTCTTTGCTGATAACGGTTTGGTAAATGCGCCCCGTCGTGAAATTGTTGAGCTTGCTGGCTCGGAAGCCGACAAAACGCTCGTAATGCCCAAGGTCGAGGTCGGTTTCCGCGCCATCTTCCGTGACGAAGACTTCGCCGTGTTGAAACGGACTCATCGTGCCGGGGTCGACGTTGATGTAGGGGTCAAGTTTGAGCATGGTGACTTTTAAGCCGCGTGCTTCGAGGATTGCACCGAGTGATGCGGCAGCAATGCCTTTCCCTAAAGAGGAAACCACGCCACCAGTGATGAAAATATATCGAGCCATAGGAGGTAATACGCATCCGTGTGAGTCACAATTATGCGGGCGCATCCTACCATAGATGGATGGGTTTTGCTAAGGCAAGAAGGTTGTGATCATTGTCATGTTTTCATGGTTCCCGATTTCCCTTTATGGGCATAACTCGACTACACTAGTTTTAAACGAATAATACCCAAATCGCTAGGAGAACATCATGAAAAAGGAACAACGGTTCAAGTCCGTGGCGCTTGCGTGCGCCTGCTTACTCACTGCCAGCTTATCCCCTCTGGCATTTGCTGCCGATAAAACGGCGTATGGTGGCGAATGGCACAGCCCTGACTTATCCCTCACGATCACACCACAAGCTGCCGAATTCACCATCGACGGTAAAACCTACACCGACACCACGCCTGAATATTTTTACGGGCAACTCGCCACCGCCCCTTTCCTGTATTTGCAAGACGCTCAACAGGAACACCGCCTCTACCTGATTCTCGACGAAGACAACAACCATAACCAAAGCCTGCGCGGTTATCACGATTACGCCGATGTGTCCCATCCGCTAGAAATTACCCGCACGGAGCCACAAACACCCAACAAAATAAGTGACCTGTCACAGAATTGACACACTCCTACGGTTAAATGCGCCTGTAAAAGGAAATTCATACAGGTTTCACATGAGCAACATATTGATTGTTGAAGACGAGCAGCCGATCCGCAAAATGGTTGGCTTTGCGTTAGGGCGTGCCGGTTTCACCTTACACGAAGCCGAAACTGCCGAACAAGCCTACACCGCCATTCATCGCCAGCGCCCCGAACTGATTCTGATGGACTGGATGCTGCCCGGCATGAGTGGCATAGAACTGGTCAAACGCCTGCAACGCGACGGCAATACCCAAGACATTCCGGTCATTATGCTGACCGCCCGTAACGAAGAAACCGACCGCATTTCCGGCTTTCAGGCGGGTATCGACGACTACATCAGCAAACCGTTTTCACCAGCCGAATTAGTGGTGCGAATTCAAGCCGTATTGCGCCGCACCCGCCATTCCCAACCAGTGGAAATGCTCGAATTTGCTGGGTTAACCCTCGACCCACTCAGCCACCGTGTCACCGCTGGTGGTCAAGAACTCGAATTTGGCCCCACCGAATTCCGCTTGCTGAAATTTTTCATGCAACACCCTGACCGCGTATACAGCCGCGAACAATTGCTGGACAACGCTTGGGGACGCAATGTGTACGTGGAAGAACGCACCGTAGACGTACACATTCTGCGCTTGCGCAAAACACTGGCGACACACGGTTTTGAACATTACATCCAAACCGTGCGCGGGGCAGGCTATCGGTTTACGCCCACGGTATAAACCTTGCCAGATGACATATAACCGTCACAAAAACGTCACTGTCTTGCAGCATTAAACCTGCAAAATCATTAGGGTATCCACTATGAGACGTATATTTTTGTGTCAAATGCCCGCCCTCAACTTGTCAGCAACCACACCCGTCTGAGCGTCGTCACGGAAACGTGGCCGCCAGAAATCAACGGCGTGGCACACTCCATTAGCCGTATGGTGGCTGGCTTGCGCACACGCGGTGGCTACCACATCCAGTTGGTGCGCCCCCGCCAAATGGCACATGAAAAACCGCAACGCGAAGCCTTGTTTCAGGAACACCTCGTCAATGGACTGACACTCCCCTTTTACAAAGAAGTCCGCTTAGGCTTCCCGCAATACCACGCCCTCAAACGCCTGTGGAAAAAGCAGCGCCCTGACATCGTGCAAATCGTTACCGAAGGCCCGTTGGGTTATTCCGCCATGAAGGCCGCAAAAAAACTCGGTATTCCGGTCATCAGCGACTTTCACACCAATTTTGACCAGTACAGCCGCTATTACCGCCTGAGTGGGTTTTTCAATCTGGCGAAACGTTATTTGCGCCACGTCCATAATCAAACGCTGGTCACACTCGTGCCGACCCGCGAATTGCAGCAACAACTCAGTGCCAACGGTTACACCAAACTCGGCATTCTGGATCGCGGCATTGACGTGGAACGCTTCAACCCGCAACGCCGCTGCAACACCTTGCGCACCCAACTCGGCATTCGCCCGGAACAATTGCTGGTCACGCTGGTATCGCGCATGTCGCCGGAAAAAAACCTTGATCTGGCCTTCAGCGCGTTTCGAGCCATCCAACAACACCTCCCCGATGCGCATTTCCTGCTGGTCGGCGATGGCCCCGAACGCAAACGCCTGCAAGACGCACACCCCGATTGCTTATTCGTCGGGATGCAAACCGGCATTGCCTTGGCGGAACACTATGCCAGTGGCGATTTGTTCCTTTACCCCAGCACCAGCGAAACCTTCGGCAATGTGGTGCTGGAAGCAATGGCAAGCGGCTTACCGGTCGTGACCTTCGATTATGCCGCCGCCCGCGAACACTTGCGCAGCGGGATTAACGGCATGAGCGCCCCGCTGGACGACAACGCTGCCTTTATCGAAGCCAGTATCACACTGGCACTCAACCCCGACTTACGCCGCGTCCAAGGTCAAGCCGCTCACCAAACTGCCCTCGGCCTGAGCTGGGAAAAGGTGGTGGAACGCCTGCATCACACCATTCAAACCGTACTCCGCGAGGTACACCATGAGCATGAAGCACTTGCATCGACTTAATGACCGTGAAATTCCGTTGTGCCTGTTGTTCAACCGGATCAATCACCTCAAACCCATCAGTCTGTTTTTTGCAGTCATTAGTCGCTTGGGCAACGGGGTATTTTGGTATGTGCTAATGCTGATGCTGCCGCTGATTTACGGGCTGGAAGCGCTACACGTCTCTGCACACATGGCTTTGGTTGGTTTGACAGCCTTGCTGATTTACAAGTGGCTGAAAACCTCCACCGAACGGGTACGCCCGTACAGCCACAATGACACCATTTTCCAGAATGTAGCGGCACTTGATCAATTCAGTTTTCCATCGGGACACACCTTGCACGCGGTCGGGTTTAGCTGGGTCTTGCTTAACTATTACCCGGAATGGTTTATTCTGGTTGTACCATTCACTATTTTGGTGGCGTTATCGCGGGTAATTTTGGGGCTGCACTACCCCAGTGATGTGCTGATCGGCGCATTCTTGGGCGCGGGTTTGGCACAAGGCAGTTTCTGCGTGTTGTCTTGCCTATTGTGATGAGGAGTAACCACCATGACATTGCAACCTGTCATCTTGCAAGGCCGTTTGATACGCCTTGAACCCCTAACCGCCGACCACATCCCCGATTTATTACACGCTGCCCGCGATGAACGCATCTGGCATTACATGTTCTACGGCAATTTAGCAGAACGTGAACCGATGGAAGCCTTCATCAGCAACGCCATCCGCCAGCGTGATTTGGGCACTGACTTGCCGTTCGCGGTCATCCACAACACCACGGGCAAAGCCATTGGCAGCACCCGCTTCCGCGACATTTGCCTGAAACACATGAAGCTGGAAATCGGCGGCACTTGGTACGCCAGCGAATACCAGCGGAGCGGTGTGAATCTGGAATGCAAATACCTGCTGATGCGCCATGCGTTCGAGACCTTTGGCACGCTGCGGGTGCAATTCAAGACCGACATCCGCAACGCCCGTTCGCGCCAATCACTGGAGAAGCTCGGTGCGGTGCAAGAAGGTGTGTTGCGCCGCAGTGCCATTATGCCGGACGGGCTGGTACGCGATACGGCGGTGTACAGCATCCTCGATACCGAATGGGGCATGGTCAAACAAGGGCTGGAAATGCGGATGTGGCGCTATGCTAACCGTTCATCCGCGCTTGAACCTGCTGATAAAAGCCAACCAGCTTTTCCGCTTGTGCAGTATGTGACCACGTAGCCGCATACGCCAATGCCTCTTTGGTCTTCTGTGCGTGCAAGGTCTTACCCTGCAATAGGCGCTCCACCTGTTTGGCAAAGCCTTCTACCTCTTCAGGCGCAACCAGCCCGCCCTGCCCCGAACCGATCACATCCTTCGTCCCCAACACAGCAGTCGAAACCACGGGCGTGCCGCACGCCATTGCCTCAATCAGCACCAAGCCTTGGGTTTCGGTGCGCGAAGCAAACACGAACACATCCGCTGCCTTGTAGCACGCCTGCAACTCACCATCGCGGCGCAGATAGCCGACGAAACTGACATTGCTTTCCAACCCGCGCCGCTTGACCTGTGAATGCAGGGACTTTTCCGCCGGGCCTTCACCAGCAATCACGAACAGGATGTCAGAAATGGAACCGCGCAGCCGTTCGGTCACATCCAGCAGGAAGCCGATATTTTTCTCGAACGCCACCCTGCCTACAAACAGGATCACCGGACGCTCAGCGGGGATGCTGTGCTTTTCCCGGAATGCCGCACCGTCACCCGGCTCAAACACCCGCATATCCAGCCCCGTCGGCAACACCGTCAACGGCGTTGTTACCCCGTAATCGACCAACACTTGCTGCATGGCGGTCGAAGGCACGACCAGCGCATCCAGATCCGCACACTGGGTACGCGAAAAACGCCGCGCCACATAGCGCAGCCATTCCTTCGGCAACCACTTGACATAGTTGTAGAGGTATTCCTCAAAAAAGGTATGGTAGGTCGCCACCACCGGCAGTTTTAGCTTGCGTGCCAGTTTCAGCCCGGCATAGTGCGCCACGAACGGGGTGTGGATGTGGATGATGTCGTAATCCTCCGTCCGCAGCTCTTCGGTCAGGCGGTGGATATGGCGTATGCGCATCATGCGGTCTTCTGGGTCAACAATCACCTTGCGTGAACTGATGCGGATAATGCCCGCTTCGTCCGCCACCGTTTGCCCGTAATCCGGCGCTATCAGGGTGACGTGATGCCCTGCCGCTTCCAATGCCTGCCGGAATGCCTGTATCGAGGTGGAAACACCGTTAACACGCGGAAAATACACGTCGGAAACCATTAATATGTGCATCGAGACTCCTGAATGACCTTCATAAAAAAGCCCGGTATCACTACCGGGCTAAAGCTGATAAAAACCTCAAATTATTTTATGCATTTCCCCTAAACGGCGACTTTGCCACCATCATTGCGCGTGATGACAACCGTAGCAGACTGTGGACGCGCACTGCCCCCTTTCGGCCAATGGCTGGTGAATTGAGTAGGGTCAGTCACAGAAGTACTGTTTTCACCAGGATGCTGGATATTGACGAAAATCGCTTTACCGTCTGGCGTTTCGGCGATACCGGTGATCTCGCAATCTTTTGGTCCTACCAAGAAACGGCGCAATACCGTTGAGCTAGTTTTCTTGCCAACACGAGTCTTCACTGCGGTTTGACCGGAAGGTACACCGGCATTGGTAACAGTCGTTTCTGCACCATCATTTACTGTACCCGGCAGTGCTGCCAGCATCATGCAGTTGGTAACATCGGTGTAGTAACCATCATCAGTCTGTACCCACAGCAAACCAGGGGTTGCATAGCTGAACCACAAACCATCCGGGCTGGAGAAGTCGTTTTCAGCGGTCAGACCTGACAGGTTGACATTAGCATCGGCGTCAGATTGCGCACCGAACAGGTAAATATCCCAGTTAAAGGTCGTCGCGGCATGATCACCACCGGCTTCTTTCCAGCGGATAATGTGACCGTTAACGTTACCACGGTTGGTTGCCGTTCCCTTAGTATCGGCATAATAACGTGGGTTAGCTGCATCTAACGGCACGGCTGTTGAGCCACGACCACTGCTGGAAACGTTATTGGTCAGCGTCATGTAGACTTCGCCATTAACAGGGTTCACAGCACCCCACTCAGGGCGATCCATTTTGGTCGCACCGACGGCATCACCAGCGATACGTGCATTCACCACCACATCCGATTCATCCGCAAACGCATAAGCCGCATAAGTCGCCACCTTGCTATTGCTCATGCTCAGCAATTCCCACGTACCCGTGCCATCCGCGTTGAACTTAGCAGCATATAACTTACCGGAATCCATGTACTTATCGCCTGCGGCTACACCTGCATTCGCATCGGATGCACTCCACAGTGCGGTAGAAACGAATTTGTAGATGTATTCGTTACGGGAGTCATCACCCATGTAGAACACAACAGGCTTGCCCACAACAGGCTTCGCAGGCCATGCGCCTTCATGCGCGAAACGCCCTAATGCAGTGCGCTTTTTAGGAGTAGAAGTGGCGTTAACTGGGTCGATTTCGACAATCCAACCAAAGGTATTCCCAACGTTGCGGAAGTCAGCCGCAGCCGATGCACCAGTGACACCCGCATTCCAACGGCTGTATAAATCAGTGCCATCAGTTGCGCCCGGCCGTGACCAGTTATAACGCCCTGAAGTTGCGTTGCTCATGCCATAACGCTTAAATGCTGCCACTTCTTTGGCAGTACGTGCGGTATCCGCTTCACGACGATGGAAATAACCTGCCCAGTTTTCTTCACAAGTCAGGTAAGTACCCCAAGGGGTATAACCATTACCGCAGTTGTTGATCGTACCGCGTGTGTTAGTACCTGCTGTTGAATAAGCTGTTACCATCATGGTGCCACGTGCTGGACCAGTAATTTCCATGTCAGTTGCAGCCGTAATACGGCGGTTCAAAGCAGAACCACGGTTAATCTGGTACGTAGTACCACTCTTAGCCACTTCAACGATGGTCACACCGTGCAGTGCCACTTCCTTGTCAATTTCGGTGGTCGGACGAGCAACTGTACTTTTATCACCGTACTCGGTAGGACCAGCCTCGTGAACGAAACCGAGGTCTTCGGCTACTTCGTGGTTAGAACACAGCACACCTTTCGTGGCGTTGTTGGATTCAATAGCTGTTCCGGCAGCATTCAAACCGAAATAGTGCATACCATCGTGATGGTCGCCAACACGGGATACAAAGCTGGCAGCATCATCTGTACCCACATTGCTGTAAGCAGACGTAGCATTGTTGATCGGGTCGCCTGTTGCCATCAAAACTGTAGCGGTATAACCAGCTGGCACAACCAATGCGTCGGCAACACCTTTAGCAACAGGGTTGAAGCTCAGGGTCAGACCATTAGCGCCGGTAGCACCGGTATCATTTGCAGCAACTGCTGTATTATCGTCATTGCCACAACCTGCCAAGCCTGCACCGAGTACGGATGCTGCCATCAAGGCAAAACTGCCGCGCAGCAAGCCACGACGGGTCATGCGAGCTTCAAGGATTTGTTCAAAGGAAGGATTATTAGAAGTGTTGTAACCGATGTCATCTGGATCAACCACTGGGTGGTTAACCGTGCGTAAGTCGCTCATGCCTATATCCTCAACAGGTATTGGTAAAGGGGATGTACGTGTACGGGCGAAAGCCTAACGCTTAGTTATGACGTTTGTGTTTCAACCAGATTAAGAGATGATGTCATAGAAGTAGAGACGCAAAATCTTGCGTCTCTACAGTGGGGCGGGCATTGATTAACGCCAGATGCCATCCTTGTCGATGAACATCTGGGTGCTGTATTCCTCTACCGGCAGTTTCACCACGCTACGCCCTGCGGCGGTTTCGCGGGTCACGTAATCGGCGAAAGATTGCGCATAATCCAGATAAGTGTTCAGCTTTTTAGCCGCCGCCAGATTCTTGAAGGTGGTGTAGCCATCGCCGCCGGTAGCTAGGAAACTGTTGGTGACGACTTTGTAGGTTTTCGACGGATCAATCGCTGCCCATGTCCCCGTCACACGCGGGTTAACTTGCACGTTGGTGACACGCTCACCCTTGGCTTTAGACAAGTCGGCATCCCAACGTAACCCGGCTGCATACGGGTATGAACCGGTAGAACCTTGTGGATTCAGCGCAAAATCAATGCCATCTTCCAACGAGTCGATGATTTCTTTCCCGGTCATATCCATTTCGGTCAGGGTATTCGCAAACGGCAGCAAGGTGTAAGCCGTGCCGAGGGTAATGTCGCCAGCAGGTACGTCAACACGCACACCACCGCCATTCTGCAAGCAAATGTCAGAGGTCAGGCTCATTTCCAAAAACGCTTTGGAAACGATATTGGCAATGTCGCTACCGCGTGACTGGGTAGCAACGGTACAACCTGCGGTCTTGCTCAAGCCTTGATTAGGGACGCGCTCATGGCATAACGTTTCAGCAGCCACGCCAATCTTGGTTTGTTTTAACACATCGACTTGTTGAGAATAGCCATCGAGGTTGGCTTGAGCAATTGCATCAGGCTTAACAATAGACAGCTCTGGCGCATCAGCCACTGCTTTCAAGGCGGCATCGCGGTCTGCACCCGTCAGTTCCAACTTATTCACTTGGAAGGTATCGCTTAACAATAGGTGCGGTGTGCCTGAACACGTTGTCACGTCACCGCTGACACTGAACTCAATATTTAATTCACCCACGATGTCGCTGTATTGCGACGCTTGCGCGATGCACACTTGCTTACCATTCGCGTCGGTGGTTTTGGTCGGGTAAGCGCCTGCTGGGGTCAAGCCAAAAGCTTTGAAACCATCACCTAATAAGGTATGCGAATCGCCGCCTACAATCACGTCCACGCCTTTGAGTTGCTTGGCGATGGTTTGATCATTCGCGTAACCCTGATGGGTCAGCAAAATGATCTTATTGACCCCTTTACCTGCCAATTCGTCAATGTACTTTTGTGCGGTAGTGGCTTCATTCGCAAACGTGGTGGTTGCATCCGGGCTGGAGGAATTTTTGGTTTTGCCCGCAATCGTCAGACCGATAATGCCGAACTTTTGCCCATTGATTTCCTTGACGGTGTAAGGCTTGATGTAATCGGTAGCGGAATTCAGCGTCAGTGGCGACGTACCGACTTTAGGCTGCACATTCGCCGACACCACTTCAGTGTTACACGCTGCACTGCTATTGAGGAAGTCGAGGAAGGTCTTCAAACCGGCATCGCCAGAGTCGAATTCGTGATTCCCCAGCGCGAAGGCATCAAAACAGACTTGATTCATCTGCTCTGCGTCGGCTTTGCCTTTGAACAGGGTGAAATACAAATCGCCGGTAGTCGCATCACCCGCGTGCAGTTTCAATACATTGCCGCCGCTGGCTGCCAATTCGTTGATTTTAGTGACCACACGCGGGAAGCCGCCGGTTTTGACGGCAGTGGCTTTGCCCGCCAGCGTCAACGTGGCGCTGTTGGGTTGCAAGTGTGAATGGTGGTCATTGATGTGCAAAATGCGCAGACTGGTCGCAGGCGTCGTGGTATCCGCCGCCGCTGGGGTGTTATTATCATTACAGCCGCTCATTAGCACTAAAGTGGAAACACATAAGCCGACTAGCAGGAAATATTGAAACTTCATCATAAGCCTCCAGATCGTTATTGGTGGCTTACGATATACAGCATTTTGATGACAACTTAATTAAGCGAGCGGAGCTTCTCCAAACGTTCCATCACCAACGCCATATTATAAGAACACATCTATTTGATTTTACGTGGGTAGCTGATATTCACCCTGATTTTCGTGAATCTTGGTCTGTTTATAAGGCAACGCTAACTGCTGGCACTGGACTGTTTCAAATTCCGGGTCTTTGTGCACCAGCGTCGCACCGTGCAGCAAAGCACTCGCAGCAATCCACGCATCTGCCAGTGACACCCGGCAGGTGGCTTTCAGTTGCGCCGCCTTTTCCAGCAACTCCGATGACTCGTGAACCCACTCGATAGGCAGGGATTTGCACTGTTCATACGCCAACCGCCCCACTTGTTCCCCCTCGTTTTTCCAGACACGGTACAGAATTTCCATCTGGCTCATGAAACAGGCAAAGCATTTCACCCGCCCATATTGGCATTGTTGAAGAATGTCAGCGACAACATCCGCTCCCTCCTCGTCATCACGCAAGGTCAGGAGTGCGGAAGTGTCCAGCAAATAACGTTTCATTCGCGCTCCCGATCCAAAGCACGATCTGCCAGCAATTGGGCAGTAGAGCCTTTACGCTTGCTGCTGCCCCGGAAAGCGTCGATAGGATTTTCCCGCACTGGAATGACACGGATGGTGTTGTTTTCAATCATCCATTCGAGACGATCAGCAGCGGACAGGTGGAAAAAACGCCGCACTTCGGCGGGGATGACGGTTTGTCCACGAGAGGTGATGGTGCTGCGCATAGCGGCACTCCTTGAATTACTTAATTATAAAAATAGTAATTCATGCATGGCGACAATACAAGCCTCAATGCCACCACATTTCATTGCGATACCAGATGCACTTCACTTGAATACACGCAACATTAATACAACGCGGCACACTCTTTCTCCAGCCCCTCATCCACCGCCACCGCGTGCAAATGACAGCCAAAATGCCGGGCGCGTTCCATCACTTGCACCGCCCAATGGTGATGCGTCGCCGGTTCGCACATTGCCCCCTCAAACTGGAACACCGCAGGCATGGCATCATCCAAAATCCGCAATGCCGCTTCATAATCACGGCTATCGACTTTCAATGCCTGATGAATCACCGCAATCTGGCTGGGGTGAATCACGGTTTTACCCACCAAACCGTGCAGCAAATCGCGCTGGAATTCGGCTTGCAAGACGGTGTGATCCTGAAAATATTCAAACACAGGCGCAGTCAAGTGAAAACCTGCCGGAGCAAAATGCGTCACCAGCATTGCCACCACATACCCCAAGGGGCCATCGTACAAGGTGTGGGCATGATGAGTGCGCAAGCGTAAACACGACAGCAAATCGTTACCACCAATTCGCAACGCCAATATTCGCGACTTAATCCCGTCATCTTGCAAACGTTCGCACAATTCGCGTACTGCCAGCGCATCCAATACTTGTGCCGTTTCCAGCGTAGGCATAAACAGCAAATGTGCGGGTGCGGCTTGCACCACCGCATACCACGCCGCAAACGAGTGGTTATCAAACTTGGGCAGCACAAAGCCGTCAACACACTCAATGCCTTGCATCGCCAATAATTGATGCGCCATCTGCGGATGACGGGGACGAATAAACACCAGCGGTACGCTACGTTCTTGTCCGCGCAGTTCGTACAAACAGTGTTGCAGATTGCTTAGGCTTTCGGCGACTTCATCTTCACGCACCGCGTCTTCGAGGCAAATCACCATCGAGCGCAGATCGGAGATTTTTTGCCGCAAAATCACATCCAACAAATCGGGGCGCGTTGCTGGCATGTACAACGTTGCGCCTAACTGATAAGGAGAAATTCGTGTGGTCATGTGGTCTTCTTGATTATGGTTATCGCACGGTATGGCGCAAGCCCATCCCCAACCGCTTGCAGGGGAATCCCCCGCGATTCGGCAAGATGGCGTAATAAGCGGATATTCGGGTCATCGAGGCGCTGCACCAGAATGTGTTCTGGCACGCGCCGCATGACCGCACGGGTGGCTTCCGCAATCCCCGGTTTCAAGCGATTAAGGTTGGTAATGTCATAAGTCTCAACCAGTTGCTCAATCGAGGCTTGTGATTGCGCCAGCAGCGTATGGCGCAACGCATCCGCCCAATCTGCCGCCGTGACACCTTGCTGACGGCAACGGCAAGCATCCACGGTATCGACAAACCACTGGCTAACATCGTATTGCGCCAAATGCGCGTAATTGACGCAAGCGTGCCAGCCGCCATCCTCGCGTAAAATCGAGCGCGACACCAAGCCGGAAACGGTCGAGCCTAAAACGCCAAACGGAATCAGCCAATCCTCCCCGGAAGCGGATAGCCATGCTTTGCCGGTCGGATCAGCCAACACCACCAAGGGAATGTCGCCATCAGGGTAACGTTTCCCCAGCGAACGTTGCAATTCGCCATGAATCGCCCCTTTGCCGACCCAGCCATCCACCCACACCAGATCAGCGAACGCATGGCGTTGCTCAATCCAGTCCACCGCCGCTTGGTCGATGCCCTTGTCGCGCACAATGCTGATGCCGTAATGCTCACTTTCTACCCCCAACTCGCGCAAGGCACGTAGCAGCAATACGCCTAACGGCACACCCGCCCGCACAAAACTGACCAGCACAATCGGGCGGTTTGGGCGACGTTGCTGCAAAGCCAGTGCCAAGGCTTGCACTTCGCGGGCAAGGCGTTCCAGCCCATCGTCCAGTGCTTGCTCGAACAAGGCTTGATGTGCGTCGGAGGGCGGCGATTCCAGCGTCAGCATTTCGGAATAATGGCGTTGCCCGCTTTGAATCAGGCGTTCCTTTTCCTCCACTGGCGTGGTTTCCATCACGATTTGCCGCAACAAAAACGTGACATCGCGGGCAGCATATGAGCCGTGAAAGCCTTGGGTTGCGCTCATGGTAACTGCCTGCAAATTTGCGTGTTCGGTGGGAATGCAGCGAAATCACACAAGCGCATAAAGCCTAAATCAGACACGCTATCGCCCATGCCGAATACCGGGGTGCGCCCGTGTTCAGCCGTATGCCGCCGCAGAATTTCTGCCGCCGCTGCGCGTTTATTGACGAAATCGGGCAGCAGTGCGAGGTTGTTGCCATTCATGTGGGTGTAGAAGCCTTGCAAGTTAAGGGTTTCACGTAAGCTGTGCAGCAGTTGTTGGAGGTCTGCCGCGTTGGCGGTATTGCTTTTGACCACCAGATACGCCGCGCTGTCTTCTACCGATTCCAGCCAGCCGCGTAAAGATAACCCCAGCGTTTCACCGATTTGCAGCGCGGTTGCCAACATTTCTGGTAAGCGGTCTTGGTAAGCGGCAAGCTGCGGTTGGATGTGTGAATGCCAGTCGGGGTCAAGCGTGCCATCCGCTTGCAGAATCGCCGCGCCGTGAACGCACACCGCGCCATGTTGGAATGGCAGGTGAACGCGCTTGAAGGAGGCAATCCCCCGTGCAGTGACCGGAATCACGGTCATGCAGTCCAGCGCCCAGTGGATGAAGTCGTGTTGCCAAGGGTGCATAAAGCTCCCGCTGTCGCTGGTTTTGCCTTGCGCGGCGGGGATTTTATCCGCATCCGCTGGCATTTTGCGGGCAGTCTGAAACAGCGTGTCATCCAGATCAGTGAGTAATAAGGGCTTCACGGGTAGAACTCCAGACACGTTGGGTTCAAGGCTGTGATCAGTTCTTTATCCAGCAAATGTGCGGGTGGCTCGCTGCACAATAGGATGCGGTCGTAATTTTCAGGCACGACGTTGTAGAGGAAATTGGGGATGCCTTGCCCGTAATTGTCGTGCAAGCAATAGCGGTGCTGGATGCTGTGACCCAATGCAATGGGGGAACGGGTTGTCGCGCTGAAATGGACGGTTGCGCCTTGCTGTTCCAGATATTCCGCCAGTAAGAAAGGTGGCCAGACGAATTCGCCTGTACCGAGAACTAGGATGCGTTCGCCGGGGGCGACGTTGATGTTGTTGAAGAAAGAAACCCCTCCTAACCTCCCCTTATCAGGGGAGGGACAAGAGGTGGTGGCGATGTCTTTCTTGCTCCCTTCCCTGATAAGGGGAGGGTTGGGGAGGGGTTTCTTCTCTGGCGTTGGATGTTCCCGCACCCCCAACCGTCCCCAATCATTGGCAGGGTTGGCGTGCCATTCACCAGTACCTAAAACATCGACTTGCGGCATTTCCGGCGGCGGCGCGTCATTGGCTTGCCAGTCCCAACGCCCTGACAGCAGTGAAACGGCAATAGCGCGTTCGCCCAACCGTTCGGCAGCAGCACCGCCCGACCAGTCGGTGAGAGTGGCAGCAACGATGTGTTCAAACTGATCCAATCCGGCACGTTGCAACGCTTCCAGCAAGTTGGCAAAGGTTTTGCCGGTGGAGGCTTCGTCATCGACCAACACCAAGCTACGTGCCGTGCGTAGCAATTCGACATCGGCGGCGTGTTGCGGCAGGTGCAGTACTTGTTGGGTGGCGTGGCTGTGTTCTTCGCGGAATTCGACCAGAATCGGCAAGTCCAGCGGGTGGCGGGTGGTGCAAAGGTACAGCGTGTCGTCACGGCTGCGGCTGAGGGCTTGTTGCACCCCTGCCCCCAATGCAATCGCGGTTTCTGCCATGCCGATGACCACAACCGGCCCCGGCAAGTCAGCGGGGATTTGCGCGGCAAGGGTATCCGTGGCATTGCGCATGACCGCTGGCGATACCGGAATGTGCCTGCCCAACACTTTGGAAACAAACAGGAAAGCGCGTTTCGGGTTGCGGCGTTGCGCAAAGCCGAAGAGTTCATCCGGCGAATGTGTGCCGGATTCGATGGTCAGGTTGAGCGTGCCCTGTTCGAGGGCGACATTGATTTGCATGAAAAATCCGTTGATAGTTTATTTAGCTGGCGCATTCTACTCGCCAGATGGCGTTTTGGGTTTGCGTCACCATTTGCGCGGCTGACAGCGTTTGCGCACTGTTTTGTAGGTTGTATTGGATATTAGCCGCTTCCATTAATGCAATCGCCAAACTGTGACGGATGGCAAAATTCATGTTCTGCGCATGGGTAAACGTAGACGATACCACGCCGGACACCGCGCCGGTTTCATCCAGCAAGGGGCTGCCACTGGAACCGGGTTGGATCGGTGCGGTGAATTGCAGCAGGCGAATGTCATTGTGCGCCCCGAACAAGCCGGAAATGACGCCTTGCGTGACTTGAATGCCGCTGCCCATCAAACCTGCCAGCGGATAGCCTAGCGTGGTGATGCTTTGCGCCAAACCTACGCCGCTGCTGCGAAACGGGAGCGGTTGCAGATGGCTGGGTGTGGCTACTCGCAATAATGCCAAGTCATTGGTGCTGTCGCTGATAATCGGTTCGGCATCGAGATTGCCTTGCAGCGAACTCAAGCGAATGCGGCTTGCGCCGTCTGCTACATGTGCGTTGGTCATGAAGACATTCGGGGCAACCAGAAACGCTGTGCCTGTCCAATTACCGGGCTGGCGTTCGGGGTGATTCGGGGTGTTGAAGGGTGAACGTTCATCCACCTCCATGCCCATTCTGCGCCCCAAAGCGGCAAGCCCGTAGGCGGAGGTTTCGGCTAAGGCACGCACTTTCCATTGCCCTGCTCGCTGGTAAAACTCGGCAACAATCAGTGCAGATGCCTGCATTTCCCCCAAAAGAATCTGATGGCTGAAGGCATCATCCATTTGCACGGTTACGGTGTTGCCGACATTCACCGGCCCGCGTGCGCCGTAGCGGTACAACACCACGCACAAGCGCGTAATGTTGGGATTGGATAACACGTTGGTATCCAGTGTCAGGGTGTAACTCGTGCCTGCGTCATTCAGTTTTGCACTTGCCCATTCGGTGGCATTGGCATGAGCTAATTGCGGGGCAGTAACTAATTGTTTTGCTTCATTGACAGGCAAAACAGCCAGCCCCAAATCATGGCGGATGTCGTGCGGAAACGTGATGGCGACTGTCCAGCGATTGCCGGTGAGTGGCAGGTTTGCTCCTACGGGTAAGTTCATCATAATTATTGTTACCGAGCTGTATGGTTATGCACCGCATGATAGCAAGAATTTTGGCAAAAATGCCTGAAATTATTGCCGCAGATCGGGCATACTAGCATCTGCCATCATTATTAAAATTTTTAGACAGGGCATACCATGCGCATTTGGTTCAATAAGACATTTTCCAGCATTACCTCGGTATTTAATAACCTTCGCCAAGCCCGTGTGGGGCTGGGTGTCACCGTCATCGCCACCCACACGAATCCAGCGGCAGTTGCCTTATTAGCAGCAGACGAAGCGATGCATGAACCGCCCGGTTTGATCGGGGCAGCTTATCTGGATTGGTGTTTGAGCTTTTGCCAAGAGCATCGCATTGATTATTTCTGGCCTGCAAAAGAGGCGGTCTTGCTGGTGAGTCATCAAGCCGATTTTGCGCAAGTGGGAACGCAGGTCATTGCGGTGACATCCCCAGAAATGTTGAAGTTATTGCACAATAAAGGCGAGTTTTACCGCACCTTGCCGCCCAGTGTGGCATCCGCGATGGCTTGTATCGCGGTAACGGATAGCAACGGTTTTGATCAGGCTATAGCGGAACTCTCACCACACTACACAGCCTTGTGCGTGAAACCAGCAGTATCCGTGTTTGGCTTAGGCTTCCGCATTCTGGATACACAGCGTGACAGCATTACACATTTGCTGGACGGGGTGGAATACGAAATTCCGCTGGCAGAATTACGCGCAGGCATGGTACACACGCCGACATTCCCCGAATTGCTGGTGATGGAACACTTGCCCGGTGACGAATGGAGTGTGGATTGTGCGGGGCGTGACGGGCAATTGCTGTGTGCTATTCAACGCAAAAAGCATCCGCAAGCAGGATACGGGCAGGCAATCGACAATAATGCCGATATTCAAGGCATGGTCGAGCGTTTGACGACGTATTATCGCTTAAATGGTTTGTTCAATATTCAATTCAAAGCGAATGCGGCAGGCGAGCCGCGCTTGCTGGAAATCAACCCGCGTCCTTCCGGTGGCTTTGGCATGGCGTGTCTGGCGGGCGTGAATCTAGCTGAGGTTTTCCTGCAAAGTTTGCAAGGGGAAACCCTAAGCATTGCCCCGCTGCGTTACGGCTTGCGGATTAGCGAAGTCAGTACGCCCGTGGTATTGCAACCGTTAGACTGAAATAACCTGACAATTCTGGGTGAGTGTTGCTTGCACTGGGGCGACTCTCTAAGATGTTGTCACTCAACAATACAAAGGGATGGAGATTCTCATGGCTGTAAGTTTAAGCAAAGGTCAACGCATTTCGCTGGAAAAAACCGGCGGTGGTGGCTTGAGTAAAGTACGCATGGGCTTGGGCTGGGATCCGGCAGAAGCACCGAAAAAAAGCGGTTTCTTCGGTAGCATGTTCGGCGGTGGGGCTGCGGCAGACATTGACTTGGACGCTTCCTGCCTGTTGCTAGATGCGCAAAAGAACCTGCTTGACGTAGTATGGTTCCGTCAATTGGAAAGCCGCGACGGTTCCATTAGCCATTCCGGTGATAACCTGACCGGCGACGGTGCTGGCGATGATGAAGTCATTTCCGTTGATTTGACCCGTTTGCCGGGGAATGTTGCGTATCTGGCGTTCACCGTCTGCTCATTCCGTGGGCAAACCTTCAATGAAGTCGGCGGCGCATTCTGCCGTTTGGTGGATGACAGCAACAATACCGAAATGGCGAAATTCAACCTGTCCGACAAAGGCGCACACACGGGCGTGGTCATGGCTATTGTGAGCCGTAACGGCGCAGGTTGGGAAATGAAAGCGGTTGGCGCACCCACGGCGGGCGCAGTTGCCAACGACATGATGCCTGCGATATTAGCGGCTATCTAGGAGTAACGCGATGTCAGTGACCCAACTGGTAGCTGGGGCAAATTGCCCTGTACCGCGTGAAAAACTGCACGTTGAAGTCCTGCTATCGCCTGCCCAAGTCAGTGGGGCAGAGGTGGATATTTCCGCCTTTGTCCTGACTGCTACCGGCAAAGTACGCGGTGATGATGACATGGTGTTTTACGGGCAACCGCGCCCCGGCAATGGCAGTGTGGCGTTTGTCGGCAACAGTGCCGGTCGTGCTGAATTCGCCGTTGACCTGCCGACTGTATTGACAGGCACAGAAAAAATAGCGTTCACCGCCACCATTCACGAAAACCGCACCAATTTCGGCGCATTCACCAGTTTGCAAGTCACCGTGAAAAACGCGGCGGGGCAGACGGTGTTGCAAGCCACCTTACCCGCGACTGGCAGGGTCGAATCCGCGCTGATTTTGGGCGAGTTATATTTGCGTCAAGGCGCGTGGAAATTCCGCGCTGTGGGGCAAGGTTTTGCCGGTGGCTTAAAACCGTTAGCCGAACATTTTGGGGTGGACATTAGCGATGCACCTGCGCCAGCCGCAGCACCTCCAACACCAGCACCACCACCTGCGCCCGCTAGAAAGCCGATTTCACTCAGCAAAGTAACGCTGGATAAAACCAAACCGCGTGTTAGTCTGGAAAAGAAAAGCGAAGGTTTTGGCGAAATCCGCATCAATCTAAACTGGAATCGTGAAAATCAGCCAGCCGCCAAAAGCGGTGGCTTTTTGGGTGGTATGTTCGGCGGCGGTGGCAATGCTCAGGTGGATTTGGATATCGGTTGCCTGTACGAACAGCGTGACGGCACCATCAGTGCGATTCAAGCCCTTGGCGACCGTTTTGGTTCGTTCCGCAGTGACCCGTATATCGAACTTAAAGGCGATGACCGCACGGGGGCGATTTCGGAAGGCGAATGGCTGCACATCAATGGGCAGCAGTGGCAAACTTTCAAGCGGATTCTGGTGTATGCTTTTATCTACGAAGGTGCGCCGAACTGGGCAAAAACCGATGGTGTGGTCACAATTTACGTGCCGAATGAACCGCCTGTGGAAATTCGTTTGACTGAAGGTGGTAATTCATTAGGCATGTGTGCAGTTGTGCTATTGGAAAACGTCAATGGCGCGTTGCAAGTCAACCGTGAAGTACGCTATTTCCGAGGACATAAGGAGATGGACGAAGCCTACCACTGGGGTTTAAATTGGCGGGCGGGTTCTAAATAGTGTATTGATATTATATAAAAATATTCACCAAGGAGGATAAATCATGGCATTAAGTTTACAAAAAGGTGGCAATCTTTCACTCAGTAAAGCCGACCCTAGTTTAACTAAAATTCTGATCGGTTTAGGTTGGGATGAGCGCAGTACCGATGGTTCTGCGTTTGACTTGGATGCCAGTGCATTTTTGTTGACCGCGAGTGGTAAAGTGCGTGGTGATGCGGATTTCATTTTCTACAATCAACTGAAATCCACTGACGGCTCAGTCGAACACGCGGGCGATAACCGTACTGGACAAGGTGACGGTGATGACGAATCCATGAAGGTGGATTTGGGCAAAGTCCCGCTCGAAATTGAAAAAATTGCGTTTACTGTCACTATTCACGATGCGGATGCACGGCGGCAGAATTTTGGGCAAGTGGCGAATGCGTTCATTCGCGTGGTCAATGACCTGAGCGGCACGGAAATCGTGCGCTACGATTTAGCAGAAGATTATTCCACAGAAACCGCGATGGTGTTTGGTGAGTTATACCGCCACAATGGTGAGTGGAAGTTCCGCGCCGTGGGACAAGGCTATTCTGGTGGTTTAAAAGCAATGTGTGATCAATTTGGCATTCAAATTGGTTAAGTTTTTTACTCAACGATTAATATAATGGAGTTTTACAATGGCTGTTAGTTTACAAAAAGGTGGCAACGTTTCTTTAACTAAAGAAGCACCGGGTTTAACCGGCGTATTGGTGGGTTTGGGTTGGGATACCCGTGCGACCGATGGCGCTGGCTTTGACTTGGATGCCTCCGCGTTTATGTTGGGCGAAAACGGTAAAGTGTTATCGGATGACTCGTTCATTTTTTACAATAACAAGAAATCTGCGTGCGGCAATGTCGAACATCTGGGCGATAACAAAACCGGCGAAGGTGCTGGCGATGATGAACAGGTGAAATTGAACCTTGCAAGCATGGGCGAAAATGTTAAGAAATTAGTATTTGCCGTGACTATCCATGATGCAGAAGCACGTGGTCAAAACTTTGGGCAAGTCAGCAATGCTTACATCCGTTTGGTGAACGCTGCGGATAATACCGAAATTGCGCGTTATGACCTGTCAGAAGATGCCAGCGTGGAAACGGCTATGCTGTTTGGTGAAGTGTATCGCCATAATGCTGACTGGAAATTTAAGGCAGTCGGTCAAGGTTTTGCCGGTGGTTTAGGCCCGATGGCGGCCTCAATGGGCGTTAACCTTGGCTAAATAATGTAGCAAGCGATCATTAAACAATCACATATACTCACATTTTGACAGGCATCTTGTGTAAGATGCCTGTTTTTATATGTCTTTAGTGAAGTGATTAACCTTTATGCTCGAACATTTTAAATTTTCATTATGGTTCACCGCCGTGTGTGTTGCCCTAGCCGTTTGGTGGGGTGCATCCAGTTCGATGGGAATTATGACCGCTCTTTTCTTAGTGCTGGTTTTAGGGATTCTGGAAATCAGCCTATCATTTGATAATGCGGTTGTTAATGCATCTGTCCTCAAAGAAATGGATGAGTATTGGCAAAAGATGTTTTTGACCGTGGGAATCTTGATAGCGGTATTTGGAATGCGTTTGGTGTTCCCTATTGTGATAGTGGCAGTGGCAACCGGGCTAGGCAGTTTTGAAGTCATTGATATGGCACTGAATAATCCTGATGAATACTCACGTCACTTGCATGAAAGCCATGCGGGCATTGCTGCTTTCGGTGGCATGTTCTTGCTGTTGGTATTTCTAAGCTTCATGTTTGACCATGAAAAAGAAGTGCATTGGCTCGGTGCTTTTGAAGAAAAAATGGGAGCTTTAGGTAAGCTGGAAGTCATTAGTGTACTGATTGCTTTGGTAGTGTTGTTTGCGTTGCAAGAATTCATGCCGATTTCCGATGAAAAGCGTTTGACCATTCTGATTGCCGGTTTGGCTGGGGTGGTGCTTTACATTGCGGTAAGCAGCTTGGATGTGTTTTTCGAGAATGACGCAGAAGGTGACGCGGTAGTCACTACGGTAAAACGTAATGGTTTGGCGGGCTTTCTGTATCTGGAAGTGTTAGACGCTTCTTTCTCATTTGATGGTGTCATCGGTGCGTTTGCGATTACCAATGACGTGGTTATTATTATGTTGGGTTTGGCAATCGGCGCGATGTTTGTACGTTCCATGACCGTTTATTTAGTGCATAAAGGCACGTTAGATGAATATATTTTCTTGGAACATGGCGCACATTACGCGATTGGTGCATTGGCAGTGATTATGTTGTTTAGTATTCACTTCCATACCCCAGAAATTATTACAGGTTTAATCGGTGTTGCCTTTATTGCATTGTCGATTGTTTCTTCGTTGAATCACAAAAAGAAATTATTAGCATAATGCTATAATTATTAAGGAGATTATGTATGTCATTTTTTGATACGTTGAAGGAAAAAGCCGGGGAAGCCCGTGCCAAATTGGCGACTGAAGTTGGTAAATTCAAAAACCGCGAATTCATGGAAGCCTGTGTGGCGGGTTGCGGTTTAGTTGCGGCTGCGGATGGCAGTATTGATTCGTCTGAAAAGCAGAAGATGATGAAATTCATGCAGCAATCGAATGAATTGAAAGTCTTTGACACCAAAGATGTCATTGCCGTTTTCAACAAAGTCACCGAAAACTTTGAGTTTGACAATGAAATCGGTAAAGCCGAAGCCCTGAAAATGATCGGTAAGCTGCGTAGCAAACCCGAAGCTGCCCGTTTAATGGTACGGGTTTGCATGGCTATCGGCAGTGCTGATGGCTCGTTTGATGACAAGGAAAAGCAAGTCGTGCGCGAAATTTGCCGTGATTTAGGCGTTCCAGCGGACGATTTCGGTTTGTAATTAACCTGAGTTCGGGATAAGGTAAGGCGCAGCCTTTCATGGGAGAATGTGAGTAACCACACACAACATTGACCCCACCAAAGGCTGCTACTGAGATGCTAACACGGTTATTCTGTGCCATTGACGATTTTTGTCAGGACTTTCATCCCGAATGGAACAAAACGTTATTGACCCCGAAAGGCGGGCATCGTCGTCGCCACAGTGGTCTTGGCGATAGTGAAATCATGACGATTTTGGTGCATTACCACCAAGTGGGGTATCGTACTTTCAAGTGGTATTATGAGCGTCATGTCAAAGTATTTCTTAAGGGTCATTTCCCGCAACTCCCTAGTTATCAACGTTTTATTGAGTTAATGCCGCGTGTTCTTTTGCCACTAACCCTGTTTATGCAGCAACGCTGTGAAACGGGGCGAGGTATTGCCTTCATAGACTCTACCCCCTTGAAAGTCTGTGAAAATTTGCGTATTCCACGTCATCACACCTTTCGCAAAGACGCAGGGCGGGGTAAATCGTCAACAGGCTGGTTTTATGGGTTCAAACTTCATTTGGTCGTGGATGACTGCGGCAATATTTTATCGTTTGCCATTACTTCGGGTAATACCGATGACCGTAAGCCCGTTCCCACGTTGCTGAAAAAAGTGGTCGGCAAAGTCTTTGGTGATCGTGGCTACATTTCCAAGGCATTGACAGAATCGTTGGCAGAGCAAGGGGTTGAATGGATTACCTCGCTGAAGAAAAACATGAAACCCGTGGCGCGTGACACGTTCGATACACTGATGTTGCGTAAACGGAGCATCATCGAAACCATCAATGATCAGTTGAAAAATATTTCACAAATTGAGCATTCACGCCACCGTTCACTCACTAACTATATGATTAACATCATTGCTGGCTTGGTGTCATATGCCTATCAAGATAAAAAACCAGCACTGGATTTAAAAACATCAGCATTGGTTGTGATCTAAATTGAGGGATGGCTTATCCCGAACTCAGGTTAATTAAGCTTTTTAGGTTTTAGCCAATCCTGCGTACTCTTGGTAATCGCCAAGACCGCAGGATGTTTTACCCGCCACCCAACTGTGCCGAAATCGCCTTGCCCGCTGCTTGCACAGCCTCCACCCACGCCATCTGCCGCCGTTCCATCGGAGCAGATACCGACAAGCCCGCCACTGCCCTACCGGTGCTGTCATAAATCAGCACGCCGATACACCCTACCCCAATTTCCGCCTCTTCATTATCCAGCGCGTAGCCCTGTTGCGCGGCTTGCTGGCAAACGTTCAGTAATTGCGGCAAGGTCGACAACGTGTTGCGAGTATACGCGGGTAAATTGGTGCGCTGTGCGTAGCTGCGAATATCATCATCACTGCCCGCCCCCAACATCAGCTTGCCGACGGCGGTAACGTGCAGCGGCGCACGGCTGCCGACCACTTGTTGCACATGCATCATGCGGTTTGGCGTGGCTTTTTCGATGTACACCACCACGTCACCTTCGCGCAAAGTGAGGTTGACCGACTCGTTCAATTGATCGCGCAAGGCTTCCATGTAGGGCAACGCCACCGAACGCAAGTCGATCTTATTGTGTAAGCGCACCCCCAATTGCAGCAGGTGAATTCCCAGCCGGTAACGCCCCGCCGGATCACGTTCCACAAAACGGTTGTCGATCAGGGAACTGAGGATGCGGTGTGCGGTGGAAGTGTGCAACCCGGTTTCCGCGCTCAACACTTTCAAGCTGATGGGTTCAGGGTAACGGGCGATGGCATCAAGCAACGCGGCGGCGCGGTCGATGACTTGGATGCGGGTGGTATCGGTTTCTGCTTTCATGGAAAAAAGCATAGCATCAAATACCACAATGTGGGAAATAATCCTTATATTTTTGCATTATGATATAACTTATCTTAATTACCTAATGATTTTTATATGAAATCAGACTAATCTATTTATAACATCAACCAATGCGAGGGAGAAAGAACATGCATCACTTTGTTTTGCGCCTGCTTACAACTGTCGTTTGCAGCTTGGCTTTGCCAGCCTACGCTGCAAGCACTCCAATAGACAGTATCTACACCCCTTTGGAGGGTTCCTCCTGTAAACCCATAGAAGAAAATGCCGAAGAGGGCTGGGCGAAAGGTCGCTGCGATGGCATCGCCGGTTACAAACTCGACTGGATGGAAGGCGATCTGCGCCAGAGCCTTAACGTGATTGCCCCGGATGCTAAGGAATTTCCGCTGGAACTGTGGTCTACCGTTTCCAGCGGCTTTTCTGCACTGGGGGACAAAGCCGAGTGGCGGGTGCAAAAAGCAGGCAAAAAAACCACGCCTATCGCCTTGATCGTGCGCTTCAACGTTAGCGAAAACCCGGATCAGCCCGAAAAAACTACCTCCTACCTGACCGTCAGCAAGATCACCGCTAACGAAATATGCGTTACCGATGTGGTCAAACCCAGTGCAGATGCCAACCAACAAGCACGCGACCTTGCCGATGCGGCTACTGATAAACCTTGCATGAAAAACAGTGAAGAACAACCAACATCTGGAAAGTGACGATTTATCGGGACTTTCAATTAAATTCCCACAATGTGGGAATTTATAATAAATAATCCCACATCACAAAAAACCGCAACAGAACAAGCATTTACTGCAACTGCCAACCTTATCGCCCATAATTTCCCACAGTGCGGGATTTATCCTGTATTGCGGTAAAAAATCGTATCCCTTACTGTGGCTGCATACACACAAATCAGGAGACACGACCATGACCGCACCCAACACTCACCCCACTTTCTGCGAAGGCATCTTGCATTTCGGCGCACCGTCGAGCGCGTTCACGCAATACGGCGCGAGTTCCGCGATTGCTGCCGATCAAACCGCGATCACCGAAATCAACGACCAAGCCGTTTACCAATGCCGTTTAATCGTTGATGCCTTGCGCTATACCACCCTGCAATTGTGCGCCTCGAAAGAATCCGGGCATCCCGGTGGCTTTGCCAGTTCTGCCGATGCTTACGCGGCGTTGGTGCTGTTGGGGCATACCAATATCGTGACGGAAGTGGGGCATCACGCGCCCGGTTTCTACAGCGCAATGTTCCTCGACGGCTCGCTGGAAGACATGGGCATTCGCACCATGAGCGATTTACAGGCACGTTTCCGCGAACGCGATGGTTTGCTGGGGCATTTATCCGGCGCAATTCCGGGCTTACTTGCGCCTGCTGGCCCCTTGGGTCAAGGACAGCATTTTGCAATGGCAGGCGCGTATTTGAACCGTGACAAGCTGTTCCCCTGCACCATCGGCGACGGTGGTTTGGGCGAACCGTACATTTTGTCGGCATTCAAGCACTTCCACACCAGCTACCCCGATGTCACCAATTTCTTGCCGGTCTTGGTGTGGAACGGCTTCAGTCAGGAACACCATTCGATGGTGTCGCTGATGAGCAATGCGCAAATGCGAGACTACTGGAAAGCGCACGATTTCGGCAACGTAGTGCTGATCGACGCCAAAGATTTCGACGACGCAGGGCAAGAAGGCGCGTATGTGGATAGCACCCTGTTCAGCGATGCGGCGCGGACTGCCTTCACCCGTGCAGTCTTGGAAGGCGCAAAAGCCGCCGCTGATAGCGCGATGAGTGGCACGATGTCGGTGCTGATTATCAAGCAAATCAAAGGTTCCGGGATTCACATCCACGGCGCAAAATCACACAACCTTTACCCCGGTGACACGGTGCAGAAACCCGCGATTGCAGCCGCCTTGGAAAAAGGCGCACTCACCCCCGCCGCATGGGAATTGGTACGCACCACGATGCAACGTGCCGGTGGCGGTTCTGCCAGCCGCACGGTCGTGACCGAATTTGAACGCGCCCTGCCGGATGCCAGCCACTTGCCACGGCAAGATTTCGCGGTTGGTGATAAAGCCGTGCCCGCAACCGCAATGGGGCAGATGGTGGCAGAACTGGGCAAGCGTGACCCGTTGTTCGTCGTCACCAATGCCGATGGCAACGAAGCCTCGAACATGAAAGTGATCAACGATGTGTTGAAAATCCGTCACCCGACCGTTGACCCGCTCTACAACCAAAGCCCGACGGGTCAAGTGTACGAACCGCTCAACGAAGACGCTTGTGCCGGATTCGCCGCTGCCTTGGCATTGTTTGGTGGGCGTTCGCTGTGGTTGTCGTATGAAAGTTTCGCCATCAACGGCTGGCCGATCGTGCAAACCGTCGGTCAGGCAATGGCAGAATTGCGCCGCAAAACCCCCGCCGTCGTGACCATGTTTACCGCTGGTGCGTTGGAGCAAGGGCGCAACGGCTGGACGCATCAACGCCCCGAAATCGAAAACTACATCGGCGGACAAATGCGCAACGGCAATGTTTACCTGCTGTATCCGGCGGATGCGAATATGATCCAAGCCGCTTACGGCTGGGCGGTGGAACAGGTCAATAAAAACATCAGCATTATTGCCTCCAAGTCGCCGCTGACGGTTTACACCACGCCTTCGCAAGCCAACGCCGCGATTGAGCAAGGCGCGGTCACGCTGTACGAATCGCGCGACAGCAGTTGGGAAACCATCGTGTTTGCGGTCACGGGCGACATGATTTACCAGCCGGTGTTTGAGGCGAAAGACAAGCTGGAAGCAGCGGGCTATCGGGTACGCATTGTATGCGTTGCGAATCCACGCCGCTTGTACCGGGCTGCCGATGTCGCTTGGCAACACAGTTCCGAGGCGGATGGCGCATTCATGAGCGATACCGATTTCCACGGGCTGTTTGATGGCGATGCACTAATCGGGGTTAGCGGCGGCGGCACGATTGCGCTCGAATCCGTGTTGTTACGCAGCCGTGCTAACAAGCGTGACTTGTTCGGCTGGCAACGCGGCGAAACCACCGCCAGCGCCAACGAACTCATGGCTTACAACGGCATTACGGCGGATAACTTGACCGCGTGTGCGCTCGGCATGGTAGGTGAGGCACATGAATAACGCGCCGCTCACCAAAATCATTGCCATCGACGATGACCCAACGGGTTCGCAAACGGTACACAGTTGCCTGCTGCTCACCCGCTGGGATGTCGCCACTTTGCTGGAAGCCTTGCACTATGACGCACCGCTGTTTTTCGTGTTGAGCAATACACGCGGGATGGATGCAGCGAGTGCGGCAAACGTGACGCGGGAAATTTGCGTCAACTTGCGGGAAGCCTTGGCGCAAGCAGCGGATGCGGGTGTGATGATTCAACCCCTGGTAGTCAGCCGTTCGGATTCGACCTTGCGCGGGCATTATCCGGTGGAAACCGATGTGATCGCGGCGGAACTGGGGCCGTTTGATGCACACTTCCTAGTTCCTGCGTTTTTTGAAGGCGGACGCATTACCCGCGACGGCACGCATTATTTGCTGGTGGATGGCGAACCTGTTCCCGTGCATGACACCGAGTTTGCCAAGGATTCGGTGTTTGGGTTCAGCACCGCCTTTTTGCCGGATTATGTCGCGGAAAAAACCGGTGGACGCATTCCCGCCAGCGTGGTGCAACGTTTCAGTTTGCAAGACGTGCGCGGTGCATTGGGGGAACGGTTGCAAGCGTTACACGATAATGTGTGTTGCGTGGTGGATGCGGAACAGCAAAGCGACTTGGATCAGTTTGCGCAGCAAGTGTTGGCGGCGGCACAGACGGGCAAGCGATTTCTGTTTCGCAGTGCCGCGAGTTTGCTGACCGCGTTTGCCGCCCTGCCCCCGCAACCCGTTGCTCCGGCAGCAATGGCGCAATTTGTACGCAATGGCAAGGCGGGCGTGGTGCTGATGGGGTCGCACGTCGGCAAGTCCACCCTGCAATTGCAGTATTTGCTGGCACATAGCGATGTATTGCCGCTGCATATCGACCTTGAGCAATTGGTGGTAGATGAAGAGGGATTGTTTGCGGATTTGCAAGCGCAGTTGCAGGCGGCGAATCAGCAGAATCGTGGCGTGGTGTTGTACACCAGTCGTGGCGAAAAGCAGTTTGCCAGCAAAGCGGAACGGCTGGCGTTTGGGGATCAAGTCGCCGCGTTTTTGGTGCGGTTGGTGCAACACTTGCCTGCGGACATTGGCTTTTTAATCAGCAAGGGCGGGATTACCTCGAACGATACCTTGAGCAAAGGGCTGGCATTGCGTACTGCGCGGGTGTTGGGGCAAATTCGGGCGGGGTGTTCGGTGGTGATTTGCCCTGATGATCATCCGCGTTTTCCTCAACTGCCGGTGGTGATTTTCCCCGGCAATGTGGGGGGGGATGAGGCATTGGCGGAGGTGTATGATTTGCTAGAGTTGCCTTAGAAGAACCTCACCCCAACCCCTCTCCTTGACAGGAGAGGGGCTAATAAACAATGCAACTATTGCTCCCCCTCGCCTGTTAAGGAGAGGGGGTTGGGGGGTGAGGTTCTTATTACCTTACATTTGCCCTGTTATTATTCCATAGTATGATTCCGGTTTTAGCCAACGACAGAGAACTTTGACGCATGACTGTAAAATCTTTCCACCCACCCGTTCGCACCCTCATGGGGCCTGGCCCTTCCGACGTTAGCCCGCGTGTATTGGGCGCAATGGCTCGCCCGACGCTGGGGCATCTTGACCCCGTATTCGTCGGCATGATGGACGAAGTGAAAGCGATGTTGCAATACGCTTTCCAAACCAAAAACGAGCTGACAATGGCGGTGTCTGCCCCCGGTTCTGCGGGCATGGAAACTTGCTTTGTGAATCTGGTCGAGCCGGGTGACAAAGTAATCGTTTGCCAAAACGGTGTATTCGGCGGACGCATGAAGGAAAACGTCGAGCGTTGCGGCGCAACCGCGATCATGGTGATGGATGACTGGGGCAAGCCAGTTGACCCAAACAAAGTCGAAGCTGCACTCAAGGCGAATCCTGATGCGAAAGTGGTGGCGTTTGTTCACGCCGAAACTTCCACGGGTGCGCAATCCGACGCACAAACGCTGGTGAAGCTGGCGCACGATTACGGTTGCTTGACCATCGTGGATGCGGTGACTTCATTGGCAGGTACACCGCTGAAAGTGGACGAGTGGGAAATCGACGCGATTTATTCCGGTACGCAAAAATGCTTGTCATGCGTCCCCGGCATTTCCCCTGTCAGCTTCGGTGAACGTGCCATTGAACGCATCAAAAACCGCAAAACCCCCGTGCAAAGCTGGTTCATGGATATGAACTTGGTCATGGCTTACTGGGGCGGCGCAGGCAAACGTGCTTACCACCACACCGCTGCGGTCAACACGCTGTACGCGCTGCACGAATCGCTGGTGATGTTGCAAGAGGAAGGCTTGGAAAATTCATGGGCGCGTCATGCACGTAACCATCAAGCATTGAAAGCGGGTATCGAAGCAATGGGCTTGCGTTTCGTGGTGGATGAAGCTTACCGCTTGCCACAACTGAACTCGGTCACGCTGCCTGAAGGCGTGGATGAAGCGGCGGTGCGTAGCGCGTTGCTCAACGATTATAGTCTGGAAATCGGCGCAGGCTTGGGCGCATTGGCAGGCAAAATCTGGCGCATTGGCTTGATGGGCTTTGCCAGCAATGAGAAAAACGTGCTGAACTGCTTGGGCGCGTTGGATGCGGTGCTGTCGGGGATGAATGCGCAGATTAATAGCGGTGTCGCGGTTCGTGCGGCGAAGCAGGCATTCGCGCAGTAAACGTTTGAAAAATCCTCCCAGCCTCCCCTTTATCAGGGGAGGCTCAAGAACTTACTCACTGGAACGGACTAACCGCGTTGCAAGATTCGCTTTGCGGAAGAAACGACCAGCATCACCCAAGTTAAAGTAAACTGCCCAAGCAGCAGAATTGGCTGGTACATCAGACGTAACAATCACATTATCTGAAATTGCAGGGCTGCTGCTCCAGACAACGGGAAACCCGACAAGACTTGGAAAAACAACCGTATTGGCGGCGACAAATCTCGAACTGTTGCGAAGCCCTTTGCAGTACTCGACGGTACTTTTCAGCTCTTTCAGATTAGGAACTCGCCAGTCACAATGCCCACCAAAATTGCTGTCATTGGCAAGTTTCGCCTGATCCATAGCTGCCTGCCAATTCATGGTTGCCGCTGCACCTGTACATTTATCATCCAAAAAATTATCCGGTGTAGCATTATCTGAAAAGACCTCCCCTTCCAAACAACGTTTCCACACCAGACCCGTGGTGTTATGGGTCACAGTGCCGTCAATATGGAAAGTAAAATCACTGGTGGGAGTTGTTTCCATTATATTAAAGTTAGAGCACATCTGGGCATCAGCCACACCACACATCAGCAACCCAGCCACGAGAAATTTGCTTAAATATTGCCTATTCATAATCCTATCTCCCTTCAACAGCTCATTTACCGGAACGAACCAGACGCACATGCTTGTCAATGTTGCGGCTATCTATATCGTCATAACCGTAGTCGAAGCCGATATACCATGCATGAGTCGCTACAATACTCAGCCCGCCGGAGCCTGTAGCCCCACCTCCTGCCAGATCGAACTCGGTAGCCGATGTTCCTGACCAGTACCAAGATGCAAGCGTATTCGGGAAATACGCCGTATCAATCGCCGGGTCGATACGCGACAAATCAATAAGCGACAGCAACTCATTCTGGCTTGGCATCCGCCAATCACTAGCGCCGCACCAGCCTGCTGCATTCACTGCTTTTACGTATGCTTCGGTATCGCAGCCACTGGTTGCACCACAGACACCAGCCGTTGGTGTACCGGGGCTACCGCCATTCTGGGTAGAATCAGTGCTGTACCATGAATAAGTCCAGTCCTTGTCATGCAAGCCGCCGTCATCTGTCTTAACCTCCCAAATCAGGCCAGTGACATTATCCTTGACGCAAGGCCATGCGCTGGCACTGGCAGATAACGCCGTTCCATCGGCGGCAACTTTGGTAAAACTGAAACCAGCATGACCATCACTAACGTCATTGGCCGTGACATCACGCCCGACATGCCCATCCTGACCAGTCGACTTGCCCTGACAGTCGATACGGGCAAGAGAATTGGCGGGCGGTATGGGGTCGCCGTCACTATCGGTAAGCAAAGTGCAGGACAAATCAAGATTGTGGCGCTTACTGCCGTCAGCGGCAAAATCGGCACACAAGGTAATACCCGTGTCATTAAGCTTGCCAGTTGACTTGGCTAACACGGCTGTTTTTACCGATACGGGAACAACATCGCCCCCTCCAGCAACAGGTGTTACTGGTTCGGGACTCACCGTACCCCCGCCACCGCCACCGCACGCACTCAATAGGAAAAGGGAACACATCAGAACGACTGAAGGCAGCGCTGCAAAACGTTTAGGCTGCATTGATACGTATGACAAGGCCATAAAAAACCTCCCATCACGAATAATAGACAAATTTTGAATTTAGATTAATAAAACCAATCATTCCTAAAACGCCCCCAGAGGGAAATTTTATTTCACTGGATTTATGACTTTATTTATAAAGGATTTATCCACTTATAAGGATGATAATTATCAAAAACCCCATCGCCATAAAATAATTAAACTGGAATAAATTTATGATAATTTTTATTAATAATTACTTTTACTCTGTGCCAATGGCTATTCCCCTGCGTTACTGCGAAAATAGCCGCCCCTACTGCTGACAAAGCCCCACGCATGTTTGAACAAACCTTCAAAAATCTCGATGACGTATTGTGGAAAGAGGCGGGTTGCTCCTCGGAACTCGATTACACCGAGCAATCGTCGTGGATTCTGTTTTTAAAATACCTCGATGATTTGGAACAGGAATACGAGCAGGAAGCCGAACTCGGCGACATTCCTTACGAATACATTATTGATGCCGAATATCGCTGGTCGACGTGGGCAGCGCCCAAAAAAGACGGTAAACCTGACCGCGATAATGCCAAAACGGGGCCTGACCTGATCCGCTTCGTGGATAACAAGCTGTTTCCGTATTTGCAGAGCTTCAAGGAATCCGCGTCGTCACCGGAGACGATTGAGTACAAAATCGGCGAGATTTTCAGCGAGATCAAGAACAAGTTTGCCAGCGGTTATTCCTTGCGCGATGCGCTGGAGTTGGTGGATCAACTCACGTTTGGTTCACAGGCGGAAAAGCACGAGCTTTCGGCGTTGTATGAATCCAAGATCAAAAACATGGGGAATGCGGGGCGCAATGGCGGTGAATATTACACGCCGCGTCCGTTGATTCGGGCGATGATTCAGGTGGTGCAGCCGCGCATTGGCGAACGCATTTATGACGGGGCGTGTGGTTCGGCGGGGTTTTTGTGCGAGGCGTTCAACTATTTGCGCTATGACGCGGCGGGCAACAGTGCCAAGCTGAGTACCGCCCAATTGCAGCAATTGGAAACCAAAACGCTGTACGGCAAGGAAAAGAAAAGTCTTGCGTATGTGATTGCGATTATGAACCTGATTTTGCACGGGGTGGATGCGCCGAACATTATCCACACCAATACGCTGGCGGAAAATCTGGCGGATGTGCAGGAAAAAGACCGCTATCACGTCATCCTTGCCAATCCGCCGTTTGGGGGTAAGGAACGCCCGGAAATCCAGCAGAATTTCCCGATCAAAACCGGCGAAACCGCGTTTTTGTTCCTGCAACATTTCATCAAATACCTCAAGGCGAAGGGTCGGGCGGCGGTGGTGATTAAGAACACCTTCCTGTCGAATTCGGATAACGCCTCCAAAGCCTTGCGGCAGGAATTGCTGGAAAATTGCAATTTGCATACGGTGTTGGATTGCCCTAGCGGGACGTTCATTGGCGCGGGTGTGAAAACGGTGGTGCTGTTTTTCACCAAAGGTGAGCCGACGCAACAGGTTTGGTATTACCAGCTTGATCCCGGTCGTAATATGGGCAAAACCAACCCGCTCAACGACAACGATCTGAAAGAGTTTATCGCGCTGCAAAGCACGTTTGCTGACTCGGATAAATCGTGGTCGGTGAAGATTGCCGATGTCGACAAAGACAGCTTCGACCTTTCCGTGAAAAATCCCAATAAGCAGGAAGCGGCGGCGCTGCGTGATCCGCAGGCTATTCTTGACGAGATTGCGGGGTTGGATGCGGAGAGTCAGGCGATTTTGGATGTGATTCGGGGGTTGTTGTGATGAGAAAGACCCTCACCCCAACCCCTCTCCCAGAGGTAGAGGGGCTAAGACAATGTGCCGCCTCTTGTTCCTCCCCTGATAAGGGGAGGTTAGGAGGGGTTTCTTCCGCCAGCGCCAGTGAAAAACTCGCCACACTGTGGAGAGAATTGAGTGATAAGAACCCCCTCGTTACGGCTTCGCCGTTCCCCCCATCCCTAACCCTTCCCCCGCAAGGGGTGAAGGGAACAAGAAGAATATGCTCTCTTAGCCCCTTCACCCCTTGCGGGGGAAGGGGTTGGGGATGGGGGAGCGTTCGGAGTGAGGCGGTGAATATTCCCTCAAACTTATGTCGATACGCTTCTTCCGCCCGCGCCCGCCAACGGATGATGCTAAACGGGAGAAACGGCGATGCTTAAAGCAGGATGGCAAACTAAAAAATTTAGCGACGTGCTTGATATTCGCAACGGAAGAAATCAAAAAGCGGTTGAGTCTGAAAGCGGTACTTACCCTGTTTTGGGGAGTGCTGGCAATGTTATGGGATACGCTACCGATTATATTTGTGAAGCTGGCACAACGATTATTGGGCGAAAAGGCAATATCAGCACCCCTATTTATGTAGAAACAAAATTCTGGAATGTTGATACTGCTTTCGGGCTTTCACCAAAAGCAGGATTGAATAACAAGTTTTTATACTATTACTGCTTGAGCTATGATTTTGCTGCACTGAATCGCGGAACAACAATACCCAGTTTGGTGAAAAGTGAACTGCTGGAAATTTCCATTCCACTTCCCCCTCTCCCCGAACAAACCCGCATTGTCGCCATTCTCGATGAAGCCTTTGCCAACATCAGCCAAGCGGTTGCCAATGCTGAAAAAAACCTTGCCAATACCCGCGAGTTGTTCGATAGCTATTTGAATAAAGTTTTCGCATCAAGTGATGAACGAGTGAAGCTATCTGAAATAACAACGGTTATCTCTGATGGTGATCATTCACCACCACCCAAGGCACAAGAAGGCATTCCATTTATTACCATTTCAAACGTCAATAAAAACACAAGATTGATTGATTTTTCGGATACGTTTAAAGTCCCACAAAGCTATTTCGATGCTCTTAAAGACACTAGAAAGCCATTTTTCGGTGATGTTCTCTACACGGTGACAGGCTCTTATGGAATTCCGATTAAAGTTCCACATGGCGTAGAGTTTTGTTTTCAACGACATATCGGCTTGCTACGCCCAAAGAAAAACATAAACAGTTCTTGGTTATACTATGCGTTATTATCACCCTCTGTTTATGAACAAGCATCAAGCGGCGCAACAGGTACAGCGCAAAAAACAGTATCTTTGAATGTGCTACGCAATATTGAAGTACCGATGATGAGCGAATCAGAACAAGTTTCAGCAGTTGAAAAACTGGACTTATTTTGGGCACAAAAAGAAGAGCTTGAGGATATTTATCGGCGGAAGTTGGCGGCGTTGGCAGAGTTGAAGCAGGCGTTATTGCAGAAGGCGTTTACGGGTGAGTTGACTGCTAATTGAAGAACCCTCACCCCCCTCTCCCAGAGGTAGAGGGGGAGTAAGAGCTTGTTTTTCTTAGCCCCTCTACCTCTGGGAGAGGGGTTGGGGTGAGGGTCTTCGGTGAAATACTCACCGTATCCATGAATTGCGTAAGTTATGAATAGACTCGCTGATTACATCTGGAGTTTCCCCCCAGCCGCCATGTCCTACCCCCGCAAACGCTAATAGACTGCTTTTTTTGGTAGCTTGTTGTTCTTCGGTCAATTTTAGCATTGAGCCATATAGCTCATTACGGGATTCCTGTACTGCCGTTTCAAGATTATCAACACGCTCAAAGCCTTTATCTTTCCAGATACCTTTCAAACTTTTACGGCTATCCATGTTTTCAATCCTCGGTTTTCGTATGGAAACAAGATCAAGTCTGGCATACGAACTCAGTATTCTCAATAAAATCATCTCTTCACTTCTAGGATAAAAAAGGTTGATAGTGCTACTATTCAAACCATCTTGCGCGATATTGGCGCAAACACAGGGCTAATCCATGACTCCAGAACTCGACCACAACGAAGCCAAAACGCGCCGCAAGCTGATAGATAAAAAATTGTATGCCGCGCAATGGGAAGAAATCCCAACGTCGGATATAGACGATGAATATGTCATAACGCCGGGGCCATTGATTGGTGGTGGTCAACACGGCACACCGCGCAAAGCAGATTACGTTCTCGTTTACAAAGGTAAAAAGCTGGCAGTCATCGAAGCCAAACGGGTACGCCGTGACCCCACCGAAGGCGTGCAACAAGCCAAAGATTACGCCGCAATGTTGAATACACCCTTTGCCTACGCCACCAACGGCAAAGAAATCTACCGTATCAACATGAAAACCGGACAGGAAGGCTACGTCGATTGTTACCCAACCCCCGACGAACTTTGGCACATGGTTTATGCGCAAGAAAGCGACTGGCGTAATAAATTTGCCAAAATTGGCTTTGAAACCAAAAGTGGTACTTGGAAGCCGCGCTACTACCAACACAACGCCATTGAAGCTGCCCTCGAAGCCCTCATCAATGGCAAAGACCGCATTCTGCTGACACTGGCAACCGGCACAGGCAAAACCGCGATAGCGTTTCAAATTGCGTGGAAATTGTTCCACAGCCGCTGGAATGTCAAAGCATGGCGCGGAGATACCAGCGTTGACCGCCAACCGCGCATCCTGTTTCTGGCGGATCGCAATATCCTCGCCAATCAAGCCTACAACGCCTTTTCCGCCTTTCCCGAAGATGCAATGGTGCGAATTTCGCCCAACGCGATCCGCAAGAAAAAAGCTGTTCCCAAAAACGGCAACCTGTTTTTCACGATTTTCCAAACCTTCATGACCGACACCAAGGACGCGGCGGGCAACCCGACTCCCAGTTTTGGCGATTACCCACCCGACTTTTTCGACCTGATCATGATTGACGAATGCCACCGTGGCGGCGCGAACGACGAAGGCAGTTGGCGCGGCATCATGGACTATTTCAACACAGCGGTACAAATCGGTTTGACCGCTACGCCCAAACGCGACGGCAATGTTGATACTTACAAATACTTTGGCGAAGCGGTCTACACCTACTCGCTCAAGGAAGGCATTAATGACGGCTTCCTGACCCCGTTTCGGATCAAGCGCATTGTCAGCACCCTCGACGAATACACTCATGTCGCCGACGACGAAGTGCTGGAAGGCGAAGTGGAAGAGGGCAGAACTTACACCGAAGCCGAAATGAATCGAGTGCTGGAAATCGAAGACCGCGAACGCCATCGGGTCAAAACCTTCATGAACCTGATCGACCAAAGCGAAAAAACCTTGGTGTTTTGCGCCACCCAGCAACACGCCTTAGCGGTGCGCAACCTGATTAACCAGATGAAACACAGCACACAACCCAATTACTGCGTGCGCGTCACGGCGGATGATGGCAAAGAAGGCGAACGCCTGCTGAGTGCGTTTCAGGACAACGAAAAAAACATCCCCACGATTTTGACCACTTCCCGCAAACTCTCCACCGGCGTGGATGCGCGGAATGTGCGTAATATCATCCTGATGCGCCCCGTCACCAGCATGATCGAATTCAAGCAAATCGTCGGGCGTGGCACGCGCCTATTCGATTTCAAAGACTACTTCACCCTCTACGACTTCGTGAAAGCCTACGAACACTTCAAAGACCCAGAGTGGGACGGCGAGCCGGAAGTGTGCAAAGTCTGCAATGAACGTGTTTGTATCTGTGAAGCAGAACCTTGCTCCCAATGTCAGCAACGCCCGTGTGTTTGCCCACCCAAACCGTGCAAAAAGTGCGAACAATCGCCATGTGTGTGCGAACCGGAGCAATGTGAAGTGTGCGGCGCAACGCCCTGCAACTGCCTACAACCACCCAAACGCGCCAAAGTAAAATTGGCAGCAGGCAAAGCCGACAACATTCAAAACCTGATTTCTACCGAATTCTTGGGCGAGGACGGCAAGCCGATGAGCGTGCAGGATTATCTGCAACAGTTTTACACTGCCCTACCCGAATTTTTTAAGGACGAAGAAGAATTACGCGCCTTGTGGAGTCAGCCGGAAACGCGCCAAGGCTTGCTGGATGGCTTGCAGGCAAAAGGTTACGCGACAGCACAATTACAAGTGATCAGCCGTGCGGTGAATGCCGAACGCAGTGATTTGTTTGATGTGCTGGCGCATATCGCGTTTTCATTACCTGCTAAAACCCGTGAAGAGCGTGTTGCTACGCACAAGACGCGGATTTACCAAGGCTACAACTACAAACAACGCGAATTTATCGAGTTTGTGCTGGGGCATTATGTCGATGATGGCATCACCGAATTAGCCCCGACCAAGTTGAAAACCTTCATCGACTTGAAATACCAAGGCATCCGCGATATACCCGAAGAGTTGGGCAAAGCCGCTGATGTGAAGAAGCTGTTTGTCGAATTTCAGCAACGCTTGTACGCACCTCCTAGCTAATCTCGTTTTCATAACCGCCAATCTGAATAACCTAGAAACCACAGCCGCATCCAGCCTAAAAATCTCCACTTAACCACGAACATCACGGAGATTCTTTGATATGGATATTCAGAGCCGCAACAAGCCCCACACCTCGCCGGTACTCCCCAGAAGTGGCGGCAATCAAAACCAACAGGTGCGCAATGCTGCCGAACACCTGAACAACTTTTCCAACGGGACAAAAAACCCACCACACGCACAGCAAGGCGGTAACGGACACAAGGATCTGTTGCAAAGCATTATGAACCTGATTCAGCGCCTGCTGGCACAATTTAACAAAGAACCCACGCCGCCGAACGTACAGCCGGTTTACGGCGCGATCATTCCCGACAAACCACCCGTGCAACCGGTTTACGGCGCAATTATTCCTGATGAACCGTCCGTGCAGCCGGTTTACGGCGTAATCCTTCCCGGTGAACCGAAAACAATCTAAGGCCAGCACCACATGACCGACACCCAAACAACCACACAATATACCCCCGGCGAACGCAGTTGCTACGCCGTCTGGGAGATTACCCTGAAATGTAATCTCGCCTGTAGTCACTGCGGTTCACGGGCGGGTGATGCGCGGGTCAATGAATTATCCACGGCTGAAGCACTGGATTTGGTGCATCAAATGGCGGATGTCGGCATCACCGAAGTCACGCTGATTGGTGGCGAAGCTTTCTTGCGCAGCGACTGGCTAGAAATAGCGGCTGAAATCGTTAAATGCGGCATGATTTGTTCCATGACCACGGGTGGTTATGGCATCAATTTGGTCACTGCCCAACGCATGAAAGCGGTGGGTATCAATCAGGTATCCGTTTCCGTCGATGGAATGCGCCACACCCACGACCGTTTGCGTGGCAAAATCGGCTCATGGAAATACGCCTTTGAAACGATGGGGCATTTACGTGAAGCAGGCATTCCGTTTGGTGCCAATACTCAGGTTAACCGCCACTCCGCACCTGAGTTTCCGTTGTTGTTTCAGGCATTAATTGATGCCGGAGCAAAGGCATGGCAAATCCAAATGACCGTGCCGATGGGTAACGCAGCAGATAATTCCGACATCCTGTTGCAACCCGATGAATTGCTATTATTCCATCCCCTGCTGGCAAACCTCGCCAAACGTGGCTACCCGCAAGGCTTTTATGTGCAACCCGGCAATAATTACGGCTATTACGGCCCGTATGACCGCATGTTGCGCGGCTTTGGCAAACCTACCGAATGGTCATTCTGGCAGGGCTGTTTTGCAGGCTTGCGCACGATTGGCATTGAAGCGGATGGCACAATCAAAGGTTGCCCGTCGCTGCCGACCGCTGCTTATTCGGGCGGAACTATTCGCGATGCTTCACTGGCGACTATTCTCACCGAACGCGACGAACTCACCTTCAACCTAAGTGCCGGAACACCTGCCGCCACGGATCACTTGTGGGGCTTCTGCAAAACCTGTGATTTCGCGGCATTGTGCCGGGGCGCGTGTAATTGGACAGCACACGTATTCTTTGATCGGCGCGGTAACAATCCCTATTGCTACCACCGCTCACTGGTCAATGCCGCGAATGGCGTGCGCGAACGTTTCGCCTTACGCAAAGCCGCCAGTGGTTTACCGTTCGACAATGGTATTTTTGACCTGTTTGCAGAAGATGTACTCACCCCGACTACACCCGACCCGATGCGTTTCACATCCGATAAAATCCAATGGCCGGAAGCATGGTTGGCGGAAAACCCTGAATTATCCAGCGCATTACAGCAAGAGGCAGAACAAAATGTCAGGGATATGCGCAATGCCCGTTCATCCGCCCAGATTTGACCAAATAAATTAATTTAATTATATTAATCCCACAGTAAATGAACCCTTGCCTGTTGAACAGTGGATCGCTGTTCGCGCATAAAGCCTGTCAAAGCGACATCAGCTTGCTCTTTACTAGGGCGGGGACTGACTAGTAGTGCGAATTGCATTGCGTTTCTAGGAAACCAATATCGCACTACTAGTCGTCCCCGCATCGAGTGTAGCAAGCTGATCTTCTGGATGAACGAAGGTATTTACTGCCCAATAGCCGACTTCGTGTCGGCTATTTCATTAAAAATAACGAAAAATCAGGGATTTGCATGAGCCAACTCACCCGCCAGCAACTCTACGACAAGATTAAAGAAACCTCCAAGGATGAATATATCCTCAGTGAGATGCAACGCTTGGGCTATTGGAAGGAAGACGCACAGCCGACGCTGGCCGAATCCCTGATCAAACGCCGGGGCGATTTGCAACGCCAAATCAATGCCTTATCGTCGCAAATTACCGACCCGAAAGCCGCGCTCAAAGCCATCCACCAAGAACGCATGGCAGCAGCCCGCCAGCAACGCATTGATACCAAGGTCAAACGCGAAGTCGACCGCTACCAACGCGCACAGGCTTGGCACGAAAAGCAGCAAAACCACATCCATTACCTCGGTGACGCTGCCGGATTCAAACCCTCCGCCACTGACGATGTATCCGACGCAGAACGCCTTAACAGCCTTGGCTTACCCGTCTATTCCAACGCCGCAGAACTCGCCGCAGGCATGGGCATTACCCTCAATGAATTGCGTTTTCTGACCTATAGCAATCAAGTGTCGCGGGTGTGCCACTACCAACATTTTGCGATGCAGAAAAAGTCCGGCGGCACACGCCTGATTTCCGCGCCGATGCCACGCCTGAAACGCCTGCAATACTGGGTGTTGGACAATATTCTGCAACCGCTGGAACTCACCGAACAAGCGCACGGTTTCGTCAGAGGGCGCAGCATTGTCAGCAATGCCCAGCCGCATTTGGCGCAAAAAGTCGTGATCAATATGGATCTGAAAGACTTTTTCCCCACCGTTACTTACCCGCGCATCAAAGGCACGTTTGCGCAACTCGGCTACAATAACGAAATCGCGTCCCTGCTCGCGCTGCTGTGTTCCGAAGCCGATACGCAAACCGTGGAAATGGACGGGCAACGTTATTACCTCAACAGCACCAGCCGCCGCTTGCCACAAGGCGCACCGACCAGCCCTGCCTTGAGCAACGTGATTTGCCGCACGCTGGATAAACGCTTGCAAGGCTTGGCGACCAAACACGGTTTTGCCTACACCCGTTACGCTGATGATTTGACCTTTTCCGGCTCGGATACTGCCGCCGTTCCCGCCCTGTTGTACGGCGCAAAAGCCACGGTGACAGCGGAAGGTTTCAACGTCCACCCTGACAAAACCCGCATCATGAAACAGGGCAGCAAGCAGGAAGTCACTGGCATTGTGGTCAATCAACACCTGTCGGTCGATAATAAAAAGCTTAAGCAATTCCGCGCCCTGCTGTTCCAGATCGACAAAGACGGTTACGCCGATAAAAGCTGGGGCAACGGTTACAACATTTTGGCAAGCATCAAAAGTTACGCGCATTACGTGCGCATGGTGAACCCGGAAAAAGGCAGCCAATTTCTGCAACAGATTGCCGTCATCCAGCAAAAACACGGCAAACCGAATGTAGCGATGAAGTTCAGCAATACGCAATTCCGCGAACGCGCCGCGCAAGGTAAGTTACCTCTGGAATACATGCAGGTTGCGCCCGTCAAGCCAGCCCCGACGCTGGATGACACGATTCAACACCGCGATGTCCTGATTGAAGTGCAACAAGCATTGGGGATACCGTTTCCGGCAGATGTCCTCTTGCCTGTTACACCACCACCTACACCCGACCAGCCGCAAGGCTTGGTATCCACGCTAATGTCCCTGCTGAGAGGTAAATCATGAAACTGATTCGCCGTACTACCCTACGCTTTCAGGACGGCACGTCCGACAAAGTGTACGAAGTCGACATCGTGGAAGCCGCTGATGACAGCTATTTGGTCAATTTCCGCTACGGACGTTCCGGCAAACCGTTGACCGAAGGCAGCAAAACCGCCGCGCCCGTGGATTCTGCCAAAGCCAAAAAAGTCGCGGATAGCTTGCTGGTCAGCAAGATGAACAAGGGCTACCAAGTGCTAATGGGCTACAACCCCGTGACGGGCGAAACCATCGGGGCTAGTGCCGCCGCACAACCTGCCGCCGCGCCCCGCAAAGGCAAAAAAGCCCAAAGCCGTGATCAGCAAATCCTCGAACGCCTGCACAAGTTCGCTGAAGGTGACAAACATGCCGATAGCACTGGCTTGATTGACGGCTACAGTTTGAGCCGCAGCGTATGGAAAGCGGGCGAATTGCGCATTCCTGAACTCGCCCCAGCTCTGCAAACCTTGCTTGCCAACTTGCCTACAAAAGCCAAAGACGATGCGATGACGTATTACAGCATCGCATGGGCAGCGGGGCGTACTCATGATTCCGCCGCGTTCGCCGTATTGCAGCAACTCCAAGACAAAATCCCCGCACACCTGTACCAGTTTGCGTGTTTGCAAGTCGGGCAAAGCCCGGAAAGCGTTTTGCCGGAGTTAGACCAAACTCTGGATGCGGTGCAAGCCATTGAAGCCATCCAAGCCTTCGACCATTACGCCGCGATGTCGTTTGATCGTGTGAACAAGGAAGATCGGGCGTACATCCAGCAAGTGCTGCATTGGCAAGGGTTGACTGCCGCCATTGAGCAAGCCTTAAGCCAAACCGTATTGACAGATGCCGATCAGGATTTCATGCCACTGCGCGTCGATGCTGCCAGTTATGCCACAATTCAAGCCAACAAAGCCGCCGTGCCGGAACTTGAACCCGCGATTATGGACGTATTGCGTTACCACTATAACGCCTTGCTGGATCAGAAAAAGCACGAATACCAAGCCGATTTCGACCTTTACACCCAACTATTGGCAGGCATGAATCTGCAAACCGTGCTGGCAAACGACACTTGGAGCATTGACCGCGCCAACGAAGGCAATGTGCAATACTTGTGGGGTGACACCAAACGCAACCTGCAAAATGCTCTGAAAGCCACCGGCAAAGTCAAAAATATCAGCAGCTTGTGGCAACGCGTTACCAACTACTACGACCTGCAAAGCAAACGCCAGCAAGACGTTTCCTCTGACCGTTTGCAGCAATGCTATGCCATCCTGAAAACTCATGATGCATACCACGATGTGGTGAACCGCGTGGTGCGCAAGATCAGCGCTGACCGCTGGTTTTATGGCTACCAGCATGAGGTTGATGCCGCCATCCGCAGCAAATACGATACCTCGCTGGCTTACCATGTGCGCCGCTTGTTCCAAGACCGCTTTGCCGATTTGCGCCAAGAAGCCCTCCAACCCAAAGAACAATTGCTGGAACATTACAGCCAGCATGTGGTGAATTTGTACGCGCTTGCCAGCATCCAGCCGGAAAAACGTGCGGTGGCATTCACCACGATTCAGAATGCGCCCGTGAATCACTCATTCACAGCATCCTTCCGCAAACTCTACAAAATGGCGGAGTTTTTGGATGACCACGCCGCGCTGGCAATCTTGAATCATCGGCTAGAAACTACCCCCGACGATGGCAGACGGCAAAGCTGGCGCGAAGAAAATCCCAGTTTCACCCAGCAAAGCAAACGCTATTTGCGCCGCCGTACCATGCGTCATTTACGCAATCTCGGCAAATTTGCCCCCAACGATTATGTGCAACTGGCGCGAGAAATACTGGTATTGGCGGACGATGCTTCGCCGCTGGCACAACGTACCCCGAAGAAACAGCTTATTTATTTCCCAGCATTAGCCGGTATGAATTTCATCTTGCATCGCCACAGCCATCTGTACGAAGAGAGCTATAAAGGTGAATGGGTGCTGCACGAAAACCGTTCCAGCGAAGCCAATCAGCCGGAAGCGTTTGCCACACTGTGGGCATATGCAGGGCAAGATTTGCTCTACATTTTGCGCCACTGCCAAGCCGCGATGGTGAATGATTTTGCTTTCCGTCGCCTGCAACCACAAACCGCCTTCTTGCAGGAACAAACGCAAGCAACCTGGTTGGAACTGGTGGTGCGCCCTTACGAAAATACCGCGTTGCTGGCGTTGGAACATTTGCGCGACAACTTGCAGCAAACTGAGGTGGTATTCGCGCTGTTGAATGCGCAGTTTGCCGCTATCCGCCATCATGGTTTGGCGAATCTGACACCGGAGCATTTTGCGCAACACCCCGATTTATTGCTGAATCTACTGCTATCGCTACACGATGATGTGCAGTTGTTCGCCAAGAATTACGTGTATGCAATGCCCAACAACCACACGCTGTTGCCGCTATTATTGGCTCGCCCCGAACCTGCGCTGCAAGCCTTGGGCATTGCGCTGATTGGCAAATTGAGTGATGCCGAAAAACGCGAATACCGTGTGCTGCTGTTCAATGCGCTGACCGATGAAAATGCTGAATTGCGCCGTGGTGCGCGGCTGGCGGTGTTGTCGGTCAACGATGCCGACTTTCAGAAAGACATTTTCGCGCACATTCTACCGGTGCTGTTCAAAGCCGAGCCTGTTGAAGGTTACAGCGACGATATGCTGGCGATTGTGCAAGCGGTTGCAGCGATTCACGCCGATATTGATCAGAACTTACTGTGGCGTTTGCTGACCGCGAAAAGCAAATTGGCGGAACGGGCGGGCGCACTGATCTTGCCTGCTCACCCTGCTGGCGCGTTTTCAGTCAAGCAGTTGGCAATGTTGACCAAAATTCCCACTTTGCAAGTACGGGCGTGGGCAATGGCAGCATTGCAAGCCGATCCTGCGCGGGTAACTGAGCAATTCGCCGAAGCGGTGCGGATTTTAGACAACCGTTGGGACGATACCCGCACTCAAGCGATTGCGTTGTTTGCGGCGTTTGCGGCGGACTTTTGGACAAGCGAGCGCGTGGTGGCAGTGTGTGATCAGGTCTATCACGATGTGCAACAATTCGGACGCGAACTGGTCTTGCGCGGCTTTGAACAGGGCGAAGGTGAAACCTATTTGCTGCAATTGAGCCAGCACCCTGCCAATAACGTGCAATTGTTCGTGTCGAATTTCTTGCAGCAATACGCCAGCGGCAAGCCCGATACCATCCTCAAACTGCAAGGCTATTTCAGTACCGTCTTATCGCAAGTCAATCGCGGGCGTTTGGTGAAAGATCGGGTGATTGCATTCCTGTTCACCGAATCTGGCAAGGATGAGCAAGTCGCCCGCATGGTTGCCTCCCTATTTAGCGAGCAATCGTTGAGCCGCGTGATTGCCGATAAAGCACGTTACATCAAGACCTTGTTTGAATTGCAAAACCGCTACGGCATCCAACAAACACCGGTTCACGTCATCGCACCCGCAGTGAGGGCTTACTGATGGAATTTTCCCGCAAATACCAAGGCAACTCGCAAGTCTCGAACACTAGCCGTGAAACGAATATGTCCTTCGTGCCGGATGCGTTGCGTAACCCGACGTTTTTTGCAGCGGATTTGGGGCAACATATCCCGTTCCGCGAAGCCATGTCCGCGCTGCATCAAGTAGTGGTGTCAGATATGAGCTTCCAGCCTAAAGACAAATCCGATTACAAAGCGTGGCTGAAAGCGCAAGAGGATGTGTTCTTGGCGGAAGCAATGGCAAAACAGGGGCAAATCAAAGCGCAACTGGACGAATTACGCCAGCAAATGCGCGAAGTGCAGCAAGCAGAAACGGCAGTGTTGTCACCGTTTTATAAAGCGCGTTCTGAGTATTTCCAGTATTTGTACAAGAACGATATTGATGCGTGGTATGTGCTTGACCCGGTGATTACCGTTCACCCCGACAGTATTTTCTTTGAATGCTTTTCGCAGGACGAGTCGAGTTACGGCAAATTGAGCTGCCGCTACGAAGTGTTTGAGAATGTGCGCGAACACGCTTACGGCACGACCAATATCGACTATTCGCACGAGTTGTATCAGGAATTCCAGAAAATTCGTGATTACAAGCGCACCGAATTTGTGATTGATCCGTCTGGCTTTGAGGTGAAAACCGACCTGAGTGATGACTTCAAGGAAGAGAAAATCGACCTGCCCGACAGTTGGGTACGCGGTTTCCTGCAAGTCAGTTCGGCGATGAGTTTACCGTTTACGACCTTCAACCTGCACCCGATGGATATGTACAATATCTTGCTGTTTTTAAAGCGGCACAAGGAAAAGACAGGCCCCCGTTCATTGCGGTTTTGCCTGACACCGGATCAGCCGATTCAGGTGAAGTTTGATCCGTGGGGCGAAACCTTGACTTGTCCGCGCAGTATTTACACGGGCAATACGGCGCAGGAAGTGCGGATTTGGGGGCGGCGGCGTTTGTTCATACTGGAACGTTTGTTGCCCATCGTGAAGCATTTCCGCGTGAGCTTGCTGGGTTCGGGTTTGCCGAGCTTTTGGGTAGCGGAAATGGAGCACATGACCTTCACGCTGGGCTTGTCGGGTTGGAGTGCCAATGACTTTTCGCGCATGGGCAATTTCGATTTGATGGCTCCACGGGGTGAAGTCGATAGCGTCACCGCCGAGCGCGTGTTTGCAGCGTTGCAGACTACTTGGCAGGAAAGTGCTACATCGCTGGCATTGCGCTTAGGATTAGACGAGCTAACCGTAAAATCCGCACTGGGGATTTACTCACAATACGGGCGCGTATTGTATGACATGGATAAGGATGTATACCGCCTCCGCGAACTTAGCAAAGACCCATTGCCAATGGATAAACTGCGTTTCAGCAATGAGCGCGAAGCCAAGGCAGATAATTTCCGTAAAGCGGGTTTGGTGACGGTGATTGCGCGAGAAGCGCAGCAGAATGGACGGCAGTTGGTGCGCGGCGAAGTGATCGACAATGCACACACGTATCAACCGGAGATTACGCTGGATGCGGATATGCGACTGGTGGAAGCCAAATGTTCTTGCCACTTCTACATTCAGAACAAGCTGAATCAAGGGCCGTGTGAACATATGTTAGCGGTGCGCTTGGAAACCAATAACGCCAATTCCTAGTAAAAAGCTAAGGTTTATGGGTAATTGTAACCGAGAACTTCTACAATCCAATGATTGTAATATTGGTAGCAAAAGGAAACTGTTATGTTTAATCCCATTGAAATTCCCTTCGGTGCTACGATGTTATTCAACGTTGTCGATTTGAAAGAAGGCGTCACCGTTGAAGATGTCGAGTTATTACTGGGCGAAATGTGTAATGTCGTCAAAAATAACTACGGCGATGATAATGGCGGATTTATTGGCGGACAAGTCTACCGCAATGCCGGTTTTATTTCCGAAGAAGGCAGCGTCGGTAGCGATGACAGTCACAAAAATAAGCGCGTTAAGCAAAATATGGGCGATATTGTCATCGTGACTTATTGGAAGTCGTTTGAACAACACGAAAAATCTCATGCTGATAAATTGTTTAAAGAGAAATTCTCACAATTAGCGGCATTTTGTGATGACACCTATGAAGTCGGCTATGAAATGTTATGGCAAGGCGTACCTGAAGCACATTAAGGCAACTTAATTGGCTGTCTTTGCAGCGACACGCTGGCGTAACACGTCCAACTGTTGCAAGGTAGCGTAACCATCCGCTGGGAAACCCGCCTCTTGTTGCCAACGCCGCAAGGCGGAACGGGTATTTGGCCCCAATTTGCCATCTACCCCCTCGGTGCTATAACCCGCCATCGTCAGCAAGGACTGCAATTCGGATTTCTGAGCATGGCTCAATGGTAATTCTTCGGTCGGCCAAGTTGCCGATAATGGCGGTTTGCCTTGAATACGATCCCCCAAATAACCGACGGCGAGTGCGTAATTCTGCGCATTGTTGTACTTGAGAATTGCATCGAAATTGCGTAATGCCAAAAACGCCGGGCCTCGATGCCCCGCAGGTAACAACACAAAGGCATTGCTAGTGCTGCTATCCAACACCTGTCCATGAACAGCCGTCACGCCCGCAATCTTGCCCCAGATATTCAGCGGCAACCAGAAATCCACATCCGCTTGCGACCAGTCGAAATTCGCTGGCAAACGCACTTCAAAGCCCCACGGCTGATCGCGTTCCCAACCAGAATTTGCCAGATAATTCGCGGTGGACGCCAATGCATCGGGAATGCTGTTCACCAAATCGCGCTTGCCATCGCCGTCAAAATCAACTGCGTAGGCTTCAAACGTCGTGGGGATAAATTGCGTGTGTCCGATAGCACCTGCCCATGAACCCTGCATGGAAATGGGCGGCATATCGCCATTTTGCACAATGCGTAAGGCTGAAATGAGTTGTGCCTGCCAGAATTCACGGCGGGCTGGTTCCCCTGCATACGCCAGCGTTGCCAGTGAACGTACAATGCTATAACGCCCGGTATGGTTGCCGAAATTGCTTTCCAGCCCCCAGACCGATAATAGGTATTCGGGTTGTACGCCGTATTGCGCGTGGATACGGCTTAATAGCGGTGCGTAATCGTGTAAAAAGGCTTGCCCTTTGGCGATACGTTCGGGGGATGCGGCGGTTTCGAGGTATTCCCAAACACTTTTGGTAAATTCGGGCTGATGTGCTTCCAGACGCAGGACTTTTTTATCGGGCGACAAGCCCCGCAAAGCCCTATCCACGTTGTCCGCGTGGATGCCTTTGTTAATGGCGACCTGACGAAATTGCTGCTTCCATGCATCAAACGCACTGTCAGTCCTGGTTCCGTACCCGAACAACAGCACAACAAGCAATAACACTACCGGCAACCCATGTAACCACTTCTGGTTCATTCAGCCGTTCCATACACTCGAAAAATCATCGACGTATAATAGCAGAGATATTCGGAAAGGTTGGGTGAAGAACAAACTTTAGTCTTTTTTCTTACCCACCGGACGGGCAAACGGGCTGACATTACCCACAGCCCCCGAACCGTCTAGTGCCAGAATTTTGCTGACACCCGTGTGTTCCACTTCGTCAATACGGATCACGGAATGGATGGGGATGAAGCTGCGCTTGACCGCTTCAAACTCCGTTTTGAGGCGCTCTTCAGCGGGGTCGATCACCACGCTGCTTTGCGTACCGAAAACAATTTCTTCCACCACGACAAAGCCGTACAGGTCCGACTCGTAGACCTGACGGGCAAAAATTTCGTAAATCTTGTCTTGGTTAACAAAAGAAATGCGGTAGATGCTGCGGTCGCTGCTCAACGGTTTTGCCTCAAAGAATAATTATCAGGGGAAAAATGGGCTAGTTGTAGCAGAAAACGGGCGGAAAGTCACTGAGTTGACTTTTTTGCTTTTTGTCTTGAACTAGGATTCATGGGATTAAAAGATGACTAGGATGAAGAAAGATAGAGAGCACCTCTTCATCTTGGTAATCCTATAATCCTAAAAATCCCAGTTCAAGACGATTATTTTCCTAAACGCGCATCAATAATTTGCTTCCACTTCGCAGGTCCGGTGGTATGCACGGACTCACCGTTGCTATCCACCGCAACCGTGACCGGCATATCCTTGACCTCGAATTCGTAAATGGCTTCCATGCCGAGTTCGGGGAACGCTAACACTTTCGCGCCCGTAATCGCTTTGGATACCAAATACGCCGCCCCACCGACTGCCATCAAGTAAACAGCACCGAATTCCTTGATCGCTTCAATCGCAATCGGGCCACGTTCGGATTTGCCGATCATGCCCAGTAAGCCGGTTTGTTGCAGGATTTGGCGGGTGAATTTATCCATACGGGTGGACGTAGTAGGGCCAGCAGGGCCGACAACTTCATCACGCACAGGGTCAACCGGGCCAACGTAATAAATGAAACGCCCTTTCAAATCAACCGGCAGCGTTTCGCCCTTGTTGAGCATGTCGATCATGCGCTTGTGCGCGGCGTCACGCCCCGTCAGCATTTTGCCTGACAGTAATACGGTTTCGCCCGGTTTCAGGTTACGCACTTGTTCGGGGGTGATGGTGTCGAGATTAACGCGGGTGGCTGACGCGCCGCCTTCCAGTGAGATTTGCGGCCAGTTGGATAAGTCTGGAGGGGTTTGCAACGACGCGCCGGAACCGTCCAGCACGAAATGGGTGTGGCGAGTTGCAGCACAATTGGGAATCATGCACACGGGCAAGGATGCGGCGTGAGTTGGGTAGTCTTTGATTTTGACATCCAGCACTGTGGTCAAACCGCCCAAACCTTGTGCGCCTAAGCCGAGGTTGTTGACCTTTTCGTAAAGTTCCAACCGCAATTCTTCGACGCGGTTTTGTGCGCCACGCGCTTGCAATTCTTGAATGTCGATGGGTTCCATCAGCACTTCTTTCGCCAATACAGCGGCTTTTTCCGCCGTACCGCCAATGCCAATGCCGAGCATTCCCGGTGGACACCAGCCTGCTCCCATCGTTGGCACGGTTTTCAACACCCAATCCACAATGCTATCGGAAGGGTTGAGCATGACCATTTTGGATTTGTTTTCAGAACCACCGCCCTTGGCCGCAACGTCAAACGACACAGTGTCGCCAGGGACGATTTCGTAATGGATCACCGCTGGCGTGTTGTCTTTGGTATTTTTCCGCGCCCCCGCTGGGTCGGCGAGGATGGACGCACGCAACACGTTATCGGGGTTCATGTACGCACGGCGCACGCCTTCGTTGATCATGTCGGACAGGCTCATGTCGCCTTCCCACTGCACATTCATGCCGACTTTGACGAAGACGGTAACGATGCCGGTATCTTGGCAAATCGGGCGATGCCCTTCGGCACACATGCGCGAATTGACGAGGATTTGTGCAATGGAATCCTTCGCGGCAGGGGATTCTTCACGTTCCCACGCCTTATGCATCGCCTCGATGAAATCGACGGGGTGATAATACGAAATGAATTGCAACGCATCCGCCACACTGGCGATTACGTCGTCTTGCTTAATAATGGTCATGGCTCAACTCCCTTGGTGGTTAATCAACTGCGGGCGGCGACTGTTTTTGTTGTGGCGCACAATCGTAGGTGAAAATGCGCGTGAATACCATTATTTCGTGCGCTATTTCATCTGCTCAATGTAGGCTTTTGCAAAGCGTTTGCCTAATTCCATTTGTCCTGCCGCATCGTAGTGGATGCCATCACTCTGCTTACCCAAACCGTCAGTGGATACCATCAAAGCCCCTGGCAATTGCTGCTGGGCGGCTTGCTGCTGATTGCGTACCGACGCGATGGATTCGGCATGTTTCTCGTGATCCAGATTGACCTGCCCGTAAATGAATAAACTGTCGGGGGAAGCCAAATCAGTGCGCAATTGTGTCACCAAGGTGGTCAAGCGCTTGCCGTATTGCTGGGCAACACCGATGGATTCTTGCGCATCGCTTTCCCCCTGCATCCACAAAATCGCGTCTGCCTGCAAGGTCGTGTCTTTGGGGGTGGCAAAACCCACTTGGCGTAGCAAAGCTTTATAGAGCGCTTGCTCCGGTTGCCATTGCTGAATCAGGCTGCCCGATGCGGCTTGTTTCACGAGAATAATAGTATCGTTGGGAAAAGCGCGGGCGACATCGTGCGCAAAGCTAACTTCGGGGCCAAACCACGCAAATTTTGCCAGCGGGTGTTCGCGCCCTTGGTAGAAATATTTCACATTCGCGGGGGTGGTCTTATAAGTAGCAGGTAACTCATGTACCTTGCCGCGCCCCATCATATTGGACTGTCCAGCCAATACGATCAGTCGATCTTTCGCCCACACGGTGGGAGTTTGCGCCAGCAGCACGAGTGCCAGCAAGGGCATCCAGAAGAATCGCATGTTTCCTATACCTTGTTTTGTCATCACGCAACTTTAGCATATATACTTCTCTTCATCTTGTTTAACCCCAGAAGACCCTCATGCGTGTACTTGGAATTGAAAGCTCTTGTGATGAAACCGGCGTGGCGTTGTACGACACCGATAAAGGCTTGTTGGCGCATCGCTTGTTCAGCCAGATTGCGATGCACGCCGAATACGGTGGCGTAGTACCGGAATTGGCATCGCGGGATCATATTCGCCGTGTGTTGCCATTGCTGCGCGAGGCGTTGGTGGATGCTGATATGACAATGGCGGATATTGATGGCATTGCCTACACCGCAGGGCCGGGGCTGATCGGCGCATTGCTGACGGGGGCTGCGATTGCACGGTCGATGGCATGGGGCTTGAATGTTCCCGCCGTGGGCGTGCATCACATGGAGGGGCATTTGCTCGCGCCGATGTTGGAAGAAAATCCACCGGAATTGCCGTTTGTGGCGTTGCTGGTGTCGGGTGGGCATACCATGCTGGTGGATGTGCCGCGCATTGGCGAATACCACATTCTGGGCGAAAGCGTGGATGATGCGGCAGGTGAAGCGTTTGACAAGACCGCCAAATTGATGGGCTTGGATTATCCGGGTGGCCCGTTGTTGGCAAAACTGGCGGAACAAGGGCGTGAGGGGATGTACAAATTTCCACGCCCAATGGTGGATCGACCGGGCTGTGATTTCAGCTTTAGCGGTTTGAAGACGTTTTCGCTGACGACTTGGCAAAAGTCTGGGCAAACAGAGCAGGATAAAGCGGATATTGCACGAGCGTTTGAAGACGCAGTAGTAGACACGCTGTTTATCAAATGTCGGCGGGCGTTGGAACAAGCGGGTCGCAAGCGGCTGATTGTGGCGGGTGGGGTCGGCGCGAATCGCCGCTTACGGGCGCGATTGGCAGAATTGCCGGGGGAAGTCTATTTCCCGCGTTTGGCATTTTGCACCGATAACGGCGCGATGATTGCGTATGCGGGCGCGTTAAGGTTACTGGCAGGGGTAAGCGAAGCGGCAGTGATTAATGCGCGTCCGCGTTGGCCATTGACCGAACTGGACGCGATTTAATCTCATGCAAACCGTTTCACCATGCCCCTGCCCTACCTGTTACTTATGCGACCACGGTGTAAATCAACCAGCCGGTGTACCCGAAATACACACTCAACAACAGGATGCCTTCCCAACGGGTTAGATGCCCCGGCTTCCTGAAACCATAGGCCATAATGAACAAGCCCACGGTGACTGCCAGCATAACCGGGAAGTCGCGGGTTAACACTTCATCGGCAACTGCCATCGGTGCAATTGCCCCGGCAATACCTACCACTGCCAAGGTATTAAACAAGTTAGAGCCGATAATATTGCCTATTGCCAAATCGGATTCACCTTTGCGAGCAGCCGCAACGGAGGAAGCCAATTCCGGTAGCGAAGTACCCAGTGCCACAATCGTCAGACCGATAATCAAATCGCTAACCCCCAAGGCATGGGCAATATCCACCGCACCCCACACAAGAATTCGTGAACTAATGATCAACAACACTAAACCGATAGCCAACCATACCAATGCCGTTTTCAAGGTCATCGGATGGCTTGCCATTTCCTCTTCTACATCTGCGGATAAAGCATCCTGCCGCCCACGCATCGCCGAGTAAATAGACCAACCCATAATCCCGAAAAAGACTACCAGCAAGATCACAGCATCCCAGCGGCTGATTTCCCTGTCCCATAACAGCAAACCTGACAGCAGCGTCACCGCCAGCAAAATCGGCATTTCCTTGCGGACAATATCGGAATGCACCGCAATCACCGCAATCATGGCGGTTATCCCCAAGATCAATGCAATATTCAGTATGTTTGAGCCATAAGCATTGCCCAAAGCCAAGGCGGGGTTGCCTTCCCACGCGGCAAAGGCTGATACGGTCATTTCTGGTGCGGATGTACCAAACCCGATAATCACCATCCCGATCAGGAGGGATGGCATTCCCAAATGTTTTGCCGTGGCAGCAGCACCATCGACAAATTTATCGGCACTCCAAACCAATATAGTAAGCCCCACGACAATAGCGGCCAGCGATAACAACATAATAACGATTTCCTTTGAATTTGATGAGTATGGAACGGTTTATGCCATTTTTAAGGCGTGTCTGCTAGTATCCCTTACCTCTAACCAGCAAATGCCACGATAATAACCCTATGCTTAAACTGCTTAATAACTGGTATACCCGCCACTTCTCCAACCCCCAAGTCGCCATTTTGGCACTGTTGCTGCTAATGGGCTTAAGTGTCATTGTTTTTGCGGGAAAGATACTTGCACCGATGTTGGCAGCCGTCATTATAGCTTACCTATTGGATGGTGCTGTACATTTGTTACATCGCTGTAAGTTGCCACGCTTTGCCGCGATTCTGCTGGTCTTCAGTCTGTTTGTGATGATGCTGTTATTGGTAATGGTGATACTCGCCCCGCTCATGTTCAAACAAGCGACACAATTTGCCTTGGAAATTCCGGGCATGATCGCCGCCGGGCAAGATGTCCTATTGACACTGCCAGAAAAGTACCCGACCTTGATTTCCGAACAAGCCATCGTGGAATTGCTCAATAGCCTGCGCAATGAGTTAACTCAATTATCCCGGCATGTATTGAGTTTTTCCTTATCATCGGTCTTTAACCTGATCGCCTTTATTGTGTATTTGGTGGTCGTACCGTTGCTGGTGTTTTTCTTTTTGAAAGACAAAGACATGGTGTTGGCATGGTTCGGTAATTTCCTACCCAGTGACCGCGAATTGGTGATGCAGGTCTGGCGCGAAGTGAATGCCAAAATCGCCGGTTATGTACGCGGTAAGTTTCTGGAAATTCTGATGGTGTGGGCGGTTTCTTTCGTCGTATTTGTGGCGTTTGATTTGCGTTATTCAATGCTGTTGTCGTTTTTGGTGGGCATTTCAGTATTAGTTCCCTACGTGGGGGCTGCGGTGGCGACATTGCCGGTGGCGATTGTGGCGTATTTCCAATGGGGATTTAACGCCGATTTTGCCTACGTCATGATCGCCTACGGGATTATCCAATTTCTGGATGGCAACCTGCTAGTACCGTTGCTGTTCGCAGAAATGGTTAATTTACACCCCGCCGCGATTATTACGGCGGTGTTGTTTTTTGGCTCGATTTGGGGCATTTGGGGCGTGTTTTTCGCGATTCCGCTGGCAACCCTGATCAATGCGGTGATCAATGCCTGGCCTCAGCAAGTCAGTAGCGTGGTATTGCCTCAATAAGGTTCAATCGGCGACACAAAGCCGTGGGGTTTGAGTGCCACCAAGCTGCCACCCAATTCCTCGGCAATGTTTTCGGCGGTATTGCCAATCAGGAAACCTCTAATGCCGGTACGCGCCACACTGCCCATTACCAACACATCCACCTGATGCGCCTCAACAAAATCGGGAATCAGGTCATCGGCTTGCCCGCGTAAGTGATAAACGCGATAACGCTCTGGTGTTAATCCAGCCTGTTGGAGCAAATGCTGGAGGGCAGCGCGATGTTCGGTTTGTGCATCCAGCACTGTTTGCAAGATGGTTGCCTCCGCCACTTCTGCCCGCCCATTGTGGCGCAAGAAATCTTCAAACGGATAATCCCAGCACGACACAACCGCCAATTTACCACTGGTCGTCGCCGCTAGTGAGTTGGCAAGTTCCAACAAACGCAAGCTTAGCACCCGCTCTTGGTCATCGCGACTTTCCGGGTTAATTGCAACTGCCACCCGCATGTCCGCACGGGAAGCACTGATCGGGCGTGCCAGCCACACTGGGCAGGGGCATTTACGCAGCAAGGTCATGTCCAATGCCTTGAAACCCTTGTGATTGCCTTTAACTTCCGCTTCCTTAATCAATAAATCATGCCCATCACGCAACACATGGCGAATCATGCTAATCGCAGGCGGCTCACTAATCGCTTCCAGTTCCACCTGCACCGCCGGAATTTCAGCGACGGAAGTACTCAGCGCAGCACGCGCCGTTTCGAGTAATTCCTGCACTTGCGTGTGAAAAAAGTTGTGGTACATGTCACGGTATTCCCATTGGTTTGAGGGCAATTCCGGGTGTAACAATAAGAACTTCAGTGCCGCCTGATTTTCACGAGCCATGCTCAGGGCTTGCTTTAAGCCATCCAAGGTAGCGTCATCCAAATGCGTGCTGGCGTACAGAATATGATGAAAGTGGCGCATGGTTTACTCCTTTGTGGCTAATAGTGCCTTAAGTTGTTCCGCTGCTTGAGTAGCAGCATCGTGGAAGGGCTGGAAAATGACATCAGCCCCACGTTTTCTCAAGCCCTCAACATCACTTGCATCAGCAGACCGTTGTAACGCAATCGCTACCTTGCCAGTGTAATGCTGACGGCGCAGCGCATCCAACAACATCAGGTGCGCATTTTCGTGGGTGAGGCTCAGCGCGTGTTGTGGCAACGCTGAAATCACACATTTTATCCCCTGCAATGGCAAATGCCCGACAAATTCAGGGTCACAGGCATCACCGTAAATTGCCTCGTACCCGTGTTCCTGCCATTGGCGCACTTCATCGGGGTTAAAGTCCACGCCCAATACTCGAAAGCCGTGTTGTTGCAGCGTTTCTGCCAGCACATTGCCGTAACGCCCCAGCCCAAACAGCAAAATATCATGAGGTTGCAAGGTTTGCTCCCCTTGATGATGTGCCAGTTCCCGCACTGGAATGCGTTTTTCAAATACCCCTAGCAGCGGTTCCAACCATGCATACAGGGTATGGGAATAGGTAATCATGTACACCGACAGCGCAATCGTCACCAACCCTACCAACGTTACCAACCCCAAGGCTTCCGCATTCACATGCCCCAGCGTCATCCCCATTGCCATGAAAATCAGGGAAAACTCGCTGATTTGCGCCACCGTCAGCCCTGCCAAAAAGCCAGTGCGTTTGCGGTAGCCCATTGCCCCCATAATCGCCAAAACAATCAGCGGATTACCAATCAATACAAACACCGAGAACAGCAATGCCGGGAACACTTGCGCCCCCAACAGGCTCAGATCCAGATGCATCCCCAGTGCGATAAAGAAAAACAGCAGCAGAAAATCCCGCAACGATGCCAACCGCGACACAATCGCCTCACGGTACGGGGTCGAAGCCAATGCCACCCCCGCCAGCAAGCCGCCCAGCTCCTTGCTGAACCCCAAATGGCTGCCCAATGCCGCCAGCAATGCCGCCCAGCCAATCGCAAACGTCACCAGTAATTCCGGCGAATGCACCACCCTCCCTACCAACGGCGTTGCCAGATAACGGATAAACAAGCCCACAAACACCAACATTGCCAGCCCGTAGAGCAATACCGTGCCGATGTGCAGCCACACATTAGCATCCGCCCCACCTTGCGCCCCAATACCAAATGCCGACAGCACCATCATTGCCAACACCACCACCAAGTCCTGCACAATCAGAAAACCGATGGCAATGCGTCCGTGCAACGAATCCACTTCCTTCTTATCCGACAGCAGCTTGACGACAATAATGGTGCTAGAAAAGGTCAGTGCCACCGCCACATACAGCGAGGTAATGGTATCCAGCCCCAACGCCAACCCAATCAGAAAGCCAATCACTGACGTGAACAACACTTGCCCCAAGCCAGTTGCCAACGACACCATCCCCAAAGAGCGCACCAACTTCAAATCCAGCTTCAAACCGACCAGAAACAGCAGCAAGGCAATTCCCAGCTCTGACAATACCTCGATATTTTCTTTGGACTGCACAATATCCAATGCCGAAGGCCCTGCCAGCACCCCCACCGCAATGAAACTCACAATCATCGGCTGACGCAGCAATAGCCCGACAAAGCCGATAACAGCCGCTAACACCACTAACGCGGTTAACTCATAGAATGGCGATGAATGGATTAGTTGAATCAAATGAATATCCGGCATATATCCCCCTGAATTTAAGTCAATGATTATAATAGAACTTCTATGCAAAACCTGAAAAGCACAGTAGCCAACGGCTTTTGTACTATGCACTGCAACATGGTTATAATGAAGGGCTATCGCTACACACAGCCCAATTTGCGAATGTTAAAGGCAATTTCATGTTTGACCAATATTTTCACCAATTACTACTCCTGCTTTCTAGCTCTGTCATTGTCATTATTGCATTTCAGCGCTTACATATCCCCTCCAGTTTGGGATATTTATTGGTTGGAGTTGTATTGGGGACATACACCCCAGGGCCGGTGATTGACGAACAGCCGCTTAAATCCTTAGCAGAATTCGGCATTGTGTTTTTGCTATTCACCATCGGCTTAAACTTTTCATTGCCGCAACTGTATGCCTTGCGCCATGTGCTTTTAGGGGCAGGCACGGGGCAAGTCGTGCTCACCACGGCAGTGATTGCAGGCATTTTATGGCTATTCGGTTTAGACCCAGCAGCGGCTTTTATTGTCGGTGCGGTCTTTGCGCAGTCCTCTACCACGATCATTAGCAAACAACTGGCTGAACAACGTGAGGAAAACACCCCTCACGGGCGTACCGGCATTGCCATGTCAGTGTTTCAGGATGTAACCGCTGTTCCCATTGTGGTCATTATTCCGGTTTTAGCGACGACAGCCGTTGGGTTTGGGGCAATCTCAGGTGCCATTGGCGTAGCGTTTGCCAAAGCCTTGCTGGCTTTCTTGCTGGTATTCGTAATCGGACGCTGGGTATTACGCCCACTCTTCCAATTGGTAACACTTCGGCATTCCCCGGAATTATTCACCCTTACCGTTTTATTTGTTTCGTTAGTAGCGGCTTGGCTGACCAATTCACTGGGCTTGTCAATGGCATTCGGTGCGTTTCTTGCGGGCATGGTATTGGGGGAAACCGAGTTTCGTCATCAGGTGGAATCCACCATCCGCCCGTTTCGTGATGTACTGCTCGGAATGTTTTTTGTGGCTATCGGTATGCTGGTCAACCCCGCCAAAATACCGGAAATCTGGCATCTAGCACTAGCGGGTGCGGCATTGTTAATGCTTGTCAAAGCAGTTTTGGTCATGCTGATTCTGCGCTGGTCAGGTACAGCGACCCTGAGTGCATGGCGCACGGGTTGGCTGTTAGCAGTCGGCGGCGAATTCGGATTTGCGTTATTGGCGATTGCCTTATCCGAGGGAGTAATTGACAGCAACACCAGCCAGATTGCACTGACGGCGGTGTTGTTTGCCATGATCTTAGCCCCTTTTCTGATCCGCTATAACCACGGTTTAGCCCGCTTATGCACCTTGTTTAGGCAACCTAAAGCAACGACCGCCACATCTGAGCCAACACTGCCTGAACCTGCCAACCTTTCACTGGAAAAACACGTTATCTTGTGCGGTTACGGGCAGCGTGGACAAGCTATCGGGCGATTTTTACAGGAAGACCGCATCCCGTATGTCGCGTTGGACATTGATTCCGCCACAATTGATGCCTGCCCGCTACGTGGTAAACAAGTGTTCTATGGTGATGCTTCAGAACGCGACATCTTAGAAGCCGTTGGGATCAACACCGCCCGTCTTGTCGTGATCACATACAATGATGTGGATACGGTGTTCCGAACTTTGCATCACATCCAAGCCTTATGCCCGGATATTATGGTGATGGTATGCACTTCTGATGAGCACCATATCAACAGCTATAAAGCAGCCGGGGCTAATGAGGTTATCCCCGAAAATCTGGAAAACAGCCTGATGATAGCGGTACACACCTTGATTTTACTGGGAATGCCCATGCCGCAAGTGCTCAAGCGCCTGCAACGCCAGTGGAAAGCGGACTATCCACTGCTACACGAATTGCTCAAAGAACGCGAGAAATCAAAGACTCAAGCGTAAACGCATCTGTTTTTCCAGCTCGATTAACACAAACAACGCCACCCCAACGCCGAAAATCAATACATTATCGGCAAAACTAACCGCTTGCGTGGCGAAGATGCTTTGGAACAGTGGCACATAGGTAATCACTAACTGAGCAACCACCACCACGATAATCGAAATCCACACCACTTTAGTGCCGCGTACTGCTTCCCAACTCAGTGAGGTGCTGTACATATTGCGGATGAAAAACAAATACGCGATTTCCATCACCACCAGCGTATTCATCGCCATCGTGCGGGCAAGTTCCACGCTATAGCCCTGATCTTGTGCATACAAATAAATACCAAAAACCCCGGCAACGAACAGCAATGATACCAGTGAAATCTGCCACACCAATGCCCCGCCCAATAACGGCTCATGGCGCGGTCGTGGCGGACGTTGCATGGTGTTTGCCTCGGTTGGCTCAAATGCCAACGCAATACCCAAGGTCACGGCCGTAATCATATTCACCCACAAGATTTGAATCGGGGTAATCGGCAACATCATCCCAAACAGCAAGGCAAGGATAATCACCGCAGCCTCCCCCGCATTGGTTGGCAATGTCCAACTAATCACCTTGCGGATATTGTCGTACACGGTACGCCCTTCGCGCACCGCTGCGGCAATCGAGGCAAAATTATCATCCGCCAACACCAATTCAGCGGCTTCCTTGGCGGCTTCACTGCCTTTTTGCCCCATTGCAATACCGGCATCGGCACGTTTGAGCGCGGGTGCGTCATTCACGCCATCCCCGGTCATTGCCACCGTCATGCCGTGTTCTTGCAAAGCCGTGACCAGACGTAATTTATGTTCCGGGGTGGTGCGGGCAAAGATGTCAGTGTGCAGTACGCTAGCGGATAGCTCGGCATCGTTTTGCAGGTCGAGTTCACTGCCTGTGAGGACACGCTCACTGTGTTGCAAACCGATTTGCTTGCCAATCGCCGCAGCGGTGGCAGCATGGTCGCCGGTAATCATTTTGACGCGAATTCCAGCACGATGGCAATCAGCCACGGCAGCAATCGCTTCCGGGCGCGGCGGGTCAATCAAACCGACCAACCCTAAAAACACCACATCGGTTTGTACATCGGCGTGTTCCAAGGTGGTTTGCTTGGTAGGCATGGTACGGACTGCCAGTGCCAATACGCGCTGTCCCTGTGCGGCAATGTCTTCTGCCTGAGCGTGCCAGAAATCGGCATCCAGCGGCACAGTCTCACCCCTAGCGTTATGCTGGTGGTGACACATTGCCAGCAAATGTTCGGGCGCACCTTTGAGAAATACCCGCGTGGTTTGCGTCTGTGCATGGTGATGCAGACTTGCCATGAATTTATGCCGCGAATCAAACGGAATCACCGCGACACGCGCCCATTGCTGGCGTTGTTGCGTGACATCCAGCCCAGTTTTCGCCGCAAATGCGAGTAACGCGCCTTCCATCGGATCGCCTTCCACCCGCCACAATGTTTCGTGCTGTTTAAGTTCGGCATCGTTACACAGCAAGGCAGTTAGCCCCATAAGCTGCAATAGCGGCTGCGTATCCGCTACGGGCTGGGGGTTATGTGGGGCAGTGTCGGGCGCAATCGTGCCTTGTGGGGCGTAACCTTCGCCCGCTATCCGAAACAAACCTGCGCCACCAGCCAGTGCCGCGACCATCATTTCATTGCGGGTCAACGTGCCGGTTTTGTCAGAACAAATCACCGAAACCGCACCAATGGTTTCAATCGCAGGCAAGCGGCGTACAATTGCATTGCGCCGTGCCATTGCTTGCACCCCAACCGCCAGTGTAATGGTCAATACCGCTGGTAATCCGGCAGGAATCGCAGCTACCGACAAGCCCACCACTGCCATGAATAAGTCGCTGAAATCCTGATGTTGCACAAAATAGCCGAACGCAAAAATCAGCACTGCCACGGTCAAAATGAACAGCGTCAGCCACTTGGCGAACATATCCATTTGTTCCACCAACGGCGTGGTGAGGCTATCAACCTTAGCCAGCAAGCCACTAATGCGCCCGATTTCAGTCTGCCCGCCAATCGCGACTACCACGCCTTGTCCTTGTCCACTGGTCACATTCGTACCGCTGAATGCCAGATTGGTGCGATCACCCAACGCCGCCTCAGCAGGAACAATTTCCACCTGCTTATCCACGGGGACGGATTCGCCAGTCAGAATAGCTTCCTGCACCTGCAAGCCGTAAGCCTGCAACAGGCGCAAGTCGGCTGGCACTTTATCACCCGCTTCCAGCAATACAATGTCACCGGGGACGAGCATTTCCCCCGCCACCGTCGTGCGTTTGCCATCACGCAATACCGCTGCCTGGGGGGCAAGCATCTGCCGAATGGCCTCCATTGCCTGTTCCGCTTTGCCCTCTTGCAGGAAACCAATAATTGCATTGACCACGACCACCGCCAAAATCACGCTGGTATCGACCCAATGACCTAACAAGGCTGTAACCGCCGCTGCCGCAATCAGCACGTAAATCAGGATATTGTGGAAATGCAGTAGGAAACGGATCACGGGGTTGCGTTTAGGCGGTGCGGGCAGGCGGTTTGCACCGTGGGTGTGGTGGCGTTCTTGGGCGGTGTGGGTGTCAAGACCCGCAGCCTGACTGTCTAAACGACTTAGCGTGTCGTCTAGGGGAAGTGCGTGCCAAGCTTGCTTATCCATGTGGGTTCTCATTTGTGCAAATCAGATCAAAGGTTTCACCGAAGCGCGGCAAGCGCACTGGCGCAGCCAAGGTGTTGCGCAAGCGTTCCGCCAAGACTGCTTTGGCAGCCGGTTCGCCATGCACCAACACCACTGGCGGTTGTGGGTCAAATTGCGCATACCAATGGGTCAGAGCCGCTTGGTCGGCGTGCGCCGATAGCCCGCCAATGGTGTGAACTTGTGCAGCAACGCGGATGGTTTCCCCCCACAAGCGGATATGCTTTGCACCATCTACCAACGCCCGCCCCAGTGTGCCGCGTGCCTGAAAGCCGGAAATGAGAACGTGGCAATCACGCCGCCATACGTTGTGCTTGAGGTGATGGCGGATACGCCCACCGTTACACATGCCGCTTCCGGCGATAATGATGGCACCACTGTGTAGCTGGTTGATGCGCATGGATTCTTCGGGCGTGCGGGTAAACCGCAGGTTCGGCAACAACGGGCTATCGCGGTGTTGCCGCCACAATTGCGAGGACTCATCATCAAATAGGTCACAATTCTGGGCGTAGGCGTGCGTGGCTTCGATCGCCAGCGGGCTGTCGAGGAAAATTTGCCACCGCCCCAAGCCCCATTCATCAAAGTATTTGGCAAACAGGTAAAAAATTTCCTGGGTGCGCCCCACCGCAAAGGCAGGGATCAGGATATTGCCCTGTTTGGCGGTTACTTCCCGGAACAGGTCTGCCAACTCTTGGCGGGTAGCATCCCAGTCGCGGTGCAGGCGGTCGCCGTAGGTGCTTTCCAGCAATACCATGTCGGCTTGTTTGATGATGGCGGGGTCTTGCAACACCGGCATCCCGGAACGCCCCAAGTCGCCGCTGTACACCAGCTTGCGGTCGTGTTTGCCGCTGTGTAACCACAATTCCACAATTGCTGAGCCGAGAATATGCCCGGCATCCATCAGCCGGAGCGCCGCCAGTGGCAGGGTCTCCAAGCGTTCGGCATAGTCCAATGTCTGGAAATGGCGGAACACCGCTTCAGCATCTTGGAGGGTGTACAGCGGCTCAACCGGGCGCAAGCCTTTGCGTTCGCGCTTACGGTTTTCCAGCTTGGCATCTTTTTCATTCAGGTAAGCCGCATCCCGCAACATAATGCGGCACAAATCCGCCGTGGCTTTATGTGTGTAAATGGGACCACGAAAACCCTGTTTCACCAGCAATGGCAAGCGCCCGGAATGGTCAATATGGGCATGACTGAGGATAACGGCATCAATGCTGGCAGGGTCAAACGGAAACGGGTCACTGTTGCGTGCCTCATCCCGCCACGAACCCTGAATCAGACCGCAATCCAACAAGAGTTTGTAGTCACCGACCGTTACTAGGTGGCACGAACCGGTCACCTCATCAGCCGCGCCAAGAATTTGTAGTGTCATTTTCATATTTTATCCTTTTTAGTCAGTGATTTGTCTAAAAGTCAATATTAACCCCTGTCATAACAATCACATACGCATCCTTAGGGTCAGGGACAGGTGTGGCTTGCGCCACTAAATCAATCTTTGGGGTTAGATGGTAGCGGATGCCCACCATCGGTACAGGCATCACCGGAGGCAGGCGTTCGTAATTGCTGGAGAGGTAAAGGCTGCGGTGCAGGTTAAACTTTTCGCGTTGGTAAAAAACAGTGGAATAGCCGAGGATTAGCCCTAAACGTTCTTCGGAATTTTCCAAAATACCGATGGAATAATAGCTGCGTTCATTGATGGATTTTTCCAGCACCACGCTTTCTGGTCGCCAGCCGTCATTGTCGGAAGGCGAGAAAACATGATTCAAGCTGATGACCTTAGTCACAGACCAATTAGCGAAAACGCTCTCTATAGGCAATAACGATAATAGGATAATTGCGATACGCAGTCGTTTTAGCATCTGACCTCTCCATCGCTTGTGCTACTTTGAGTATAGGGCAAATAGAATACGGGGGTCAAAATCACCTACCGCGTCGGACACCACCGTTAACGCTACAAATTAACGCCACAAAACGCGAAATGCTGACGACAGTGGTTCATTTTTCAAAGCTGATGCAACGGTGAGTTACGCAACAAAATATTGCCCACATGGCTAGCACCTGCGGGTGTCAAGTGACCACCATCGAAGCTGATTAGCCGTGCTTGTGGCGTAAAAAGTGGGCAACTGTCTTCAGTCTGGCAAACCAAGGCTTGAATATTGACAAACATTCCGGCTGGCAACGACTGTTTCATCGTTTGGTTGATCTCGTGTTGTGCGCCATAGACCGGATTGCGGAGTTGGATTAGCTCCTCGTCTGACATGCCAAGGTATTGCCGCAGATTGAGCTTGCCGAAATCCTTCCGCCCGACGATGAACAGTTTTTGTGGTTCCTTGATTGACAATTGTTGGATAGTCGTTGGCAACCGTTGTGCAGACCACAATTCCCAATTGGCGGCAATAATTACCACATCAGCCTGCGCAATGTGCGGCTTCGCGGCTGCCAATGTGTCAGCTTTTTCGCAAATGGGGATGTGCTTTTTGTCGATCAGACGGCTAATGTCTTCTGGCCCCAAATACAGTCCGCAAATAGCGGGGATACGTCTGGTACTGATTTGATAACGTTGATCAAGATTATTTTCCAATAAGGCATTGTAAAAATCCTGTGCATGGCTATCGCCGATGACCAGCATTTTTTTACGCTGATCACTGGGATTAAACGGCTTTTCCAGTTGCTGAAGAAAGCGTTGCCGCACATATTCCCCGCTTTTTTCCTTATCAGCAGCTTGGAGAATGTCCGTTTGTGCCGTGGCAGCATGAGCGGTGACTAAGCTGCCGGATGTGGCAAGCGTCACCAGCGACAACAAACAGACAAGCAGCAGTTTGTTTCTAACCCCAAAGACCATGCTTCACTCCTTAAAATGGTGCTACTAAACAATTGGTCGATAATGCATGAAAAAGTTCCGCAAAACCTATCAGATACCCGCAGCAAGGAAAACGGCAAACCCCTGATTTTTGATGTAATCTTCGTAGATGCACTGTGAGAAGGAGGTTTCGCCATGTCCACGACAGAAGACACCCGCCCATTCGTTGCCCCCTGCCGCCAACTGGATACGACAGCTCCGCTGCGCTGGCTCCAACTGGGGTGGCAGGATTTCCGTCAGGCTCCGTTACTCAGTGTGTTGTACGGTGCGCTGTTCATGCTTATCAGTTGGCTGATCGTTGCTTGGGCTTGGCAAGTGGGAAGTTTTACGATGGTTATCGTGCTGTTTGCCGCGTTTATCTTTATGGGGCCTGCGCTGGCAATGGGGCTGTATTCGGTCAGTTGCCAGCTTGACCGGGGCAGGAAACCGCAGATTGGTTTTTGCCTGCAACAAGGCAAGAAACGCCTTGGCAACCAGATGATTTTCGCCTTTGCTTTGCTGATCGTGTTTTTGGTGTGGGCGCGTTCTGCCACTGCCATCAATATTTTCCTGCCAATGGGAACAGAGCCGACGGCGGTGGAATGGCTGATGTTTCTGGGGGTTGGTTCCTTGGTCGGGGCGGTGTTTGCCATGATTATCTTTTGCGCTGGGGTGTTTTCCCTGCCGATGATGATGGATCGGGATGTCGATGCGATTACCGCGATGCTGACCAGTTTCAATGCGGTGTTGAAAAACAAACCGGCAATGCTGCTATGGGCTGGGGTACTGCTTGCATCGGTGGTGGTTGGTTTCCTGACGCTGTTTGTGGCGTTTTTGGTGACGCTGCCGGTGATTGGTTATGCAAGCTGGCGCGGGTATCGGGAAACCATTATCAGCGATGAATGGGCGCAAGACCCGGATACGGTGTCCGGGGGTAGTTGAACGGTTTTATTCCCTCAGCCAAACATTCCTGTTCTAATAGCACCCACTAATAACGGCTGAATTGAAACGCTTAAGATCTTGCTATGAATAACACACACAAATCCAACCCATTACTCGAAATCGCTCTCACTTTGGTGATTCCTGCGCTCATCCTGATGAAACTCAGCGCCCCGGAACAACTGGGCACAACGAATGCACTAATATTGGCATTGTCATTCCCACTAGGCTGGGGAATCTTTGATTGGATACGCAACCGCAAAATCAACCTATTCGCGGCATTGGGTCTAGTGAGTGTATTACTGACCGGCGGTATTGGCGTGCTGGAGCTGGATACGCAATGGCTGGCAGTCAAGGAAGCAGCTATTCCTGCCATTTTGGGTCTTGCGGTAATTGGCTCGACTTACACCAAATACCCGTTGATCCGCACCGTGCTGTTCAACCAACGCCTGCTGCACGTCGAAAAAATACAGGAACAACTGGCGATTCGGGGAACTCAGCGCGAATTCGACCAGCGTTTGCAAACCGCGAACTGGCTGTTTGGTGGCACGTTCGCTTTTTCCGCCACCATGAACTATTTCCTCGCCACCTACATCGTCACCAGCCCCAGCGGCACGGCGGCTTTCAATGAGGAATTAGGGCAACTGACGCTGATGAGTTACCCAATGATTGCGATTCCCTCCATGCTGATGATGCTGGCAGTGTTTTACTTTCTTGCCCGCAGCATCCGCTCACTAGCAGGGTTGACGCTGACGGAAGTCATGCACGGGGCGGAATGATCAATCCGCAGGTCGCCAAACCGTGACGGTAAACAAGCACGCCTCGCGGTCATCCTTGAAATCAATCTGCCGCCACGCTTCCAAAGCTCGGAGAATACCTGAACCTAAGCCACGGTAAGGTAAAAGTTTTTTAGCAATGAACGATGCCAGAATGGGGTTGCGCAAATTCGAGTTACCCGCCTTCACTTTTTCAACGGTCAGATTATTAGGCAAATGACCGGGGCTGATAATCTCAATGCGATTAGCGTAAATCAACACCCGAATCGGCGCACTGATAAAATAATCCCGATGAATCAAGGCATTAACCAGCAGCTCCTCAAATACCAAACGCGGCACTTCAGGTTCCCCCACCGAATTGAAACTTTGTTGCCCTTGCCGCTTATGCAAGTTACGCATAATGAAACGCAAAGTATCATCGAACACATCCCGCAGCCTGCCACCGATGTCTTCACTATCCACATAGCTGCTGGATTCAATGACATTACCAGGAAATGCCACCACTTTGACAATAAAAGCCGGTTTTACCCATTCAGGGCGCTTGCCAAACAACAATACTCCGGCGAGGTTTACATATCCCTCAACGGTTGCAAGGTTCATGTTTTGCAACAAACGTAACAAATCCGTGTTCTGCTCGGGAATTTCCAAACCATAAGTTGTATGCAAAAATTCTGCCAAACTGTGGCGGTCAATCGCCTCAACACCTACCTTGCACGGCACTTCATCAGCGTGTAACAAATCCACACTTTGGAACAAGCGGCGCAATTCTTCTTTAGAATTCACCCGGCGCTTGTCTGCCCCACTTTTTAGCCAAATCACGCCATTACGGTCAAAATAGGGCTTATCCAAACCCTTGGGAATGTTGAGTACTATCAACAAACGCCCATCATCACCCAGCGCAATATTTTCAGTCTGTACCGCCAACGGGCTGCGGATATGCTGGGAGGCAGCATTGCTGATCATCTGGTTTAAACGTGCCACATCCGTCAAACTCAAACCCGGCAATGCACCATCATCCGCAACACCCAACAAAATCACCCCCCCATCCGTATTGGCAAAGGCTGCCATTTCGGCGGCTAACGCATCGGTATTGCTAATATCTTGCTTAAACTGACGGCGACTGTCTTCGCCGAGGGCAATCTGGGTGGTGAGTTCCTCAAGGGTCATACCAGCTCAACCATATCGCGGTAAGCGTGCCAACTGGCATACGAAATCAGCGGCATGGCAATGATCAGCCCAAGGCTGAACGGCAACAACCCCGCGCCAATAATCACCGCAATGGTCGCCGCCCACACCAACATGACTTTCCAGTTGGTGAGGATGGCGCGAATGCTGGTATTCAACGCCGTCACCAAACTCACCTTGCGCTCCAGCAACATTGGCACAGTCGCCACGCCCGTCACGAAGGACACCACCGCAAACAACAGCCCCACCGACATGAATGACAGCGTGAATAACCAGCCCATTTTTGAACCCAGTAACGCCGCCATAAAGCCAATGTAACTGTGCTGCTCTGCCGCTGCCGTATCTTGCAGGAAAATATCCAGCACAATGCTAGACATCCGCAGCCACAACAACACCAGTACCCCCAGCATCGCCGAATACAACAGCAAATTGACCGGATTACGCTTTAACGCCAGCGTTGATTTCAAAAAATTGACCGGATCACCGTGTTCACGCCGCAGGCTCAAGTCATACAAACCCAACGCAAGAAACGGCCCCCACAACATGAAACCCGCTGCGGTTGCCATGAAAAAACCGGGGTTGTTGGCTGACAGGAGGCTCATCCCCGCCCCCACCAGCGCGAAGATAATGCCATACAACAGGCTAGACCAAGGGTTAGCAGCAATGTCTTGCCCCCCTTGGCGTAACCACTTGGGAATATCGGCAAATTCGACCTGACGCACGGCGTACTCAGTAAACGGCTGTTCGGTGCTGATGGATTGCATAATTATCATTTCCTCCTTAAGTAGGCTGCATCATACGAATTCGCCACCCCCTATTCAACTTGCATCAACAGAATCGCATTAGGGTTGACGTGTCTGCTCCACCTGCTTCACCCGCAAATGCAACGCCGCCTTCGCCATCATGTGCGCACTCACGGGCGCGGTCATGAACAAAAACAACGTCACCAGCACTTCATGCAAGCTTACCCCATCGGTATTGAACGAAAAGTACAATGCCGAAGCCACCAGCACTGACCCCACGCCAATGGTCGTCGCCTTGGTCGGCCCGTGCAGGCGCATGAAAAAGTCCGGCATTTTCGCCAAACCCCATGAACCCACCAGCGTAAAAAACGCCCCAACCAACACCAATACTGCCAAGATTACATCCAACATCGCCCTACTCCATAATATCGCCGCGCAGCAAATACTTGCTCAACGCAATCGTGCCCACAAAACCCATGACCGCAATCAGCAACGCCGCCTCGAAATACAACGCACTGCCTTGCAGCAACCCAAACAACACCAGCAAGGCAATCGTATTCAGGTACAAGGTATCCAACGCCAGAATCCGGTCAGGCACATCCGGCCCCACCAGCAAGCGGTACAAACTCAATAACAACGCCAACGACACCATACCGAATGCCCAAGGCAACACCATACTCAACATTCGCGTAACACCTCTATCAATGGTTGTTCGTAACGCTGCTTCATTTCCCGAATGCTCGCCTCCACATCCGTCACATGCAGCGCGTGAACCAGCAATTGCCGCCGGTCAGCCGACACCTCACACGAAACCGTCCCCGGTGTCAGCGAAATCGTATTCGCCAGCAAACTCACCCCTAACGGCGAACGAATATCCAATTCCAACACCATAAAGGCAGGCTGAAGCTTGCGAGTAGAACCCAGAATCAACGCTGCCACATTCAGGTTCGCGACCACAATATCCCACAGCACCACCGCCAGAAATTTCAGCAACACCCACGGACGCTGCACACACACCCGTTCCGGCCAAAATCCCACCGTCAAAAACGGAATCAGTACCGCCAAACCCGCACCCAGCACCACATGCCCCATTGCGACGGTATTGTTCAACAACAACCAGATCAGCAACAAAAACACGCTCAACAGCGGATGCGGCAACAATCGTTTCAACATACTCATTTACCTCCCACCGCAGGGTCAAACACTGCCGCCCGATACCCTGCCGTATCCAAGGTTTGCGCGGCGATTTGCTGCATTATCTCTGCAACCGGCTGCGCCAATAACACCAACAACGGCACAGCAGCCAGTAACCACAGCACCGCCATCAAACTGGGCGCAAACGCCGAAATCTGCGCTGGCAATACCGGATCAGCCGCATCAGGGCGATCTTTCACCTTGTAAAACAATACCGAACCACTACGCGCCAACGCAATCAGCAATATAGCACTGCTAATCAATACCGTTGCCAACACCGCCCAACGCCAAGGATGTTCCAATGCCGCCTGCAAAATCCACAACTTGCCAAAAAACCCCGACAATGGCGGCAAACCCAAGGCTGCTACTGCCGCAAACATAAACAAACCACCCAATAAGGCATGGTGCGGCAAGCGCATACCGGGGTCAAAACGATCAGCATACGCCCCACGTCCGCGCACAATCACATCCGCCAGCAAAAACAAACCGCCCGCCAGCAAGGTCGAATGCACCAAATAATACAACGCCGCCGCCAGCCCCGTTTCAGAATGCAAGCCCACCGCAATCAGCAACATTGCCACCGAAGCCAACACCAGATACGCCACCTGAATGCGCAAGCGAAACGCCGCCAGCACGCCCAACGCCGCCAGCACCAAGGTAATCAGCCCCAGCCCCAGCAACCAAGGCGCGTAGAAATACGCCAAACTGCCCGCATCTTCACCAAACACCGTGCCATGTACCCGAATAATCGCGTACACCCCCACCTTGGTCATAATCGCAAACAGTGCCGCCACGGGTGCGGAGGTATTGGCATACGCCGCAGGCAACCACAAATACAACGGGAACATCGCCGCTTTCAGCCCGAATACCAGCAATAGCAACAAACCTGCCGCCATCACCAGCCCTTCACGCTCTGCCGGTAATTCCGCCACTTTTGCCGCCATATCCGCGATATTCAGCGTCCCCAATGCGCCGTACAACGCTCCCAGCGCAAACAGAAACACCGTCGAACCGACCAGGTTCACCACCACATAATGCAGCCCCGCTACCGTGCGTTCCTTGCCACCGCCGTGCAGCAACAAGCTGTAAGAAGCCAGCAGCAACACCTCAAAGAACACAAACAGGTTAAACGCATCCCCAGTCAGGAATGCCCCATTCAAGCCAAACAATTGCATCTGGAACAACACATGGAAATGGCTACCTTGCGCGTCAATCTCCGTGACAATCGCATACCACAACGCCCCGACTGCCAGTATTGCCGTTAGCAACAACATCAAGGCCGCAAGCTGGTCAAACACCAAGGTAATACCGAAGGGCGCAGGCCAGTGACCCAGCGCATACACCTGCCGCTGCCCAACCAGTGCGCCATCAAACAGCCACACCGCCAGCATTAGCAAGGCAAACGTAACGGCAAAACCCACCATGCGCTGTACTTGCAAACCCAGCGGACGCAATAACAGCAAGAGAATTCCCGCCAACAACGGCAACAGAATCGGAAGAATCGGCAAGTGCATCATCACACCTCACCCCCTTTCCCATCCACATGATCACTGCCGGTTTCACTGCGGACTTTCAACGCCAACACAATGGCAAACGCGGTCATCCCAAAGGCAATCACAATCGCGGTCAATACCAATGCCTGCGGCAACGGGTCGGTATACCCTGCGGCATCCTGGCTCACAATCGCAGGCACACCAATGGCCAGCCGCCCCATCGCAAACAAAAACAAATTGGTCGCATACGACAACAAGGTCAGCCCCATCACCACCGGAAAGGTACTGGCACGCAACACCAAATACACCCCGCAAGCCACCAGCACCCCGATACTCAAGGCAATCAATAACTCCATTACACCTCTCCTTGCAGCACAGGCGCGGGCGCATCCACTCGGTTAAGCTTGCCCAGTTCCACCAGAATCATTACCGTTGCTCCCACGACCACCAAGAAAACACCCGCGTCAAAGAACATGGCACTCGCCAGCTCAAAGCCACCGACCACCGGCCAATGCACATGCGTGTGTGCCGAAGTGAGGAACGGATACCCCAACGCCATCGCCACCATCCCCGTGCCCGCAGCCAACAGCAAACCCGCCGCCAGCCAGGAATGCATGTCAGTACGCAGCCGTTGCGCCGTCCAGCCAATCCCATTCGCCAAGTTCTGCAACACAATCGCCAAGGCCGCAATCAACCCAGCAATAAATCCACCGCCCGGCAAGTTATGCCCGCGCAGGAACACAAACACCGCCACCATCAACATCATCGGGAACAACACCCGGCTAAAGGTTTGTAAAATGAACGGATTCGCCTCCAACGCCCAAGCGCGTCCACTGCTATCTTCCGCAGGTGCATACAATTTAATTTGCTGCAACAAGGCAAAAATGCCCAAGCCCGCCAAGGCCAGTACCGCGATTTCCCCCAAGGTATCAAAGCCCCGGAAATCCACCAGAATCACATTCACCACATTCGTACCGCCACCGCCCGGCACACTTTGCGTCACGAAATAATCCGCCAAGTTCGCCGTCTCACGGGTCATCACCGCCAACGCCAACGCCGCTGATCCCAACCCCAACAATCCCGCCAGCACACCGTCACGCCACTTACGCCACACTGCACTGATACGTGGGGTATATTGCGGCAGGAAATACAAGGCCAGCATCAGCAATACAATCGTGACAATTTCCACCGACAATTGCGTCAAGGCCAAATCCGGCGCGGAAAATTTCACAAATGCCAGCGACACCACCAAGCCAACCGCACCCAAGATTACCAGCGCGATCAAGCGTTCGCGGTGCAATACCACACTCAACAGGCTCGCAAGAATCAACGTTGCTCCCACCGCCAGACTCACCGCATCCAGCGGCAACAATGCCCGCTCACCCAACAAGGGCGCAGTACTCGACAAGAACCCCGCAGCCCCCATCAGCAAGGTGAAACCCAGCACCCAGAACAACATATCCTGCAACGAACCCCGGTCAAACCCACGGGTCACGCCACGCGCCACCTGTAACAACTTGTCGATTTTCCAGTCATACAAGCGCCGCAACTGCTGGCCTCTCACTCGCGATTCATACCAAGCAAACAGCGGCTTGCGTACCGTATACAACGCAATCCCGCCCACCAGCGCGATAAAACTCATCAGCAATGGCTCATTAAACCCGTGCCAAATCGCCAGACTGTATTCGGGTGGAACGCCCTGCAATGTTCCCTGCACCGCCACTGCCAGCAACGGCGCGACCGTAAACATCGGCAACATTCCCACCGCAATGCACAATACCACCAGCACATCGACCGGAATCCGCATAAACGGCGGCGGCTCATGCGGCGTTTTCGGCAAATCAATCGGTTCACCATTGAAAAACACGTCATGGATAAAGCGCAAGGAATACGCCACCGAAAATATCCCGGCAAGTGTTGCTAACACCGGAATAGTCAATGCCCAAACCGACGTACTGGAAGCCACCACCGCCTGATCAAAGAACATCTCCTTGCTCAAAAAACCGTTCAACAATGGCACACCCGCCATTGCCGCCGCCGCAATCATTGCCAGCACCGCCGTATGCGGCATGTATTTCAGCAAACCATTAATCCGGCGCATATCCCGCGACCCGGTTTCATGGTCAATAATCCCCGCCACCATAAACAGCGAAGCTTTAAACGTGGCATGGTTAATAATGTGGAACAATGCTGCCACCGCCGCCAGTTCCGTTCCCAGCCCAAACAGCAAGGTAATCAGCCCCAGATGGCTAATGGTCGAATACGCCAACAAGCCTTTCAAATCGTGCTGGAACAACGCCACAAACGCCCCCACCAGCAAAGTCGCCATCCCCACCGTACCAATCAGCCAGAACCATTCCGGTGTACCCGACAACACTGGGAAAAACCGCGCCAATAGGAAAATCCCCGCTTTCACCATGGTGGCGGAGTGCAAATACGCGGAAACGGGAGTCGGTGCTGACATCGCATTCGGCAGCCAGAAATGAAACGGGAATTGTGCCGATTTGGTAAATACCCCAATCGCAATCAACACGAGTGTCGGCAAATACAGCGCATGGGCACGGATTTGCTCACCCGCCAGCAATACGTCTGACAAGTTGTAACTGCCCGCCATCTGCCCCAGCAACAAAATACCCGCCAGCAATGCCAATCCGCCACCGCCAGTGATTGCCAACGCCATTCGCGCTCCTTGCCGCGCATCCTCACGGTGTTGCCAATAACTGATCAGCAGGAAGGAACTTAATGAGGTCAGCTCCCAGAACACCACCAATTGCAGCAGGTTTTCTGACAATACCACGCCCAGCATTGACCCCATGAACATCAGCAGGTAGGCAAAAAACCGCCCCATTGAATCTTTCGCTGACAAATAATAACGGGCGTAGAGGATGATCAGCAGACCAATGACAAGGATCAGCAAGGCAAACAATGCGCCCAGACCATCCAAACGGAAAGCGAAATCCAAGCCGATAGCAGGCATCCACACCCAAGATTGAATGACCGTCTCACCGGCAAACACGGCAATCAATGCAGGGTACAGCAACCCCAACGCCAATAACGTCGTGATTCCCGCAAGCCATGCCGCCGCCACTCGATGAAAACGGGCAGCCCATGCCACTACCGCCGCCCCCACAAAAGGCAGCAATACCGTTAACGGCAGATTAATCGTTGAAACATCCATTCAGCACCATTGCAACAAAGCCGGGTCGCTTCCGGCGGTGCCTTGATTCTACCCTAACAAAACCATGAAGTGCTGATTACGCCAATCTTGCGAGGTTAATGTGCCATACGTCGTTTAATTCAACCCACCTAACGCGCTTAAAAGCGGTATTGCCACTCCACCCGATCCCGCTTCAGCCGCCAACGTGCTTTAGCGTTAGAACGACCATTCGCAAACAAGCGATCAGACAAGTTATCGAACACATTCTCGCGGACGTTCTCACTGAGGCGGACATCACGCCGCACCACCGTGTCACAATCCTGCATCAGCAAATAGCTATTGGTGCACTGGCGTTGCTGCAACTGCATATCATTGGTGCGCAACGCAAGCGGTTGGGTAATCGAATGGATAGAATCATAAGACAGCGGCGCAGATGCCGTGCCACAAGCAGTGAGATTCAACAGCATCCCCAACATCAGTAAGCCCTTTACTGCTGTCGCTTTCGTTATAGTCTTCATCATAAACACCTCGCATTTCGAGGTATTTTACCCGTGACAAACCAAAATGGCTATTTTTTATTCACACCATCGGTATCATCAGTTAATGCGTTCCTTGCCCGTTCAAACGCACCGATTGATAATCGTCCCCTTTCATCTCATTCAAGCGACTTAAGGCACGTTGAAACTCAAAGCGCAATTTCTCACCCTGATACAAACTATCCGGTGCAATCGTCGTGGAAAAAATAAACTGCACATGTCGGTCATACAATTCGTCAATCAGATTAAGAAAGCGCCGTGCCGCTGATTCGTGTTCCTCAGTCAACACATGCAGACCTGATAACACAATGTAATCAAAGCGTTCTGCTAACTCGATATAATCACGGGTAGAGCGTGCGGTTTCGCACAAGGTCTTGAAATCAAACCACACAATGTTTTCAGACAAGCGATGCGTTGGCAGGCAACGCCCTTGCACCTCAATATCCTGCCCCACTTCAATCGCACCGCTGGCGAGTTCCGCGAAACATTTTTCCAGCTCGTGTTCCACCAACACCGCATCGTCGTCTTCCAAAAAGCTATCCTGGCTGACATGCTTTAACATGCGGTAGTCAATCTGGTTATCCAGTTCCACCACATGTGTATGCTTCTTGAGTAACGCAATCGCAGGCAAGAAACGTTCGCGCTGTAAACCATTCAAATACAAATCATCGGGCGGACGGTTAGAAGTTGTCACCAAAGTAATGCCGTGTTTGCACATCGCATCCAACAAGCCGTGCAACAGCATGGCATCCACAATGTCCATGACGTGGAATTCGTCGATGCACAATAAGTGTACTTCTTGTGCCAATTGCGCCGCCATCGCCTCCAAGGGGCTACGATGGTGGGCAAGTTTTTTTAGCTCTTCATGGATGAAGAACATGAAATGGTGGTAATGCATTCGCCGCTTTTCCGTCAGCGGAATGCGCGAGTAAAACATATCCATTAGCCAAGTCTTGCCGCGCCCGACGCCACCCCACAGGTAAGCGCCGCGCACCGGCTCAATCGCAATCACGTTATGCCGCTTGGAAAACACCGACAACAAGCCCCGCGAACGTGCCACGGGCGCATTTTCTCGTGGTTTGAGCAAGCCATTCCAGACTTCCTGCAAAACCTTGAGACCTTCCATTTGGGCAGGATCCTGCTGGATCACACCCTCTTTGATGGCATCATGGTAATGCTTCAACAGCGGCATAACGTTTCCTTCCTTTACGACATAGTAATTCCCAGCGCATTATCCACCAATTCTTGCTGCTGTGCAGCATGAACTTTAGCGCTACCCACTGCTGGTGAAGCCGATGCCGGTCGACTCGACACATCCAAACGTGCCGTCCCACCTAATACTGTGCGCAAGGAGGGTTGGATGCTCAACCATGCACCTTGATTCAATGGCTCTTCCTGACACCACACATTCACCGCGACGTTCGGGTAACGATCCAGCATGGCATTCATATCCGCTTCCGGGAATGGGTACAATTGCTCAACCCGCACAATGGCAACATGTTCCAAACCCGCTTTACGACGCTGTTCCAACAGATCGTAGTAAACCTTACCACTGCACATGACCAAGCGTGTTACCTTCAGCGGGTCGATCGCGTCGATTTCGTCGATGACATTCTGGAAACCACGCTCGGTAATGTCTTCCATGCTGTTCACTGCCAGCGGGTGACGGAGCAGGCTTTTCGGGGTCATGACGATCAGCGGGGTACGGTAATCACGCACCATCTGCCGACGCAACATATGGAATGCTTGTGCGGGCGTACTCGGCACACACACCTGCATATTGTCTTGTGCACACAACTGCAAATAACGTTCCAAACGAGCGGAAGAGTGTTCCGGTCCCTGACCTTCAAAGCCGTGCGGCAACAACATTACCAAACCACATAGCAAACCCCACTTCTGTTCACCGGAACTGATGAACTGGTCGATAACGACTTGCGCACAGTTCGCAAAGTCACCGAATTGCGCCTCCCAAATGGTCAGGGTATTGGCCTCAGTCGTGGCGTAACCGTATTCAAAGCCCAGTACTGCCTCTTCTGATAACAGTGAGTCGATGACCACAAACGGCTTTTGCGCTGGGGAGAGGTGTTGCAATGGCACGTAAGTTTCGCCGGTTTCCTGCTCATGGAAGACCGCATGACGGTGGAAGAAGGTACCACGCCCACAATCTTCACCCGACAAACGCACCGGGTAGCCTTCTTCAATCAAGCTTGCGTAAGCCAGATTTTCACAGAAGCCCCAGTCCATTAACTGTTCGCCAGCCGCCATTTTCTTACGGTCAGCCACAATACGCGCCACGCGGGAGTTCAGTTTGAAACCTTCCGGGTAAATCGTGAGTTTTTCACCCAAGTTACGCACGGTTGCCGCGTCGATGGTGGTATCGGTCGGCATATCCCATTTGCCACCAACAAAACGCTTCCAATTAACCGGATGCGGATTTTCGACTTGCCCTTTTTCAAGCAAATGTGGCACGGTTGGCGCACCTTCCGTGAGTTGCTGGCGGCAACGTTGCACCCGTGCCTGCGCCTCTTCCGCACTGATAACGCCTGCTGCAATCAATTGCTGGGCGTAACGTTCGCGCGTAGTGGGCATCGCACGGATCTTGCGGTACATCACCGGCTGGGTCGCCGATGGCTCATCCGCTTCGTTATGACCGTGGCGGCGGTAGCACACCAGATCAATCACCACATCTTTCTTGAAGGTAGCGCGGTAATCCATCGCGACTTGCGTAACCAGCAACACTGCTTCCGGGTCATCACCGTTGACGTGGAATACCGGCGAATCAACCATCTTAGCGATGTCAGTGCAATAGAAGGTGGAACGTGCATCCGCCGCCGCACTGGTGGTGAAACCCACCTGATTGTTAATGACAATATGCACCGTACCGGCAGTACGATAGCCACGGGTATCTGCCATTTGCAGCATTTCCATGTTAACGCCTTGCCCTGCGAATGCTGCATCACCGTGCAATACCACTGGCACAATTTTATCGTCACCACCTTCTGGCCAACGGTCTTGACGCGCACGTACTGCACCTTCCACCACCGGCCCGACGATTTCCAGATGCGACGGGTTAAATGCCATCGCCACGTGTAACGGGCCGCCCGGCGTCATCATGTCAGAGGCGTAACCCATGTGGTATTTCACATCGCCGGTACGACCGCTGTAGGAATACTTGCCTTCAAACTCACCAAACAACAAACCGGGCGCTTTACCCAATACATTCACCAGCACATTCAAACGCCCACGATGCGCCATGCCGATAACCATTTCTTGCGTGCCAAGTGCGCCTGCATGTTGAATCAAGCCATTGAGCATCGGGATCAGGCTTTCACCACCTTCCAGCGAGAAACGCTTTTGACCGACGTAGTTGGTATGCAAATAACGCTCTAAACCTTCCGCTGCAATGAGGCGATCAAGGATTTCGAGTTTTTGTTCATTGCTGTAAGTCGCTGTAGAACGCACCGTTTCAAGGCGCTGCTGAATCCAGCGCTTTTGTTCGGTATTCGTGGTGTGCATGTACTGCACCCCAATATGCGCACAATAGGTTTGCTCCAATTGGGTAATGATGTCGCGCAACGTCATCTGATCCCGTGAAAACAATGAACCCGTGTTAAACGTCGTCCCTAAATCGGCTTCACTCAAGGAGTGATACGCCAATGTCAGTTCTTTAACAAACGCGGGGGCATTCTCCTCCAATGGATTTGTTTGAGCATGGAAATGCCCCTGGAAACGGTAAGCGTTGATAAGCTGTAATACTTTAACTTGCTTGCGCTCATGTTCCAGATCAACACCGCTATTAGCGGCGGGCGCAGCATAGGCTTGGGGCTTTGCCGCATAAGCGCGGAAATAGTCTTTTACCAGTGAGTGGCGCGTGTCACGCTCCTGCCCGTTAACCTGTGGCAATGCATCAAAATAGTGCTGCCAACTCGCGGGTATGGATGCCGGTTCTTGCAAATAACGCTCATACATTTCTTCCAGATACAGCAGGCTGTTACCGTCTAATTGTGTATCCGCATTCCAGGCCGCAGCCTGTCCTTCTCCTTTGTTCATGTTTCCAACCTACATTGATGGTAAATATCAAACATTTCTGACTTGACGCAGTGCAGCAAACTAGTGCATTGTCGACATCTTGGTGTCTTAAGGTGCGCTGCTACCCACATATTCAGGGTAAACACTGTCATTTCTTGGTTATAGTGTCGACATTATAACTTCAAAGTGTCAACAATGTCAGGATGTTTTTCTTGAAAAAACGCTATTTCGCGGTATTATTGTCAACACAACAGACAAGATGTCGACAAAATGAGGTAGCACCATGGCCTTTCTGACTGCCTGCAAATTGCAGGATCCGGTAACGATTGCAGACAAGTTATTTCTTGATTTGCGGCGTGCCATTTTGGTGGGTGAGATCCCCGCTGGGAAAAAAATTAGTGAGCCAGAGCTGGCAGCAGCCTATGGCGTAAGCAGGGGTTCGCTACGCGAAGCCATTGGTAAACTGGAAAACTGCAATTTGGTAACACGCAAGCCCAATATTGGTGCACGCATCATTGACTTTTCCACAGAACAATTGTTGGAAATTTACCAAATACGCGAGGCTGCGGAAGGTATGGCGGCACGGCTCGCCGCTGAACACATGACAGCAGAGGAATTGGTACACCTGCGCAAGATTCTGGAGCGTCATCACGCCGAAATTGCCCAGCACCAAAGCTATTCACAACATGACGTTGACCTGGATTTTCACTTTTCGATTATCCAAGGCAGCAAGAACAAACGCCTGATTCGCATGTTATGTCAGGACTTGTATGACTTGGTACGGTTCTACCGTTTCCGCCTCAAGTCCGGGTTTAGCCGCAGCGAACAGGCTTTTCAGGAACACAACCTGATCGTGTCAGCCATTGAGCGGCGCGACGGGGAAATGGCGGAAACGCTGATGCGCCATCATATTCGAGCGTCGCGGGATTATGCCTGCAAGCTGCTGGAACAGATGCCGCCATCAGACACTTAACCGCACACACGCTTTCTAGCTTTTTATCAACGGGGATACTGTATGAAGACCGCGAACAAACGACCACTTTCACCCCACTTGCAGGTGTATAAGCCGCAACTCACCTCGGCACTGTCGATCCTGCACCGAGGCACAGGGGTTGTGTTGGCTATCGGCACATTGTTAGTGACGTATTGGCTGGCTGCGATTGCCGGGGGTGAGGAATCTTTTGCCAATGCCAATGCCATTCTTGGCTCATGGTTCGGCAAACTGGTGTTGTTTGGTTGGTCTTGGGCGCTGTTTTATCACCTGTCTAATGGTATCCGCCATCTGGTGTGGGATAGCGGACACGGTTTCGATCTGCCCAGCGTTTACCTGAGCGGCAAAATCGCGGTGGGTGCGTCGTTGGCTCTCACTATCCTGCTTTGGCTTATTGCCTGAACCCTGTTGAGGAATTGCTACACATGAGTTTATTGACACCTTTCAAACGTGCCAGCGGTCTGGGGACTACCAGCGATGGGGTAAAGCACTGGTGGATGCAGCGCGTCACAGCGGTTGCACTCATCCCCCTGACATTGTGGCTTGTATTTGCTGTGGCTGCGCATAGCGGGGAGGACTACGCCACAGTGACGGCATGGTTTGCACAGCCCTTTACCACCACCATGCTGACGCTATTCGTCTTCACCACCTTTCTCCATGCGATGCAGGGATTGACCGTGATCATCGAAGATTATATCCATCATGACGGCTATAAAGTTGCCGCGCTGATCGGGATGAAACTGGTACTGGTGTTGTTGGGAACCAGCAGCATTTTGAGTATTTTACGGGTCGCTTTCGCGGGCTAATGACACAGAGGTTGATTACACAATGACTGAATACAAAATTGAACATCATACCTACGATGTCGTGGTCGTGGGCGCGGGCGGTGCGGGTTTGCGTGCCACTTTCGGGATGGCAGTAAAAGGCTTATCCACTGCGTGTATTACCAAGGTTTTCCCAACCCGTAGCCATACTGTGGCTGCACAAGGTGGCATGTCCGCCGCGCTCGGTAATATGGGGCCGGATAAATGGCAATGGCACATGTACGACACCGTAAAAGGGTCGGACTGGCTGGGCGACCAAGACGCGATTGAATACATGTGCCGCGAAGCGATTCCAGCGGTCATTGAACTGGAACACCAAGGTGTACCGTTTTCACGCACGGAAGAAGGTCGCATTTATCAGCGTCCGTTTGGCGGGATGACCACCGAATTCGGCAAGGGCATTGCGCACCGTACTTGTGCAGCGGCTGACCGCACCGGTCATGCGATTTTGCACACGCTGTACCAGCAATCCTTGCGTCACGATGCGGTGTTTTTCATTGAGCATTTCGCTACCGACCTGATTATGGATGAGGAAGGCGTGTGCCGTGGGGTGCTGGCGTGGGATTTAGCTAACGGCATTTTGCGTATTTTCCGTGCGCAAACCGTGGTGCTGGCAACTGGCGGTTACGGGCGGGCTTACTTCTCGGCAACCTCTGCACACACCTGTACCGGTGACGGTAATGGCATGGTGGCGCGGGCTGGCTTGCCATTGCAAGACATGGAATTCACCCAATTCCATCCAACTGGCATTTACGGTGCTGGCTGCCTGATTACCGAAGGGGTACGCGGCGAAGGCGGCTACCTGACGAATGCCAACGGTGAACGTTTTATGGAACGTTACGCCCCGAATGCCAAAGACCTTGCTTCGCGTGACGTGGTAAGCCGTTCCATGACCGTTGAAATCAACGAGGGTCGTGGTGTTGGTCCGAAAAAAGACCACATTCACCTGCATCTGGAACATTTAGGTCCTGAAGTGATCCATGAGCGTCTGCCGGGTATCGCGGAAAGCGCACGTATCTTTGCGGGTGTGGATGTAACCAAACAGCCAATTCCAGTGCTGCCAACCGTGCATTACAACATGGGCGGCATCCCCACCAACTACCACGGCGAAGTGGTCACGCTGAAAGACGGTGATCCTGATAGCGTGGTACCGGGCTTGATGGCGATTGGCGAATGTGCCTGCGTATCGGTGCATGGTGCGAACCGCCTCGGTTCTAACTCCTTGTTGGACATCGTGGTGTTCGGGCGGGCAACAGCTAACCGTTGCGCTGAAATCCTGACCCCCGGTCTTACCCAACCCGAACTCCCGGCGGCTGGTTTGGCAAAAGCACTGGATCGTTTCAAGCGCATCCATCAGGGCAATGGCAAGACCAGCACCGCGCAAATCCGTGAAGCCATGCAACACACCATGCAAAAACACGCAGCGGTATTCCGTACTGCGCAAACCTTGCAGGAAGGTGTCGACAAAATGAATGAGATTTACGCCAGCTTCAATGATGTCGCAGTAACCGACCGCAGCTTGGTGTGGAACTCTGACCTGATGGAAACCTTTGAGTTAGCGAACCTGCTGGATTGCGCCCAAACCTCGATTCAATGCGCCTTAAACCGTGAAGAAAGCCGTGGTGCACATGCCCGTGAAGACTTCCCGGATCGTAACGATGATGAATGGATGAAGCACTCAATCGCGTGGATAGAGGAGTCCGGCAAAGTCAAAATCGACTATCGCCCCGTCCACACTTACACGTTGACGGATGAAATTGAATACATCGCACCGAAGAAACGGGTTTACTAAGAGGGAGCATTGTCATGGCTGAATTTACTTTACCTGCCAACTCGGTTGTTAAGAGTGGCAAAACCTGGGCTGCTCCTGCTGGTGCAACCCGTGTAAAAAACTTCCGCATTTACCGTTACGACCCGGACAGCGGTGAAAACCCGCGCTGGGATACTTACGAAATCGACCTCGACCAATGCGGGCCGATGGTGTTGGATGCCTTGCTGAAGATCAAGAACGAAATTGACCCGACCTTGACCTTCCGCCGTTCCTGCCGTGAAGGGATTTGCGGGTCGTGTTCGATGAATATCGACGGTACCAATACGCTGGCGTGTATCAAGGCGATTGAAGCTTGTGATGGCGATGTGCAAATCAGCCCCTTGCCACATATGGAAGTGGTCAAAGACTTGATCCCGGATTTGACGCATTTCTACGCACAATATGCGTCGATCAAACCGTGGATGCAGACCCAGACCCCAGCACCACCGGATCGCGAACGCCTGCAATCCCCAGAAGACCGTAAGAAGCTGGACAACCACTACGAATGCATCCTGTGCGCGTGTTGCTCAACGTCTTGCCCTAGCTACTGGTGGAATAGCGACCGTTATTTAGGGCCTGCGATCCTCTTGCAAGCCAACCGCTGGGTGGTGGATAGCCGCGATGAAGCCACGGGTGAACGTCTGGACAATCTGGAAGACCCATTCCGTTTGTACCGTTGCCACACCATCATGAACTGTACCAACACTTGCCCCAAGGGTTTGAACCCGGCGAAATCCATTGCAGAACTGAAGAAAAAGATGATCGAACGGCGGTAAGAACCCCTCACCCCCTCTCCCTCAAGGGGCGAGGGGGACAAGAAATAATATTTTCCCTTTTCTTAGCCCCTCTCCCCTTGAGGGAGAGGGGTTAGGGTGAGGGGTACAAGGATATAACCATGAGTGAACTTTCCCGCGTAAAAATGCGCTGTCGGCGCGGCTTGAAAGAGCTGGATGTGATTTTCCAGCACTATTTAGAACGCCATTATACCAGCGCCAGCCCCACTGAATTGCAACGCTTAGACGAATTACTGGCAATGCAAGACCCAATCATCTGGGACATGTTGCTAGACGCCATACCCTTCCCCGACGAATACGCCGAGCTGATTGCCAAGCTGCGAGTCGTCCATGACTGAACAGCAACAAGCTGAACGGCTGGTACGCCTGCGCTGGGCTTGCCGCCGTACTTTGCAGGTGTTAGATCAGCCTTTAGGGAATTTCTTACAGAATTGTTTCCACACTCTCGATATGGGTGAGCAATTTGCTTTCGAGCGTTTATTAAAATCCAAGGATCAGGAAATTCTTGATTGGCTAATTGGCAATCGTCAGCCCAGAGACACGGGTATGTGCGCTATCATTGAGAGGATACGTCAACACCATGATAACACCGCCAGAGGATAGCCCATGCCTGAATTACACGACCTTTCCCCTATCGCCGCCTACGACTTATTGCAAACCACATCTCACAGCATTTTGATCGACATCCGTTCCGCAATGGAATACCTGTTTGTAGGTCATCCGGTTGGATCCGTGCATATTGCGTGGATCGACGAACCCGATTGGGATGTTAATCCTAATTTTGCTGACGAAATCGAACAAGTACTCACGACCCGTTTTAAAGAAACGCCTCCTAAAGAAGCGCAGGTAGTTTTAATTTGCCGCAGTGGCAAACGTTCACGCGAAGCCGCTAGTGCCTTGCTGGAAGCGGGTTTCCAGCACGTCATGCACATCGACGAAGGCTTTGAGGGTGAACGTGATGCCAACCATCACCGGGGTACGCTAGGTGGCTGGCGTTTTCACGGTTTACCGTGGGAGCAATGCTAAAGTCAGCAAAATTCCACCGTTCATGCTATTTTCATGCGGACAATAACCCTGTTGTAATTCACGGTGTTGCATACTATAAAAAGTGTGTCCCGTAATGTTATTCAAAAATGTTCCAGAAAAGGAGTTTCACCTGCATGAAAGCAAAATCATTAATTGTGCTACTGTTAGCCGGTATCTGGGGAGTGGGTAGCTGGTGGTGGTATACCTGCAAAGTGAAAGGCTTCTGTGGTGCTGATATAAGCTCAGCACAAATCGCGGCGGGTACAGCAGCAACAGGTGCTGCGGCGCTGTCTGGCTCGGCGTCTGATGCCGCCAAGAATGACAAAGCTAATGCTGATAAAGTCGCTGCTGATGCACAAGCCAAAGCTGATGCCGACAAAGCCGCTGCTGATGAAAAAGCCAAAGCCGACGCCGATAAAGCCGCTGCTGATGCACAAGCCAAACCCGACACCGATAAAGCCGCTGCTGATGCACAAGCCAAACCCGGCGCCGATAAAGCCGCTGCTGATGAAAAAGCTAAAGCTGATGCCGATAAAGCCGCTGCTGATGAAAAAGCTAAAGCTGATGCCGATAAAGCCGCTGCTGATGAAAAAGCTAAAGCTGATGCCGACAAAGCCACTGCTGATGCACAAGCCAAAGCCGACGCCGACAAAGCCGCTGCTGAGGCAAAAGCTGATGCTGATAAAGTCACTATGGAAACCACTAGCACCAATCAAAATGGTGATATTGGTCCTGCCACCCTCACCTTCCCAACTGGCTCTGCTAATCCACAGTTAGCCGCGAGTACCAAAGCCTATTTTGAAAAAGTCGCGCAATTCCTGAAAGACAATAGCAATGCCAAAGTCACCATTGTCGGCCATACCGATAACAAAGGCGATCCAGCAAAAAATAAAGCCCTCGGTTTGAAACGTGCCGAAATGCTCCAAAAAACCTTGATCGACCTCGGCGCTCCCAAAGACCGGGTATCAGCCGCCTCTGAAGGTGCTGATAAACCGATTGCTGATAACAATACGGAAGAAGGTCGCAAGAAAAACCGCCGTGTTGAAATCACCCCTGTAAAATAAACGACTGGAGTTGTTACCATGTTTAAAGACATTACAAGCCGTTACGACATGACCAGCGCCAGTCTGGATGTCATCCTCATGCTCGCTGGTGCATTCCTGTTGGGTTTCCTGTTCTGTTATTTCCGCAACCGCTCAGGTCATGAGGAGTAATTCATGAAGCAAACAAGTCCCGACTACACCTTTGGCACTGCCAGTCTGGAAATCGTCTTATTGCTGCTGGGCGCATTCTTGCTGGGTATGCTGCTGTGCTGGCTATTGCGTAAATTAGGTATATGCTGTGCCAACCATGTAATTAACACCAAAGAGCCTTCCTTGGGTCATACCAGTCATGTCAACACCACACGCGAAGGTCAACGTCCCCCTCGCGAGTTTCCGGGCAAGGATCTGAAAGGTGGCGGCTATACGGCTGACATTAACAGCTTATTACGCACCCCTGAGCCTAGCGTGCCAAGCACACCATCCCCGTCATCTCACCATGACGTCAGCGATGTAGGTACTGCCCGCGTTAGTAGCATCCCCCCCAGCTTTACCAATACCGGGCAAGGTCACAAAGACGACCTGAAAAAACTGGAAGGCATCGGCCCCAAACTGGAGCAAGTGCTCAATGCTGCGGGAGTACGTAATTTCGCACAACTCGCCTCCATGACCCCGGACGAAATCAAGCCGATACTGGAAGCTGCGGGCAATCAATTCAAGATGCACGATCCGAAAAGCTGGCCTTACCAAGCAGAATTAGCTAATAAAGGTGAGTGGGAACGTCTCAAGGAATACCAAAATCTGCTAATCAACGGGCGCGTCTAAATCCAGCCCTTCAAAAACCGGCAAATCGCCGGTTTTTGCTAGCAGGATGCTAGTTTAGCCAACACTTCTCATGCATTGAATAAGGAATGACAATCATGAATACCGCCAACACCCCTTATACATTCGGCATGGCAACAGGGGAAATTATCTCACTGCTGTTACTGAGCTTTGTTATCGGCATCTTACTCTGCCGCTTATTTCGTCAAATGGGCATTTGTTGCCGCCCCAGGAAAAAAATGGTTCCGCTTGGCATTACCCCTGTTCCAGCGGGCAAATACCACACCCGTGACGTCAACATATACACCTCGAAACCATCCACCGATGATGTTTATGTGCCCAAAGTAACCGCCAAACCTATCCTTACTGTGCCGGAAGTGACACCGAAACTACCACCACAGCCACCTGAAATATCCCATGAAACCACCGTGGGAATACCTGTGCTGCATAGCGAGCTGCCCCCTTTGCCAGAAATTGACCCGCTGCTGGCTGCTATCGATCCGCACAAACCCATTCTTGACCTAGAAGTGCCAGAACCAGAGAGCACACTGGAGATCATCACCATGCATAACGAACCAATACCAACCGCATCATGGGAGCTTGACCCATTGTTAGCCGGGATTGATCCGCATAAACCCATTATTGACTTACCCGATCAATTAACAACCATAACAACCGATCCATTACTCGATACTATCGACCCGCACAAACCGATTATTGATCTACCTGACATGCCAGAAATAAGCATGAAAACGGATTCATTACTCGATACTATCGACCCGCACAAACCGATTATTGATCTACCTGACATGCCAGAAATAAGCATGAAAACGGATTCATTACTCGATACTATCGACCCGCACAAACCGATTATTGATCTACCTGACATGCCAGAAATAAGCATGAAAACGGATTCATTACTCGATGCTATCGACCCGCACAAACCAATTATTGATCTACCTGATATGCCAGAAATAACCATGAAAACGGATCCATTACTCGATGCTATCGACCCGCACAAACCGATTATTGATCCACCTGATATGCCAGAAACAAGCAGCGCTCAATCCGGCAAAGATGCCACGCTCAACATTTTGAACGACTGGCTGCACAAAGCCAAAGACAGTGTGGAACACCTGACCGAAAAAGCCACTCCAGCGGCTAACGACTGGCTACACAAAGCCAAAGACAGCGTAGAACACCTCAAAGAAAAAGCCGCGCCGGTCAGCAGCGACTGGCTGCACAAAGCCAAAGACAGCGTAGAGCATCTCAAAGAAAAAGCCGCGCCGGTCAGCGGTGAATGGCTACACAAAGCCAAAGAAATCGGCAGCGGTTTCAGTTCAAAAGGCAGTTCCCTCGGCTCTGAAACCTTGGTAAAAGGCAGCTCAACACTCGCCAGCCTCGCTGCCAGCGCCAAAGAACTTACTGAAAAGCTCGCCAGCAACTTGTCGATCAAACACGACGATCTACAAAAGCTCACCGGCATTGGCCCCACATTCGCTTCGGTTTTACACCGCGCGGGCATCCACACCTATCAGCAATTGGCAGAAACATCCCCTCAAAAACTGCAAGCACTGCTGATCGTGGAAGACGAACAATTCAGCAAACACGACACCTCAAGCTGGCCGAAGCAAGCAGCACTCGCCGCGCAAAGTGAATGGGAACAACTCAAAGCCTACCAAGACAACTTATGAACTAAACGCACTGCGAAGGTACTGTACCATTGACCAAACGGTCAGTACCGTCGCAACCGCCAATGCCACCAAACCGATTTCCCGTAGTGGCAACACCCCGAACAAATCTTGGTTATACAACAAACAAATCAAGGCGATAATTTGCGCGGTGGTTTTCAGCTTACCAATAAAAGCCACTGCCACTTTGGAACGGTTGCCGGATTCTGCCATCCATTCACGCAAGGCTGAAATCACGATTTCCCGCCCGATAATAATGACCGTTGCCAAGGTAATCCAAACATTTACCTCGCGTTCCACCAGCAAAATCAACGCGACTGCCACAATTAACTTATCCGCAACCGGGTCAAGAAATGCCCCGAAACGCGATTCCTGTTGCCACAAACGCGCCAGATAACCATCGGCCCAATCGGTCAAACCGGCAATACCGAACAAGATAGCCGCCGCCAAGGGTGCCCAAGGCGCTTCCAGATAAAACAGGAAGACCAGCAGCGGAATAAACGCAATCCGCATCCACGTCAGCAACACCGGCAGGTTGAACACCATATCAACTCTCTTCTCCGTTAAAGAAATCATAAATTTTGCGTGCCAATGACAGGCTAATCCCGGACACTTTTGCTAATTCTTCCGCACTGGCACGCTCAATGGCTTTCAAGCCACCAAACTGTTGCAGTAATACTTGCCGACGCTTCGCGCCCAAACCTTCAATTTGCTCCAAGGGCGATTGCGTCCGCGCTTTTTGCCGCCGCGCCCGATGCCCGGTAATGGCAAAACGGTGAGCTTCATCCCGAATTTGCTGGATCAGGTGCAAGGCTGCCGAATGCTCAGGTAATGCCAAACGTTCACTGCCTTGCTCAATAATCAGGGTTTCTAACCCCCGTTTGCGTCCCTCGCCTTTCGCCACACCGACGACATCTACACCGGTCACGTTTAATTCATGCAACACCGCCAATGCCTGTGCGACCTGACCTTTGCCGCCGTCGATAAAGAGAATATCAGGTAATTTGCCTGCCTGCTCAACAGCTCGACGAAACCCGCGTGTCAGCGCCTGATGCATCGCCGCGTAATCATCGCCAGGCTGGATACCTTCGATATTATACCGTCGATATTCGGATTTTACCGGCCCATTCAGGTCAAATACGACACAAGAGGCGACGGTCGCTTCCCCCATGGTGTGGCTAATGTCGAAACATTCCATACGGGCAGGCAATTCACTCATGCCGAGCGCTTCTTGCAGTGCAAATAAACGCTGCTGCATCCCTGCCCGTGAGAGTACTTGCATTTGCAGGGCTTGTTCGGCATTACGCTGTGCCAATTCCACCCATTTGCTGCGTTCACCGCGTTGAGGTTGGCGAATCAGCACTTTGCGCCCTTGTTTGAGGGTCAACATATCCGCTAAGACATCCGCATCACTGGGCAATTCCGAGACCAGAATTTCGCCCGGCACATCATGATCCAAGTAATACTGCGCCAAGAATGAACTGAGAATTTCGGCACTATTTGCCTCATCATCGGGCAGTTTGGGGAAAAAGTTGCGGTTGCCGAGATTATTACCATTACGTACCGTGAATACCTGCACGCTGGCAACCCCCGACCCTAGGCAAATTGACACCACATCCACATTGCCATTGCTGCCACTAACGTATTGTTGCTGGGAAATATGCCGCAGACTTTCGATCAAGTCACGGTATTCGGCAGCCTTCTCGAAATTCAGCGTCAGCGCGGCACTTTCCATTTTTTGCACCAGCTCATCAATGACCTCTTGGGTACGCCCTTGCAGGAACTGAACCGCATGGCGAATGCTTTGCGCGTACTCTTGTTGGTCGATCAACCCCACACAAGGCGCACTACAGCGCTTGATTTGGTATTCCAGACATGGGCGCGAACGGTTGGCGAAATAACTGTCTTCGCACTGGCGTGCTTTGAACAATTTTTTCATCAAATGCATGGTCTGGCGCACTGCCCCCACGCTGGGATAAGGGCCAAAATACTGCCCCGGTTGCTTGCGCGAACCACGATAAAATTCAATGCGTGGGTATTCGCCCGCTGTGATGTGGATATAGGGATAACCTTTGCCGTCTTTCAGCAAAATATTGTAACGCGGCGAGTGTTGTTTAATCAGATTGCTTTCCAACAACAGCGCTTCGGCTTCGGTATTGGTGATGGCAATTTCTACGTTACAAATTTGCTTGACCATCACAAAAATACGCGAATTGGTCAACGTGCCACGAAAGTAACTAGACAAGCGGTTTTTCAGGTCTTTGGCTTTGCCAACGTAGAGCACCGTGCCGTCATTGCCCAGCATCCGGTACACGCCCGGCTTGTGCGGGGCGGTCTTGAGGAAGTCTTGGGGGTCAAATTTCACGGGGTCGGTTTGCATAGTGGCTATTTTGCCACAGCAAGCATGAAGTTGCTGTTGAAGTTATCCGAGCGACAGAAAAATTACAGACGGGCAACCTGCGAGGCGATTATAGTTATGATCAATTGAAAATAACTGGGGAGATCAAAATGAGCACAGAAAAATACATTGTGTTGCGTAGCCGGGAAGTGTCTTCACCCACGCGGGGCGATATGGGAACGCGCGGCGCGGGGATGAATCCCTTTGCACGTCAACCCGCGACGGTCAGGCTGGAAGAAGCTGACCTGACCAAACGGGAGCGCAATGACTTACGGCGTGATCCACGCACCCGCGCAATTGCCCTGCCAATGCCACTGAAACTCATCACCCCGGTCAGACGACAAACGGCAGATAGCGTAACACCTCCCCCCGCAGACACCACTGCTACTTGGGGCGTGAAAGCGGTACGCGCCCACGAATCACGTTTTGATGGCACGGGTGTAACCGTCGCCGTGCTGGATAGCGGTATCGACCCTCATCATCCCGCCTTTGCAGGCGTGAACTTACTACAACAAAACTTCACCACTGAAGACCCCAACGACCTTGATGGTCATGGTACCCATTGTGCTGGAACCATTTTCGGTCAGGATGTTAATGGCACGCGCATTGGTATCGCCCGCCACATCGAACGCGCCCTCATCGGTAAAGTATTAGGTGAAGGTGGCGGCACTTCGGCCACGCTTGCCAAAGCCATTCAATGGGCGTTGCACGAAGGTGCGCACGTCATTTCCATGTCGGTGGGGATCGACTTTCCCGGTTACGTTGATTGGCTGGTCAAAACCGAAGGGATGCACGTTAACCCTGCCACCTCGATGGCATTGGAAGAATACCGCGCTAACGTCAATCTTTTCACTGAACTTGCCAGCTTTGTGCAGGCATTCAGCAGCTTCGGGCAAGGCGCTATCATCGTGGCGGCTTCCGGTAACGAAAGTATGCGCCCCAAGTATGAAATTTCCGTTGCGCCTCCTGCCGCAGGCACGGGCATTATTGCCGTCGGCGCTCTCGGTGAATCAGACAAGGGGCTGATCGTTGCCGAATTTTCTAATAATCAAGCCGATATTGCTGCGCCTGGAGTCGGTATCCTCTCCGCTGAAGCCGGAAGTAATAAACTCACCAGCATGGATGGCACGAGCATGGCAACGCCACACGCTGCCGGAATTGCCGCGTTATGGGCGCAACGCCAACTGGAAATGACCGGGCGTGTCGAAAACCAAAGCCTGATGGCACAACTGGTCGCCAGCGGCACTTACGCAACGCTTGCCCCGAATAGCGAAGAAGACGATGTAGGCACGGGCATTGTGCAAGCACCGTTGAACTGAGCGTAAGGGCGTGATGAATCACACCCCTACCTGCACTCTTCTTGCCATATAGCAATAAACGGTCTGCCCAAATTCTATAGAATCAGCCGAGGTGGGAAATTTCATTTTCCACCGAAGAACTGGGGGTAGTGTTTATTGATTAACCCCTAATACTAATTCTTACAGGGTGACAACACATGAACAACAAATGGGCATATTCTTATCAGGAAGGCGATGGCAAAAACAAACAACTGCTGGGTGGCAAAGGCGCAAATCTGTGCGAAATCACACAGATCGGTCTCAATGTCCCACCCGGTTTTGTCATCAGCACCGATGCTTGTCTGAATTATCTCGCCCAACCTGAACACCAATTGCCTGAAGGCGTCATGGCACAAACCCGTGAACAGATGGCAATGCTGGAAACCGCCACTGGCAAACGTTTTGGCAGTGCCACTGACCCCTTGCTGGTTTCAGTACGTTCCGGCTCCGCCATGTCAATGCCCGGCATGATGGATACCATCCTCAACCTTGGGCTGAATTCACAAACCCTGATGGGGCTGATTGCCCACACCCGTAACGAACGCTTCGGCTACGATTCCTACCGCCGCTTCATCCAGTTATTCGGCAAAGTCGCCTTGGGCGTGCCGGATGAACTGTTCGACGAACAGTTTGATGCCGTGAAAAAGAATGTCGGCGCGGAATCCGATGTTGGCTTACAAGCTGCTGACCTGAAGGACATCAGCGAACGCTTCCTCGCCGTAGTCCGCCATCATACCGGCAGACCGTTCCCGGAAGACCCTTACGAACAGCTTGAAATCGCCATCAAAGCAGTGTTCAACAGTTGGTCTGGCAAGCGAGCCGTCGATTACCGGCGCGAATTCCACATCACCTCAGACATGGCGAACGGCACTGCGGTCAACGTGGTCACGATGGTATTCGGTAATATGGGCAATGACTGCGCCACTGGTGTCGGCTTCACCCGCAACCCGGCAACCGGCGAAAACATGCTGTACGGCGAATACCTCACCAACGCCCAAGGCGAAGACGTGGTTGCCGGTATCCGCACCCCCAAGCCGCTGCAAGAAATGGCGCAGGAAATGCCCAGCCTTTACACTCAGTTACTGGATCTGCGCAACAAATTAGAGCGCCATTACTGCGAAATCCAAGACTTTGAATTCACCATCGAAAAAGGCGTGCTGTACTGCCTGCAAACCCGCAACGGCAAAATGAACGCCAGCGCAATGGTACGCACTTCGGTGGAAATGGCGCACGAAGGGCTGATCAGCGAAGAACAGGCCTTGCTGCGCGTCAACCCGCAACATCTGGAACAAATGCTTTACCCTCGGCTTGATCCCAAATTCAAGGGTACGCCGCTTGCTACTGGGCTGCCTGCTTCTCCCGGTGCTGCCAGCGGGCAAGTGGTGTTCGACGCTGACCGTGCCGAAGCTCTGGGCAAACAGGGTCTCAAGGTCATTCTGGTGCGCGAAGAAACCAAGCCCGAAGACATCCACGGCTTCTTTGCAGCCCAAGGCATCCTCACCAGCCGTGGCGGCAAGACTTCGCACGCGGCGGTAGTGGCACGCGGCATGGGCAAACCTTGCGTCGCCGGGGCAGAAGGCATCCACGTTGAAGTGCAGTTGCGCAAGGCATTCGTCGGCGGCACGGTCATCAAGGAAGGCGATGTCATTACCCTCGATGGCACTAGCGGCAGCATTTACCTTGGCGCTGTGCCCAAAGTCGAAGCGGATTTTTCCGACGAACTCATCACCCTGCTCGGCTGGGCAGACAAGGCCGCCCGCCTCAAAGTGATGGCAAACGCCGACACCCCCAATGACGCCGCCCGCGCCCTCAAATACGGTGCAATGGGCATTGGCTTGTGCCGCACCGAACGCATGTTCAACGCTGCCGAACGCTTGCCCATTGTCATCGACATGATCGTGGCAGACACTGCCGAACAGCGCCAAGCAGCCCTCGACAAGCTGTTGCCAATCCAACGCGCCGATTTCAAGGAAGTGTTCAAAACCATGTCGCCACGCCCGGTCACGGTGCGCCTGCTAGACCCACCAATCCACGAATTCCTGCCCTCCGAACAGCAACTGGTCGACGAGCTGGAGCAATTGCGCCACCTGCGTTTATCGGTGCAAGGCATGGAAGTGCTGGTGGAAACCGCTAAACTGCTGGCTGGCAGCAATGGCGAACCACTGCCTTCCAGCGTGCATGAACTGGGCGACACCCGTCTAGTTGACAGCGTAATCACCCGCAAGGAACAAATCCTGAAAAAAGTGCGGGCGCTACGTGAAGTCAACCCCATGCTGGGGCATCGCGGCGTGCGTCTGGGTATCACCTTCCCGGAAATCTACACCATGCAAATCCGTGCGGTGCTGGAAGCGGCGGCTGACTGCACCAAGGCGGGCATCCCGGTTTCCCCCGAAATCATGGTTCCGCAAGTCTGTACCGCCGAAGAGCTGAAGCACGTCAAAAAGCTGGTGCAATCGGTACATCAGCAGGTCGAAGCCACTTTCGGCGTCAAAGTCAGCTACCAGTTTGGCAGCATGATGGAAGTGGTGCGTGCCTGTATGCGGGCGGAAAGCTTGGCGGCAGAAGCTGAATTTTTCTCCTTCGGCACGAATGACCTGACCCAAGCCACGTTCTCGTTCTCGCGTGAAGATGCCGAGAACAAGTTCCTGCCGATGTACAACGAACGCGAAATTTTGCAGGACAACCCCTTCGAGGTGCTAGACGTGAAAGGCGTGGGGCGGCTGATGGGGCTAGCAGTCGGCTGGGGGCGCAGCACACACCCCACCCTCAAGGTTGGTATCTGCGGCGAACACGGCGGGCATCCGGCTTCCATCCGTTTCTGCGATGAAATCGGGCTGAACTACGTGTCCTGTTCCGGGCCGCGAGTGCCGATTGCACGCTTGGCTGCGGCTCATGCGCAAATACTGCTGGGCAAGGAAAAAGCGGTCACTGACAAAGCAGTGTAGTGCCCCACGAGCCTCTTCCACTCGGAAGAGGCTTTTTATTGGCTTTGTGTATGCCCATTTGCACATTACCCCTGCTCCCCCTACCATGGCATTTTTCCCCAACAACTGCCCAACATGCCTGACATCGACATCAAAGCCATTGAAGACAAACTGGTCGCCGCCCGCACCAAACTGATTCTGGATAAGCCGTTTCTGGGTGCACTCGTGCTGCGTCTGCCGTTAGAAGTTGCAAATCCGGCATGGTGTCCGACGACCGGTACGGATGCCCGTAAGTTCTACTACAACCCCGAATACGTGCAGGAATTACGCACCGACGAAGCGCAATTCGTCCTCGCCCACGAAGCCCTGCATTGCGCCCTGTCGCATTTCGCCCGCCGCGCCCACCGTGTCAAACACCGCTGGGATCTGGCTTGCGATTACGCCATCAACCCCATCCTGATTGCGGATGGGCTAAAACCGCCACCCGGCATGATCATGATGCGCGAATACGTCGGTATGAGTGCCGAGGAGATTTACCCACTCCTCGACGATAACGACATGACCGAAACGATGGATCAGCATCTGTACGACAAGGAAACCAAGCCCAACGAAGGCAGCAGCGACAAAAGCGAAAACCCGCTGGATAACCGTGACAAACAAGACAACCCGACCAATGCTGACGACAAACCCGAAGAATCCAATACGGATACCGAACCCGATAACGACACCCCACCGCAACAGCCTGACGAACAAGACGCGGGCGAATCCGGCGAAGCCGAATCCCAACCCCAAGATGCCAATGAAGGCGACGGCAACACCCAACAACAATCCCCCGATGAACCCAGCGAAGATGGCGAACCACCCCCGCCCCCGCTGAACCAGCAAGAAGCCGAAGATCTCAGCGTGCAATGGCAACAACGCCTCGCCGGAGCCGCCCAACAAGCGCAACAAGCCGGAAAACTCAGCGGCATCATGAAACGCTTGGTGGAAGAATTGCTACAACCGCGCCTACCTTGGCGCACCTTACTGGCGCACTACATGACGGCGGTGGCACGCGACGATTACAGCTACGCTCGCCCTTCATCACGCCGTGGCGATCCGGCGATTTTCCCAACACTCAAAAGCTACCAAATCAATGCGGTAGTAGCACTGGACGTGAGCGGTTCGGTCAACGACAAAGAATTGCTGGATTGCCTCACCGAAATCAACGCGATCAAAGGGCAAGTTCGCGCTGCCGTCACCTTGCTCGCGTGTGATTCCGAAGTGGTAGAAGGTTTCCCGCGCCGCTTTGAGCCGTGGGAAGAAGCAACCTTACCGCAAGCCATGCCCGGTGGCGGCTCGACCGATTTCCGCCCCGTGTTTGAGTGGGTGCAAACCCAAGACCGACAGCCGGATATTTTGGTGTATTTCACCGATGCGCAGGGGTATTTCCCCAAGGTGCAACCGAATTATCCGGTGATTTGGTTGGTGAAAGGCAAGTCACCCGTGCCGTGGGGGACGCGGGTGCAGTTGAACTAGCAAACCCACTCGCATCACTGCAAAAACTACGGTTCAATACGCACGTAAGGTACCAAATTAACACCACCATCCGTTGCCTTGCCCGGTTGAGCTATTCTGGCATTGCCTGTTTTCAGGGCTTGTACATTGTTTGGTGAACAAAGTTTGCCGTAGCCTTGTAAAGCACTAAATGCCGCAACTCGATTGCTATACTGATTAGCGACTAGCTTTTCAACGTATTGACGTTGTAGATTATGAATGACATAACGGGCAGCAATATCTGCATCACCTTTCATCGCACTATTTAAATATATCTCACACTTCTGGTTGGAATATTGTACACCCGCCATGATGAATTGGTTCCACTCTGCTGGAGAAGCAGGCTCACCTGCAAGACTAGCCAACTGTAGCAACCCTTTATAAACATCATCCTGATTGCGGACATAATCATCGAGATTGCTGGGATTAATTTCTACACTATCATCTGCCATCCCCAATAAGGGTAGATTTGAACAACCTGTTAGTAAACTGGAACATATTACAATGGCATAACTTAAGCATTTAGGCGAGAACACTGCGCGTCCTAGCACGTCACTTTTCTTGTTCATAAACTTGTCCTTTACTAAAAAACCTCGCAGCGACTGTTATAGCATGACTCTAAACCTTAATGAGGACTGAATAATCAAAACCATATTCAATTTTTTCTATCTATAATGCACGGTAGTTAATGAATTAGACATAATTAGCACGCAAAACCAATAATGCTGCCCCAAACGCTGCCTCATCATGCAAGGACGGCACAAGCGGCACACCCATTAGCTTTGCCCGCATTTGCATCCATGCCGGATTGCGACTGCCGCCCCCAACCGTCCGCAAAGTACGCGGATAAGGCGCACCCAGCTCATGCAAACGTTGCCAGCCTGCGTGTTCGATACGGCTCATGCCTTCGAGCATCGCTTGCAGAAACTGCACATCATCCACCGGACGTGGGGTCAAGCGCGGCTGCCATTGCGGATCGGCATGAGGAAAACGTTCACCCGGTTTGCTCAACGGGTAGTAATCCAATCCCATCGGCTTATCTGGCTGAAGTTGCGGCGTCAAACGCTGCAAATCATCGCGGGAAAAGTGCTGCAACAATACCGCTCCACCGCTGTTAGATGCGCCCCCGGCTAACCATTTATCGCCTAAACGGTGGCTGTAAATACCAAATTCTGGCGCAAAGACAGGCTTGTCACTGATGATTTTAAGAGCAATGGTACTGCCTAGCGAGGTGACAGCATCACCTAACTCACTGGCACCTGTGGCGATGAAAGCAGCGATGCTGTCCGTGGTTCCGGCATGAATAATATTCTCCCCTACCTTCTGTCCCGGCGCATACACTGTCAGTAACAAATGGGCAGGTACTAGATTTTTCACCCAAGCAGGCCATTCGCGCTTTACCGGGTCATAGCCCAATTTCAGGCAATTGTTTTCGTCGCTGAAACCGAATGACGCACACGTAGGGGAGGGTGTAGGGGCGGTTCGTGAACCGCCCCTACGTAGTTTTCCGGCAATCCAATCGGCTTGATGCAGGGCATAAGCATGAGCTTGGTCCGGGTAGTGTTCCAGTAACCATAGCAGTTTGGCGAGGCTGCTGGTTGCGCCATGCGCCCCGCTGTCTCGCGGCGCAATCGCGGCAATCCGTCGGGCTTGTTCCAGCGCACGCGCATCGTTATACATCAACGCAGGCGTAGTCGGGTTGCCCTCTGCATCCGCCAACAAAATCGTGCCAGACGTACCATCCACTGCAATCCCTTGCAGATTAGCACGGATAGTTTCAGGAATTTCAGCCATGACTTGCTGCACCGCATCCCACCACAACGCCGTCTTTCCCCCCTCTACCTCTGGGAGAGGGGACGGGGGTGAGGGTTCTTCTGGATAAACCACCCGCGCCTCCGCTCGCACCACCCGATTGCCGTCAATCACCATCAAGCGGCAACCAGATGTGCCTAAATCAAGACCGGCGTAATAACAATTGCTGGGCAGTGCTACGGGCAATTTCAAGCTCCTCATTGGTTGGAATAACCAAAAGCTTGAGGGTAGCAGTTTCCTGCTGAAATTCCAGAATGCCTGTCGCGTGTGTCGCATTTTTAGCAAGATCAGGGTATACACCGAATGCCTGCAAATTGGCACACACTTGCGCCCGAATGCGTGCCGAATGTTCGCCAATACCGCCCGTGAAAATCACCGCATCGACCTGACCTAATGCCGCACTGTACGCACCAATGTATTTTTTCACCCGATACGCAAACATCGCCTCAGCCAGTTGCGCATCGGTATCGCCCGCATCCGCCAATGCCTGCACTTCGCGCATATCACCGACACCACACAGCCCTTTCAAACCGCTTTTCTTATTGAACAGGCTTTCTACATCATCTGGTGATAAGCCGGTTTCGCGTTGCAAGTAAAAATGCAGTGCCGGGTCAATATCACCGCAGCGCGTCCCCATCACCAAGCCTTCCATCGGGGTCATGCCCATTGATGTATCAACGCTTTTGCCTTTAGCAATCGCCGTCGCACTACACCCATTCCCCAAATGCAGGGTAATCAGGTTGAGGTCAGCTAACTCGCGTTGCAAATACGCTGCTGCCTGTTGCGCCACGTAATGGTGGGACGTGCCATGAAAGCCGTAACGCCGCACCTTATGTTGCGTATACAATTCAGCAGGCACTGCATAACGAAACGCCACAGGAGGCATGGTCTGATGAAACGCCGTATCAAACACTGCCACTTGCGGCACACCCGGAAATAGCGCTTGTGACACCTCAATCCCCGCCAAATTTGCCGGATTATGCAGCGGAGCCAAGGGAATCATTGCCCGAATCGCCGCCATCACTTCCGCGTCAATCAGCGCCGGTTGCTTGAAATATTCACCGCCATGCACCACGCGATGTCCAATCGCATCAATCTGCGCAATGCCAGCGAATTGCAAATGTTGCACAATCCGCGCCAGTGCCTCCTGATGTGAGGCAATCTCACCGCCCGCCTCACCAATGCGATCCAGCAAGCCGCCGACCAGCACTTGCTGGGTTTCCATATCGAACACTTGGTATTTAAGCGACGAACTGCCCGCATTCAGCACCAATATTTTCATGCTGCCGTCTCCTGCTGCTGCGCCTGAATCGCGGTAATCACCACGGTATTCACAATATCCGTCACGGTACAACCCCGGCTGAGATCGTTAACTGGCTTGTTCAAACCCTGCAAAACCGGACCAATCGCCACAGCATTGGCAGAACGTTGCACCGCTTTATAGGTGTTATTGCCAGTGTTAAGGTCGGGGAAAATAAACACCGTTGCCTTGCCTGCCACTTCACTATTCGGCATTTTGGAACTCGCCACGTCAGGGTCAACCGCCGCATCGTATTGGATTGGACCATCCAGTTTCAGATCCGGGCGACGCGCATGAGCAATCTGCACCGCCGTGCGCACCATTTCCACATCATCGCCCTTGCCAGATTCGCCCGACGAATACGACAGTAACGCCGTGCGCGGCTCAATCCCAAACATCCGCGCAGTATCAGCAGACGTTACCGCAATATCCGCCAATTGTTCAGCATTCGGATTAGGGTTAACCGCGCAATCGCCATACACCAATACCCGATCTTCCAAACACATGAAAAATACGCTGGAAACCAATGAACAACCCGGTTTGGTCTTAATGATTTCAAACGCAGGGCGAATCGTGTGCTGAGTGGTATGCGCCGCACCGGAAACCATCCCGTCGGCATAGCCCAACTGCACCATCATCGTGCCGAAATAACTCACATCCGCCATCGTATCCCACGAGAATTCCGGGGCAAGACACTTGTGCTTGCGCAGCTCGAAGTAAGCATCGGCAAATTCCTGACGCAACGGCGACCGGCGTGGGTCGATAATATCCACATCACGCAATTTCAGCCCCAGATGCGAGGCTTTAGCGCGGACATCGGCTTCAACCCCCAGCAAGCTCACTTTCACCACATCACGCAATGACAGAATTTCTGCCGCCCGTAACACCCGCTCGTCATTGCTTTCTGGCAACACAATGTGCTTGCGCTGCCTCTTGGCACGCTGGATCAGTTCGTATTCAAACATTAGCGGGGTCATGCGCTGCCCCACATTCTGGATGATCAATTGGCGTAATTGGTGCATATCAACGCACGATTCCATCAAACCCAACGCCACCGCGATCTTGCGCTCGTCAGAGGGTAGAATGCTGCCCTCCACTTCGTTCACTTTGAGGGCTGTCTCGAAAGTATCCAGCGGTGAAGACAGAATCGGCAAGCGCAACGGATTCATGCCTTCCAGCAGCTTGCTGACTTGCGGCGCGGGTTGTTGACCACCCGTCAACACCAGCCCCGCAATCAGCGGATAATTGCTGGACGCATCCGCCGCCAAACTGCCGAGAATAATGTCAGAACGGTCGCCGGGAGTAATAATCAGCGTGCAATTTTCCAGATGTCCGAGGAAATCTTGCACTTGCATCGCCGCCACTTTGTAACGCGAGACTTCGTGATTCATCGACTGCGGCGTACCGTAAAGGCAATCGAAATGCAAAGCGCGGGCAATTTCACCCACGGTTGGGCGTTCCAGCGAACTCTTTTCTGGCAGGACGTAGAATGGGAAACGTGAATTTTTCAATAACGCTGACAATTCATCCACTTCAGCCGGTGGCACACGGTTGGCGAAGGCTGCCAGCAATTCGCAATGCTGCCCAGCCTCCAGATGCTCTTCCAACATGCGTACCGCATCGGCAATTTCCCCCGCCGTGCGCCCTTGACCTTTGACAATCGGCATAAACAAACAGCCGAAGTGATTGGCGAGACTGGCGTTGAAATCCAGCTCCAGCGCCGTGTTTGCCCCGGAAAAATCTGTTCCAGCACACACCACGATGTCCATTTTTTCTTGTACAGCGCGGTATTTGGCGAGGATTAGCTTGAGCAGTTCGTCGTGATTGCCTTCCGCCACCATTTTGCGAGCCACGTCTTCGGTGCAACCGTAGAGTTCGCTGCCAACCATATCCAGCCCGTAACGCTTGGAAATCAGGTGAATCAGCGGGTCATTACCGTTGTTTTCGGGAATCACGGGGCGAAAGAAACCCACTTTCGGCGTCATGGCGCGAAGCATTTCCATCATGCCTAAGACGATGATGGATTTACCGCTGCGAGGCTCTGCCCCGGCTATGTAGATGCTGTGAAACACGAATGTTACCCCTTCCGCTAATTTTGTGCATTGCAGCAATCATAGTAAAGCAATTCGGGGGTAAGTGCCAATGGGGTTTTATGTCGATCTGATGAACGTGACATACCTAGCCTGCTTATTCACTCAATTTGTACTGATGCACAAACATCACCGCCAAATCCTCTTCCGGCGTAAAATCTGTCTTTTCCAGCACAAACGTCCGCGCATCGACTTTCTTCACACCCGTGCCGCAAAAGCTAATTTTGTCTTCTGCTTTTGCCTTTTGCACCGTCAAACGAAACTTGCCAATCGCCCCCTTCCAATTTGCCCCGGTAGTGAGGATATAATCGACATAACGTGGCGACAAAACCATACCTTTATCCGGCTGATTGGTTTTATCCAACCACTTCTCAAAATCCGGTTCGATGCAATATTTGCTAATTTTTGCGGCGCGTTCCTCATCCTGAAACCACAGCATCGCCTCGCCCCCCGTGGCTGGTCGGTATTCATGTACTACCCTCAACGGTTTGCCTGCCGGAAAGGTTTGCATCCAATGGTGAGTCATGTTCACCGTGCCATCGTGCTTTTTGATCTCGGTGTCAAACGCCTTTTTCTTGCCATCCACCTGCACGGAAAAACCCATCGGGTTACTTGACTTCACATCCAGCCCAATATCCATATCCGGCTCTTCAGGGAATGCAGGCACGGGAAACGCTACCCGCGTGTTGATGTCTTGCTTCGTCGTGTTGCGAAACACATAAGCCACGCGGATTTTGTCTTCGCTGATGAATAAATCTTCCTGTTCCATCGCAATCGCATCCGTTTTGGTGAAAACCAAACCACCTGCACCCAGCGCTGCCGTCGAATCATTGGCCGACACTAACGGCGTACCGCCTAAGCACAGCAGCAAACCCACCATCCCACGCATTGCTTTATTCATGGTATAAATCCCCTATCGCTTTGTTTGATAACTTAAGTATAACGCGACAGGCTGGCAGCCCGCCTACCTTTCCGCTACCATTCCCCCCATAACCTCAGAACAAGGAAACACATGGACGCACAACCTAAAGACCCCCATACCGTCATTGTTAGCTTACGTGACACCGAAGGTACTTACACCTGTGACATTAATGCAGGCAAGCACCAAATGGTTGCGGACGAACCTGTGCCTCTCGGCGGTGATGACCTTGGTGCAGCGCCCTATCAATACCTCAAAGCCGCGCTTGGTGCTTGCACCGCGATGACTATTCGCATGTATGCCGAACGCAAAAAATGGCCCGTCGAAAACGTTATCGTCACCCTGCGCCACAGCCGCGATGCCAACAAACAAAGCGTGTTTGTGCGCGACATTCAATTGGTGGGGGAGTTAACCGACGACCAGCGCGAACGTTTGCTGGATATTGCTGACCGCTGCCCGGTTCACAAAACCCTGAGCAATGGTGTTAGTATCCTGACTAAATTGATTGATTAACTTGCTGAAGAACCCTCAATGTTGCACATTTACAATAGCCTGACCCGCCAGAAAGAAGTCTTCAAACCCATCGAACCACAGCAAGTACGTATGTACGTGTGCGGCATGACGGTGTATGACTATTGTCACCTCGGTCATGCACGGGTCATGGTAGTGTTCGACACGGTATACCGCTACCTCAAAGCTAGTGGTTACGCGGTTGATTATGTGCGCAATATTACCGACATTGATGACAAGATCATCAAACGTGCCGCTGAAAATAATGAGCCAATGGATGCGTTGACCCAACGTTTCATCGACGCGATGCACGAAGACGAAGACGCGCTCAATGTACGCCGCCCCACTTCAGAACCGCGAGCCACCGGCAATGTCCCCGAAATGCTGGCAATGATTCAAACCTTGCTCGACAAAGGCATGGCGTATCAAGGCAAAAACGGTGACGTGTATTACGATGTCTCCAAATTTGACGGCTACGGCAAACTTTCCGGGCGCAAGCTGGACGAATTACGTGCAGGCGAACGGGTCGCGGTCGACGAGGTAAAGGACGATCCGCTCGATTTCGTGCTGTGGAAAGCCGTGAAACCCGGCGAACCGGCATGGGATGCACCGTGGGGACAAGGTCGCCCTGGCTGGCACATCGAATGTTCTGCCATGTCGCAGAAATTGCTGGGGGATCATTTCGACATTCACGGCGGCGGCAGCGATTTGCAATTCCCGCACCATGAAAATGAGATTGCGCAAAGCGAAGGCTGTATCGGTCACAAACACGTCAATTACTGGATGCATAACGGCTTTATCCGCGTCAATGATGAAAAAATGTCTAAGTCATTGAACAATTTTTTCACCATCCGCGAAGTGTTGCGCGAATACAAAGCGGCGGATATTCGCTTTTTCATCCTCAACAGCCATTACCGCAGCCAGTTGAATTACGGCACGGATCAGTTAGATGCGGCACACGCCTCGCTGTCACGTTTGTATACCGCGATTCGTGGTTTGCCGGAAGCGTTTCCGGCGGCATATACCGACTACGAAAATCGCTTCGTCGCGGCAATGGATGACGATTTCAATACCCCAGAAGCCATTGCGGTGTTGTTTGAATTAGCCAGCGATATTAACCGCATTCGCAAAACCCAAAGTGATGCGACTGCCGCCAGTTTGGGAGCCTTATTGCAACGGCTGGGTAATATTCTCGGTTTATTACAAGATGACCCTGAAAGCTGGTTCCAAGGTAGCAGCAATGCTGACGGTTTGGACGCTGCCAGCATCGAAGCCCTCATTCAACAACGCTTGGATGCCCGCAAAGCCAAACAATGGGCGGAATCTGACCGTATCCGTGACGAACTCAAAGCCCAAGGCGTGATTCTGGAAGATAACGCAGGCGGCACTACTTGGAAACGAGCATAAGAACCCCTCACCCCCAGCCCCTCTCCCTCAAGGGGCGAGGGGAGTAAAGATAACTATGGAATAGATGCTGTGAATAAGATTACGATTATTGGGGCGGGTTTTGCTGCTCTGAGTTCAGTACGTGAATTGCGCAAACATAACAAAGACGTGGCAATCACGGTGATTGCGCCGCGTGCTGAGTTGCACTATTTGCCGGGGATTATCTGGATTCCCAGCGGCATCCGCAAACGCGAAGACTTGATTGTACCCCTTGGCAATTTCTTCAGCCGCATGAATGTGACCTTTCACAAGGGCAATGTCACTGGTTTGCGCGATGGCGGGCGTATTGTCGAAACCGATAACGGCGACGTTGCCAATGATGCGCTAATCATTGCTTCTGGCGGGCGTTTTATCAAAAAACTCCCTGGTATCGAACATTCCATCACACCGTGTGAAGGCATTGCTGCTGCCGAACAAATCCGCGACCGTTTGAATGCCTTGCAAGGCGGCACGATTGCGATTGGTTTTGCAGGCAACCCGAATGAGCCAAGTGCCATGCGTGGTGGACCGATGTTCGAGTGGGAACCTCTAAAAACCCACTGATACCCACACAAATGTGAGAAAATGCTCATCTGAGCCACCGCCCCGTTACTAGCCATGCCCAAGAAAAGTGCCATCAAAACCAGTCTGTTTGCCGCCGAAGAGCGTGAACAGAAACTCGACCGCAAGGGCGACCTGCTGTCCACGCTGAACCAGCACGTCAACTTTGTCGCCTTGGCAGCAGAAATCGACCACATCGCCCCACGCCCAAGTGACAAGCGAGGAGGCCGTCCACCCTACCCAACGGAACTGATGGTACGGGTCTTGGTGTTGCAACACCTGTACAACCTGTCGGACGAGGCATTGGAATACCAATTGCTTGACCGGCTGTCGTTCCAACGGTTTTGTGGCCTGCGTCATTCCAGCACGATCCCGGATGCCAATACCTTGTGGGTATTCCGTGAACGGATCAGTGCGGCAGGTGGTGCGGATGCCCTGTTTGATGCCGTCCAACGGCAATTACAACAACACGGTTTTATTGCCCGTGGTGGTCAAATCGTCGATGCCACGCTGGTGGAAGCCCCTAAACAACATTTCCACAAAGAAGAAAAAGCGCTGTTGGAACAAGCGGCAACACCCGCTGGCTGGACACCTGCCAACGTCGCCAAAAGGATACGGAAGCAAGCTGGACGAAAAAACACGGCAAAAGCTACCACGGCTACAAACTCAGTATCAGTGCCGATCGGAAATACAAACTCATCCGCAAACGCCACATCAGCACCGCCAAAGAGCATGACACCAACCATTTTGAAGCGGTGCTTGACCGAGCCAACACCAGCCGTGACGTATGGGCGGACAAAGGTTATGAAGACCAATCCCGTGAACAACGCCTCAACCAAGGTAGCTGGCGGTTACACATCCAGCACAAAGCCAAGAAAGGCAAGCCGCAATCCGACTGCCAGAAACGCCGCAACACCCGCATCGCCAGACCCCGCGCACGGGTTGAGCATGTGTTTGGGTCAATCTGTGCGATGGGTGGCAAAGCCATCCGCAGCATTGGGTTGGCACGGGCAGTATTCGGCCTCAGCATCAAAGCAACCGTGTATAACCTGCGTCGGCTCTGTTCGCTCAGAGAGGGCGGAGTTGTGCCCATTTGATGGAGAAATTCCCGAAAAAACAGCAAAAATGCGGAAAAACAACCTGATTGTGGCTTGGTGTGCTAAAAATTGAGATGGGTTGGTGTTTTTTTAACAAAATGCCGATAGGCCAACGCTAACCGTTGCAATACGCCGGGTTTTTAGAGGTTCCCGAGTTCCTATTCGGCACGGATACTTTGCTGCGTCAACAAGGTCGTCGTGACAAATTCAAACTGGTATTTTTCAGCCCTGCTGACAAACCCGGCAACCGCTTGGGCGAAAAAGCGGTGAAAGGCTTGCTGGATGAAATGCAAAAACGCGGCATTGAAACCCATCTCGGTCACAAAATGAAAGGCTTTGAAGCCGACAAGGTGAAGACAGAGGGCGGCGAATTTGCGGCTGATTTGATTCTGTTTATGCCGGGAATGACGGGCAATCTGTGGTTTGATAACACCACCCTGCCCCGTTCTGCGGGCGGTTTGCTCAAAGCCAACCAACATTGCAAAGTGGAAGGTTTCGACAAGGTGTATGTCGCGGGCGATTCTGGCAGTTTCCCCGGCCCCGACTGGATGCCGAAACAAGCGCACATGGCAGACTTGCAAGCCGAAGCTGCCGCCAAAAACGTGCTGGCAGAACTTAATGGCAGCACTGCGGATGCGACGTTCAAGATTGAATTGATGTGTATCGTCGATTCCAATAACAAGGGAATGCTGGTGTCGCGTACCGAACAAAAGAACCTAATGTTGCCGAACTCCCGCGTGTTCCATTGGGCGAAACGCGGGTTTGAATGGTGGTATTTGCGCCAGTACCGTTAATGCTCAAGCGCAAACGGCTTACCAAACGCAAAACCCTGCTCAGTTGGAGCAGCGGTAAAGATAGCGCTTGGGCGCTGCATCTGCTGCAACAAGACCCCAGCATTGAACTGGTTGGGCTGTTTACCTTGATTGAGCAGAAACACAACCGCGCTTCGATGCACGACACCCGCATTGAAATGTTGCAACATCAAGCGGATGCCGCCGGTTTACCACTGGAATTGGTCGTGCTACCCGACGAATGCAGCAATGAGCAATACGATGCGATTATGCAGGCATACATCGCGAGCGCTGCCCGCAATCGGGTGGAATGCATGGCGTTTGGCGATTTGTTTGTGAGTGAAATTCGTCAATACCGCGAACGGCAATTACAAGGCAGCGGCATCAGCCCGCTGTTCCCACTGTGGGGTATGTGCACCCGATATTTGGTTGAAACCATGCTGGCTGCGGGGTTACACGCCCACATTAGCAGCGTTGACCTGAATAAACTTCCCGCACACTTGGCAGGCAAACGCTGGTCTAAAGACGTGATTGCAGGCTTCCCGGATGGCTGCCACCCTTGCGGCGAAAACGGTGAAATTCACACCGTAGTTGTGGCTGGCCCGATGTTCAATAAACCCATTCCGGTGAGTGTTGGTGCGGTTATTGAGCGGGATGGGTTTGCCTACGCCGATATTATTCCTCAAGGTTTAGGAGTTTAGCCGTTGCTCTTGCAACCCACCCACCATCAAAACCCCTTCCCTTTTTTTGCTGTGGATGCCGCCTTTTCTGAAGAACAGTGTGCGGCGCTTGAGCAGCTATTTGTGCAAGACAGTGGGTGGCAACATCGCGATGGCGCGTTTTACCGTTGTTCACTGCGCGATGTTACTGAGGAGATTCCGGCAACGTTTCATGCCGACATACTTGCTCGAATGCGTGAGATTACGGGATTGCCACTCGTGGAACGTTTTATGGTCACGGCGCAACGGATGCTGCCCGGACACGTCATTGGTATCCACAGCGACCGCCCGTTCTTGGGCTATGAAATTGCGCGATTGGTCTTGCAACTCAATAAGCACTGGCAAGCTGAACATGGCGGGGTACTGGAATTATTTGCCTCACCAGAAAGCGAAGCCGTCTTCAAGGTTAACCCAGAACACAACAAAGCCTTTGGCTTTTTACTGCACCCGAAGTCTTATCATGGTGTCACCGAAGTGACCCAGCCGCGCCAAACCGTGGTCTTCAATTTCTGGCATGTCGCCAATACGCCCGAACTTGAAGCGCACATTAAAGCCTTGTTTGCCAACCTGCATTTCTCAGAATTACCCGCAGCACTTGACCCGATTGCCGCCGCTGCTGAAGCAAGTTTGCCGGAAGAGGTGACATATCGCGCAGGTACGACGGCGATTGCGCTGCATCGTTGGGGCTATGACGCGGCAACCATTGTGAGCGGCTACCAGTACAGTGCTGGATTGGATGGCAGTCATTCTCACGATGCAGAAACCTATGCAGCCGTGCGGCTTGCGGATTGGGTGGCGTACTTGTATCGGGATTCGTTTGATTTGGTACGTTGGGAAATCTTGCGCGGCGAACTGGAGGGAATGGAAAGATTTACGCGCTTGCTACCGACTTGGCAGCTTTGTTTGCCGGAAATGTCTTGAACTGGGATTTGCAGGATTTAAGGATTAATAGGATGAAGATGGGTTCTTCTCTTCCATCCTGTTCATCCTTAAATCCTAAAAATCATGGTTCAGACAATCAAAGGGGTTTTACCGCTCTGGCGTGGTCCGGTAATCGACACCACGGGGAAACCCACAGCCAATTTCTTCAATAAATCCGCAGCGTTACGCTTAATCATGGCTAATCACAACCTCAATTCCTGATTAGCTAGGTATGCAGTTCCGGCAAGCAAAAGAAAACCCCGACTCAAGGGTTAAACATACCCGCTCCCACTTTATGCTTAGGTCGTATTCCACGGAAGGATACGCTACAATCCTTTGAAATCATTGGCATCCAGTCGGAGATATGCGACAGAATGTCGTTTTTAACGGCGACGCTAAGTCCCTACCTAATAGTAGTTATACGACCGGGGAGACCTGATGACTATCAAGTGCTCTGTTTACATTGCGGCAAGCGTCGACGGATTTATTGCTACTCTCGACGGCGGCATCGAGTGGCTCGAAAAGCCTGAGTACTCTTCAGCGCCCATGGAAGGGCTGAGCTATGACGAGTTCATCTCAACCGTAGATGCGCTTGTGATGGGTAGAAACACCTTCGAAAAGGTACTCACCTTTGAAGCTTGGCCTTACGAAGGAATGCCGGTGGTGGTTCTTTCCAGCACTGATTTGGCAATCCCGGAACACTTGAGAGATGCGGTCAGGCATGAGTCAGGAGAACCAAATGAAATTGTTGAACGGCTCGCCAAAGCGAACATGCGTCATCTCTACATTGACGGCGGGGTTACGATCCAGCGGTTTCTGAAAGACAAATTGATTAATGAACTCACAATCACCCGCATTCCCGTGCTGCTTGGGGCGGGTCTCCCTCTCTTTGGGGGTGCTGGCCCTGAGCAGAAGTTAAAACTGGCGCATGTGACGGCATCCGATAACGGGTTTGTCCAAGAGCGTTATATTGTTGAGAGCGTCGTATAACAATCGGTTGCAGCGGACGGTCTACGCCGCCAGGAAATTGCGCCAAAAAGCTACGCGGATCGTGCAAAGCGAAATCGCGGGTATCGGGGTCTTCCAGCGTGACGTAAGGTTTTTCCGCAAAACAATGCTGCGCCAAGGTCGTTTTACCGCTCTGGCGTGGCCGGGTAATTGACACCAGGGGGAAACCCACAGCCAATTTCTTCAACAAATCCGCAGCGTTACGCTTAACCATGGCTAATCACAACCTCAATTCCTGATTAGCCAAGTATGCGATTCTGGCAGGCAGAGGGAAAGGTGAAATGCTTGATCTAGTCGACATACGTATCTTCGGTACGCAGACTGTAATGCTTCACGTGGATACGGTCACGCACTTGGTCGAGTAGCTTGGGTGGTTTTTTTTCTGGCGGGTTTATCATGTCGTTTCCCATTCCGTTTAGGTCGTATTAGTTGGAATAATACGCTACAATCCCTTGAAATCGTTGGCATCCAGTCAGGTATATGCGACAGGATGTCGTTTTTAACGGCGACATTAATTCGCCTAATAGTAGTTAGGTGCTAGGGATAATTGGTGCTTCCACTAAAAGTTAGAACACTAGCACCGCCTGATTGTTAAGGGCTAGCTCATCGGGGTGATAATGGAAGAAAAAGTTTATGAACTTGAAGAACTTGAAACTTTATCTGAGCAAGAACTCAAAGCATGTTTAGAAGATAGTTGGAACATAAAAAATGGTCAGTTTGATGTCTGGGGAGAGATAACGCTATTAAAAGATACAGCCTAGGGATATTTAATGAACCCACGTACTATAAGTGATAATAAATTACTAACTTATCCATTAAGAGGCATTAGCAGTATTTGTGCGTTCTTTATTAATCCCAATGATGCTCAAAAATTTGGTGATCGGAATTCACCCCGTCTTATTCGCTGTAAATTAGGGTTATCTCCACTCTCAGAGCGCGAAAAACACAATATTCCTTTTGAAATGAATGTGTTGCCTGGCAGTTGCTCATTGCTTGAAGAACTACCAGAAGAAAGTCTGCATGAGCTCTTGACATATAATGAAAAAAGATTATTTATCTCTAAAAGTATTTACGAATTTTACCACCGTCAAGCTGATGAAAAAATCAAGCAAGAGTTTGAAACCATAAAAACAAAGCAAGAAAAAGAGCTATCTGATGCTCGCGATCATGCTGAAAAACATCTCGAATATATTCAGAATGAGACCTCATCAAATTTAGAAAAACGAGACGCCGCAATAGAGGTTAATAAACTTCTAGTCTCTAATAAGAAAATACTTAATGAGACCATCAAGTCTCTAACGAACCAAGAGCAGAAAAAACAAGAAAGCATAGCTCAATTAACAGCACAATTTTTTCAGTTAGAGGCAGAAATGAATCGTAAAATGAAACGTCTTAAAAACTATATATCCGACAAAGCTTCATTTTTGAAAACCTTTGAGTTTTTAGATGAAGAAGACCTTGAACACTTTTTACTTGAGCCAAAGCCTCAAGCTGAGAGAATGGATGGCATTTCTTTTAAAGACGAATTAGATAGCGATTACCAGCAAGCGGTGTCTTACATTCATGCGCACTTAGTTGAAAAAGATATTTTGTACCCTCGCCATATTATTGAAAACTATATTACATTACTTCGTACTAAAGATTTGATCGTGCTGGCAGGAGATTCAGGTTCTGGTAAAACCAACTTAATCAAGTCCTTTGCAAAAGCGGTCGGTGGCAAGTCTGTTATTATCCCTGTAAAACCAAACTTGACAAGTTCTGAAGATTTACTTGGCTATTACAATCCGCTTGAAAAAAAATACCTTGCCACTCCATTTTTAGAGGCATTACTAGAAGCACAACAGAATCCAGAAATTTTATATTTTATCTGCCTTGATGAAATGAACCTTGCTCGAGTAGAGTATTATTTTGCTGACTTTTTATCTCTTTTAGAATCGCGAGATGAAGAGCCAGAAATCACTCTTTATTCGGAGGATGAATCTGCCCATGTGCTTTCAGAGTTAAAGGCAGTGGTTGAAATCATTCAAGCGGGTAAAGAGAAGTACAGCCAAGATGGCATTATTAACTTTATTGAACTCTTGAAAGATGAAGAACTTAACAATCACTTAAGGCAAGCATTTGGATTTAGTGATAAAAATTCACTTATTAAGTATCACAGCGAAATTCGCCGTATGCTGTCTGCTGTAATGACAATGCCATCACGAATAAAAATGCCTGCAAATGTGCATATTATTGGCGCAATTAATATTGATGAAACCACACACTACCTTTCGCCAAAGATTCTTGATCGTGCTCATATAATGCGTTTCGAATCACCACTTTTATCTGATTGGAGCCAAATTCTATTGGAAATAGAGACGTATGGCTTTAGCGATGTATCAAAGCCATTGCTTATTGATATACAAGCTCTAGGTGTTCGAGAGAATTATCCAAAATTTGAGCGTGAAAATGAGTTTTGTCAGCTCTTTGTTGAGCTTAATAGAGGGAACCTCTAAAAACCCGGCGTATTGCAACGGTTAGCGTTGGCCTATCGGCATTTTGTTAAAAAAACACCAACCCATCTCAATTTTTAGCACACCAAGCCACAATCAGGTTGTTTTTCCGCATTTTTGCTGTTTTTTCGGGAATTTCTCCATCAAATGGGCACAACTCCGCCCTCTCTGAGCGAACAGAGCCGACGCAGGTTATACACGGTTGCTTTGATGCTGAGGCCGAATACTGCCCGTGCCAACCCAATGCTGCGGATGGCTTTGCCACCCATCGCACAGATTGACCCAAACACATGCTCAACCCGTGCGCGGGGTCTGGCGATGCGGGTGTTGCGGCGTTTCTGGCAGTCGGATTGCGGCTTGCCTTTCTTGGCTTTGTGCTGGATGTGTAACCGCCAGCTACCTTGGTTGAGGCGTTGTTCACGGGATTGGTCTTCATAACCTTTGTCCGCCCATACGTCACGGCTGGTGTTGGCTCGGTCAAGCACCGCTTCAAAATGGTTGGTGTCATGCTCTTTGGCGGTGCTGATGTGGCGTTTGCGGATGAGTTTGTATTTCCGATCGGCACTGATACTGAGTTTGTAGCCGTGGTAGCTTTTGCCGTGTTTTTTCGTCCAGCTTGCTTCCGTATCCTTTTGGCGACGTTGGCAGGTGTCCAGCCAGCGGGTGTTGCCGCTTGTTCCAACAGCGCTTTTTCTTCTTTGTGGAAATGTTGTTTAGGGGCTTCCACCAGCGTGGCATCGACGATTTGACCACCACGGGCAATAAAACCGTGTTGTTGTAATTGCCGTTGGACGGCATCAAACAGGGCATCCGCACCACCTGCCGCACTGATCCGTTCACGGAATACCCACAAGGTATTGGCATCCGGGATCGTGCTGGAATGACGCAGGCCACAAAACCGTTGGAACGACAGCCGGTCAAGCAATTGGTATTCCAATGCCTCGTCCGACAGGTTGTACAGGTGTTGCAACACCAAGACCCGTACCATCAGTTCCGTTGGGTAGGGTGGACGGCCTCCTCGCTTGTCACTTGGGCGTGGGGCGATGTGGTCGATTTCTGCTGCCAAGGCGACAAAGTTGACGTGCTGGTTCAGCGTGGACAGCAGGTCGCCCTTGCGGTCGAGTTTCTGTTCACGCTCTTCGGCGGCAAACAGACTGGTTTTGATGGCACTTTTCTTGGGCATGGCTAGTAACGGGGCGGTGGCTCAGATGAGCATTTTCTCACATTTGTGTGGGTATCAGTGGGTTTTTAGAGGTTCCCTGGCGTCCGAAGCATTACCCTGCAACTTTGGAGGATGGGTTTACTTTTTCTAGACCGGGGATACCAGAATTTGTGGCATTCACGACGGGGTTGTCGGTAGTTGAGGATTGGGGGCGTTGGAGTGATGCTGTTCTTAGTCCAACTGTCAGGGTCACCATGCGTGAACCACTCCTGGGGGACGTCTGCTTAGTGATAAAAGCACATACTACGCCTAAGCAAGTAGGTAGGGATATATGGGTGCGCATGGGGGGCGTAACGCAGTCATGGCTACCTGAAACAGAAGCAGTAAGAACCTACCAGTTTGATTTTATATTGCCAGAACCAGTTTCGATTATTGAAGTTGAACCAACTGCACCGGGATACCCGGCAGACTGGGATCAGGGCAACACAGATTTGCGTAAGTTGGGTGTCGGGTTTCATCATCTCGCGGTATTGAAAGGTAACTGTGCCAAGAAACTTATTAATGAGGAAGTGAAAAAGTGAAACTGCTAAATAGGTTGTTTGGGCAACAGGATGTTGTGAAAAAGGCGGAGGTTTATTCTCGTCCTTTTCTATTGACAGCCAGTGAGGAAGATATTGCTGCCTGTTTCCGTCTGCTGCTGAACCGTAATCCAGGGGAAAAGGAATGGCATGGGCATCGCCAGACTGCTGGTATACCACTGGTTGAGATTGTCAGTAAATTCCTGCATAGCAACGAGTTCAAAAGCCGCAAGTTGAGCAGTAGTTCGCTGGCGGAAAGCGGGCATGACATCATCGACACGCTGGAAGGTTTCCGTATTTGCATCAGCCGGGATGATAAGGTGTGCGGTAGTCTGCGGGATAGCCGGGATTATGAGGCTGCGGTCACGTCCATTGTTAAAAAGGTGCTCTCGCCGGGTATGAACTTTGTCGATATTGGTGCAAATATCGGTTATTTCAGCCTGCTGGCGTCGCGTCTGGTGGGTGAAATCGGCAAGGTGTTTGCGGTCGAACCCTACCCTTACAACCTCAAGCTACTGAACCTCAATCTGATGCTGAACGCTTGCCATAACGTGGAGGTATTGCCGTTTGCGCTGGCGGAGAAAAAAGGTTTCCTGAATTACGATGACAGTGCGGGCAATAGCGGCAATGTGTTTGCATTGGACGCAAACCTCGAAGCCATACTGGAATCAGTGCTGGTATATGCGGTGCGGCTGGATGATGTACTGGTATCCGATAAGCCTATTGATCTGATCAAGATGGATATTGAAGGTGCAGAATACCTGGCAATCCAAGGGATGAAGCGTATTATCCAGCAGGATCGCCCCATCATGATCAGCGAATTGTCGGAAGGTTTTTTGCAAAGTGTTTCTGGCGTTACCATGCGAGACTATCTGCAAGCCTTGTTGCCGGATGATAGCTGGCAACTGGCGATTATCCGGGGTGTGGATGAGCTGGAGTTTTGTGGATGTGATATTGAGGCTGTGATCCGTCGCTTTCAGGAAGGCTGTTCCATTTGCATGGATATTGTGGCGTATCCAGCAGAAAAACATGAACTATTGTTATAGGAGTTCTCTGTTTTCATTGTTGTTTCACCACTTATGCAACTCATCGGCAAACGGCCATAAGGCAGGGTTGGCAGGCACGTCAAACCAGCCAAACATGTTGTTCAGTAGCCAGGCAAGGTCGTAAGGCAGGGCAGAGGTGCGCGGTTCTCCGATCCACACCCAGCTCCACGGTATCAGTAGCCATAGCAGGAATAGCCCCGCTACTTGTCGGTCAGTGAATTGCGTCAGGAACTCCCGGTTTAACAGCCAGTAAACCGCCAGTAACGGGAAGGTGACAATTGCCAATACCCGTGTCTGGTCAGCCGACACCAGTAACAGCAGCAGCAAACCCGCCAGCGTGAGAAAAAACGCCAACGACTGCCTGCCCTGATCCGCATATTTCAGTGCCACCAACCAGCCCAGCCCCAGCACCGACCACAGAATGTGATGCAAGTGGAAAAAGAACGAACCTAACAACAGGTCGAGGTGTTCCTGTAGCCAGAATGTCCTGCCGCTGTTCACCTGCATATCCGCATGGTTGAAGACACCAATCAGTGTCAGTTTGCCTGCCACAATCCCCGCCAGCAGAAATAACGGGAAAACAGGTGATTTTTTGTCGAGTAGCAGTGCAAACAGCAAGCCTCCTATGGCGAATAATGCCTGCTCAAAATGCTGCATTCCCAACAGGATGCCAATGCAGAGGAAGAAAATCCCCCTCAATCCCCCTTTTGCAAAGGGGGAGGCTAGAATAGGCCAGTTTCCTGTTCCCCCCTTTGCAAAAGGGGGGCTAGGGGGGATTTCTCCCACCGCCAGCAACAGCAACAACAGTGTCAGCGCATCTGGCCCTGTCCAGAAATATGCTGTTGCCGATACCGGCAGCAGTGCGAACACGATCAGTGCTACCCGCGCTTCGCGTTCCGGCAAGCGGACAAATATCTGCCGGATGAATAGTGCCGTAAAGGCCACCACAAAACCCAGATGCAGCAGGAAAAATGCCCAGAACGCCTTGATGCCCAATAACCACGCTATGAAGGGGCTAAGCCAGTTCCACACCAGATAATGTGCATTCGGGTCGGTGAATGGGTTGGCAAACGGGTTCAAGGCCAGTGCCAGCGACATCTCCAGATTGGGGATGTACCAGATGCCGGTTTTGAACAGCATCACCAATAGAATGACCGTCACCAGCTTCCATACCGCTGTGTGGAAAATGAAATGTTCAAACCATAACAACAGTTTCATGGCATTACAGCGCCAAGCGTTTGAAGATGGTTTCAGGAATGGCGCGGATCACTGTCATGATCAGCCACCACCAGCCCGGCAAGTAAGCCACATCACGTTTACGTTCAATGGCTTGTTCAATTCCGGCGGCGATGGTTTCTGGTGCTGCCCTAGAGAGTTTTTCCATAAATTAGGTGTAGAGTTTGGGATGCGTACTATTCGTCAGGGACTCCATTACTTAGCTCTTTTTAAAGATGTAAATAATGACTCACTCCAACCCATCAATAATTTTTTACTTCATAAAGTTCTGCCGAAATTTACTTTTGATGGGAACAAAACAGTAGGACAGCAAACAAAGTTAGATTTAATTGAGAAGGTATTTGCAGAGCGTATTAAACAACTATTACCAATTTATAAGGAAATGCCTGAGATTTTCTCTGCGGTCGCCGCATTAGAACGTGTAGTTAGTGATGCAAAGGCAAATGATGGCGTTGTGAATTTTTGGTCATAACCATGAAACCAAAGTTTGAAATCAAATACATTGAAGTGCAGTGGTACGATAAAGAAACTGTTACCAAAGTAACGGAGTCTTTGAACAGTTTATCCCTTGAATATAATGATAAAATTAAAATTTTCGAATGCGAAACCACTATTTATCCCAATACGGAAGGGTTACGTGGACAACTTGGAATACGCTTTTTAGATAGCAAGCAGGTAAATCCATACATTGAGCTACCTAGTGGTGAGGCGCAGCATCTTAGTCCAATTCAAGATATTGATACTGGTAAAACCTGGTGGATTGTAAAAGATTCATGGGAAAAACAGAATAAATTTTGGCGACATACCGACATAAACACTGCTGGTACACTAAAGCTTATTTTGCAAGAGCAAACGTGTCATGTACTTATTGGTTCAGTGGATTTCACCCGCGACCAATTAGAAACGTACCTGTCTAGTTTTAAGGATGATTTGTGGGAACTTATATTAGATGACTCAAGTGCTATTCAAACGGATAAGCCCAGCGGTGGCATTGGTATTAATGAGACGGTAATTGAGTGTATTAACCACCTTATTTCACATGCTGAAAAGGTTCTAGACACTCCTAAAGTGGAGCTTCGAGAAATACAAAATTTAAAGCCCCGCAAAGCGGTTAAACCAGTTAATCGCACATTTATGGAGCTTGCCAGTAAAACCAACCAAAGATTTTTAACCAGCCGAGCTACGACACCTTCATATAATGTTTCTGAAAATCGTTATGTACGGAACGTGTCAAGCAAATTGAGACCGGTCTGTTAAAAAATAAAACTACAAACAGGCTTTTTTGGCAGCCGATAATGTAGGGAAATTCACTGCTATGTTTTCATCCGCTTCGTCAGGATGTGCCGGATTAATCCACACTTCCTTGGGCGGCAACTTAACGACGGGCGCACCGTTGATGAACCGTTTTGGGTTGGTTTCATAGGCGGTTTGCAATGCCGTTTGGCGGCAAATAGCCACGTCGCCCACCCGATTCGTGAACACTTGTTCGGGGGTGAAGAAAGCCAAGCCACTGTGTTGGTGGTCGAAGTTGTACCATTCCACGTAGTCGGCAAACCATTCCCGCGCATGGCTGACACTGGCGAAGCGTCCGGGGTAATCGGGTTGTTGCTTGCAGGTCTTGAACTGGCTTTCGCTGAACGGGTTGTCGTTGCTGACTCGTGGGCGGCTGTGGCTACAGGTGATCTCCAGTTCTGCCATCAGGTCGAGGTAGCCGTGAGCCGTCATGGGTGCGCCCCGGTCTTGGTGCAGGGTGAGTTCCCCCAAGCCAATGCGGTAACGGGTGCTGGCTTCTTGCATCAGTTGTTTGGCTAGGTGGCTGTTCTCCTTGCGGGAGACCATCCAGGCGACGATGAAACGGCTGTACAAGTCCAGCACCACGTACAGTGACAGGTAAACACCGCGTTGTTCAGTCGCTAACTTCGTGATGTCCCACGTCCACACTTCGTTGGGGCGCGTGGCTCGCAGGCGCGGCATGGCGTGCGTCTGAGGTTGACGTTGGGGACGGCGTTCCCCGATTTGCCGAGCTTTGCGCAGCAGGCGGTACATGGTGCTGACGGAGCAGTAATAGATGCCTTCGCTCAGCAAGGTGGCATACACTTCGGCGGGTGGTTGGTCAGCAAAGCGTTCACTGTTGAGTACCGTCAGTACCTGTTCCTGTTCGGCGGCACTTAGAGCATTGTCCGGGATCGGGCGGACGGCAGCAACGGTTTCAACGATAGCAATGGCTTCAACCGCTGCGGTGGTTTCCGCCATCGGTGCCGGTTCATCAGACACCGGCACAGCGTCAGATACTGCGTCGTTTGCCACCACGTCAATGACCGTCTGGTTGCTACTGTAGCGGTAATAGCTGGCACGTGATAGCGCCAAGGCGGCACAACCTGCACGCACGGAGACATCCGGGGGACGGCTTTCCAGTAGGATACTCATGAGCGGCTCACGTTGTTCAGGTGATCCAATAGCGTGAAGGCTTTTTTTGGAGTTCCAATAAGCCTTCCGCCACCTGTAGACGTTGTTCCAGCTTGGCGTTTTCGCGTTGGAGGGCATCTATCGCTTTATCTTTGCTGTCTTTTGACGGTTTACGTCCCACCGTGGCGTTCTCCAAGCCCGTTTCGCCTGCGGTTGCCAATTGATTGCGCCATGTTTGCAGTTGAGTGCTGTAAATCTTCTCTCTGCGTAGCAGTTCACCCAATTCACCGTGAGCGCAGGCATCAGCTTCGGCAAGGATGCGTTTCTTGTCTGCTGCACTGAAATAGCGGTAGGTGCGCTTTTCATGGCGTGGGTTTGGCATCACGTGGTTGTCCGGTAATTCACTGGTTGGTTTCGGCATCGTCTTGCTTCCTGTGTCTTGACCCGATTATACATTCATTTCGCTATCGGGGTGGTCTCAGGGTAGCTTGACACATAGGGAACCCCCATTACCAAGGGATACATAATGGCTATAAAATTTTGAGGGAAATTACAAACCTTGCTGATGAAGAGCTATTAGTCAGCCTTGAAGAGATTGACTCTATTGGTCTTGTCAATATGCCACTCTTGTACGAACGATGGTGTCTACTTCAAATTATTAAAGGGAACCTCTAAAAACCCGGCGTATTGCAACGGTTAGCGTTGGTCTATCGACATTTTGTTAAAAAAACACCAACCCATCTCAATTTTTAGCACACCAAGCCACAATCAGGTGGTTTTTCCGCATTTTTGCTGTTTTTTCGGGAATTTCTCCATCAAATGGGCACAACTCCGCCCTCTTTGAGTGAACAAAGCCGCCGCAAGTTATACACGGTTGCCTTAATGCTGAGGCCGAATACTGCCCGTGCCAACCCGATGCTGCGGATGGCTTTGCCTCCCATCGCACAGATTGACCCAAACACATGCTCAACCCGTGCGCGGGGTCTGGCGATGCGGGTGTTGCGGCGCTTCTGGCAGTCGGATTGCGGCTTGCCTTTCTTGGCTTTGTGCTGGATGTGTAACCGCCAGCTACCTTGGTTGAGGCGTTGTTCACGGGATTGGTCTTCGTAACCTTTGTCCGCCCATACGTCACGGCTGGTGTTGGCTCGGTCAAGCACCGCTTCAAAATGGTTGGTGTCATGTTCTTTGGCGGTGCTGATGTGGTGTTTGCGGATGAGTTTGTATTTCCGATCGGCACTGATACTGAGTTTGTAGCCGTGGTAACTTTTACCGTGTTTTTTCGTCCAGCTTGCTTCCGTATCCTTTTGGCGACGTTGGGCAGGTGTCCAGTCAGCAGGTGTTGCCGCTTGTTCCAACAGCGCTTTTTCTTCTTTGTGGAAATGTTGTTTAGGGGCTTCCACCAGCGTGGCATCAACGATTTGACCACCACGGGCAATAAAACCGTGTTGTTGTAATTGCCGTTGGACGGCATCAAACAGGGCATCCGCACCACCTGCCGCACTGATCCGTTCACGGAATACCCACAAGGTATTGGCATCCGGGATCGTGCTGGAATGACGCAGGCCACAAAACCGTTGGAACGACAGCCGGTCAAGCAATTGGTATTCCAATGCCTCGTCCGACAGGTTGTACAGGTGTTGCAACACCAAGACCCGTACCATCAGTTCCGTTGGGTAGGGTGGACGGCCTCCTCGCTTGTCACTTGGGCGTGGGGCGATGTGGTCGATTTCTGCTGCCAAGGCGACAAAGTTGACGTGCTGGTTCAGCGTGGACAGCAGGTCGCCCTTGCGGTCGAGTTTCTGTTCACGCTCTTCGGCGGCAAACAGACTGGTTTTGATGGCACTTTTCTTGGGCATGGCTAGTAACGGGGCGGTGGCTCAGATGAGCATTTTCTCACATTTGTGTGGGTATCAGTGGGTTTTTAGAGGTTCCCTAAAGTACTGAAAGAGTCATTTCGGTTTTTATTGCAAGATAGTTGGAAATACCAATTAATCAATGCGATTAAAACCAATGAACGTGACATTGAATTCAATTTTTCTAACGCTGATTCAAAGCGTTTTATTACCTTAACTTATGAGAAAACTTTGGATAGTGGCAAAAGACCGGATTTTGTTATTGATCTTGAGTGGTATGCAGAAAGTGATACCCAAAATCACCAGCCTCATAAAAAACGCTTTGTTTTGGATGCAAAGTTTTACAATAAAGCTACCTTTGAAAGGTTTGGTGGCTTGATAGGGATTGCTGATCAGCTTTATAACAAAAAGAACTATAGAGAATCGACTGATAACCCAGTATTTATTGTTCACCCTTGTAAAACAGCCCTTCCTGAACGGGTTACATCTCAAGATTGGGGGAAATATAGCTTTCTAGGCGAGTTACCGATAGGAGGAGGTGACCCCATAAAGCATCAATATGGAGGAATATTTCTAAGCCCGATTGATAGGCAGTTATATACAGATGAACTACAAAGATTACTCGGTTTATTTTTACAATATAAACTTGAAAACTCTAGCACAATAGATAATGAACGCTCTGATGATCGCACAGTATCAAAACCATTTTGTATCCGTTGTGGATCCTCAAATCTTCGCAAAATTGAAAAGTCTTCAGGTTATTACGACAAGCAACGCAAATGGGTTACCCGACAGCAATTCCCGCCGATCTTAAAATGACTGTATAATCATGGTCTTGTAAAACGAGTCACTGTGCAACGAAATGCCTGCAAAACCACCTCCCCTGCCTCTTGTTGGTAGCCTGAAGCTACGCAAGACCCTCTCAGTCCCCGGATTGCTGGAACGTGTGCGCGGCTGTTTCAGTGAAGTCACTGACCACCGCAAAACCAAACCCGACTATCCCTTGGTTGACGTGCTGATGTCAGGGCTTGCCCTATTTTCGTTGAAAGACGGCTCACTGTTGCAGTTTGACAAACAGCGCGGGGACAAGGCACGACGGCACAACCTGAAAACCCTGTTTGGCATCCCCGATGCTCCCTGTGACAGCCAAATGCGCACGGTATTGGACGGGGTAAAACCGCAGCGTCTGCGCCCGGTGTTCCGCGCCATCCATCAGGAACTGCAACGGCAAGGCATACTGGAAGGCTACCGTTTTCTAGGAAAGTATTTAGTCAGTATTGATGGAACAGGTATTTTTAGCTCTGGGGCTATCTCTTGCCCGGATTGTTGCATTAAGACACACAAGGACGGACGTGAGGAGTATTACCACCAGATGCTGGCGGCAGTGCTGGTTCACCCTGACAAGAATACCGTATTACCCTTTTTCCCAGAGGCCATCACCAAGCAGGATGGCAGCAAGAAAAATGATTGCGAACACAATGCCTCTAAACGGCTCATCCCCCAGTTGCGCCAAGACTTCCCGCGCATGGAGATGATCCTGCTGCAAGATGCCCTTTCCTGCAATGCACCGCACATCCGTCTTCTGAAGTCAAACGGTTACAGCTTTATCATTACCGCCAAAGCCCGTAGTGGCAGCCTATTACTGAAGACGGTATTGGACGGGTTAGCCAATGGCAGTACCCAAGAATTGGCAGGCACGACGAGCAAAAAGTTACGGTGTGGCTACCGTTATGCCAACGACATCCCGCTCAACCATGCCAACCAAGACGTGCGGGTCAACTACATCGACTATTGGGAGGAACGCCCCGACGGTACAACCTTTATCTATGACTGCGTGACTGACATCCCCCTCACCGCCGACAACGTGGCGGATGTGGTACGCGCAGGCCGTTCCCGCTGGAAGGTGGAGAACGAAACCTTTAACACCCTTAAAAACCTCGGTTACAACCTCGAACATAATTACGGTCATGGCAAGCAACATCTTTCCACTGTGTTCGCCACCCTGATGATGTTGGCCTTCCTGATCGACCAGATTCAGGAAGCTTGCTGCCAGTACTTCCAAGCCGCCCGCACCCGCTTACAGAGCCGTACCGCATTGTGGGAGAAGATGCGTGGGATGTTCCGTGAGCATCTGATTAGCGATTGGGAGTCCTTCTATGCTGCCATCATTTGGGGTTATGAACATGCTGACCTGACACCCAAAGGCATTCGCAGCGGATGAAAATCAGGCTTGAGGGTACGCTGGGGTTTTCCAACAGGGTGTTGGGTTATGCAAAAGTCAGGCGGTATTCGGGCAGGCTTTCAGGGCTTGGAGGGTATGGTTGTGCCCGTAAAAATCAAAGCCCTCGCAGGTCTGCGAAGCTCTGATTACCGATGGATAGCGGGAATTGCTGGTTACCCGAACCCCTCGTTCGGTATGGATGCAATGCAACGACTGTGAACAGTTCATTAGTTTTAATCACTGTAGAAGTACAGACACGCGGTTAATCAAAAATGGCTCTTACTGGACTTATCAATCAACTAGAGCCATCGAGCCATTTAATATCAAGTGCCCAAGTTGTGGTGAATGGGGCGCGTGGTAATTATCAAAGATAACAAACAAGCATAAGTTCCAGTTTTATGCCTGTTTGACGGAGTTTAACTATATGTGAGAGATATATGCAGATTGGAATATTTAACCGCATGAGGTCAGCACATAACAAGTTGCTGCACACGAGCGCCTTAAACTGTCTCGGTTTTTGCAAAAAGACACAAAAACACGCGCCAATTTACTTCACCGGTGAGCAAGGCGTTAGCCGACAACCGAATGGATTCAACAGCCCCCCTAAACCCAATTCTCCAACTTCAACCCAACAACCCGCTTAAACTCATCGGCGTTGTTAGTCACTACCGTCAAGCCATTGGCTAACGCTGTCGCGGCAATTTGCAGATCATAAGCCCCAATCGGCGTACCTTTTTGCTTGAGATCGGCACGAATCCGTGCAGCCTGTTTTGCATCCTCAGAGGTAAAATCGAGGACAGTCATCGGACGCAGGAATTTTTCCAACACCGCCAAGTTGCGTTTGTGAGCCTGACTATTTTCAACGCCATAATACAATTCAAACACCGTAACGGCTGAAATGAACACTTGCGCCGGTAGGTGGATCTTTTATCCTGTTAATCCTTTAATCTTGTAAATCATGGTTTAGACAAATAACAGACAAAAGAAAACCCCGACCAGCGGGGCTTTCTTTTTATCTTGCTCCCTTCACCCCTTGCGGGGAAGGGTCGGGGATGGGGGTAATGTATTCCCGCAGGATTACATCATGCCGCCCATACCACCCATGCCGCCCATATCAGGCATTGCACCGCCGCCATCTTTCTTCGGCATCTCAGCAACCATTGCTTCGGTCGTGATAATCAAGCCAGAAACAGATGCCGCGTTCTGCAAAGCAGTACGGGTAACTTTAGTTGGGTCAAGGATACCCATCGCGATCATATCGCCGTACTCGGAAGTACGTGCGTTGTAACCGTAGTTACCTTCGCCTGCTTTTACCGCGTTCAGGATAACGGATGGCTCATCACCAGCGTTAGCGCAGATTTGGCGCAGTGGCTCTTCCATCGCACGCATAGCAATTTGGATGCCTACGTCTTGCTCGTGGTTGTCACCTTTCAGGTCTGCAATCGCTTGCAGCGCACGTACCAGTGCAACACCACCGCCAGGAACAACGCCTTCTTCAACCGCAGCACGGGTAGCGTGCAGGGCATCTTCAACGCGAGCTTTCTTCTCTTTCATCTCGATTTCAGTAGCAGCACCGACCTTGATGACCGCAACGCCGCCAGCCAGTTTGGCAACGCGTTCTTGCAGTTTTTCACGGTCATAATCAGATGAAGTGGTTTCGATTTGTGAACGCACTTGGTCAACACGCGCCTTGATGTCATCAGGAGAACCCGCGCCATCAATGATGGTGGTGTTGTCTTTGGTAACGTTGATGCGTTTCGCTTGACCCAGATCGTCCAGCGTGACTTTATCCAACGCCAAACCGACTTCTTCAGAAATCACAGTGCCGCCAGTCAGGATAGCGATGTCTTGCAACATGGCTTTACGACGGTCGCCGAAGCCCGGTGCTTTAACCGCTGCCACTTTAACGATACCACGGATGTTGTTAACAACCAGCGTCGCCAGTGCTTCGCCTTCGATGTCTTCCGCGATGATCATCAGTGGTTTGCCTGCTTTAGCAGCGCCTTCGAGGGCTGGCAGTAGTTCACGGATGTTGGAAATTTTCTTGTCGTACAGCAGTACAAACGGGCTTTCCAGTTCAGCCGACATGCTTTGTTGGTTGTTCACAAAGTATGGGGACAGGTAGCCACGATCGAACTGCATACCTTCAACCACGTCCAATTCGTTGTCCAGACCTGAGCCTTCTTCAACGGTGATGACGCCTTCTTTGCCAACTTTGTCCATTGCGGTAGCAATGATGTTGCCGATAGCGTCGTCAGAGTTAGCAGAAATGCTACCGACTTGGGCAATGGCATTGGTATCTGCGCAAGGCTTGGACATCTTGTGCAGTTCAGCAACCGCAGCGATGACTGCTTTGTCGATACCGCGCTTCAGATCCATTGGGTTCATTCCAGCGGTAACAGACTTCATGCCTTCACGCACAATCGCTTGTGCCAGAACGGTTGCAGTCGTTGTGCCGTCACCAGCAGCATCAGAAGTTTTGCTTGAAACTTCTTTAACCAACTGTGCGCCCATGTTCTCGAACTTGTCTTCCAGTTCGATTTCTTTGGCAACGGAAACGCCGTCTTTGGTCACAGTCGGTGCGCCGAAAGATTTTTCCAGCACAACGTTACGACCCTTAGGGCCCAAGGTAACTTTTACAGCGTTTGCCAGAACATTAATGCCGCGAACCATGCGAACGCGAGCGTCATCACCAAAACGTACTTCTTTAGCACTCATTTCATAATCCTCTTAAAATTAGCCTTCGATAATCGCCAGCAGATCTTCTTCGCGCATGATCAAGACTTCTTGACCATCCATTTTTACTGCTGTACCGGCGTATTTACCGAACAAAACTTTGTCACCGACTTTTACTTGCAGCGCGATACGCTCATTGTCATCGCCAACTTTGCCAGGGCCTACCGCAAGGACTTCGCCGCGATCAGGCTTTTCAGTAGCATTGTCAGGGATGATGATGCCGCTGGCAGTTTTGCGCTCTTCTTCCATACGGCGTACTACAACGCGGTCATGCAATGGACGGATATTCATGGTCAGTATTCTCCTCAAACCAATAGGATTAGGACATTAGGGTTGTTGTTAGCACTCAAGGCTAGTGAGTGCTAATAATAGGGGCGGGCAAAGTAAAGTCAAGGGCGGTCGAGTGAATTTTTTGTATCATCGGTACGGTGAATGACTTCGCCTTCAATGTCAGAGCCGGAAGTACGCGACGTTTGGGTGTATTGAAAACCCGAAGCGGACACCACACCATTCTTGAGCACCGCTTTGACTAATAGGTAACGGGTTGGCGGAAACAGCAAGATCAACCCCAATATATCAGTGAAGAAACCGGGGATGATGAAGAGCAAACCGCTGAGCAATATCATGCTACCTTCCAGCAAAGACTTCGCCGGACGCTGCCCTGCCTGCATATCGTGTTGGAATTTTGCCAGCGAAGATAGCCCTTGGTGACGCAATAAATACATCCCAAAGAAACCAGAGAGAATTAACAGCAGAATCGTCGTCAGTGCACCAATGGCACTGCCAACTTTAATGAGCAACCACAGCTCAAAGAATGGAATTACCAAAAGCAGCACAGAAAACACGGGAAAACGACGCATCACACAAAATTCCATTCAAATCGATAATGATCACTATATCGGTCTGAAGGTAGTGTTTTCAAGGCAACCCCACCAAATCAGACCAATTCAGGCAGCTTTTGTGTTGAGCGCCTGCTCACCGTGGATACGTTCACGCAATTGCAGCAACGGAATAGGTCGCCCGCAATAATAACCTTGAGCGAAATCCACGCCGATTTTACGCAAACGCTGCAAAGTTTCACCATCTTCCACGAGTTCCGCAATGGTTAACAAGTTCATGACCTGCCCCACTTCGTGTACGGCTTTGACCATTGCCGCATCCACCGGGCTGGAAACCAAGTTATGCACGAAATTGCCGTCGATTTTGAGGTAACTAAGCGGCAATTCACGCAAATAACTGAGTGACGAAAAACCGCTGCCAAAATCATCGAGCACCAAATGGCAACCCAAGCTGTGCAAGGCATTCATCACCCGTTTCGCATGGACAAAGTTACTGATTGCCACTGATTCCGAAATCTCAAAACAAATCATGCCGGGATCAATCCCAAACTGTTTGATCTGCTCCTCCACATACGGAAATAGGCGTGCATCCTGCACCGACTGACCAGACAAATTGATCATCAAGCGCGTTTCCAGACAGGGGGAGCCGTTAGCGTTATCACGGCGACAGCCCGCTAACATTTCCAACGCCTTACGAATAATCCAACGGTCGATACTCGTCATCAAATCCAGACGGTCAGCCACCGGCAAAAAGCTACCGGGATTCAACAATGCTTGTCGAAACGGTAAACGCAACAAGATTTCGTATTGGCGGAAACTTTGATGACGCTCCGAATGCAACGGCACTACTGGCTGAGCAAACAGAATGAAACGGTCTTCACGCAAGGCATCTTTTAATAACTTACTCCAGTCATGCACCCGTTGGTTAGACATTTGTTCACGCTTCTCTTCTGCATGGACAAAGACTTGGTTACGCCCCAAGGCTTTAGCGGTATAGCAAGCCTTATCTGCATCTGAAAACAACTGCTTAATCTGAAGATTGGAAGCTGGCATAAACTCAAGTAAGCCAACACTCGCACCAATAGAAAATACCTTACCTTCCCAACTAAAGCGGAAATTGCGCAATTCCGTTAAAATGGACTCCATAATGCTACGACCTTTTTCCAAGCCGCAACCCTCTAAAAATACAGCAAATTCATCCCCGCCAATACGCGCCACCGGGAACCTCTAAAAACCCACTGATACCCACACAAATGTGAGAAAATGCTCATCTGAGCCACCGCCCCGTTACTAGCCATGCCCAAGAAAAGTGCCATCAAAACCAGTCTGTTTGCCGCCGAAGAGCGTGAACAGAAACTCGACCGCAAGGGCGACCTGCTGTCCACGCTGAACCAGCACGTCAACTTTGTCGCCTTGGCAGCAGAAATCGACCACATCGCCCCACGCCCAAGTGACAAGCGAGGAGGCCGTCCACCCTACCCAACGGAACTGATGGTACGGGTCTTGGTGTTGCAACACCTGTACAACCTGTCGGACGAGGCATTGGAATACCAATTGCTTGACCGGCTGTCGTTCCAACGGTTTTGTGGCCTGCGTCATTCCAGCACGATCCCGGATGCCAATACCTTGTGGGTATTCCGTGAACGGATCAGTGCGGCAGGTGGTGCGGATGCCCTGTTTGATGCCGTCCAACGGCAATTACAACAACACGGTTTTATTGCCCGTGGTGGTCAAATCGTCGATGCCACGCTGGTGGAAGCCCCTAAACAACATTTCCACAAAGAAGAAAAAGCGCTGTTGGAACAAGCGGCAACACCCGCTGGCTGGACACCTGCCAACGTCGCCAAAAGGATACGGAAGCAAGCTGGACGAAAAAACACGGCAAAAGCTACCACGGCTACAAACTCAGTATCAGTGCCGATCGGAAATACAAACTCATCCGCAAACGCCACATCAGCACCGCCAAAGAGCATGACACCAACCATTTTGAAGCGGTGCTTGACCGAGCCAACACCAGCCGTGACGTATGGGCGGACAAAGGTTATGAAGACCAATCCCGTGAACAACGCCTCAACCAAGGTAGCTGGCGGTTACACATCCAGCACAAAGCCAAGAAAGGCAAGCCGCAATCCGACTGCCAGAAACGCCGCAACACCCGCATCGCCAGACCCCGCGCACGGGTTGAGCATGTGTTTGGGTCAATCTGTGCGATGGGTGGCAAAGCCATCCGCAGCATTGGGTTGGCACGGGCAGTATTCGGCCTCAGCATCAAAGCAACCGTGTATAACCTGCGTCGGCTCTGTTCGCTCAGAGAGGGCGGAGTTGTGCCCATTTGATGGAGAAATTCCCGAAAAAACAGCAAAAATGCGGAAAAACAACCTGATTGTGGCTTGGTGTGCTAAAAATTGAGATGGGTTGGTGTTTTTTTAACAAAATGCCGATAGGCCAACGCTAACCGTTGCAATACGCCGGGTTTTTAGAGGTTCCCCACCTTATCGGAAACCCGCACTGAGCGCCTGAAGATCTGCGCAACCTGCTTAAGCAATTCATCCCCGGCTAAATGCCCACAGGTATCATTGATAATTTTGAAATTATCCAAATCCACGCTGGCTAACACATGGCTGCGCGTCAACGCAGAGGTATCATGCGCCAGTTGTTCCACATACTGTTCAAAACTGGTGCGATTCATCAAATCCGTTAATGCATCACGCGACGCCTGACGGTACAAACGGTTAATGACTTTCCGATCAGCGGTAACATCGCGAAAAATAAATACAATCGCTTTACAATTTTCGAGTATACAGGTCGTGTTTAATTCGACGAAACGCTCTTCACCAATACGCGGGTACAGCTTCACCTGCCCAAATTGCAGCGGATAATTAGGATGAAACATATTGGTTTCAAAGGCTTTTTCACCCAATGGATTGCCTTGTAAGTCTTCTAACTTCAATACATGGCTAACATGTTCACCCAATACTTTATCACGCTGCCACAGCGTTAACTTTTCTGCACTGGTGTTCATATAAGTAATGATGCCTTGTTGGTTAGCAACAATCACCCCACCAGCCAAAGCATCCAATACCCACTCGGTATTTACCTGCTCTTGGGGAGTTTTAACCTCATCTACCGCATCATGTACTGCCAATGCCGTTACCACAGGAGCACGCCGACTAAATCGCACCAACAGATAAACGGCTGCGACTTGCGCAACAAACATGCCGAACAATAAATAAGGCACAAGATTGGTTAAAACAGACAACTTATCTGCCATTGACGTCTTGTTTAGCTGGCCGCTGGACACTACCCAGACAAAAACGACTGCCAACGCAACCAATGACAGGATTGGAACGACAAATCGCATCAAATTCCCCTAATAACAGGTCTTTCTATAATAATTATGATTAAATAATGCCCTTAATTATAGCCAATTTACTTGACAATTGCCACGCCGCCTGTCTGATAAAAAATAGCCATCCCAATCGCACTACGTTTTGACAGAACAAACCACCATCGGGCATCTCCGTACAATTTAAAACACTAACGTCTATTTTCATAAAAAACCTTGCTTGACAAACTCATTAAATAACGGGAATATATAAAAATATATTTTTTAAACATAATGCAAAAGGAAAGGTGTTATTCATGTCTAATGTTGATATTTCCAACCTCAGTGTTTTAGAACTTGAAAAACTCAAAGGCAGTATTGAGAGTGCTATTGCCAATCGCCGTGACGGTGAGCTATTAAGTTTACGCGAAGCGATTGAAGACATGGTTGAGCGTTCAGGCTTTACACTTGAAGAAGTTATAGAAGTCATGCAATCACGCCCCGCTAAAAAACGCATTGTTAAAGCAAAATACAGCAACCCCAATAACCCAGAACAAACGTGGAGCGGGCGCGGTAGAAAACCAGGTTGGGTTGAAGAATGGATCTCTGGCGGTCGTGACTTAAACGACTGCTTGATTCCTGAATAATTGCCAATAGCGCAAACCATGACGAAAGCCTGAGTGCCTTAGGCTTTCGTTTTATCCACACACATCCTGTTGCATTCAAACCACATCCTGTTGCACAAAGCACAACTTCAGGCGACCACTTTAGGCTCACATCCCTGTCGACCCACAAAAACACTCAATATGATGCAAAATGGTGCGAAGATATTTTGCCGATCTCTGACATTTACTCTACTATTACCCGAATTCAATTACACCACACTGAAAGATGACGGATTGCATAACGGATTGCATACTTGTAATGAGATTCCTGCCGGATCAGGCTAACAGCCCATCCCTCGTGTGCAGGTTAGAGAGCGACCAACAATGAGAAAACTACTCTGCTTCCTGCTATTGCTGGTAGCTTCAATGCAAGCTCATGCACTCAAGCAGGAAGACCTGCTGCCACCAGACCAAGCCTTCAAATTCAAGGCTGAAGTCATTGCACCTGATAAAATCAAAGCGACCTGGGATATTGCCCAAGGCTATTACCTTTATCGTGAACGCTTTACGTTTGAGGCGGAAACGCCAAACTTAAGCTTGTCTGCCCCAGCATTTCCCACTGGCGAAAGTAAAAACGACCCTAATTTTGGTCAGACCGAGGTTTACCATAATCAGGTAGCAATTGAGATTCCGGTCGAGCGCGGTCAAACCGCTTCACAAGCGCTGGAACTGGCACTCAAAGTCAAATATCAGGGGTGTGCCGATGCGGGTTTATGTTATGCCCCTCAGAAAAAAACCGCTAAATTACAATTAGCTGCGCTAGATAATACCACTGATAAAACCGCAGCACCGGTAGCCAAGACAGAAACACCGGCTTCCGATACAGCACTGACCAACATTATTAAACAGGCTCAGAAACCCAAAGCTGGCAGTGCCATTCCCGTCGAGCAGGCATTCGTATTTGAACTCACTGCACTCGATAAAGGCATGTTAAATGCACATTGGACTATCCAGCCAGACCATCATTTATACCGTCCTAAAATTCAATTCACTGTTAAAGAACCACAAGGTGTCACGCTTGGCTCACCTATTTTTCCGACAGGTAAAATCGTTGACGATGAATACTTTGGCAAGATAGAAGTCTACGGTGAAGATATTGATGTCAAAATCCCGATACTGCAATCGACTGGTCTGCAAAAGCTGGTGGTGGAAACCGAATACCAAGGTTGTTCCGATAGCACAGGTATTTGCTACCCCCCAGTCAAACATAGCCGTGAATTGACGCTGACTGGCTTGGCAGATGCAAAACCACTCACTGGCACTGAAAGCAATTCCGCTACTCAAGCCCCGCTTAATCAACAAGATGCATTAACGCAACGCCTTGAAGATAGCTCGTTTCTGCAAATCATGGCAATTACTTTTGGGTTAGGCTTATTACTGGCTTTTACCCCGTGTATTTTCCCGATGGTTCCTATTCTTTCTGGCATCATTGCAGGGTCTGGCAACACCTCCTCCAGTAAAGCCTTATGGCTTTCCGTCACTTATGTTGTTTCAGGTGCCGTCGCTTATGCGATTGTTGGTTTTGTCTTTGGATATTTTGGGCAAAACCTCCAAGCGGTGCTGCAACACCCCATTGCCATCGGTTTAATGAGCGCACTCTTTGTCGCTCTTGCCCTCTCCATGTTTGGCTTTTACGACTTACAATTACCTAATAGCCTGCAAAGTCGTTTAAATGACCTCAGTAATAAACAAGAAAGCGGTAGCTTTGTTGGCGCTGCCATTATGGGCTTCCTCTCGACCTTGATTGTTGGTCCCTGTGCTGGTCCAGCGATTGCCGGTATTTTAACGTTTATTACCCAAAGCCATAATGCATGGTTAGGCGCGGCTGCTTTATTCTCACTGGGAATGGGCATCGGTGTACCCTTAATTCTCATTGGCACGTCTGCCGGGCATCTGTTACCACGCGCTGGCATTTGGATGGATACCGTCAAAGCACTCTTTGGCATTATTATGCTGGGTGTGGCGATTTACATGCTCAGCCGTATTGTTTCTATCGAAATCACGATGGCACTTACCGGCATTCTGTTAGTTTCATCCGGCGTTTACATGGGCGCATTGGAAAAAGTTGACGAAGATGCCGGAGGCTGGGGGCGCTTTTGGAAAAGCACGGGTATGCTGCAATTATTCTACGGCGCATTAATCTTGCTCGGTTTAGCTGCCGGTAGCACAAACTTGCTGCAACCACTAAAAGGTGTTTTTTCCGTGGGCATAGCGTCTGGTCAAGCCGCTGAGGTCGCCATCTCGTTTCAACGCATTCAAAACGTTGCCGCGCTAGAAACTGCACTGCAACAAGCGAAAGCGCAACAACGCCCTGTGATGCTGGACTTCTATGCTGATTGGTGCAGCTATTGCCATACGATGGAAAAAACCACTTTCAGAGATCCAGAATCCATCAAAATCTTGGGTAATACGCTCTTTTTGAAAGTCGATGTCACTGACCAGAATGACCATGACTTGGCACTGCAAAAACGCTTCGATGTCGTAGCCCCTCCTGCTATTGTATTTTTCAACAATGCCGGAGAAGAGTTACGGGCATTGCGCCTTGTTGGTGATATAACACCAGAGCAATTACGCGCACAAGCAGCGACTTTCAGGCAACAAGCGGTAAAATAATCAGCATGAGTTAAGTTAATGCTGCATACAATTGTCACCCATATAAAACTGATGAAAATCAAATAAATAACGACAAAAGGAGTTATTTCATGCGTGATAACAAAGACTATTACACGGAACAAGAAGACGAACTTTTCCAGTTAGAAAAAACAGCCGTACACACAGATGGCAAGAAAATTAAACCTCACGTGGTACGGCGTAATCTCGAAGACTACTTAGAGCGCAAAGCGCTGGAGCGCCGTCTGAAAGACGTGTTTGAGGATGATGACAAATCCTGAAAGGCACACAGCCTCTGTAGAGACGCAAAATTTTGCGTCTCTACAACAGTGCCAACTTACTGCGCGGAAACTTCTTCAGGTAATCGCAAAGCACCACGCAAGTCTTCTAAATAGGCTTTTTCTGCTTCATTAGCGCCATCAATAATAGCTGCTGAGACCAAATAAATTTCCGTCGCCACCGCCAAGTCGTTATTCGCCAACGCTGCAATTTGCTTGGCATCCAAAGGCTGAGCCAACTCATGCAGAATCATATCATTGACATCCGCTTCAGTCTCAATACCGGCTAATTGCTGACGAATACTCGCCAATTCAGCAGAATCCACATGCCCATCGGCTTTAGCCGCAGCAATCATGGCTTTTAGCAGAATCTCGACGGTTGCCTTAGGGGCAGGTGCTTCCAGTAACGCGGGGTCACTTGGCGTCGCCGTGCTGGCATTGCCCGCATTGGTTTCCCACTGACGATACATCTGATAAGCCAGGCCACCTAAAGCAGCCAAGCTACCAACTTTCACCGCCGCCCCCGTGACCCGCCGCCCCGCACTGGTGCCCAGCAATAAGGCCAATACCCCAGCGGCAGCTGCCCCCGTTTTCATGCCAGACAACATCTGTTCACGCTGTTCACCTTCAGCCGGAACACCGAGTTTTTGTTCCGCCACATTCTGACCTTTTTGCGCCAGTTCTTTGCCGGATTGCAGCATTTGATCTAAGAAAATTTTCATATCCATATCAATCTCCTGGTTTTAACGGTAATGCATTGGCATTTTTTTGCATCACTTCACGGATAAATTCGCGCGTAATTTTACGCCCTCTCGTTAAGCTGGCAACATCCAACTGATCCAGCATTGCCATGAGGGTAGTCATATTTTGTGGATAATGCCGCTCAATATATTTCATGACGTGTTCTGATAATTCAAAGCCACGATGATGGGCACGCCATGCCATCGCTTGCAAACATTGCCCGCCCTGCACCGGATGCACCCGATAATCCGCGCCCCACAGCAAACGTGAGGAAAAATCGGGTAACACACAAGCCATTTCACGGGGATTAAGGCGTGCTGCCATCATCAGCGGCTGATAATTAGCGCGGCAAGTATTGATCAGGTTCATCAACGCCACTTCCCAATCACGTTGCCCAATTACCGCATCGAGTTCATCCACCGCGACCAGATGTTTGCCCTCGACACCGGCTAACACGCGGGGACCGTATTGGGCGCAACTGCCCAGCGGCACATAAGCTGCCATTAAACCGCGCTGATAATAGCGCTCACAATAAGCTTGCAGTAAATGCGATTTCCCAGCTTCGGTATCGCCCCACAAAAAAATTTGTGGGAATTCACGTTCAAAACCGTTTTTCAAAATCCCCAGCAACTCAGCATTTTCAGGCGTCACAAAAAATGAACTGAAACGATGACCTTCGCGCATTCCCACATTCAAGGTCAGTTGTTGCGTCATGCCTGTTCTTTCACCTCATTACTGCCATCGTCCAAATCAATCACGCCCAATGGCTCAGGATGATTAATGCTGTAAATCTGACTCTGTTTGTAAGAATCGTGGAGATGCCGCATGATCACCGCCAATACCGCAGCCACCGGCAATGCCAACAACACCCCAAAAAAGCCAAACAATTGCCCGCCTGCCAACACGGCGAAAATCACGGTCACGGGATGCAAACCAATCCGTTCCCCCACCAATAACGGGGTTAGGATAGTGCCTTCAATCATCTGTGCAACCCCAAATACGGCGAATACCCAAAACAGATCAAAGACATCCTGAGTTTGGAACAGGACAGCAATGCCTGCAATCGCCACACCGACAATCAAACCGAGGTAAGGAACAAAACTCACCACCCCAGCAATCAAACCAATCAGCAAAGCGAACTCCAAGCCCACCAGCGACAATCCAATGGAATAAATCACCGCCAACGCCAGCATCACCAACAACTGCCCGCGCAAAAATGCCCCCAAGACATCATCGGATTCACGCGCCAATTTAGCCACCAATGGCTCGACCGCACGCGGTAATAAATCGTCGATATACGCCACCATGTGATCCCAGTCGCGTAACAAATAAAACGTAATAATCGGAATTAACGCCAGATTTGCCACCCAACCCAATACCACAAAACCAGATTTAGAAATGGTTTGAATCGCATTACGAATAAACCCGCCCGTTTCTTTCCAATGTGTCGCAATCACGTTTTTAATATGGTCGACTTCCAAAACAGTGGTATCAACCCCAAACTTTTGGTGCAGATAAGGTCCCAAAACAGTCACCACCCAATCAAGATAAGCGGGGACTTTATTGATAAACAACTTCATCTGCGTTTCCAGCACGGGCACTAAAAACAAGAAAAATAGCAGTAGCAACAGAAAGATACTTAAAAAGACCACCACCACCGAGAAGGTACGTGACAACTTCCACGACTCCAAGCGGTCAACCAGCGGGTCGCCCAAATAAGCCAAAAATGCCGCAGCCAAAAAAGGTGTTAAAATCGGAGCAAGCACATACAGCAATGCGACGGCAATACTCCCTGTCACTAACCAAAACCAGCGTCCACTGAGTATCATACTCGACGTTTCCTCCACGCATAACGGCTCCACAGCAACACATAGGCAAACCCACTCAACACCGTTGTCACGCCCACTGCCCACTGCAAGCCCAAATTAAACCAATCCGGCAATGCATAGATTGCCACGTGCAACAGCGTGGTTGCCAACAGAAAAATCTGCAACCCGGTGTTGAGCTTGCTGATCACCAGCGGGCGCATATCCAACGCACCCATGACTAAGCGATACGCAATGGCACCTAACACAATCACCACATCGCGCCCGATCACCAACGCTATTAACCACCAAGGCAAACTGCCCTTCAAGCCAAACACGATAAACACGGAAACCACAAATAGCTTGTCTGCCACCGGATCAAGAATCGCCCCTAAGCGCGTAAACCAGCCATAGCGCCGTGCCAAAAACCCATCTAAGGCATCCGACAAACCCGCCAGCACCAATAATGTCAGGGCAAGACCATAAGAACCCTTCCATAGCAACCAACAAATCGGCGCAATAGAAAGGATACGAATCACTGTGATGATGTTTGGAATTTGTTCCCGCACGTTAAGTCCATTTTTTTATACAAAGAAGGCTCCCTATGGAGCCTTCATAATATAACGGATTATAGTCTATGTGCCGGATTTCCGACTATTGTGGTTGAATTACTGTTGAACAGGGATCAACGTAATTTCAACACGGCGGTTTTGCGCACGACCATAATCAGTGCTGTTATCCGCCAGAGGACGGCTTTCACCGTAACCCACCGCCTGCATACGTTGTGCATTCACGCCATTACTCGCCATGTAAGAACGCACACTGTTAGCCCGTTGCTGTGACAATTGCAGGTTGGCGGCATCACTACCGACATTATCGGTATGCCCGGCAATCTGCACACGGGTTTCAGGGAATTGGTTCAAGGTGGTCGCCAAATTATTCAACACGCCATAGAACTGTGGCTTGACCCCAGCCTGACCGAAGTCAAAGGTAATCGCATCCGGCATGGTGAGGACAATATTATTATCCTGACGAGTTACCTCGACACCCGTGCCTTGCATTTGCTGACGCAATGCCGCTTCTTGCTGATCCATGTAATTACCGATAGCAGCACCTGCCACACCACCGATAATAGCGCCTGCTACGGCACGTTTGTCGTCTTTGTTCGCGGTATTTTTACCGATCACCGCACCACCCAACGCACCGATTATCGCACCCTGTTGTGCACGGGTCATTTCACCAGAAGGACTGCAACCAGCCAGTAATGCAGCAGACACAGCACCAATCAACAAAGTACGCATGGAAGTTTTCATAATAAGCACCTCAATAATTTATAATATACCGTCACGGGTTAGAACACGGTTAGCCCACAGAGTTCCCGCTGACGGTTGCGCAGATTTTGACGCAATCCCGTGGAGGATACCAGCATTTAGAAAGGAATTGGGCTGTTAATACTCAAAACCTCTGCGGTCAAGGGGTGGGGGAAGCTAATCCACGCCGCATGTAACAGCAAACGCTGCGCTTTGGCACATACCTCCGCACTCGCGTATAACTCATCACCCAAGATCGGATGCCCCAACGCCTGCAAATGCACCCGCAACTGGTGAGTACGCCCCGTAATTGGCTCAAGTGCCACCCGACTGGTATCGGTTTCCGCATAGTAAACCAGCACCTGATACCGCGTACACGACGGCTTGCCTAACGCAAAACTCACCATTTGGCGCGGTCGGTTCGGCCAATCCGTCAACAACGGTAAATGGATTTCACCACGGGTCGGTGTAACCTGCCCTGCCACCACTGCTTCATAACGTTTATGCACTTGCCGCGTTTGAAACAGGATGCTCAAGGCACGTTCCATCGCCTTGCCACGCGCCATCACCATAATGCCTGACGTTCCCATATCCAGACGGTGCACGATGAGTGCATCAGCGAATTCGGCTTGTACACGAGCAACCATGCAATCTTGCTTGCCGTCACCACGACCAGGAACCGAGAGCAAACCAGCAGGCTTATCGACCACGATAATGGAATCATCGAGGTAGAGGATGTGCAAACCGGCGTGAGCGGGAGGGTTATAAGTGATCAAATCATATTCCGATGGAGGGGTATCGGCAGCAATTCTGGCACGGCAAGCCCTATTTGAAAACACAGACGTGAGTGCTATCCTCAAGATACTGACGGCACACGACAACAGGACATCCGGCAATGGCTCAAGCAGCAAAGCGTGGCACCCCACCTGCAACCTATGCAGATATTTTGCAACTGCCCGAACACTTAACGGGTGAAATCCTCAACGGCGAACTGCACACCATGCCCCGCCCTGCCATTCGCCATGCACGCGCATCCTCCATACTTGATCGCCAAGTCGGCAGCTCTTTCGACTCAGGAAATAAGGACACTGACGGCTGGCTAATCTTGTTTGAACCTGAACTTCATCTGGGGAGCAAACCGCACATCCTTGTTCCCGATTTGGCAGGCTGGCGACGTGAACGCCTGCCAACGCTACCGGATACCGCATGGCTGGAACTTGCCCCCGACTGGGTGTGTGAAGTGCTATCCCCTTCCACTGCCAGCAAAGACAGAATCCTGAAGATGCCGATCTACCGCGCCGAAGGCGTAGAATGGTTCTGGATAGTAGACCCCGAACACAAAACCCTAGAAGCCTACCAATCATCTGGCGGTCACTGGATTTTGCTGGGTGCATGGGGCAATGACGATACGGCGCGTATTCCACCGTTCGATGCGATAGAAATTTCGCTGACAGCGTTGTGGATCTGAGCTTAGAAATAAAAAAGGCCAGTCATTTCTGACTAGCCTTTCAATTTGGTGCCGGGAAGAGGACTCGAACCTCCACGGGGTTGCCCCCACTAATACCTGAAACTAGCGCGTCTACCAATTCCGCCATCTCGGCAATTCACAAAACAGTAATGCTTTGCGAGACGCGAAATATATAGCGCTCACCGCATCTTGTCAAACACCAAACCGCGTTTTTATTACATTTTTTTGGTACACTGCACCCATACGAAAAGACAAACCACACAAGGACACAATTTGAAGTTCAACGATCCCCATAGTCAGCGCGAAGCCGAAAAGTATGAAAACCCCATCCCCAGCCGCGAGGTCATCCTGCAACTGCTGACGGAACAAGGGCAGCCGCTGGACTTTGCCACCCTCACCGAAGCGTTGCACCTGCACGACGAACGTGATGTCGATGCCCTGAAAAAACGCCTGCGTGCGATGGAACGTGACGGGCAATTACTCTATAACCGCCGCCGCCAATACGTCCCCATTGAACGCACCGACCTGATTGCCGGGCGCGTCATCGGGCACCCCGACGGCTTCGGCTTTCTGAAACCGGATGATGGCACACCCGACCTCTTCCTCCACGCCAAGCAAATGCAACTCCTGATGCACGGCGACCGCGCCCTGTGCAGCGTGCGCGGTCTCGACCCCAAAGGTCGCCGTGAGGGTGCTGTGGTCGAAGTACTGGAACGTGGCACCACCCAAGTCGTCGGGCGCTATTTCATGGAAGGCAATATCGGCTTTGTCACCCCTGACAATTCACGCATCAGCCAAGACATCATGATTCCGCAGGATGCCGCAGGCAACGCCAAACCCGGTCAAATCGTCGTCGCTGCGATTGTCGAACAACCTTCCAAACGCGCCCAGCCCACCGGCAAAATCGTCGAAGTACTCGGCGACCACATGGCTCCCGGCATGGAAATCGACGTCGCCATCCGCAGCCACCAACTGCCGCATGGCTGGTCAAGCGACATCACCGAAGAAGCCGACAAATTCGGCTACGAAGTACCCGAAGCTGATAAAGCCGACTCGCGCCGCGAAGACCTGCGCGATACGCCTTTCGTCACCATCGACGGCGAAGACGCCAAAGACTTCGACGACGCGGTTTACTGCGAACGTGACGGCAACGGCTGGCGCTTACTGGTAGCGATTGCGGACGTATCGCATTACGTGCAAGCCGATTCCGCGATTGGGCGCGAAGCCACCGAACGCGGCACATCGGTGTATTTCCCCGGCAAAGTCATCCCGATGTTGCCAGAAATATTGTCTAACGGCTTGTGCTCCCTTAACCCGCACGTTGACCGGCTGTGCATGATTTGCGACATCCAAATCGGCGCACGCGGCAAGCTGATCAGCTATCAATTCGTGGAAGGCATTATGCATTCCGCTGCCCGTCTCACCTACACCGAGATGGCAAAAATCGTGGTCGACCGCGACATGGATGCACGTCGCAACCATTCGCCAGAACTCTGCGAACACCTCGACGACCTCTATTCCCTGTACAAAGTCCTGCGCAAAGCGCGTGACCGTCGGGGTGCTATCGACTTTGAAACCGCCGAAACCCGCATCGTGTTTGATGCCGAGCGCAAAATCGAAGCGATTGTCCCGACCGAACGCAACGACGCGCACAAACTGATCGAAGAGTGCATGATTCTCGCCAATGTGTGCGCGGCAACTTACCTCAGCAAATACAAAATCCCTGCACTTCACCGCGCCCACAAAGGCCCCACACCGGAAAAGCTCGCGGATTTGCGTCAATTCCTCGCCAGTCTCGCCTTAAGTTTGGGTGGCGGCGACGAACCCAAGCCAAACGATTACACCGCGTTGCTGAATAGCCTCGGCGACCGCCCTGACCGGCACATGATCCAGACCGTATTGCTGCGCTCCATGTCGCAAGCGGTCTACAGCCCTGATTCAGAGGGACATTTCGGCTTGGCGCAACCGTATTACGCGCATTTCACCTCACCGATCCGGCGTTACCCCGATTTGCTGGTACACCGTGCGATTCGCCATTTAGTGCGCGGTGGCAAGGTCAAAGACTACCACTATTCGCACAAAGACATGGTAGCCCTTGGCGAACACTGTTCCATGACCGAACGCCGTGCCGATGATGCCACTCGCGACGTGACCGCTTGGCTCAAATGCGAATACATGCAAGAACACATTGGTGAAACCTTTAGCGGTGTCATTACCAGCGTCATGGGCTTTGGCTTATTTGTCGAACTCAAAGACATCTTCGTGGAAGGTTTGATTCACATCACCGCCCTGACCAGCGACTACTACCACTTTGATGCCGCGCATCACCAATTGACGGGTGAAAACTCCGGGCGCATTTACCGCCTTGGCGATACCATCAACGTCACCGTGGCACGGGTCGATTTGGACGAACGCAAAATCGACTTCGTACTCGCCAAAGCCGATGGTGAAACTGCGGCAACACGCACCAAAAAGCCCAGCAGCAAAAGCCGCAAACCCACCGGCAAAAGCAAAGCGGAACGCGCGTCAAAGTCTGACCCGACCACCAGCCAGAAACCAGCCAGCCCTAAAAAACCGGCAAGCAAAAAACCCCGTAAGAAGAAACCGATCGCCTAATGTCAAAATCGATTATTTGCGGCGTACATGCCGTTGAAAGCGCCTTGCGCAACGATACCGAAAACCTCGGACAAATCTGGCTGGACAAACGCAGCCGCAATGACCGCCTGAAAAAACTGGAAAAGATGGCGGAAGAAAGCGGAATGCGTATCCTGCTGACCGAAGCTGACAAGCTCGACAAGCTGGCAGGCAATAACCGCCACCAAGGCATTGTTGCCGAGTATTACAAACTCAAAGCGTGGACAGAAAATGACTTCTACGACATGCTCGACGGCATGAGCGAACCGCCGTTTCTGCTGGTATTGGATGGTGTCACAGACCCGCACAATCTGGGCGCGTGTTTGCGTACCGCCGAAGGTGCTGGCGTGCACGCAGTCATTGCCCCGAAGGATAATGCTGCCAGCATCACCCCAACCGTGCGTAAAGTCGCCTCCGGTGCGGCAGAGATCATTCCGTTTATCCCCGTCACCAACCTTGCTCGCACGCTGGAAACACTGAAAAGTCGCGGTATTTGGCTGACGGGAACAAGCGACAAAGCCAAGCAAACCTTGTATCAAGCCGATCTAAAAGGGCCAATGGCACTGGTCATGGGCGCGGAAGGGGCTGGTATCCGCCGTTTGACCGAAGAAGCGTGCGACTACTTGATTTCAATCCCGATGGCGGGGCAAGTGTCGAGCTTGAACGTGTCGGTGGCCACAGGCGTGTGCCTGTACGAAGCCTTGCGGCAGCGGAAAATGTCGTAACTCATGGTTCAGAATAGTAGTCGTATTTCTTCAGCATTTCGCTGGTAAACCGCCATGCCTCGTTGTACGACAAGCCGCTATTGTCAGGAATAATGACCTTCACATACAACTCCGTGCCATGCTGGGCTTTCAGCGCACTTAACTCGCTGTCCAAAGCGGAACGGTTGACGCCACGCACCGCCGCTTCCCCCGGCTTGCGGATGCTGTAACCGTTTTTGCTGTACACCACTTCCACCACTTGTTTGCCTTTGGCAGAACGGGCGGGTTTGAGCAATTTTTGGTATTTCTGATCGAGTTCGGTGAATTCACCTTGCAGGCTCAGCAACTTCTTCTCGCTTTCATCCACTTTGGTCTGCAAACCAACCACTTGTGAGCTTTTCTCGTCTAAATTGGTTTGCAATTCAATGATCGCTTTGTCGCGCAAGCCCAGCGTATCCGCCTGTTCACGGCTGAGGGTTTGCAAACGTGCCAGCTCCGCATCTTTCTCGGTGCTGGTACTGTGGGCAGCTTCGGTTTCTGCCCGACTGCGCAATAATTCCATTTCCAAACTGGAGGAACGCTGTTGCAAATACTCAAGCTGCTCTTCTAGGGTGGCGTTCGCCTGAAGTTGGAATTCGGCTTGTTGGGTAGCTTTTTGTGCTTCAAACGCCGCACGTTGCGCTTCTTGGGCGGCACGCTGCGCTTCGAGTGCGGATTTTTGGGCGTCGACTTGCGCCGCCTGTTCAGCCAATACGCTATTGCGCAAATTGTCCAGCAAGCGCGTATTGGTCAGCACCACCGCTACCGTGATAATCAGGAAAATCATGGTAATGACCATCATAATGTCGGTGAAGGATGGCCAGAAACTTTCCTCGTATTCATCCCGCGAACTGATCAGCGAGGCGAAGGAAAAATGCCCGTCACTCATGCCTTACCCCTTCGGTTTATCGTCAAGGCGGAAACCTTCCCGAACTGAATCGCGGATTACCCGAATATTGTCCCCACTCTGGCTCACTGCCACCTGCAAATCATCGGCAGCCAATTGCAGGCGTTCGCCCGCGTGTAAGAAACGATCCTGAATCACATGGATAGCTTCAGCGGCTTTGCGCAATTCCGCTGTTAATACTGCCACATCATGCATCAAGCTATTTTCGGCATGTTTAAAGCGCGGCAGAATATAGAGCGTGGTCACGTTTTCAACGTTTGCCAGCAATTGCGTCCGCGCATCTTGCAGGCGCAAGTGGAAATACGCAAAGAATACATAACACACAATCGCCGTAATGGTGGTACTCAAAGCATTCGACATACCGCCGATAATCGTCCCCATTTGCTGCATGTTTTCCGGCGAATCCAGCAAGCCTGCTGCCCCCATCAAGGCAATCGACAACGACACCACCGTGCCAAACACGCCCGCTAAAATCAAAATGTTATGCACGAATCTTACCAAGGTAAATTGCGTCGACATGCCCGCTGCCAAGGTAGAAGCCAATGCTGCCTGATTCACCGCTGCGTGCTGGCGGGCAATCGTGTGTATGGCATGATAACGATCGACAATGATCGCGGATTCCGGCAAACCGTAAGCGGGATTCGGTGCATTTTCCTCCACGCGCTTCAAAAAGCGTTGCAATACATCCTGCTCGCGGGTAAACCCTAGGAACATAAAAATCATGCGCACCAATCCGGCGAGGAAAATCAGCAAAATAATCCCGTTGAGCACCAGCCCCAACTGTCCTGCTTGCGTCGAATAGAAAAATTGTGCCACTTGTTCTTTGTTCAGCAGCACGACTAAACCCAATAGGAACAGGATCACCAACATCTGTAACAAAGTCAGGTAATAGCGCGTTTTAATCGGTTTCAGCATCAGTTTCAGTATCCTTGATATACGGATGGCGTGGCACAGCTTCGACCGGCACCGGCTCGGTAATGTTCCGCCCCGAAGAAATCCCCAGCTCCGACAGTTTGCGCACCCCCGGCAACACACTGCGTTCCAGCGAACCTAACGCCTTATTGTAGGTATCCACGCTGCTGCCGAGATTACGCCCCAAACGCTCCAGATGGTCAAGAAAAACCGTCAAGCGCTTGTGTAATTCTTCACCCAAATCGCGGACTTTACTTGCATTTTCGGCCAGAACCGTCTGTTTCCAACCAAAGGCAACTGCCCGCAACAGTGCCACCAAGGTCGAGGGCGTGGCAAGAATCACCTTGTCATTCAGGGAGTCGTGCAATAAGGTTTTATCCTGCTCCAACGCCGCGCCGAGAAATTGTTCACCGGGGATGAATAGCACCACGAAATCCGGCGATTGCTCAAACTGCTCCCAGTAACGTTTCCCTGCCAGCACTTTAACATGATCACGCACATGGCGGGCATGGCGTTGCAAATGGCGCTTGCGGCTGTCTTCGTTATCAGCATTCACCGCGTCAAGGTAAGCATCCATCGGCGCTTTCGCATCCACGATCATTTCGCGTGCATCCGGCATTCGGATCACCATATCCGGGCGAATGGTGCGGTCACTATTACTGCGCTGGGTTTGCTCAACGAAATCGCAGTGTTCGACCATGCCAGACAATTCGGCAATGCGCCGCAAACTCAACTCGCCCCATTGCCCACGAATCCCCGGAGTACGCAACGCTGATGCTAATCGCCCGGTTTCATCGCGCAAGGCGGTTTGGTCATGCATCATGCCGCGAATCTGTTGACTCAAAACCCCAAAACTGGTGAGCCGATCTTTTTCAATCTGCTGAATTTGCGCCTCAGTTTTTGCCAGTGCATCCCGGATCGGGTCAACCAAATGCTGAATCGACAACTGACGCTGCTCTAAATCCGTGCGCGATTCCACCTGAAACCGCCCCAGCGTTTCATGTGCTAATTGCAGAAACTGGGTATTATTATCGCGCAATGCCCGCTGCGACAACGAGGCAAAAGTATGATGCAAGCGGTCTTGCGCATCATCCAACATCCGCAAACGTTCTTCATTGATTTGCTCTTCGGTTTGCCGCAACAGTTGCAGACGCTCGACTTCACGCTGCGCCTGCCGCAACGGTGCGCTGTAAATAAAATGAGCAAGCAACACCCCCAACGCAAACATAATCAGCGCCGTGAATACCACAATATTGTCGTCAATGAACCCGCCCAATTGAAACGAAGCACTCTCCATCAAGTCAACCACGCCAATAATTCAGCCGGATGCGTCACGCTGCCATCCGCAGGCCAAGCACGATGCTCATTGTTTGCATTCAAATAGCCCCACTCGGCAATCAGCGTTTGCATCCCGGCATTGCGCCCTGCCAAGATGTCACGTTCCGCATCGCCCACATACAGGCATTGCGCGGGTGGAATGCCGCAGCGTTGCGCCGCCAACAGCAAGGGTTCCGGGTGCGGCTTCGCCACGGGCAAAGTATCCCCGCCAATAATGCACGCCGGACGGGTATCCAAATCCAAGGCGGTCAATAAGGGAAACGTCAGGTATTCCGGCTTATTGGTAACAATACCCCACGGAATTCCACCCGACTCTAAGGTTTCCAACACGGCAGGCATTGCCTCAAACAAGCACGAATGGCGACTGATATTCGCCTGATAATAATCGAGAAAAATCTCGCGGCGACGCTGTAAGTCGGCGGCACTTTGTTCGATTCCAAACGCCAATTCCAACATCCCAATGCTGCCGTGGGAAACGGTGTGACGTGCTTGAGAAAGAGTAAAATGTTCGCGCCCCTCGGCAACCAATACCGCGTTTAATGCGGCTAATAAATCAGGAGCCGTATCCAGCAGCGTGCCATCCAAATCGAATAACACACACTTTATCGGTAAAAAAGAACTTGTCGGCATCAGATGCATCCATACAATCAGCGGTTACGTAAAACAAAACCAGCAATCAACTAATTTCAGGAGATGATTTTATGTCACCAATCAAACAAGCGCTGATTATCGCACTATTCGCACACGGGGCGCTATTTTCCACGACCGCATCCGCCTTGAGCGAGCTGGACGGCAAAACCGTTACCTTTGAAGAACTCGTCGGCAAAGGCAAATGGACGGTAATGAAGGTATGGGCATCCGATTGCCGCGCTTGCCGCGCCAGTGCTCACCATACCGTGGATTTTGAGGCGACCAACCCCGAAGTTGACGTGATCGGCATTTCACTGGATGACACCAGCGGCAAAGCTGATGCAGAAAAATTCATCGACGAACAGGGCTTAACCTTTAGCAACTTATTGAGCAACCCCTCAGAAGTCGACAAGTACCTGTACACCACCGCCAAAGAAAGCTTCATCGGCACACCCACATTCATGGTGTACAACCCACAAGGCAAATTACTGGCGGTACAGCCGGGGGTTGTCACTGCTGAAGCCTTGAGTGCCTTCATCCAGAAACAACAATCAGCAGCGGAACAACCCGCGCAACCGGCGTCATAAGGGATTTATCTGTGGGGAAGCATGACTTGCCCCACAGATACTTCACGGATGGTCGCGTTCAGGCAAGGCGATATTTAGCTCCAACACATCAAAATCAGCGCCTTTCTCGAACTGAACCGTCACTTGATCTTCCGTAATCAATACGTATTTACGAATCACTTCCATAATATCGCGGCGCAATTGTGGCAAATATTCCGGGCCATTGCGGTCAAGCCGTTCATGCGCGATAACGATTTGCAAACGCTCTTTGGCAACCTTGGCACTGGTTTGTTTCGTTTGCGTAAAATAATTAAACCATCCCATAGATCACCCAAACAGCTTTTTAAAGAAACCCTTTTTCTCCACTTCTAGGAAGCGGTGCGGCACCATTTCCCCCAAAAAGCGGCGTACAAAATCATCGTATGCCTGACCGGCATCACTGGCTTTGTCGAGAATAACGGGTGCACCGCTGTTGGATGCCTGCAAGACACTTTGTGATTCAGGAATCACGCCGATCAAGGGCACGGCAAGAATTTCCAGAATATCCTCCATGCCCAACATTTCGCCTGCCTTCACCCGTGCTGGGGAGTAACGGGTAATTAGCAAATGTTCACGCACGCCTTCGCCGCGTTCCGCCCGATGCGTTTTACTTTGCAGCAAGCCGAGGATGCGATCGGAATCACGCACTGAGGAAACTTCGGGGTTAGTCACGACAATCGCATCATCAGCATAATACATCGCCATGTGTGCACCACGCTCAATACCGGCGGGGGAATCGCACACAATGAAATCAAAACCGAGCGCGTGCAACTCATCCATCACTTTACCCACGCCTTCGGGGGTCAAAGCGTCCTTATCGCGGGTTTGGGAAGCGGGCAAAACATACAAATTCTGCACATGTTTATCACGAATCAAGGCTTGATTCAGTGACGCTTCACCATTGATAACATTGACGAAATCGTACACCACGCGGCGCTCGCACCCCATAATCAGGTCAAGATTACGCAACCCGACATCGAAATCAATCACAGCGGTCTTATAACCATGTATAGCAAGCCCGGTCGCAAATGCCGCACTGGTTGTGGTTTTGCCAACCCCACCTTTACCGGAGGTAACGACAACTATTCTGCTCAAAAGATGCTCCTTTTTATTAACATCGCGTGACGAGTATCGACCTTATAACACCTTAATGATATTAACAGATGCGACCGCTATTATTTAGTATAGAAATGGGAAGTTTTCAGAACATTGCGGTGATTTTCAATTTTTCACCATCCAACCACACCATTGCCGGTGAACCTTTCAAATTAGTGTCAATATCATCCAACAAACGGTAATGCCCGGCAATCGACACCAGTTCAGCCTCCAGCTTCTGGCAAAAAATTCGCGCACTGGTATCGCCACCAATGCCTGCCAGCACCCGCCCACGTAATGAGCCGTAAACGTGCACTGAACCGCCAGCAAGAATTTCTGAACCTGCACTGGTCTGCTTTAAAATAACCAGATTACCTTCAGGAAAATACACTTGCTGACCGGAACGCAACGGCTGATTCACCACTCTCACACTCGTCATGGGATGACAAGGTGCATCTTCTGTTGGCACTTCTTCCAATGCTGGCTCAACCGGACGCTCGCTACGACTCGGTGCTCCCGTGGCTCTCCCCGATCGCAATACCGCCCAGCCAGCCTGAAGCGCTAATTCACGGCATTCTTCAGCAATATTGCGTATCCCCACCGGAATGAAGCCCAATTCCAGCAATAGGTCGCGTAACGCGGTAAAATCCAACGCTGCACAGGCTTCACCCAAGCGACTGCAATCGACCAATAAAGGGCTATTATCAAACAACTGCGGCAAACTGTTCTGTTTATTTTTGACCGTTTCCTGAATAAGCTTCAGATCGACAGATGCCAGCCGCAACACACTAAGCAGGGTCATTTCACCCTTTATCTCAACTGGTTCTTCCGCCACAACCCTAACTCCTGACTAAAAAACATTTGAACCTGACACTAACCTTAACCGACACAAGGTACAACATTGTACGCACGATTTTCCATAAAAACTGTTTATCTGAAAGTCTCGCCAATCTATAATCAAACTATATTTAGAACAAAATTCAAGATTTTTCCTGATTTCTTACTGTGGGGGCTACATTATCATGTACGTGAGTACGGCTTTTTTACGTCTGGGTATAGTTGCCTCGATATTACTCGCATTGGCTTTGCCGGGCACTGTTATCGCGAAACCAACATCCGCAGAAGCGGTTGAGCACTTTGCTACTGCGCAAGCATTGTTAGCGCCAAACAACGGCAAACAACCCGATATTGCCAATGGGCTGAAATCACTCGAAAGTGCAGCAGCGTTGGATTATTCACCCGCACTCTTTGAACTTGCTAATCTTTACGAAAACGGCATCCATGTAAAGCCAGATACTGCCAAAGCGGTGAGTTTTTACGAACAAGCGGCAAAACTCGGTTATGTTGACGCGCAATATAACCTAGGGCTGCTGTACTTACGCACCCTCAAAGACATCAGCAAAGCACGTGATTGGCTGGAACGCGCCGCCCAGCAACAGGATGCAGAAGCGCAATACAATCTCGCCCTGTTGCACGATTTCACCACTAGCGAATACGCCGACCCAGAAGAAGCCACTTACTGGTATCAAAAAGCCGCGCAAAATCAACACATCAATGCCCAGTTCGATCTGGGGGTGCGTTACCTGCAAGGCACGGCTCTACCCCAAAATCTCGCACAAGCCGCGCATTGGTTTCGCCAAGCCGCTGAACAAGACGATGCAGCCGCTGCGTTTAATCTGGGGCTGATGTACGAAGAAGGCAAAGGCTTAACCCAGAGCCTCAGTGACGCGATTCACTGGTATCGCAAAGCCGCCAAACAAGGTGAAGCAGGCGCACAATATAATCTCGGCATCAAATACCTGACCGGACAGGGTATCACCCAAAACCGTGATACCGGCATTGACTGGATACGCAAAGCCGCTCAGGGTAGCAATCCGGCAGCGCAATACACCTTAGGATTTATGTATGAGCAAGGTTCAGGCATCCCCAAAGACACCGACATGGCACTGCATTGGTATCGCCAAGCCGCCGCGCAAGGCTATACCGATGCACAACTGGGCTTGGCGATTATGTTTACCCACGGTCAAGGCGTCAAAACCGACCTCGCTGAAGCGTATCAATGGTTTCATAAAGCCGCTGAAGCCGGTAATGCCAGCGCCCAATTTAATTTAGGGACGCATATAGCACACGGCATTGGCACTGCCAAAGACCTTCCAACCGCTGCATTTTGGCTATCGCGTGCTGCCGCACAAGGGCACAAAGGGGCAATGGCTAACCGTGATTACGTCTTGCAACACCTCACCCAACAGGAGCGTGACGAATTAGCCCATCGCCTCAAAACTGCCACAGAAGCTATACAGGTTCAGGACAAACACGCCGCCATCCGCTAGAATCCGGGACTTTCCAGAATAAAAGCCCGAATTCATGCCTGCATTGCTCAAGCCCCACTTCCCCACATCCTCTAACGGTCACGTCCGCTGGAGGCAGTTGTACGGCGCATCCCTCGACTGGCTGATTGCCCAAGCCGCGCAAGGCTTTGATGGTTTGCTGCTGCTGGCAGTGCCGGATGTGCATACCGCCTACCAGATGGATTCCGCATTGCACTTCTTCGCCCCGGAAATTCCGCGCCACATTTTCCCGGATTGGGAAACCCTGCCCTACGATGTGTTTTCGCCGCACGAAGACATTATTTCCGAACGCCTGAAAACGCTGGCAACGCTGCAAAACTTGAAACGCGGCATCTTGCTCGTGCCAGCCACCACGCTGTTACACCGGGTTGCACCGACCAGTTATGTACACGGGCATACCTTCGTGGTGCGCAAAGGTTCGCCGCTCAATATCGACAAGCTACGCAAGCAACTCGAAGAAGCAGGCTACCGCAACGTCAGTCAGGTAATGGCACATGGCGAATACGCAACGCGGGGTTCGCTGGTCGACTTGTTCCCGATGGGCAGCCATACGCCCTACCGGATTGATTTGTTTGACGAGGAAATTGACTCGATCCGCACGTTCAACCCGGAAACGCAGCGTACTGAAGATGTGGTAAACAGTATTGAACTGCTACCAGCGCGGGAATTTCCGCTGGATGAGGCGGGGATTCGCACCTTCCGCCAGAATTATCGGGCGCAAGTTGAAGGCGATCTGAGCCGTAGCCGCATTTACGAAGGCGTGAGTCAGGGCAAGCCACCAGCGGGGATTGAATATTACTTGCCGCTGTTCTTTGAGCATACCGCGACGTTATTTGATTACTTGCCGAAGAAGACGCTGCTGGTACTCGCTGAGGGTGTGGATGCTGCCGTCAAAACGTTCTGGGAGACGGTGGAGTATCGCTATGAGCAGCGGCGGCATGATGTGGAAAGACCGTTGCTTGCGCCGGAGAAGTTGTTTTTGACGGCGGCGATGCTGCAAAGCTGGGTGGGGGATTATCCACGGATTGAGGTTCAAAGATTTAAAGAAACCCCTCCCGGCCTCCCCTTATCAGGGGAGGAGAAAGAAGCTCCCCTCTCCAGTCCCTCCCCTGATAAGGGGAGGTTAGGAGGGGTTTCTTCGATCAACTACCCCATCGCTGCTCTGCCCTCGCTCCTCATCCACGCCCGCCAAGAACAGCCCCTGTTCCTGCTGTTCAACTTCCTCAAAGACCTGCAAGGGCGCGTATTATTCACCGCCGAATCTGCCGGGCGACGAGAAGCCTTGATGACGTTATTGCGGGAGCAGTTTGTCGGACTAAAGTCCGACCTACAAGATGACGCTTCCCGTAGGTCGGACTTTAGTCCGACATCCCCTCTCAAAGTCCTAGAAACCTGGCAGGATTTCCTCGGTAGCAAAGCGGAAATGGCGGTCACGGTCGCGCCGCTGGAAAATGGTTTCTGGCTGCCCGATGCGAAGATAGCGATCATCCCCGAAAACCTGCTGCACGGCGTGCAAATCCAGCAGCAACGCCGTCGCCGCAAAGCCACCCGCGATGCCGATGCCATTATCCGCAACCTCACCGACCTCAACGAAGGCGCACCCGTAGTCCATGAGGAACACGGGGTCGGGCGGTATCTGGGGTTGGAAACGGTCACGGCGGGCGGGGTGACGGCGGAATATTTGCTGATCGAATACGCCAACCACGACAAGCTGTACGTCCCCGTTGCCGCGCTGCATCTGGTCAGCCGTTACACCGGGGCTGACCCCGAACACGCGCCCTTGCACCGCCTCGGCAATGAGCAGTGGGACAAAGCGCGGCAAAAAGCGGCGGAAAAGGCGCGGGATGTGGCTGCGGAATTGCTCGACATCCACGCCCGGCGTGCCGCGCAACAGGGGCACAGCTTCCCGTTTGACGACAACGATTACCGCCTGTTTGCAGGCGCGTTCCCGTTTGAGGAAACGCCGGATCAGGCATTGGCGATTGAAAACGTGATCAAGGACATGCGTTCCGCGCAACCGATGGATCGGGTGGTGTGCGGTGATGTGGGTTTCGGCAAGACCGAAGTGGCGATGCGGGCAGCGTTCGTGGCGGCAAATGCGGGCAAGCAGGTGGCGATGATTGCGCCGACCACCTTGCTAGCGCAGCAGCATTTGAACAATTTCCGTGACCGTTTTGCCGATTGGCCGTTCAATATCGAATCGCTGTCACGCTTCAAGACCGGCAAGGAAACCAGCAAGGCACTGGAGGCACTCGCGTCCGGCAAGATCGACATCGTGATCGGCACGCACAAGCTGTTGCAGGACGATGTACATTTCAAGCAACTGGGGCTGGTGATTATCGACGAGGAACACCGCTTCGGGGTGCGCGACAAGGAGCAGATGAAAAAGCTGCGTGCCAATGTCGATATGTTGACCATGACCGCCACGCCGATTCCGCGCACGCTGAACATGTCGCTGTCGGGCTTGCGCGATTTGTCGATCATTGCTACCCCGCCGACCCAACGCCACGCGATCAAAACCTTTGTGTGCGAGTGGAACAAGACCATTATTCAGGAGGCGTGTGCGCGGGAGTTGTCACGCGGCGGGCAGGTGTACGTGCTGCACAATGAGGTCAAAACCATCGACAAAGTGGAGCAGGAACTGAGCGCGATGTTGCCCGGTGTGACGGTGCGCCATGCCCACGGGCAGATGCGGGCGCACGATCTGGAAAGCATCATGAGCGACTTTTACCACCAGCGTTTCCAGATTCTGATTGCCACCACCATCATTGAAAGCGGCATCGACGTGCCGACCGCCAACACGATCCTGATCAACCGTGCCGACAAGCTGGGGCTGGCACAATTGCACCAGTTGCGCGGGCGGGTCGGGCGTTCGCACCACCGCGCTTACGCCTATTTGATTGCGCCGCCGAAATCCGCGCTCACGCCGGATGCAGTCAAGCGGTTGGAAGCGATTGAATCGCTGGAAGAACTGGGGGTCGGTTTCACGCTGGCGACGCACGATCTGGAGATTCGCGGCGCGGGCGAATTGCTCGGCGAAGGGCAAAGCGGGCAGATTCAGGAGATCGGTTTCAACCTCTACAACGACCTGCTAGAACGGGCGGTGAAGGCGTTGAAATCCGGTGATGTAGGGGCGGTTCGCGAACCGCCCTTACGGTGGCATCGTAACCATACTACCGTGGAATTAGGTGCGCCTGCGCTGATCCCGGACGACTATTTGCAGGATGTCCATGCGCGGCTGATCCTCTACAAACGCATTGCCAGCGCGGAATCGCAGGCGGCACTGGACGAATTGCGGGTGGAAATGATCGACCGCTTCGGGCTGCTGCCAGAGCCGACCAAGACGCTGTTCAGCGTCACGCGGATCAAGTTGCTGGCGCAGGAACTGGGCATCCGCAAGCTGGATATGCACATCAAGGGCGGGCGGATTATCTTCGACGACAAGCCGAATATTGACCCGATGAAGGTGATTACCCTGATCCAGAAACGCCCGTGGGTGTTTAAGCTGGATGGGCAGGATAAATTGCGGTTTGAGGTGGAATTGCCGACGGTGGAGGAACGGGAGGAGTGGGTGGTTAAGTTGATGGGGGAGATTGGGGGGTAACATCTTCCCGTTTCTTGATCGTGCAAATACCTCAAACTGTGTCTACAATAGAGAAATGTAGCCACAAATGAGATAACCGTTATGCACGTTGCTGTCCGCGAACTCAAAAACCGCTTTTCCGAATACCTGAAATACGCACAAGCAGGTGAAGAAATCATTGTCACCACCCACGGCAATCCGGTAGCACGCTTGATGCCCTATGTGTCAAGCTACCCTGAGACCACCCCGATAGCGAAATGAATGTATAATCGGGTCAAGACACAGGAAGCAAGACGATGCCGAAACCAACCAGTGAATTACCGGACAACCACGTGATGCCAAACCCACGCCATGAAAAGCGCACCTACCGCTATTTCAGTGCAGCAGACAAGAAACGCATCCTTGCCGAAGCTGATGCCTGCGCTCACGGTGAATTGGGTGAACTGCTACGCAGAGAGAAGATTTACAGCACTCAACTGCAAACATGGCGCAATCAATTGGCAACCGCAGGCGAAACGGGCTTGGAGAACGCCACGGTGGGACGTAAACCGTCAAAAGACAGCAAAGATAAAGCGATAGATGCCCTCCAACGCGAAAACGCCAAGCTGGAACAACGTCTACAGGTGGCGGAAGGCTTATTGGAACTCCAAAAAAAGCCTTCACGCTATTGGATCACCTGAACAACGTGAGCCGCTCATGAGTATCCTACTGGAAAGCCGTCCCCCGGATGTCTCCGTGCGTGCAGGTTGTGCCGCCTTGGCGCTATCACGTGCCAGCTATTACCGCTACAGTAGCAACCAGACGGTCATTGACGTGGTGGCAAACGACGCAGTATCTGACGCTGTGCCGGTGTCTGATGAACCGGCACCGATGGCGGAAACCACCGCAGCGGTTGAAGCCATTGCTATCGTTGAAACCGTTGCTGCCGTCCGCCCGATCCCGGACAATGCTCTAAGTGCCGCCGAACAGGAACAGGTACTGACGGTACTCAACAGTGAACGCTTTGCTGACCAACCACCCGCCGAAGTGTATGCCACCTTGCTGAGCGAAGGCATCTATTACTGCTCCGTCAGCACCATGTACCGCCTGCTGCGCAAAGCTCGGCAAATCGGGAACGCCGTCCCCAACGTCAACCTCAGACGCACGCCATGCCGCGCCTGCGAGCCACGCGCCCCAACGAAGTGTGGACGTGGGACATCACGAAGTTAGCGACTGAACAACGCGGTGTTTACCTGTCACTGTACGTGGTGCTGGACTTGTACAGCCGTTTCATCGTCGCCTGGATGGTCTCCCGCAAGGAGAACAGCCACCTAGCCAAACAACTGATGCAAGAAGCCAGCACCCGTTACCGCATTGGCTTGGGGGAACTCACCCTGCACCAAGACCGGGGCGCACCCATGACGGCTCACGGCTACCTCGACCTGATGGCAGAACTGGAGATCACCTGTAGCCACAGCCGCCCACGAGTCAGCAACGACAACCCGTTCAGCGAAAGCCAGTTCAAGACCTGCAAGCAACAACCCGATTACCCCGGACGCTTCGCCAGTGTCAGCCATGCGCGGGAATGGTTTGCCGACTACGTGGAATGGTACAACTTCGACCACCAACACAGTGGCTTGGCTTTCTTCACCCCCGAACAAGTGTTCACGAATCGGGTGGGCGACGTGGCTATTTGCCGCCAAACGGCATTGCAAACCGCCTATGAAACCAACCCAAAACGGTTCATCAACGGTGCGCCCGTCGTTAAGTTGCCGCCCAAGGAAGTGTGGATTAATCCGGCACATCCTGACGAAGCGGATGAAAACATAGCAGTGAATTTCCCTACATTATCGGCTGCCAAAAAAGCCTGTTTGTAGTTTTATTTTTTAACAGACCGGTCTCAATTTGCTTGACACGTTCCGGTCCCACGTCCACACTTCGTTGGGGCGCGTGGCTCGCAGGCGCGGCATGGCGTGCGTCTGAGGTTGACGTTGGGGACGGCGTTCCCCGATTTGCCGAGCTTTGCGCAGCAGGCGGTACATGGTGCTGACGGAGCAGTAATAGATGCCTTCGCTCAGCAAGGTGGCATACACTTCGGCGGGTGGTTGGTCAGCAAAGCGTTCACTGTTGAGTACCGTCAGTACCTGTTCCTGTTCGGCGGCACTTAGAGCATTGTCCGGGATCGGGCGGACGGCAGCAACGGTTTCAACGATAGCAATGGCTTCAACCGCTGCGGTGGTTTCCGCCATCGGTGCCGGTTCATCAGACACCGGCACAGCGTCAGATACTGCGTCGTTTGCCACCACGTCAATGACCGTCTGGTTGCTACTGTAGCGGTAATAGCTGGCACGTGATAGCGCCAAGGCGGCACAACCTGCACGCACGGAGACATCCGGGGGGACGGCTTTCCAGTAGGATACTCATGAGCGGCTCACGTTGTTCAGGTGATCCAATAGCGTGAAGGCTTTTTTTTGGAGTTCCAATAAGCCTTCCGCCACCTGTAGACGTTGTTCCAGCTTGGCGTTTTCGCGTTGGAGGGCATCTATCGCTTTATCTTTGCTGTCTTTTGACGGTTTACGTCCCACCGTGGCGTTCTCCAAGCCCGTTTCGCCTGCGGTTGCCAATTGATTGCGCCATGTTTGCAGTTGAGTGCTGTAAATCTTCTCTCTGCGTAGCAGTTCACCCAATTCACCGTGAGCGCAGGCATCAGCTTCGGCAAGGATGCGTTTCTTGTCTGCTGCACTGAAATAGCGGTAGGTGCGCTTTTCATGGCGTGGGTTTGGCATCACGTGGTTGTCCGGTAATTCACTGGTTGGTTTCGGCATCGTCTTGCTTCCTGTGTCTTGACCCGATTATACATTCATTTCGCTATCGGGGTGGTCTCAGGGTAGCTTGACACATAGGGAGCTTGCAACTGCTTTTTCATTTGCTCTATTTTTTCCGATATGTTTTTATCAGATGCAGCAGTCACATAGAAAACCTCGCAACTAAATTTTGCCCTCTCTCGACTGGCTTTTCTAAAAATCTTCCTGATCAATTCAGCTTTTTCTAAAAAATCTCTATTAGCACCTATATTTTCTAAGTGATCCAAGCTTAACTCAAGATCAAAAATTTCTTCAATGCCTTCTTTTAACTTTCTAAACCCGTCTGTCTTAAATCCATTTTCTTTTTTTGTTTGAAAAAATTTAACCTTAACATGACTTTCTTTATTAATTGGAAAATTTTCATCCGAAATCAAAAAACCATTACAGAATACATAACAATGGTCGATGCCCTCATCACCACCATCTCCCATTATACCATCAATCAAATCATCACTATCAAGTCCGTGTAAATATTTTAAGTTTGAGAAAAAAGCAACGGCAACTTCAAATTGGTTTTTATTAACGATTTTTAATTCAGGATTATCTTCAAATAACTTATCAATCTGATCATCCAACAAAACCTTCACACTCATATAAATAATCCTTTAAAAAAACAAACTCAATCTTAAATATTGTTTCACAAAATATGAACTAAAAAGCCATCAAAAACATATCCAACTGTATCCTGCCATTCGATCTTCACCCACGAACCCGAACGACCACTGATAGAATCCGCCTTGATATTCTTTTCCAGCACTTTGACTTTGCCACCTTCTGGCACAGTCCCAATCTTTTCGCCCGTGACATCGGGAGTACTACGCACCACCAAAACAGGCTTAGCAGTGCTGACATACCACTCGCCTTGCGTATTGGCAGCCGTTGGTTTTTCTTCAGATGGCACAAGGGATAAACCCGTCACACCGGGTTCGCCTTCGCCAATGGTGTGAACCGCAATGGTTTTGCCGTCTTTTTTCCAGAGGAAGTTGCAATTAGCCATACCCGTTCCCGCACAGGCTTCCATTTCAGGTCTGCCTTGGCAACGTGTATCACCCTCCATACAAGTATCAGCATTAGGCGCGTGATACGGTTGCCAGCCATCCGCCAATAAGGCTTTGCGGACGTTGGCATAATCATCACCTTCTTTAACACGAGGCAATCCGTCATTCTTGACAGCACTAGCCGCAGGTACAGGCATCTTTGCCAGTTCATCCGCCCGTGTACTGACGAATTTGAAAATACATTCCGCCATACCCATGCCATCGGAGGCGGGTGTTTCATCGGTCAGCTTGCCGCATTCACTATCACGCTTTGCCAACCATGCTTTTTGCTCGGCTTCGAGTTGCGCCTGTTTTTCCACGGGGAGCGCATCAAACAGGGTTTTATACGCCGCATTCAGCCGATCTTTTTCCGGCTGCAAATTGCCTTTGATGCACTCCAACGCCTGCCCTGCTGTATTCATCAGGTTTTCACAACCTTTTAAAGCATCGACCTTATCGGCTGAAGCTGGGCTGGTAGAGGGTGCAGGCATTGCGCCTGCTGGTTTAGGCTTGGAACACACTTCGCCGCCAAACACGGCGTAATCACTGGCTTTGCCATCCCGACAGATCTGTTGGCACTGCTGATCAAACCCGCTTTGCACAAAGCCCGGATAATCGGAGACTGCCGCCACGCCCCGCATTGCAAACCCGCCAAAATTCCCCTGCGGCTCAGTACAATCAGAATTACTGCTTCGCGCCTCCACACAGGCGGGCATAATATCGGTATACAACCACTTGCATTGCGCTTCCTCCAACGGCTGCGGGGGAACGTCTTCCAACCGAACCGTCACTTGCTCCCCTTCCAGCGTAGCCCGCTTGCGTTTCCCCCCGGAAAAACCCAAATCCAACTTGACCGTATTACCGTCCTGCGCCGTTTTAACCGCACTCGGATACGCATAAAAATCATCTGCCTTGATGACCGTTGGTTCAGCCCCTTGCTTCACCACCAGAAAAGCAAAATCATTCATTGGACATCCCGAACCACCACAGTTGGATGCAAACAACACCGCATCATGGTCGGCGAAACTAAATACTCGGTATAACGACAGATAAGAGCCTTCGTCTTTGAAGATCACCTTCCCGTTCAACGCCAACGAATCAGGCGGTGAATTGAAGTCACTACGCGCTATTTCCAGCAACCCGGCACGGGTTTTCAGCTTATCGGGTGTTTCTTCGGGCAAAGCACTTTCCGCAGTCTTTGGCTTGTCCTCAGACCTTGGTTTTTCAACCGCAGGCGTAGCCACCTGCTGCGCTACACCCGCCTTGTCACACGCCTTTTTTACCAAAGCGGCAATATCCGGTTTACTCGCAAACGGTAACGGCTGCTCATCGCCCGGATATTGCTTGTCGCTTGTACCGTCATCCCGATACTGCACACCTTCCAACGCCTTGAAACTGTCGTTACAGTTGGTGATCGCATCCTGAATCACATACCCAGCATCCAGTGCCTTCACCAGTTTGAGTTGCACCAGATTGTCGGATTGCTTGATGCTGCTCAGGTCGATATACAAACGAGCACTCGCCCCATCCGTGCCAACTTGGGTAAAACCGGGGAAACGCTCGGTTGAATTTGCCTGCTTGTTTTCGGCTGATTCGTTGCAGGCAACCAATACCGTGCCCAACAACAAGCCTATCACGATCCGTTTCATGCTTGCCCCCGACGGGTATTACGCTCAATCGCCAGCAACACCAGAATCAGGCTAAACAAGGCAATCAACAAAATGGCACCAAACGCTACACCCGCATAAGTCATCCGTTGCGTTGCCAATTTAGCCGCTGCCAATTCTTCCTGCTTCAGCTTGTCAAACTTGATTTCCTTGTATTTGTTGACCGCTTCCAGCGCATCAACACCCCGGCTTTCCGCTTCCGTAACGGCTGCTGCCATTTCCTCCAGAAAAACTTGCCGTTGACTGGTATCCAACCCTGATAACCAGTCACGTAACACCTTGATACGTTCGGGCGCACTGAAATGTTTCTGCAAAACAAATGGCAGCTTGATACCGGGTAAGATCATGGGGTCTGGCGGGGGTGAAGCCACAGCCGAAGAAGCATCAGAAGTGACAGGTGTCTCTGGCAGAGGCGGCGCAATAGCATCCACGACTTCTTGCGCTGAAACGCTTGTTGACTCTTTCGGCATCAACTTATCGCTAACGATGATTCCCCCAATCACGATCGCTGCCAATAAGCCAAAGATAAACAGCAATGCCAGCCCACGGGTAAGCACGAACAAAAACTTGCGTTCAAACGAATCAGCAAATGACATGAAAGCCCCTAAAAACAAAAATCTACTGAAAAACTGGTAGAGTCAGCCGCTTACCTGTTTAGCCCAACAAGGCAGCTTCAATAAAATGAATGAATGGTGAATATTACGAAAAGATTTGATGTAAAGTCCAGCAATTTGCCATAAAAATTTACATTTTTTGAAAATGCAGCCGAACGCAGGCTTGCCGCCATCCAAAAGTTTACCGGAACTGGACATTTCCAGCGAAGTTGCCTAAATCCTTTAGCTTTTGGCAATTCCTAAAAAGCCCCTTATACTAACTGTCAACACAGTTTTCGGGACGACGACACCATGCAAACCTTGGAGCAACAAATCGCCCAGCAGACTCGCGGCTTGCCTGAAAGTGCTCAACGCGAAGTATTGCACTACATCGAATTTATTCGCAGCCGCTACCCTGTCAAACCAGCCACCAAAACTGCTGGGAAACGCAAAACCAGTTGGAGCGATACGCCACTCTACGGCTTATGGCAAGACCGCGCAGAAATGGCAGACCCCGCCGCCTACGTCCGCCATCTGCGGAGGTCACGCTTTTGATTTTGGTTGATACCGATGTACTGATTTGGGTAACACGCAAAAACCCGCACGCCAGCGCATTTCTGGACAGCTTCGATGACCTCGCCATTTCTGATGTGACCTACATGGAACTGATTCAGGGTGCGAAAAACAAGCGTGAAGCACAAGCCATCGACAAAACACTCAAAAACATGGCGGTATCGCGCCTGTCTATCAATGACAGTATTTCAGAACGCGCCGTAGCCTTGGTTCGCCGCTATTTCCATAGCCATTCCATGCAACTTGCCGACGCACTGATTGCAGCAACCGCGTTGGAATACGGGCTGGCGTTGGCAACGGGAAATGCCAAACACTTTGAAGTTGTTGAAGGGTTATGCCTCCACAAATACATTTCACAGCCCAAAGTAACCTAATATGTCTACATCGGCAGCATTCAAAACCGCTACAATGGCAACAAGATACCCAAGGAGGCAACCATGAACACCATAACCACCGCCGACCTCATCTACGAACGCGCCAAAACCTTGCCGGAAGAACAAGCGCGGGAAGTGCTGGATTTTCTTGAATACCTGCAAGCCAAACTGAAAAAACTGGCTGCTACCGCTGAGGAAACCCCAAGCAAAGAAGAAAAACCCCTGCCCGGTTTCGGTATGTGGGCAAACCGTCAGGATATGCCCCGCACTGAGGAATACCTGCGCAACGCCAGAAAACCGCGTTACACCCTATGATCCTGAATGTGCATTTCTGCCGTCACGGATATGGAAATTGCCTACGAGGTACGCAACAAGCGCGAACTCCAGCAACACCAAAAATTGCTGGCCGATGCACTCATTGCCGCTACAGCCCAACGCCACAACCTGACGCTGTTCACATTCAATCTGAAAGACTTCCGCTTTTTGGGAATCAGTTTGGATACGGTTTGATGAGGGACTAACCATGTTACAAGACACAATTGTGGAAGAAATGCACCACATCCGTGAAGAATACGCCAAACGGTTAGACTACGACCTGCACAAAATCTGTGAAGAAATGCGCCAGCGTCAAACACAGGCAGGCCGCAAATCCGTCACCCGTATGCCGCGTAAACCACGCATCCAGCCACAATAATCGTCGAAGACCTTGCCGCAAATCAGTCTGAACTACAGCGATTCTCCGCACTTGTAAACACTCTCACTTGTGGCTACAATTTTAAAATATAGCCACAAATGAGATAACCGTTATGCACGTTGCTGTCCGCGAACTCAAAAACCGCTTTTCTGAATACCTGAAATACGCCCAAGCAGGTGAAGAAATCATCGTCACCACCCACGGCAATCCGGTAGCACGTTTGACGCGCCTAGCACCCAACTTGCAACTTCGCGTCTCACAACCGCTGGATAAATTAGCATGGGTACGGCGTGGGCAAGCTGGCAAAAAACTGGGCTTACCTGCTGCGCAGCGTATCCGCTTAACCGAAGGTGCGTCGTTGAGTGATTTGCTGCTGGAAGACCGGGCATGAACATCCCCCTACTCTATCTCGACACCTCCGCATGGCTGAAACTGTATGTGGAAGAAGACGGTTCAGAAGCAGTCCATACAGCGGTTGAACAAGCGGAACAAACTTGCACCCACCTGATTGCCTATGCCGAATTACGCGCAGCCTTGGCAAAAGCGCAGCGTATGCAACGTCTGAATGCCCCCCAAAAAGCCCAACTGTTGCCCGTCATCGACAACGATTGGCAAACGCTGAATGTGATTTTGCCCACTGAAATGCTGGTCAAACGGGCGGGCAATCTGGCGGATCAGTTTGGCTTGCGGGGTTACGACAGCATTCATTTGGCGGCGGCGGAAGCGATTAGCTTGCAAATCATGCCGCAGCCGTTGATGTTTGCCTGTTTTGACAAGCATTTGAATGAATCTGCCAAAGTGTTGGGGATGACTGTCTTGAACTAGGATTCATACTTGAGGCTATCCATATCCACGGCGAACACTTCCACCTGTTCCGCCGCCAATGCCGCCAGAAAATCCACGCGGTCCAGCCCTGCGATCAAGGCGGCTTTTTCCTGCGACACCTTACCCGCCGTATACCAATGGATAGCCGCAGCAAGACGCATTTGTTTGAGAAACTCACCTCGCGCACCCATGTCATGTCACGAGGCGTGTTTGCTCGTCACTTACACACCTCTGCCCGAACGCTCGAAAGTTGGGAACAGGGGCGGTCAAGCGGTAACGCCATTACGTTTGGTACAACGGCATCCTGAAACCTTGTCCTACATTGCCGAGCTTTGAGGGTAGTTGTTCAGTCGTCAGCAGCCTTGTACTGCGCCATCAATGCCTGCTGGGTCTTTTCCGTGGTCGGCTCATAGTGGCTGAACTGGATAGCCCAGCTCCCTTCGCCGCCCGTCAGTGAATTCAAGCGTGAGGCGTAATCGTCGAGTTCTGCCAACGGGACTTTGGCTTGAATGACCATATTGCCCGCTGCATCGGCTTGCGCGTCACGAATCTGCGCCCGCCGAGTCGCCAAATCGCCGGAAATGTCACCCATTGCGCTGGCGGGAACCGTTACTTCCAAATCCACCAGCGGCTCCAGAATAATGGGGCTGGCGTCGGCAACGGCTTGCATAAAAGCTTTGCGCCCTGCCACCACGAAGGCAATTTCCTTGGAATCCACCGAGTGCATTTTGCCATCCAGCAGCGTAACCCGCAGATCCATCAGCGGATGCCCACTAACTACCCCCGATGCCAATAATTGCCGCACGCCTTTTTCCACTGCCGGGATCAATGAGCCAGAAATTGCCCCACCCACAATGCGGTTGACGAATTCAAAGCCCGCACCACGTTCCAGCGGTTCGACTTCAAGTTGCACCTCACCGAACTGCCCTGCCCCACCACTTTGCTTTTTGTGGCGGTATTGCGCTTGCACCGACTTGGTAATGGTTTCCCGATATGGAATCCGGGGCGGGGCAGCATCCACTTCGACGTGATACTGCTTGTCCATGCGTTCCAGCGCAATGCGCAGATGCAAATCACCCAGACCACGCAGCACTGTTTCATTGGCTGCCGTATCGTATTCAATGCGCAAACAAGGGTCTTCCGCGACCAGTTTGTGTAACACTTCCGACAGTTTCTGTTCGTCACCGCGTTTTTTGGCTCGCAAGGCAAAACCCACCAATGGCGTAGGCAAGGTCATCCCAACCATTTCAATGCCATCATCTTCATGGCGTTCGTGCAAAATGGTATCCGGTTCAATCTCGTTGATTTTGGCAACGGCACAAATATCGCCCGCGACCGCCTGCTGAACAGGAATACGTTCCTTACCCTGCAAGCGATACAAATGCGCAATTTTGACGGGCTTGCCTTCCGCACCCACCAATACCTTACTGCCCAGTTTCAGACTGCCCTGATGTACCCGCAGCAACGCCAACTTGCCCACAAACGGGTCGAATTCGATATGGAAAACGTGTGCCAGCAATGGCTTATCCGGGTCGGGAACCGCCCATGCTTCCACGGTTTTCTGACCTTGGTGACGGATAAACGGGTGCGGCGTCGCCTCCAACGGGTTGGGTGCCAGTTTGGCGATAATATCCAGCAATTCAGGAATGCCCGCACCAGTCCTAGCTGACGTGAAGCAAACGGGAACCAGATGGTTTTCACGCAACGCTTGTTCAAACGCTTCATGCAATTCAGCCGCTGGGACAGTACCCTCCTCCAGATAATGTTCCATCGCCGCTTCATTCGCCTCCACCACCTGCTCGATCAACGCGGTATGGGCTGCCGCTACCGAGGAAAAATCCGCCGTGCCGGATTCGTGTTCATACACTTCCACCACTTGCGCCGCCTGGTTGACGGGCAATTCCAGCGGCAGGCATTCGCGCCCAAACACCTCAGTAATTTCCTGAAGGCACTGTTCCAGCTTGTCGGGTGCAGCATCAATGCGGTTGACCACGACCATGCACGGCAAATGCTGCTGGCTTGCCCATTCCATCACTTTGCGGCTCATGGGTTCGATACCGGCTACGGCATTGATCACTACCACGACGGTATCAGCGGCTGACAAAGCGTTCAGCACCTGCCCCTGAAAGTCAGGGTATCCCGGTGTGTCGATCAGGTTAATATGGCAACCGGCATGGTGGGCAGTAGCGACAGAAATATACAGGGAATGTTGGTGTTGTTGTTCGAGCGGGTCACAGTCAGTGACGGTATTGCCTTTTTCAATCACGCCTTGTTGGGTGGTTTCGCCTGCCTGAAACAGCAGGGCTTCAATCAGGCTGGTTTTGCCTGCGCCTGTATGTCCGGTGAAGACAATATTGCGGATGTCTTGGATAGTATGCACGCTGACTCCTTTTAGTATAGGTTTTCCCAACATTCTACGCCGCAGAGCGTCAGCTTGTCTGACCTATATCACGTAAACATAGCGCCTCGCCCGCGCCTGCGCCATAATTCCCGCTTGATTCCAAACCAAGCCCCACCAGCCCATGAATAAAGCAGTCATCCTTCTCAGTGGCGGACTCGATTCCACCACTGTCCTCGCCATTGCCAAAGCGCAAGGCTATGAACCCTACGCACTCTCATTTCGCTACGGGCAACGCCACAGCGTCGAACTCGCCTCCGCACAGCGCGTTGCAGCCGCGATGCAGGTCAAGGAACACGTCATTGCCGACATCAACCTGCGTGCTTTTGGCGGCTCGGCGTTGACGGCTGACATTGAGGTTCCCAAGGGGCGCGACACTGCCGTGATGGAAACTGACATCCCGATCACCTACGTCCCCGCCCGCAATACCATTTTCCTCTCGTTTGCGCTCGGCTGGGCGGAAGTGCTGCAAGCCAACCACATCTTCGTGGGAGTCAACGCGCTCGACTATTCCGGCTACCCCGACTGCCGCCCGGAATTCATCAGCGCGTTTGAGACGCTGGCAAACCTTGCCACCAAAAGCGGGGTTGAGGGCAATAAACTCACCATCCACGCCCCGTTAATCCAGATGAGCAAAGCCGACATTATCATCAAGGGCATGGAACTCGGCGTGGATTACAGCCTCACCAGCAGTTGCTACGATCCCGGTGATGACGGCAAACCCTGCGGGCAATGCGATTCCTGCCTGCTCCGCGCCAAAGGCTTTGTTGAGGCGGACCTGGCTGACCCGTTATTGCTGCTGCATCAACGTTCGGTTGCGTAACGCCCGTTGCCTCTCACATCAAGCCGCGCCCTTGCAACACCATGATCCCCACACTCGTGGTCAGCAATGAACCCAAGGTCGTCAACGCCACCGTATTCGCTGCCAATGTGGCATTGCCGCCCATGGCGCGAGCCATCACGTAACTCGCTGCCGCCGTGGGTGCGGACGACATCAGTAATAAAATGCCCAAATCCATGCCGCGAAAGCCCCACCACCAGCCACCCAGCGTAAACAAGAACGGAATCGCCATCAACTTGCTCAGACTCGCCAGCATGGTGTTGCTGAATTCCTGTTTCAGGGTATGAAAATCCAAGGATGCGCCGGTACACAGCAACGCCAACGGCAAGGTCATATCCGCCAAAGTTTCACCGGCTTTCATCACCAGCGCAGGCGGGCGCACATCCCACCATGCAAACGGCAATGCCAATACAATGCCGATAATCAAGGGATTGGTGACAATATTACGCAACATCCGCCCCACGCCTTGGTGTTTATGCAGAGAACGGCTCAAGGTAATCACCCCCAGAATATTGAACAAAATGCTCAAAATCCCCACGTATAACGACGCTGCCGCCAACGCCACCTCACCGTAAGCATTCACGCAATACGCCAGCCCAATAATCGCCATATTGGAACGAAAAATACCCTGCACCACCACGCCGCGATCTTCTGGCGGCTGCACCAAGGCTGTTACTGCCCATTCCGTCAACACGAACAGCACCAACATTGCCACCAAACCGTAGGCAATCAGTTCCAGATTCGTGGTGGCGCTGATCGAGGTTTTCGCGATACTCACAAACAACAAGGCAGGCAACGCCCAGGTAAACACCAAGCGCGAGCCGACTTCCACGAAATTGTCATTCACCGCCCGCAGATGCGCCAGCCATGCGCCCAAGCCCAGCAATAAAAAAATCGGCCCCGTCACCGCAAAGGAAAACAGGACAGTGTTCCAGAATTCCAGCATGGCATCCCCGTGTACGTGTCATTTCTTGCTACACTATGATCGAACCATCTAACCTAAAGTAGCCATCGGAACGATACCATGCTGGCAATAAAAAATACCGCCGAAAACACTGCGTACATTACCGAACAGGATTATCTGGAAGGCGAGAAAACCGCCGAATTTCGCCATGAATACGTGGATGGACAGATATACGCGATGGCGGGTACATCCATCAGGCACAATGATATTGCCTTACATATAGCCTTTGCATTACGCGCCGCAACACGTGGCACACCCTGCAAGGTCAATACTTCCGATGTCAAAGTGCGGGCGCAACGTTCCAAGGCGTATTACTACCCCGATGTGATCGTCGGTTGCCAACGCGATGAAGCCGATGAGTATTATCTGGAAAAACCGTGTCTGATCGTGGAAGTCACCTCCAAATCCACGGAGTGGAAGGATTTCACCGAAAAGCTGATCGCTTACCAAAAGCTGGCATCGTTGCAGGTCTACCTGATCGTGGCGCAAGATCAGCCGCAAGTAACGCTGTTTTACCGCGATGCAGAAGGCGCTTGGGATGTGGCACGGTTTGACTCATTGGAACAAACGATTACGCTGCCTTGCCCGGAAGCCACCCTGACTCTCGCGGACATCTACGAAGGCGTTGATTTCACCCAGCCTGCTGAACCGGAAGCGTAACGCCCGCTAGAATGCGCCAAGGGCTTTCTTGAGGCGAATGTCCGCGTGATTGGGTCAGCGCATTATTAAGTGGGTATTTTTCGTCAGTTTATGATAGAGTTTCGGGCAATTCGTCAAATACTGCCGATAACTTAACTTATGCCATACCAATCATAAAAACACGCAACCGACCCTATGCTGGTTTCAACGTGGCAGGGCGGTAGCGTGTCAGCGATCCGACATGCTACGTGTGCGCAGCAATTAGTCAAAAGCGGTATAACCCGACATTCCAGAACGCCAATTAATAAATTTTTAGAATATTTCATACTAACTAACTTAACCAATCAACATTAAATATAATACTTATGTCAATCATAAAATGTCCCGAATGTCATCGCAACATTAGTAATCTGTCTAATCAGTGTATTCATTGTGGTTATCCTTTAGAGAAAATTTCATTTCTTACTGAGAGTTCTGCTACAAAACAACTAAAAAAAGACTCCCCAAACAGCAATTCCCGCTATCCATCGGTAATCAGAGCTTCGCAGACCTGCGAGGGCTTTGATTTTTACGGGCACAACCATACCCTCCAAGCCCTGAAAGCCTGCCCGAATACCGCCTGACTTTTGCATAACCCAACACCCTGTTGGAAAACCCCAGCGTACCCTCAAGCCTGATTTTCATCCGCTGCGAATGCCTTTGGGTGTCAGGTCAGCATGTTCATAACCCCAAATGATGGCAGCATAGAAGGACTCCCAATCGCTAATCAGATGCTCACGGAACATCCCACGCATCTTCTCCCACAATGCGGTACGGCTCTGTAAGCGGGTGCGGGCGGCTTGGAAGTACTGGCAGCAAGCTTCCTGAATCTGGTCGATCAGGAAGGCCAACATCATCAGGGTGGCGAACACAGTGGAAAGATGTTGCTTGCCATGACCGTAATTATGTTCGAGGTTGTAACCGAGGTTTTTAAGGGTGTTAAAGGTTTCGTTCTCCACCTTCCAGCGGGAACGGCTGCCGCGTACCACATCCGCCACGTTGTCGGCGGTGAGGGGATGTCAGTCACGCAGTCATAGATAAAGGTTGTACCGTCGGGGCGTTCCTCCCAATAGTCGATGTAGTTGACCCGCACGTCTTGGTTGGCATGGTTGAGCGGGATGTCGTTGGCATAACGGTAGCCACACCGTAACTTTTTGCTCGTCGTGCCTGCCAATTCTTGGGTACTGCCATTGGCTAACCCGTCCAATACCGTCTTCAGTAATAGGCTGCCACTACGGGCTTTGGCGGTAATGATAAAGCTGTAACCGTTTGACTTCAGAAGACGGATGTGCGGTGCATTGCAGGAAAGGGCATCTTGCAGCAGGATCATCTCCATGCGCGGGAAGTCTTGGCGCAACTGGGGGATGAGCCGTTTAGAGGCATTGTGTTCGCAATCATTTTTCTTGCTGCCATCCTGCTTGGTGATGGCCTCTGGAAAAAGGGTAATACGGTATTCTTGTCAGGGTGAACCAGCACTGCCGCCAGCATCTGGTGGTAATACTCCTCACGTCCGTCCTTGTGTGTCTTAATGCAACAATCCGGGCAAGAGATAGCCCCAGAGCTAAAAATACCTGTTCCATCAATACTGACTAAATACTTTCCTGAGAAAACGGTAGCCTTCCAGTATGCCTTGCCGTTGCAGTTCCTGATGGATGGCGCGGAACACCGGGCGCAGACGCTGCGGTTTTACCCGTCCAATACCGTGCGCATTTGGCTGTCACAGGAGCATCGGGGATGCCAAACAGGGTTTTCAGGTTGTGCCGTCGTGCCTTGTCCCCGCGCTGTTTGTCAAACTGCAACAGTGAGCCGTCTTTCAACGAAAATAGGGCAAGCCCTGACATCAGCACGTCAACCAAGGGATAGTCGGGTTTGGTTTTGCGGTGGTCAGTGACTTCACTGAAACAGCCGCGCACACGTTCCAGCAATCCGGGGACTGAGAGGGTCTTGCGTAGCTTCAGGCTACCAACAAGAGGCAGGGGAGGTGGTTTTGCAGGCATTTCGTTGCACAGTGACTCGTTTTACAAGACCATGATTATACAGTCATTTTAAGATCGGCGGGAATTGCTGCTCCCCAAAGGGTATCGGTGGTTGGCTTTTATTTTTCATTATCGCAATAACTGTAATTGCACCACTAGGAAACATAGGTAGTACGACTAGTGATTTCATTCTTGTAGAAGCACAAAATCCTCTTTTATCAAACTCAGAAGAATGGATTACATTTAAAAAAATATATTGGTTTATAGTCATCTGTATTAGTATATATGGTATTGCATCTGGAATATTTCTAGCTAAAGAGAAAAAACCTACCGCCGTTGAGAATGCTATATCATATTTATGGGTATCTGGACCAATTGCCTCATTCATACTGAGCATAATTTTACCAATAACTTCATTTGATAAAATTTCTTTGAGCAATACCTTATCAACCTCAGTCACTCCAATGTTAATTTCGACCATTAGCACATTAATATGGATTGCATATCTAAAAAAATCAAAAAGAGTTAAAAATACATACTATGGGGACAGCCCAGAGGAATCTATGCATAAAAAAGAGACTTTCATATCAATTGAAAAACAAAACAATGCTGATAAAATTGAGCGATTACACAATGCAGTTTGGCTTCAAGATTACGACATGATCAAAAACATATTAGAGAATGGAGAAAACATTAACAAACTCGACAATGATGGAAGAACAGCATTAGATATTGCAAATATATGTAAAAACAACACAATTAAAGACTTCTTAATATCACATGGTGCTCAAGAAAATAACAAGTAAGCTTTAAAGAAATTCTCTTATCATTATAGATCAAAAATCTTGCAATTAATTACCTCGCAATTAAATCGATGACAAACGCGCCGATAACTCGCAAATGTACACAGCTTATTCCACACCCCGTCCGTCACACAAAACGCTAGGCTTAATAAAGGCACAGTCAACATGCAATTTTCTTTAGTTAAAGGAGTTAAATCAAAGCCAAGCCCTAGCATTAAAGGGAATTGCATTTTTTGTGGCGAATTGACTATAGCAAAGTGCGGAAAATATAAAATATGGCACTGGGCACATAAATCAAAAGCAAAATGCGATCCATGGTGGGAAAATGAAACCGAATGGCATAGAAAGTGGAAGAATTATTTCCCACCAGCATTTCAAGAGATAATACATATCGACTCACGAACGAATGAAAAACACATTGCTGATATAAAAACTCAAAACAACATGGTAATAGAGTTTCAAAACTCATCAATAACTCCAGAAGAAGTCGCTTCACGCGAAATCTTTTATAAAAATATGTTTTGGATTGTCAATGGTGATAGAAAAGGAACTTTGGATGGAGCCAATTTCAACATAAGCATTGTCATGCTCGGCCCTATAGTTGAATCACTAAAGCCATTAATAATAACTTTTGCTTGGGATTCCAGTAAATTATTTGAACGATGGGCTAACTCTTCCACGCCTGTATTTTTTGACTTTAATTGCAATGAATTATTTCGTTTATTATCTCACGACCATAAACAAAAGAAAGTAACAGTAAAGTTAGTAGATAAAAAAACACTAATTGAAAAGAACGGAGGGAGCTACGAAGAGTCAGACGATAAATATTCCATAAGAAATTGGATTTATCAAAAATTATCTCAATAAACAGATATCATCTATAAAAACCACGATACTTAAATAATAATTTTCAATGGAAAGTTAAGCACCCAGAGCGTAAATTCCCAATGGTAATAATAGCCTATAGTAGGGACTAATACTGACCTGATAGAATCCGGTGATATCAAGTACAGAGACGAGCAGCATCTGTGGATTTACAAAACATACCCTGCCCGTCAGGACAATATGCTGTGTGCAGCAGCGATTAAGCGTAATAACCTGATTATTAAGACAGTTATGATCAACTGGGAGTTAAACGATGAACATTAAATACTACGAAGATGATGACATCCTTGTTCAACGGTTCAACAATAACCCGATTGTCCGTGAAGTCTCGCAGAGCTGGAATATCAATATCAGCTACGATAAAGACGGCAATATCGTCCAGATTGTCATACTCGAAGCCAAAGAAAAGGGACTTTATCCAGCAAAATCATTGCGCGGTTTCTTGCAATATACAGGCACACCCGTGCCGATAGATCAGCTTTGCAAGCCTGTCGAATATACTGATATTACCCACCACCGCACCCGCCAGATTTGACATTATGCCGCCATTTTCTGACGAGCATGATACAAATCATAAGTCATTTGCATACGTAGCCAATGCTCAGCATCAGGCTTGCCAAATACTTTCTCCAATTTGATAGCGGTTTCTGCTGTAATGGGGGCATGACCATTAACGATAGCAGAAAGTGTTTTCCGGCTAATGCCAAGTTTTTCAGCGGCTGCGGTAATGGTTATATTTAACTCTTTGAGAATATCTTCTCCAAGGATTTCACCCGGATGGGCAGGATCATACATCGGCATATCGTATTTCCTCAGTGATAGTCTTCATAATCGACAAGTTCAACATTCTGCTCAGTAAATTGAAACGTAATAAGCCAGTTACCGCTGACCCTAACAGACCATGTTCCTTGTCTATTGCCTTGCAGGGGATGAAGTCGGTAGCCGGGCAAATCCATATCATCTGGTATCTGGGCTGTTTCCAAAACGGTCAGAATTCGACGCAATTTCGGAGCGTGTTCAGGTTGAATACCTGCTTTACTACCTGTCAGGTAAAAGCGTTCTAAACCTTTATGAATAAAGCTAATGATCATCTTGCTTCCTTTTAGCTACTATAATCCGCCAAGCAATGTAACACAACAGGTTACAGTTAATTTTATGCAAGTCTGTCGAGTATACCGAAAACATAGCGCAACGCCCCCGCCTACGCCATAATTCCCGCTTGATTCCCAGCAAGCCCCCTCCATCCCATGAACGAAACCCTGTTTTACGTCGCCGCCGCCCCCTTTGAAGCCGCCTGCCGCGTCGAAAATGCCCTAGGGCAATCGCCCCTTTCCGCCGCACACCCCGCCCGTCGCCTGCACGGACACAGCTTCCTCGCCAAAGTCCGCGCCATCGGTGCAAGCTCCGTCGAAGCCCTACGCCAACAACTCGCCCACAGCGTTGCCCCGCTCGACTACAACGACCTCAACCAATTCCTGCCGATGCCCACGGATGAAAACCTCGCCCGCCGTTGGATTCGTGCGCCGCACTGATACGCGGGAAGGTTCGTGCTACACCGAAAATAGTCAACAGCGGCATCCTTAGCTATACTGACCCAAGAGAAATAACTGGAGTGATACCATTATGGGTACAGTAGAGCTAATCACTGAACACACCCGCCGCTTGCCGGAGAGTGTTCAACGAGAAATACTTAATTTTGTTGAGTTTCTGTTCAATAAATACAGTGCGCCCCTTGCCCGATCTGCTGTGCCAACAACACGTCAGGCTGGCTTACACGCTGGTTGTGCGGTGATGGCTGCTGATTTTGATGCGCCCTTATCAGACGATTTCTGGCTGGGTACAGAATGAGGCTGCTGTTAGATACCCACACATTTTTATGGTGGGACAGTCAACCAAACAAACTTCCAGCCAAGGTGTTGGCACTGTGTGAAGATACTCAAAATGAGATATTTTTGAGCGTTGCCAGCATTTGGGAGATGCAGATAAAGCATCAATTAGGCAAATTGGAGCTTCATTTGCCGTTGGATAGGCTGATCTCCGAACAAGTGCAAAAAAATGCCATTCAGATTTTACCGATACAGACAGCCCATGTGTTAGGGGTTGCTGCTTTACCTGATGTTCATAAAGACCCGTTTGACCGTCTTCTGATTGCCCAAGCCAATGTTGAGGAAATGGTGTTTCTGAGTGGTGATGGGGTTTTCAAGCATTATCCTGTCCAAATTATTTGGTGATAATGATTTTGAGCCAACAAAGGGCTTTATCCCGTCATTCCTATAAAGATGGCAGCCTGACAAATATACCGAAAACATAGCGCAACGCCCCCGCCTACGCCATAATTCCCGCTTGATTCCCAGCAAGCCCCCTCCACCCCATGAACGAAACCCTGTTTTACGTCGCCGCCGCCCCCTTTGAAGCCGCCTGCCGCGTCGAAAATGCCCTAGGGCAATCGCCGCTTTCCGCCGCACACCCCGCCCGTCGCCTGCACGGACACAGCTTTCTCGCCAAAGTCCGCGCCATCGGTGCAAGCTCCGTCGAAGCCCTACGCCAACAACTCGCCCACAGCGTTGCGCCCCTCGACTACAACGACCTCAACCAATTCCTGCCAATGCCCACGGATGAAAACCTCGCCCGTTGGATACGCGCCCGCCTCGCCCTGCCCAGCGTCGCCTCGGTCGGCGTACAAAGCACCTTGCACCAAGGCGCAGACCTCGACCTTGCCGACAACGCCCACATTTGGCGGCGTTTCCGCTTTGAAGCCGCGCACCGCCTCCCCAACGTCGCCCCCGGACACCAATGCGGACGGATGCACGGTCACGGTTTCGAGGTCATCCTCCACGCCAACCAAAACCTGCAAGCGCAAGACATGGGCGTAGACTTCGACCGCCTCGCCGCCGTCTGGCAACCCTTGCACGACCAATTGCACCACCGTTGCCTCAACGACATCCAAGGCTTAGACAACCCCACCAGCGAAACCCTCGCCGCATGGCTGTGGGAACGCCTCAAGCCCGAACTCGACGCGCTCTCATGGGTCAGCGTCTACGAAACCGTCACCGCAGGCTGCCACTACGACGGGCAATATTACCGCATCTGGAAAGACCAACGCTTTGAAAGCGCCCTAACCCTCAACCGCGCCGACTCCTCTGACAGCGTGCGCCGCCTGCACGGACACAGCTACTTACTGCGCCTGCACCTAACAGCCCCGCTCGACACCGTGATGGGCTGGACAGTCGATTACGGCGACGTAAAAGCCCAATTCAAGCCGATCTACCAACAGCTCGACCACCACAACCTCAACGACCTAACCGGGCTAGACGAACCCGACCCCGCCAGCGTTGCCCGTTGGATACGCACCCAAGCCGCCGCAGGCTTGCCACAACTCGACCGCATCGACCTCTACGAAACACCGGGCTGTGGCGTGGTATTATCATGGGGCGCACACGAACCGGGGTTGCCTGTATGACTTATTCCGTCAAAGAAATTTTCTACACCCTGCAAGGCGAAGGCTTCCACGCCGGACGCCCCGCCATCTTTTGCCGCTTTGCTGGCTGCAACCTGTGGTCGGGGGTTGAGGCCGACCGTGCCAAAGCCGTGTGCAACTTCTGCGACACCGACTTTGTGGGCGTGGATGGCATCAACGGCGGCAAATTCCGCGATGCCAAAGCACTGGTCGCGGCAATCATTCAAGAATGGTGGATCGGCGTAAAAAAAGACATGAATCGCTTCATCGTCTTCACCGGCGGCGAACCGCTGTTGCAATTGGATAAAGCCCTGATCGACGCTTTACACCAAGAAAACTTCGAGATTGCCGTAGAAACCAACGGCACAAAACCCGCCCCCGCAGGCATCGACTGGCTCTGCGTCAGCCCCAAAGCCGACAGCGAGATCGTGCTAACGCATGGCAATGAACTGAAGTTGGTATACCCGCAACCGCTCGCCATGCCCGAACGCTTTGCAGGGCTGGATTTCCAGCACTTCTACCTGCAAGCAATGGATGGCGCGGCACAAGCAAAAAATACCAAAGCGGCGATTGCGTATTGTATGCAATACCCGCAATGGAAACTGAGTGTGCAAACCCACAAATTGTTGGGCATCCCGTAGAGACGCAAAATCTTGCGTCTCTACCCCAATGTCCTGGGTTTACTCCCGCTTATGCCTTAATCCTTGCTGAGGAAGCATTCAGGAGCGGCGCTACTTGCGCCTGCCGAAAATACTCCGCCGGAAAATCATCCACCCGCACCGCATTCGCCGTCGCCCGCCGCGCTGCCAGCAATTTTTCCACGCTAAATTTATCCAGCAAGCCTTTGCTCCCCACCTCGACAATCGCTTCCGTCACCGTATGCGCCACTAACTGCCCCGATTTCATCAGCTTGCGTAACTGCTTTTCCAACTCGGCGACTGCCAGTGTTTTGTGCAACGCATCCTCAATCCGCCCCATCCGATCCGCCGGGTCGTTGGTAATGTAAATCCCCGCCGTCAAACGATCCCGCGTTGCAGAAGGTTCGAGTGCCAAGCGTGCCACCTGATGAATCAAGTGGTCATCCGGCGGGCTAAACGGCTTGCCATACGGGAACATCAAAGTACGCAACGTCTTTGCCAGCCACGGATGCGGCAAATTGTGAAACGCTGCCAACATCGCCTGTTGCGCTCGGTGAATCGTCAGTTTGCAAGCGTATTCCATCAATGGCACATCGGCTTCCGGTTCGCCCTGCTCCTCAAAATGCTTGAGGACTGCCGAACACAGGTACAGATTGGCAAGAATATCCGCCATGCGCCCCGATAAACGTTCGCGTCGTTTTAAATTACCGCCCAATGACAGCGCCGCGTAATCGGCTAATAGCGCAAACTGGCTGCTCAAGCGGCTCAAATGCCGGTAATACTCGCGTGTCAACGGCGAACCCGACACCACAAACCGTGCATTGCTCAACCCATACCACACGCTGCGCCCCAGATTGCTTACAATGTGCTTAATATGCCCCATGAAAGCACTATCAAACGCCGCCAAATCATCCGCCTTGGCTGCCTGTATTTCTTTCAGCAACCAGGGGTGGCAACGCATCGCCCCCTGCCCAAACACAATCAGCGAACGGGTAAGAATATTCGCGCCTTCCACCGTAATCCCAATCGGAATCGACTGATACGCCCGTGCTAAATAGTTGGAAGGCCCCATGCAAATCCCTGCCCCACCGGAAATATCCATTGCATCATTGATCAGTCGCCGCATCCGCTCAGTCAACTGGTATTTCAACAGCGCGGTAATCACTGCCGGGCGTTGCCCCTGATCAATCGCGGTGGCGGTGAGAATGCGCCCCGCATCCATAAGGTAAGTATTGCCGAGAATCCGTGCCAAGGGTTCTTCCACGCCCTCAAAATAGCCAATCGGCATTCCGAATTGCTGGCGCACCCGTGCATACGCGCCGGTATAACACGCTGCCACTTTCGCCGCGCCTGTCGACAACGCAGGCAGGGAAATACCGCGCCCTTCACCCAAACATTCCACCAACATCCGCCAACCTTTGCCTGCCTGCGCTTGCCCACCAATCAGCCAGTCGATGGGAATGAACACATCGCGCCCGTAATTGGGGCCATTTTGAAACGGAATATTCAACGGAAAATGCCGCGTACCGATTTCCACACCGGGGTGAGTGGTCGGAATCAGCGCCACACTAATCCCCAGTTCCTCCTTATCCCCCAGCAAATGTTCCGGGTCATAAAGCTGGAACGCCAGCCCCAGCAAGGTTGCGACTGGCGCTAAGGTGATGTAACGCTTTTCCCAATTCAGACGAATCCCCAACACCGCCGTTTCCCCGTTGAAATCCTGACGGCACACCACGCCGCTATCGGGAATCGAACTGGCATCGCTACCCGCTTCAGGGCCGGTCAGCGCAAAGCACGGAATTTCGCGCCCATCCACCAAACGTGGCAGGTAATAATCCTTTTGCGCGGTTGTACCGTATTTCATCAGTAATTCGCCGGGACCAAGTGAATTCGGCACCATCACCGTGACAGCAGCAGTTGCACTGCGGCTGGAAACCTTCATCACCACTTGCGAATGCGCCAAAGCAGAAAAGCCCAAACCACCGTATGCTTTGGGGATAATCATGCCAAAAAAACGCTGCTGCTTGAGGAACTCCCAAATATCCGGTGGCAAATCAAGAAGTTCGTGGGTAATCTGCCAGTCATCCAAACGGCGGCACAACTCTTCCACCGGGCCATCGAGAAACGCCTGTTCTTCCGCCGTCAGCTTGCTAATGGAGAGAGCGTGCAAACGTCCCCAATCCGGCTTGCCGGAAAAGAGTTCGGAGTCCCACCAGACGTTGCCGCTGTCCAGTGCGTCCTGTTCCGTCTGCGAGATCGGTGGTAATTGCTGTTTCATCAGACGCATGATCGGGCGGCTCAGGTAGTGCTGCCGGTATTTTGTTAACCAACTCATGGGAAGCCTCCTTATCTTGATGCCAAGGCAAGGTCCGGTACGCGGGTTCGCGCCCCGTGTTCCATGCCGGGTATTTAATGACCGAAAAGTAGGGTGAGTAATCAAAATCGCTAGGGGTAATCAGGCGGAAGTTGCGTTCGTAAAAACGCACTTCATCCTGTTGCGCGTTATGCACAATCGGCAAAATCGGGTAATGCACTTGCTGAAAACACCGCGCAATCATGCTGGAACACACAATGTGCGTCGGTTGCCCTGCATTGTGTTGAAACAAGCTTGAGCGCCAGCAACGCGGTAAAATCGCATAGGGGAAAATAAAACGTGCCAAATCCAATAATTGACGCACGTCATACCCCATGCCGAGGTGTTCGATCCCGAAATTCACCACCTTATCCGCATCCTGCCAAGTCAGCGTGGCAGGGCGGCAAATGCGCAGGTGTTCTTTGCGGTACTGACGTAAGGGGGTGACAATCGTGCCTTTGCCAAGCAGGGATTCGATCACCAAGGGTTCACTCAAATCCCCATCGTAATAAGCAGCAAGGCGGGAACGGACTTTCGGATCACGAATATCGTTCAATCGCCCAACGTACAAAGCGGCATGAGTCCAAGGCGACAACACCACGGTTTGGATGACTTTGCTGACACGGGATTGACCCGCAAACAGGATTACATCGGCAGGACGGATTTCGCGTTCAAGGAATTCAAAATTACACAGGGCGCTGAAATCTTCTGCGCGGGGGACGGTATTGAGCCAGCCAATACCCTTTTTCCATAACCAGTCGGTGAAACGCATAGCTCACTCCTCCGGTGTTCCGCAGGCACAGGCTAAGCAAAGTGCCTGCTGGAATACGCTGTTATTGACATATACTATAATTCCATGCCCTCAGATGCTATTGACCTGAAAATTAGTGATTTAATTCCCGCTTAGCATACAAATCAGCCAACAGTCGGCAGCAGCGGTGCTAAACCGTACTTAGCGCGGGCGCGGTCACAGGTAGGATTATGTTCACCGTATTCCCACGAAGCGGTAAATTCTCGGCACGTCGAAGAGCGTAGCGAGTAAATAGTGCAACTGACACATTCACCAACCACGCCTTCGAGTGCGATGCAATGGGGTTTAGCTTGGTTCGTGCCCAACATAGCAACGTGGTGCGGGGCAATCGCCTCGGTCAGGTAGGCAGGTACAGAGCCTGTGGGGGCTGCGTCGGTTTCGCCCCAGTAAAACGAGACGCGGAAACTGGCGCAACACGCGCCGCAAGTCATGCAAGGGTTAGGGTTCACGCGATTTCCTGAAATGCCAACGAATCGCGCATCATAACAAATGCCCACCGCCGCCACAGCGCTGGGCATCAGTCACTCAGCAGGTGCTAATCAAGATTTCTTGTCAGCCTCATCTGCCTTGGCAGTATCACCCTTGCCGAACGGATCAGGGCGTGGGGTTTCATTGGTGGAAGGTGGCAAAATAGGCAATTTAATGTCGGGCTGCTTACCGGTCAGGGTTTTCAGGAAGGCTACAATGTCAGCCGTTTCAGTATCAGAGAATTTCTTACCCAACTGAATTTGACCCATGATATTGACCGCCTCCTCCAAGGTCTTAGCAGCGCCATCGTGGAAATACGGGTAAGTTAACTCAACATTACGCAAAGTAGGCACTTTGAATTTGAAACGGTCAGCGTCTTTGCCGGTAACTGCTGATAAACCTTCCGCTGGGTTATCGGTTTTGTACGGTTCAACCGCGCCCATCTTCTGGAAGCTTGAGCCACCGACAGCGGGACCATTGTGACAAGCCACGCAACCACTGTCCTTGAACAACTTGTAACCATTCAGTTCTTTGTCATTCATCGCAGTCTCATCACCTTTCAACCAACGGTCAAATTTGGAATCAGGTGTGACCAAGGTTTCTTCAAACGCGGCAATCGCATCCGTCACCATATCAATGTCGATGGTGTCTTTACCAAACGCCATCTTGAACTCTTCCTTGTAAGCTGGAATAGAGTCGAGCACACCAATGGCTAATTCGTGAGTGAATGCCATTTCACCGGGGTTAGCAATCGGGCCACCGGCTTGGGCTTTCAAGTCTTTGGCACGACCGTCCCAGAACTGCGCCACATTCATGCTGGAATTCAGCACGGTCGGCGAATTGATCGGGCCTTGTTGCCACTTATCGCCAATGGACGTGGTGAGGTTATCCGTGCCGCCCATGCTCAAGTTATGGCAAGAATTGCAGGAAATGAAACCGGACTTGGACAAACGTGGGTCAAAAAACAGTTTCTTACCCAATTCCACGACGGCTTCTTTCGGCACGTAAGTGGCAATGGGTTTGATCGGTTCATCTTTAACAACGCTGGCTTCAACCGCTTTTGCTGGCTCGGCTTTTTCGGCTTTTTCTGCCCACACCGCGCTTGCAACGCTAAGTGTCAGCAATGAAATCACTAAGGCTTGTGCTTTCATGAGTATCTCCTACCTTTATGAGTAAATCTTGTAGGGGTCATGTTAGCCTCATGCTGGTTCAGCTACTTGATACAGGTCAAGGAATTCCCTGCAACATCATAGGGTTTTTAGGTCATCATGATCGGTTTTTTAGAAGAGCCTCAACGGAAATCTCCCGCAAAAGCGGGAGATTTACACTAACAGAGAGGGGCAACGCGGGCGCGTTAAGGCGGCTTAATCAGCCAAGACACGGATAAAATGATGGGTGTTATCAGCGCCACGGCATACCACGATATTGCAATAATGGAACAGGATGCCACTACCCCTTTCGACATTGCCAACATCACCACCAACCGCGACAAACCCTGCCCGTGGCACACCACAATGGCTTGAGCCTAGTTTGTCATACGTCGCGGGTTCCAAACTGATGGACTCGTAGTCAGCCAAGGTTGAACAATCATAGTGGCTGTCACTGCCCCATAAGCGGCTGACTGCCCGCGCATTCCGCCCACGGTAAGCTTCCTTGGTTTGCTGTACCAACTGCAATAGCCAATCAGCGTCGGTGGATACATCAGGGGAAACATCATCGGCAGCGAGTGCATTAGCTGCCAAACCGGTTCCAGCGGCAATGACTGCCACTTTCGCCGCATCCAGAAAACCACTACCCGTATCCACACTGACATCCGGCGCTTGCAGTGATATATCTGGCAAATCAACTTCGGGCATTTTCAACGAAATTTCCGGCAGGTCAACATCAACCGTTGGGAGGTTTATATCCATGTCCGGCAGGTCAATAATCGGTTTGTGAGGATCAATGCCGCTCCAATCCATGCCAAGAGCCTTCACTTCCAGCGTTGGAAGTTCAACATCAAGCGACGGCACGTCGGGTAAATCAACGTCGGGCATTTTCAGCGACACTTCCGGCAGGTCAACATCAGGCGCTTGCAGCGACACTTCCGGCAGGTCAATATCAACCTTGGGCAATTCCTTGTCGTCGATGCTCAGGGCTGATGCAGCCTTAGCTGCCAAACCGGTTCCGGCGGCAATCACTGCCACTTTCGCCGCATCTAGGAAACCACTACCCGTATCCACACTGACATCCGGCGCTTGCAGTGACATATCCGGCAAATCAACATCCGGCATTTTCAGCGACATTTCCGGCAGGTCAACATCAACCGTTGGGAGGTTTATATCCATGTCCGGCAGGTCAATAATTGGCTTGTGAGGATCAATGCCGCTCCAATCCATGCCAAGAGCCTTCACTTCCAGCGTTGGAAGTTCAACATCAAGCGACGGCACGTCGGGTAAATCAACATCAGGCATTTTCAGTGACACTTCCGGCCGGTCAATATCAACCTTGGGCAATTCCTTGTCGTCGATGCTCAGGGCTGATGCAGCCTTAGCTGCCAAACCGGTTCCGGCGGCAATCACTGCCACTTTCGCTGCATCCAAGAAACCACTACCCGTATCCACACTGACATCCGGCGCTTGCAGTGACATATCCGGCAAATCAACATCCGGCATTTTCAGCGACATTTCCGGCAGGTCAACATCAACCGTTGGGAGGCTTATATCCATGTCCGGCGGGTCAATAATTGGTTTGTGAGGGTCAATGCCGCTCCAATTCATGCCCGGAGCCTTCACTTCCATCGTTGGAAGGTCAACATCAAGCGACGGCAGGTCTGGCAAATCAACGTCGGGCATTTTCAGCGACACTTCTGGCACATCTACCTTCGGCATCTTCCACGACATATCAGGTAAATCAACCTTCGGGGCGTGCAGCGACACATCTGGCGCATCTACTTTCGGCATCTTCCACGACATATCAGGTAAATCAACCTTCGGGGCGTGCAGCGACACATTCGGCGCATCTACTTTTGGCATCTTCAATGACACATCGGGCGCATCCACCTTGGTATCAAACTGATTGCGAGCCACGGCTACAGCGCCAGCCGCTGCGGCAGCACCACCCAACACCGTCGCAGCCGCTGGCACATTCACCCGCGCATTAGGGTCTTTATAATGATAGACCTCTGCATCCTCATCAGGACGGCAGAATAATGATTTCAGAAAACGACTAATACCGTACCCCAGCAAAAACGCAACCAGCAGCCAGAGCAATGCCTGTAACAAAAACATTGTCATGATTTAATCCTCTTTCCCTGAGCGTGAAAACCAACCCATCACCAAGCCGAAGACAAACGTCAGCAAGAGCCACATGAATAATTCTGAAAATAAATACATCATAACGTTCTCCTTTACTCAGGGTTGATATCAAAGGTAATTCGACGATTCTGCGAGCGCCCTGCTTCCGTATCGTTTGAGGCAATCGGCTGGCTTTCACCAAACCCGGCGCTATTGATCAAAGCACTATCAACACCTTTTTTGACGAGGTAACCTTTCACCGCATCGGCACGCTGTGTGCTCAACTTCTGGTTATAAGCATCATTACCAACATTATCGGTATGCCCACTCACCTGAATTCCCCGACCGGCGATCACATCCCTGCAATTGGCAATAATCCCGCCGAGGGAATCCAGCAATGCCAAACTATCCCGCTTGATGGCAGATTTATTGGTTTCAAACAGAATGGTTTTGCCGGTCATGGCATCGTTTAACTGCTGCTGGCAATTCATGACGGCTTGCTGTTCCTGCGTAGGCTCGGCTTCAGCGGGAGCTTGAGCCGTTTGCCCGGCAGGTGCTTGCGCTGTTTGCTCAACAGGGTTTTGCGGAGATGCTTGCGCTGCTTGTGCTGTTTGCTCAGCAGGTGGGGCAGCTTGCTCGGCGGGTGCTGGTGCTTGCGCTGTTTGCTCAGCAGGGTTTTGCGGAGATGCTTGCGCTGTTTGCTCAGCAGGGTTTTGCGGAGATGCTTGAGCTGTTTGCGCTGTTTGCTCAACAGGGGTGGCAGGCGGGGACGCCGGGGCAGCATCAGGCATTTGCATTGACGCAGCAGCAGAAGCAGGTTCCGGGGCTTTGGCTGTTGCCACTTCCACCTTATTCTGCACCTCCCGTACCCCATACACACCTTGGACAACTTTGAGGGCAGCGTCACTTTCCTGCTTTGAGGCAGCCATCCCGTTAAGCAAGACGTCACGCCCACGCTGATCAAGATTCACCGTCGCCCAGTCCATACCTGCCGCTTTTAATGCCGCAGTACTGCGCGTCGTTAAATCCGATTCAACGGCTCCCTGACGCGAACCCGTCATCAGGAAAAATAACAGGGGCAACCCCAGCAATGTCAGTAACCACCACCACATTGCTGGGAGTCCACCACAACAGCACGAGCTATTTTTTTCCATAACACTATCCTTTGGTTATCATTCATGAAATATCCAATAGATAGTGTAGTAGCATTAATTGCAGAAAAATCTTAAAGAATGATGATAAAAAAGATAATATTTTCGTTAATCGGTATCAAACCGATCGAGGTTCATCACCTTGCACCATGCCGCCACAAAGTCGCGGACGAATTTTTCCTTGCTATCATTCTGCGCATACACTTCTGCCACCGCACGAAGCTGGGAATTCGAGCCAAACACCAAGTCAACCCGTGAGCCTGTCCACTTTACCGCACCCGTGGCACGGTCGCGTCCCTCAAACACATTCTCATCGGCGGTAGCCTGCCAGTCTGTGCTCATATCGACCAGATTCACGAAGAAATCGGTGGTAAGTGCTTCAGACCGTTGGGTAAAGGCAGCATTCAACACCCGCATCCCACCGACTAGCACGGTCATTTCTGGTGCAGTCAAGGTCAGCAATTGCGCCTTGTCAAGCAGCATTTCCTCGGCTGTCACGGCGTATTTGCCTTTGAGGTAATTGCGGAAACCGTCTGCCACTGGCTCAAGCACAGCGAAGGCTTCGACATCGGTCTGCTCTTGTGTGGCATCGGTGCGCCCTGCTGTGAACGGTACTTCAACCGCGAATCCGGCATTCGCCGCCGCCTGCTCCACTGCTGCACACCCACCCAATACGATCAAATCCGCCAGCGACACCTGTTTGCCACCTGACTGTGCTGCATTGAACGCGCTTTGAATACCTTCGAGAACCTGCAATACCTTGGCGAGTTGCGCAGGTTTATTCACTGCCCAATCCTTTTGCGGAGCAAGGCGAATCCGCGCACCGTTCGCGCCCCCGCGCTTATCCGACCCTCGGAAGGTGGATGCCGAAGCCCACGCCGTTGTCACCAGATCAGCAATGGAAAGTCCTGATGCCAACAATTTACCTTTGAGGTCAGCAATGTCCTGCGCGTCGATCAAGGTATAATCAACCGCCGGAACTGGGTCTTGCCAAATCAGATCTTCGGCTGGAACTTCAACGCCAAGATAGCGTGAACGCGGCCCCAAATCACGGTGGGTCAGTTTGAACCATGCCCGTGCAAATGCATCCGCGAATTCATCAGGATTCTGCTGAAAATGCCGCGCAATCGGTTCGTAAATCGGGTCAAAACGCATTGCCATGTCAGCCGTGGTCATAATGATCGGCACACGTTTAGCTGGGTCATCCGCTGCTGGGGCAAGATTGCTTTCGGTGGCGGTTTTGGGTGTCCATTGCCATGCACCGGCGGGGCTTTTGGTCAGTTCCCATTCGTTATTGAAGAGCATATCCAGATAGCTGTTGTCCCACTGAGTCGGCGTTGGTGTCCACGAACCTTCCAAGCCGCTGCCGATTTGGTCGCCACCTTTGCCGCTGCCGAAGCTGCTTTTCCAACCCAAACCCATTTGTTCGATAGCAGCAGCTTCTGGCTTAGCACCAACGTGGGTAGCACTCGCTGCGCCGTGGCATTTGCCGAAAGTGTGTCCGCCAGCAGTAAGGGCAACGGTTTCGTAATCGTCCATCGCCATGCGAGCAAAGGTTTCACGCACATCACGACCCGAACCCACTATGTCAGGCTTGCCGTTGGGGCCTTCGGGGTTCACGTAAATCAGCCCCATCTGCACTGCTGCTAAGGGGTTTTCCAAATCGCGTTCACCGCTGTAACGCTTGTCACCTCCCAGCCACTCGGCCTCAGAACCCCAATACACATCTTCTTCAGGTTCCCAGATGTCTTCGCGCCCACCCGCAAAACCGAAGGTCTTGAAGCCCATCGACTCCAGCGCACAGTTGCCGGTGAGGATCATCAGGTCAGCCCACGAAATCTGGTTGCCGTATTTCTGCTTGATCGGCCACAGCAAACGCCGTGCCTTGTCGAGGTTAACGTTATCCGGCCAGCTATTGAGCGGGGCGAAACGCTGATTACCATGCCCAGCCCCACCGCGCCCGTCGCTGATGCGGTACGTGCCTGCACTATGCCAGGCCATGCGGATGAACATTGGCCCGTAGTGACCGTAATCGGCAGGCCACCAGTCTTGCGAATCGGTCATTAGCGCGTATAGGTCTTGTTTAATGGCTACCAGATCGAGCTTTTTGAATTCATCAGCGTAATTGAAATTCGCACCCAGTGGGTTAGATTTGGCCGTGTGCTGGTGCAGGATATTGAGTTTCAACTGGTTAGGCCACCAGTCGCGGTTGGATGTGCCACGCCCAGCGTTGTTGGCGGCGGGTGTATTGGCGTGTCCCATGACAGGACATTTGCTTACGTCACTCATGGCGTTTCTCCTCTTGATAGTTACATTGTTCACTCATACTTATCGTTATAGTCCTTTAGCTTTGATCTATCCAGATGATTAAAACGAACGTATCATTCTATTTTTTATCAAAAATAGCGACAGTGTTTAGCCGACTGCCATGCCTATATCCAAACTTGCGATATAACCTGATGCATCCCCAGCCAGTTGCAGCAACAACTTATCCCCATTAGCACGCCGAAAAATACCATCGCCATCGTTACGTGGAAAACGGGCTTCGCGGCTGTTATACGGGGCAAGCTTGTACACTTCATCGGTAAAAGCATCATCAAAATACAATTGCGAGGTGAATTCCTGCGCCTTACCATCGGCAGTGTCTACTCGGACTTTGACGTGAATATGCACGGTGCGCCCCGGATACCAACCGGGATAAATGGTGGTAAAGGTGACATTGCCCTCCGAATCCGTGATTTGATGCCCCCGTAGGAATTTTTTGCCAACCGTGTCAAAGCTGGAATCCTGCACCCCGGAATACACACCGTTGGCATCGCAGTGCCAGATGTCTACCAATGCTTTGGGCAACGGCGTGCAAGTTGTGCCATTGACGGCATGGATCCGTAATTGCAGTTGCAAGGGAATGCCGGATACGGTTGTGCCATCGGCGGGATCGGTGCGGATGTCGGCACGGTTGAGCATTTCATCGACGAAATACGGGCCTTCCATTTGTTCGGGGGTAATGACACAGGCGGGGGAAGTGGCAGCGCTGGCAGGTTGCCATGTGGCACGCCATGCCAGCCAAGCAACCCCGCCTGCGCCCATTGACAGTAATACCCGGCGGCGCTGGCTGTTGATGGTGTCCATTGCTCAGTTCCTGATAATCAATAGAATTAACAGGATGCCGGAAGCGAGTAACAGATACAAATAACACTACACGCTCACTAACGCTAGTTTTCCTCAATTGATTTTGAAATTGACTGGCACTTGCACAATCGACTCAATATTTTGCCCGCCACGGGTCGCGGGTACAAAGCTCCAACCGCGTACCGCTTTGACAGCAGCAGAATCCAGTGATGCATTCCCAGAAGATTTCTGGACTTTAGCGGCTAGCACGCTACCGCTGGGGCTAACGTTAGCACGCACAATGGTAGTGCCTTCCATACCCGATTCCAGCGCACGGCGTGGATACTCCGGTGGGCGCGGTGGGCGGCGGTAACGCGGGTTGGTAATCACCGGCACTGCGTTTTGGGCTTGGGCAGCCGCACGCGCAGCAGTTTCCTGTTGCGCTCGTTGGCGTGCTTGACGCTCGGCGACCTCACGCTGTTGCTGTTCCTCACGCTCACGACGTTCTGCTTCACTGCGTTCGCGTTGCTCCTGCTCTTGGCGCAAATCCTTTTCCGGTTTGGGTAAGGGTTTTTCCACCTTCTTTTCCGGCTTGGGTTTTTCCGGTTTCGGCTTTTCCTTTGGCTTGGGCTTAGGTTGCGGCGGTGGTGGGGGTGGCGGCGGCGGTGGTTCCGGCGCTACCTGCGGCACGGGTTCGGGGGCAGGTTCGGGAGCTTGCGGCTCGAACATGCTCAATTCCACCGGCAGAATGGGGGGTTCTTCCGGCTTGGTTTCTGCGGCAAACAGGAGCGGCATCAGGAACAATGCCAACCCAATATGCACAGCCGTGGAAATACCAAAGCCGCTGATATGATTGGTTTTCATGGCTCTTGTTGTGCCTGTATCGAAAGGTTGCTCAACTCCTGTGCTTTCAGCAAATCAATCAATTTGACGAAATGCTCAAACACAGCGGCTTTATCAATGCGCAATACAATCAAGGTTTCTGGCTTGGCTTGCACCTTGAGCTTTGCAGCCATTTGTTCCAGCGTGACTTTTTCTTCACCAAGGAAAAACTCATTGTGCTCATTGATGGCAATTTCCAAGGGCTCCTCATCTTTCGATGGCTCGCTGACTTGTTCGGCAGTGGGTAAATTGACCGGAATCAGCCCTTGCGACACAAAACTTGCCGTGGTCAGCACGATCGCCAGCAACACCAGCATAATGTCGATGAAGGGGATCATGTTAATCTGGTCAAAGCGTTTCATGAATGCCCATCCTGCAAAGCAGTCCAACGTGATACCAGCACGTCCACTTTGCGCATTAAACCGTTATAAAACAAGATAGCGGGAATCGCGACCAGTAGCCCGGCAGCGGTGGCTTTCAGTGCCATTGCCAGCCCTAGCATAATGCTATTCACATCCAGTTTGTTGCCTTGCCCCATTTCGTGGAAGGTAATCAAAATCCCCAAGACTGTGCCTAACAGCCCCACATATGGCGCATTCGCGCCCACGCTGGAAATGGTGGTCAGATTGCGGGTCAGCGCGACTTTCAACAGCTCAATGTGCTTGAAATCCGTCAGTTTAATGCGCCAGAAGTAAATGTAACGCTCCACCGCGAACGCCAGCATAATAAAGCTCATAAAGCCCAACGTGCCTAGCACCATGTGATCCAGATACAGTTTGAGAAATTCCATTGTGTTAGTAAAACCTCGTAAAGTTAAGCGCAGGGTTTTACTGAACCTTGGCTACCGTGGCTGTTGGGGCGGATGGCTAATGATGTCAAGTAAATCTGCACAAGATGGTAATTGTTACTATTTACATTTTCAAGCATTAATCTCAGTTAATACCGTGCACTGCTGAATGTCTGTCAAAGTACGGCAACCTGTCAATGCCATCGCCACCTCCAATTCTTCCCACAACACGCGCAATACATGCGCCACGCCCAGCGCCCCCGCCGTTGCCAAACCGTAAATCAGCGGGCGACCAATCAGCACCGCACTTGCCCCCAATGCCAGCGCTTTGACAATATCCGTGCCGCGCCGAATGCCCCCATCCAACAGCAAGGGAATTTGTCCCTGTACCACCTCGGCAATCGCTGGCAACAGATGCAGGGATGCGGGTACGGTGTCCAAGGTGCGCCCGCCGTGATTCGACACAATCAAACCATCTACTCCCAGCGACAGCGCCAGTTTGGCATCCTCTGGGTGGGTAATCCCTTTCAACAGCAAGGGTAAATCCGTCAATTGGCGCAAGCGTTCAATATCGCGCCATGTCGGCGCATGTGCCATCAAACCGTCAAATACCTGACTTTGCCCTTGCGCCAATGCCAGCGACGCTTGCGGCATTCCCTGCAAATTCACCGCATTAATTTCCGCTGGCAAATGGAAACCGGCACGTTGCTCGCGATTGCGCACCCCAGCAAGCGACGCATCCACCGTTACCACCAATGCTTGATAACCCGCCGCTTCCGCCCGCCGTACTAACCCCAATGTAAACTCTCTATCCGCTTGGAAATAAAGCTGAAACCACAAGGGTGCGTGTGCATGACGCGCAATGTCTTCCAGCGTATGGTTTGCCAAGGTACTCACCACCATTGGAGCATCCATCGCTGCCGCTGCCCGCACGCTGGCTAATTCACCTTCGGGGTGAAACAAGCGTTGATAAGCCACAGGTGCTAGTAATATCGGGTGCTGCAAGGTTTGCCCAAACAGCTCCAAGCGCGTATGCCCACCCCGCACATCGACCAATGCCCGATTCCGCAAACTGCACATATCGAATGCCAAGCGATTGTTATGAAAGGTTATTTCATCCGCCGCACCGCTGTGTACATACGCCCAAGCATTGTCATCCAGCCGCGCACGGGCAAACACTTCGTAATCACTAACGGCTGCAATTTCGGGGGGGATTTGCGTTAAATAAGCTTGCTGTGACATTTTTTGCGGCTCAAATAGAAATTATTCGCATTTTTACCACAAAAGTCTTGACCTGTGAAATAGAATGATTATCATCTGCAACCCAAAGAGTACGCATCGTATAGCCAACGACCTGACAGCCACAGATGCTTCTTCCCGTACCATTTTTATCAGGAGTATCCCGTGAGCTGTCAGAAAAAACCCCTTGCTATCCGTAGCAGTGTTAACCGTGCCGAATCCCCCGCTATTGCCCTTGCCTCCGCTGCATTTGTGATGATGGCAACTATTGCTGTCCCTAGCCAAGCGGCGGATGACACCAAAAAAACCAAAGATGCGAAAGCTGACATTACCCAACTCGAAGGCGTGACCGCAGAAGCCAAACAAGCCGCCCCCGGTTCCAACCCGAACGCTGACCCGGAAGCCCCATACAAAGTCGACAAATCCGCCAACACCAAATTCACCGAACCTCTCTTGAACGTTTCCAAAACCATCACCGTGGTCGGCAAAGAACAGATGGAAGACGCGGGTGTCATGGCGCTAAAAGACCTGATGCGTACCCAACCGAGTGTGACAATGGGAACCGGCGAAGGCGGTAATGCGGAAGGCGACCGTTTCCTGATCCGTGGTTTCGACACACGTAACGATATTTTCGTCGACGGAATGCGTGACCCCGGTTCCACTACCCGTGATGTGTTCGCCTCTGAGCAAATCGAAATTGCCAAAGGCCCAAGCTCTACCTTCGCAGGGCGTGGTACGACAGGCGGCGCAGTCAACAGCGTTTCCAAAAAACCGCAGGATGCTAACTTTGCACGCGGCACCTTGACCGTGGGCGATGACAACCGTGCGACCCTAGACGCTAACCGCGTGGTCAACGACAAAGTGAAAGTACGCAGCAACCTGATGATTCAAGATTCCGAAATTGCCGGACGGGATCACCTGTACAAAAAGGGTCACGGTGCCGCCATCGCGGCTGACATCCAAGCCAGCGAGAAAATGGACGTTTCCTTGGATTATTACCACCTGCGCAACGAAGCCATGCCAGACCGTGGGCATCCGTGGGATCGGACAACCGGCGCACCGGCAGCGGTTGATCGTAGCAATTCTTACGTGATTGTCGGGCGTGACTTCCACGACACGGGGGCGGATATTTTAACGGGTACGGTGGACTACAAAGTCTCTCCAAACACCACGATCAACAGCAAAACCCGTGTGGGCGAAACCACCAATAAGTACATCGTTTCCAAACCGGGGAGCGTACCAGCAACGGGTTTAACCCCGGATGCGACCATCACTAACAGCGTGAACACCGCCGATTTCACCAATGAATTCACCGGCAATAGCACCCAAATCACCCACGAGTTTTATCAAGGTGATGTTGAGCATATTGTGGTCGGCGGTTTTGAGGTGAGTAAGGAAAAAATCAAGAACGATATACCGCGCTTGAATGCGTTTAACGCGACGACCAATCCAAGCGGCGTTCCCGCTCCCGTACTGAACATTATCAACCCGAACAATAACGTTGCCGCACCGAGCATCAATGGTGTGAGCCGCACCTCGAACATTAGTGCCGATGTGAACTCGGTCTATGTCATGGATACCGTCAAACTCAATCCCAAGTGGGAAGTCTTCGGCGGTATCCGTCACGACACCTTTGATATTACCAGCGAATCGCTTACTTACGGTGCGGGTACAACCAGTGGCGCGGTGAATGGGGTTGCGCCACCGGTCAAATACAACGAAGGCTTTACCAACGGTCATGCCGGTGTCGTGTACAAGCCAAAGGAAAACGGCAGCGTTTATGCCTCGGTCAGTACCTCATCCAACGTACCGGGCGAAATGTACGATGGCGTGGGCGATGTTGCCTACGGTGGTTTGAATGCCTCAGTCGCTGCATTTGAGCCTGAGCGCAATAAGAGCGTGGAACTCGGCACCAAATGGAACCTAGCCAACGATAACCTCGCGGTCAGTGCGGCAGTATTCCAGTTGGATAAGAGCAACAAAATCGAATCCAACACCAGCAATCAGGGTGAAGTACGCATCAAGGGTATGGAACTGGGCGTTTCCGGCAATGTAACCGAAAAACTCAGCCTTGCCGGTGGCGCGGTCTACATGGATAGCGAAATCACCGGCTCAGCAACACCGGCGAACCTCGGCAAACCGTTAGCCAACATTGCCGAAAAGAGCGCCAGTGTGCAAACGAAGTACCAGATCACACCGAAAATCGCCGTCGGTGGCAGCGTGATCCATACGGGCGAAGTGGGCGGCGGTGCATTTGCGGCAACCACGGGTAACATCATTAAAGCCTCCAACCGCCTCGATTTAATGGGTGAATACAAAATCAACAACAAAATGTCAGCGCAGTTGAATATGAAAAACGCTACCGATGAAACCATCTACGAAGCGTTATACCGCAGCGGTGCGCCATTTACTTACGTTGCACCGGGTCGCACCACTAACCTTAGCCTAACCTACGACTTTTAATTATGCTGCTGTGTATACCCAATGTCCTGACCAAACAACAAATTGCCCAATGTCGCGCTCAACTGGATGCGGCAGAATGGGTCGATGGCAAAGTGACGGCAGGTCAACAAGCCGCCACCGCCAAAAACAACCTGCAACTGACGCAGACTTCGCCACTGGCGCAAGAGCTAGGCGATTTTATCCTTGATGCACTCGCCAACAATTCTCAGTTCATTTCCGCCGCGCTGCCACTGAAAATTTACCCGCCGCTGTTCAACCGTTACGAAGGCGGCGGTAATTTCGGTGTCCATGTCGATAATTCCATCCGCTACGTGCCGGGTACGATTGTCAGAGTACGCACCGACGTTTCCGCCACGTTGTTTCTCGCCGAACCGGAAGAGTACGAAGGTGGCGAACTGGTGATCGAAGACAATTTCGGCGCACAGGAAGTCAAACTCGCGGCAGGCGATATGGTGCTGTACCCCGCCACCAGTTTGCATCAAGTACTTCCCGTTACGAGCGGCGCACGCATCGCCTCGTTCTTCTGGATGCAAAGCATGATCCGTGATGACGGGCAACGCACCCTGCTCTACGACCTCGACCAGAGTATCCAAGAGTTGACCATGGAACTCGGCGTGGGGCATCCGCAAACCGTCAAACTCGCCGGGATTTACCACAATTTGGTTCGCCGTTGGGCGGATACGTAGTTTTACCCCTCACCCCCTCTCCCTCAAGGGGCGAGGGGAGTAAGAAGGAGATCATTATGTTGAAAAAATTGACTGCCAGTTTACTGCTGCTGTGCAGCACACAAGTGCTGGCTAATGAAGTGAATGTGTATTTCGCCCGCGAATAACAATTGATCAAGCCGCTATTGGATGCGTTCAGCAAAGACAATGGCGTAAAGGTCAATCTGATTACCGGCGATGATGACCCATTGCTGGAACGTTTGAAACGCGAAGGTGCGAATTCACCCGCTGATGTGCTGATTACCGCCGATGCGGGGCGTTTCCACCGTGCGGTGGAGGCTGGCACCTTGCAACCGATACAGTCCGCCAAGCTGAATCAGGCAATTCCGGCGAATTTGCGTGACCCTGCCAACCAGTGGTTTGGGCTGACTTACCGCGCACGGGTGCTGTTCTACAATCCCGCCAAAGTGCAGGCGAATGAGCTTTCCACCTACGAAGATTTGGCTGATCCGAAATGGCAAGGGCGCGTGTGTGTGCGTTCTTCCAGCAGCATTTATAACCAGTCGTTGCTGGCGTCAATGATTGCCGCCAAAGGCGCGGCGCAAGCCGAACAATGGGCGCAAGGCTTGGTAGCCAATCTGGCAAAACCACCCAGCGGCGGCGACCGTGACCAAATCAAAGCCATTAAATTGCTGGAATACATACGCGCAAGCGGTGATGATCATGGATAAGGTGGGTTGGAAATAGTGCATTAGTGGCGAGCAGCGTACCGCCTGAAACCGTTACGCTGCCGCTACTACCATCAGGGTAACAAGAATCTCACTCGCTGATTTGCTGCAACAATTGGCGGGACAAGTAATAACCATTTGCCGCCATTGCCTCCAACAGCACGGCGGCATCACTGATCAAATGCCGCTGCTCTGCTATCCATAGCACTTTCACCGTACCGACAAATGCCAGCTTGCGTTGCAAAGCTTCGCGTCGTGCCAGCCGATCATCCATAACAAGCAAGGCACTGGGATTAGCCATAGCAAACTGCATAGCTTCTTGCTCCCCATCACCGAGACTCACCGGAAAATCATGTGGCGGGGATACTGTCACCACTTGCAGCCATCCTTGTTGCAAAGCTGTAGCAATTTGTTGAGCAGCGTCATCGCTGTGCGCTTGAGATTCTTGCCAGACAGCCTGCGGTATATACACAGTTTTAAACAGTTGTTGCAGAATCGTTAGCTGATGAATGCCCGCAAATGCCAATAGCGGACCGGTATCGCTAATTATGACAGCCATGCAGACAAATCTTGGGTTTCGTGGGCGGTAGTTTCATCCGGTCGAGCAATCTCAATACCCAGACTTCCCAAATGCTTGATGAAAGCACTCATGCTTAATCCGCTGATTCGGGTTGCTTTGCCTAAAGACATCAAACCATCGCGGAACAAATTCGCGGCGAGTGCTGGGCGCAAACCTGTCATGGTGTCACTGAGCGTTTTATCCAAATGTATCAACAATGCGTCAGGTTCATCGCCTTTTAACACCAACACGGGAGCCTCACGAGCGTGGCGCAGTGCCAATGAAGGATTTTTTTTGAGTTCACGGACATTGGTAGCATACATCGCAGTGCTCCTAAAATATTTTAGTCAGTGTAGTCCACGGCATGTATCCACGCAAGATACTTAGGTCATGTGACTATCCAATAAAATACGACTCACCCGAAAAAACCAGAAAACCGAACGAATCATGCCAAATAATCCATTTAACAAATAAATCAGTAATCAAAAAGCAAGGGAGTCATGTGACTCCCTTGCTTTTTTCAGTATTACGCCATTACCCGATGCCCAACAACGTCGCAATACCCAAGGCAGCAAAAATCGCCGCTGCAATTCCATGCACCAGCTTCAACGGCAAATTGCTGCCCATTTTATCGCCCAGCAACACTGCCGGAGCATTCGCCAGCATCATCCCTAAGGTTGTACCAGCTACCACCCAGAACAAAGAAGCGTATTGCGCCGCTAACGCCACGGTCGCAATCTGGGTTTTATCGCCCATTTCCGCGAGGAAAAACGCCACCACCGTCGCACCAAAAATCCCGTAGTGCGTCGCATCCACCTTCACATCATCGTCATCCAGCTTATCGGGGATCATAATCCACACCGCCATTGCCAGAAACGACAAACCCAAAATCCAGCGCAATGCCTCTGCCCCCAGCACCGTCGTGACCCATGCACCGACCGCACCCGCCAACGCATGATTCAGCAAGGTTGCAACTAAAATCCCTAGGATAATAGGAACCGGGCGGCGGAATTTTGCCGCCAACACCAGTGACAGCAGTTGGGTTTTATCGCCGATTTCAGCGAGAGCAACAATACCGGTTGAAACCAGAAAAGCTTCCATGTAGAACTCCAAAGCCGGGCGTTTTCCAATGACCACACACCCTCCCGGCTTTACCGAGGGCATATGGTCAAAGGTCTTGCCAAACCGGAGTTGTCTGCACCATGACCGGGCGGTCAATTATGTTGATACAGACCCTTTTCAGTGAAAGGAGGCTACTCCCCAATGACGGGGTGAATTGTAATTGTGGGGTGGATAAACAGCAAGAGAAAAGGAACTATTTCACGGACGGCTCAACAACGCCTCATAGCGCTGATCTGTCAGTGTTCGCATAAACGCCACTAACGCATCCACCTCCGCATCCTTCAGAGCGGGCGCTTGAAATTCCTCTTCATCCAAAGCCAGATGACTATCGACTTCCGGCACATCCCACGGTTTGCTAGTTTCCGGGTTGAGAGTGCGCTGCGCATTATTAAACTTGTCGTAAAACAATACAACTGTACGCAAATCGGCAAACACGCCATTGTGCATATACGGCGCAGTCACCGCGACATTGCGCAAGGTTGGCACTTTGAATTTGCCCGCCGCTGTGGGGTCGCTAATATCGGGGTGTGCCAACAAACCTTGATCGACAAAATCCTTAGCCTTGCCATTCGCCGCCCTCACTGCGTGATTGGTCGGCACTCCCAAGTTGTGGTACTCGTAATTGCTGAAGGTTTCGCCCTCACTACCGGGAAAGGCTTTCACCTGATGGCAGCGATTGCAATTGGTGAACTGCTGGGAAAAGAACAAGGATTCACCCAACGATTCCTGATCCGTCAGTTCGACCTCACCCTTCAAATAGCGGTCATATTTGGAATCAAACGGCGCGAACAGCTCGGTTTTTTCAAACTCACCCAAACTTTCCGCCATTGCCGCGTAAGCCGTTTCTGGCGTATCAAAAACACTTGCGCCAAAAAGCTGCTTGAAGGCGCTGACGTAATCCTGATTTTCTTGCAAACGCGCCACCAGGGCGGCTTTATCCGGCATCCCCATTTCCACCGGATTCAGTGGCGGGCCACCGGCTTGCCCGGCTAAATCGTCCTCGCGCCCATCCAGAAATTGCCCACCGATATAGTTACCCGCTTTGTTCTGGTGAAAATCCGGGCTGAATTTGGCGTAAGTTGCCGTCGGTGCATTGCGATCCCCCAAGGATTTGCCGTCATCGCCCAAGGAAACCGCTTTGCCCACCGCTGTGCTGCGATTATCCACAAAACCGTGTTCAGGATTGTGGCAAGTGGCGCAAGATTGCGTGCGGTTTTTCGACAGATTCACGTCAGAAAACAGCTTTTCGCCCAAGGCGGCTTTGGTATTAAAGGGAGGATTAGCGGCAATGGCAGTTGATGCCAAGCACAATAAGCAGAAAAAAAGAAGGCGCATGGTGTGGCTTTCAGTGATTGCAAAGCCTGCAATATAAATGAGAATGCTTTACATCACAATATGGAAAATCCCTGTTTGGGTAATGCGCCGCATCCGAAGACCGCGTGTGCCTCAACAGAGATCGGAGGGAACTTACATCTGTGACTGTAAATAGTTCTGCAAGCCGATTTTGTCAATCAAACCCAGTTGCTTTTCCAGATAATAGGCGTGATCTTGCTCGGTGTCATCCAGTTGGCTACGCAGCATTTCGCGAGTGACGTAATCTTGCTCTTCTTCGCAGATTTTCATCGCCGCCTTCAGCGCACCCACCACGTGGTATTCCAGCGCAAGGTCATTCTTAAACATGCTGGGCACATCGAAACCCACATTCAGGCTGTCTTGATTGTTCAGATCCGGCACACCTTCGAGGAAGAGGATACGGCGAATAATGGCATCGGCATGAGCACTTTCTTCCTGACGTTCATGCTCGTAATGCGCAAACAATTTGGTTAAACCCCAATCATCACACATGCGCGAATGGATGAAATATTGGTCGCGTGCTGCCAACTCCCCCGCCAGCAGGGTTTTCAGCACGTTGATAACGCGGTCATTGCCTTTCATAATGTCGTCTCCTTATGCGTTCATCATGGATTGTAAATAATTGGGCAAACCGGCATTCTGGATTGCCCATTGCTGAGATTCCAACCAGTCGATTTGCTCTTCTTCCTCTTCAAGGATTTCTTGCAGCATGTCGCGGCTCACGTAATCCTGCGCTTGTTCACACGCCGCAATCACGCTGCGCAATTCCGCCACCACTTCTCCGGCAAGGCGTAAATCGTTAGCGATGATTTCCGGCACGTCTTCGCCAATGTAAAGCTTGCCGAGGTCTTGCAGATTGGGCAGTGCTTCCAGAAACAGAATGCGTTCGATCAGCTCGTCCGCCTGTTTCATGGCGTTAATGGAACGCTTGTATTCGTGCTTGTTAAAACCTTCCAAGCCCCAGTTTTTACACATGCGGGCGTGCAGGAAGTATTGGTTAATCGCGGTCAACTGGCTGCGTAGTGCCAGATTCAACGCACGGTTAATGTCGGGGTTGCCTTTCATCGGATCTCCTTGTCATATTGTTGATATTGATGGGCGAGTGGTCATGCTAACGTGCCACTTTATCGCGGTCAAATAACACGCCATGCAGCGACCCACAACCCAATTATGCTATTCTGTAGAAATCCAAACTCCGGTATTTATCAGTATGATTCGGTTTCCCTACGGCATTAGTAATTTCCCTGCCATCCGCACGGAGGGCTATTTGTACCTTGACCGTACTCAACACATTCCTCTGCTGGAAGAAGCGGGTAAGCAACTCGTATTCCTGCGCCCGCGCCGCTTCGGTAAATCCCTACTGCTTTCCACACTCGTCAATTATTACGATGTTAAAACGACGAATCAGTTTGAAACCTTGTTTGGTGGGCTGGAAGTGGGACGTAACCCAACCCCGGAGCGTAACCGTTACTTGATCCTGCGCTGGGATTTTTCCAAAGTATCGGCACAAGGCTGTATTGATGATATTAAAAGCAGTTTGTTCAATCACTTGAATGCCAGCATAGAAGGCTTTATCCAAACTTATCAGGATATGCTGCGCTTTCAGGTTCGGATACAAGATGACGATGCCTTAGCGTCGTTCCAATCGCTGTGCAATATCGTCAGCAGCAGCGGGCAGCAAATTTACCTGCTGATCGACGAATACGACAACTTCGCCAACGAAGTGCTAGTGCGTGACCCGCACAACAGCCGCCGTTATCAGGATTTGCTCGAAGGCGAAGGCATTCTCAAGTCGTTATTCAAGATTGTTAAGGGCAGCGTCGCCGAAGGCAGTATCGGGCGCGTGTTTATCACGGGTGTCTCACCGTTGGTGCTGGCGGATATGACTAGCGGTTATAACGTCGCCACCGACATTTCCCTGATGCCACGTTTCAATACCCTATGCGGCATTACCCAACCGGAGCTGGGCGAACTGGTAACAGGTGTTTTGCAACACTGTTGGCAGGATGAAAATCAACGCGATGGCTTGCTGCAAACTTTGAAACAATTTTACAACGGCTACCGTTTCTGTGACCAACTAGACAAGCCGCTGTTATACAACCCCATTCTGTGTTTTTATTTCCTGCGTCACTATCAGGATGAATGCACTGCCCCACGCCAAATGCTCGACGGCAACCTGATGATGGACGCGGCGCGTATCCGTTACCTCGCCAGCCAACCCAGTGGCACAGGTGTGGTGGAACGCATTCTTGATGAAGAAAGCACCATCACCCTTGATGTACTGGAAAACCGTTTCGGCGTGGAAAAACTCACTGATTTACAGCAGGATGAAAGCTACTTGTTATCCCTGCTGTATTACTTCGGCGTGCTGACCATTGTTGATACGGATATTTTGGGCAAACTGACACTGGGCATCCCCAACCTCGTGACCCGCGCTTTGTATGTGGACGAATTGCGCCAGCGCATCCTCCCCGCCCCCAAAGATCGCATTGCCGTTGCCAATATGGCGGAAAAATTTTACCAATCCGCCGATCTGCAACCTTTGGCTGATTATCTGGAGCAAAAATACTTCGCCGCCTTCAGCAACCGTGATTATGCGTGGAGCAATGAACTTACCATCAAAACGGCATTCCTAACCTTGCTGTTCAATGACATTTATTACGTGGTCGATTCGGAAACCGCGCTACAACGCCGTTACGCCGATCTGGTGCTGATCATTCGCCCCAGTATGCGCCAGTACCCCACCCTGAAAGACATTGTGTTGGAATTCAAATACCTATCACTGAGCGACCTAAAACTGAGCGGCGAACAGATACGTGAACAATCCCGCGAAAGTCTGGCGCAACTGCCTGCCGTGCAAACCGCCTTAAACGATGCATTGCAACAATTGCAGCATTACCGTGCGGTATTGACAGAAAAATACCAAGAACCGCAGCGCTTGCATTGCCTCGCAGTGGTGGCATTAGGGTTTGATCGAGTCGTGTGGCAAACGTTATAACATCCAGAATTTAGGCAAATTACTATGCTCTTCACCACCTCCCCCGACGCTTTCAAAACCCGCTTTACCGACGGTTTGCAAAACATGCTCACGCCCGACGGCTTGGGTGCATTTATCTTGGTACTCGCCAACAGTATGCAAGACGCAACATTGCGCCAACAACTCGCCACACCTTTGCGCGAGACCTTTGCACAACTGCAACAACGCCAGCCTGACGGCCCTGTCGATGATGTCGCCACCTTTGCAGCACTGCTAAAAACCGGCATCGAAATTTTTTCCGGCTGGGAACACGCACGCGCTGAACCGTGGGAATTGGTGATCAACCCATTACGGGGGTTGCGCCCTGCAAGAGTATCGGGCGAAGTCTTCAGCGAATTGCACCAAGCATTTGCAGCGGACAAATTTCACTTCAACAAACCCTTCCTGCGCCCCGAAATCTTGTGGGAAGGCACGGCGGAAGGCATGAATTTGCGGGTGTTTTATAACAAGTTCCCGTTTGCACCTTGGCATACGCTGATCGTGCCAGAACCGCAAGCCACCCTGCCGCAATTCCTGACGCAACCCTACCATGAACGCATCATGGCGCTGGCTGCCAGCACCGCCACCTACCTACCGGGATTTGGGATAGCATTCAATAGTGTCGGTGCGTATGCCTCGGTCAATCAACTGCATTTTCAGGGATTTATTCGCCCATCACGCTTTCCGGTGGAAGCAGCGCAATGGCAGCATAACGGCGGCACACAAACCTACCCGCTGCACTGCTGGCGGGCGGATTCTGCGTCAGCGGCGTGGGAAGTCATTGTCGCATTGCATCAGGCTAACCAACCTTACAATCTGTTGTATCGGGGTGAAAGTTGTTACATCTTGCCACGCAAAGGGCAAGGCACAGTAAGTTTACCGGATTGGCTGCAAGGCATTGGCTGGCATGAAGTATGTGGCGTGTTCAATCTGGTTGAAAAACCCGCAGAAGCAGCCATGCAAAGCGCAGTATTCACCAAAGAATTGGCGCGATTGGCATACTGATTCCATAAAATTACGCACTTTTTGAGAACTTTTCTCATTTCAAAAAATAACTGAGAACCACTTGTATTTGCAGTTGATCATGATTATCATCTCCAAACGTTTAAGAATGATTACTGTTTAGGTGATGCCATGTACGTTTGTATTTGCCACTCTGTGACCGACAAAGCGATCAAGAAAGCCGTTAACCAAGGTCATGAAACGCTAGAAGCCATTCAGCAGGAGCTGAAAGTGGGTACGTGTTGTGGGCGCTGCAAAGGTCATGCCTGTGAAGTCATCGAAGAAACCCTCAACCCTGATACCTTTTCCTTTAACCTAATGCAAGGTGCATTCGCATGATGTCTGGAGCTTTGAGAATGACGGATGTAGAACCACACCGTATCAATCTGGAAGAATTGATGCGCGGCTGCAAAAAAATCATTCTTCAGCACGGCAAGCGTCCTTATTGTTTGACCATTACCCGCCGGGGCAATTTGATCCTCACCTCGGCAGATGATGACGCAGACAAGCCACTCTCTCTTGACCGTTCGTCTGAAGAATCTGACCGATAACGATTCATCAACACCTTTAACAGTCAAGCCAGTCAGTGCCACTGCCCCAGCCAGACCTGTTTTTTCGGAGACTACCCATGAAATCCCTTTCCCACATCGTCTCAGCCGCCCTACTCGGTGGCGTATTATGCACCACACCCCTGTTAGTCAGCGCTGAAACCGTTACTGCCAAAGCGGTGATGGAAACCTACGTGAATCTTGCCCATGCTGGTTTCAGTGACGCATTCACCACCGCCAAAATCTTACAAGAAAAAGTCGATGCCTTTATTGCCAACCCCACCGCCGAAACCCAGCAAGCCGCGAAAGACGCTTGGTTAGCCGCACGTAAACCTTACAACCAAACCGAAGCCTTCCGCTTCAGCAATAAAAACGTGGATGACTGGGAAGGTCAAGTCAACGCTTGGCCGCTCGACGAAGGCTTGATTGATTACGTCAAAACTGACGCTTACGATCATGAGGAAGGCAATCAGTTTGCCAACGCCAATATCATTGCAGGCAAAGACCCGATCACAGTGGAATTGCTGAAATCGCTGCATGAAAAAGGCAGCTCCGAAGCCAACGTTGCCACTGGCTACCATGCCATCGAATTCCTACTGTGGGGGCAAGATTTCAACGAAGATCCCAAAGATGCTGGAAAGCGCCCCCACACCGATTACGCCAAAGGTGAGACTTGTACCAATGGCAACTGTGAACGCCGCGCCGCCTACTTGAAAGCCGCCACCGATTTACTGGTCGCTGACCTGCAATACATGGCAGACGACTGGGCGGATGGCAAAACCGGTAACTACCGCAGCGGTTTCCTCGCACTCGATGAAAAAGAAGCGTTGCGCCGCATGTTATTCGGCATGGGCAGCCTAAGCCTGGGCGAACTCGCAGGCGAACGCATGAACGTGGCATTACTGGCGCATTCGCAGGAAGACGAACACTCCTGTTTCAGCGACAACACCCACAACGACATCGCTGAAAATGCCCGCAGCATCCAAAACATTTTCAACGGCACGTACACCCGCACCGATGGCACAACGGTAACAGGTGCAAGCCTCGCGCAATTGGTTGCCAGCAAGGACGCGACAATCAGCGCAACCTTGGTCAGCAAACTCGCCGATACCCAACAAAAAGTCGAAACCATTGTGGAAGCGGCGAAAAACGGCGAAAATTTCGACCAGCAAATTCTGCCCGACAATAAGGACGGCAATAAGCGCATCAAAGCTGCGATTGCTGCCCTACGCAGCCAAACCGGCGACATCGAAGCGGCGGCAAAAGCCGTGGGTATCGACAACTTGAAACCGGAGAACAGCGACTCTTTTGGTGGGTAAATGCAAGATTACCCCTCACCCCCTAGCCCCCTCTCCCTCAAGGGGCGAGGGTGAACAAGAAAGATGACCTCTTAGCCCCTCTCCCCTTGAGGGACGACGCTGCAAGCGGCTGGGTGCGGGGTTGGGGTGAGGGGTTCTTAAAGGATAACTATGCAAGCAACTCTAGCCATTACCCTTTGCGTGTTACTGACATCAGGGATAGCCAACAGCAGTTCCCTGAGCGTAGCCGAAGGGACACCCCAACAACACGAAGACTTCGCCATCGGTGGCGCATTCTTCCAACAACCGTGGGTCAGTTCCCCCGCATCCACCACTGCGCGTGATGGGCTGGGGCCGCTGTTCAAAGCCAATAGCTGCATTGCTTGTCATGTGCAACATGGGCGCGGGCATCCGCCGTTGACGGACACCGAGCCGTTCCTGTCTACACTGGTGAAACTCAGCGTCCCCGCCACCACAACCGAACAATTAGCGGTCGCCAAAACCTTAGGCATTGCCCCTGAACCGACTTACGGTGATCATTTGCAAACCTTAGGTATCAAAGGTTTACCCGGTGAAGGCACGCCGCGCTTCACCTACACCGAAGTCCACGGGCAATTCAAAGATGGCGAAACCTACACGCTGTTACAACCGCAGTTGCACATTGACGGGCTGAACTACGGCGCATTGCACCCTGACACCCAATTCTCCGCACGGGTTGCACCGCCGCTGTTTGGCATGGGTTTGCTGGAAAGCATCCCCGATGCAGAAATCCTCGCCAATGCCGATCCTGATGACCACAATGCTGACGGCATTTCCGGCAAACCTAATCAGGTCTGGGACATTGCCACCCAGCAAACCACACTAGGACGCTTTAGCTGGAAAGCCAATCAACCGAGTATTCTCCAGCAAACGGCGGATGCCTTCCGCAATGACATTGGCATTACCTCCACCCTCTTCCCAGAACAACCCTGTACCGCAGCGCAAACAGATTGCCACACCCTGCCAGAGGGCGGCAAACCGGAAATCCCAGATAATTTGCTGGAAAAAGTCGTGTTTCATGTTACCCACCAACCCGTTCCTCCACGCCGTGATACCGACAATCCGCAAGTCATTCAAGGGCAGAAACTGTTTAATCAAGCGGGTTGTGTCGCCTGCCACATCTCAACATTTCCAGCCTTGGCAAACCAGCCGCACCAGCCCTATTCCGATCTGTTGCTACACGATATGGGCGACGGGCTGGCAGATAAGCGCCCCGACTTTGCGGCATCCGGCAACGAATGGCGCACCCCGCCACTGTGGGGTATCGGTTTAACCGCAAAACTCAGCGGACACACCCGTTTTCTGCATGACGGACGCGCCCGCAATCCGCTGGAAGCGATTCTCTGGCACGGTGGTGAAGCCGAATCCGCCAAGCAACACGTATTGTCGATGCACAAATCCGAACGGGAAGCGCTGTTACGTTTCCTCAACTCACTGTAATGAGAACGCTGATGTTTAAACAGATTTTTTGCTGCTTGCTCCTGCTGCCTTCGCTGTTATTTGCAGCCACTCCCAACGTCGCCCCAGCCACACCGTTACCGGATGCCGATAAATTGCTGGTGCAAATTGTGGATGGCGCAATCATCCCGCTGTATCGCGAATTGCAAGTCACTGCCAACACCTTGGCACAGCGCAGCACGGCGTTTTGCAGCGCCCCCACCGCCGAATCCTTCAAAGTATTGCGCGAAGGCTGGGGCGAAACTTTGCTCGCATGGCATCGCACCGACGCGCTCATGTTTGGCCCCGCGATTGCCGATCAGATCGATTTCACCATCAATTTCACGCCACCGAAAAAAATGATCATCAGCCGCTTGCTAACCGATGAAATTCCCCTGACACCCGACATCATCGCGAAAGCCGGAGTGGGCGGGCAAGGCTTAAGTACGCTGGAATTCTTGCTGTTTGATCGTGACAAAAGCGAAGCCGAACAACTGGCAAGCTTCCAAGGCGATACGGGCAAACGCCGCTGTGATTACGTGCAAGCTGCCAGCACCTTGCTGCATACCCAAGTGCAAACCATCGCGAATGGCTGGCTGCAAGACAGCAACGGTTACGCCAGCGCTTTCCGCGATGCACATAAGGGCAATGCCACCTTCGCCAGCGCCCGCCAAGCGGTGGATTTGCTGGTGGGCAAGCTGTATCAGTCCGCCGAAAAGTTTTCCAAAAACCGCATCGGCAACCCCTTGGGCAAAGGCATTGACCTCAATACCGAAGGCAAGCAGGAAGTGCTGAATACCTCCAACGCCTACCAACTGGAAGCTTGGCGCAGTGGCTATTCCATCCAAATCATTCGCGCCAATGTTGAGGGGATGCAACGTATTCTGCGGGAAGGCGGTGTATTGCAATGGCTACGCGACCACAACGAACGCGAAGTTGAAAAGTTCGTCGCCGATGCCATGCAGCAACGCCTCGACAATTACCTCAAGTTACCGCTGCCCAGTGCTGACCCTTTCGAGCTAATCAAGACGGGTAAAGGTAAAGAACTCGATGGTTATTACTACCTCGGTAACGACATCCAAATGGGAATCAGACGCCAGCTTGCCAAAGTGCTAGGCGTGCAACTCGGTTTCAACGACAACGATGGGGATTAAGCCATGAATCGCCGCCAGTTTTTGTTACTTGCCACTGCCGGAACCTTCGGTGCGGCATTAGGCGTCAACGCCCTCATGAAACGCGCCGCAGGAACACCTGTTGAAGCAGATACCAACCTCACCCATTTATATTCCGCCAGCGACAACCCACACGGCGGACACTTTCTAACCCGCTTAGACATAGCAAGCGGGCAACTGCAATCCTGCGCCGTACCCATGCGCGGTCATGCGGTGCTGCCCTTAGCAAACGACACCGCCCTACTGTTCGGACGCCGCCCCGCCTTTGAATGCGCCTTGGTAGATTTTCTCCCCTCGCCCCTTGCGGGAGAGGGGCTGGGGGTGAGGGGTATCCCCGCAACAGCCGGACGACACTTCAACGGTCACGGCTGTTTATCCTCTGCGGGTGATGTGCTGTTCACCACCGAAAACGCTTACGATGAAAAACGCGGCGTACTCGGTATCCGCGACAGCAAAACCTTCCAACACCTCGGCGAATACGACACCTTCGGACTCGATCCGCACGATATACAACTCATGCCCGACGGCAAAACCTTGGTAGTCGCTAACGGCGGGATCGAACAGCACCCCGATTTCGGGCGGCGTAAACTCAACATTGACACCATGCAGCCCTCGCTGGTCTATCTTGATACGCAAACCGGCAAAAAAATCGACGAATACCGCCTGCCCGATCACCATTTAAGCATTCGCCACCTGATAGCCACTGCGGATGGCAGTGTTGGCGTCGCCTTGCAATACGAAGGCGATTTATACCGCCAACAACCCGCCTCCTTAGTCGCTTGGCAGCCGCACGGCGGTGAGTTGCAATTGCTCGACATTAGCACCGCTGACGTGGCGCGGTTCAACGGTTACATGGCGGATTTAGCCTATGACCCGCAGCAACAGATTCTGGCGGTATCCTCACCACGCGGCAATCACACCAGTTTTTGGAGTACCCGCGAACGCCGTTTTCTGCACGCGCATTCCCTGCCGGAACCCAGCGGCATCGCGTTTTTGCCACAACAGCAGCAATTTTTAGTCTCGGATGCGACCGGCGGCATTCACCGTTTTCCCTCAACCCTTCAACCCGCACCAGCCAGTCTGTTGCACCAGTTCCCCGACCAGCGCTGGGATAACCATCTGGTGATAGCATGATCACAGACAAGCCACTGCTCCTTATGAACTATCTGGAGCTTTCACATGAAAAAGACCCTATTAAGCATCTTGATTGGTGCAGCCTTAGCTAACCCTGCCTTTGCCACCACTACCCTCAGCGGTATGGTGGAAGTCGAAGCCGGTTTTGTCAGCAATGCTGACGGCGATAGCAGCGACCTCAGTGTCCCCACTATCGAACTCGGTATCGACAACCAGATCAATGACAAACTCGATGGCCACGTCTTATTCCTCTACGAACAAGGCGAAAACGACGACAACATTGCGGTGGATGAAGCCACCCTCACCTTCAAACCGCGTGAAGGTCTGGATGTCACCGCTGGGCGCATGTACGTGCCTTTCGGTAAATTCGATAGCAATATGGTGTCCGACCCACTGACGCTGGAAATGGCAGAAACACAAGAAGAAGCCGTGCAACTGGGCGTCAGTTCCGGCGATATTTCCGGCTCTGCTTACCTGTTCAAAGATGACGAAGATGGCGGCGACAAAATTGATGATTACGGCGTGAATCTCGATTACAGCACGGATAACGTCAGCGCGGGTGTGAGCTACATTTCTGACGTGAATGATAAAGCAGCGGCAGGGCTAGGTATCCATGCCTCCGCTACTGTCGGCAAAGCCAGCGTGATTGCCGAACACATTCAAGTCGATGCCATCACACTGGAAGATGACAGCAGCGTCGAACCCAGCGCTACCAACCTCGAAGTCGGTTTCGACATGGGCAATGATCGCACCGTCGCAGTTGCTTACCAGCAAACCGACGCGGCTGAGTCGCTGGAACTGCCCGAAAAAGCAGCGGGTATTGCCTACAGTATGCCCGTCTACGAAAAAGCCAGTTTCGCGGCTGAATACATGAACAACGAAGCCTACGATGGCAGCAAAGAAGATGTAATCACGCTGCAAGTGGCTTACGAATTCTAAGCACCGCAGGCGTTGCCTCACTCGTGGCGCAACGCCTCAATCGGGTCTAGCCGTGCCGCACGTTTCGCAGGCATATACCCAAACAGCACACCAATCCCCGCCGAAAACACAAACGACAGCAAGTTAATCCCCACGTTGAAAACATACGGCACATTCATCACCTGCGACAAACCGATGGATGCCAATGTTGCCAACCCAATCCCAACCAAGCCGCCAAGGGACGCCAGTACCACTGCTTCGATCAAAAATTGCAGCAACACTTCACGTTCCAACGCCCCAATTGCCAGCCGGATACCGATTTCGCGGGTACGTTCGGTCACGGACACCAGCATAATATTCATAATGCCAATCCCACCGACCAGCAAGCTGACCGACGCCACCGCTGCCAGTAAGGTGGTCATGACTTGCGTCGTACCGGACAAGGCTTCGGCAATCTGGCGCGTATCCTGCACATTGAAATTGTCGTCCTTATCATCCCCCAACCTGCGGCGTTCGCGCATCAGGTTGGTCAATTGCTCTTTGACGCTGGTAATGTCGTTTTCGTCCGCGACCGATACTTGGATGCTGGACACGTTCTGATTACCCGTCAAACGCCGTTGCACCGCTTTGATCGGCATAATCACCGTATCATCCTGATCACGCCCCATCGACGCTTGCCCTTTGGATACCAAAATGCCGATGATTTCGCAGGAAAAGTTGTTGACCCGCAAACTTTCGCCCACCGGCTGTTGCGTGCCGAACAATTCACGGCGGATGGTTTCCCCGATCAAACACACCGTTTGCCCTGCTTTTTCTTCTGCCTCGCTGAAGTTGCGCCCAGATGCCAGTTTCCAGCTTCCGGCAATAAAGAAATCGGTGGTCGAACCTGTGACGCTGGTTGACCAGTTGTTTGACATGGAAACGACCGTGGCACTCTTGCTCACCTCCGGCGCAACCGCTGCAAGCCCGGTAATCTGACTGCGAATAGCGGCGACATCTTCCAGCGAAAACGGTGGTGAACCGCCCCCGCCACTGCTTGGCCCCATCATGCGTTGCCCGTTACGGATTTGTAGTAGGTTGCTGCCAAGGCTGGATACCTGATTTTTCACCGCTTGGGTTGCGCCATTGCCCAGCGTCACCATTGTGATGACTGCCGATACGCCAATCACAATCCCCAGAATCGTCAGGAAGGAACGCAATAAATTGCGGCGGATTTCGCGCAGGGCGAGTAAAAAGCTGCTCCATAACATCAGGTGCTCTCCCGTTTGCGCACGTCGCTGTCGATATTGCCGTCAACGAAGTGGATGATGCGTTTGGCGTATTCCGCCATATCCGGTTCGTGCGTCACCATTAGCACGGTAATGCCCTTGTTTTCGTTCAGGTCGGTGAGCAACGCCATGATTTCGTTGCTGGTTTTGGTGTCGAGGTTGCCGGTCGGCTCATCCGCCAGCAAAATGGTCGGGTTAGTGACTAACGCCCGTGCAATGGCTACCCGTTGCTGCTGCCCGCCAGACAGTTCCGCCGGAGTATGATGCCCCCAGCCTTCCAACCCTACCTGTTTCAGCGCGGCTTGGGCGGCGGTATGACGCGCTTCGGTGGATTCGCCCCGATACAGCAGTGGCAATTCCACATTTTCCTGTGCGGAAGTCCGCGCCAACAGGTTAAAGCCTTGGAACACGAAGCCCAGATAATGCCGCCGCAACAGGGCGCGTTCGTTGCGCGACAACTGTTCCACATGCACATCGCGGAACAAGTATTCGCCGCCGCTGGGTACATCTAAGCAGCCCAGAATATTCATGGCGGTGGATTTGCCTGAACCGCTCGGCCCCATGATGGCCACAAAATCACCTTGCTCAATGGTCATATTGACCCCATCCAGCGCCTTGAAACTCGCCTGCCCTTGCCCGTAGATTTTGGTGATGCCGCGTAATTCGATTAACGCACTCATGGCTTGCCACCTGTTGTGCCGCCGGTGCTTTCGGTGATCACCGCCATTCCTTCTTTCAAGTCGCCGCTGACGATTTCGGTTTGCTTGCCATCGCTAATGCCGGTTTTGACTGCGACTGCTAGGGGCGCATTGTTTTCCAATACCCAGATTTTTTGCATTCCGTCGGGGCTGGCGACGGGTGGCGTGCCGTTGGGGCGTTTTTTGGCTGTTCCCATACCCGGCGGACGGGGCATCAATTGTGAAATGAAGCTGCTATTGGCACTCGCCGCCGCAGGTGCAGCAGCCACCACAGGAGCAAAGCGCAGGGCGGTATTGGGAATGAGCAACACATTTTCCCGCGATTCGGTCTTGATGGTGGCGGTGGCGGTCATGCCGGGGCGCAAGGTCAGGTCGGTGTTTTGCACCGCCAGCACCGTGAGGTAAGACACCACGTTTTCGGAAGTATCCGCCCCCAAACTGACGCGGGTAATTTCGGCGGGGTATTTGCGCCCCGGCCATGCGTCCACGCTGAATTCGGCTTTTTGTCCGGCTTTGACTTGCCCGACATCAGCTTCATCCACGCCGACTTCGACTTCCATTTGTGCCAAATCTTCCGCCAGTGTGAATAAGGTCGGCGCGGACAAGGACGAGGCGACGGTTTGCCCCGGTTCGACGGTGCGGGTTAGCACTACGCCGTTAATTGGTGAGGTGATCGTGGCTTTGCCGAGATTGGTTTCAGAGGAACGCAATTCGGCAGTGGCTGATGTCACGGTGGTTTTGGCGACTTCGGCATCGGCTTGGGAACGTTCCAACGTGGCTTCGGCGGTATCCAACTCGGATTTAGCGGGCAATTTGCCGCCGGAGGCGCTGTATAACTCGCGCAAACGGTTGAGCTTGGTACGCGCTTCTTTGACGCTGGCGGCAGATTGTTTGACCTTGGCTTGCGCGGAAGCCAGCGAGGCTTTGCCTTTGGTAATGGTATCTTGCAATTGCGTGGTATTGAGACTTGCCAACTTCTGCCCTTTTGTCACCACTTCGTTGGCATCCACCAGCACGTCATCGACTGTGCCGGAGAGTTCTGTGCCAATGTCCACCTGATTTTTGGGTTGCAAATTGCCCGTCGCCGTCACCGTGACGCTGAGGTTGCCGGTTTTGGCGGGGGTGGTTTTGTAGCTGGCTTGGCTTTTGGTTTGAGATTGCCCCATAAAGTAATAGCCCGCGCCGCCTGACACTAGCCCCGCGACCAGTAATGCTAATAGCCACTTGCCCTTGTTGCCTTGGGATTTCTTTTTGCCGCCTGCTGCCAATACCGCTTTGACGGAATCGTTGGTGGTTGAATTGATTGGGTTGCTCATAAGGTTCTCCTACCACGCGCCGCCGATGGCTTTGTAAAGGCTGATCATTGCCTGAGTGTTTTCTGCTTGTGCGGACAACTGGCTTTCTTGTGCGCTTAATACGCTGCGTTGCGCATCCAGCACATTTTGGAAATCGGCAGTGCCTGCGTCATAACTAAGTTGCGCCAGATGTTCGGCGCTGCGTGCCAATGCGACGTTTTGCGCCAATAACGGTTGGCGTTCGCGTAGAGATTGCAGGGTGGAAAAGCTGTTTGCTACGTCCTGTAACGCCCCTAACACGGCTTTTTGGTAGCTGGCAACGGCTTGTTCGCGGGCGGCATCTTTGGCTTCGACTTGCTGTTTCAGCCTGCCACCGTCAAACAAGGGTGCGCTGATGGAAGCAGCGAGGGAACGGGCGATACTGCCGGTATCCAGCAAATCCGCCAAACTCAGGCTGCTGAGACTGAGTGAACCGCCGAGGTTGAAGCTGGGGTATAGGTTGGCCTTGGCTTCGCCGACTCGTAATCCGGCGGCGGTGATTTTGTATTCGGCAGCGCGGATGTCGGGGCGTTGACGGATGGCATTTGCCGGAATGTTATTCAGCAGTTGCCCGCCCGCCGTGGGAATGGGTTTGGCAGCGGCGAGGCGGGTATTGAGTGCGCCCGGTTCTTTGCCAGTGAGGATTGCGAGGGCGTGTTGCGATTGGGTCACGCTGTTTGCCAACGCCGGAATTTGTGCTTGGGTTTGCCCCAAACTCAGGTTGGCTTGATCGGCTTCTAAGCCGCTGGCAAGCCCTGCTTGCTGTTTCAGACCGATCAGGCGCACGGTTTCGTCACGCGAGGCAAGGCTTTGGCGCGAAACGGCGAGGCGGGCTTGTGCCAGCCGCAGGTTGACGTAGCTGCTGGCGACTTCGGCGGCGAGTGAGGCTTTTACGTCTTCAAGACTAGCTTGGGTGGCTTGCAAGTCGACCGCAGCGGCTTTATCGGCTAAACGGTTGCCGCCGAAGATGTCGGCTTCCCAACTGGCATCGAGGTTTGCGCCGTAGCTGTCATTACCACCGCTGCGGCGGGCAGATGCGCCGCTGGAAAGGCTGGGCAACAGGCTTGCTCCGGCAATCGCACGTTGCGCACGGGCGGCTCGCAGGCTGGCTTGGGCGGTTTTGATGTCGGGGCTGGCTTGCAGCGCTTCTTGGATCAGCGCGGTCATGAGCGGGTCGTTGAAGGTTTGCCACCATGCGGCTTGCACGGGTTTGCGGGGGTTGCTGGCTGCTGACTGGTGTGTAGCGGTTGTACTTGCTGCTGCAACATCACGCACATTGCTGGCGGGTGTGCAGGCAAACAGCGATAGGCTGACTGCCACACTGGCGAACACGGTAAATGGTTTATAAACGATCATGCCGAATTTTGTCCTTAGCGTTTTTGCATAGTACAAGTGTGGCCTAGCGGCGAGTAAAGGTGGGTAAACGCCATGTAAAGATATGTAAAACCGCTGTTTCCGTGTGGCAATGTCCGTAATCATTGCATCATCGATGCGTTTTTTACGACTACAGGAGATTTAAACATGGACATCGCTACCCTACGCCGCTGGGCGACCCCGTTGACAATTGGCGCGTTTATGCTGATGTCGATTACCGGCATTTTAATGTTTTTCCACATCAATCCGGGCATTAGCAAAGTGGCACACGAATGGCTGAGTTGGGCGATGGTCATCGGTGTGGGCTTGCACCTGGTAACGAACTGGAAGATGTTTGCACGTTATTTTTCGCAAAAAGCAGCGCTTGGGGTGATCGGCTTATTTGCGATATTGACGGTTGCTTCCATGCTGATTCCGGGTGAAGAAGAACGTCGAGGGCCGCCGGGTGCGCAAGCCAGCAACGTGCTGATGAATGCACCGCTGGATAAACTGGCGGGTATCACGGGCAATACCTTGGAAGGTTTGCAGGCGAAATTGCAGGCGCAAGGCTTAAAACTGGACGCAACAATGGTGTCGCTCGATGAAGTGGCTAAGCAGAATCAGCGCAATCCGGTGGAAGTGTTGAATAGCGTGATTGCCGCGAAATAACTTAATCCGGGGAGAGATACGCCATAAAACTCCCCACATCCGTCCCCGCCGCACTGACCACGTAATCGTAACCCTCGCCCCCAGCCAGCACTTGCCAAGATTGTAAGGTGATGTTTGGCAGGGCGAACAAATGCAGCAAAAAGTCGGTTTCCACCTGACTATTAACACTACCACGCCCCCCGTAACCGCTCTCAATTTTGATCAAATCACCTTGGATTTCGACAAGGTTGTACACCCAAATATTGCGCGGTTCGTTGCCCGTCAAATTGCCCAAATAGGTAACTGCATTCGCGCTATCCATCAAAGTGTAGGGGGTATCGGCACACAGGCGGTAGCCGTCGAGGGTAGTGTTTGCGAGTGCTGCCGCCAATGCTGCAACACTGTCAGAGGTAACGTGCGCCAACAGCAACCAATCAGGCCCATTGCCATTCGCGGCGAGTTGCCAGCACCACGGTTTTACCTTCGTCATTCTTGTTCTCCTTGTACGTCCATCGCGCCGTCAGTATACACTCTGCGCACTATTGACCCGTCAGGAATTGAATCATGTTGTATTGCTACGGCGACTTATGCCCACTACGCGCCGACTGCTATCGGCATACCCAACCGACACCGGGGCGGGACAGATTCGCTGCCCTGCCCTACGATGCCGTCAGCGGAACGTGCGACTATTTCCACAGCAATGAACCGACCGAAGCCCTGATCCGCGAAACGGCGTATTACCTGTGGCAGCGCGAAGGTTGCCCCGACAATTGCGCCGCTACACATTGGGCAGAAGCATACCGGAACTTGTGCCTAAGCACTGGGCGTGTAAAGCCGTGTAAAGAAATGTAAAACCCCCTGCCCTTGCATTTCAATCACCGTATGATTCAAGGTATGACACCACTCAGAAGACAACCATGAGCAAGCTATTACTGGTCGACGACGACATCGAACTCACCACCATGCTGACCGAATACTTGGAACGCGAAGGTTTCGACATCACCGCTGTGCATAACGGTGACACGGCGGTGCGCGAAGCCCTCAACGGCGATTACGCGCTAGTGGTGTTGGATGTGATGATGCCCGGCATGAGCGGTATCGAAGCCCTCAGCCGCATCCGCACCCACAGCAAAATGCCCGTGCTCATGCTCACCGCCCGTGGCGACGACATCGACCGCATTATCGGCTTGGAACTCGGCGCGGATGATTACGTCCCCAAACCGTGTATGCCGCGTGAATTGGTTGCCCGCATCCGCGCCATCCTACGCCGCACCAGCAACGACACTGCCACCACGAATCACGAACCGCTGCAAACCGGCGCACTCACGCTTTACCCCGAAAAACGCCAAACCCTCTGGCACGGGCAACCGTTAGAACTCACCAGCACCGAATTCAACCTGCTGGAAGTATTGGCTCGCCAAGCCGGTCAACCCGTCAGCAAAGCCGATCTTTCCACCCACGGTTTGGGGCGAGCGCTGACCCGTTACGACCGCAGCATCGACGTACACATGAGCAGCATCCGCCACAAACTCGGCAATCTTGCGGATGGGCGCTCCTGTATCCAAACCGTGCGCGGCATTGGCTACCAATTGATTGGGGAATAAACATGGGCAGACTGTTCTGGAAAATCCTCCTCACGTTTTGGCTGACGCTGCTGGTGGCGGGCGGAGTTACCGGCATTGCCGTCTGGTTACACCATAACGATTTACAGGATATGGAAAAAGATGTGGTGATTCGCCCCAGTTCCATCATTGCCGTCAAAGCCGTCGCCAATACTTTCCTTTATGGCGGGAAGGAAGCGATGCGCAATATGTTGCAGGAACAACGCGATGATGCCCTCCAAGACTTGCAAATTTACGCCGTCGATACCAACGGCAAAGAGTTGCTGGAGCGCACCGTATCGGATGACACCCTCCAGCGTGTTCGCGCCAGCCTTGGGAAAAACCTCAAATTGCCTATTGTCCGCCAAGTCCAAACTGGCGCAGACAGTTATTTGCTGTTCGCACCACTGGCGGGGCAATACCCGCAATTCCAGCAAGAACGACGGCTGCCGCCACCGCACCGGATTTCTACTCCAACCCTGATTGTCTCCGGCATTGCCGTCAGCTTTTTATCCAGCTTCCTGCTGGCCTGGTATTTCTCGCAACCCATCGGCATTTTGCGTAAAGCCTTTCGTGCCGCTGCCAAAGGCGATTTGAGCCAGCGTGTCACCGCAACAATTGGGTCACGGCGTGATGAAATCGCTGATTTGGGGCGCGATTTCGATGACATGGCAACCAAACTGCAAATCCTGATGGCTTCGCAACGCCGCTTGTTACACGACGTTTCACACGAACTGCGCTCGCCGTTGGCACGCTTGCAAGCCAGCATCGGTCTAGCGCATCAGCAGCCGGAAAAAGTGGCGAGCAGCCTTGCCCGCATCGAACACGAAGCCGGACGGCTAGATACGCTGGTGGGCGAAGTGCTAACGCTTTCGCGCCTCGAATCCGGCGTACCGCAGCCGTTGGATGAATACATCGACATTCTGGAATTAGCCGATGCCGTGATTGATGATGCGCGGTTTGAGGCAAATGCGCTGTCACGCCAAGTCATGTTTCAATGCGATGTTGAGGGTAATCCGATCATTCAAGGGCATGGTGAATTGCTTTATCGCGCGTTGGAAAACGTGGTGCGCAATGCCATCCACCACACGCCCGAAAACACGGCGGTAACGCTGGCGATTCACCACGATGTTACCGCGTCGCGCCTGCATCTGACGGTGGATGATCAAGGGTCGGGTGTGCCGGAAGCGGAATTGGGGAGTATTTTCGAGCCGTTCCAGCGTAGCAGTAACGTCAACCCCAGCCGTAACGGTTACGGGCTGGGCTTAGCGATTGCGCGGCGGGCGATTGAAAGTCACGGCGGGACAATTCGCGCCAAAAACCTCAACAGTGGTGGTTTGCGGGTGGAAATCCATCTACCACTCACGCCTGCTGTTCGGTAATTTAGTCAGCCATATCCTTGCGTAACACCGCACGCGCCGCCGGGGGCAAACTGCGGAAACCTTGTGCTTCACGCGCTAACAGTGCTGTACCGACTACCTCTGGCATTTTGCTCACGGCTAAAGCACGCTGTATGCCTACTTCACGCTCCTGTTGAATACTTTCCAATGCCATGCTTTCTGCCGTCATCAGGGTGGTACTGGTTGTGGTGGAACGCTTGCCGCCACCACCTTTAGTCGGTTTGGTCCTGGTGGGTTCAGTCACTGTGGACGGTGCAACCAACGGGGTAAATGTTCCCGTGTAACGACTGTCAGCGATAACGGTGTTATACGCAGCCAAGCCGGTATTGCCTGCACCATTCAATGCCCAGCTCAATTCCTTATTGGTATTGAACCATGCCACAGCGCGGATAGCGGGGTATTCTGCCAGCATACGGGTATACATATCCTGCACCCACACGGCTTTGCTTTGCCCTGCATCGCTGTCATTGCCGGTCATGCCATAGTCGGCATTCGGTAAATCCTGCGGTTCAGCGGAGGCGACTTCTGCCAGCAATACCGGCTTGTCGGGGTAATTCGTCACGAGCGTTGTGTAAGGCGAACTAAACACTTGAGCAAAGCCTTTCCACTGGGTAAAGCTGTAATTGCTGCCCCAATTGTAGCCATCCAAAGCTGTCCAATTCACTACGTCATTGCCGGGGTAATAGCGGGTAATGTCGTTGTAATTATCAACACTGACATTGTTCGCACACCACACCCATTCCACGCCAGTCACACCCGCTTGAGCAAAGCGATTGTGTAGGTAACGCCATGCGGTTTTCAAACCGTCGGGGTCATTGCTCCACGGATACCAATTGCCGTTGAATTCGTGCGCAAAGCGTAATAACACCGTGGGTTTTTGATCGGCGGGGTACGATGCTTGCCACAGTTTCAGGCTATTGATCCAACCGTCGATGTAACCATTCCATTGCCCGTTGCTGATTTCACCCAGCAAATTAGCATCAGGGCGACTACTGATACTCGGCATCCACGTAATCAGCGGCGTGGCTTTACGTGACACAATATTGGATGCCTGCACATTCAAGCTCCCCCAATCTTGCCCAAAGCTGGAAAACAAATTGACCACCGCCAATGGCTTGGCGGCATCGGTATTGAATTGATCAATTGGCGCAGTATTCCAACCATCATTGTCAATATACGCTCCCAGCATGGTGGCGGACTGTGCCGCACTCACTGAGAGAAGCCCAGCGATAGCTACGCCGAGTAGCGTCCACTGCCTAGTATTTTTCATGAGAAATCCCTCTCTTACGGTTTAGTAGTGGCTTATAGCTTGGTGAGACTGGAGGCTTTCAAGCTCACATTATCACTGGTGATGCTGGTGCTTTTATCCAAGAAACTGTCCAGCGGGTAGCCGAGTGCAGTGTCATACGCCGTTTTAACGATGGCGTACTTGCTGTTGAGGGCGGTTTCGATTTGCGTAAACAACTGTTCAATGGTTTTACCTTTGGCTTTCAAATCTTTGGAAGACAAGGCTTTATTGGTTGCCAGATTCACGCCTGCCGTCAACACACCCGCTTTCACCGTCAGCTTCAAACGCAAGGCTGCACTCGTACCGGTTTTTTGCTCCAATACATAGGTGTAATTCAACAGATTTTGCGCACGCCACAGGTCGCGGTTTTTCTTCAAATCACTCAGTAAGACGGCGTAAGGATCAACGGGTGCGGCTAAATTGATGGCTGCTTGCACAGCGGCGGCGGCATCCAACAAACCTGTGCCACAACTGGCGCAAGGTTGCGGGAAGGCTCGCGCACTCGACTTCAGCAGACTTTCGACTTGATCCGGTGTCAGGGTGGGTTTGGCAGCTAACATCAATGCGACTACGCCGGACACATGCGGCGTTGCCATGCTCGTGCCTTGGTAATATTTGTAGGTGTCAGCAAGCGCGGTTTGTGTCCCCGTATTCAGGGTGGAAACGATGCCATCGGCGGCGATACCCGTATTCATCGAACCGCCCGGCGCGGCTAAATCAACGACCGTACCGTAGTTGGAATAATAAGCACGTCCGCCGTTTTTGCCGGTCGCCGCCACGGTCACAACACCTGCACAGTTGGCGGGTGAAAATTGGCTGGCATCGGTATTGCTATTGCCCGCTGCCACCACGACCACGGCATTTTTGCTACGCGCTGCATTGATGGCACTTTGCATGGTTGAACCGCACGCGGATGCGCCGCCCAAACTCAGGTTAATGACTCGCGCCGGATTCGGGTTCACTGGCGCACCGGATACTGTGCCGCCTGCTGCCCAAATAACACCCGCCGCAATGTCCGAAGTATAACCGCCGCACTTGCCTAAGACGCGCACCGGCAAGGCTTTGGCAGCATAAGCAACCCCAGCAATGCCTTCGGCATTATTCCCAGCCGCTGCAATCGTGCCAGCTACGTGTGTGCCGTGCCAACTGCTATTGATTGCCGTGCTACTGCCACATTCACCAGCCAGCACGTAGTCGCCCGCATCCGTCGCGTCACTGTCACGCCCGTTGCCGTCATTACCGACAGCAGCATCGGCAATCATGTCATAACCTGCTAACAAATTCGGCAACAAGTCCACATGCGGCAAGACCCCCGTATCAACGACAGCCACCACGCTACCCTGACCAGCGGTATAACCCCATGCCTGATCGGCGCGAATACCACTAATCGCATCCAACAATGGCCATTGATAACTCAGGTAAGGATCATTCGGTGTAACCGGTGCTGGCACTTCCATGCGGTTCATAATGAAATCCGGCTCGACGTATTCCACTTCCGGCAACTGCTTCAGCCAAACAGACAATTTATCCCAATCCGCTTTCTTTTTGCGCTTTTCAAAACGAAAAACATCGGCTTTATCATGCGTGGTTTTGGTGTAAGTGAATTTTTCACCCTTCTCAGTACGCAGACGTGACAACGCCTTATCGATAGCAACCGAGCTGGCATTATCACGGAAACGAATAATCAACTGATCGGTATCAGGCTGAGCGGGGGCAGGCAACATAACCGTTTTTTTGTTGGCAGGGGGCGCATCTGGCACGTTCGCCAATACAGTTTGAGCAGATACAGCAGTAGAAATAGCCAATACGATGGCGCATAGATGGAGATGCTTGGGGGTTAACATCGGTTTTTTATCTCATTTTATTGTATGCCCTATTCACTAATTATTATTTTTATATATGAGCAATATTGACAGATAACCGATGAAATGCAATCCCCAACTGATAAAAGGTAGTGACAAAGCTGAGAATTCAGGCAAACCGCAGGGTTACACGGAACAATTCACCGATTTCATCAAACGTGATCCGTTCCTGCATTAGCTTCAGCATCATTGGAATTCCCCTGCCCAAACCGTCGAAGTAACGCAGGTTATCGAGGAATTTCATCAAGAAAATATTACGCGGGGCAGAGTTGCCATAGCGGATTTTATTCAACGTCAGGGTATTCGCCAACTTGCCGGGGGAGGTAATTTCGATCCGATCACTATAGACATGCACCTGTATTTTTCGCTGGCTGAGGGAATAATCGCGGTGAGCAACGGCATTCACCATCGCCTCACGCAAGACTTTGAGCGGAATCAGCACGGTTTCAGTGCGGCGTGTACCTTCAATGGTGGATGGGTTTGGCAGGAAAAGCTGGAGCAAAGCCACCGTTTTGTCGATCAGTTCCGGCAATGTGCCCAGCACTTCCTTTTTGTCCAACAGGTCATCGGTGAGGTCATCGCCTTTAAAGACGGCGAACATGATGGAAGCGTGTGGCAGACGGCGCTGGGGCTGTTTACCGAACATCAGCAGTCCACCGACGGTTGCCACCTGTTTACCTTCGAGTTCGGTCAGGATGTCCGCATTCAACAACAGGCTTTGCTGTTCGTCGTTTGGCAAATCAATAAAGGCTGTGTCGTAGTAGGTGCGGTAGTAATGATCAACTAAGCGGAAGTCGATGCCTTCGATACCGGTATCGGCAACGGGTGCTGTATCGAAATGTACTAACCCTGCTTGCTGAAATAAACGGCTCAATTCTTCCTTGGTAGCGGTGCGATTGGTTGAACCGACCCGCAGCCAATACTTGCCATCCAACGTTTGGTAGGGCTTATCCTTGCCTTTGGGGATGGTCACAGCACACACGACTTTCCCTTCGATAGCGACGTGCGTAACGTCCACACGCAAGGCGGGAATGATGTTGTTACGGCTGATATTGGCAATCCACGTATCAAGATTGTCCGCGTGGATACCTGAAATTGCCCCATCATCCTCAACACCGATCAGTAACGTTCCACCCAAAGTATTGGCAAACGCCACGATTTCCCGTGCCACAGAATCGGGGCGAACGTCAGCCGACTTGAATTCAAGCTGGGCGTTTTCACCTTGGGTGATCAGTTGTTGGATAGTATTAATCATAATAACAAACATGTATTGTATTAAAGGAAGTATTATAGCACATCTATCAATAGATTAATGAGTCGATTGATTTTTCAGTCCAACCCATTTCTCAAAATAGCTTTTATTTCTTTTTTCATACCATTCGGAACACATAAAATATTCAGAACCATATGCATTAATAATAGGCTTAGCCCAATACCTTAAAGGTTTTCCTTCATCAAGCAGCAACTTCTTTTTTAACAAAGGCATTTGAATGCCGAATGTTTTTTTAGAATACTCAATTGATTCCATTAACTCAACTTCTTCTACTGATATTTTATTTTCCTCAAACATCTGGATCAAATTTTTTCGCACCCACTCACCAATTTTTGTTTGACTTTGCAACACATCATCATTTTTAACAGAAACTTTCATTGAAGATTTATTAGAATTGTTGCTTTCTGAAAACATTTGATACATTTGTATGCTACGCATGAATAACTCTGAAGTATCCGCAACAGAGGATGTAGCCTCGAGGACAGGCTGAAGTATTTCCCTATTAAAAGAATTATTTGCAATCAACTTAATGTTAAAATTAAGATCATTTTTTCTGAGAATTTTTTCAACCTGAATCAAACAAGAATCAAGACTTTCAATTATATTATAATTTATTTTAGGGGACGCAAAAATTATATCGCCTTCGGAACAATCAAAATAACCATGAACACACATTGCTGTCCTTAATAGTTTTTTTACTATTTTCATGATAGTTTCATCTTTAGAGCCATAGTTAAGCCCGTACTCATGAAAAGCAACATCTACAGCGTAAATACTCCGAAGCCCCCCTGCATATGAAACACCCATAACATCAATTTCCGCCTGCTTGATTAATTGACTAAGCGAGGTGTTTTTCTTATATATTCCGTAATCATGCTCATGCTTAAAATAATCATCAGACTCACGCATTACTTGTTCGATTACGCTTTTATTCATCAAGTCCCAAGACTCAACTGATGGCTTCCAATTCATTTGCACAAGTTGGCATTTTTTCGTATGCCTGAGCCACGATAAAACTAACGACTCTCCAATTTCTATTTTCATTGGGTGTTACATCCTTATTTCCATCAATGTCCAGCCATTCTAGCAAAATATTTCATCGCATCACGGAACATATTCAGGATGAATCAGATGAATAATGCATCATATCGTAGCATTACCCCTGATCGCCCGCTTTCACCGCCCGACGCAATTCCGGCGGCAACTGCACAATCTCACAAGCACCACGATACTGCTCCGGCACATTGTCAGGGCATTCCCCACACAACTCATTACCCGGCACGGCGAAATCAATCTTGCGTGGGTAGGGTAAATTCAGCCCGTTCATGATGGCGACAAACGCTTCCTGCGAGGTGTTGTTACCCACACGCGGATTACGATTTTTTTCCTGTCCGATGGTAGTAATCTGCCGACCTTCATAATCATGCGCTGGGTAGACCAAGGTTTCATTGGGCAAGGTAAAAAATTTCTCGGTAATGCTCTGGTACAAGCTGACGGGATCACCCGATTGGAAATCCGTGCGCCCGCAGGCTTCAATCAACAGCGCATCACCTGAAAACAGGATTTTTTGCATCCCATTATCCAGCAGGTAAGCGTGGTGATGCCCCGTATGCCCCGGTGTAAACAGCGGGTGCAACTCAATTTGCCCCACCCGGAACACCTGATTTTCCTCTACCCCCAAGTCTGCGCAAGCCAGTTTATCCATCGCTGGAACGACGATTTTACTGCCGGTGTAAGCCCGAAATTTACGCGCCCCGGTCAGGTGGTCGGCGTGCATATGGGTTTCCAACGTGTAGGTCAGCTTCAAGCCCAATGCCTGCAATACCGCCAGATCGCGCTCAACCGTGTCGATCACCGGGTCAATCAGCACGCACTCGCCCGACTGTTCACAAGCCAGTAGGTAGGTGTAAGTGCTGGAGTCTTGCTCAAAAAGCTGTCTGAAAATCATATTGTTTTTCCTCTTTCATAACACTAAGAAGCCAACTTCATAATACAACACCCAAGTACACAATAAAATGAGAACTGCTTGCATTATCATGTGCATTGTGGATAATGCGAATCTTTCTTATTCAAATCGAAGGCAGACCCCATGTTCAAGCAAATCGCCCTGTCATTACTGGTTGCCAGCATTGCTACTCCCGTGCTGGCTGGTGGTGAAGTCAATGTCTATTCCGCTCGCAAGGAACAACTGATCAAGCCGCTGTTTGACAAATTTACCGAACAAACCGGCATCAACGTCAATCTCGTTACCGGCAAAGACGATGCGCTCTTGGAACGCCTCAAACTCGAAGGTGAAAATACTCCCGCTGATTTACTCATGACCGCTGATGCCGGACGCCTCCACCGTGCAGTCGCAATGCAACTAACGCAGCCTGTGGAATCGGCTATACTGCAACAAGATATTCCCGCAGCCTTGCGTGACCCTGACAATCAATGGTTTGGTTTAACCTCTCGCGCTCGCCCGATTTTCTATGCAAAAGACAACATAAAACCAGAAGAACTTTCCACCTACGAAGATTTAGCTGACCCTAAATGGAAAGGTCGTATTTGTGTACGTTCTTCCGACAATATCTATAACCAATCCATGATCGGTTCCATGATTACCACTGTAGGAACAGAAAAAGCACAGGCATGGGCAGACGGCATCGTGAAAAACTTCGCACGCCCCCCCGAAGGCGGTGATCGTGATCAGATCAAAGCGGCAGCATCAGGACAATGTGACATCGCCCTTGCTAACACGTATTATTACGGGCAAATGCTGGTCAGTGACGAAGCAGAAGAAAAAGCTGCTGCGGAAAAAGTCGCGATCTTCTGGCCCAATCAAGCCGAAGGTGATCGTGGCGTACACATCAATATCAGCGGTGCAGCAGTGACTAAAACGGCCAAAAATAAGGACAACGCGATCAAACTGATGGAATTTTTGGTTAATGACGAGTCACAAAAATGGTACGCAGAAGCCAATCAGGAATACCCTGTGAAAGCGAATATAGCGCCTAGCGAAATGCTCAAAGGCTGGGGCGAATTCAAAGCGGATAGCGTAAACTTGTCCGAACTTGGAAAAAACAACGCAGAAGCGGTCAAAATTTTGGATAAAGCTGGTTGGAAATAAAACCTCTGTTATGGCGTGCCGTGCTGCTAAGCATGGCACTCCTTACTGCTTTGCCGATCCTCGCGGTATTCGGCTATGTGTTCGTGCCTGCGCCCGACGTTTGGCAGCATTTGCGCGAAACAGTCCTCACCGATTATTTGCTAAATACGCTGTGGCTGGTATTGGGCGTGGGGTTTGGTGTATTGCTGCTAGGGCTTCCAGTGGCGTGGCTAAACAGCATGTGCGAATTTCCGGGACGGCGGCTGTTTGAATGGGCATTGCTATTACCAATGGCAATGCCCGCTTACATTATTGCCTACACCTACACCGGGATGCTGGATTTTTCCGGCCCGGTACAAACCTTATTGCGCGACCTCACGGGTTGGGGTTACGGCGATTATTACTTCCCGAATGTGCGTTCCCTTGGTGGCGCAATCACCATGCTTTCACTCGTGCTGTTCCCGTATGTGTATTTGTTGGCGCGGGCAGCGTTTCTGGAACAGTCAATTTGTGTGCTGGAAGTAAGCCGCACCTTGGGTTCAAACCAATGGCAAAGTTTCTTTCGGGTGGCGTTGCCCTTGGCGCGTCCGGCGATTATTACCGGCTTGTCGTTGGCGTTGATGGAAACGTTGGCAGATTTTGGCACGGTGCAATATTTCGGCGTATCGACCTTTACTACAGGCATTTTCCGTACTTGGTTTGGCTTGGGCGATCACGCGGCGGCTTCGCAATTGGCAGCGTTGCTGATGGGGTTTGTGTTTGTGCTGATTCTGTTGGAACGTTGGTCGCGGAGTCGGGCGCGGTATCACCATACCTCCAGCAAATATTCGCGCATTCCGAAATTCCGTTTGCGCGGCTGGACGGCAGTGGCGGCGGTGTTGGTGTGCGCCCTGCCCTTGCTGCTGGGGTTTGTGATTCCGGTGGGGCAATTGCTGCATTGGAGCATTAAAGTTGCCAGCAAGGGGCTGGATAGCGATTTCATTAATCTGGTATGGCACAGCTTGATGCTGGCGAGTTTGGCGGCGGTATTCGCGCTATTGCTGGCATTGATTCTGGGTTATGGCAAACGGCTGAATAATGATCCGCTGGTCAGCATTGCGTCGCGGATTGCGGCAATGGGTTATGCAATTCCGGGGACGGTGATTGCGATTGGGGTGCTGATTCCGTTTGCGTGGGCGGATACGCAACTCAACCATCTGAGCAAGCAATTTTTCGACAGCAACGTGGGATTGTTGCTGAGTGGCACGCTGTTTACGCTGCTATTTGCCTACAACGTGCGCTTTTTAGCGGTGTCGCTGCAAACGGTGGAAGCGGGTTTGGGCAAGATCAAACCGACGCTGGATAATGCGGGGCGTTCGCTGGGCTTGAGTCCCTTGGGTGTGTTGCGGCGGCTGCATTTGCCGTTGATGAAAGGCTCGTTACTCACCGCGATTTTGCTGGTGTTTGTGGATGTACTGAAAGAATTGCCTGCCACGCTGATTTTGCGCCCGTTCAATTTCAATACGCTGGCAGTGCGGGCGTATGAATTGGCTTCGGATGAACGGCTGGCGGATGCGGGTTTGCCGTCGCTAATGATTGTGGCGGCGGGGATTATTCCGGTGATTTTATTGAGTCGTTCGATTAGCAAATCGCGGGCTGGGGAACATTGATGAGCAAGTTAATCCTACAAAACATTCACATCGAATACGGTAGCAATGCGGTGGTACACGATGTCAATCTGACGGTGGAAGACGGGCAAATCGGTTGTTTGCTAGGGCCAAGTGGCTGTGGCAAGACGACCTTGCTGCGGGCAATTGCCGGTTTCGAGCCTGTTACTCGTGGCACGATCACGCTCAAAGATCAGGTAATCAGTGCGCCCGATGTACATTTGCCGCCGGAAAAACGCAATATCGGCATGGTGTTTCAGGATTACGCGCTGTTTCCGCACCTGAGCATTGCTGACAATATCACCTTCGGGATTCGCAAACAGTCGGGCAAAGATAAAGTGCGGCGTGTGGCGGAATTGCTGGAGTTGGTGAACTTGCCGGGATATGAAAAGCGTTACCCACACGAACTTTCTGGCGGACAGCAGCAACGAATTGCCTTGGCACGCGCCCTTGCGCCACAACCACGCTTACTGTTACTAGATGAACCGTTTGGTAGCCAAGACGTGGAATTGCGCGAAATGTTAGCACGGGAAGTGCGCGATATTCTCAAGCGCGAAGGCATGACGGCGATTCTGGTCACGCACGACCAGCACGAAGCGTTTGCAATGGCAGATGAAATTGGCGTGTTGCAAAGCGGGCGTTTGCAGCAATGGGATACAGGTTATAATTTATACCATACCCCTGTGAATCAATTTGTGGCGGGATTTATTGGGCAGGGGGCGTTGATTACCGGCACAGTGTTGAATCATGACACCGTTTCCACCTTACTGGGTGCTGTCAAGGGTGAAGTGCCATTCGACTGTGTGCCTAATTGTCCGGTTGATGTCCTGATTCGCCCTGATGACCTGAAATTGGTTGCCGATGCACCCCGTAAAGCCAAGGTGGTTTCACGTGTATTTCGCGGCGCAGAATACCTGTATGTGTTGGGTTTAGCCGATAACAGCCAAATTCTCGCACTGGCACCCAGTCATCAAGAATACGCCATTGGGGAAACGGTGTGTTTCGAGCTGGATATGCAACATCTCGTCATTCTGAAACGACGTTGATTTATTGCGCATAATCCCGCGTATTATAACTTACTAAAAGCAGCCGCTATATCAGCAACACTTAAAGTACGCACCGGCGGAATCTCTGGAACTTGAGAAACGTGATAGTCATCTGGAATATGCAGGGTTAGTGTCCAGGTATTGGCATTAAATGAGGCTTTTTCTTTGGATAATTCGACTGCTTTAGGAAAGGTATATAAGGGTGAATAAAAGCAGATTTTATAAAAGCCTGATTGAAGTTTGATTTTTCTCAGATTGAAAGCGGTTTCCGATGGTTCCGCCACTTGCTTAAAAGAAATCTGCCCGGTTTCACTGGTATCAAACGCCAGCCAGTCCCCCGATCCCCAGCCTAACTTTCTGAACAGCCCAGATCCAAAGGACAAACACAGATTATCTCTACCGCCCACGTGCTCCATATCCAGGATAATATCGAAACTTCCTGAAGCAGGTTTCTTACTCATTCATTGCCTCAACTGACATATTTAAACAGGGACGCTATATTGCGACTTATTCATGATTGCGCTTAGCTGAATTCAGCTTTTGATATTATTGGATGCATTTAATCCAAAAATCGTCGGAAACTATACGGATTAATGGACGTAGCCGGATCAGCGGGATGTGCTGACAGGATAACAGGCATAACCACAAAATAAAAGTCTTCACAGAAAATTCATTTAACAATAATTTAACAACACGTTTGCCGCAGTCCCCGGAAATGCCTATGATGCAGGCGATGAACCACTTAACTATTAATAACCATGCTGTACTTGTGTGAAAAACCTAGCCAAGCGCGGGATATTGCCCGCGTGTTGGGTGCAAGTGGGCGTGGTGATGGCTTTTTACAAGGTCAGGGGATTATCGTCACTTGGTGCTTTGGTCATTTATTGGAACAAGCAGAACCGGATGCTTATGGTGAGCAATACAAGCGCTGGAATTTTGCCTCCCTGCCCATTTTGCCGCAACAGTGGAAACTGGATGTAAAAAAATCCGGTGCAAAACAGTTCAAAGTCATCAAGACCCTGCTCACCAAAACCCAACACGTCGTCATTGCCACGGATGCGGATCGCGAAGGGGAAATGATTGCGCGTGAAGTGCTCGAAATGTGCCGTTATTACGGTCAAATTTCGCGCCTGTGGTTATCCGCTCTGGATGATGCCAGCATTCGCAAAGCCTTAGCGCAACTCAAACCCGGCGAGGCAACTGCATCCCTGTATCAAGCAGGCTTGGCACGCAGCCGGGCAGACTGGCTAGTGGGCATGAATTTGAGCCGTGCCTATACCTTAGCCGCGCAATACAACGGGCAACTGACTGGAAAAAGCGGGGCGTTGAGTGTCGGGCGTGTGCAAACCCCCACGCTACGGTTGGTGGTGGATCGCGATGCCCAGATTAAACATTTCGTGCCACTGGATTACTGGGATGTGACTGCCGCGTGCCTGCCCGATGCTGCTGAACAAACCTTCAAAGCCAACTGGCTTCCGCAAAAAGGGCAGCAAAGCATTGACGAGGAAGGACGCTGCCTAGACAGCCAGTTAGCCGAACAGGTGGCAACAAGCTGTAAGGGGCAGGATGCCAAGGTGCTGTGCTGCGACACTGAACGCAAACGCCAGAATGCACCGTTGCCCTACGAGCTTTCCGGCTTACAAGTGGAAGCGTCACGACGCTGGGGCATGAGCGCCAAACAAGTGCTGGATGTGGCACAAGCCTTATACGAAACCCACAAACTCACCACCTACCCACGTACCGATTGCGGCTATTTACCCGTGTCCCAACACGCGGATGCCGTAGCAGTCTTCCAAGCACTGACCCAAACAGACCGCAATTTTTCCGAATTAGTCGCGCAAGCCAACCCTGACCGCAAAAGCAAAGCGTGGGATGACAGCAAAATTACCGCACACCACGGCATCATTCCCACCGCCGCCAAAGGCAGCATTGAACGCCTGTCAGAAACTGAATTCTTTATCTACGACTTGATTCGCAAACGTTATTTGGCGCAATTTTTCCCTGCTTACGAATACGACCAAAGCGTGATCGAACTGGAATGCTTAGGCTATAAATTCCGCGCATCGGGGCGGGTTGACCGTGTAGCAGGCTGGAAAATTGCCTACCAAGAACCCGGTGACACCAGCAACGTAACCGCTAATGCCGACACGCAAGCCTTACCCCAATTGAACGTGGGGGATACGGTGTTGATTCAAGACACCGAATGCCTCAAACGCCAAACCAAACCGCCCGCGCCCTACACCGAAGGCACACTTATTCAAGCCATGAAAGGCATTGCCAAACACGTTGAGAACCCCAAACTCAAAGCGATTCTCAAAGAAAACGCCGGAATTGGCACCGAAGCCACTCGTGCTGGGATTATCGAAACGCTGTTACAACGCAAATTGCTGGAGCGCGAAGGCAAAAAGAAAAACCTACGCGCCACGCCCAAAGGCATTTCCCTGATCGGCATGTTACCCAATGCGGTGAAAGACCCCGCCCTGACTGCCGCCTGGGAACAAGCGCTCGAAGCCGTCGCCAGCGGCGAGATGTTGCTGGAACAATTCATGGAAAAGCAGCAAAACTGGCTGCACAAAGTGCTGGCACGTGCCAAAGCCAGCGTGGGCACATTACCGGAAACCTCACCGGAAACGCCATCGCCTCAAGCTACGCCTGCACAGGAAACCGTTAGCGCAAGCCAGATCTGCCCTGCTTGTGGCAAGCACATGGTCAAACGTGAAGGTAAATACGGAATATTTTGGGGATGCAGTGGCTTCCCGCATTGCAAAACCATCGTCAATATTCGCAAAAAGTGATGAGCGTGACAACCTTAAGCAACAGGTGAGGCAGGCGTGTACGCCAATAAACGCCGGGGAATAATCACCCCATTGCTGGCTTCACCCAAGCCGATGAATTCGCCGGATTCGCTGTACAAACGCAGCAGTTCGGCATCAGCATCGTCGGTACGCACCTTTTGTCCCTGACGTAAGCGCACAATCACGGCTTCAGCCAAGGTAAGAGCGGGTATGTGCGGCAAGGCAGCATCCAACGGCAACAGCAACGCATCCAAAGCCTCAGGGTCAGGTTCCGCCAATGCCCGTAATTCTTCCAACGTGTACATGCGCAATGCCCCAAACGGCTCAACCGCTTCACGCCGCAACATCGAAACATACGCCCCACACCCCAGCTTTTCACCGATGTCTTCCACCAGTGTGCGGATATACGTGCCTTTGCTGCACGTCACATCCAACGTCAGCGAATCGGGGGTACGTGACAGCACTTGCAAGGCATGAATCGTCACGGCACGTGCGGCACGTTCCACTTCCACACCTTGACGCGCCAGCTTATAAAGCGGTTGCCCGTCTTTTTTCAGCGCGGAATACATCGGTGGAATTTGGCTAATCTCACCACGGAATTGCGCCAGCACCGTTTCCAGCAACGCATCGGTAATCTCAGGAATGGGGCGCGGATTGAGCTTTTCACCTTCCGCATCACCCGTGGTACTCACATACCCCAAGGTTGCTGTGGTGAGATAACGCTTATCAGAATCGAGCAGAAAAGCAGACACTTTGGTGGCTTCACCAAAACACACCGGTAACATACCGGAAGCCAGCGGATCGAGACTGCCGGTATGCCCAGCTTTTTCCGCCTGAAACAGGAAACGTGCATCTTGTAACGCTTTATTGCTGGATACGCCTAAGCCCTTATCCAGCAATAAAATGCCATTCAGTTTGCGAAAACGCCGCTTACTCAAGGGGTAGCCGTGCCATTATTCGCATCAGCCGCGTCATCATCATGACGGTCAGAAGCAACGGCTTTAGCAATCAGCGCCGACAAGGCATTACCCTTGGTTTGGGTATCGTCGTAAAAGAAGTGCAATGCCGGGGTCATCCTCAATTTCAGCAAATGCCCCAATTCACGCCGCAAGAAACCGGCGGCATGGTTCAGGGCTTCCTGCGCCTCTAAACCCTGGTCGGCTTGCAAAGCATCGAACCAGATTTTAGCGTGGGCGAAATCTTTGGAAACCTCCACATCCAGCAACGTTATCATCCCAACGCGCGGATCTTTCACCCGATCGCGAATCAGGATAGCCAAATCGCGGCGGATTTGTTCGCCGACCCGATCAGCACGGGCAAAACCTTGAGGGCGTGAATGATGACTGGGCATAGCTTAAATCTTCCGCGCCACTTCGACACGTTCGTAACATTCGATGTTATCGCCTTTGCGCACATCGTTGTAGTCTTTGACCGCGATACCGCACTCTGTCCCCATGTGGACTTCTTTCACGTCATCACGGTGGCGGCGTAAGGATTCCAACTCGCCGTTGAAAATCACCACATTATCACGCAACACGCGAATCGGCAGGCTACGGCGCATGGCACCATCGACCACCAAGCAACCGGCAACCTGACCCAATGCCGAAGAACGGAAGACATCGCGCACTTCTGCCAAACCGACAAAGACTTCACGCACTTCCGGCGACAACAGACCACTCATGACCGACTTAATGTCGTCGATGACTTCGTAAATGATGCTGTAATAACGAATCGTAACACCGTTGTCCGCAGCGGTTTTACGCGCGGTAGCATCGGTACGCACATTGAACGCAATCATGGTCGCTTTGGATGCCATCGCCAAATCAACGTCGCTGGCACTAATGCCACCCACGCCAGCAGCCACCACCCGTACTTCGACCTCATCGGTTGAAAGATTGAGCAATTCATTACGCAATGCTTCCACACTGCCCTGTACATCCGCTTTGATCAACACGTTAACCTGCGCACGTTCACTCGCCTTCACTTGCGTGAAGAAGTCTTCTGACTTGCTCACATGCTGGGCAGCAAAACGGGTATCACGTTGTTTTTCACGGCGCAATTCCGCAATTTCACGCGCCTTGCGCTCATCGTTCAGCACCACGACTTCATCGCCCGCTTCAGGTGCAGCGGAAAGACCAAGTACCGCAACCGGAATGGATGGTCCAGCCTCTTTCACCGGACGACCGTTTTCGTCGAACATCGCCCGAACTTTGCCGTATTCGGAACCGCACAGCAGCAAATCACCGCGACGCAAAGTACCACTACGCACTAAAACGGTAGCAACCGCACCGCGACCTTTCTCGATACTGGCTTCGATCACGTGACCGGTAGCAGGCGCATCCACAGGCGCAGTCAATTCCTGCACTTCGGCAACTAACAACAAGGTTTCCAACAAAGCGTCAATGCCCTGCCCGGTTTTTGCAGAAATTTGCACAACCGGTACATCACCACCCCACGCTTCGGTATTCACCTCATGCTGGGAAAGCTCGCTCAGTACCCGGTCAATGTCTGCACCTTGTTTGTCGATTTTGTTAATCGCCACCACCATTGGCACACCTGCCGCTTTCGCGTGCTTGATGGCTTCTTTGGTCTGTGGCATTACACCGTCATCGGCGGCAACGATCAGGATAATAATATCGGTGACTTTTGCACCACGTTCACGCATTTGGGTAAACGCCTGATGCCCCGGTGTATCAAGGAAAGTGACCGTGCCATGATCCGTGTCGACGTGGTAAGCGCCAATATGCTGGGTAATCCCCCCCGCTTCACCGGCTGCTACCCGTGTTTTACGGATATAGTCGAGCAAGGATGTCTTACCATGGTCAACGTGACCCATGATGGTAACGACAGGTGGGCGCGGCTCTGCTTTGTATTCGGTGGCATCCTGCCCGATCATCGCCGCCAACAATGCCGCATCATCCATTTCCTGCATCGGCTTGGCTTTGTGGCCTAACTCTTCTGTCACCAGAATCGCGGTATCTTGGTCGATGGCCTGGTTGATGGTCATCATCATGCCCATTTTCATCATCGCCTTGATGATGTCGGTGGCACGAATAGCTAACTTTTGCGCCAAGTCAGATACAACGATAGTCGTTGGAATCTCGATTTCCTTGACAACCGGCGCGGTTGGTTTTTCAAAACCGTGTTTGGCGTTACTTTGCTGCTGCCGTGGATCAGGCTTGAAAGCATCACGCCGCCCGCCGCCGCCTTTCTTTTTACCGGGACGACCGCCACCTGCTGCGGGAACATGCAACTCTTCACGTCCGCCACGCCCTGCCACTTTAGTTTTGGAGGGTTTTTTGTCAATACGCTTATCATCAGGCGTTACCGTCTCTGTGTATTTCTCAACAACGACATCGGCAACAATCGGTTTTTCTGCTTCAGGCTCGCTAACATCAGCCACTTCTCGCGGCGCAAGCGTTGGCTTAGGCTTCAACTTTGAAGGGCGGCGCTTCAGCGCTGTTGCTGCTTCTTCACGTGCAGCAGCAGCAACAACGTCACGTTGCTCACGCGCACTTAAATTTTCCGTTAATTCAGCACCGGAAGGGTTGGCAGCGACCGGTATTGCAGGTGGTGCAGCTACTTTAACGGGGGATGCCGCTACCGGCTTGACAACAGGTACAATAGCCTCAGGTTTTGGAGTGACCACCTCAGGTTTTGGGGTAAGCACCTCAGCCTTAACAACTGGAGCAGGTGGCGTGACGGGTTTCACTGGCGTAACAACCGTGTCACCGACCATTGTTGTAGGGACTGGTGCTGGCGGCGTTGGTGCTGCTGACGCTGGGGGTACTGGCGCTGATGGTGTTGGTGCTGCTGACGCAGGGGGTACTGGCGCTGATGATGGTGTTGGCGCTGATGATGGTGTTGGCGCTGCCTGACGTTGCTCCATGCGCTTGCTGTCCATTTGGCGACGCTCCTGCCCGGATTTGTGCACGGCAGACTCACGAGCCTGACGCTCAGCCGATAACTGACGCGCCAATTCTTCGGTTCGGCTCAAACGCGCTCCGCCAGTAGCAGGTGCGCCATTACTGGGCGGCACTTCAACCGCACCGTGCTGCTGCTCGGTCGGCTTGGCAACGGAACCGGGAGCAAAGGTTTTCTTATGCCTAACTTCAACGTTCACCGTTTTATTACGCGCACCACCTGCACCCACGCTCATTTCACTGGTTGAGCGCCGTTTAATGGTAATTTTGTTGCCACCACTACTGACTGGGGCGGTGCCTTGACGGATATGTGCCAACAATTTCAGTTTCTGTGCATCAGTAATCCAAGCATCAGGGCCATTCACATGAATACCTGCGTCCTGTAACTGCTTGAGCAGAACTTCAACGGGAGCATTGACTATCTCGGCAAGTTTTTTGACTGCTATGTCCGACATCTATTTCTTCCTCCCGCAGAATTAAGCTTCTGCTTTATCGTCCGTAAACCAAGGCTCACGGGCTTTCATAATCAAACTGGCAGCACGCGCCTCATCAATGCCAGCCAATTCCGTGAGTTCATCCACGGATTGTTCTGCCAGATCTTCCATCGTGCAAATGCCCTGGGTTGCCAACTTAAAGGCCAAGGTATCATCCATGCCTTCCATGTGCAGGAGATCTGCTGCTGGCAAGTGGGTATCCTGAGAAATGGCTTGCGATAACAACGCTGTTTGGGCACGGTCACGCAATTCATTAATAATCGTTTCGTCAAAGCTTTCAATGGCCATGAATTCTTCAATTGGCACGTAAGCCACTTCTTCCAGTGTAGAGAAACCTTCTTCCACCAAAATTACCGCCACTTCCTCATCAACATCCAGTTTTTCCATGAACAGGTTGATGATGGATTGTTGCTCCGCTTGGGTCTTGGCTTCGGCTTCTTCCACGCTCATGACATTCAGTGTCCAGCCAGTCAGTTCGCTGGCAAGGCGTACATTTTGCCCGCCACGCCCAATGGCTTGTGACAGCTTTTCGCCATCCACACCAATGTCCATGCTTTTACTGTCCTCATCCACCACAATGGAGAGTACTTCAGCAGGAGCCATCGCGTTCATCACGTAGGTCGCGATGTCTTCGTTCCAGAGCACGATGTCCACGCGCTCTTTACCACCGAGTTCGTTAGTGACGGTTTGAATACGTGAACCACGCATCCCCACGCAAGCCCCAATCGGATCAATGTTCGGCAAGTTAGCACGAACGGCAACTTTAGCGCGGGAACCCGCATCACGGGCAGCACCCATTATATCAATCATTTCCTGACTGACTTCAGGAACTTCAAGTTTCATCAACTCAATCAGGAAATTCACATCCGAACGGCTGACAATAATCTGCGGGCCGCGCATGTCCTGATGAATTTCCTTCAGATAACCTCGAACCCGTGCGCCAACGTGCAGCATTTCACCGGGAATCATTTCTTCACGGGGAATAAAGGCTTCCGCGTTTTCCCCCATGTCCAGCACGATACCTTTACGGTCAGCACGTTTGACCACACCCATGATCAAATGCCCGACTTTATCCCGATACGCGGAAACCACTTTCTCACGCTCAGCCTCACGCACCTTGGCAACAATGACTTGCTTGGCTGTTTGTGCCGCAATACGACCAAACTCAACCGAGGGGATGGCTTCTTCAACGTAATCGCCGATAGCCACACTCAAGCCACGATCTTTGGCATAGCTTTCCAAAATTTGGCGTTCAGGGCTTTCAAAATCGGGGGCTTCATCATCCACCACTTTCCAGCGGCGGAAGGTTTCATAATCCCCGGTTTGACGGTTTACCGAGACACGTGCATCGATGTTCATGCCGTAACGTTTACGGGTAGCCATTGCCAACGCTGTTTCTACTGCCTGGAAAATTAATTCCTTGCTGACATTTTTTTCATTGGAGACTGCATCAACAACGTAGAGAATTTCTTTATTCATGCGTGTTTACCGCCCTTGCGCTGAGGTCGAATATCCAGAACAACTCGCCCACGATCAATAACATCGTAAGGAATCTCAAAGACTGTGCCTTCCACTTCCATGGAAATGTGGGTGTCGTTCGCATCCTTCAACTTCCCGACGAAGTTGCGGCGTTTTTCCACCGGCAGACGGGTACGCACTTTAATGTGCTTGCCTACATACAGAGCATAGTGTGCGGGGATGAATAACACCCGGTCAATTCCGGGCGAAGATACTTCAAGAATATAGGCAACGGGAATCAGGTCATCCACATCGAGTGCGGCACTCAACTGGTTGCTGACACGTCCGCAGTCATCTACCGTAATACCTTGCTCAGAGTCGATGAAGATACGTAACAACGCACTTTCCGTTTGTGGACGGTACTCATAACCCCACAAATCATAACCGAGGCCGGTGACAGTGGTATGAATCAGCGTATCTAATCTTTCTTGCATTACGTCTTGGGTACCTTCTTGGGTAGCACATAATAAAAAAGGCCCTGATAGGGGCCTTCTTATAATTGGTAGCGGGGGCAGGATTTGAACCTGCGACCTTCGGGTTATGAGCCCGACGAGCTGCCAGACTGCTCCACCCCGCATCAGAGGAGCGAACTATAAAGCAAAGGATTAACCCTTGCAAGCCTTATCGAAACAAAACCTGAAATTAACGTACATGGCGATAAATGAAGCCAGGAAACGCGAATACCAAAAACAAAGACAAGGTAACGGCGTAAAATTCCCAATCCTGAGCGTGTATGGTTCCCATCGCACGCTGCTCCAGCAACAATGCCAAAGCACCCACGACGAAGTACAATACAAACCATTCCAACAAACGTAACCAAGCTGACTTGCGTTCACATTGCAAAATGAGAAAACAACGCTGACTTAACCACGGCAAATTAGCCAATAACAACGCGAGACCTAGAAAGCCCCACTGCAAAACGGATAAACTCATAAACGACTAGCGACCATTGCTGCTGAACAAATTCCCATTAGCGTTCCAGGGAACACTCCCAGCAACACCATGAGTACGCCATTTAGACTGATCAGCACATTAAAATCAAGTTCAGCCTGAATCGGTGCGGTTTGTTCCGGCTTATCAAAGTACATCATTTTAATCGCGCGTAAGTAGTAATACGCCCCGATCACCGACATCAACACCATGAACACCGCAGCCCACAAATAACCCGCCTGCATCACAGACTCAATGACGAACAATTTCGCATAAAAGCCCACTGTTGGCGGAATCCCCGCCATCGAAAACAAGAAGACCATCATGAGAAAGGCATACCACGGATTGCGCTCGTTCAAACCCTTCAAGTCATCCAGCGTTTCCGCCTCAAAGCCTTCACGCCCCAGCAAAATCAGGATAGCAAAACCACCCGCAGCCATCATCGCGTAAGTAATGGTGTAAAACAGTGCGGCAGAATAACCTTCCGATGTCCCTGTCAGCGCCGCCAACAGAATGAACCCCATGTGCGCAATCGTAGAATAAGCCAACATCCGCTTAAGGTTAAACTGCGCAATCGCGATCAGATTACCCAAAAATACCGACAACAACCCAAACACCAAGAGCAGTTGCGCCCAACCGGGCTGGGCAGCACCCATAGACTCCGCCAGTACCCGCAATAACATTGCCAACGCTGCCAGTTTCGGCACACTCCCCAAAAACATGGTTACAGCAGTCGGCGCTCCCTGATACACATCGGGAACCCACATATGGAAAGGCACTGCACCAAACTTAAAGGCAATACCCGCCACAATAAAGACCAGCGCAAACAACAACGGAATATTTTCCAGCACATTTTGCGCACTGACGTAAACCATTACCTCAGCAAACTCCAGCTTTCCGCTCAAGCCATACAGCATGGAAATCCCATACAACAACAAACCAGAAGCAACCGCCCCCAGCACAAAATACTTCATTGCCGCCTCAGAGGAACGCCCATCATCACGATTAAATGCCACCAAGGCATACATCGACAACGCCAGCAACTCCAATCCCAAATACATCACCAGCAAATGATTGGCAGAAACCATCACCAACATGCCAAGCACGGCAAATAACGCCAAGAAGAAAAACTCCCCAATCCACGTATTAGTGTCTTTCAGATACTTGCGGGCATACACAAATACTGCAAACGTTAGCAGCAAAATGCTGACTTTCAGGACACCACCTAAATCATCACGCACATACATACCATTCAGGCCAGTTACTTTCTGACCATCCATTGCGCCGTAAGCCAATAAGGCAGTCGCCAACAACGCTACCTGAGTCAATAGATACGTCACCATGCGACAATCTTTGCTCAGAAACACGCCAAGCAGCAAAATCAGGCAGATCGTACTCAGCAGAAAAATTTCCGGCAGTGCAATTGCAATATTCATGATTAGCACCCCCCCGCAAGCCCAGCGCACAACTTACTCTGCAACGCCTGAGACAACAGATTTTCAATTGACACTTCCATCACATCCGTCAAAGGTTGAGGCCATAAGCCCAGTAACAATACCGCACCCGCCAATACTGCCAACATCCAAAACTCACGTCGCCCAATATCCTGCAAAGCAGCCACTTCCGCGTTTTTCACTTCACCAAACATTACCCGTTTGACCAGCCACAGCGTATAAGCAGCCCCCACAATCAAGGTCGTTGCTGCCGCAAACGCAATCCACGGATTCGCGCGGAAACTTGCCAAAATCACCATGAATTCACCCACAAACCCCGACGTACCCGGCAAGCCGGTATTCGCCATCGCAAACAGCACATAGAAAGCCGCGAACGTCGGCATTTGATTAGCAACCCCACCGTAGGCATTGATGTCACGGGTATGCATCCGGTCATACAAAACCCCGATACACAAGAACATCGCGCCGGAAATAAAACCGTGCGAAACCATTTGCACCATACCGCCCTGGATCGCCAAGATCGCGCTACTCATCGCACCTTCAACATTCTGGCTCTTGGCAATGCCATAAATCGTAAAAAAGCCTAACGTCACAAACCCCATGTGCGCGATAGACGAGTAAGCCACCAGCTTTTTCATGTCCTGCTGCACCAATGCCACAAAGCCGATGTACACCACCGCTGTCAATGACATGAAAATCACCAGCCAATCCAATTGCGCTGCCGCATCAGGCACGATTGGCAAGGCAAATCGCAAGAAGGCATAACCACCTACTTTCAGCGTAATTGCTGCCAAAATTACTGAACCACCCGTTGGTGCTTCCACGTGCGCATCCGGCAACCAGGTATGTACCGGCCACATTGGTACCTTCACCCCGAAAGCCAATAGGAATGACAAGAAAATTAAAGTTTGCGGCACAATATCAATCGGCAATTTATGCAAATCCGCCACCGCGAAACTGCCGCCCAATTGATACAGGTAGATCAAACTAATCAGCAAAAATACTGAACCCAAGAAGGTATACAAGAAAAACTTAATCGTGGCGTACACCCGACGTGCACCACCCCAAATCCCAATGATCAGGAACAGCGGAATCAGCATTGCCTCAAACAGGATATAGAACAGCATCGCATCCAGCGCCGCAAATACCCCGTTGACAATCCCCGCCATAATCAAAAAAGCTGCCATGTATTGGGAAATTCGATACGTAATCACTTCCCAGCCCGCAACCACCACCATCACCGTAATAAAGGTATTCAGCAGAATCAATGGCATGGAAATGCCATCCACCCCCAGATGGTAATTAATGTTAAACGCCTCAACCCAAGGGATAAGCTCCACAAACTGCATCTCAGCAGTACCGGGGGTAAAGTGTGTATACAAGGGCAAGCTGATCACAAACGTCAGTAACGCAATTCCCAGTGCAAACTGTTTAGCGCCAGAACGATCGCCCACAATTAATACACCCAAGCCACCGATAATCGGCAACCAGATCAACAAACTCAGTATTGGCAAATCAAGCATGTGCAATTCCAGTTAAAGCCAACAGAACGGGATTAGAAAAACAAAAACCAAGTAAGCATCAACAGAATGCCTGCCACCATCGAAAAGGCGTAGTGATACAAATACCCGGTCTGAAGATGACGCATCAAACCCGAAAGCCATCCGACTGCTTTTGCTGCGCCATTCACCACAAAACCATCAATCATCACACGCTCGCCGAAAGCCCACAGCCCGTTCCCCAGACTGACAGAGCCTTTCGCAAACACACTCTGATTAAAATCATCCAAATAATATTTACGATCCAACAAGGTATGCAGCCAACGGAACTTGTCATAAGCCCAGCGTGCCAGTGAATCATCTTTCAGGTAAATAAACCAAGCGGCAGCCAAACCTGCCATTGCCAACCAGAAAGGCGGCATCATCAAACCATGTACAATGAAACCGATCACCCCATGGTACGCAGCACTGATATGCTCAATCGCCAAATGCGCTGACAGCAAACTCTTCAAACCCGGATCAAAGTTATGTGCCGCATCGTTGACAAAGATTGCATCTTTAAAAAATGTACCAACTACCATTGGATCCAACAGATACCCCGCAAATATCGACGGAATCGCTAAAGCAATCAAAGGAATCGTCACCACCCACGGTGACTCATGCGGCTTACCACCGTGCCCATGATGCCCGTGATCATCATGACCGTGTCCATGATCATGCGTGTCAAAACGCTCTTTACCGTGGAACACCAAGAAGAACATACGGAAACTGTAAAAAGCCGTGACAAACACACCCAACAATACCAGCGTATAAGCGTAACCAGCCGCCCACAACTGTGATTCATGCACCGCTTCAATGATTAAATCTTTAGAGAAGAAACCAGAGAAACCAGGGAAGCCAATTAATGCCAAGGAACCAATTAAAGCCGTCCAATACGTAATCGGCATATACTTTTTCAGGCCACCCATTTTGCGAATATCCTGCTGATGGTGCATCGCTATAATCACCGAACCAGCCGCCAAGAATAACAATGCCTTAAAGAAGGCATGGGTCATCAAATGGAATACTGCCGCTGAATAGGCAGACGCCCCCAAAGCGACCGTCATATAACCAAGCTGCGACAAGGTGGAATACGCCACCACCCGCTTAATGTCATTCTGCACAATCCCAATCAGCCCCATAAAGAACGCAGTGGTTGCGCCAATAATCAGAATGAGATTCAGCGCAGTATCCGACATTTCAAAAATCGGTGACATCCGTGCCACCATGAAAATACCTGCCGTTACCATCGTTGCCGCATGAATCAATGCTGAAATAGGTGTGGGGCCTTCCATCGAATCGGGCAGCCACACATGCAAAGGTACTTGCGCCGATTTACCCATTGCCCCGATGAATAATAAAATAGCAGCGAGTGTCAGCACACTCCACTTAGTATCCCCAACAATCGCTATCTCCGCTCCCACCAAACCGGGTACGCCCGCGAAGACTTCCACATAATTTAACGTGCCAAAGTGCATCAACACCACGGCAATCCCCAGCAAAAACCCGAAATCTCCCACCCGATTCACCAAAAACGCCTTCATATTCGCGTAAATCGCGGTGTCTTTTTTATACCAGAAACCAATCAACAAATACGACACCAAGCCGACCGCTTCCCAGCCGAAGAACAACTGCAAAAAGTTGTTACTCATCACCAGCATCAGCATCGAAAAGGTAAACAACGAAATATAACTGAAGAAACGCTGATAACCGGGATCTTCGTGCATATAGCCAATCGTATAAATATGCACCATCAACGACACAAACGTAACCACCAACATCATCATCGTACTGAGGTTATCCAGCATGAAACCGATTTCAAACCGAATATCCGCAATCACTGCCCACGTATACACCGTACCGTTATACGTATTGCCATTACCCATCACATCATAGGCAACGTAAACCGACAGCAAAAATGCCACCGCCACGCCCAAAATCGTGACCCAATGCGCCCCTGCGCGTCCAATCTTTTTCCCAAATAGCCCCGCAACAATCGCCCCGAACAACGGTGCAAGCGGAATAGCCAGATAAATTGCCTCCATCGCTTACCCCTTCATCGCATCAAGTTGTTCAACATTGATCGTGCGCCGGTTACGGAACAAAACCACCAAAATCGCCAAACCAATCGCCGCTTCCGCTGCCGCCACCGTGAGGATAAAGAACACGAACACCTGCCCTGCCATATCCCCCAAATAATGGGAAAACGCGATAAAATTCAGGTTCACCGCTAGCAACATCATCTCGATGCACATCAACAAAATCAGCACATTCTTACGGTTAAGAATCATGCCTGCGATGCTGATCGCAAACAGCAAGGCCGCCACAATCAGGAAATGCGACAAAGGGATCATGCTTGCTCCTTGGTTTCGGATTTCATCTTCACCATACGTACACGGTCTTCCCGCTTCACCTGCACCTGTTGGCTAATGTCTTGTTTACGCGAATCCGGGCGGCGGCGCAGCGTCAAAGTAATCGCCGCAATAATTGCCACCAACAAAATTACCGCTGCAATTTCAAACGGATAAACATAATCAGTGTATAAAATTAAACCCAAGGCTTCGGTATTATTCGCCGGAGGCGGGTTCAGCGGTGTCGCAATCTGAAACGGCGCACTTTGCAGCACCATAATCATTTCCACCGCAATCACTGCCGCCACTAAAAATCCAGCAGGCGCGTATTTCACCAGTCCCTCTTTCACCGGGTCTGTGTTCAAGTCCAGCATCATAATCACGAACAGGAACAGCACCATTACCGCCCCGACGTACACCAATACCAGCACCAAGCCGAGGAATTCCGCTTCCAACAGCAACCACAACGCGGCACTGGTGAAAAAGCTCAAAATCAGGCACAACGCCGCATACACCGGGTTGCGTACCGTCACCATCCCCACTGCCGCTGCCAGTAATACAGCGGAAAACAGGTAAAAGATAATCTGCTCAAATGTCATGTCATCCCCTTAACGGTACGGCGCATCAGCGGCTTTCATCTTGGCAATCTCAGCTTCGTGCTTGTCACCGATTGCCAGCAATTTGTCTTTGGTTTGAATATTTTCACCACGATTTTCAAAGTGATACTCGAAAATATTGGTTTCCACAATCGCATCCACCGGGCAGGCTTCTTCACAGAAACCGCAGTAAATGCACTTAAACATATCTATGTCATAGCGCGTGGTACGGCGTGTACCATCCGGGCGTTCTTCCAAATCAATCGTGATTGCCAGCGCGGGGCAAACCGCTTCGCACAATTTGCAGGCAATGCAACGCTCCTCGCCGTTCGGGTAACGCCGCAGCGCGTGATGCCCACGAAAACGGTTAGAAATCGGCGTTTTCTCTTCCGGGTACTGAATCGTGATCTTACGCTCGAAGAAATACTTCCCCGTCACGCCCATGCCCTGCATTAATTCTTTCAGGCTGAACGTCTTGAAATAATGTTTCCAGTTGAAACTCATATCAGTCTCCTTACAGCCACGGTTTCCAGCCCAGCGCGATCGCCAGCCCTTCCGCAAAAATCCACACCAAGGTTATCGGGATCAGAACCTTCCATCCCAAGCGCATGATTTGGTCATAACGGTAACGCGGGAACGTGGCGCGAAACCAAAAGAACAGCAGCATAAAGAACGAGGCTTTCAACAGTAACCAATGGATACCATCACCAAACACCCAGCCCAATACCGGCATATCCGTCAAGAAAGTCAGCCCTTGGAACGGCGACAACCACCCACCCAAGAACATCAACGAAGTCAGTGCGGCAATCAGCCACATATTGGCGTATTCCGCGAGGAAGAAAATCGAGAACGCCATGCCGGAATATTCCACATGGAAACCCGCCACGATCTCGGACTCACCTTCTGCCACGTCGAACGGCGCACGGTTGGTTTCTGCCACACCCGAAATGAAATACACCAAGAACAAGCCAAACAACGGCCACACAAACCAGCTAAAAATACTACCGGATTGCGCCCGCACAATATCGCCCAGATTCAAGCTACCGGCTGCCATCAGCACCCCGACCAGCGCGAATCCCATTGCAATTTCATACGACACCATTTGCGCCCCAAGACGCATTGCACTCAGTTGCGCATACTTAGAATTCGATGCCCAACCCGCAATAATGACTCCGTAAATTCCCAAGGAAGTCAGTGCCAACAGGAACAACAACCCCGCGTTCACATCCGCCAACACCATGCCGTCACTGAACGGAATCACCGCCCAAGCCGCAAACGCAGGCCCCATTGCCAACAAGGGTGCAATCAAAAACAGAAAACGGTTAGACTTCGCAGGAATAACAATTTCCTTAAAAATCAGCTTGAACATATCCGCAAACGGCTGCAACAAGCCTTTGAACCCAACCCGGTTCGGCCCCACACGCACCTGCATAAAACCGATGATTTTGCGTTCTGCGTAAGTCGCGTAAGCCACCAACAAAATCAGCGGCAGCACAATTGCCACGACTTTGATCAGAATGATTAGCAGCGTCACCATCCACTCAGGGAGGAAGGCACCGAAGAAATTTGCGAGTACTTCCATCATTCCCCTAACCTGCCTTTGCTATTTGGAGCGCACCGAAAGCCGCGCCCAACACGTTGGATACTTCAATGCCCGACTGCAAACCGGCGCAACCTGCTGGAATACCCGCGTCCAGTTGTGCTGGCAGCGTGATCGTCACCGCACCTTGCGACACTTTAAGCGTATCGCCAGCCGCGACACCCATATTCGCCGCATCTTGCGGATTCAACTGCACCGCCGCCGGAGGAATCATGGCTTGCAAGGCTTTCGCACGGCGTACTAGCGAGTCAACACGGTACATTTCTACGTCGCCGATGCGCTGAAACGCCCCATCTGCCGTCGTAGAGACGCAAGATTTTGCGTCTCTACCCACAGTGCCAGCATAACGGTTGTTACAAACCTCTACACCGTCGAGTTCAAGGTGCAACTCGGCAACAATTTCTTCGGTGGCAACCCAATCAAATTCAGGTACACCCGCCGTATTACCCAACACCCGCAGCACTTTCCAAGTAGGTCGCGCTTCACCCGGTGGCACAGTCGCGCCCTTAAAGCTTTGCCACTGTCCTGCTGCATTAATGAACGTACCGGAAGTTTCGGCAAACGTCGAACTAGGCAATAACACCGTCGCGTATTTGCGTGTCGTATCATCCGCAAACGGCGCAATCACAATCACGTTCTCCGCTGCACTCAAGGCTTTCATTGCTTGTTGCGGATTCGCGAAATCTGCCAACTCGGTATTCAGCAAGACAAACGTGCGAGTATTTTCACTGAGGAACTCACCAACCGGCACGCCTGCTTGTTTAAGTTCGCGTCCCGCCGATAAACGGTGCGGCACAACACCCGCAACCCACGCACCCACACTGTTGGCACTTTCCGCCAAATAGCCAAAGGTTGCGCCCGTTTGTTCCGCAATCGTGTAAGCCAAGCCGCGTAATGCCGCAAAATCGGGATGCTGAACGGCGACATTGCCCAGCAATACCGTGGCGTGTTCCGCATTTTTAAGCGTTGCCATCACCGCATTATCAGGATCATTCGCAATCGCTTGTAAGGCTTGCAACATATCTGCCGGAGCAACCGCTTGTTGCGCCACGTCGTAGTTGAAATCGAATGCACGCGGATTCAATGCCATCACCGCCGCGCCTTTGAGTGCCGCTTTGCGGATGCGGTGATTCAGTAACGGCTGCTCTTGGCGCACATTAGAGCCAATCAAAAATACCGCATTTTGCTGTTCCAATTGCGCAATAGGCATTCCCAAGGAAGGGCAAAGCGGTGCAGCACTTTGGTCGCTGAAATCAGTCTGGCGTACACGGTGATCAATATTGCGAATGTTCAAACCGCGCATTAAACGCTGGAACAAATACAGTTCTTCCACAGTGGAAGTCGCACTTGCCAATGCACCGGTACGCGCTGGGTCAGCCGCCCGCAAAATTTCCGCCGTCGCATCCAACGCTTGCTGCCAACTGACTTCATACCAATGCCCGTCGCGTTTGAGCATTGGCTTGGTAATACGGTCAGCACTGGCAATACCTTGATAGCTGAAACGATCACGGTCAGAAATCCAACACTCGTTGATGACATCACTTTCACGCGGCACTGCACGCACCACTTCTTTGCGGAAAGTGTGTACCTGAAGGTGTGAGCCAACCGAATCGTGCGGGGCAATCGCATCATGCGCCACCATTTCCCACGCCCGTGCTTTGTAGCGTGACGGTTTCGCAGTCAGCGCACCCACAGGGCAGAGGTCAATCACATTGCCGGAAAGTTCCGATTTGAGCGATTTCTCAATATACGTGCCGATTTCGAGCCGATCACCGCGCCCTACCCCGCCCATTTCGCGCATTCCGGCGATTTCATCACCGAAACGCACACAGCGAGTACATTGGATACAGCGGGTCATTTCGGTTTCGATCAAAGGGCCAATGTCTTTGTCTTGCACGACGCGCTTGATTTCGGCGTATTGCGATTTATTGCTACCGTAACCGACTGAGACATCCTGCAATTCGCATTCGCCACCTTGGTCGCAAATCGGGCAATCCAGCGGATGGTTGATCAGCAGGAATTCCATAATGCCTTTCTGCGCGTTCTTGGCTTTGTCGGAGCGCGTCCAGAATTTCATGCCTGCATTCACGGGCGTGGCACAAGCGGGAACCGGCTTCCACGATTTTTCCATTTCCACCAAGCACATGCGGCAGTTGGCAGCAATCGAGAGCTTTTTGTGGTAGCAAAAACGCGGGATGGAAATTCCATTATTATCAGCCACTTCAATCAGCATCGCACCTCTGCGAGCCTGAACCGGCTGGTCATTAATTTCGATGGTGACGAATTCTTCTGCCATGTGTTACCCCTGTCCCACCATGCTACGACCGTGCTTGACGTAGTATTCAAATTCCTCACGGAAATGCTTGACGAAACTCCACACCGGCATCGCTGCCGCTTCACCCAAGGCACAAATGGAACGGCCTTCGATATTGTGGGAAATCTCTTCGAGCCGCGTAACGTCTTCCATCTTGCCCTTGCCTTCCACAATGCGGGTCAACATCCGGTACAACCAACCTGTGCCTTCGCGGCAAGGTGTGCATTGCCCGCAGGATTCGGAGAAGTAGAAACGTGAAATCCGTTGCAACACTTTGACCATATCGGTGGTGTCATCCATCACGATGACTGCGCCCGAACCGAGGTACGAACCCGCTTTGGCAATGGTGTCGTAGTCCATCGTCAAACCCATCATCACCTCACCCGGCAACACCGGAACGGACGAACCACCCGGAATCACCGCTTTCAACTTGCGTCCGTTGCGCACCCCGCCAGCCAGCGCCAGCAGTTCAGGGAACGGCATTCCCATTGGAATCTCGAAATTGCCCGGATTGTTCAAATGCCCAGACATCGAAAACAGCTTTTCGCCGCCGGAATTCTTCACACCCAAATCGGCAAACCACTTGCCGCCATTGCGCATAATCACCGGAATGGAAGACAGCGTTTCAGTGTTATTAATCGTGGTCGGGCGACCGTACAAACCGAAACTGGCAGGGAATGGCGGCTTGAAACGCGGCTGACCTTTTTTGCCTTCCAGCGACTCCAGCAAAGCGGTTTCTTCGCCACACACATAGGCACCCGCACCGAGCGTGCCGTACAGGTCAAAATCAACGCCACTGCCTTGAATATTTTTGCCAAGCAAACCGAGTTCGTAGGCTTCTTTCACAGCCTGCTCGAAATGGATGAACGGTTCATCCATAAACTCGCCGCGCATGTAGTTGTAACCCACTGTCGCGCCAATGCTGTAACCCGCAATCGCCATGCCTTCGACCAGCGCGTGCGGGTTGAAACGCAAGATGTCGCGGTCTTTGCACGTACCCGGTTCGGATTCATCCGAGTTGCACACGATGTATTTTTGCCCCGGCATAGTGCGCGGCATAAAGCTCCACTTCATGCCGGTGGGGAAACCCGCACCACCGCGCCCGCGTAAACCAGAATCTTTAATCGTATCAATAATTTCTTCAGCAGGTGTTTTTTCAGCCAGAATTTTACGCCATGCCTGATAACCGCCTACTTTGAGGTAGCTTTCCAGCGTGTGAGCTTGGTCGCCAAATTGGGTCGTAATGAAACAGACTTGATTTGCCATGTGCTTACTCCAGTCCGTCCAAAATCTCATCCACTTTTTCAGGGGTGAGATGGGTGTGGTATACGTGGTTGACCTGCATCATTGGCGCACTGCTGCACGCGGCGAGGCACTCTTCTTCGACTTTGAGGAAGAATTTACCATCTGGCGTGGATTCGCCCAGCTTAATGCCCAGCTTTTTCTCAACATGATCGAGAATCACATCCGAACCGCACAACATGCAGGAGACATTGGTACAAACTGAGATGCTGTACTTCGCCGCTGCTTTTGCATCCATTTCATACATGGAGTAAAAGCTGGCAACTTCATACACTGCAATTTCGGGCAAGCCTAAATAATCTGCCACCGCATCCATTTTTTCACGGGATAAATAGTGATCTTCGTGCATCACCGCACGTAACGCCGCCAGCAATGCCGATTGCTTTTTATCCGCCGGATAGCGTGCCAACCAGCTATCAATGTCTTCACGCTCGTGATGGCTGAGCAAGTCGCTTTTGCGCTTGAGCATCGTGATAGGATGTTCAGTCATCAACGGTCAACCTCCCCGAAAACAATATCTTGGGTGCCGATAATCGCCACCACGTCAGCCAGCATGTGACCTTTGGTCATTTCATCCAGAGCCGATAAATGCGCGAACCCTGGCGCACGAACTTTTAAGCGATACGGCTTATTCGCGCCGTCCGACACAATGTAGCAACCAAATTCACCCTTCGGATGTTCCACCGCTGCATACGATTCGCCTTCCGGCAAACAATAGCCTTCGGTCATCAGCTTGAAGTGCTGAATCAACGCTTCCATGTCTTGCTTCATCTCAGCGCGTTTTGGCGGGGCAACTTTGCTGTCTTCCAGCATCACCTCGCCGGGATTCACGCGCAGCCAGTCAATGCACTGCTTGATAATGCGGTTGGACTGGCGCAGTTCCTCGACCCGCACCAAGTAACGGTCATAACTGTCGCCGTGTGTTCCCACCGGAATATCGAAATCCATTTTGTCGTAGGCGGCATACGGTTGCTTCTTGCGCAAATCCCATTCCACGCCCGAACCGCGTAGCATTGCGCCACTGAAACCGAGTTGCAGCGCACGTTCCGGTGACACCACGCCAATCCCGACCAGACGCTGTTTCCAGATGCGATTATCGGTCAGCAGGGTTTCGTATTCATCCACATAACCGGGAAAACGGTTGGTGAAATCTTCCAAGAAATCCAGCAACGAACCGCCGCGATTGGCATTCAAACGCTTGGCTTCGGCTTCAGTGCGGAAACGGTTGGGTAAAAATTGCGGCATGGAATCCGGCAAATCGCGGTAAACCCCGCCCGGACGGTAATACGTGGCGTGCAAACGTGCACCAGACACCGCTTCATACGCATCCATCAAATCTTCACGTTCGCGGAAAGCGTACAGGAACATGGTCATTGCACCCACGTCCAGCGCGTGTGCGCCAATCCACAGCAAGTGATTGAGAATACGGGTAATTTCGTCGAACATGGTACGAATGTAGAGCGCACGTTCTGGCGGGGTAATTCCCAACAGCTTTTCAATCGCCAGCACGTAACCGTGTTCATTGCACATCATTGACACGTAATCGAGGCGATCCATGTAGCCGATGCTTTGGTTATACGGTTTGCTTTCTGCCAGCTTTTCGGTACCACGGTGCAGCAAGCCAATGTGTGGGTCAGCACGGACGATAGTTTCACCGTCCATTTCCAGCACCAGACGCAACACACCGTGCGCGGCAGGGTGAGCTGGGCCAAAGTTCAGCGTAAAATTGCGGATTTCAGGCATTAGTCATCACGCTCCACGGCTGGGGAAAAACGCTGGTCAGCGCGGATAGTGCGCGGCACCAACACCCGCGCTTCAATGGATACAGGCTCATAAATGACGCGCTTTTGCTCAGCATCGTAACGCATTTCAACCTGCCCGATGAGCGGAAAATCTTTACGGAAGGGGTGTCCGACAAAACCGTAGTCGGTGAGGATGCGGCGCAAATCCGGGTGTCCACTGAACATAATCCCAAACAGATCAAACGCTTCACGCTCGTACCAATTCACCGAACTCCAGATGTCCACCAACGATGCCACTACCGGAAAATTGTTGTCATCGCAGCGTGTGCGCACCCGGATACGCAGATTACGGCTCACCGATAACAAGTGGATTACCACCGCGAAACGTTTACCCGCGAACTGAGCACTCTCTTCCTGCGCATCAAAATCAAACGGATCCGCTTCGGTGGCTTGTGCCGCACGGCTAAAGCCACTGCGCGAAGCAATGGTCACATCCCATTCGACATCACCATACGTGAGGTAGTCGACCCCACACAAATCGGTCAGTTGCGCAAAATCCAACATGGAATCGTGCCGCAGGAAACGCGCCACTTCCAGCCAATGTTCAGCGGCCACTTCCAAGGTCAACTCGCCGTGCGCCAGAACGCTGCTTGACAGCTTATCGCCGAGTCCTTCCTGAACGTAATCCTTAACAAATTCGAGTGATACAGCCATGAATTACCGCGCTATCGTGTTGGTTCGACGAATTTTATTCTGCAACTGGATAATGCCATACAGCAGGGCTTCAGCGGTTGGCGGGCAACCGGGTACGTAAATATCCACCGGCACAATCCGGTCACATCCGCGCACCACCGCGTAGGAATAATGGTAGTAACCGCCACCATTGGCGCAAGACCCCATCGAAATCACCCAACGCGGTTCCGCCATTTGATCATAGACCTTGCGCAACGCCGGAGCCATCTTGTTGGTCAGCGTTCCTGCCACGATCATCACATCCGATTGGCGCGGACTGGGGCGGAACACAATACCGAAACGGTCCAAATCGTAACGTGAAGCCCCCGCGTGCATCATTTCGACCGCGCAGCACGCCAGACCAAAGGTCATCGGCCACAACGAGCCAGTACGCGCCCAGTTGATCAAGGCATCGGCTGTCGTGGTGACGAAGCCTTTCTCCAGAACCCCTTCTACTCCCATTCCAATGCCCCTTTTTTCCACTCGTAGATGAAACCAACAATCAGGATAGTCAGGAAAATACCCATCGCCACGATGCCGAACACCCCAATGGAGTCGAGCACAATGGCCCAAGGGAACAAAAAGGCGATTTCAAGATCGAAAATGATGAAAAGGATGGCGACGAGGTAGTAGCGCACGTCAAATTTGATACGAGAGTCTTCAAACGCGGGGAAGCCGCACTCGAACGGTGAATCTTTTTCTGCGTCTGGTCGGCGCGGGCCTGCAAGCAACCCCAAACCTAGCAATACCACTGCTAAGCCAAAACCGACTGCCAGAAAAACGAGAATGGGAAGGTATTCTCCTAGCATACTAACTCCTGGTGCAAACCGTGGCGTTCTCTCCAAACCACCCGGTCGTCTGTGATGCATGATTCCAAACACTTACTGTTTGTATCATTATTTCTTTATGCAGTCGAATATAACGGCGCATGAACCACAGATTAATTCCCCAAAGTGGGTATTGTCAGGTTTTAGCAAGAATTAGGCATAAAAGCAAAAAGCCCATCATCTTACGATGACAGGCTTTTTATGTATGGTACCGACGACCGGACTCGAACCGGTACAGCTTGCGCCACTACCCCCTCAAGATAGCGTGTCTACCAATTCCACCACGTCGGCAAAGCAGGCGCATATTCTATGCTATTACTTCGACTCTTGCACGGGTTTTTCTGCGTCCTTAGGCACTTCTTCTGATTTTTCTTCAGTCTTAGCGGCTGGTGCAGGCGGCACGTCACTCGTGGCAGCTTCTTGCGCAGCAGGTGTAGGCGGTACGTCACTGTTTGGCACCGGTGCTGCGGTTTCCACCGCTTGACCACTTGGCGTAACCGCTTCCATAATACTGCCCGATTGAATAGTACGCCCTGAAGCCAGAAACGCTAATGCCAATGCCAGTAAAAAGAAAAGCGTTGCCAAAATCGCCGTCGTGCGACTCAAAAAGTTGGCAGAACCTTGCGACCCAAATACCGTACCTGACGCCCCACTGCCAAACGCAGCACCCGCATCCGCACCCTTACCCTGCTGCATCAGAATTAACACAATCATGGCAACAGAAACAACGATCAACATGATCAACAAGACATTGTATAACATAGCGTTTTTATTAACCTTAGTTACCGGCTTTGCAAATAGCCAGAAATTCGTTGGCATCCAGAGATGCACCACCAATCAAGCCACCGTCAATATCCGGCATTGCAAACAATTCAGCAGCATTCGCACCTTTGACGCTGCCACCGTATAAAATTTGTACCTTCGCCGCGACCACTGCATTCAGCGTCGCTAATTTACCGCGAATAAAAGCATGGACATCCTGCGCCTGTTGCGGACTAGCGGTTTTACCCGTACCAATCGCCCACACCGGTTCGTAAGCAATCACACCGTCAGTCAGTGCTTCCACGCCTTCCAGCGCAATCACTGCATCCAGTTGACGTGCCACAACCGCTTCGGTAATGCCTGCTTCACGCTCTTCCAGCGTTTCGCCCACACACAGAATTGGTTTCAGACCGTACTTACGTGCAGCAGCAAACTTACGTGCAGTATCAGCGTCCTGCTCGCCGTAAATCGCACGGCGTTCAGAATGACCGACAATCGCGTAGTCACAGCCAAATTCCTTGAGCATTGCCCCGGAAACTTCGCCAGTGAAAGCCCCTGCGTCTTGATCAGCAATATCCTGAGAACCCAGACCGATACGGCTTCCGGCCACCAGCGTTTGAGTCATGGGAATGTAGACGTAAGGTGGGCAAACTGCCACCGCCACATTATCCATGCCTTCCAGCCCGGCTAGAATGCCACCCATCAAAGACTCGATACTCGCCTTTGACCCGTTTAGTTTCCAGTTACCTGCAACCAATTTCTGACGCATAACTCCACCTCTCTTTCAAGCAAGGGCGAAAGATTACCTGCATAAGCGTTGGAAATCAATCTTCATTCCGGGTAGGTCAGGCGGCAGCCCGCACCGCACTGGCGATTTGCTCTGCCAATTCAGCGGTTTCGTGAGGATCTTCACCCTCCACCATTACCCGAATCAATGGCTCAGTGCCGGAGGCACGCAACAATACCCGTCCGCGATTACCCAATTGTTGCTCAACCTGACGCACTGCATCCTGAATCGCAACGGATTCATCCAGATTAATCTTGTGCTTGGTCGGCACATTAATCAGGGTTTGCGGGTATTTTGCCATCACGCTTTTCAGCTCATGTAAGGGCTTGCCGCTCATGCGCATCGCCCGTAACACTTGCAGCGCGGCAATGATGCCGTCACCCGTAGTGATGAAATTGCGCACGATAATATGCCCGGATGATTCGCCACCCAAATCGCAATCGTGCTGGGTCATTTGCTCAATCACGTAGCGGTCGCCGACTTTAGCGCGGTAAAACGGTACGCCCAACGCCTGAATGGATTTTTCCAAACCAAGATTGCTCATCAGCGTGCCAACCACTCCGCCGTGCAATTTGCCTTCAGCATGACGGTGGTGCGCAATAATCGCGAGAATTTCATCGCCATCGACCGTATCGCCGCGCTGATCCACCATGATCAAACGATCACCATCACCATCCAAGGCAATGCCAAGATCAGCACGATAACGTAAAACGGCATCGCACAAACCATCCACATGGGTTGCGCCGCACGCTTCATTGATATTGATGCCATCAGGCGTGTTGCCTATTGCAATGACTTCTGCGCCCAGCTCCCCGAACACATCGGGTGCTACGTGATAAGTCGCGCCATTGGCGCAATCGACGACAATCCGCAAACCCTTGAGTGAAACACTATTCGGCAATGCACGTTTACAAAATTCAATGTAACGCCCAGCCGCGTCTTTAGCACGTTCGACTTTACCCAGCTCATCAGAAGACACGGTTTTAAAATCCATATCCAGCCAACGCTCGATTTCTTCTTCTACTTCATCGGGTAATTTTGTGCCGTCACCAGAGAAAAACTTCAGTCCATTATCATCATACGGATTGTGCGAAGCACTGATCACAATGCCCGCAGAAGCGCGGAACGCACGGGTCAAATACGCTACCGCCGGTGTAGGCATCGGCCCCAATAAACGGATATTGACCCCTGCTGCCACTAAACCGGCTTGTAATGCAGACTCCAGCATGTAACCGGAAATCCGGGTATCCTTACCAATCAACACTAGGGGATGCCCGTTACTTGCCAGCACTTTTCCTGCCGCCCAACCTAATTTTAATACAAAGTCAGGGGTCATCGGATAACGCCCGATTTTGCCGCGAATCCCATCTGTACCGAAATATTTTCTTGCCATTCGCCCATCTACCTCAAAATATTATCTATTCATGACTGCATTGACGATTTTCAGTGCATCAACCGTTGCACCCACGTCATGTACCCGCACAATATTGGCACCTTGCATGGCAGCGATTACCGCGCCAGCCACACTGCCATACAAACGCCCCTCCACTGGGCGATTATCTAGCAAAGCACCAATCATGGATTTGCGTGAAAGCCCCACGAGTATAGGCAAACCCAAATCAGAAAATGCCGCCAATTTACGTAATAAGTCCACATTATGCGACAAAGTTTTACCAAATCCAAACCCCGGATCGAGAATCAAACGCTCCCGCACTATTCCAGCCGTTTCACAAGCCGCAATACGTTCCTGAAAAAACTGCGCAATATCCTGCACCACATCCTCATAGTGAGGGGATTGCTGCATGGTACGTGGCTGTCCCTGCATATGCATCAAGCACACTGGCACGGTAAGCTGCGCACAAGCTATCAATGCACCGGGTTGCTGTAAGGCACACACATCATTGATTAAATCAACGCCCGCACTGACTGCCGCCAGCATAACCTCAGGCTTGCTGGTATCTACCGACAACGGTACAGCAAAACGCTCACGAATCGCCGCTATCACCGGAATAACCCGCTCCAGCTCTTCCGCAACAGGAACAGAAGCAGCACCAGGACGAGTGGACTCCCCCCCCACATCAATAATATCGACGCCTTCTGACAGCATTTGCTCAACATGCCGCAAAGCTTGGTCACGCGAGTGAAACCGACCACCGTCAGAAAACGAATCCGGGGTGATATTCAGAATGCCCATTACCTGCACAGAAAATTGAGGAACCTGCCATGCCATTACGTTATTCCTGATAAACAAAAGGCGCGAGTAAAATGCTCGCGCCTTAACCAACTAAATAATGTTCTAACGAACCTTAATGCGAACTGGCAGTTCCACCAATCACGCTATCATCGGTTTTGTTACCACTAACGGAATGTGGTTTAGTTGGCGTACCTTTACCACCAGAAGAATCATCATCTGTCCAATCGGCTGGTGGTGGTGGCGTTTCGCCACGCATCAATGCATCCACCTGCCCACGATCAATGGTTTCATACTTCATCAGCGCTTGAGCCATTGCGTGCAACACACTCATTTTGTCCGTAAGAATCTGCTTGGCACGGTTATAGTTACGGTCAATCACCTCACGGATTTCACCGTCAATCGCGAAAGCCGTTTCATCAGAAACATGCTTATGCTGTGTGACTGAACGCCCTAAGAATACTTCGCCTTCGTCTTCTGAATAAGCCAGTGGCCCCATACGACTGGATAAGCCCCACTTAGTGACCATGTTACGCGCAATACTGGTCGCACGTTCGATGTCGTTAGAAGCACCCGTGGTAACGCCTTCTAAACCGTAGATCAGCTCTTCAGCAATACGACCACCGTACAAGCTAGAAATCTGACTTTCCAAGCGCTGCTTACTGGCGCTGTAACGGTCTTCTTCCGGCAAATACATGGTGACACCCAACGCACGACCACGTGGAATAATGCTGACTTTGTAGACCGGATCATGTTCAGGAACACTCAAACCCACAATGGCATGACCCGCTTCGTGGTAAGCCGTTGCTAATTTTTCATCTTCCTTCATGACCATTGACTTACGCTCAGCACCCATCATGATCTTGTCTTTGGCTTTCTCAAACTCGTTCATATCGACGGTGCGCTTGTTACCACGCGCCGCAAACAATGCCGCTTCATTCACCAAGTTCGCCAAATCAGCACCTGAGAAACCCGGCGTACCGCGTGCAATCAGGGATGGTCTAACATCATCGCCCAACGGGACTTTACGCATGTGAACCTTAAGGATTTGCTCACGACCCCGTACATCAGGCAATGGCACGACCACTTGACGGTCGAAACGACCGGGGCGCAACAAAGCAGCATCTAACACGTCAGGACGGTTAGTCGCAGCAATCACGATAATGCCTTCACTGCCTTCAAAACCGTCCATCTCAACCAGTAATTGGTTAAGGGTTTGCTCACGTTCATCGTGACCGCCGCCTACGCCCGCACCACGTTGACGGCCTACCGCATCAATTTCGTCAATGAAAATAATGCACGGCGCGTGTTTCTTGGCCTGCTCAAACATGTCACGTACACGAGAAGCGCCCACACCAACAAACATTTCCACGAAATCGGAACCGGAAATGCTGAAGAATGGTACTTTAGCTTCACCCGCAATGGCTTTAGCCAGCAAGGTTTTACCCGTACCCGGTGAACCCACCATCAATACGCCGCGCGGAATCTTACCGCCCAGCTTCTGGAATTTGCCGGGATCACGCAAAAACTCAACCAGTTCAGCTACTTCATCTTTGGCTTCTTCGCAACCAGCCACATCGTTGAAGTTAATTTTGACTTGATCTTCGGTCATCATGCGGGCGCGACTCTTGCCGAAGGACATTGCCCCACGACCGCCACCGCCTCCTTGCATTTGGCGCATAATGTAAATCCACAAACCAATGATCAGCAGGAACGGTACCCAGCTAATGATAATATCCCACAACACCGAGCGCTCTTCTGGCGGTGATGCCTGGAATTTAACTTTATTGGCGACCAAATCGTCCACCAACTTCGCATCATTCGGCGGACTATACGTCACAAATCGCGCATTGCTACCGTCTGTACCAATGATCTTTTGGCCTCTGATTTCAACATCCTTGACCCCACCGCTACGCACATTGCTTAAAAAGTCCGAGTACGGCACTGTGGTCATTGGTTGGGCTGGCACGCTGAATTTGCTGAACACTGCAATCAACACGAAAGCAATGACAGCCCAAATCAGCAAATTTTTGGTTAAATCGTTCAAGTGACTTCTCCACTATCAACTGGTGTTATCCACGTGTAACACCTATTACCGAGATATTACAACACAAAACCTTGCGCTAATACATAAACCTCCCGACTACGTGGTCTTGATGCAGCCGGTTTCCTTACTTTTACTGTTTTAAAGCTACTGCGCACCTCGCGGAGAAAGTTTTCTGAGCCATCGCCTTGAAACAGTTTCACCAGAAAAGTGCCACCAGGCTTTAATACCTGACGCGCCATATCCAATGCAAGTTCACACAGATGAATGGAGCGCGGCTGATCAACGGCATCGACACCACTCATATTGGGTGCCATATCTGAAATAACAAGGTCAGCTTTATCGCCACCGAGTAAATTCAGCATTTCCATCAGGACAGATTCCTCGCGAAAATCCCCTAACACAAACTCGACAAAAGGCAAGGGATCCAATGGCAAAATATCACTTGCCACAATCCGCCCCTTTTGCCCGACGAACTTGGTAGCATACTGACTCCACCCACCGGGAGCAGCGCCCAAATCCACCACCTTCATGCCCGGTTGGAGAATACGATCTTTCTCTTGAATTTCCTGCAACTTGTACACTGCACGGGAACGGTATCCTTCCTGCTGTGCTTTTTTGACGTATTCGTCACTAAAATGTTCGCCCAGCCACCTTTGACTGCTTTTGCTTCTTGCCATGCCGTGTTATCACTCATTACACTTCGTCAATTTAGGGAAGCGTATCATGGAAATGACCGGAACATTGACAGAAACTCAGAAAAAACGCCTGCGGAGCCGTGCTCACGCTCTTAATCCTGTCGTCTTAATCGGTCAGCATGGCTTAAAACCCACTGTACTGGAAGAAATCACGGGTGCACTTGACTACCATCAACTGATTAAAATTAAATTAAGTGTCGGTGATCGGGACTTGCGCGATGAAATGATTGAGCAAATTACCCAACACGCACAGTCCCAATTGATTCAACGGGTAGGAAATGTCGCTGTATTGTATCGCCGCAACCCTGATCGCCCCGACATTCTCAAAGAACAGGCTTTTTGAGTGAAACCGACCACCCGCATTGGGCAAATTGACTATATCCTCGAACAACTTTCCCATCAGGAACTGCAAACGTTTGTCCGAGAAAAAGCCTTGCAGGATGCTGACTTCCGCGACACCCTGCTAATCTGTTTTGCCGATCTATTGGGTAGCGACGAGCCAAGTGAGCCAAAATACCGGCAAATGCTGGCAGATATGACGCAACGCCATGCCAATGCGGATGGGTATATTCATGTTGCCAGTGCCACTCATCTGACCACAGCAATCCATCACTTACTCAATGTTGCACGTAAGGCCACCACCCCAACCCGCGAAACACTGGACTTATGTTTAGCCGTGATTGGCTGGCTACCTTTGTTAGCAGACAAAATGGAAGACCCGGATGAACACCTTTATCGCCTGATGCAGACATCCTGTACCACGTTGTGGGAGTGTTACAGCGTATTACCCAACGAACGCCAGCAAGCACTTTTTGAGCGAATTTTACTCGAATATGCCAAACCGAGTTATCTCGATTTGGACCTGGACAGTCACTTACTCGCCTTACTGAAAGACTGGTCTAAGCATCATAATAAACGCCAAAGTGCCTGCCTACACCAACTGGAATCCACTCTCAAAACAACAGCGGAAGATCACTGGCGCAAACAGTACTTACTGGAACAAACCAAGGCATTACTAAGCTACTGGAAGCATTGAAACCGTAACATCGGCAACGCATTGCCATTGCGTATGCGTTTTTAACCACAAAAATAGAAAACCGGCAAAAAGCCGGTTCTATTAAGATTCAAGTACGTAAATGTTGCTACTTACTTGCTGTGCGGATCAGCTACCGCATCCGACAAAGAATCCGGGAGGAAACGCAGCACTTTCACCCCGATAGTCACCATCACTAAGGTGAGTGCCACACCGCCCAAACCTAACATCAACTCCCAGATGCTTGGCACGTAGCTATTAATCACACCATCAAAGTAATCGCTGGAAACTTCAGCACCGGGGAACAAGGTCAACGGGTAAGCCTGCCCACCAATCAAAATTACATACAATTGCGCAAAGCCACCCACAATAGTAAACGCCGCCGCCAACAGCAATGCCACACGATTATCTACCAGCTTACGGCAGAAAATCAGCGACAAAGGCAGCAAACTACCCAGCAGAATTTGCCCAACCCAGAATAACTGCGTGTAAACACCACCTTCAAACAAAATGAAATTTTCCACACCAGCCTTCTGTGCAATGTACAAACCGGTGAAATGACGCGCAGCTTCCAGCAACAATACGCCACCGATGAACACTGCCAACAAATAACGCAAGCGGTTCATCACCGCATTACCCAATTGGCGACCTGTCCAAGAATACGCAAAGTGCAAGACCAGAATGAAAACTGCCAAGCCCATTGCAAATGACATGACGATAAATAACGGAGCCATGACCGCTGAATTGTAAAAATCACGCGCCACCAAGAAGCCGAAGATCGAGCCAGTACCAGCAGTCAGGATCAAACGCCAAGTAAATGCCGCAATACCCGCCATCTTGTAATAGCCCTTCACCTGGCGATCCATCATCGTCCAGATATATACCGCTGATAACGCCAAGAAACCGTTATAGAGGATAATGTTCCACGCAAAGATCGACTTAAAGTTAAAGGTGGTCATCGCCACGATCAAACGGTCAGGTCGACCTAAATCCAGCACCAACACGATCAAACCACCAATCAGTAAAGAAATCGCCAGTAATGCCGACAAACGCCCCATGGGTTGATAGATTTTCTTACCGAATACAGTACCGATTGAACCGACGTTCAATGCGCCGGAAGCTGCGACGATCAAACCAATCGCAAAAACGTGCGGCAAACCCCAAACAATTTGGTTGTTCATGCCTGTTACATGATGACCATGATGTTCAGCATTGAAAAATGCCAGCGCACCCAGTGCGAGGAATGCACCCAAAACCGCCAACAGGATATAAAAACCCTTGCCGTCTTTGGTTTCGCGGAAAATGATTGCTTGACTAGCCATTGCTGTTCGTCCTTTCCGTTAGATGCCGTGGTAGCGCACGCCAGTATTTAAACCAAGATCAGCACGGATTTGCTTCCCACCGATAGCTTTCAGCGTTTGGCTCAGCGTGCTGTTAGGGTCATTCAAATCACCGAAGGTCACTGCATCCGGTGCTGCTTCCACACAGGCTGGTAACTGACCATTATCCACGCGGTGTACGCACATATTGCAGGATTCAACCGTGCCAATACCACGCGGTGAATGTGCTTTTTGATCAATCAAATGCTCATGCACAAAGCTACGTGCTTTGTACGGGCAAGCCATCATGCAATAACGGCAACCGATACAAGTATGTTTGTTAACTTGCACAATCCCATCCGCACGCTTCATGGATGCACCCGTTGGGCAAACATCAACACACGGTGGATTTTCGCAATGCTGGCACATGACTGGCAGGCTGAAACTATTCTGGGTCAGCTTATCCGTGACTTTCACCACCCGCGCCCAATGCGCTTTTTGGGTAGCGTCAGAATGTATCTCATCACCCCATCCGTGTTCTTTTTTACACGCGGCGACCATAGCTGCACCACCATCGGTCAGCTTAGTCACGTCAATCAACATGCCCCAACGCTTCGCATCGGTAACAGCTTGATCCGCAGGTTTCGCAGCGACTTCACCAGCAGCGTGTGCTGTCTGCAACACAAAACTAGGCGCAACCGCAGCGACTGCCGCGACACCACCCAAGGCTGTCATAAAATTGCGGCGGTATTCATCAACACGGTTCTGATTCATTGCGCAGCTCCTTGTTGTGGTTGAGCTACCATTTGCACTTCAGCAGCCGTAGGCATAGCAGCATTGACAACACCTTGGGTAAAGTGATGTGCATCCGCACTGCCTACTTTATGCTGGTAATTTTCATCACCTGCCGGGCGGTCAGCATGACATTGGAAACAATCAATCTTCTGTCCCACCGCCGCATGGCAAGTGGTACAAAAATGCTGATCATCACCGTAGCGCAACGGCGTACCGTCATCTTTAGTCGGCGCAACGTGACAATTGATACACTCGTTCAAGCTGTGTTGCTTGGTACGAATACCTTCAATCATCGTAGCATCACGCTGGTGATCCAACATGCTCATGTGATTACTACGCATTTTGTCGGTTGGTTCAACACACTGATCAGCTTTTTGCTTAGCTGTTTCGAGGTTAGTCCCCGCTGCTGGTGCTGAATCACAACCCGACAACAGCGTGGCTAATGCCAACACTGAAGCCAAAAAGATGTTAGAAAACTTGCTAGTCATGCTGATTCCTGTCGAGCCTGCACTCATGGAAAGGGCGATTATTCGCCCAGACCCATTTCGATGTACCCAGTTGGGCAAACGTCTGCGCAGATATGGCAGCCGATACATTTGGAGTAGTCGGTTGCAACATAACGACCCAGCGTCGCCTGCTTCTTAGGCACGCGGTAAACGGCAGTTTGCGGGCAGTAAATAACGCAGTTGTCACACTCGAAGCACATACCGCAACTCATGCAACGCTTGGCTTCGTTAACCGCGTCGGTTTCTGGCAGCGGATTCATGCGCTCTGCAAAGTGACCCAATACTTCTTCAGCCGTTGGTACGTCTTCAGTACGCAGGTTACGTGCTACGTTGTTGAAGTGACCCAAGAACAAATCTTTGGAAGGCACAATCACGTTTTTAGAACGGTCATCGTAGTTATGTACCGCGTATTTCGCACCGTCTGTACCGCGCATGTCTTCTGCACGGCTTGACTCATAACCTGCTGGTTCCAAACCTGCCTCTTGCAGTTTTGCCATCAGGTCAAAGTGGTGCTTATCCACTTTCGGACGCTTGGTTTGTTCTGCCGCCAGCAAATAACGATTGATCGTTTCAGATGCGATAGACGCTTGACCGATAGCCGTCGTCAACAAGTGAGGACGTACTGCGTCACCCGCTGCAAAATGACCTTTCTTGCCCGGTACTTGGTACAGTGCGTCAGCATTGATCTGGTTACGACCATTGTTCAGGGCTTCGATACCATCCAGTTTGCCGAACTGACCGATAGCAGAAACAATAATGTCCGCTTCGATAATGGTTTCTTTGCCGCCTTCGCACGCTTGCGGCATATTGCCTTTCATCGCGCACTCGACCACTTTCAGGCCAATCGCACGACCGTCAGCACCGAAAATGATTTCCTTTGGCATCACTTGCGTCAGGATAGTCACGCCTTCTTTCAGCGCATCCTGTACTTCGTGTTCCGCAGCCGTCATTTGATCCAACGGGAACAAAGTGGTCAAGGTAACAGTTGCAGGTACTTTCTCGCCTACATCACCGTGAGTCAGTTTGCCAGTCGCGGAATCTTCCGCATTTTCTGCGTAGTTCGCCAATGTGCCGATACGACGCGACACGGAAACCACGTCGATGGAAGTATCACCACCACCCACACACACGACGCGAGGCGCGGTGTATTTCATCGTGCCTTTATTATAGGCTTCGAGGAAGTCAACCGCAGACACGCAGTTTGGCGTTTCTGCAAACTTATCAACGAACAGACCACGACCATTCCAGCAACCAACCGTCCAAAGAATTGCGTCGAAATCGCTTTCCAGTTGCTCGATGCTTACGTCTTTACCGACGGTGGTGTTGCACTTAATCGTGATCTCACCCATGTCGATGATACGTTGCATTTCCGCACCCAGCTTGTCGCGTGGTACACGATAACCCGGAATACCGTAACGCATCATGCCGCCCAATTCAGGGTGCTGTTCAAATACGGTAGACGCATGACCCATACGACGCAATTGGTAAGCAGCCGCCATACCCGCTGGCCCACCGCCAACGATAGCCACTTTCTTACCACTCAGCTCGCTAGGTGCATCAAACTTGAAACCAGCCGCAATCGCGCTATCACCGATGTATTGCTCGACCGCGTTAATGCCGACGAAATCGTCAACGTCGTTACGGTTACAACCTGTCTGGCAAGGAGCCGGGCAAACACGACCCATCATCGACGGGAACGGGTTAGCATCGGTGGAGCGACGGAATGCATATTCTTGCATGGTCATGCCAACGGGGGGCTTTTCAATGCCGCGCACGATCTGCAACCAGCCACGAATGTCTTCACCCGACGGGCAGCTACCTTGGCAAGGCGGCGTTTTGTGAATGTAGGTAGGGCATTTATGGGTTGTATCCTGCACGAAAATACTATCGTGCATACTGCCCCATTCGTTATCGCCATCTTTAAAACGGCGGTACGTGTGACCATTACCTTTAAGCTTGCTGTCGTGAGCTGCGGTTGCCATGCCTATCTCCTGTTAATTTCAGTCCACTCGCGGCTATGCCACGCGGAAATAAATGTCGTAATTAGTCTTCGTCGCCGTCTTCATCGTCGGGACGTGCCTGCACGGACACTTGCCGTTGCAGGACAAGCGCGTTACTCACCAACTGGTGAACACTAACAATTTGATCCATCGTGAAACCATAATACGGCAACACTTTCGTAAATTGTGATTTGCAAATCGCGCAAATCGCAGCCATGTGCGTCACACCATTGTGCGTGGTGACGTGCTTGAGGGCTTCCGCACGCGGCTGAATACCTTTCACACGAATTTCCATCAAGTCGTCGGTCAGCAAACCGCCGCCACCACCGCAACAGAAAGTCGCGTCATGGATGGTATCGGCTGGCATGTCCACAAAATTGTTACACACGGCACGAATAACGTGACGCGGAATGTCGAACTGACCACCGGGGTAATCACCCATCCGGCTACCACGCGCTACGTTGCACGAGTCGTGGAAGGTCAAGACTTTGTCGTCATTCTCAGTCTTATCAATCTGCAAGTTACCAGCTTGGATCTGGCTCCAAGTGAACTCCAGAATGTGTTGTGGCACAGGGTAACGCTGATCCAAGAAATCAAACGGCCCAGCCAAGGTATTCAGGAAGCTGTACGCAACGCGCCATGCGTGTCCACATTCCCCAAACACAATGCGCTTAACTTTGTGCTTGATCGCGGCTTCACGAACCCGCAAAGAAACCCGGCGCATGGTCTCATAAGAGCCAATGAACATACCGAAGTTACCTGCTTCTGACGCGATGGTACTCATCGTCCAGGTCACGCCGGTTTCGTGGAATACTTTCGCGTAACCAATCAAACCGTCGATATGCGGTTCGGCGAAAAAGTCCGCTGATGGCGTTACCAACAACACTTCCGCGCCGTCTTCGTCGAGCGGGAAACGGACTTTAATGCCGGTATCCATCTCAACGTCTTCTTCCAAACCTTCCACTGTGTCGAACAGTGCCGGACCCGGTAAACCGAGGTTATTACCGATCTTAAAGACCTTGCCGATAATCTCGTTGCAATACTTTTGACCGTAACCCACGTGGTCAAGAATTTCACGCGCTGCCATTGAAATTTCAGCCGTATCAATGCCGTATGGGCAGAATACGGAGCAACGGCGACACTGTGAACACTGGTGATAATAGTTATACCAGTCCGCCAATACCTCTTCGGTCAGATCGGTTGCACCGACCAGTTTGGGGAAATACTTACCCGCAAACGTGAAGTAACGGCGATAAACTTTACGCAACAAGTCCTGACGTGCCACTGGCATGTTTTTCGCGTCAGATGTTCCGATGAAGTAGTGGCACTTGTCAGTACACGCGCCACATTTGACACAAATATCCAAGAACACTTGCAACGAACGGTAACGACCTTTCAAATCAGCCATTTTGTCGAGTGCGCGTTCTTTCCAGTTAGGGACTAATGACCCTGCTGCATCAAAATCATTCGGGAAATGCAGTGCCTTCTGAAAGTCTGGCTTGGCGATAAAAGGGCCTTTGCTCTCCATCACGCCTTCGCGTACTGCGGGAATCTCGCAATACCCTTCACCCGTCAATTTTGGAACTTCGTAATCAGCCACGGTGCTTACCTCATTATTTCTTCAGTTCGTCGAGGTAGTTTTTACCTTGACGTTCCAATTCCAATGCCCAGCCGGATACATGGCGTTTTTCACGCGGGTTATCCACTTGGTTACGGGTCGGGCTGAAAAAGATACCCGGAGCGTGCATTAACTTACTGATCGGGAAAATGATCATTAGCAATGCCACCAACAACAAATGCACCAATACAATCGGATCGGCTGGCAAGCCGCCTGCGTCACCAAAGAAACCGAAGGTCAATAAACCACCGAAGAATGCCTTCACCTGAGTGACATCCGTGTGGGTTACAAACGTCATTAGTAAACCGCTGCCACCAATGGCAATCAGCAATGCCAACATCAAATGGTCAGAAGGCGCGGAAATGTAACGCACACGATCCACAAGGAAGCGACGCGCCCACAAACCTGCCAGACCCAACACCATCGTGAAACCGGCATACTTCCCAAACGGTTGCAGGAACGTCAGCACTGCCCCCATTTCCATGAAATAACGGGTATGGCGAATCAGCACCAACCACAAGGAAATGTGGAACAGGAACGCAAACAACCACAAGGTTTTGTTGGAACGGAACAAACTCTGGAAAAACACCACTTCACGGAACATGCGCCATACAACACCGCCCTGCGTAACCGGCGCGGGTGTGGTCGGAATCTTCAATGGGGCTGGGGTGTTCCAGTATTGGCGGATCTTCATAGCCACACCGCCAATCAAAATCAACGTTGCCGCCCAAAACAACAGTCCGTAAAGAATACTTACGAATGTCACTGCGTACTCCTGAAGTCATTAGTCTCTCTTCTGAAAACCTGTCAACAACAGGGCTTAAGAAGAGGCTCCGGCGAGCCGGAGCAATCTTCGTGTCTTACGACCTAACTAGCGACATATAATTAAATTATACGCAACCAGTTGGCTTAGGCAGACCGCCGTATTTACAAGCTTGCTTGCCAGGGCCGTATGGGAACAGGCTGTACAGGTACTTGGAGTTACCTTTGTCAGCACCCAAACGCTTACCAACTGCTTTAGTCAGAACGCGCACCGCTGGAGCGATTTGGTACTCTTCATAGTATTCACGCAGGAAATTCAGGATTTCCCAGTGCTCAGAAGTCAGCGTCACATCTTCGCCGCTAGCCAAAACTTCTGCCACTTCTGGAGTCCAGTCGCTCAGGTTTTCCAGATAGCCTTCTTCATCTAACGGAATGTCTTTACCGCCAACGTTAATTGATGCCATTGTGTGGCCTCCTGTCAAAAAATGTTAAAACTTACAGCCAGCTTTGGGTGGTGTCGTTATTTGCCGTCAGGTCTACAAAACCCGCGTAATCAACGCTCACAATCCCGTCTATTGCTTTGCCTTCCAAACCGCGTGCGGCTAGGTCTGCACCCAACACATACACCGTCTTATCAGACATCGCAGCCTTTACTTTACCAGAAAAGATTGACCCGTCGACTGCACCAACCACGGCATCTTCAATCATCAGGATCGAATCACCTGCCTTGGCATGAGCCAAGCAGCTCTCAAAAGCCACACGTTCAAACGGGGACTTGTTGACAATATGTAACATAGACATGTTCAAATCCTCCGTTAGAAGCTCAAAATCACTTCTTGCTCTGCCATCATTGCAGCCATTTCCTCGCGGTTGACCAGAATAATGGAAGGCTTTTCAGCGTAATCGTCGTCAGCGTCTTCGTAAGTGAGTTCCATCAGGTCATCAACCGTCAGACCACGTTCTGCCAAAGACTCGGTAGAGACATACAACTTGGTAATGTCGTAGTCGCCCAATGCGCGGAAAGTCGGCGAGAAATTCTTCATGCCGGTTTCTTTGCTGTTTTGACCTTTGGTAATCTGGTAAACACCGTCGTCGATGAATGCCAAACTAACGTTTTGCTCAAACGCAGCGGAAATCAGCACGACTTCCAACGCCTCCAGTGCGTAGACTGTGCCGTAAGGAGTTTTACGATTGACAAACAAAAAATTCTTTGTAGACATTTTCTTCAGCTCCTTAATCGCCAAACACGACTAAACGATCAGACTGGATACCGCCTTCAACCAACTGACCCAAGCCCGAAATACGGAAACCAGGGGCAATGTTGTTAGCGTCCAGACCTTGACGCTTGGCTTCATCGGCATCCATCAAGCCACGGCGTTGTGCCGCTGCAATACAGATAACCAAATCCAAGCCGTGCTTTTCAGCCAATTCTGACCAAGACTTCTGGATCAGACGGTCATCAGCCGGTGGAACACTCAGACGTGTGCCGTTATTTACGCCGTCGTGGTAGAAGAACACACGGAAAATCTCGTGTCCCTTCTCCAGCGCGGCACGGGTGAACTGCAAGGCAGTATCAGCAGACTGGTGCTGATACGGACCTTCGTTAACCAGGATTGTGTATTTCATTCCGTGCTATTCCTCGTATCGTGGTCGATCAGAAGCGGATGTGCGTTGAAGAGTTCAGGTTCGCACGCGCACCACGCCAGTTGTCGATGTGGTACTTCGTGAATGGCAAACCAGTCACTTCAAAGAAACGCGGCCAGCCGATACGCTCAACCCACTCATTGATACGCTCCCAGTCTTTCGCACCTGCTTTGTAGCATTCCAGAATCTTCTTAACGATCGCGGTCGCTTCAGGCCAACGTGGTGGGTTGTTCGGGATACCCGCTGCCACCAAACGTTGGAAAGTAGGCTTGCCACGTGCGTTGGAGTGATTACCTCCGATCCAGATAGCCAATTGGGTGTACTGGTGATCATTAATTTGCATAGGTGGGCATGGCGGATAGCAAGCACCACAGCAAATGCACTTCTTCTCATCAACTTCCAGGGAAGGCTTGCCGTCAACCATAGCAGGGCGAATCGCCGCAACCGGGCAACGGGCTACAACGGTAGGACGTTCGCACACATTACCAACCAGCGAGTGGTTGATTTTTGGTGGCTTAACGTGCTGGACGTTGATCGCGATGTCACCTTGACCGCCGCAGTTGATCTGGCAGCAAGACGTGGTGATATGAACGCGGTTAGGCATGTTCCATGCTTTAAACTCAGGCAGCAACTCATCCATCATGGACTTAACCACACCGGATGCGTCAGTACCCGGAATGTCGCAGTGCAACCAGCCTTGAGTATGAGACAGTGAAGTCACGGAGTTACGTGTACCACCGACTGGGAAACCCGCATCTTCCAATGCTTTTACCAGTGGCTCTACTTTCGCGCCGTCAGCAATCTGGAATTCGATGTTGGAACGAATGGTGAAATGGACATAACCATCACCATAAGTATCACCGATGTCCATCAGCTTGCGCAGCGTGAACACGTCGAGGATACGTTGAGTACCGGCACGAACTGTCCAAATCTTTTCGCCAGTTTTGGAAACGTGAACCAAAACGCCTGGGCGTGGGTCTTCATGATATGCCCACAAACCGTAGTTGCGGCGCATAACAGGGTGCATGTACTGGAAACCGTCCGGGCATCCAGATTCAATAGGATCGCGCATTTCTGGTGCGGCCATTGTGAAGCCTCCGTCAGAGTAAACTCAAAATTCGTTAAGTATCAGACAACTGAGGCAAGCCAGCCTGCCCCAGTTGGAAGTGCGGTATTACGCCGCTGCTTTTTCTTCACGCTTGCGGTTGAACCAAGCTTCAGCAGCTTCGTCCCAGCCATCAGTACGCACGTAAGAAACGTTACGCGGCTGTTTGATCATGTTTGGATCCGGGTCGATACCGATGCCTTCCAAGAAGTTCACCAGACCGATACGTTCGATCATTTCACCGCAACGCTCGTGTTCCAGACCATTTTCAGCCCAGAAGTCGATGATGGAAGCAGCCAACTCAACAATGCGCTCATAATCTTCTTCGTTATCCAGTTTCATGAATGGGATAACGACTGTACCCATCAAGTCACCGATTTTCAGGGTACGCTTACCGCCGATCAGGATGGTTACGCCTTTGTCGTCGCCGACTTGCAGGGCTTTTGGCATAACGTTCAGGCAGTGCATACAACGTACACAGTTGCTGTTATCAACGGTAATGGTGTCGTCGTCGTTCAGCTTGATAGCCTGCGTTGGGCAACGGCTAATGACGTTATCGAACATGTATTGACGACCCGCAGAACGATCACCTTCTTTGCCAATTTCCTTGGCTTTCTTCATGATCATTTCTTTAACGGCTTCTTGGTTGACCTTCATCTCATCACGCCAAGTACCAATAACAGCAAAGTCCGCACGCTCAATCGCGTTCTGGCAATCGTTAGGGCAACCAGAAACCTTGAATTTGAACTTGTAAGGCAGAGCCGGGCGATGCACGTCATCCGTGAAGTTATTCATCAGACGGCGATGGATCGCGTGTTCGTTACAGTTAGACATTTCGCAACGTGCTGCACCGACGCAAGACATACCGGTACGCACGCAAGGGCCTGCACCACCCAAGTCCCAACCGTATTCGTTGATTTCATCAAAGAAGTGTTGGAAGTTAACGCTGTTCGCACCGATGAACATGATGTTACCGGTTTGACCGTGGAAGGTTTGCAAACCAGAACCCCATTTCTCCCAGCTATCAGCCAATTGGCGCAGCATATCAGTGGTGTAGTAGTTGCCAGCAGGCGGCTGTACACGCAGCGTGTGGAATTCTTTGGATTCAGGGAACATGTGACCGACTTCAGAGAAGCGCGGGATAATGCCGCCGCCGTAACCGAAGACAGAAATGGTGCCACCTTTCCAGTAGCCCATTTTGGTTTCGTAAGAATGCTCCAACTGACCCATCAGGCCATTGATTACATTGCGAATGCGCTCATCTGGATGCTCATCGCGCAGTTTCTTGAAACCAGTGATGAAGCTAGGCCATGGGCCTTCTTCCAGCACATCCAGCATAGGTGTTGGATAATTATTCGTTGCCATACCTGCCTCCTCAGTAAAACGATTGCAATGGCGATTCCTCTTGACCTGCTCTACAAATCAAAAGCCAAGGGAAATATCAAATCAAAAACGGGTCACGTAACTGTGTTCGCTGCTATTTGCGAGTGGGCTAAGTGTATGCGTCATATCCCTAACAAAGAATCTCACCCATGGGGTGTTGCTTGAAACCGGCGCATATCCCGAAGGAGATATACGCTCAACATAATCAAAAATAGTCCACTTGCAGCGGTACAATAGCATATTCGGATTTTTTAATATTGCAAATAACTATAGTAATCATTGATTTTTATCGAGACCTACAAAATGGACGACTCACCTTTTAATTTCAATGCGTTAGTAACGTATCAAACGTGGCGCAACAAAAAATTATCCGCCTACCCATTAGCACCAGAAGCCTTGCTCACCACGATTGCAGACCCTGAAAATCCCAGTGAGACCGAAATAGCGCAACTCCAGCACATTTGCCGTGAACACAATCTCGCGTTGTATCATTTTGCGCAAGGCGACGTGCGCAGCAAACGCCATGTCCATCGTTTAGGACAAAAAGTCGGTTTGTTTCGGCTGGATAGCAATCTGTGTGCTGATGAAGACAGCCTCACCTCCTTGCACGTTACCTCGCACGCGGGGCAGCACGATTACATTCCCTACACCAATAAACCGCTAAGTTGGCATACTGACGGATACTACAACCGACCAGAAGAGCAAATTCATGGCATGTTGTTGCATTGTGCCCAACCCGCACTCGAAGGTGGTGAAAGCTGGTTGATGGATCATGAAATTGCCTACATTTTATTACGCGATACTAACCCTGATTACATTCACGCCCTGATGCACCCGAATGCTTTCACCATTCCTGCCAATGTCTTGAACGGGGAAATCATTCGCCCCGAACAATCTGGCCCCGTGTTTAGCGTCACTGCGGCGGGGCATTTGCACATGCGCTATTCCGCCCGCCAGCGCAATGTAATCTGGCGCGATGACCCGATGACACGGGAAGCCGCCGATTTCCTATTGAATTTATGGCAACAGGACTCACCTTACAAAATAAGGTACACATTGCAGGCAGGCGAAGGCTTGTTGTGCAATAACGTTCTGCACTGTCGCACCGCATTTAGAGACAGTGAAGACCCGGCACAAACCCGCTTGCTATATCGCGGGCGTTATTTTGATCGGGTCACGGATACCCCCCACCCCTAACCCCTCCCCCGCAAGGGGTGAGGGGAACAAGACAGAGGAGAGAATATGCTCAGTTTAAGTCAAATTTTGATGGCAGATGGTCACAATATCAGCAACTTCGAGGAGTTGAAACAAATCGTGCAACAACGCGCCTTGGAAACCGGCGCGATTTTCTTCCAGATTGACATTGAGCCGCCCGGCTACAAAGACCGCCCGGAAGACTGGTACGACCAATTGGAAATCACGTTTTCGTCGGCGAGGTAAACACGATGTTTTGGCAGGAAGACGAGGATAAAACCCTCCCCTATCAAGCACCCGATGAGGTGCTGGATGTTAGTTTCGCCATCGACTGCAAGCAGTTGCCGCTGGATCATGCCTGGGATTTGGCACAAGCCGTCCAACGCGCCCTGCCTTGGTTTGCTGGTGAAAACGTCGCGGGTGTCCACCCCATTCACGTTGCTGAAAGTGGCAATGGCTGGGAACGCCCCGATGATGCGGCTAATCAATTCCTGCTACCTTCGCGACGCACACGGCTGTTCTTACGCATTCCCAAAATCCGCATCCCTGAGACCAAGACTCTCTCCGGCACAACGCTGGATGTGAATGGCTATGCTGTCGGCTTGCGGGACATGAAGGAAAAACCGTTCATCCACACCTCGGTGGTGTTCGCCCGCTACGTGCTCTCTGACGCAGCAGAAGACGAAAACAGCTTTCTGCAACGCATGGCGGCAGAAGTAAAACGGGTCGCTGATTTCAAAGTAAAAAAAATGCTGTGCGGCAAGAGCCACACCTTACTCACCCCGACAGGCGTATTGCATACCCGTCATTTAATGATTGCGGACTTAGACAGCGAACCGTCAATCCGCTTACAGCAATACGGGCTGGGTGACGGGCGCAAACTCGGTTGCGGGCTTTTTATGCCTCACAAGGGCATCAAAACCTTGAAGCCCACCGAGTAAAGAACCCCTCACCCCCAGATCCTCTCCCTCAAGGGTAGAGGGGAGCGAGAATGGCGTATCCCTTTGGAGGAATGGGCGGTTTACTACTTTTTCGTATAATTTTGCGGTCAAGAATTTCATCGGATGGCAACATTCACTTTTGCATGAGGAATTAAACATGGCTTACGAAGTAAACGGCACAACCATCGAAACCACCGAAGCAGGCTACTTGGTAGACCTGAACGACTGGAACGAAGAAGTTGCTAAAGTTATTGCTGTTGAAGAAGGCATTGGTGAGTTGACTGAACGTCACTGGGATGTCATTAACTACCTGCGCGACCAGTACATCAACAACGGCGGCACACAGCCAATGGAACGTATTATCCAGAAAGCCATGGCTGATCAGTGGGGCGACAAAAAGCTGTCCAGTAAAGACATGTACACCCTGTTCCCACGCGCACCGAGCAAGCAAGGTCTGAAAGTCGCAGGTCTGCCAGCGACTAACCGCAAAGGCGGCTATTGATTTCTACCCGAAAGGGGGTATTCCCCCTTTTACCTGAATCCGTTTATCCTACTTTCAGGATTTGGTTAAATTTGAAGAGGCACCGAACATGAGCACTAAGCAAGAGCTGATTAGCGAAATGCTGGAAATGCAGAAGAAATTCATCGCATACGAACAATCTGGTCAATTCAACGCAGAAGAATACTACGTAGGTGAGTGGAAAGCTTACCGTGAGCGTTATCAGGAACTGACTAACGAAGTCCGTGAACTTGCCTCCAAAGAAGCGAATTTCTGGAAGTAAGCTGCAAAGCTTCAAATGCGTAAAAGGCCGCTACATAGCGGCTTTTTCAGTGCCAATGACGGCTCAATGCTCTTACTGAGTACACGTTACACATCCCGGCTTCCCCACCGCACTCACTTTACGCACCTGAGCCCAGACACCAAAATTCGCCTCATGGCGCACGTCTAAAATCTTGACCATATCACCCTTTTGGAAACCGCCCATCGTGCGGCTACCATAAGGCTGATCATAAATCCCGTGGATTTTTTGAGTACGGTATTGCTCGCCTACAGCGGGCAAACCACTATCCGACGCAATATGTAAACGCTGCCCATGCCAGCCTTGTTCACGTAACTCACCCAAATAAACCCATGCAACAATACCGACAGGCAGTGGTTTGCCACGCGGCATTTCCTCAGGAATCACCACAGGATCAATAACTCTCGTATCTGCAACCTCAAAGCCAATCTCATTCGCTTCCGGTTTACTGGGAATTTTTGCAAGGTTAGCTTGTGCCACCCGCTCTTCATCGCTGGGTTTAGCAACAGCAACCGGTGTCACCACTGGCTTTGCTACCGATGCCGGTTTTTGCGTAACATTTTTCGTTACGGCGACCGGCTTGGTTGCTGTTACCGCAGAAAAATCTTGCCCCACACGCATGAAGTTGATCACGGCAGGGCTATTCATTGCAACGGGAATGCTAACAACGGCTGGCGCAGCAGGTGGCGGCGGCAGAGGGATACGACTGGTTCGCACCAGCGTGGGCGGCTTCACATCTTGCAAAGTACTGACTGCCAAGACAGATGGCGACTGCTGCGGTGTCTCATTGGTTTCCAATGCATTAAGACGTTGATAAAAATAACCTAAACCGACCAAGGTACTGGCTTGTACGGCGGCGATCGGCCCCCAAATCACAAGCTGCTTGGCATGGCTTTCCAGCCATGACGCTTTTTTAATTACCAGTTGCCCCATGCAAAACTCCTTGTAGTTGCATCTACACTATCCCTCCTTTTTCCACTAAAAATGGGGGGATGCAAACTACATTCCAGATAAAGAACAGGAATTTTCAGCTTAGTGGTGAATTTGCATGAGTAACTACACTTCACTCCACATCCGCAGCAAATTAATGTGCACGGTGCTGACGCTGGCAGCCTCTTCGGACTGGGGTAACTTTGCAATGACGCCTTCACGGGCTTTGGCTAATTGGTAGAGTAACTCGCGTTGCTGCGGGTCTTTCACCAAACTTTGCGCCCATGTCACCGCCACTAAACGGATACCCTTGGTCACTTCCGCGACTTTGTGCCAACTGCCAGAATCATACACCACCGCATCACCCGCTTCCCCGCGTATTTTTTCTTCCCCATAAGCGGTACGGATGACGATTTCTCCACCGTCATAATCATCGTTAAGAAACACCGTCGTGGACACATCGGTACGGTAACGCCCTGACATTGGCCCCATGACCGGATCGTCCACATGGAAACCATACGTCATTCCCGGTAAATAACGCGCATAAAACGCCGTAGCAACCCGTAGTGGCATCACCGCTACCTGATATTCCGGGTGTTGCACCAGCGGTGACATCACCATCGCATTCAAACGCCGATGCAAGGGGCTGTTCGGGGAAAGCTCTTGGTTGTATTTTACCTTTGCCGCCTCCATACCTGCCGAAAAGCGCCCATCCACGAATTCACCCGTGGCAAGCAATTCCTGCACTTCTTTCACACGTTGCGCATCAAGGACATTTTTAATCAGTAAGAGCATGGCATTTCCTTTCAAAGCCGGAATCGGGTAATCTGCCCACCAAACAGAAGCATAGGTTAAAGAGTGATGCAATTACGGATACAAATCAACGACACCACACGCGATATTGACGTACCGGATTTTATGCTGGCAGAAGGCGAAGACTTTTTCGCACAGATGGATCAGGACATGAGCAAAGGCTATCAAATGAGCCGCAAGTGGGTCGACAAGCCGGATCAAGAACAACGCTGCCAAATTGTAGCGGATAAAATTCTGACTGCACTTTCCAACGGCAACCAAAAAAGCGGCACACTAATGGCAGCTTACATCCTCAAGCGGATGCCGCAAGTACGCGAAATCCACATGAATACGGAAGGCGATATGCTAGGGCATGATTTAGTCTGAAATGATCAATACCGCAGTGCTGGCGTTTCGATCTTCAGCCCATTGGAACGCGACATGATGTAAGCGCCCAGCAGTTTGCTTTCTTCGGCATCAGGGGCAAACGGTTCTGCCCGCATTAACACCAGACACTGCTTGATACGCAAATCAAGGTTTGCCATTTCACCGGTATCTAACCGGTAAGCAGGGAAACCATTGCCCTGCCCCTGACTGATTTTCTGCCCGCGAATAAATTGCCCCGGATAGCTGTCATGGCAATGGGCGCACGACATATCAATCAAGCCAAAGCGGATTTTGTACAGATCTTCGCCTTTTTTCAGCAAATCTGCCATTTCGCCGTCGGTTTGCACATTGACCGGCTCACCAATCGCCAGATGGCGCACAAAGGTTTCCAATGCCAGCAATTCTTTGGAATACGCCGGGAACGGTTTTTCACCCGACTGTTTTTCACGGCAGACATTGATACGGTCATCCAGACGCACAATACCCCCCAATTCCTTGTCGTAGATGGGGTAACGAGCCAGATTTTTTGCCTCCAGCTTGGCACCGTCATCACCGTGACAACTACCGCAGGATTTGCCGGAAGCAGGCTGGCTGTTGAACAACCCACGCCCTTCTTCCACCGCAATAAAACCGGGGTTCTGGAATTCGTCGTCCTGCATGGCACGGGTTTCCTCCTTGACGAATTCGTAACCGGACTTGGCAGGACTGGGGGCATCTGCCCATGCCATCCCAGCGGTAATCAGCAAGCTGAGGGCGAGGTAGTATTTCATTTCAGTGTCCCCAGGTAAGCGATAACATCTTCCACATCCTGCGCGGCAAGGAATGTCCGACCTTCGTAGCCTTTGCCGGGGCGATTAATCAGGCTGGGGTCACGGTAGAAACCCGGCATGATCGAATTGGGATTGAGATGGCGCGAATCCACCACCCGTAGCCGTAATTGCGCTTCCGACAACCGGTTGGCAATACCCGACAATGGTGGGGCAACCGTGCCATAGGCTTCCACACCTTTAATGGGCAATTCGTGACAGGCCAGACAATTCCCCTTGGCGGCATCCGAGACGAGCTTTTCGCCACGCGGAACCTCGCCTTTCAGCCCACACAGGGGGGATGGAATGGAATAATTGGTCATCTCCCATTTGCAGTACGCTTCCGGCGGTGGCGGGACACCTTCTGGCTCCGCCGCCGACGCAGAAGTACTAACAAATAGCAGGAATATCAGGGTGGTTACAGTTTTCATGCGCCCATTCTAGGCAATATCCGGCGCTGCAAATTGATATAAATCATGAAGCATTAATCTAATGCAAAAGTCGTCAATTACGCAAAAATCACCCACGTCGTGGCAATGTATTTCGCCCCGGTATTCACCACACCCGCACGGTGTTCGTGCGTCCAAAATGGTGGAAATAACACCAACTTACCCTTTTCCGGCTGCACACTGAGGTTCTGAAACAGGAAATCGGTCGTACCGCCAGCCTCCACCGGCACATCGTTCAAATACCACAACGCCACCAATTGACGCATTGCAAACTGATGACTGCCGCCGTCAATGTGCCAATGGTAATACTCGCCCGGCTGATAACGTTGCAAGTTATAGCCCATGTCTTTAAACGAGCCTTTGAAATACGGAAACATTTCGCGGAACTCCCGCAATGCCAACGCCAGCGAACGGTGCAAATTATTATCCACATCTTTCCAATGCGGCTTGTCATCGCCGCTGACGAAAATATCGGTGGTTTTTTTCACACTTTGGTTACTGCCCATATCCTGACCAATACGCCCCGCGTATTGATCCGCCAAATTCTGCTCGAAACGCGCCACCATGTTGTCACACAAAAAACCCGGCAACGCATCGCGCTGTTCAAAAATAAATGAATTCGGCACTAATTCACGCATAACACAACCTATCCGTACACTTAGGAATCATACCCAAACTTTACGCGACTCTGCCCGCACCTGCCACCGGTATAACCACACACTCCCCCCTAACGTCAGGCCATAAACCAACAACGACCCCACCACCACACCTAACCAACCTTCCCATGCCCAAAATGGCGCAAGCACAAACCCGCCCACACTCGCTCCCATGTAATAAAACACCAAATACAACGACGACGCACTCGCCCGCGCCTGCAACGCATGATGACTGACCCAACTACTCGCCAGTGAATGCGTCAGGAAAAAGCCCAAACTGCTCACCATAAACCCCCACACAATCGCATACAGGTGCGGAATCAACGTCAACAACGTGCCGCCCATCAACAATACAATCCCCAAGCCCATTCCCACAGGCGCAGAAAAATACTGCGTCACCCGCCCCGACAACGCCGCTGCCAAGGTACCGCTCAAATACGTCAAAAACAGCAAACCCAGCGCATGAGGCGACAAATGATACGGTTCAGCCGCCAACACAAACGTAATGTAACTGTACTGATTCAAGAAAATCATAAAGTTACCACCCGCAATCAAAAACGCCGCCAGCAGCACCGGATTACGCAAATGCCCGCCCATGTCCCGCGCAATGTGTACCGGATTCAAGGGTTTCGGGTGGAAATTCTGCGACTTCGGCAACAGCCACACAAACACCGCCAGCAATACCGCACTCAACACACCCATTGCCCCAAACGCCGCCGCCCAACCGAAATGTTCCCCCACGAAACCGCCCAAAATCCGCCCCGTCACCCCGCCGAGACTGTTAGCACTGATGTACACCCCCACCGCCAACACCACCGCCTTGCGGGTAAACTCATCACCCATGTAAGCAATGGCAATCGCAGGTAGCCCGCCCAAAAACAACCCCTGCAACCCGCGCAACACCAACAAACTCGTGTAACTTTCCACCTGCGACAACGCCAAGGTCGTCAATACCGCCCCCGCCATAGTCACCACCATGATCGGCTTGCGCCCAATCGCATCCGACAATGGCCCATACACCAACAACGATAAGCCCAGCGTCAAAATGGTAATCGTCAAACTCCAGCTTGCTTCCAATTCCGTCAACTGAAATTGCTGCGCAAACGTCGGCAACAACGACTGCACCACATGCAAATTAGCAAAAATCATCGCCGAACCAAGGCACAAGGCCAACGTCGCAGCACGAAAAGCACGGGTATTCGCTTCAATCATGGCAATCTCCTGAATTTCCCCACAGCATAATTGCACTGCAACAATTGATAAAATATATACTAAGAATGGTTTCGATAACGTTTGTTTACCGATGAGGCTGGTATGGACTTCAAACAACTACGCTATTTTCACGAAATTGTCCGCTTAGGCAGCTTCACCCGCGCGGCAGAAGCCCTATACGTCGCACAACCCGCCGTCAGCGTCGCCATCCGCAAACTCGAAGCCGAACTCGATTTAACCCTGTTCCACCGCAACGACCGCAAAGTGACCCTAACCGATGAAGGCGCACGCCTATTGCTTCACGCGCAACGCATCCTGCAAGCCGTCAGCGATGCACAATTGGAAATGCAGGAGCTCAAAGGACTAACGCAAGGCATGGTGCGTGTCGGCATTCCGGGCATGTTGGGTTCGTATTATTTTCCACCGCTTTTGATGGCGTTTCGTCACCGTTTCCCGCATTTAAGCCTGCAAGTGGTCGAGGGCGGCACATGGCAATTGCAACAAATGCTAGAAGGCGGCGAACTCGATTTAGCGGTGATCGTGCGCGATTTTGTTCCGCCAGAACTCGAAGCAGTCACGATTCAACGTGAAGAAATGCGCGTCATCGTGCCACAAGAACACCCTTTCGCCCACCAAACCAGCGTCAGTCTGCCAGAATTTTTCGCTGAAGAACTGGTGATGTTCCGTCCCGGCTATTTTCACCGCAAAATCATCGACCGACTCGCACAAGAGGCAGGTGTTACCCCGAATATCGGTTTTGAAACCAACCTGTTGCCGCTGATTAAGTCGATTATCAAACAAGGTTTCGGCATTTCCACCCTGCTGACGATGGTGGTAAAGGAAGACCCTGAACTGGTCGATTTACCGTTTGAACAACCGCTGTGGCTGGATTTGTGCATCGCTTGGCGGCGAGAAGGCTACTTGTCACGTGCGAACCGCGCTTTCGTCGATTTCCTGCTGGAACAAAGCCGCGCCTAATGCCACACTAAGCGCAAAACCCTGTCAGGAAGACCCCATGTCCGCTAAAAAAGTTGTCCACATCAAAACCGCGCCCGCACAAGCGCCGCTTTCCGCCACCCAAAAGCAATTCAACAACTTGATCAAAAAGATCGACGCGCAAAAGAAATTGCTGGCGGAATGGCAAGAAACGTTCTCGCGCTGCCAACAAGATGCCGTGACCAAATTAGAACCGTTGAAAAAGACGTTAGAAGAACAGCAATTGGCGATGATCAAGCTACTCGACCAACAGTTCACCAGCCACAAATTCACCGCCAACCAGCAGGAAAAGCTCAGCCACCTGATTACCGATACGTGCGAAGACTTGCTGCAACGCGATGACAGTGATGAGCTAAAAACGCTGTACAACAAATACAGCGGCGGCGATTACGATGCCGAGGCACAAGAAGAGCAGGACATGGCTGCGGATTTCCTCAAGCAGATGATGGAACGCGAGCTAGGTATTACGCTAGAGGATGGCGACTTCGACCCCAACGAACCCGAAGCCAGTGCTGAACGTTTATTTGCCAAATTCAAACAACAACAGGAACAGGCAGAAGCCGCAGCACCACCCCGCCCGCAACGCAAAAAAACCGCCAAACAACTCGCCAAAGAAGCGAAAGAGGCAGAAGAAGCCGCCAATGTCAGCAAATCCATCCAAGCTGTTTACCGCCAACTCACCAGCGCCTTACACCCTGACCGCGAACAAGACCCCGTAGAACGTGAACGCAAAACCGAATTGATGCAGCAAGTGACTGTCGCTTACGGCAATAAAGACTTGCTGAAACTGCTGGAATTGCAGCTTGCTGTTGAGCAAATCGACCAGACCAAGCTCAACAATATCGCGGCTGACCGCCTCAAGCATTACAACAAAATCCTCAGCGACCAGCTATGCGAATTGCAGGAAGAAGTATTTCTCAAGGAAGACCAAATCCGCATGATGTTGCACCTTGCACCGTTTGAACCACTTTCGCCCAAGCGTTTGGTAATGATGATTAAGGAAGATGTGCGCACCATGCAGGATGGGATTACGCGCATCCAGAGAGATCTACGGCTGTTTCAGGATGTGAAACAGCTCAAGGCATGGTTAAAAAGCTATCGGATTCCAGAACCGGATTTTGATCCGTTTTTTGGGGACTTCCCGCCGTTTCGTTAATGTTGAAATTGCTCCCAGCAAGCACGTGGCGACAGGATAGGCAAACCATCGACGGATTCCAGATCCAGCAGGTCACTGTCGCCACTGACGAGCAAATCCGCTTGCCCCAGCAACGCCGTTTCCACGAACTTATCATCATCAGGATCGCGGGAATAGCTGGGTTTTCCGGTGATTTCAACCCACACAGCACTCATACCGACATCGTGCAAGACTTGTTTGCGTTGTTCCAAGGTGATGTAACGATCGAACTTGGGTCGCCACAAACGGGTTTCCAATTCGGTAAAGGTTTCTTGGCAAAACAGGAGTCGGCTGTTTTCAATAAAAAAATCCGCCACCCTACCCGCAAGACCATCGGGCTTAAGCGCGTAACTGATCAACACATTGGTATCAATGACGACTAGTTCAACTTTCATCAGCCAACAACGCTTCCAGTTTATCGTCAGTCAAGCCTTGGCTGCTGGCGTATGCGCCGACTTCGCGTACCGTTTGGCGCAAACGATCGGCATAGAACTTGCGCATTTGTTCGTAATCCTCCACCGACACCATAACACCCACCAAGCGCCCGCGCCGCATTACGCCGACGGGTGTTCTTTGTGCCTTGTCGATAAATTCACCGAAATGGGTTTTGGCTTCATTCGCAGTCATGGTTTGCATGGAATGCCTCGTATTAGGTTCTCACTTGGCGCTCATATTAAACGATTCGTTCGATTCATACCACTCTCAAGGCTTCTGAATCATCCCCTCGATTTCTTGCAAAGCGCCAGCACCCTTGACTTGGAATAACGCCAAGGCTTTTCGCCCAACCGTTGCCCAATGCTCACGCCCCCACGCCGCATACGCTGTAATTTTCCCCGCATCGCCCGTTTCGTGCCAATGCTGGTATGCAGCCACCAACTGCGGCGCGAGTTTCTTGCGCATTGCTGACAGATTGCCGAAATAAAAATGGATAGAAGCGGCATTCCCTCGCGCCAGCAATTCCGGCAGGGTATGCAAACAATCCGCCAGCAAATCACGCACCGCCCGTAACATAATGTCGGCGTGCGACGGTGGCAACGCAAACAGCATCGCTTGCCACTCGGCATCCCCCAAAGCCTGACCTGCTTTCACCTCGCCAATTTCGTGCGCCACCACCGTTTGGGTTTCAGCCGCTGCCAGCTCATCCAATGCTGTCTCCATATCAGCGTCGAAATCGTAGCAAGCCAAGGCACGCCCCATTGGGTTATCCAATCCACTCCAACGCCATTCGTCGACTTTTTCCCATACCATGCGGCGCAAGGATTCGCGGCGGATGAAGACCTGTTTGCCTTGGTTCATGGCGGGTGGGGCTTCGACATCCCGCGCTAATTCGCGCCCTGCAACCAAAATGGTGTAATCGTCTTGCTCGATCACCTGTTCCAATTCCGCCAGAAAAAACAGCGGACGGCAACGGCGACCGTAGCCCGCACTGTAAACCAAGCCTGCGCTATTCAACGCGGCATTGATGGCTTCATTGGCAAACGGGTCGTGTTCACCGCTGCCATTGAGCGGTAACGGGGCGTAATCTTGCTCATCCAGCGCATCCCATATCGCTTCACGTTGGGTGAGCCATTCACCTACATCGTCGCTGGTCACGACTTCGCTGAGGCGGATGCCTTTCTCCCAACGGTAAAATTCGCGCATTTTCAGGAGGTATACGCATAAAGTGTAATCACCCGCGTGGCGGGCGTCGGCAATGTGGCAATTGCGTTGGATGGTTTGGATCAGATCGTGGTGCTGTGTGTGCATAAACCTACCTCGTGCGTTTTGCCCGATCATAACAAGGTTCGCAGCACGACGCGCATTCCCGCACGCGCTTTCAGATAGTTTACGGTAGGCGAATTCGTATCATACTAGTGCTGGACGCGCAGCTTCTGGACTTCTTCCAAAGACAAACCGGCAATGCGGGCAATATCTACCTCAGGAATTACCCCCAACTGCAACAGGCTACGGGCAACTTCTTGGGCTTTCTTGAGTTCACCCTCTAATCTGCCCTTCTCGATACCCTTCTCAATACCATCCCTCATGCCCCAGCTATAGGAGGCAAATTTAGTTACGTCTACTTGTGTCAACATTTCTTCAGCCTCTTCGATGTTTGGTTGCAAGTCGTCGCCCATAATATTCACCGTCCTCAATTGCGTTCAGCCTGCTGAAGATCACCGAGCATAGTTTCCAATGTGGCAATCATGGTGGGAATGTCATTTTTACAGATATTGAACAACTGTTCTGCGTCAACATGAAAATAGGTGTGTGCCAGCACATCCCGCATTCCCATTGCGCCGCGCCATCTTACCGCTGGGTATTGCGGGAAAAGTTTGCCTTCGGTTTTACGGTCGATATTTTTCAGCTCTTCACCTGCTGCAATTAAAATCATGCAAATGGCATCCAGCTTATCCTCGCCGTCTTCCGTCAGATAGAAATCGGAAGGTTCAGTGATTGAAGCAAAACGGCGAGGGATGCGGCGCAGTGCTGCCAGCAAGGTTTGCAGCTTTTCAATCAGCAGTTCACGGTCATACATAAACGGCTTCCTGTTCGATACGGGCTTTCAGGCGTGAATTGGTGAGTCCGCGCAGGTGCAATACATCCACGGGTTTTTCCAACACGGCTTCCAAGTCTTGTTTCATCATGGCGGTCAGGAACAGGTTGGGGTTGTCGGTCTCGAATACGATGTCCACGTCACTGTCTGGGGTGGCGGTATTGTGGGCGTAAGAGCCGAAATAGCCTAAAGCGCGTAGGCTGTATTCCGCGCCGTGCTGTTGTTTGAAAGCAGACAGCAGAGCGCGGAGTTCAGGGATGCTTAATGTGCGTTGGTTAGCGGGCATTGGCTTCCTCCCGATCAAAGCGGTAATTCCTTAAGTCTAGGCAAAAATCGATGCTGGTTTTGCCGATTGCCGCCGTTGTTCTTCTACATCCGTCAAAAAATCCCCCACAAGTTGCTGGATGGTAAGAAAAGAATAAGCCTAGTGCTGAACCCGCAGCTTCTGGACTTCTTCCACAGACAAACCAGCAATGCGGGCAATATCTGCCTCAGCGATAACCCCCAACTGCAACAGACCACGGGCAACCTCTTGGGCTTTCTTTAACTCACCCTCCAATCTGCCTTTCTCGATACCTTTCTCGATACCCTTTTCGATACCATCCCTCATGCCCCAGCTATAGGAGGCAAATTTGGTTACGTCTACTTGTGTCAACATTTCTTCAGCCTCTTTGATGTTGGGTTGCAAATCGCGGTTTTCAGCAAGGGTTTCGAGCATCTCGAAGTAGTTGCGAAAGCCGCTTTCGTCGTCGCCCATGAGTTCACGCAGGCGCAGCACGATGTGGTTAACCACTTCCTGCACAGGTTTACCACGGAAATCACATAAAATCGCCAAGACCAGCGCGTCGGGCGTATCTTGTGCCAGCAGGATGCTGCAATCGACGGTATGCATATCGAGCAGGGCATAGCGGTAAGTGAACGCTGGAGCGGCAAAATAGTCCGGCATGGTCAGGCGTTCCTTGCCGATGTAGATCAGGTGCTGATGCACTGCTTCTTTCGGGTAGGCAAGCTGGATGTCGGTGAAATAACGCAGCATCCGCAACGGCATGGTGCTGTCATTCTGGTTTTGGATTTCGATGTGCAGGATGAAGTGTTCACCGTCGGCTTGGCGGCGCATCCGTGCTACTAAGTCGGCACGGCGTTGCTCTACCCGTTGCTGTTCGGTGTCGAGCAGTTCCACCGCATCCATATCCACGCCTAAGCCTAACAGCAGATTGGCGATGTCTGCTGCCAAATGACCTAGCACTGATTTACTGATGATGTCTTTGTTTCCCATGCGGGAAGTATAGCATTCTGTGCAGCGCGGGTGCAGCACATCACCAATAGGTTATGTCTGAACTAAAAGCAGTGCGCTGTATTCCGCGCCGTGCTGTTGTTTGAAAGCAGACAGCAGAGCGCGGAGTTCAGGGATGCTTAACGTGCGTTGGTTAGCGGGCATTGGCTTCCTCCCGATCAAAGCGGTAATTCCTTAAATCTAGGCAAAAATCACCGACAGGTGCTGGGTTTGGTTGGTGGATGCAGCGTTACTTAATTGCCATCAATTTGGTCGTACTAAGATTAACCCCTTTTTGACAAGCCCTCGAACACGATCATAATAGTGACGATCCCCATATGCATCCTTACTATAGTATCTTCCACCTCTATCATCTTTGGTTATTTCAGAATAAAAAGAAAATCTATTTTGTATTTGATTACGAAGATTTTCACGATTAGGATCACTTCTTCTTTTTCCTTGAATCTCGTCGTAGTCATGGGCAGACTTGAGATAATCCGGTGTTGTACACATCTTTTCTTCCTGCGTATCAATTTGAACATGTTCCAAAAAAGCATAATTTTCAATAAGAAGCTTAAATTTTTTACAGTTATCATGATCATCGAAACACAAAGCATTGATTAATATAAGCTCGCCAACATAACTATCAATAAAAGAACGCACCAAACTAGAGTATGTTTTTTTATCCTCAATCCCACTAGCATCTATAAACTTTAGTATTTGGTAAATAAAGCGAAAATATACTTTCACCTCATAATTCTTTTCATGCACATCGTCCCAAAGTTTTTTTCTTGCACATTCTGGAGAGTTAACTGCGCTCCAATCAAATTCGTAATTACTTCTACGAACAACATCTAACAAAGTGTTATGATGAGCTAATAATGAAAAAAATGTATTTTCAAATCTCTGCTGCTGTTGTGTTAGTGCTTGATCTTTTAATGCTTCAGTTGATCTTGTCAATTCCTCACGAGTCAAAGCCAGTTCCCTCTGAGATTGATAAAGCGTAGCAAGCAACATTATCAACCCTAGAAATGCAAAAACTGGATTGAGAATTCCACCAAAAAAATCGCCAGTGACTCCCCAGTCAGCACGATTATTATTTATAGGAAAAATACTGGATTGTTGTTGAAAATAAAAAAAGGCAACTGTTCCGACAACTACGATTGCAATTATTAACAAGCCCATCATAAAAAATATTAACCAATGATCTTTCAACCATTGTTCAAATATGAGTAGCGACTGATTATTCTCTTGCTCTTCTGAGTTCATATTTACCCCCACTCCATCTGTAAGTTTTCTTTCCGCATCAACCCAAACATCCCATAAACCAACATATTAATTTTCCGTTCTTGCGCCTCAATCCCATTTTCAGCAGTTACGCTCAATGTAATGTTAGTGGAGCAAATCACGTATTTTCACTGCACAACAATCAGTTCAGCATTGTCTTCACACAAGCTATCAGTACTCCTGCACAATATCTACCGTCCAGCAAGACAGATGGATGGCATGAGAAAAAAGCGGGGTAGGAGTCATCATAAGGTATAGCCCAAAATTATCGTGGCTTATGTATACCTGATTGCACACAAAAAATCAGCAATTACACACTATCAACTTGTTAAAAACAGCAAACACCACATAGACTATTCCCACCATATTGAGGCAAGGAATTTGTCATGCACGCCACACTCAACCTTGATGATGACTTACTACACCAAGCCGTTGAACTGACCGGCATCACCGAAACAACCAGCCTACTGAACGAAAGTCTCAAAGCGCTGATCGAACGTGAGAGTACCCATCGCCTCGCTTTATCGGGAGGTTCAGAACCACAATTCGAAGCACCACCGCGCCGTATCACAACAGATACCCAATGACACTGCCCGACTACGTTAGTTGCAGTTGGCAAGAATCTCACTAACCTCACTCGCTGATTTGCTGTAACAATTGGCGAGACAAGTAATAACCATTTGCCGCCATCGCATCTAACAGCACGGCTGCATCACTTATCAAATGCCGCTGCTCTGCTATCCATAACACTTTCACCGTACCAACAAAACTCAAATTGCGGTGCAAGGCTTCACGTCGTGCCAACCGATCATCCATGATAAGTAAGGCACTAGGGTTAGAGATAGCAAGCTGCATAGCTTCTTGTTCCCCATCACCCAAACTCACTGGAAAATCCTGCGGCGTAGGTACTGTCACTACTTGCAACCAACCCTGTTGCAGGGCGGCAGCAATGTGTTGGGCGGCTGAGTCGCTGTGTACTTGGGATTCCAGCCAAACAGCCTGCGGTATCCACACCGTTTTAAACAGTTGTTGCAGAATCGTTAACTGATTGATGCCCGCAAATGCCAATAGCGGACCAGTGTCACTGATTATGACAGCCATGCAGAAAGGTCTTGGATTTCGTGTGCGGTAGTTTCGTCAGGTCGAGCAATCTCAATGCCCAAGCTTCCCAAATGCTTGATGAAAGCACTCATGCTTAAGCCGCTGATCCGAGTTGCTTTGCCTAATGACATCAAACCATCACGAAACAAACTGGCAGCGAGTGCCGGGCGCAAACCGGTCGTAGTGTCACTGAGGGTTTTATCCAGATGTATCAACAGTGCGTCAGGCTCATCCCCTTTTAGCACCAACACGGGGGCTTCACGGGCGTGGCGTAATGCCAGTGAAGGATTTTTTTTGAGTTCACGGACATTGGTAGCGTACATAGCAGCATTCCTAAGGTATTTGATCCAGTGTAGTCCACGCAAGATGCCATCCCCTCAATCTCCCCGATAATTCGCATTCCCGCATCCCCTGCCACTATAATGCCGCACTGTTTTAGCTTTGAGAGAGGAAACCCCGTGCGCATTCGCCTAAACACCAAATGGAACAAACAGGAACGTGAAGTTTCATTAGAAGAAACTGTCAGTGTCCTCGCCTTCAACGCCTGGAAAATCGGCATGAAGACGCTGTTGGAAATTGAAAACGAGAATTTCCAGACCGATACCCAGATGCAGCGCGTGATGATCATGGAAGAAATCATGGCATTCATGATTCACGTCCTCGACCGCATTGCCCACGATGTGCTGAATGACGAAGACCGTGCCGCCCTCATTACGACCTTTGCGCTGAAAATTGCCGACCATGTACAAGACAATGCCCGTGACTTTGGCGGCCCCGGCGATTACCGCAACCCTTTCATCAACAAACTCAACCAACGCATGGCAGATTACGCCGACACCACATGGGGAAAAGTCGGGCAAGAGCCGGGCTTTTCGATGAGCTTGGCATTCGGCAACTTCATTGCCGAAGCCTTGGGACCGCGTGACCGCAAATGGGTTTTAGACTATATCCAGCGGGTACTGATGCCCGAAATGCTCACCACCTACAAAAAAGTCCTCACCCGCTTAGGCATGTTGGAAAACCACAAATAATTACTTCCAGTCGACGAAGGTGGCAACCTTATCCGCCACTTCATCGGCGTACAAATCCATGAAGAAATGGTCGGCTCCGTCGACCGTTTCCACGGTCAGGTTATCCTGCTTGACGCCTTCCAGTTTCGCGGGCAAATCTGCCACCACCTCATCCGCCGACCCCACCACAATCAGCACGGGCTTCTTGATCTTGGGTAACAACTTAGGGGTATCCTTACGCTCATCATCCTTGTAATACGACACCAGACTATCGGCGGTTGCCTTGGTTTTTTCGCAATACACAAAGCCGGGAACGTCCATTGCGGTTGCGCCCTTACTCTCGTCAATTAGCTTAGTCGCTTCAGCCATAATGTCAGCCAACGGCTTTTGATAGCGCTCTTCGTATCCCTTGGCAGACTCAGCGGCATCCCAAGTAGCAGGTGCAACCGCAATCACTTTTTCCAGCAAATCGGAATCTTTTTCAGACGCATACCACGCCACCTGATTGCCGCCGCGTGAATGCCCCAAAATCGCCACTTTGCTTGCGCCTTGCGCTTTCAACCAATTCATCCAAGTATCGAGTTCTGCCACGGCATCTTCGTGTTTGTGCTGGTGTTCGATGGTGCAATCCAACATTTCGGAAGGGCGTTTATCCAACGCATAACTCAGGTTCACATTGAGCGTGTTGTAACCTCTCTCTTTCAGCAAGTCGCCTAGCGCCTGCATGATTTCCATTTTATTGTGCGCCAGTGTGCCATGCAGCAGCATGATTACGCCGTCTTTTGCGGTTTTGCCCTCTGCCAAGGTCAGATCAGCACGCAATTCAAGATCACCCTGCTTAACGGTCACTTCATCCGCTTGCAGCGTTGCAACCGCAGCCAACAGTGAAAAGGCTAGCGTACTGGTAACGCGGGTCAATAAGTTCATGTCATCCTCCAAGGTCAGGTAATAGTTTCAAATGCCCATGGCACGTTTTGCCATTTCGTATTTTAGAAAGCCCATGCGATTGACGATAGTCAACCCAGAATTTCGCAGGATTTTCCAAGGAGTCAGCGTATTGCCAAACAACAGCCGGAAGCCGTCCATCGCTTTTTGCGTGAGAATATTGTCACCGCGCCGCGCCCGTTCGTAGGCCCGCAAAACCTTAGTGCTGCCGCAATCACCGCTGCTTTGGCGAATTTGCGCCACTAATTCCAGCGCATCTTTGATCCCCAAATTCACCCCCTGCCCCGCCAGCGGATGAATCGTGTGGGCAGCATCACCCACCAACACCACCCGCTCCTGACTGTAACTATCGGCGTGGCGACCCCGTAATGACACCGCAGCACGCTCCCCCACCGCCGTCACTTCTCCCAAACGGTAATCCAGCGCTTGGCTCAATTCACGGCAAAAATCACTGTCTGACAGACGCAACATCGCATCAGCCTGATCCGCCGGTAAAGTCCACACAATGGAACAAAAGCCTTCCGCTAACGGTAGGAATGCGAGCGGACCACCCGGCATAAAACGTTGCCAAGCAGTAAATTGATGCGGGAATTCGGTTTGCACCACACACACCAAGCCTTTTTGCCCGTAATCCTGAATTGCCATGCCAATACCCGCAAGCTCACGGACTTTGGATTGCGCCCCATCCGCCCCCACCAGCAATTGTGCTTGCAGCGTTTGCCCGCTGTGCAAGGTGACGGTGACGTGCTGTTCATTCACCACCAATGCCGCGAGTTTGTCGGGGCAGTACCAATCCACGGTATCCAATGCCTGCAAGGTATCCAACAACGCCAGTTGAATCACACGGTTTTCGACGATATGCCCAAGGTCTGGTTCACCCAAATCCGCTGCATCGAAACGAATCTCGCCCGACCCCGTGGCATCCCAGACTTGCATGGCTTCGTAAGGAAAAGCGCGACGCGCCGCGATGCCATCCCATGCGCCTGTGTCAAGCAGCGCCCGCTGCGATGCGCGGCTGAGTGCCGACACCCGCAAATCATAGGGGTCATTCGGGGAAAATACCGTGGGTTGATAGGCTTCCAGCACTGCGACGCGCTTACCCAACTTGCCTAATAAGCAAGCTAATGTTGCACCGACCATGCCGCCGCCCGCAATGATGACATCGTATTGCACCTGCATCGCTTTCATCCTTTTTCAGATTCATTCAGCAGCAAGACTACAGCAAAGCCAGCGCAGGAAATACAGATGCAGGTCAAATTGGCAGGTTATTCGCGGTTATTCCACTAACCAAGGCCACAACAACAATTTGCCGGGGGTTGCCCCCAACAGACTCCAAAACCCAAGGAAATACACCAGCGGCACAAGCACCAATACGCCATGCAACGCCGTGCTTTCATACGAAGCGTGATACAGCAGCCAAGTCTGCCCAAACACAAACAACAGCACCATCACCAGCAATAAGCTGATCATTAGCAAATCAAACGCCAATGCCAACGCCCGCATTCCCAGATGTTGATAACCGGGTTGGCGCACATGCGACATGAAATAACCTTTGGCAGGTGGGGTAAGTTGATGATTAACTTTCATAAATGACACTCCTTGTCACCTCGCAACACTCTGACCATTAAGTATAGCGGCTGGATTTCAAAATGCTGACAAAAATGCTAATCCGTTAATCAATTTGTTTAAAAGATGAAACTGGGCAAGGTGTAGTCTGACGACAAGCCAAAACGTTCAGGGTAATCCACATGCACAAAATACAAACCCGATGCCGGGGCTGTCATCCCTGCCAAAGTACGATCCCGCTGCGCTAATAATTCCCCAATCCATGCCATTGGACGCTCCCCCGCCCCCACCATCAGCAAGGAACCGGCGATATTGCGCACCATGTGATGCAAAAACGCATTCGCCACCAAATCGAGGTAAATAAATTCACCTTCGCGCTGCACGCTGATTGCCAGCATTTCCCGCATGGCATGATTCGCCTGACAACCCGCCGCCCGAAAACTGGAGAAATCCTGTTCACCCAGCAATGCTTGAGCGGCTTGGTGCATTGCATCCGCATCCAACGCGCCATGTTGCCAACACACCCGTTTCTGTAACAAGGCCGGACGCGCCTGCCGATTGAGGATAACGTACCGGTAACGCCGGGAGCGTGCCGAAAACCGTGCATGAAAATCATCCGACACCGGCTGAATCCAACGCATTGCCACGCCATCCGGCAAATGCGCATTGCTGCCAAACACCCAACCACGCAAGGGGCGCTGCGCATGGGTTTCAAAATGAATAATTTGCCCAATGCCGTGGACACCCGAATCAGTACGCCCTGCACAGACTACCGCGATCGGTTCCGCCGCTACGGTGGACAGCGCGTGTTCCACACTGCCCTGCACCGTCGGCCCGTGGCTCAAACGCTGCCAGCCGAAAAAAGGGCTTCCGTCGTATTCGATGCAGGCTGCAAACTTCATGACACTTAATCTCAGGGCAGTAAAAACACAAAAGGTCGGGTTAACCGACCTTTATAACGTGAAAGTGAGGATTCCTCAACCTGTCTGGTGCAGCAATACTTCGGCTTCACGGCGCTGATCGTCGTTGCCTTCGACCATGACCTCTTCCAAGGTACTCCGAGCGCCTTCGATGTCGCCCATATCCAGATAAGCACGGGCAAGATCCAGCTTGGTGCTGATGTGCGCTTCGTGCAAGTCGATTTCCTCATCCGGGAAATCGAGGAATGACAGCGCATCATCAATATCGCCCAACCAATCTTTATCTTCGTCGCTAATAGGCGCGTAGAATGTGTCTTTCGGCAAAATACGCTTGATGCCGGTTTCATTATCCAAATGCAGGTTCAGATGCGTTGCACTCGAAGCCGCCACTGCTGCCGTTTCAGGCACAGCCGCCACTGCTGGAGGAGCGGCAACTGCCGTGTTGCTATCAAAATCATCAAGATCAAAATCCAACAGATCGTCAAACTCATCGTCTTGTTGGCGCGGCTGCGCAGCAGCTACCATAACAGGTTGCGGCTGGATCTGAGCTTGTGGCGCACCCTCCGGCTCCAAATCGAAATCCAGATCGAAGTTATCGTCTAAATCGTCCAGCTCGAAGTCATCTTGTTCAGGCATCGCCTCTTTAGCCTTATGCGACAAATCGGTAGCCAGTTCCGGCAATTCAGGGACGGATGCTAGCTGTGCCTGCGACTCTGCATCATTACCGTCTTGCAACAGTTTATCGAGATCAATATCATCGAAATCCAATTCACCCAAATCCAAATCGCTGAAATCATCTTCAGGCAACTCCGGTGGTGTCGCATGATGAAGCGCTTGGGGCTGCTCAGCCACAGACGCTTTAGCCACCTCAGGGGACTTCGCTAAAGCCACCCCAGCCGTTGCCGCCGCAACACCACCCAGCGCCGTCGCCACCGTGGCTGCAACAGAAGGTGCGGTAGCCGCAGACGGCACTGCCGAATGCCCATTCCCCTGATACAAACGGTTATCAGGGCTGATCTTACGACCCCACTCAGCAACCGATTGCCACAACGCATCCCGACCTGCACCCTGCATCATCGCGAACTGTTGTGCGTGATTATCAAAGGAATCGCGATTATTCGCCACGAAATAGCATTCCAATAACTTGTGGCGGTACTCCAGCTTTTCAGGGGAGCGCTCAATGCATTTCTTTAGCTCACTCTCGGCTTGTTGATACAGACCATAAGCGATGTAAACATTCGCCTCGGTCAGGCAATCATCCTCAGCTGGATCGGCGGCAGCAGATGAAGCAACCGCCACACCGCGAGTCTCCTCATTCTCATCGTCCACATCAAGCCCAAACGGGTCTCGCGAATACTGCGTACCGGCATTACCTGCCCGGACACCAGAGGTTTTCTCTGCACGCTCCAACTCACGTTCCAAAGAACCCAGCGTTAAGGCTTCGGCTTCCTTCTCAATAGGTGTGTCGAAATCATCATCCAAATTGGCAACACGGTTGTTTGCCTGGCTTGCCTCATCCGGTTTACGCCGACGCCCCAGCAACCACAGTAACAATAACAACGCCAATGAACCCGCGCCAATTTTCAGTGCCAATGGTGAGGTCAGCAAACTCAGCAGGTCATTACCCTCACCGGTCTGATCAGCAAATACCGGCGGTGCTTTAGGTGCCGCTTGAGCCTCTGGTGCTGGGGTAACGGGTACAATGGCTGGCGGTTTTAACGGCACTGCATTCGCATTGCCCGTCGACATGCCTGCCGGAGTAGGACGGCTATCGGTTGCAGGTGGTGCGTCAGGCTGCGCCGCTGGTGGCTCTGTTCTGATAACCGTGTTGTTGTCTTGACCTGCAACATTCGCCATGTGTGTTTGAATGTCTTTGCCTTGATCAGGCGTAACAGCAACTGGTTGCCCAGGCTGCCCGTCAGCATCAGTAGCATCAGTCGTATCAGTCAGCGGCGCTACCTGCACACCATTAGCGGATAACTGTTTTTGCAAATCCGCAAGTTGGGTATCACGCAATGCCAATAAGCGATTTTTCTTGCTCAGCATGGACTCAAGGTCAGTAACACGTGACTTGAGTTCATTGTTTTCATTTTGACGGGCTGCTAATGACTCATTCGCCAGCGCCAATTGCTTTTCAATTTCCGCCAGTTTCGCCGTACCTGCCGCTACTGCGGCATCGTTGGCTGCTGATTGACCTGTTTTTGCACCCAATACTTCCAGACGCGCTTTATCGGTAGCGTTATTCGCTGCTTGGCTTGGGGTTTCAGGTGCTGCGGTTTTCTGGTCTGGCTGCTTTGCGGCGGACTTAGCAGACGTTTGTTGCGGTACAGTATTACCTGCCAGTGACTTTCTTAATTCGCGCCACTCCGCATTTTGCTGGCGAATCTGACGCCGAGCTTCAGCACGCGACACCGCTTTAATATCGCCACTACTTGGCGCTTTCATCACCGCACCGGCACGGAGGTTGTTGATGTTTTTATCAACAAATGCCCCCGGATTTGCACGGAACAAGGCCATCATCATCTGATCATTACTAACACCGGAACGCTGGAGACGTGAAGCGACCGAGAATAGGGTATCGCCCGATTTGACACGGTAAGTACGGTTCCGCGCCGGAGCTTCCGCCTGTTGCTGCTGTGGTGCTGCTTGATTAGCCACGGGTGCTGGAGATGTCTGACGGCGTACATTACCCGCTGCTTTAGGCTCTGCCCGCACGGCAGCCTCGCCCGCAACCGTATTGCCAGGTTGCATCAGCACTGGCGGGTCTAACATTACCGTATATTCTTTGAGCAACTGACCTTGGGGCCAGCTTACTTCCAGCAGGAAATTAACAAAGGGTTCCTGAATCGGCGCATCGGACGACACCAGAATGACTGGCTTGCCGCCCTGCACTGTTGGTGTAAAACGCAAACTTCCCAGAAACTCAGGACGTGCCACACCGACCCGGTTAAATACTTCGGGTGGTGCTAAACGAACCTGAATTTTACTGGCATCTGCCGGGGCAGCAGACAATAAGTCAATTTTTGCGCGTAACGGCTGGTTCAGGTGAGAGTTGGATTCAATGTCTCCAAGCCCCAAAGCGCTGGAAGCCGCTGGATATGCTCCGGCGATGAATATAGCTAAGCTCAAGGCTTGTTTATTCACTGCAATTCCCCTTCAATTGATTCTTTATCTGTATAAGATTGTGGCATTCCCGATTCATCACCTGTGTAAGCATTATTCCGCCCTTAATTATTATGATGAATAGCGATTCTAGTTATTGCTTCTTAGCGCTGGAATATATATTAGTACATTATGCCAAGCAATGCTGCCCCGAATATTAGCTATTGAACAGGTGCTTACACCCATTCTATCTGTGGCTCATTGTGGACAAGAATGAATTAATTCCCGCTTAACCACACCTACAGATAATCACGCACTAATATTTCGGCAATTTGTACGCTATTTAATGCAGCACCTTTACGGACATTATCAGCAACCACCCATAAATCTAAGCCAGACATACAAGAAATATCTTCACGAATACGACTAACATACACTGCATCCGTATTGACCGCTTCGGTGACAGGGGTTGGATAACCACCGTCTACCCGCTCATCCAACACCACCACACCAGCCGTTTGCTGCAACAACCCGGTCGCCTCAGCAGCCGTCAGCTTGCGTTGCGTTTCTATGTGGAGAGCTGCCGCATGTCCAAAAAACACGGGTACACGCACCGCTGTTGGATTCACCCCAAGCTCAGGCAAGCCCATGATTTTACGGGTTTCCTGCACCATTTTCATTTCTTCCCACGTATAGCCATTTTCCTGAAACGCGCCAATATGCGGAAAAAGATTGAACGCAATCTGTTTGGCATACAGTTCCGGCTCGACCGGTCGTGCATTGAGCAATTGCGCCGTCTGACGCGCCAACTCATTGATACCTACCCGCCCCGTGCCAGAAACTGCCTGATACGTCGCCACATTAATGCGGGTAATTTCAGCAGCATCATGCAAGGGTTTTAATGCCACCAGCATCTGGCTCACCATGCTGCCGGGGTTGGCAATAATCCCACGCTGCTTATACCCCGCAATGGCGTCTGGATTCACCTCCGGTACGACTAACGGTACATCCGCCTCGAAACGGAAACAGGCGCTGTCATCAATAACAATGCAACCAGCCGCTACCGCTTTTGGCACATAATCCGCCGCTACGCTTTCCGTGCTGGCAAATAAAGCCAATTGCACGCTGGAAAAATCGAAATCTTCGACCGCTTCAATATCCAGCGTTTTATTGCCAAAATCGACGTATTGTTCGCCATCGGTTGCAAATTCCAGCGCATAAATCTTGCCGATTGGAAATTTACGTTTAGCCAGCAAGTCCAGTATGGCTTCGCCAACCAGACTGCCCGTACCAACGACTGCTACATTGTAAGTCTTAGTCATGATTACCCTTGTAAAGCTGCCACAACCGCATCGCCCATTTCTGCCGTGCCGACCTTACGGTCGCCCTCGGTATAAATGTCGCCGGTGCGCACGCCTGATGCCAGTACTGTTTTCACTGCCGCTTCGATGCGCTCAGCCAGTTCTGGACGATTGAGGCTGTAACGCAGCAACATTGCCACGGACAGAATGGTTGCCAACGGATTGGCAATGCCTTTGCCTGCGATGTCGGGGGCAGAACCGTGGATTGGTTCGTACAAGCCGCACGCAGAGGAATTCAGGGAAGCAGATGGCAACATGCCGATAGAGCCGGTCAGCATCGCCGCCGCGTCAGACAGCACGTCACCGAACAGGTTGCTGGTTACAATCACATCAAATTGCTTCGGCGCACGTACCAATTGCATCGCGGCGTTATCGACGTACATGTGGCTGAGTTCGACTTCGGGGTATTCCTTGCCGACCTTTTCGACGATTTCGCGCCACAGTTCGCACACTTCCAGCACGTTGGCTTTATCGACGGAACACAAACGTTTGTTGCGCTTCATCGCGGTTTCAAAGCCGACGCGGGCAATGCGTTCGATTTCGGATTCGGTGTAAGTGGCAGAGTTGAAGCCTTGGCGTTCACCGTTTTCCAACACCCGAATACCACGCGGTTGACCGAAGTAGATGCCGCCAGTTAATTCGCGCACGATCATAATGTCCAGACCTGCCACCACTTCGGGTTTCAGGGTGGAAGCCGATGCGAGTTCTTCGTACAGAATTGCGGGGCGCAGGTTGGCAAATAAACCTAAGTCAGCACGAATTGCCAGTAAACCGCGTTCGGGGCGTAACGGGCGATCCAGCGCGTCGTATTGCGGGCCACCGACTGCACCTAACAAGATAGCATCTGCCTTATTTGCCAGTGCCTTGGTGGTTTCAGGGTACGGCTGCCCTTCTTTGTCGTAAGCGATGCCGCCGATGTTGGCGTATTCCAGCTCTACCGACAAATTGCCTTCAGCGGTGAACACGTTGAGGACTTTAACTGCTTCTGCCACGATTTCCGGGCCAATGCCATCACCGGGCAATACCAAAATTTTGTGTGTCATAACCATCTAACCCAAATCAAATCTTAAAATAACCAAGGCGCGACTTGCTTACGCTTTGCTTCATACGCCCGAATATCATCGGCATGTTGCAACGTCAGCCCAATATCATCCAGCCCGTTCAACAAACAATACTTGCGGAACTCGTCAATGCTAAACGCGAATGTTGTGCCACTCGGCGTAACCACTTGCTGCTCTTCCAAGTTCACGGTGAGCTGATAGCCTTCGGTGGCTTGTGCCTCAACGAATAACTGATCAACCACCTCAGCAGGCAAGGTCAACGGCAACAAGCCATTCTTGAAGCTGTTGTTGAAGAAAATATCCGCGTAACTCGGCGCAATCACCGCCCGAATGCCGTAATCGGTCAACGCCCATACCGCGTGTTCCCGCGACGAACCACAGCCAAAGTTTTCACGCGCCAATAGCACAGACGCACCGGCATAACGCGGCGCATTCAGCACGAAATCGGGGTTCGGGGTACGTTTGCTGTGATCCATGCCCGGTTCGCCCGGTTCAAGGTAACGCCAGTCGTCAAACAACGTGGGACCAAAACCGGTGCGCTGGATAGATTTCAAATATTGCTTGGGAATAATGGCATCCGTATCGACGTTAGAACGATCAAGAGGAATCACCAAACCCGTGTGTACAGTAAATTTTTCCATCAGTTATTTAGCCTTGTCTGTCGCTGCTTCTTTTTCAATCGTACCGCCCAGCGATTTTAAATCCTTGCCGACACCTTCAATTGTGCTACAACCAACCAGCAGCAATAATGCCATCAGGGATAAAACACTTAGTAACTTTTGCATGAGATCATCTCCTTAAAGGGTACGGACATCGACAAAATGGCCGGTAACAGCCGCTGCTGCCGCCATTGCTGGACTAACCAAATGGGTACGCCCGCCCTGCCCTTGCCGCCCTTCAAAATTGCGATTGGAGGTGGAGGCGCAACGTTCGCCCGGTTCGAGGCGATCGGCATTCATCGCAAGGCACATGGAACAGCCCGGCGCACGCCATTCAAACCCTGCTTCGATGAAAATTTTGTCCAAGCCTTCGTTTTCCGCCTGCTGTTTGACCAAACCAGAGCCGGGGACAACCATTGCCAGTTTTACATTCGCCGCGACTTTGCGGCCTTTGGCGACTTCCGCCGCAGCGCGTAAATCTTCGATGCGCGAATTGGTGCATGAGCCAATGAATACTTTGTCGATTTGCACGTCAGTAATCGGCATATTCGCTTCCAAGCCCATGTATTTGAGCGCGGCACGGATGCCACTGGCTTTGACGGGATCAATTTCGTTCGCCGGGTCTGGAGTTTTACCATCGACAGGCAACACCATTTCAGGCGACGTTCCCCACGTCACTTGCGGCTGGATACTCGCAGCATCCAGACGAATCACCCGGTCAAATACTGCGTCCGCATCAGAGTGTAGATCTTGCCATGCAGCAACGGCTGCTTCCCAATCTTCTGCTTTAGGCGAGTACGGACGGCCTTTGACGTAGTTAATGGTGGTGTCATCCACGGCAATCATGCCAGCGCGTGCGCCGCCTTCGATTGCCATATTGCACACCGTCATGCGCCCTTCCATCGACAAATCGCGGATGGCTTCACCGCCGAATTCGATCGCGTAACCTGTGCCACCTGCCGTGCCGATTTCACCGATGATCGCCAGCACAATGTCTTTGGCGGTCACGCCTGCACCAACTTTGCCATCCACACTGATCAGCATGTTTTTCATTTTTTTCTGGATCAGGCATTGGGTTGCCATGACGTGTTCGACTTCGGAGGTGCCGATGCCGTGCGCGAGTGCGCCAAATGCGCCGTGCGTAGATGTATGCGAATCGCCACAAACCACGGTCATACCGGGTAAAGTTGCGCCTTGCTCAGGGCCAATAACGTGGACGATGCCTTGACGAATGTCGCCGATATTGAACTCAGTAATGCCAAACGTGCGGCAATTCGCATCCAATGTTTCGACTTGCAAACGTGCTACGGGGTCGGTAATGCCGTGTTCCAGCCCGATAGTGGGAACGTTATGGTCGGGGACTGCCACCATTGAATTGACGCGCCAAGGTTGGCGGTTAGCCAGACGCAGCCCTTCAAAGGCTTGCGGTGAGGTGACTTCGTGAACCAAGTGCCGGTCGATGTAGAGTAAGCCCGTGCCGTCGGCTTCTTGCCGTACCACATGCGCATCCCAAACCTTATCGTAGAGCGTTTTGCCTGCCATAAATCCCCAAAACTGCCGTTGGAAAAGGGGAACATACTACACTTTTTTGCTATGCATCATCCACAAAAAAAGGCCAGCATAAAGCTGACCTTTGTTCTTGTTCCCTCCACCCCTTGCGGGGGGAGGGTTAGGGAGGGGGGGAATCCCCGGTCTCTTAGTCTTCGCGACGGCGGCGGAAGAATGCAGCCGTTGCCAGCAACATGCTCATAATCATCACACCCCATTGGCTCAGGGTTGGAACATGCAAGTTCGCCACCAAACCGAAACCAACCGTGGTATTGGTTGCACCACCATCTGCTGGCTCATCACCCCACTTGAGGCTGATCGGCTTGCTGACAATGCTACCATCTGGTGCCAACACACCGTTGCTATCGGTCGCATTATCATCGTTCGGGTCATTACCACCAAGAGTCGGCAAATAGCCAACCGGTGGCACAACTTTAACGATGTAATCACCTTCACGCAGGTTGCCGAAGAAGTACTTACCATCAGCGTCAGTGGTTTGTGGTTTCAGCACATCGCCAAAGACGTCCGTGACTGGCTTGCCATCGACTGTCAACAAGGTCACTGTTGCGCCTGGAATACCCGGTTCGCCGCCATCCTGTTTGCCGTTGCCATCCAAGTCTAACCAGAGGCGGCTACCCAGATTGACAGGACGGAACAGACCACAGTCAACCGTCAAGTTACTGAAACCGTTAGCGTTAGGCTCCGTTCCCGGTGTCAACGTGACCGCTGGGGTTTGGAAGCGCCCTTCGACAACCTTACAGTTGCTGTCGGTATTGGATGGATCAGTATCCGGGTCAGCACCACCTTTCGTGAGGCTATAACCTGAATCCTTACCCGGATTCATGACCACGATGTAATTACCTGGTTTCAAGTTCTGGAACAGATAATTACCGCTAGCATCCGTCATGACCGCTGCGACTGGCTTACCAGTGGCATCGGTTGCCGGGGTAATACCATCTTCCTCCCACAAGCTGACGCTCACGCCACCGATACCCGGCTCAGCATTGTTTTGCTGACCATCGGCATTGCTATCCAGCCATACTTTGTCACCCAAAGACACGGAGCCGTAGAAACCACAGTCAACGGTCATATTGCCGTTAGCATCGTCACCGTCAGCATCAGGTTCAGCACCTGCTGTTAAGGTGAACGGATGGGTTTCAATCGTGGTATTGACCGGATTCACGCGGCAGTTGCTGTCAATATCACTGGCATCAGCATCGACATCAATCCCGCCAATGGTAGGGAAGAACCCTTCTGGTGGTTCAACCGTCACAATATACTCACCTTCCGGCAAGTTATCGAACAGGTAAAGACCATCAGCACCCGTGGTGTGCGGCGCAACGGTATTGCCATCCACATCTGTCACCGGACGACCGGAAGCATCAGTGAGTGTCACCACTGCATTTTCAAGGAAGCCTTCGCCCTCTTCACGCTGACCATTGGCATTGCTGTCAATCCAGATTTGGTTGCCCACGGAGACCGGCGTACCCGGATCAACTGGCTCAACCGGCACGACCGCAAAGTCAACCGTGAGGTTGGAACGGTTATCTTCCGTATCCATGCCGTCATCACCTGGAATACCACTGGCAACTGGCTGCTCGCCGGTTGGTTCCTTGTCATCCAACACAATCAGGTTAGAACACAAGCCATCCGAAGCGGTGCTGTCGCCATTGTCGTTATTATCACCATTCGCGTTAGCATCAGCTTCTTTCGCTGCTGTGCTGGCGGTGTAACCATCCAGTGCTGCACCTTCATTAAAGTTGCTGCCAGCCACACAGACTTTGTACTCACCAGCGGTCAAGCCACTGAACAAGTAATAACCGCTTGCTGTTTGTGTGGTATTGACCAACGCACCCGTGCTATCACGCAGTTCCATCACCACGTTGCTCGGCAAGGTTTCGCCCGCATCAAAACGACCATTACCTGCGTTTCCACCCTCACCGTTATCGACCCAAACCATATTACCAAGGCTGTGGGTTGGTGTTTTAGGCAAGTAGAAACCGCAATCCACGGTCATATTGCCATCTTTGCCATCACCGTCTGCCTCCACATCTGGCTCAGCGCCCGCTGTTAAGGTGAACAGGCTGGTTTTGCCCGTATCCACTGAGCAGTTGCTGTCGGTGTTGGATGGATCGCTGTCAACCTTGGCTCCACCTTTGGTAGGCAGATAACCACTGTCTTTTGGCGCAGCCACACTGATGCTGTACTCACCTTCTGGCAGATTGCTGAACAGGTATTTGCCGTCTGCACCCGTGACAATCGGCGCAATCGCCATGTCGCCACTCAATACCACTGGCTTACCGTCTTTATCCATCAAGGTCACGGTTGCGCCCGCCAACGGCGCTTCGCCCGTATCTTGCTGACCGTTTTCATTCGCATCGATCCAGACGTAATCCCCCACGGATACCGTGTTAGGTTTCACTGGCGCACGCTCTACGAAGTTGTTGCCGTCATCCGTTTCGCCCGCTGTCACACTGACAGGAATGCTGTCATCGGTGGTGTTGGTGTTAGCAGCGTCGTCTTCTGGCAATGTGGTGTCGCCATCAATGACTGAATCGTAACCCTCTGGCTGAGTTTCCACGACCAGATAATCACCCGGCTCTACATCGGTAAACACGTACTCGCCGTTAGCATTAGTCAGCGTCGTCACTGGCTTGCCATCTTTATCCAATACCGGTGTGCCGTCTTTGTTCAACAGCGACAGGAGGATGCCTTCCAGTGGGGTTTCGCCGACGCTATCCCCAGTGGTATCGACCGAAACCGTACCACTGACAGTGGCTTTCGCCGCTACTGGCGCAATCACACCAAAGTCGATGGTCAGGTTGGAACGGTTATCGTCCGTACCCATGCCATCTTCACCGGCAGTGCCGCTGGCGGTTGGCAATTCACCCGTTGGGCTCTTGTCATCCAGAATAATGACTTCAGAACACAAGCCGTCTTGGGTATCGTTGTCGCCATTGTCAGCATTGTCGGTTCCGGTGTTAACGTCAGCCTCATCGCCGCCGGTGCTTGGTGTATAGCCTTTCAACAGACCTTCGTCGAAGTTGCCGTGTGCCACACAAACCTGGTACTCACCAGCTTCCAGACCGCTGAACAAGTAGTAACCGTTTTTGGTTTCGGTGTACTTCATGACGTTGCCGGATTTGTCCAGCAATTCCATTACTACGCCGTCAACGACTGGCTGCTCATCCTTATCGAATAAACCGTTGTTGTTGGCATCGACCCACACCGCGTTACCGAGGCTGTGCATCGGGGCTTTTGGCAGGTAGAAACCACAGTCTACGGTCAGAATGTCCGTCGTGAGGTTGAATGCGCCGGTTTGCGTCTGACCATCAACCACTTGGCAGTTACTGTCCGTGTTGGAGGGGTCATCGTTAACCGCTGTGCCGCCTTTAGTGGTGATATAACCTTCTGGCGCTGCCACACGGACAAAGTATTCGCCTTGTGGCAGATTCTCAAACAAATACATGCCGTCAGTTGCCGTAGTCTTCGGTGCAACCGGTTTGCCATCCAGATCGGTGACAGGGTTGCCTTCTTTATCCAGCAAGGTAACAACTGCGCCTTCCAAACCGGTTTCGCCTTCGTCCTGCTGACCGTCTTCGTTGGTGTCAATCCAGATTCTGTCACCCACGGAAACGGCTTTTGGCGCTACCGGCGCAATCACACCAAAGTCGATGGTCAGGTTGGAACGGTTATCGTCCGTACCCATGCCATCTTCACCGGCAGTGCCGCTGGCGGTTGGCAATTCACCCGTTGGGCTCTTATCATCCAGAATAATGACTTCAGAACACAAGCCGTCTTGGGTGTTGTTATCACCATTGTCAGCATTGTCGGTTCCGGTGTTAACGTCAGCCTCATCGCCGCCGGTGCTTGGTGTATAGCCTTTCAGCAGACCTTCGTCGAAGTTGCCGTGTGCCACACAAACCTGGTATTCACCAGCTTCCAGACCGCTGAACAAGTAGTAACCGTTTTTGGTTTCGGTGTACTTCATGACTTTGCCATCTTTGTCCAGCAATTCCATTACTACGCCGTCAACGACTGGCTGCTCATCCTTATCGAATAAACCGTTGTTGTTGGCATCGACCCACACCGCGTTACCGAGGCTATGCATCGGGGCTTTTGGCAGGTAGAAACCACAGTCTACGGTCAGAATGTCCGTCGTGAGGTTGAATGCGCCGGTTTGGGTCTGACCATCAACCACTTGGCAGTTACTGTCCGTGTTGGAGGGGTCATCGTTAACCGCTGCGCCGCCTTTAGTGGTGATATAACCTTCTGGCGCTACCACACGGACAAAGTATTCGCCTTGTGGCAAATTCTCAAACAAATACATGCCGTCAGTTGCCGTAGTCTTCGGTGCAACCGGTTTGCCATCCAGATCGGTGACAGGGTTGCCTTCTTTATCCAGCAAGGTAACAACTGCGCCTTCCAAACCGGTTTCGCCTTCGTCCTGCTGACCGTCTTCGTTGGTGTCAATCCAGATTCTGTCACCCACGGAAACGGCTTTCGGCGCTACGGCTGGTGGCAATACCGCGAAGTCAACCGTGAGGTTGGAACGGCTGTCTTCCGTACCCATGCTATCATCGCCAGCAGTGCCGCTGGCAGTTGGCAATTCACCGGTTGGCTCTTGGTCATCCAACACGATCACGTTGGAACAGAGACCATTTTCGGTCATTGCACCGGCGTTATCATTGCTATCGCCATTAGTGTTAGCGTCGGCTTCTTTGCCATTCACGCCAGCAGTGTAACCCACCAGTTTGCCCATGCCGCTGAAGTTGTTCGCTGACACACAGACTTGGTACTCGCCCGCACTTAAGCCGCTGAACAAGTAGTAACCACCGGCGGTCATGGTGCTGTCAAGAACTGCACCTGTGGTATCACGCAATTCCAATTTAATGCCGTTAAGCAAGGTTTCGCCTTCATCAAACTGACCGTTGTCTGCCTTGGTGTTATCGCCCGCGCCATCATCGACCCAGACCATATTACCAATGCTGTGCACCGCTGTGCTTGGCTGGTAGAAACCGCAGTCAACCGTCAGGTTGCTATTGTCGCCATCACCATCAACGCCGGAAGCCGGTTCTGTACCTGCCATCAAGGTGAACGGTGCGCTTTGTACATGGTCGCCCATCACTGCACAGTTGCTGTCATCGTTGGCAACAACCTCATCCACATCACCCGCATTGGTGGTAGGCATATAGCCTTCAGGGGCTTGTACACGAATGCTGTAATCACCTTCCGGCAATTTAGTAAAGCCATACAAACCGTCTGCGCCCGTCGTAAATGGCGCAATGGCATTGCCATCCACGTCTTTCGCAGGGTTGCCGTCTTTATCCAGCAAGGTGACAGTAGCGCCTGCCAGTGGCAGCTCACCTGCATTCTGTTTGCCATCTTGGTTGGCATCAATCCAGAGGTAATCACCAACAGCAACCACTTTTGGTGCGACAACAGGTGCTACGATACCGAAGTCAACGCTCAGGTTGGAACGGTTGTCGTCTGTGTTTACACCGTCAACACCGGGTAGATCATTAACACCGTTTTCACCCGTGGGTTCCTGGTCATCCAGCACCACGAGGTTGGAACACAAGCCGCTGGCAATGTCGTCCGTACCATTGTCGTCACCGTCAATATCGGTGTTGGCATCAGCGACATTTCCACCCGTGCTGGCGGTGAAGCCTTCCAAAATATTGCCCGCCGCAAAATTGTCAGCGACAACGCACACTTGATAACTGCCTGCCGCCAAACCGCTGAACAAGTAGCGACCGGTTGCATCGGTAGTGGTGGATTTAATGACTGTACCGTTGGCATCCTTCAGATCTAGGCTGACACCTGCGCTGGCTGGCATTTCGCCCCCATCCGCCAAACCGTTGTTGTTGGTATCAATCCAGACGCGGTTGCCGATACTGTGGGTCGGTTCTTTAGGTTGATAGAAACCGCAATCCACACTCAGATCGCTGTTCGCATCGGTATCGCCATCATTGACAGGTTCAGCACCGGCGGTCAGCATGAATGGCAGCGTTTGCACATTACCGCCTACTACCGCACAGTTACTGTCGTCATTAGCGGAATCCGTATCGACTGCCGCGCCCCCTTGCGTCACCACGTAGCCATCCGGTGCTTTCACCCGCACAATGTACTCACCTTCCGGCAAATCACTGAACAGGTATTTACCGTCTACGCCCGTTTGGATGTAGTCAACATTGTTGCCATCCAAATCTTTCACAGGGTTGCCATCTTTATCCAGCAAGGTCACGACTGCGCCAACCAGTGGAGCTTCGCCCTCATCTTGCTTGCCGTTTTCATTGGCATCAATCCAAACCGTATCACCCACAGAAACAGGGATTGCCGGTTTTGGTGGGATCACCGCAAAGTCCACCGTCAGGTCAGACAGGGCATCCGGGGTATTAACACCGTCTTCACCCGCAACACCACTAGCAGTATCCAACTCACCGGTTGGCGCATTGCCATCCAAGGTGATCACGTTGGAACACAAGCCCTCGGCAATGACATCACTGCCATTGTCGTTGCTATCCACACCTGCATTCGCATCCGTTTCATTACCACCCGTGCTGGCGCTGAAACCATCGAGCGTTGAGCCTGTTGCAAAATTGCTGGCGGCAACACACACTTTGTAATCGCCAGCGGCCAGACCGCTGAACAAATAGAAACCTTTGCTGGTGGTGGTCGTGGTCAGCAGCGCACCCTCGGCATTACGCAACTCAATCACAACACCATCGGCTACGGCGGCTTCGCCTTCATCCAGTGTGCCGTTGTTGACATTCGCTGGGGTATCCGCGCCATCGTCGATCCAGACCTTGTTACCCAAGCTGTACACGGGTTCGGTCGGCTTATAGAAACCACAGTCAACGCTCAGGTTGCTGTTCGCATCCGTATCACCATCGTCAACCGGTTCGCCACCCGCCGTCAGAGTAAACAATTCCGTGGTAATGCTGCCATCGCCTCGCACCGCACAGTTGCTGTCATCATTCGCCGGAACGGTATCCACATCACCCGCACTTGGGCTAGGAATATAATCTTTCGGTGGAGTAACTTTAACGCTGTAATCACCTTCTGGCAGATTATCAAACAGGTATTTGCCGGTCGCATCAGTAGTAATTTCGGCAACGATCGTGCCAGTCAAATCTTTAGCAGGAGCGCCAGTGCTATCCAGCAAGCTAACAGTTGCGCCTGCCAATGGGTTTTCACCAGCGGTTTGCTTGCCGTCTTTATCGGTATCGTCCCAAATAATGTCACCGACAGAAACCGGCGTTTTTGGAACGGCTGGCAAAATATTCAGAGCGTAGTCTTCGACCTCGCCGTCAGCCGCTTCGCCACCGATGCCATCAGCACCTGCTGTAGAGCAACGGAAGCGAGTATAAATCGTGCCTTCTGCTGCAAAGGCGGGAACATCCATCGTCAGGTCATTGACGCCAGCCGAGAGCACCTGATCAATGAAAACTTGCTCGCCTGCACCACCCCAACTGCCATCTTGATTCCAGTCGACCCAAGCGTTTAATTTACAAGCGGCACTCGCCGTTACTTGTACCACACTCTTGGTATCACCCACATGCAGCGGTTCAATCGCGACGCCATCTTCATCATCTTTTTTACCGAATTCATCGGTTGCACATACGCCGTAAACAGACTGACCTTCATCAGCATCATCAGCACTACCGCCCCCCTGCAATGCACCGGAATCACCATCCACACACTTGCCCAGATACACATCTGTGCCAAGCTGGTGACGTGCACCCTCGTTAGCGAGCAGTACCGGGAAAGTAGGGTCTGGTGCGTCACCGTAGTCGAACGGAATCGAAACCGCCGCACAAGATTCATTATTAGTTGCATCGCTATCGCTGCCACCACTTTCGACAACTTGCGTGCAGTTGGTGACAACCTCGTTAGCATAGGCTGTAGGCAAAGTCGCAAATGCCCCAACCATAGAGATGCACAAGGAGAGCTTTATTATTTTCATCTATAGTGCCCTGATCAATTAAGTTTTGATGGATGTTTTTTATTAATTATCCAAGGATAACGGCTTATTCGCCAAACGTCAGCAATAAGCCGCCGAATGGCACTACTGGTGCATGAGGAATCATCCCCATGCACCGTATTACCAAATGATTTATTTACTTCACGGTTGCAGTGATTTTTAGCACCTTATTAGCGCCATTTGCCAAATCACCCACTGTCCACAGACCGGTTGCTGACACATAGTTGCCGGTACTGTCATCACTGACATAAATCAACGTGGCAGGTAACTGGTCAGTAACGGTTACACCGGTTGCATTGTCCGGGCCTTTGTTGGTTGCCGTCAGTACATAGACAACGGTATCGCCACGACGTGCTGTCGTTACCGCTGCACCAGCGTCATCAGTCACCGCTTTGATCAGTTCAATATCCACTTTCGGGTCAACTGTGATAGTGATTTCAGCAATGTCGTGGTCGTCTTCGTCACCATCGGTATTGTCGATCACATCATCAACGATACCGGTTTCATTCGCTTTATTGGTATCCGGCGTAGAGTCTGTATCTGTCACTGGCTGGCCGTCTTTATCGGTTGCGCCGCTGATTTCAGCCGCGTTCTGAACCTTACCTGCGGTTGCCCCCTCATCTACCGTAAAGCTAATGTCTACGGTTGTTTTACCGCCCGCTGCCAATGCAGCAATCGGTGTATTCAAGGTTGCCACACCGGCTGCTGCTGTCCAGTTCGCATCTGCCAAGGTCAAACCGGCTGGAATGTAGTCAGTTACTGTAACATCTTTCGCATCAACGTTGCCTTGGTTGGTGATTTCAATCGTGAACTTCACGGTGTCGCCCGCTTTAACGCTCGCTGCCTGATCGACTGCCAGACGTTTGATCAGAGCCAAGTCAAAGACAGGTTTAGAAGTGAAGGTCACTTTGGTGTCTTCAACTTCACCGTCCACCAGCGCACCCGTGGCTTTCGTGCCGTCAATGGTATCAGTGCTCAAACGGCAACGGGCATACGTACCGTCTTTAGTGTTCGCATTGGTACTGGCATCGGCAGGAGCCGCAGGCATTACCACATCAATGATCGAACCCGCTGCACCAATCGCGACCGGCGCACCACCGTACTCAGCGCTATCAAACGTACCATTACCGTCGTAGTCAATCCAGCAACCCAACGTAGCGGCTTTGTCGGTAGTATTGGTCGCAGTCACTTTCAAGGTTACTGCCTGACCATCGGTCAGGACTGGAACGCTGTAACTGTCTTCATCGCCACCGTCACCATCAGCCGCTGGGGTTGGCTGACCGTCGGCTTCTTCATCAACCGTGCCGCCTAACATCAAGCCTGGAATGATTTCGTGCTTGGCTGCGGTTGCGCCATCTGTACCGTAAGACGTAGGTGCATCACCGAAATCGAAAATGGATTGCACGGTTAAGGGGGCGCACGCTTCATCATCTTCCAATGTCCCTTTGCTAAAAGCATCCAACAAATCCGCTTGACTGGCTTTGTTAGCGGGTGAAGAGTCCGTGTCTTGCTCAACAGTCGCCGATACTTGCGCACAGTTAGTGACTGTTGTGTCTGCCCAAGACTGGTTGGCTGCCATCAACACGCCAATGGCACAAAAAGACATCAGCAAGGTTTTTGTATGGGTAAGTTTTCTCATTGTTATCGCTCTCTTTGTTTAACTTGTTGTTTATTATTGGTCGTTACTGAACGGTTACAGTAATTTTCAAGATTTTCGATTCATCTTTTGCAAGACTACCGACAGTCCAAATTCCGGTGGCATTGGCATAAGCACCCGCGCTGTCATCGCTGACGTACTGGACACCTGCTGGCAATTGCTCCGTGACTTCTACACCCGTTGCTGCAACATCGCTTTCATTGGTGACGGTCAGGGTATACACCACGGTCTCACCGGGCTTAGCCGTGGTCTTATCAGCGACTTTGGTAAGTTTTAGGTCAGCCGGTGGCACAAAGCCAAAGTCTACCGTCAGGTTGGAGTTGGCATCTGGCGTGCTTTGACCATCGTCACCATCTTGCTGGTCAGTAATGCCGGATTCCTCTGTGGGTTCTTGGTCATTCAGCACCATAATGGTTGAGCAACTGCCATCCGCAAGATCATCATCGCCACGGTCTGCGCCATCTTCACTGGAAACTTCCGTGTTGGCTTGCCCGGTACTGGAGCGGTATTTATCCAGCTTGCCACCCGACGCAAAATTGTCAGCCGTCACACACACCTGATAGCTACCAGCGGATAAACCGTGGAACAAGTAACGTCCGTTCGCATCCGTGGTAGTGTCTTGCAACACTGCACCCTTGTCGTCTTTCAACGTCAGCTTGATACCGGTTCCGGCGTGCTGTTCGCCTACATCAGTTTTACCGTTGTTATTGGAGTCAAACCAGACGCGGTTGCCGATGCTTTGGGTAGGTGGAGGAGGTGCAGAACAACCACTTAAAACTTCTACGTCACCCAAACCTGTCTTGTCCATATTTTCATTAGGACCAACATTGTTTTCCAAGTCTACGACGTGATCATCTTGTCCTAAAGTGGCTGTTGTCGAGCCTGTCAACGGCGTAATCTGTAAGCCGTAAATGAATGGTGAGGGAAAGTGCAGGGCATCACCCATCAGGACGAAGGAATCTTCACACGGTTCACTAGCCCCGGCATTGGTAGCATAGTTGTTGTGACCGTAGGCGACTGAACCAGCCGCATTAATTTTGCCACCGTATAATCCGACAGGAATAGTGCCGTTTCCACTTTCCAAGCTGTTGTTTAATGCCCAACTCCCACCTGATCCGACCCATTCAATACCTGTCGTATAATGGGAGTTACGTGCGTAGCTTCCATCCATGATAGGCATTTCTGCTGCCAGCATCCGTTGCCCGTCTTTACTGAAAGCAATATCGGTAATAACCGCGTGGTTTGACCCTGACCAACTGGTTGATGCATAAGATAATTCAAAACGTGCCGCACCGTTGGTGGCACCATTGCTAGCGACTGGAACTGACCAGATTTTGTTGCCATCAGATGCCCATACGGAATAATACAAACGTTGCTCAACCGCATTGTATTGAACCGCAGAGATTCGTCGACCTAACTGGGTAAACCCAGCCGTGCCATCATCAGTGATCGTGGGGCTGGCTGCTTGTGTACCGTGGTCAAAGGTTTCTACGGTTGCGCCCGTATCCATGTTGAGGACGTAAATATTGCCATCCTCATAGTTCGCTACGTACAGCATTCTGGACGTTGGGTTGGCAGCAATTTGTGCCAAGCCTGCATAACGGGTATAGCCATATGCTGAGAATGAGGTACTAGGTAGGTTCGCCAAGAGCGTGGCTGCCCCGCTGATACCGTCAATTTTAAATACAGCACCATAGCCGCTGGCCAATGAGCCGGGTGTCATGTTAAAAGCGGTAATACCAAAGTATGTACTAGAGCTACTGACCACATAGATGTCGGGCTGGGCTTTACTGGTATCCAGTGCCAGACCGAAGACTTCCCCTAAGGTAGCGGCATCCCAAGACGCATGTTGGTAACGCGGAACAGTCCAGTTAGTTGGCCCAGGCAGGGCAAAGGGTGCGCCATTGGCAACCGGATCGCGGATGTCCAGTACGGTCAATACCTTGCCGCCCAATAAGGGAGACCATGTATTGTTATTTGTGCCTGAAAAATGGGTGGTAATGGCTTGCCCTTGCAATAGCGGCAAATCAGCCCATGCAGGATTGACACCCGCCAACACAGAAACAGCCATAATCGAGAGGGTTAATGCTGTACGTTGAGCGGTCTGCTGTAACTTACGCTGCTTAGGGGAAAACTGCGGAAAAAGCGACTTGTTATTATTCATATAGATACCACACCAATAATTAATATTTATTATATTTAATAATCGAACATTGTACTTCCAGTTACTCACAACAGACAAATCAAACCCGAAGAAAGGTATAAATGATCACAATATAAAAATTTAGGTAAGAAGCCGTTACATTCATCAACGGCTCCTCACACTAACATCATGATCTAAAACCAAACTATTTAACCAGCACGGAAATGGCAATGGTTTTGCTTGCCTTTGCTGTTAACTCGCCGACAGTCCAAATTCCGGTGGCACTGGCATAAGCACCCGCACTGTCATCGCTGACGTACTGGACACCTGCTGGCAACTCGTCGGTGACTTCTACACCCGTTGCTGCAACATCGCTTTCGTTGGTGACGGTCAGGGTATACACCACCGTGTCACCGCGCTTAACTTCGGTTTTATTAGCCACTTTAGTGAGACTTACATCGACGGCTAGCGCTTTCTTTTCATAAACATACGCAACACAAGCACCGGCATTCGCAAAAGTCCGCTGGAACGATTGATTATTGCCACCGCCCCCCGTGATAGAGTAACCAGACATGGTTTCATAAGGCAGGGCAATCGTCTCACCTGCGGTTGCCGTGGTGAAATCCGCAGGGGTAGCATAAGTCACATTGCTGCTATCAACGGCATACTGCCAATCTGCAAATGCCAAGGCAGAAGTCCCCTGATAATCAAGAATACCATCTGCTACCGTCAGGTCTTTAAAGCCAGAATTATAGGCATATGTCGTATCGACAATATTCGCATCCGGCAAAATCAGCACCCCATCAACGCTAGTCGTAATCTTGATTTTTTGGGTTTGAGCCGCATAGTTTTCCAGCGCCACAAATTGCTGTGTCGAGGCATAAGCCGACACATTCACGGTTTGCAACGTGCCCAGTGTGCTATCAAATTTCGGCAAGGTAAACGTAGTATTCACTTCTGTCGGCTGTCTTGGCACTGCCGCGCAATACACCAGCGTATTGTCAGCCAATACTAACCCCGCATCCCACTGGCGTTGATCATCGCCATCCGCAAGGGTAATGCTAGACGTAAGTCCAGACACATCGGCATTACTATCTTTGGCATCATCACTGCCTTGCATTGCAGTCGTGAAGCTATAGCCTGTCGGCGCAACAAACGCCACTTGGTAAGTATCCGGTGCGACATGAGTAAACAAATATTCGCCATTGCTATCGGTAAATAACGAGTCAACCGCTGCGCCATCACTAACCCGAATCAAATTGACCTGCACACCGGCAACGGGGGGTTCTCCCGCATCTTGAATACCGTCCTTGTTCGTATCTTGCCACACGAAATTGCCTAAGGTTGCGCCCGAAACAATCGTAATCGCGTAATCTTCCACCTCACCATCAGGTGCTGCACCGTTAGGCAACAAGCCACCCGCACTGCTCAGACGGAAACGCGCATAAGTAACGCCCGGTTTCGCAGTGGCTGGTACTTCAATATCCAACACGGCACTGCCTTGATCGTATAGCGTAATCCCCTTGATATTCAGGTTGGTGGCAATTTGTTCGCCTGCATCCTCAAAATCACCGTCACCGTTGAAGTCGATCCAAGCATCCAATTTCGCATCGCTGGTACGCGGCTGCGTAGTTGCCACACCGATAATGGCGCGTTTGCCCGGTGCAAGTGGCGTCATGAAATTCACGCCATCTTCATCCGCACCATCGCCATCCGCTGCTGCATTGGGTTGCCCGTCGGTTTCCGCGTCGACGACTGCACCCAAATTCAATCCGGCAACAATCGTGTGTTGTGCACCCGTAGTGGCTGCTAACGTTTTATAAGAATCGGGGGCATCACCGAAATCCAGCGTTACCACCGGTGTTGATTTGTAACCAATATCCAACGCATGGTTGTTTTCACCGACCCCACCGACGGTGAAACCGATTTCTCCGTCGGTATTCGCATCAGAGTCGCGTACATCGGTCACAGGATTGTTATCGCTGGCATTATCGGCGTTTTGTTGGGTGACACTCAAACCATCGAGTTCTGTTTGCCCCGCGCTGCTAACGGTTACTTTGCAGCTTTCACCGCCCCCCATGAAAGTTGCATTAGTTGCACTGGAAAAGAGGAATTGCCCGCCATTTCCAGTTGTCACTGTAGCAGTCTCAGCACCACAGGTTAGGATAACGTCTACGCCGTCAATCCCGGCTTCATCCGCGTCCTGAATACCGTCTGCATCGGTGTCATTCCACACGCGGTTGCCGACTTCAATAGGCGCGGGATCGGTCAATAACTCAATATCGCCAAAACCAGTACCCTTACCAAATAAACTTGCATCACCTGCATGGTGAATCGCATACCAATTAGAGATTTTGCCATCACTCAAGTTATAGCTATTTATACCTTGAGTCGTCCACCATGTTTGCCCCACCTGCCCGGTAGGATGCGGATCCATTAAAATAGCATCAATCTGCCCAGTACCATGCAACACCGCCATTGCACCACTAGCACTTTCTTGTCGACCATCTCCTGCGCTATCCTCAAAAAACTCACCATTTGCATGAGGCCCTACACCGTTAGCGAAATTCACCGGACAATCTGCATGACCCTCCAATACAAATCCTGCGGGTACTTTACAAGCCTTCAGAAAATCACCGTTAGCGATACCATTAATCAGCTCGGCACTGCCACCAGAAATAGGTTTGAAATTATTACTTCCGGTCTGATGTGTAAAAATATCGACAATATTGAGATACAGATTGCCATTATCATCAAACTCAATATCTGACAGAAGAGGCTGAGGAATATCAACTTGACCCTGAGTACTGCTTTGGCTCAAATAACCTGTCGTTACCTCAGTTTCATTCAGCCAAGGTTGAAAAGGTTTGCCTGTATCACGAGAATATGCCAATGGAAAATTCAATAGTGTGGTAAAACCCGTGCTTATATTATTCGGCTCGAAAGACAATACTATTGCTTTTAAGTCTGTGGCTTGTCGACTATCAAACGCATCACATGTCACCCCCAAATAACCTTTGCCGTGAGCAAAACCTAAAGCCCAGGGGCGTAATGCACCACCCTCACAAACGGGCGCACCCGGCAAACTGGCAATAGGGTACTGTTTAACTTCCCCCGGTAATGCAGCAACATCAGATATTCCCACATTAACGGAGATCAATGCCTGCTGGTTAGCATTTACCAGCCATAGCCAATCACTATTGGGCTGCATATCAATATCGCCAAAGCCTACTTTGCCTACCTTATAGAAAGCATCCATATCAACATTGGGTGAAGTTTTGGAGGCTGGCAGCTCATAATCTGCGACAATTCCCGTCTTGCCTGCTTCAGATGCACACGTAGAATCCCGACAAACGTTACCAAGATCAATTGCTGCGCCACCATTGGCAGGGGTAATACCTTGTAAGTTAAAATCCTTGACTAGGCTTCCAGGTTGAGTACTCGCATCGACTACATAAACAGAGCCAAGCCCTTTCGCAAGCCCCACATGGCGCTTCAGGAAACTGGCAGCATAAATCCGCTTCTTGTTCGCTTGCCAAGCAATTCCCCAAGTACTACCCACCTCGCCTAACGTAGCTTCATCATCGGGTTGCGGCCCTGTACCCTGATTTCCGTCACTGGCAGTAAACTGGGAATTCAGCCCCGAACTCGAACGCTGAAAAGATTGGATAGCGCCATCAGTGGAACCAACACCCGAACCATTGCGGTAAGTGGAAATGGCCATACGCGGATCAGCAGAAGATGAGTACTCATCGGGCGCTTGCAAAGCAACATTAATACCCGTCGCTCCATCCTTAACAAATTGTACCGACGTACCGCCAGCAACACCCGGCTTCAACCAGCTTTCAGCCCAAGAAAACTCTACCCTGTAATCAGCCGCAGCCGTTAAACCAGTGAGCGTATAAGCACCATCTGCACCCGACGTCGCAACGGCTGTCTCTGCGCCGGTAACATCGAATGCTTTCACAGTGACGCCTGCCGCGCCGACTTCATTGAAGCTTGCACCGGTATCAAACGTGCCATTCGCATTGAAATCGCGAAAAACTTTGCCGGAAATATCGGCTTGTACAACAGCGGCAGATAGCAGCAGCCCAACACCTGCATATCGCGCATAATAGGGTATTTTTCTAGTTTTCATTATTCAGCTCGTTGTTATTGTTAACTGCCCCAATCTTATCTAGTCAAGCATACCGCTCATCGTGGTGGTTCTCCATCAATCCCCGAAGAGCGGTAGTTAATCCTGCCAAGCAGCTTATTTCACGGTGACGGTAATCTTTAGCGTCTTGGCGGTATTTGCTGCCAAACTGCCCACTGACCAAACCCCGCTCGATGCTACGTAAGCGCCGCTGCCATCATCACTGACATACACGACTCCAGCCGGTAACGAGTCGGTCACGCTCACGCCGGTAGCAGCGCCCGTGCCGGTATTGCTCAGTGTCAGGGTATAAATCACGGTTTCCCCACGTTTCGCCGTCGGCTTATCGACCACTTTGGTCAAGCTCACGTCGGGTTGCAACGCGGCTTCGGCACAGAACAATTCCACATCGCCCATCCCAGAGGCTTTCCCAAAGTACGGGCTAGTGCCGTCTTGTTGGCGGTAAACTTGCACACCGGCATTGGCAGCACGTCCGCCCGTGGCATTATCCAACCAGATGACCCCGCCAGCATTGGCATTCGGGTTTAGCGGATTCATCGCCGTAACCGCAATTTCACCCGAACCGGCTTTGAATGCCAAACCGCCAAAGCTGGTTTCTTGGTGATAACCACCATCGGCGTTAAAGGGGTTAAAGTCCCACATCTCACCCCAGTAATATTCGCCATTGCCGGGACCTTGCCCGTTATCCTTGCCTGTCGTGCTGCCGCTGCTACAAGTAGCATTGTTTTCCAGTTCGTATTTGCCGCCGTTATTGCACACGCGGATAATATCGCCGCCGGTTTGCCCTTGAATCATGGTGTCATCATCGGGGTAATTCGGTGTGTAATTCACGCCACCCACCTGATGCCCCATGCGATCCATAAAACCGAGAATCAAGCTACCATCCATGTCAAACTCAATGTCAGACAAGATCGGTTGTGGGTAAATCGCAAAATCGCCACTTGCCAACGTTGTAAAAGTATCCTTCCAAGGCTGCCATTTTTCATCACCGGGACCATTCCCGATACTGCCTTTGGAATAGTTGAGCGCAAAACTGGTCGCAGTAGTGAAGGTTGTGCCATCGAAGGCTTGCACATAGGCTTTCAAATCCGCTGCCTGTTGTGAAGTTTCGGCGGAACAGACTGTACCGACCCACACTTTGCCATCGTGCACTTTGACTGCCCAAGGGCGGAATTCGCCATTGCTACAGCCGGGGTCAGTAATTGCGTGTTTGGCAGTGACAGTAGTGTTGGTCAGATTGATTTCCACCAATTCGCGTTGCTTGAGGTTGACCGCCCACAGGGTTTTACCATCCGCGCTGATGTCGATGTCACCAAGGGAGATTTTACCAATTTGGGCAAACGCATCCCTGTCCCATGAAGGTTGCGACGCATCAGCAGGCAATTCGTTAGGGTCATCCACCGCGCCGCTGGAAGCAACCCGTGAACTCGTACCGACATCGACACCATTAGCGACTAAATCAATCAGCAAGCTAGGCGTTGGAGTGGCGGATGTGCCATCCATTTGGTAAATCGCGCCTATGCCATTTGGACCAAAGCTCGCATGGCGCTTGAGGAAAGCAGCGGCATACAGTTTCTTACTGGACACGTCATAAGACAAACCCCAGACGGAACCAACCTGACCTGCTGTTGCTTTACTGAACGGAGCAGCCAACTCCCCCGTTGCTGCATAATCGAAGGTACTAAACAACCACCAGCTAAAGCTGGTGGGTTTTTTTGCTACGGACTGAAAGTCCCGGATACACGTCGGCTAAACGACGTGTCGGTACGCTTACTCCGGTTCCATCTTGAAATGGTCGTTTGGATTTGGCTCAAAGTGATGCTCCAAATACTGTTTGATCATCTCTTCCGTCATTTGACCCACGGTGGCGCAGAAATACCCGCGTGCCCAAAAATGCCTTCCCCAGTAACGTTTCTTCACATGGGGGAACTCCTCAAACAGCCGACTGGATGTCCTTCCCTTGATCCGACGCATGATTTCACTCGGTGCTAGTTCCGGCGGGCAACTCACCAAGATATGCACATGGTCTTTGCTCACCACGCCTTTGACTATCCTGATCTCAAATGCCTCGCAAGTCTGCCGAACAAGCTCACGCACACGCTGCGCTACTTCTCCCGTCAACACCTTGTAACGGTATTTCGTCACCCAAACAAAGTGATACTCAATCTGATAGACCGTGTGACTGCCATAGCGGTAATCCATGCTGCACCTCGCTTCGTTCATACAGCGCATTATCGCAGCTAAAGCTGACCGGCTAAAGCCGGTGGTTTAAACCTTGTGATTGAAAATTAAACCATTGACACCCGCGCCCGTGCTGCCTGCGGCTTGGCTGTCGCCATTGACTTGCACGGAAGTGGCTAAACGCACATTGGCAGCACAACTGAAAGCATCAGGACCTGGCGGTGGGTCAAAGGTAATCACCGGCGCACTTTTGTAACCAATATCCAAAGAGTGGTTGTTTTCCCCTATCCCGCCTGCGGTAAAGGCAATTTCTGCCGTGCCTGCATTGTCCACCGCATCCGCGTCACGCAAATCGGTGAGGGCATTATTACTGGTAACACCATCAGCATTGGCAGCAGTCAATTTATAATCCTTAACCGGAGTTTGGGTGCTGTCTACTTTGAGGACACAGCTTTCGCCATACTCCATGAACGCGGCATTGCCACCGGCTTTATTGGTAAACAGAAACTGCCCACCATTGCTAGTCGTCACAGTCGCCTCATCCGCCCCGCAAACCAGCTTCACAGCGACACCATCAATGCCAGATTCGTCGGCATCCTGAAGACCATCGCCGTCTTTATCCAGCCACACACGGTCGCCTACTTCGATCGGCGCAGGGTCACACAAGACTTCGAGATCCCCCATACCGACAGTTTTGCCAGAGAAACCATTGGGCGTACCAATGCCATCTGTGCCGCCCTGCATCCCGCGCCACAACTCAGTCACGCGAACACGCGACCCATTGGCATTTTTCGACCAGAAGAGACCACCGCTGTTATAAGCGACCGGATCCATCCCCGCCCATACCACTTCGCCAGAACCGGGCTTAATCGCCAAACCACCGTAGGGCATTTCCTCGTGGTTAATCGGGGCGATAGGAATGTTATCGTTATAGAATTCACCACCACCAGGGCCTTTATTATTGTTGGTGCTAAAACCAGTCGCACCACCACACTTGCCCGCACTTTCCAATTGGAAAATCCCCGCTGCATCTGGGCAAGCCCGCAACAAATCCCCGCCTTGTTGGTAAACGATTAGGTCAGATCCGGTAAGCATCAGGTTGTAAGCACCTAATTGCATACCATGACGATCCATGAACCCCAGTACCATTGACCCGCTCTCGTCAAAATCCAAGTCGGTCAATACAGGAACAGGTTTACCGTAAAAGTTGCTGCCCACAAAGAAATCTGCCGGATTATTTGACCAAGGATTCCACTGATTACCGACAGGCGCAAACGTGGTCGTATTCACCGCACCTTTGGCGTAATTCAAGGGAACATTCAGTTCAACCGCCACGCTGGTCGGCGCATTCGGGTCAAAGGACAACACAAACGCCTGCAAATCGGCGCGGCTTTTACTGGTCTCCGCCGAACACACCGCACCGAGATACCCTTTTCCTTGATAAAACTTCAACGCCCACGGACGCAACACCCCACCCGTACAGGTTGGCAAGCCACTCATATCCGCCAACGGGTATTCTGTTGCACTGGTCGGCGCGACACCCTTGGTTACATCCAATTTGACCAGTTAACCGAGGTTGTTTTTAACCGCATTCAGGTTCGTTACCCACAAGGTTTTACCGTCTTCGCTGAGGTCAATATCCCCGATACCCTGCATCCCTACCGCACTGTAAGCACTTGCGTCATGATTCATGGTGGTTAGACCAGCAGGCAAACCCCGCGCGGCATTATCGCCCAACGTACCAAAATTGAGGTTGAACGGGGCAACGTCAAGATCGACAAAAGGAACGGCATCGCCTGCACCGTTAGGACTATTGAATACGTAAATCCCGCCCAGACCCAGCGAACCCAGCCCAGCATGACGCTTGATCACACCCGCCGCATACAGCTTCCCGGTTTCACGCTGATAAGCCAACCCCCAAGTCGAACCAATGTCGGATTGTTTGGCAATCGTTGCTTTAGCAGCGCCATCGTAATCCAGTGAGAACATGGCAGCAGTGGCACTGGTAGCATTACCATTGACGTAAACTGGGCTAGCCAGTTTGGGGTTAGCTTGGCAGTAATCCGCAGGGTTATTGACTGCGACGTTGATATTGGTAGAGCTATCTTTAACAAACTGAGCCACCGTACCACCGGCAGTTCCCGGTTTTAACCAACTTTCTGCCCAAGAAAACTCTATGCGGTAATCCGCACCACTGGTTAAGCCTGTCAGGGTATACGACCCATCTACTCCTGAAGTCGTCGTTGTTACCTGTGTACCCGTGGCATCAAATGCTTTGACAGTCGCACCTGCGAAGCCCACTTCGTTGAGGTTTGCATCGGTATCAAACACACCATTGGCATTGAAATCGCGGAAGACCTTACCGGAAATATCCGCAAATGCGGCGTTCGGGATGAGTAGCGTTGCCCCTAAAACTCCTAGCCACAGTTGTTTGTTGTTCTGCATGGAATGCCCCTGAGTGGTTAGCGTAATTTTTCGTTATTATCTGGGATTCTACGGTTAGCACCAGAACAACGGCAACTTAAACCCGAAGAGCGGTCGTTTTATTCCCCGGACTCTGGAGTAGCCCCACGAAACTGCCACTGATCCTTATCAGCTTGGTAAACAAAGTTATATGTCCGTTTGCGCAGATTGTTTTCTGCCAAGAGCCGAAAGCCGAACTCAGTTTCTTTCAATTGCATCAGGAATTGCCCTTGCCGATCCTGTCCGAACTGGATTTTGCGCACACTGGTACTGTTACCGTCAGGCAGTGTTGCCAGTGCGGTTTCGTGACGCACATCAGCGGTAAAATTACCCTTAGCATCCAATGCCACCGAATACACATCCGAAGAACGCGCCGAACCAAAATACAAGCGCTTGTGCTGCACTCCGTTGAACACCGCAACGCCAATGGCATCGGTTGCTTCCAACTGCGCTTTCACTTGTTGGCTAGCAATTTCAATGCGGTAAATGCGCCCGTGTGCCTGACGCGGCTCCGACCCCGCCAGCGAACTGACATACAAACTATGGGTATCGCAATCGTAAAACAGCCCCATCGTCCCAAACGGATTCGCGGGTGAAGGCAGTGCAACCGCTGGCAATTCCAACCACAACGCCATTTCCCCGCTTTTGGCATCAATCCGGTAAATGCGGTTTTGCAAAGCGGGCGGATTATCTGCCAGACTCACTTCGGGTGTCGGCGCAACGTAAATATTGCCATCCTTATCGCGAGTAAATGCCCCCACATGCCCCGCATCGTCCCACGTCGGATGCTGCCAAGTTTTACGGGTTTGCGGATTCAGCAAACGCAAGCCGGTGTAACCGCGCTGCTGGGTATCAATCGCCACCGCCTGCCCAATCCCGGTTTGACTGATGAACGCGGGCATTGCCTGACACGCGTTTGCCACACCGGGTTTGAAATTGCCCATGTCCGGTTCGTTGCAAGCACTCAGCAGCAATAGCACCACCAACCCACTTAACCCTTTAGCCTTCATGTTGTTCCCCTTGTTGTACCACCCCCAACACCAAGCCAAATGGTGACAAGAGCTTATTCGCTGTCGAGAGGGACGGGTTCGCCTTGCCCGCCTCAATTTCATGGATAGTCCGCACTGCCACACCGGTCAAGCGGGCGTATTCCGGCACGGTTAAGCGCATTCCCGTGCGCAATGTCCGCACCGCCTGCGGCAATACCATTCTAGGCTGCATGGTAATACTGTCCAACAAGGCTACCCGTTGGCGCAATTGTTCGGCCGCTGACAGGGGTTTATAACGCTTATCCATCAGTACATTCCCGCAACTTGCGCCCTGCCTGCCGGATGCTGGGCGCAAAGGTCTGGATAGTTGCTTCATCCACCCCCAATGCCAGCATCTGCTCCGGCAACTGCAATACCTTATCCGCCATTGCTCGTAAACCTGCCAAGAGTGAAGGCAATGCAACCTTGCCAGCCTCCGCTGCCTGACAGGCGGCTGCCCGCCAATCGGGATGACCGTCATCCTGCTGTTCCCAGCGCATGTTGCGGGCAATGCCATCTGGGTGAAACAGCATCGGTGCAAAATCAAATACCGGGGTCAACCCCACCCAGCCATCTGCCCGCCGTTGAAGCGCCGTGTTGCGCCCGTGGTTATCCTTGTTGCCTAACACCACATTGGCAACATCACGCTGTAGGTATTCCAGTATTTCTGTTAGCGGATCGGTAACAGCATTGCCCAGCCAATAGCAGGCGGTGTTATGGCTCAGTTTCCTCCCAAAACCACTGCATCCACACAAGGCATACAGGCTCTCCTGCGCATGGCGTACCACCTGACCAGCATGGCATTCGCGGTCAAAACGCGGTACAAACAATGCGCGTTGTTCCAACAACAAGCGATCGTATACCCGCAAACCTAAAAAACGCGCCAATTCCATCCATACCGCCTCCAGCGACAGGATGCGGTTCAATGCGGCATCCTGCCCACGGGCAAATTTCACCAGCCAATGCCGCCGTGCCAACGCATCCGGCAAGGCATGGTCAAGGAACAGCTTGCCGTTGGCATCTTCGGTCAACAGGATTTTGGGCCATTCACCCTGTACCGCCGACGAACCAGCCACAAACAGACCGTGTTGTGCGAGATATTCGGCAAAGGCTTCACCTCGATGCGCCACTTCCGTAAAACTGAAACCTTGCTGTTGTAGCGGGCTGCGTTCCTGTAACCAGTCAAACGCCTCCCGCACCCGGCAATTGCCCACCGGATTCGCCGCCCCACTGCGCAATAATCGCCAATCTGCCGTTGCTTCTACATGGGCTGGCAACCCCAATTGGCGTAACAATTCCTGCCGCCCATAGCCTTGTGGCAACAAATCCATAATGAAACCAGGCCAAGTGTTAGCCTGCAAAGGCTGAAAACCCACCGGAAATGTCCAAGACAACGCGGCGGCATCACGCCTGCCCGCCTGCTCCAGCGCGTAATCCACCACATAGCCGAGGTAAGCGCGGCTCTTCCAGCCAGCATCCGGCGCATCCAGCAAGCTCATGCTGCCAGCCGTGCGCCATTGCCCTGCCTGAAAAATTTCAAAAGTGATTTCGTTATCCATTTCTGCATTATAGTAGCAATATTGATAGAAAGATAACGGCTATCTCCGCAATATATTGCTGTATCACTTCACTGGCGTAAACATCGGCCCCGACCAGCAAGGCCAAACCTCGATATTTGCCACCCCATCTTTCACCCTCGTATCTGCCCAGCAATACTCACTGCCCGGATTACCGTCGTTTTTCATCTGCGGTACATACCACAACACCACATCCTTGCCCTGCAACGGCTCGGCAGGTTCGATGAATTGTTCAGGACCTTGACGGTAATCGCTATTGCAGCACGAACCAATTGTCACCGTATCCTGCTCACCCTCTTCAGGTTTATAGGCACTGAAATACGTAAACGCCTTGTCACCGCGCCCGCCATCACCAAATTGCCCGCGCCCCGGTTCAACAAAAAAGCCCATGCCATCCTTGCCCGTTACCCTGTACTGATAACCTTCCGAGGTCAGCTTGTCATCATCTTGTAAGCGCCATTGTTCCTTGTCCCAGGTTTGCCAATCGCTGCCATTCCATTCTGCTACCGTTTGTTCCGCGCCGGTTTCCAGATCAATCCGCACCACTGGGCGATACATGCCATCCGTCCCGCAACCACGCCCGAAATCGGCTTGCGCTACCCGAAACCGCCCGTCTTTGTAAAACTCAAAGCGTTGCACGTAACGGTAATTGCACGGCGTAGGCCAAGGCGGTTGACGAAAATCCTGCACCACCGCAAAACCCACTTCTTGCCCATCATTGACAATCGGCTCCACTTTAGGGCCATCATACGCAATCACCACCGCCGCACTGAACAACGGGCAACCAATCGCATCGCTATACCCAAAGCCTTCCCGCGTCGAATAACTCACGTGCCAATCCAGCAATTTGGCATTTTTTAACACCGGTTTATCGTTGAATTTGACATTGGTAAGCTGTAAACCATCCGACCCCGTAATCACGTAATCCATGTTCCAGCCATCTTGCGCCAGCGAATTCACCTTTTCACAGAAATTACGGAAGGTGGTTTCATTTTCCAGACTGCGTTCCGTCACCACGGTTTTCGGGCCACTGCTACCCAAATCCGTCCAGCGCGAACCCACCAGCTTGCCCTCGGTTAAATCCACAATTGCCCACAATGCATCGTTTTCAAACACATAGGTTGGGGCAACACACAAGTGATGCGAACGTTCGCACATGGAATTCTGCAACGCGGTCTTGAATTCTTTCTTGTCCGGCTCACGCTTGCGATCCTGCAAAATGGCTTGGATTTCCGGTGCTGCTCCGGCGATTTTTGCTGCCAGATCGATCAAATGTTGCGGCAAATCCGGCTGGGCAAAGTTCTGGCGGCTCACCCCCAACACTTGCTGCTTGCTAACATCCACAAACGCAATCGTCGAAGCATTATGGAAATGGCTGTACATCTCCACTCGCCAACACTCTGCTTGCGCACACGGTCCGGCATTACCGCCGTTGAAATCTCCCGGCAATGCTTTGCGCACATTCATGATTTCATTGCGCAACGCCGCACCGCTCTTGTCATCACGAGTAAATTTACGAAATTCGGGGTTAGCGACCGCCAATTGTTGCGCCGTTTGTGCCTTGGCATCCGGCAATTGGGTAGTATCAAGCTGCAAAATCGGTGGATCAGCCTGCAAAGCTGCCTGCACCCGCTGGAAATACGCCGCCAATTCCGGGATTTGCGCCTGCAACTGCTCACGCGGCACTTGCGCAGCCAACTGGCTGGTATCGGTGAATTTATCAACAGTCGGTAACGTCACCGATTGCGGTTTATCTTCGCCGCAGCCCCCAAGCCACAGCGAAAAGAGGCACAAAACAATGCCTAAATGGATTTTCATATTCAGCCCTTTAGTAGGTCGGGCTTCAGCCCGACACCTTCTCTCGCATCTAGCCCGGTGGCCACCCCAACTCACGCCCCGCCAACAAATGCAAATGAATATGGAACACCGTTTGCCCCGCATCCGCGCCACAATTCATGGTGACGCGATAGCCGTTTTCAGCATACCCAGCATCCGCCGCAATTTTTTGTGCTGCCAGAAATAGCTTGCCCACCAACGCAGCATCTTCCGGCTGAATGTCATTGATGGAAGCAATGTGCTTGCGTGGAATAATCAGTACATGCAGCGGTGCTTGCGGATTAATGTCGTGGAAAGCCAGCACATCCTCGTCTTCATAGGCAATTTTTGCCGGGATCTCACCTGCCACAATGCGGCAGAATAAACAGTTGCTCATCAGTATTTTCTCCGTCCTTCAAAGGCGTGGGAAAGGGTTCCGCTATCGACGTATTCGAGTTCGCTACCCATTGGTACGCCGTGCGCAATCCGTGACGCCGGAATGCCACGTTTGGCGGCAAGTTCGCTGATGTAATGCGCGGTGACTTCGCCTTCCACAGTCGGGTTGGTAGCAAGGATCAGCTCCTTAACCTCGCCTTCATCCAAACGGACTTCCAGCATGTCCAGCCCAATGTCTTCGGGGCCAATACCATCCAGTGGTGACAGCCGCCCACCCAAGACGAAATAATAGCCACGATACCCGGTCGCCTGCTCAATCGCAACCACATCGGAAGGGTGTTCGACCACGCACAGCAATTGCGGTTGCCGTGCCGGATTCGCGCAAATGCGGCAGGTATCGTGTTCGGTCAAGGTGCGGCAACGCGAACAGCGCTTAATGTCACGCATTGCCCGCCCCATGACATCAGCAAGCCGTTCACCGCTTCGCCGGTCGTTTTCCAGCAAGTGGAACGCCATACGCTGCGCGGTACGCGAACCGATACCGGGCAGGCAGCGCAACGCATCCACCAATTCTTTCAGCAGCGAGGATTCGCTCATCTTAAAACGGCATCTTGAAGCCGGGCGGCATCGGCATTCCTGCGGTTACGCCTGCCATGCGCTCCTTCGAGGCTTCTTCCAGCTTATGCACGGCATCATTGAACGCGGCTGTTACCAAGTCTTCCACCATGTCTTTATCGTCTTCAAACAGGCTGGGGTCGATGGTGACACGCTTGCATTCGTGCTTGCCGTTAATCACGACTGACACCAAACCGCCACCGGATTGCCCCGGCACTTCCATCGCCGCAATTTCTTCTTGCGCCTTTTGCATATTTTCTTGCATTTTTTGCGCCTGCTTCATCAGGCCGCCAAGTCCGGCTTTACCCATCATGGTATGTGTATCCTCATTGTGTTCAATAGCTGGCAGTTTACTACACTAACTGGCATTTGTGCGCGGGCGGATGCTGCCCGGTACGATAACTGCGCCAAAAGCCTCTTGCAATTGCTGCACAAACGGGTCGTTGTTAATGGCTGCTTCGGCTGCCTGTTGCTGTTCCGCCGCTTCGCGCAAGGTACGCTTTTCAGGGGTTTCTTCGGTTACGACACCAACTTGAAAATTCAGTTTAAGCGAACGCCCGTAATGCTTTGCCAGTGCCGCCGCCAATTGTGCTTCGGCAGATTCACTTTGCAGGGTTGCGCCGCTTTCATCCAGCAATAGCGTAATCTGATCATCTGTCACGCTTTCCAACAGGCAATGTTGCGCCAGAGGCAGCGCCATACCGGAAAGGTTGAGTTGGGGGTAGATGGTGTGCCAGTCGTTAGTGGAAACGGACGTGGAAAGAACCTCACCCCCTAGCCCCCTCTCCTTGACAGGAGAGGGGGGACGAGAGGGAGTCTTTTCTTCCTCTTCCTCCCCCTCTCCTGTCAAGGAGAGGGGGGCGGGGGGTGAGGTTCTTTGTACTTCAACTACAATTTTTTTTTTCTCAACCTGCGTCGAGTGTGCCTGAGATTTGCCATCATCTAACCGAAACGCCAACATTCGCAACAGCAACATCTCAAACCCGCCACGCGGATCAGGCGCTAGGGGCAAATCGCGCCGCCCATACAATGCCATTTGGTAATACAGTTGCACATCTGCTGGTGACAGTAATTTCGCCATCTGCGCAATATCGGCATCTGCCTCATCGGCTGGCACGACTTGCTGCACTGCTATGCTATGCAACAAGGCAATGAAACCATCCGCCGCCGCCGTAAAATCGGTGGTGAGTTGTGCCATTTGCTCAACCGTTGCCAGCATCCCTGCCCCGTCGTCATCCGCGATGGCTTGCAACAAGGCGAGTAAATGCTCGTGGGGCAACAAGCCCAGCATATCCTGCACTTCGTCTTCGCTCACTGCCCCGCCACCGGCAACAATTGCCTGATCGGTCAAGCTCAGCGCATCGCGCATACTGCCATCTGCCGCCCGCGCCAATAACCGTAAAGCACTCTCGCTGAAGGGGATATTTTCCTGCTCCAACACATTTGCCAAATGCCCACTGATCATATCCACCGGCATTCGTTTCAGATTAAATTGCAGGCAACGTGACAAAATCGTGACCGGCAATTTCTGCGGGTCAGTGGTGGCAAACAGGAATTTGACGTGCGGCGGTGGCTCTTCCAGTGTTTTCAACAGCGCGTTGAAACTGTGACCAGAGAGCATGTGTACTTCGTCGATCAGGTAAATCTTGAAACGCCCACGGGTCGGCGCGTATTGCACATTGTCCAACAAATCGCGGGTATCTTCGACCTTGGTGCGTGAAGCCGCATCGACTTCGATCAGGTCAACGTGACGACCCTCGGCAATTTCGCGGCAACTGCGGCATTCCCCACACGGTTTGGCGGTAACACCGGTTTCGCAGTTGAGGCATTTGGCAAAGATTCGGGCAAGAGTGGTTTTACCTACCCCGCGAGTGCCGGTGAACAAATAGGCATGATGCAGCCGTTGCTGACCATCATCACCTTCCAAGGCATTCATCAAGGCTCGCAATACGTGTGCCTGACCGACCATTTGCTGGAAGTCCTGAGGCCGCCATTTTCGAGCAAGTACTTGATAACTCATGAGGTATTCGTAGAATTTTAGAGTGGTGGCAGCCTGCACCAGCCACATCCCGGCACCCGAATCAGTAGCTGTTGCTGCTCCCTTCCGGGCCTGACAAGGTTCACTACCTACCGTCGCGGGAGAACCGATGCAGGCCACCATTGCGAAGAACGCGGAATTATGACTGAATTACACGCCAACAACAAGGCATTTACGCAAGCGTCAGCAAACCCGCTCCATTCATAGAAATTTGATTGCTTAATAGGTGATGATTGACTATAAACAATGCTGGCAGCCGTTGCCCCCTGTTGAGTGTACTTATAGAGAAATACCCATGACGATCCGCAAGATATTGATCGCTGACGATTCCAATACTGAACGCCTGAACCTTACCCATATCCTTGAATCCGCTGGTTATCAAGTGATAGCAGCGCAATCTGGCAATGAAGCGAAAGCCTTAGCCGAAACCCAACAACCGGACTTGATCCTGTTGGACATTATCATGGATGACGGCGATGGTTATCAGGCGTGCCGTGCGATCAAACGCAACCCTGCGACCCAAGCAATTCCCGTAATAATGGTATCCAGCAAATCCAATCCCGTGGATAAGCAATGGGCGCAAAAACTAGGCGCAACCAATTACATCGTCAAGCCCTATACGGATGCGGATGTACTCGCCCAAATAGCCCAGTTGTAACGACAGCCCATAATAAATAGCGGTTCTAGCCATAAAAATAGTCAACAATAAATAAGGAGGAAACAGGTGACAACACCATCTGATGTGGTCGAAAACCGATTCTGTTATTGCGTAGGCACACACACCCTGTTACTCGAAAGCGCTATCAGGGCAGAAGTGTTAACTGACCAGACCAACTACCCCGTGCCGTTTGCACCAGCATGGTGTGCGGGACTCATTAGTCTGCGTGGGGATTTGCTTCCCATCATTAACATGCATCAGGTTGTGCAAGGTCAGAGCTATCAAGGCAAACCTCAATTGTTGTTGATACAACACCCCCAATTTCCCCCTATTGCCTTAACCTGTGACGGCTACCCGCGCTCACTGAAATTAACGGCAGCCGATTTGACCCCGCAGGCAGAAGACAATCTACCAAGCTGGATTCCGCATACCCTGCACCATCAAGGCATTCGCTTACTAGCCGCAGACCACGGTAAATTACTGCGTCATATTCAACGCACACAAGGAAGTTAACCCCCAACAAGGAGTCGTTAAGCATGAAAAACAACAACAAAAGCCTATTAACCGCAATATTATTAAGCCTGTCACTCAGTATGCCCATTGCTGTGCACGCGGAAGACGGCGTAAGCGCCACTGAAATTACCATCGGTGGTGTTATGGATTTAGAAGGACATTCCAGCGGCTTAGGCTTGGGAATGAAAGCGGGTATCGAAGCAGCCTTAGCCAACCAAACCATTGCGGGACGCAAACTCCGTTTCATCACCGAAAATGACTCTTACACGCCCGATAAAGCCGTCGCTGCCACCGAAAAGCTCATTGCACAAAAAGTCCTATTGTTCGCTGGCAATGTCGGCACGCCTACCGCTCAGGTCGTGTTACCCCTGTTAGAACAACAAAAAATCCCGGCACTCGGCTTTTTCACCGGTGCAGGTTTGCTGCGACCCGGACAAGGTGACATCATCAACTTCCGTGCCAGCTATGTGCAGGAAACGAAAGCGGTTATTGATGCGGCACTGCAACATGGGGTTAAGCCTAACGAAGTGTGTGCCTATGTACAAAATGATGCATACGGCATGGCAGGTGTCAGCGGTATTCGTTCAGCCCTGCAAAAAAGTTCAGAAGTTGATACTATCATCGCCGCGTTAGATAAGATCATCGCAGCAAGTGGTGCGGAACCGGAACGTAATAACCAAGGCCCGGTAGGCGTTTATACCCGTAATACCTTCATCGCCCGTGACGGTTACGACTCGCTAAAAGCGTGGGAGCAACAGCAAGGCAGTACCTGCAAACTCGTGGTAACTGTTGGCACGTATGAAGCGATTGCCCGCTTTATTGCGTATGCACACAGCAAAAATGAACCATGGGTCTTCAGCGCCGTCTCCTTCACTGGTGCTGATGATTTCCGCAAGACCTTGAATAAATTTAACATAATTGATCGAGTAATCATGACTCAAGTAGTACCACTACCGGACAGTGACCTGCCTATTGTGCAAGAAGCCCGCACCGCGCTCGGCAAAGACTACGGTTATGTGTCGCAAGAAGGTTATATTGTGGGCAAATTACTCTTGCACGGCTTACAGCAACTGGAAACAGAGGCAAAAACCATCACCCGTACCAATTTACTTGCCACGTTCAAAGGCCAACAATTTGACCTCGACGGTTTAACGATGGACTTTAGCAATGACAATCAAGGCTCGGATCTGGTCGTGATGACACGCCATACCAACGATAAATGGCTAGCCATGCAAGATAGCACCTGGAGTGACTGGCTCGACCAACAACAAAAAACACCAACGAAAGATTAAGCGAGGGAAATCATCATGACCACTCAGGCAAAGAAACGCACCGGTTTTCTGGGCAACTTATCCGTTGCTCGCCGCATTTATGCACTCATTCTGGTTCCACTAGCCATCCTATTCATCACGGGTATTTTCGCGATTATTGCATTAAACCAAAACCGTTTAGCGCTGGAAGACATTAACTTGCGCGTTGTCGCCATCGACAAAGGCAACAAAGTTATCCGCCGGATGCAACGTGATTACGTGGCATTGCTGCACGAAGTGCAGATCGGCAGCCGCACTTGGGAGGATGGGCGAAAAACTCTTGAAAAGCTCGAAGCTGACCTCAGCAGCAGCATCTTACCCAGTTATCAAGCCGCAAAAACGGCACAAATGCAGGATGAGCAAACCCAAACAGCATTTAAAGAAGTCGATAACCTGCTAAGCACGATCCGTAGCGCTGACGAACTGCTCAAAACAGAAGACCGTGGCAAACTTGAGTTGTACCTGCAAAACGACCTCGATGCCGACACCAAACCATTGCGTGACAGCATCCATCAGGAAGTGGAACGTGACATTAAACAAGCAGAAGACGCTTTCGTCGGGGCGCAAAAGAATGTTGGCACCTTCCTGATTACCAGCATTGCCTTGATTTTATTAGGCACACTGATTGCCGCAGCCTTAGGCTTCTTTATTTACAAATCCATTGCGGATTCTATCGAGCAACTCATTAGCACAATGCGTAAAATTTCGGACGGTGATTTGAATGCCCGTGTAGAACTTGAAGGCAAAAATGAATTAGCCGAACTCGGACAAAACTTTGACCAAATGATCGAAGACCGTATTACCACTCAAGCGCGTATCGATGAAGAAAACCAACAACTCAACCAATCGGTCAGCGCATTGCTGAATGCGGTATTCGACCTGAGCGAACGCGATCTGACTGTTCGTGCCAAAGTTACCGAAGATGCGACTGGCCCGTTAGCTGATGCGATTAACCAGCTTGCTGAAGATACCGCTGACGTACTCAAACAAGTACGCGACGTTGCCACTTCCGTTGAAACCACGTCACAAGACGTTAACCATTACGCCTTGGCAGTCAACAAACTGGCACAATTGGAACAATCTGAAGCAGAAGAAACCACCGCGCAATTAGGCAATATCCTACAACGTTTGGATAGCATTGCCGCTTTTGCACAACACGCCAATCAGGTTGCGGACACCACATCAAACACCACCCGTCACGCGCAGCAAGCCGTATCGCGTAGTATGGAAAACATCACCAATATCCGTGATACCGTACAAGAAACCGGCAAACGCTTGAAACGCCTCGGTGAACGTTCCCAAGAAATCAGCCAGATCATCGACTTCATCAACAACCTCTCCGAACGCACCACCGTACTCGCACTCAACGCCAGTATGCAGGCCACGGCTGCCGGTGATGCCGGACGCGGGTTCTCGATGATCGCCGAAGAAATCCAACGTTTGGCGGAAAGCTCGCGTGATTCCACCAACCAGATTTCCACCTTAGTACGCAACATCCAGCAAGAAGCCAACACCACCATCGCCACGATGGATAACACCATCGCACAAGTAGTCAACGGCTCGACGCTTGCCAGCGAAGCCTCGCAGCAAATGCAAGCCACACTCGAAGCCACCAACCAACTGGTTGCTTCGGTAGAGAAAATTGCCGAATCCTCAGCCGAACAGGTTGCTATCAGTAAATCGCTGCAAATCCGCGCCGAACGCATCGTGGAAGCCACCCAATCCACCGGTAAAGAATTGTTGTCCCTCACCGGATTGACCAAAAACATGGCGGAATACGGTCAACGTCTGGTGAAATCGGTTAACGTTTTCAAACTGGATGCGTAAGCTATGGATGATGTCAGCGCCTTTGCCGAAGTACTGGAAGATGTTGCCCTGCAACTCTCCAGCCTCAACCCGCTTACTGAAGAGCCAGAAGACATTGCGGCGACTGCCTCCACTGTAGTTACCGAATGCCAGCGCCTGTCTGAAACCGCCCATCAATACGGCATGACTGGCATCGCCCAAACCGCCGAGTGGATACACCACCAACTCCTCAGCTTTCAGGAGATGCTACCGGAAGCCATTCTCGAACTGCTACAAGGCGGGCAACTATTCGGCTGGATCGAACTCGCCGCCTTTGCACTGCGCGAACCGGAAGACCACTCGCATCTGCCAGCCATTGCCGCAGAATTGATGAATGAAGCTTGGCCAGAACCAATTCCTGCCGACATCATGGAAAACTTGCTGCTTAACCTGCGCGTTAACACACTGCAAGTAGCACCGACTGAAGCAGAAGCCAGCACAACCATTGAAACCGTTGAAGCTATTGAGTCACCGATACAAAGCACCACCGCCATAGCACCCAACCCACTGGCTTGGGATGCAGACATTCACCCCGAACTATTGGAAGCTTATTTACAAGAAACCCCTAGGCAAATCGCCGAGGCCGCCCGTTTGATTCACCTGATTTCTCAAGGTGACAACACCCCAGAACAAAAACGCCATGCCGCCCGCCTAGCGCATACGGTTAAAGGGGCCAGTGGGGTCGTCGGTGTAAAGGCTCTTGCTGCCTTCACTCACCGGCTGGAAGATATTCTCGAACTCGATATCAACCCGCACTTACCCAATGGTTTAGGTCAAACCCTCGCCGCATGTGCCGATTGCCTAGAAACCCTGTTTGACCATTTGCAAGAACACAAACCACTACCAGACGAGTACGATGGTTTGCTGGCAGAGATGGATGCTTGGGAATTACGCCTTGCAGAAGCAACGCCAGCAGAATCTGCCAAGCCGGATATTTCCGAACTATTGCCGTCAACACCCCTGATTCTGCCTGACTTCATCACTCAATCGGGTTTGGCCGCCGATGATAACACCAATAACACTGACAGCCCCCCCAATACCGAAGTACCGCGCAGCACCTCCACCCATTTAAGTGTTCCGCTGGAAACCGTACAACGTTTACTAAACCTAGCTGGGGAACTAATCACCTCCACCAGCCAAATTGCCGAACAAGCCCAGCATACCTTGGCGTTTGGCAAACAACTCCAACAGCAAGACGAACACATTCGCCAGATGCTGGAGGAACTCAGTGAAACCATCGACCAGCAATCCATCAACCTACATTCACCATCCACCTATCAGTCTTTTGCAACCCTGAGTCAGGCAGATGGTTTTGACCAACTGGAATTGGAAGCCTATAACGACTTACACAGCACCTCGAATTTGCTAACCGAATCCATTGCGGACAACCGTGAATTGACGCGCAATCTACAACAACAAATTCGCCAAATTTCCGAACAGGTTTATCAGCAACAACGATTGCAGCGGCAACTCAGTGAAACCATTTTGCGTACCCGTCTCATTCCGGTGCAATCCATCGTCACGCGCTTGGAACGCACCGTGAGGGAAACTTGCCGCCGTACCGACAAGCAAGCCAACATCAGCATCATCGGGCAAAACCTGCAAGTGGATACCGACATCTTGCAAGGGTTAAACGCGCCTCTGTTGCACATGTTGCGCAATGCAGTTGACCACGGCATTGAAACACTTGAAGCCCGTCAAGCCGCAGGCAAACCCCCAGAAGGTCAAATTGAGCTGCGTTTTGAACAAAAAGGCAACCAAATTCATCTCACCTTGAGCGACGATGGTCAAGGGTTAAACTCTGAGCAAATTCGAGCGCGTGCTATCGAACGCGGCATGATCAAATCTGATAGTAAACTCAGTGAAGCCGACACCTTACGCCTGATCCTACAGCCAGGCTTTACCACTCGCGATCAAGTCAGCGATATTTCCGGGCGTGGCGTGGGCATGGACGTAGTGCAAACCGCTGTTGAAGACCTGCAAGGATTACTCCATATCAGCAGCCAAGTGGGGCAAGGCACAACCATTCACATTCAAGTCCCGCTCACCCTGATTGCAACTCATGCGTTATTAGTACGTGCAGGCGGCAATTTAGTCGCCATTCCCAGCAACACCATCCAACAATTGCTCTATGTTGCCCCCGATCAATACCGGTTTGAAGGTGAACACTGGTTTATTCAACACCAAGAACAATCCTTGGAAGTGCTGCCGTTGGCACAATTGTTGGACTGGCAAGCGCCATCACCCGATTTGCACAAAGGTCATTCACTCTTGATCATTGCCAGTGAGCAGAAAAGCTATGCCATGTATGTCGATGAAATCCAACAACCGCGTGACATCGTAGTCAAAAGCCTCGCCCCTTGGCTCAATTTAGCCCACGGCGTCAGTGGTGCCTGTATCCTCGCCAATGGCGCAGTTGCGCCAGTATTAGACGTATTGCGTATCTTGCGCCATCTGGAAAATGGTCAGCTCACCTTAAAGAGCAACCAAACACACCACACCGACAAAACGACACAACGCCCACGCATCCTCATCGTTGACGATTCACTCAGCAACCGTAAATCGCTCAGCCTTATGGTCGAACAAATGGGGTATCAACCCCTGACTGCTATTGACGGTCTTGAAGCGCTACAACAATTGCACGAACATACGATAGAACTGGTGTTAACCGACTTAGAAATGCCGCGCATGAATGGCTTGGAAATGACCCAAGCCATCCGCATCTGGCCGGAGAAAAGCCACTTACCGATCATTATGATCACGTCACGCGGCACACAAAAACACCGCAATATGGCACAACAAGCTGGGGTCGATGCATACCTCACCAAACCTGTTGACCATGACACCCTAAACAAACAATTACAACGCTGGCTGAAAACACAACTTGCAGCCTGACAAAGAGAGAAATCACATGCTTACCACAACAAAAGAAACAATTGGCATTTGTTTATTCGAGCTTCCCGAAAAAGATCAGGCAGTTATTCAACGTGTCGTTACCTTTGGTGCATCGCAAGGAAAACATTACAGCCTGCAAACCGATATAACTTATGCTGACATTGTTATTACATTGGATGAAATTGAAATACCCGACAATACTGCTATCAATATTCGCATTGGTGAATCTGATCTGCCGTATGACATACTATTGCAACGACCACTATTAGTAACTCGTGTTATGCGAGCTATTGACGACGCTGCACAATTACTCAGATCACGCCCGGCGATTACCGAAACAACCCTACCAGTTGCACCGGAAACACCTATTGCGACGGTGGCTGTGCCAGAAAACACGACTGAACAGCCAGAGTCCTATCGCTATACCGCACTTGTCGTCGATGACAGCGCTGCTATTCGTAAACAATTAGAGATTGAGTTACGCCACGCCCATATTGCAGCCGATTTTGCCGAAACAGGTGAAGAAGCCTTAGAAAAATCAGCACAAAAGCAATACGATTTGATCTTCCTAGATGTCATTATGCCCGGCATTGATGGCTACGAAGTCTGCCGCAAAATGCGCTCTAGCAAAACCATGAAAAAAACCCCAATCATTATGCTAAGTGGTAAAACCTCCCCCCTCGATGAAGTCCAAGGCGTTATTGCTGGCGCATCTACGTATTTGACCAAACCCGTTCAACATGAACAGTTTCAACAGACATTAAAACGGGTATCTAAATGGCTCACAAACTTTGCTCACTAAGGTGAGCATTTTCATAAAGGTTAAGTAAAAACAACAGGCAAAAAAAAGCCCCGCAACGGAAACCGTTAACGGGGCTTTTAGGAATAGTGCTTGGCGTTGACCTACTCTCACATGGGGAGACCCCACACTACCATCGGCGATGCTGCGTTTCACTTCTGAGTTCGGGATGGGATCAGGTGGTTCCACAGCTCTATGGACACCAAGCAAACTGGCAAGGTTGGGAAGGTTTGTTGGTCAGTGAGGGCGGGTATGCTCTCTTCTGCCGTAGTCTTCTCGACCTAATCTGGAAAAATATCAGGGATACTTAATAACTGAGGTCTGACAGTTGCCTGTCTTCGATTCATACATCTCTAGTAGACCGTTTGGGGTTATAGGATCAAGCCTCACGGGCAATTAGTACTGGTTAGCTGCATACATTACTGCACTTCCACACCCAGCCTATCAACGTCGTAGTCTCCAACGGCTCCAGGCCTCAAGGGGTCAGGGAGATCTCATCTTGGGAGGGGCTTCCCGCTTAGATGCTTTCAGCGGTTATCCCGTCCGAACATAGCTACCCTGCAATGCCACTGGCGTGACAACAGGAACACCAGAGGTTCGTCCAATCCGGTCCTCTCGTACTAAGGTCAGCTTCCCTCAAATCTCCAACGCCCACGGCAGATAGGGACCGAACTGTCTCACGACGTTCTGAACCCAGCTCGCGTACCACTTTAAATGGCGAACAGCCATACCCTTGGGACCTGCTTCAGCCCCAGGATGTGATGAGCCGACATCGAGGTGCCAAACTCCCCCGTCGATATGGACTCTTGGGAGGAATCAGCCTGTTATCCCCGGAGTACCTTTTATCCGTTGAGCGATGGCCCTTCCATGCAGAGCCACCGGATCACTAAGACCTACTTTCGTACCTGCTCGACTTGTCTGTCTCGCAGTCAAGCGTGCTTATGCCTTTACACAAACCTCACGATTTCCGACCGTGATTAGCACACCTTCGCGCTCCTCCGTTACTCTTTAGGAGGAGACCGCCCCAGTCAAACTACCCACCATGTATTGTCCCCGATATTGTGATATCTGGGTTAGAACTCCGAACATACCAGGGTGGTATTTCAAGGACGACTCCACCTGAACTGGCGTTCCGGTTTCATAGTCTCCCACCTATCCTACACAAGTAGGTTCAAAGTTCAATACAAAGCTATAGTAAAGGTTCACGGGGTCTTTCCGTCTAGCCGCGGGTACACTGCATCTTCACAGCGATTTCAATTTCACTGAGTCTCGGATGGAGACAGTGCCGCCATCGTTACGCCATTCGTGCAGGTCGGAACTTACCCGACAAGGAATTTCGCTACCTTAGGACCGTTATAGTTACGGCCGCCGTTTACCGGGGCTTCGATCAAGAGCTTCGCTTGCGCTAACCCCATCAATTAACCTTCCGGCACCGGGCAGGCGTCACACCCTATACGTCCTCTTTCGAGTTTGCAGAGTGCTGTGTTTTTGATAAACAGTCGCAGCGGCCTGGTCTCTGCGGCCCACTTGCGTGGGCGTACCTTCTCCCGAAGTTACGGTACCATTTTGCCTAGTTCCTTCATCCGAGTTCTCTCAAGCGCCTTGGAATTCTCATCCAGCCCACCTGTGTCGGTTTGGGGTACGGTCAGCACTAACCTGAAGCTTAGGGACTTTTCTTGGAAGCAGGGCATCAAACACTTCAGTACCGTAGTACCTCGTCATCACGCCTCAGTGTTAATAGATTCCCGGATTTGCCTAAGAATCCCACCTAAACGCTTAAACAACCATCCAATAGGTTGCTGTCCTAGCCTTCTCCGTCCTCCCATCGCAGTTAGTGCCGGTACAGGAATATTGACCTGTTTCCCATCGACTACGCATTTCTGCCTCGCCTTAGCGGCAACTAACCTGCGCCGATTAACGTTGCGCAGGAAACCTTGGGCTTTCGGCGGACGGGTTTTTCACCCGTCTTGTCGTTACTTATGTCAGCATTCGCACTTCTGATACCTCCAGCAAACTTTCCAGTTCACCTTCACAGGCGTACAGAACGCTCCTCTACCACTTGCATAAAATGCAAGTCCGCAGCTTCGGTGTGTGGCTTAAGCCCCGTTGAATCTTCCGCGCAGGCCGACTCGACCAGTGAGCTATTACGCTTTCTTTAAAGGATGGCTGCTTCTAAGCCAACCTCCTGGCTGTCTGTGCCTTCCCACATCGTTTCCCACTGAGCCACAACTTGGGGACCTCGGCTGGCGGTCTGGGTTGTTTCCCTTTTGACAACGGACGTTAGCACCCGCTGTCTGTCTCCCGTGCTCGCACTTCCTAGTATTCGGAGTTTGCAATGGGTTGGTAAGCCGGTCAGCCGCCAGCCATAACAGTGCTCTACCCCTAGGAGTGATACACGAGGCGCTACCTAAATAGCTTTCGAGGAGAACCAGCTATCTCCGAGCTTGATTAGCCTTTCACTCCTATCCACAGCTCATCCCCTACCTTTTCAACGGGAGTGGGTTCGGTCCTCCAGTACCTGTTACGGCACCTTCAACCTGGCCATGGATAGATCGCTCGGTTTCGGGTCTACTCCCAGCGACTGAACGCCCTGTTCAGACTCGCTTTCGCTACGCCTCCCCTATCGGTTAAGCTTGCCACTGAAAGTAAGTCGCTGACCCATTATACAAAAGGTACGCAGTCACCCCAAAGGGCTCCCACTGCTTGTACGTACACGGTTTCAGGTTCTATTTCACTCCCTTCACCAGGGTTCTTTTCGCCTTTCCCTCACGGTACTGGTTCACTATCGGTCAGTCAGGAGTATTTAGCCTTGGAGGATGGTCCCCCCATCTTCAGACAGGATTTCTCGTGTCCCGCCCTACTTAATATGTCCTTGAAGCATTTTCGTGTACGGGGCTATCACCCGGTATCGCTGGCCTTTCCATACCATTCCACTAACACTAAAAGATTCGGCTGTTCCCCGTTCGCTCGCCGCTACTGGGGGAATCTCGGTTGATTTCTTTTCCTACAGGTACTTAGATGTTTCAGTTCCCTGCGTTCGCCTTCCTTTCGGAATACCACAAAAGTGGTGGGTTTCCCCATTCGGAAATCTACGGGTCAATGCCTATTTGCAGGCTAACCGTAGCTTATCGCATGCTATAACGTCCTTCATCGCCTCTGACTGCCAAGGCATCCACCGTGTACGCTTAGTCACTTGATCCTATAACCCGAAACAGTCTACTTCCTTTTGTGCTGGTAGACTCGGGTTACAGAGTGTCTATAATCTCGTAACGATCAATCTTGAGATATATAATCTTCTCAGTTATACATTTCGCCTTGATATTTTTCCATGTTGTTAAAGAACGACCTATCGACTTAGGTTGAACCGACAAAAGCCAGTGCAAAATAAACTGTGTCCTTTGGGGAAGCCAGTTCGCTTTGCGGTGACTTTTGGAGTTACCGTGGTGTGTGCATTTATTGCAATGCCTTTTTGGTGTTATGTGCTTAGTGTCATTATGACTAATGTTACTGTGACATTGACCAGAAAGTGGTGGAGCCAGACGGGATCGAACCGACGACCTCCTGCGTGCAAGGCAGGCGCTCTCCCAGCTGAGCTATGGCCCCTGAAAACCTTTTGCGATGCAAGAGTGGTGGGTCTAGGTGGACTCGAACCACCGGCCTCACCCTTATCAGGGGTGCGCTCTAACCAACTGAGCTATAGACCCGTGTTCGGTACTAGAGCGCTTGCAATAAATGCGGTCTGCCAGACTACTTGTGTGGGAACTTGTGATCGTGTGAGCGACGTTTCTCGTAAAGGAGGTGATCCAGCCGCAGGTTCCCCTACGGCTACCTTGTTACGACTTCACCCCAGTCATCGGCCACACCGTGGCAAGCGCCCTCCTTGCGGTTAGACTACCTGCTTCTGGTGCAACAAACTCCCATGGTGTGACGGGCGGTGTGTACAAGGCCCGGGAACGTATTCACCGCGACATGCTGATTCGCGATTACTAGCGATTCCGACTTCACGGAGTCGAGTTGCAGACTCCGATCCGGACTACGGATGGCTTTCTGGGATTTGCTCCACCTCGCGGTCTTGCTTCCCTCTGTACCACCCATTGTAGCACGTGTGTAGCCCTGGTCATAAGGGCCATGATGACTTGACGTCATCCCCACCTTCCTCCGGTTTGTCACCGGCAGTCTCCTTAGAGTTCCCACCATTACGTGCTGGCAACTAGGGATAGGGGTTGCGCTCGTTGCGGGACTTAACCCAACATCTCACGACACGAGCTGACGACAGCCGTGCAGCACCTGTGTTAGTGTTCCCGAAGGCACCAAAACATTTCTGCTAAGTTCACTACATGTCAAGACCAGGTAAGGTTCTTCGCGTTGCATCGAATTAAACCACATGCTCCACCGCTTGTGCGGGCCCCCGTCAATTCCTTTGAGTTTTACTCTTGCGAGCGTACTCCCCAGGCGGTCAACTTAATACGTTAGCTCCACCACCAAACTCTAAAGCGAGCCTGACGGCTAGTTGACATCGTTTACGGCGTGGACTACCAGGGTATCTAATCCTGTTTGCTACCCACGCTTTCGTGCCTCAGCGTCAGTGTTGGTCCAGAGAGTCGCCTTCGCCACTGATGTTCCTTCCGATCTCTATGCATTTCACCGCTACACCGGAAATTCCACTCTCCTCTCCCACACTCTAGTCTTCCAGTATCAGATGCAGTTCCCAGGTTGAGCCCGGGGATTTCACATCTGACTTAAAAAACCGCCTACGCACGCTTTACGCCCAGTAATTCCGATTAACGCTTGCACCCTCCGTATTACCGCGGCTGCTGGCACGGAGTTAGCCGGTGCTTCTTCTGTTGGTAACGTCATTATCTTCCCAACTGAAAGTGCTTTACAACCCGCAGGCCTTCTTCACACACGCGGTATTGCTGGATCAGGCTTGCGCCCATTGTCCAATATTCCCGACTGCTGCCTCCCGTAGGAGTCCGGCCGTGTCTCAGTCCCGATGTGGCTGGCCATCCTCTCAGACCAGCTAAAGATCGTCGCCTTGGTAAGCCTTTACCTTACCAACTAGCTAATCTTACGCGGAGCCGTTAAATAGCGGCTTGCGCCTTTCCCCCGTAGGGCGTATGCGGTATTAATCCGGCTTTCGCCGGGCTGTCCCCCACTACTCAGTAGATTCCCACGTGTTACTCACCCGTCCGCCACTGAATCCGAAGATTCCGTTCGACTTGCATGTCTTAAGCATACCGCCAGCGTTCAATCTGAGCCAGGATCAAACTCTTCAGTTCAATCTTTATCTTTTGAAATTGAAGAGCAAATCCATCGAAATTACGTATATATTACATTAACGTGAACTCAATGGTTGCTTGCTTCTGTGCCTCTCGACACAATCACAAGCCCCCACACAAGTTTTCTGGCTTCTTTTGTTAATCTGCGCTCTACTCCGTAAGCAGAGAGGGGCGAATCTTAAATGAATCAGGACTAGCTGTCAAGACATTTAAGTTTCAGTTTTTATTTGCTCGAAACACTAAGAAAACCTAATGCTGCGAGGAAATAAAAGCCCTGTAATTAGTGAACTAATACAGGGCTTTTGGAATAGTGCTTGGCGTTGACCTACTCTCACATGGGGAGACCCCACACTACCATCGGCGATGCTGCGTTTCACTTCTGAGTTCGGGATGGGATCAGGTGGTTCCACAGCTCTATGGACACCAAGCAAACTGGCAAGGTTGGGAAGGTTTGTTGGTCAGTGAGGGCGGGTATGCTCTCTTCTGCCGTAGTCTTCTCGACCTAATCTGGAAAAATATCAGGGATACTTAATAACTGAGGTCTGACAGTTGCCTGTCTTCGATTCATACATCTCTAGTAGACCGTTTGGGGTTATAGGATCAAGCCTCACGGGCAATTAGTACTGGTTAGCTGCATACATTACTGCACTTCCACACCCAGCCTATCAACGTCGTAGTCTCCAACAGCCTCCAGGCCCCAAGGGGTCAGGGAGATCTCATCTTGGGAGGGGCTTCCCGCTTAGATGCTTTCAGCGGTTATCCCGTCCGAACATAGCTACCCTGCAATGCCACTGGCGTGACAACAGGAACACCAGAGGTTCGTCCAACCCGGTCCTCTCGTACTAAGGTCAGCTTCCCTCAAATCTCCAACGCCCACGGCAGATAGGGACCGAACTGTCTCACGACGTTCTGAACCCAGCTCGCGTACCACTTTAAATGGCGAACAGCCATACCCTTGGGACCTGCTTCAGCCCCAGGATGTGATGAGCCGACATCGAGGTGCCAAACTCCCCCGTCGATATGGACTCTTGGGAGGAATCAGCCTGTTATCCCCGGAGTACCTTTTATCCGTTGAGCGATGGCCCTTCCATGCAGAGCCACCGGATCACTAAGACCTACTTTCGTACCTGCTCGACTTGTCTGTCTCGCAGTCAAGCGTGCTTATGCCTTTACACAAACCTCACGATTTCCGACCGTGATTAGCACACCTTCGCGCTCCTCCGTTACTCTTTAGGAGGAGACCGCCCCAGTCAAACTACCCACCATGTATTGTCCCCGATATTGTGATATCTGGGTTAGAACTCCGAACATACCAGGGTGGTATTTCAAGGACGACTCCACCTGAACTGGCGTTCCGGTTTCATAGTCTCCCACCTATCCTACACAAGTAGGTTCAAAGTTCAATACAAAGCTATAGTAAAGGTTCACGGGGTCTTTCCGTCTAGCCGCGGGTACACTGCATCTTCACAGCGATTTCAATTTCACTGAGTCTCGGATGGAGACAGTGCCGCCATCGTTACGCCATTCGTGCAGGTCGGAACTTACCCGACAAGGAATTTCGCTACCTTAGGACCGTTATAGTTACGGCCGCCGTTTACCGGGGCTTCGATCAAGAGCTTCGCTTGCGCTAACCCCATCAATTAACCTTCCGGCACCGGGCAGGCGTCACACCCTATACGTCCTCTTTCGAGTTTGCAGAGTGCTGTGTTTTTGATAAACAGTCGCAGCGGCCTGGTCTCTGCGGCCCACTTGCGTGGGCGTACCTTCTCCCGAAGTTACGGTACCATTTTGCCTAGTTCCTTCATCCGAGTTCTCTCAAGCGCCTTGGAATTCTCATCCAGCCCACCTGTGTCGGTTTGGGGTACGGTCAGCACTAACCTGAAGCTTAGGGACTTTTCTTGGAAGCAGGGCATCAAACACTTCAGTACCGTAGTACCTCGTCATCACGCCTCAGTGTTAATAGATTCCCGGATTTGCCTAAGAATCCCACCTAAACGCTTAAACAACCATCCAATAGGTTGCTGTCCTAGCCTTCTCCGTCCTCCCATCGCAGTTAGTGCCGGTACAGGAATATTGACCTGTTTCCCATCGACTACGCATTTCTGCCTCGCCTTAGGGGCCGACTAACCCTGCGCCGATTAACGTTGCGCAGGAAACCTTGGGCTTTCGGCGGACGGGTTTTTCACCCGTCTTGTCGTTACTTATGTCAGCATTCGCACTTCTGATACCTCCAGCAAACTTTCCAGTTCACCTTCACAGGCGTACAGAACGCTCCTCTACCACTTGCATAAAATGCAAGTCCGCAGCTTCGGTGTGTGGCTTAAGCCCCGTTGAATCTTCCGCGCAGGCCGACTCGACCAGTGAGCTATTACGCTTTCTTTAAAGGATGGCTGCTTCTAAGCCAACCTCCTGGCTGTCTGTGCCTTCCCACATCGTTTCCCACTGAGCCACAACTTGGGGACCTTAGCTGGCGGTCTGGGTTGTTTCCCTTTTGACAACGGACGTTAGCACCCGCTGTCTGTCTCCCGTGCTCGCACTTCCTAGTATTCGGAGTTTGCAATGGGTTGGTAAGCCGGTCAGGGCCCCCTAGCCATAACAGTGCTCTACCCCTAGGAGTGATACACGAGGCGCTACCTAAATAGCTTTCGAGGAGAACCAGCTATCTCCGAGCTTGATTAGCCTTTCACTCCTATCCACAGCTCATCCCCTACCTTTTCAACGGGAGTGGGTTCGGTCCTCCAGTACCTGTTACGGCACCTTCAACCTGGCCATGGATAGATCGCTCGGTTTCGGGTCTACTCCCAGCGACTGAACGCCCTGTTCAGACTCGCTTTCGCTACGCCTCCCCTATCGGTTAAGCTTGCCACTGAAAGTAAGTCGCTGACCCATTATACAAAAGGTACGCAGTCACCCCAAAGGGCTCCCACTGCTTGTACGTACACGGTTTCAGGTTCTATTTCACTCCCTTCACCAGGGTTCTTTTCGCCTTTCCCTCACGGTACTGGTTCACTATCGGTCAGTCAGGAGTATTTAGCCTTGGAGGATGGTCCCCCCATCTTCAGACAGGATTTCTCGTGTCCCGCCTGCTTAATATGTCCTTGAAGCATTTTCGTGTACGGGGCTATCACCCGGTATCGCTGGCCTTTCCATACCATTCCACTAACACTAAAAGATTCGGCTGTTCCCCGTTCGCTCGCCGCTACTGGGGGAATCTCGGTTGATTTCTTTTCCTACAGGTACTTAGATGTTTCAGTTCCCTGCGTTCGCCTTCCTTTCGGAATACCACAAAAGTGGTGGGTTTCCCCATTCGGAAATCTACGGGTCAATGCCTATTTGCAGGCTAACCGTAGCTTATCGCATGCTATAACGTCCTTCATCGCCTCTGACTGCCAAGGCATCCACCGTGTACGCTTAGTCACTTGATCCTATAACCCGAAACAGTCTACTTCCTTTTGTGCTGGTAGACTCGGGTTACAGAGTGTCTATAATCTCGTAACGATCAATCTTGAGATATATAATCTTCTCAGTTATACATTTCGCCTTGATATTTTTCCATGTTGTTAAAGAACGACCTATCGACTTAGGTTGAACCGACAAAAGCCAGTGCAAAATAAACTGTGTCCTTTGGGGAAGCCAGTTCGCTTTGCGGTGACTTTTGGAGTTACCGTGGTGTGTGCATTTATTGCAATGCCTTTTTGGTGTTATGTGCTTAGTGTCATTATGACTAATGTTACTGTGACATTGACCAGAAAGTGGTGGAGCCAGACGGGATCGAACCGACGACCTCCTGCGTGCAAGGCAGGCGCTCTCCCAGCTGAGCTATGGCCCCTGAAAACCTTTTGCGATGCAAGAGTGGTGGGTCTAGGTGGACTCGAACCACCGGCCTCACCCTTATCAGGGGTGCGCTCTAACCAACTGAGCTATAGACCCGTGTTCGGTACTAGAGCGCTTGCAATAAATGCGGTCTGCCAGACTACTTGTGTGGGAACTTGTGATCGTGTGAGCGACGTTTCTCGTAAAGGAGGTGATCCAGCCGCAGGTTCCCCTACGGCTACCTTGTTACGACTTCACCCCAGTCAGTCGGCCACGCCGTGGCAGCGCCCTCCTTGCGGTTAGACTACCTGCTTCTGGTGCAACAAACTCCCATGGTGTGACGGGCGGTGTGTACAAGGCCCGGGAACGTATTCACCGCGACATGCTGATTCGCGATTACTAGCGATTCCGACTTCACGGAGTCGAGTTGCAGACTCCGATCCGGACTACGGATGGCTTTCTGGGATTTGCTCCACCTCGCGGTCTTGCTTCCCTCTGTACCACCCATTGTAGCACGTGTGTAGCCCTGGTCATAAGGCCATGATGACTTGACGTCATCCCCACCTTCCTCCGGTTTGTCACCGGCAGTCTCCTTAGAGTTCCCACCATTACGTGCTGGCAACTAGGGATAGGGGTTGCGCTCGTTGCGGGACTTAACCCAACATCTCACGACACGAGCTGACGACAGCCGTGCAGCACCTGTGTTAGTGTTCCCGAAGGCACCAAAACATTTCTGCTAAGTTCACTACATGTCAAGACCAGGTAAGGTTCTTCGCGTTGCATCGAATTAAACCACATGCTCCACCGCTTGTGCGGGCCGTCAGCTCCTTTGAGTTTTACTCTTGCGAGCGTACTCCCAGGCGGTCAACTTAATACGTTAGCTCCACCACCAAACTCTAAAGCGAGCCTGACGGCTAGTTGACATCGTTTACGGCGTGGACTACCAGGGTATCTAATCCTGTTTGCTACCCACGCTTTCGTGCCTCAGCGTCAGTGTTGGTCCAGAGAGTCGCCTTCGCCACTGATGTTCCTTCCGATCTCTATGCATTTCACCGCTACACCGGAAATTCCACTCTCCTCTCCCACACTCTAGTCTTCCAGTATCAGATGCAGTTCCCAGGTTGAGCCCGGGGATTTCACATCTGACTTAAAAAACCGCCTACGCACGCTTTACGCCCAGTAATTCCGATTAACGCTTGCACCCTCCGTATTACCGCGGCTGCTGGCACGGAGTTAGCCGGTGCTTCTTCTGTTGGTAACGTCATTATCTTCCCAACTGAAAGTGCTTTACAACCCGCAGGCCTTCTTCACACACGCGGTATTGCTGGATCAGGCTTGCGCCCATTGTCCAATATTCCCGACTGCTGCCTCCCGTAGGAGTCCGGGCCGTGTCTCAGTCCCGATGTGGCTGGCCATCCTCTCAGACCAGCTAAAGATCGTCGCCTTGGTAAGCCTTTACCTTACCAACTAGCTAATCTTACGCGGGCTCATTAAATAGCGGCTTGCGCCTTTCCCCCGTAGGGCGTATGCGGTATTAATCCGGCTTTCGCCGGGCTGTCCCCCACTACTCAGTAGATTCCCACGTGTTACTCACCCGTCCGCCACTGAATCCGAAGATTCCGTTCGACTTGCATGTCTTAAGCATACCGCCAGCGTTCAATCTGAGCCAGGATCAAACTCTTCAGTTCAATCTTTATCTTTTGAAATTGAAGAGCAAATCCATCGAAATTACGTATATATTACATTAACGTGAACTCAATGGTTGCTTGCTTCTGTGCCTCTCGACACAATCACAAGCCCCCACACAAGTTTTCTGGCTTCTTTTGTTAATCTGCGCTCTGCTCCGTAAGCAGAGAGGGGCGAATCTTAAAGATTTATGAACTTCGTGTCAAACACTTTTTCAAAAATCTTGTCGACTCCAAAAGCAAAATGCAACTCCCTAAGTTATTGATTCTGCTTTTGTTTCAGAGCGTTTTTGCCCTGAGTGAGCGGCGCATTATACAGGCTGGATTAAGCCCGTCAACCTGTTTTTTGCATTACCCCAAGGTTATTTTAGCGAACTTACGCTTACCTACCTGGAAGACAGCCGTGATTCCCTTTTCAATCAAAAGATTACGGTCTTCGACTTTGATTCCATCGATTTTTACGCCACCTTGTTGAATCATGCGCAACGCATCCGAGGTACTACCGATCAAGCCTGCGGCTTTCAATAATGAGGCAATAGGCATCCCCGATCCTTCGGCAACGAGGCTAATTTCATCCATTTCATCCGGCATTGCACCTTTTTGAAAACGTGCAATGAAGTCTTCACGCGCCCCTACCGCAGCAGCCTGACTGTGGAAGCGAGCAATAAGCTCTTCCGCCAACAGGAACTTTAGGTCACGCGGATTCGCACCCTGCCCCACATCCTGCTTAAAACGTTTCAGCTCAGTCAGTGGGCGGAAACTCAATAACTCAAAGTAACGCCACATCAATTCATCCGAAATCGACATGATCTTGCCAAACATCTCGTTAGGCGCGTCAGTAATACCAATGTAGTTACCCAATGACTTTGACATCTTATTAACGCCGTCCAAGCCCTCCAGCAACGGCATGGTCATCACCACCTGCTGCTCTTGCCCGTATTGACGCTGTAATTCACGCCCGACTAGCAAGTTAAATTTTTGATCTGTGCCACCCAATTCCACATCGGCCTTCATCGCCACGGAATCGTAACCTTGCACCAAAGGATACAAAAACTCATGGATGGCAATTGGCTGCCCTGACTTATAGCGTTTTGTGAAATCATCGCGCTCTAACATCCGTGCCACGGTATGCTTTGCCGCCAACTGAATCAGCCCTGCACTTCCCAACTGATTCATCCACGTTGAATTAAACATAACCTCTGTTTTATCAGGATCAAGAATCTTGAAAATTTGCTCCTGATACGTCACCGCATTTTGTTGTACTTGTTCGGCTGTCAAAGCAGGTCGCGTGGCGGATTTGCCAGTCGGATCACCGATCATCCCAGTAAAGTCACCGATTAGAAATAAAATCTGGTGTCCGGCGTCCTGAAACTGTCTCATCTTATTAATGAGCACAGTGTGCCCCAGATGCAGATCAGGCGCGGTCGGGTCAAAGCCCGCTTTTATCCTGAGTGGCTTACCTTTTTTAAGTTTCGCCACCAATTCGGCTTCGACCAATACTTCTTCACACCCGCGTACCAGCTCTTGCATCAGGTCAGCAACATCATCCATTTAACATGCTCCAGAATTGACAATTCTTTAGTTTTGATCTACATAGAAAGACAAGTTTATCAGTTTTCTCAGATGCAAGGTTAAACAAGCATAGAGAGTGTCGTAATTCTTGGCTGATAAGCGTAGTGAGTCAACCACTATTGAGTTCAGGAATGATTCAGTACATACTCGCTAACCTCTGCTTCAATTGCAGTTTTTTGTATTAAAAACATACAGAAATACATCATTTGATAACAAGTATGGAGTAAAAACCCTTGTCATCGTTTACACGAAAGTCGCAGCCCAAAAAAAGCTGGGATGAGACTATGAAAGGCTTTGATTTCCCAGGATGTTACATACCTGTGGATCACAAATCTGGGTCAGCAAAGACTTCCTCCTCTAAACTGTTGGACAGCCTTCTCAAGCCCGCCCCTGTCAACGCTAGAGTGAAACCGGCGAAAAACAGAGTAGAGCACAAAACAGAAAATAGAGCAGAACCCAAAGCTCCGCCTGCATCGCCTTCCCTGTCTGCAAAAAAACCGCTGCGTTATCTGGCAACCCGCTCACTGTTACTTGCCTGCGGGCTTGCCACGCTGGGTAACGTCCCCGTTTACTCGATGATCAGCAGCACGGAAGATGGCAAGCTCATTCATTTAACAGAGCCATTGCTGGATAGCGCATCCCCCGCACAAGTCGTCAAAGATTTGAATTTACCGGCAGTCGCGGTTGAGTCATTCTCAGGGTACGCTATCGACATCCTGCCAGATGCCACGCAAGGTAACTGGTCAGCACACACGGTAGAAACTGACGACACCTTGGAATCTATCTTAGGCAGGCTCGAACTCACCAAAACATCGCAAAAGCTGTTGGAAAATACCACCATCAAGCAGGCGCTTGGCAACCTAAAAGCAGATGCCCGCCTGTTTACCCAAGTGGTTGATGACAGCCTCCAGCAACTCATTTACGCCAAAAACAAAACAGACGTTTACATCGTCTCCGTCACTGATGACGGCTACGTCGGCAAATGGGAAACCGGTGCATTAGAAACCCGCAATGCCAAAATCGCTTTTACGGTCAAGCACTCAATACAAAAGGATGGCAAAACCGCCGGTTTGAGTAACTCCGTCATCCGCCAGCTCAGTCAAGTGTTCCAGAAAGATGTCGATTTCAAGAAAGGTGTCAAGGTTGGTCATAAAGTTGGGGTTATCTTTGAAGATTTCCGCTACCAAGGCGAAAGTATCTACACGGATAAAGTGTTGGCAGCCGAATACGACACCGGCAAAAAGTCTTATCAGCGGGTGCGTTTCACCTTAGCTGAAGGCAGAACGGATTACTTCCGCCCCGATGGCGACACTGAACTCAAACGGGCTGCCTTTGACCGCAAGCCGCTGGCAGATGGACGCATGAGTTCTGGCTTTGGAATGCGTCGTCACCCCGTCTTCGGTTTACGTAAAAATCATGCCGGTACGGATTTCGCTGCACCCCGTGGCACACCGATTTATGCCACCGCCGACGGTAGCGTAAAATCCATCGGTCGCCAAGGTGGCTACGGTAACGTCATTGAATTGAGCCACATTAATGGCATCACCACCCTGTACGGGCATATGTCGGCTTTCAAAGACGACTTAAAATCCGGTCAAAAAGTCAAACGTGGCGATGTCATCGGGTATGTCGGCTCAACCGGCACATCCACCGGCAACCATGTGCATTACGAATTTCGGGTCAGTGGTGAGCCGCAGAATCCAATGGCAGTTGAACTCCCACAAGTCGGCATTATGACTGCCGAGGAAATGCAAACGTTTAAAAGTATCGCGACCGCAATGGTGCGAGACCTGACGGACTTGCGCAAATTGGCTTCAGCCGACCAAGCTGATCGCCAACAAAACGGCGGGTAAATTCCACAAGATGGCTTGTTGCAAGCAGCAACAAGCCAAGTTCACCTACTCAGCCTCTTCAATCCACGCCATTTGAATGGCTTCTAGGATTTTTTCGTTGGACTTTTCCGGGTCATCATTAAACCCATCCAATGCTTGCACCCACGCATGTAAATCGGTAAAGCGAATATAGCGTGGATCAACATCAGGGTAAGCATCATTTAACTGGATGGCAATTTCCAAGGTGTCTATCCATTTAAGTTCATCCATTTCCTACTCCCCTTTAATGATTTTCAGAGACCATATTGATGGTGTATTTGGGAATTTCGATCACCAAATCTTCAGCGGCGACTTTCGCTTGGCAACTCAAGCGTGAATCGGGGTCGACACCCCACGCCTTATCCAGATAATCTTCTTCCAGATCCGTGGCATCTGCCAGTGAATCAAAGCCTTCGCGAATGTAAACGTGGCACGTCGTGCACGCACACGACTTCTCACAAGCGTGTTCAATGGCAATGCCATGCGCTAACGCCGCATCGCAAATGGTCGTCCCCGCTTCTACATCCAACACTGCACCCTCAGGGCAAATGTCTTCGTGCGGTAAAAAGATCAGTTTTGGCATAGGTTTCGCTTATCCTTTGAATTCATCAACACTGTGACCGGTCATCGCGGCACGAATACTCGCATTCATACGGCGTTCTACATAGGCTTCAGCGGCTTTTTCCAACGCCTTGATTCCCGCTTCAATCGCTTGGTAATCATTACTGGGGCGCAACTCAGCTAATTTCGTGCGAAAACCGAGAATATGTTCACGTTCGGCTGCACTCAACAATACCGCACCATCGGCTTGCAGCGCCGCATCCAGCGCTTCGATAGCCCGATCTGCTTCCACTTGCTGTTCCCGCAAACGCCGCGCCTCCATGTCATCACGGGCATACGTCATGGAATCGCGCAACATGGTTTCGATTTCAGTATCGCTCAAACCGTAGGACGGCTTCACCTCGACACCCGATGTAATCCCCGTGGTTTGCTCTTGCGCGGTCACATTCAGCAAACCGTCCGCATCCACTTGGAAAGTCACGCGGATACGCGCCGCGCCCGCTACCATCGGCGGAATACCGCGCAGTGAAAACCGCGCCAACGAGCGGCAAGCTTCCACCGTATCCCGCTCGCCTTGCAGCACATGGATAAACATCGCTGTTTGCCCATCTTTAAACGTGGTGAACTCCTGAGCGCGAGCCACAGGAATCGTGGTATTGCGGGGAATCACTTTTTCCACCAAACCGCCCATGGTTTCCAACCCCAAGGACAAGGGAATCACGTCCAACAACAGCATATCGGAATCGGGTTTATTGCCCGCCAATATATCGGCTTGAATCGCTGCCCCAAGTGCCACCACCCGATCAGGGTCGATATTCACCAACGGCGGCTTACCGAAGAATTCGCTGACTTGTTCGCGCACCGCCAATACACGGGTCGAACCACCGACCATGACCACATCTTTCACTTCGTCTTTGCTCAGATTTGCATCACGCAAAGTACGGCGGCACGCCATCAAAGTCTTTTTAATCAAGGGCGCAATCAAGTCATTCATCTGGCTGCGCGTGAATTCGCCCTGCCACTCGCCTAACGTTACCACCGTGGTTTCTACCGTCGTCAGCGCTTCTTTGGCATCACGCGCCACCACCAACGCACCACGCAACACGGTTTGCTCGGCACTGCCTTGCAAACCAGAAGCTTGCAACAGCCATTCCGCAATTACATGATCGAAATCATCGCCACCGAGTGCTGAATCGCCACCCGTTGCCAATACTTCAAACACGCCTTTATGCAAACGCAAAATCGAAATATCAAACGTGCCACCGCCCAAATCGTAGACCGCGATCACGCCCTCAGCATCCTGATCCAAACCATAAGCAACGGCTGCTGCGGTTGGCTCATTCAACAAGCGATATACATTCAAACCCGCCAACGTCGCGGCATCACGGGTGGCTTGACGTTGCGCATCATCGAAATATGCCGGAACGGTAATCACCACACCGGTCAAATCACCACCGAGGGTATCTTCCGCGCGTTGCTTGAGGACACGCAAAATTTCTGCCGACACCTCTACCGAAGACACATCACCGCCCACGGTATGAATGCGCGGCACTGTCGATTCGCCACTCACAAAGTGATACGGCAAATGTCCACCAAGCTGTGTCACATCCTCCACCCCGCGCCCCATCAAGCGTTTGGCAGAAGCAATGGTGTTGTAAGGATCTTGGCTAATCGCAGCTTTGGCATCGTACCCCACCAGTGGGGCAGCAGCGGCTTGATAACGCACCACGGAAGGCAATAAATGTCTACCGTGCGCATCCGCCAACGTATCGGCTTGCCCACTGCGCACGGCAGCGACTAATGAATTGGTTGTCCCAAGGTCAATGCCCACCGCGAGCCGATGCTGATGCGCGGTCGTGGACATGCCGGGTTCGGAAATTTGCAGTAATGCCATGAGTAATCCTAGAAGCTTTCTTCAAGACGTTCTTCGCGCTGGCGAATGTCTTCCAGCAGGCGCTCGAAAAAGCGCATTTTAAGCATAGCATCTTTGGCGGCAGGCAGGTGTTGCTGCGCCCATGCTGAGGTGAAATCGCCTTCCAAATCGTGCATGGCTTGGCGTACTTGTGTGGCTAACGCATCCAGCACTTCAAACGGCTCTTCCGCTGTTTCAGCGTCTTCAATCGCCTCGCGCAACTCCATCTGCTCCATCAGGAACTCAGGGTCGGAAGAAGTATCGCGGTCATCGTTAATCGCGACACCTGCCAGCACTAACAAATAACGTGCACGCAGACGCGGTTGCCGCAAAGTGTCATGTGCTTCATTTAACAACGATGTAATCTGCATTGCCAAGCGCCGCTCCTGATCGCTGCCACTGGCAAACCGATCAGGATGGTATTGCGATTGTAATTCACGGAAACGCTGACTCAGCGTCGCCCTATTCACCTCGAATTGCTGCGGCAAACCGAACAGGGCAAAATAATCCTGTTGCAGTGCTGACATTGCCATCAGACGGTGAAGCTCTCACCACAACCACAACGCGCTTTCTCGTTGGGGTTAGTGAATTTGAAGCCTTCGTTCAAGCCTTCGCGAGCATAATCGACCTCGGTGCCATCCAAGTACACCAAGGCTTTTGGATCAACAATTACCTTGACACCCAGACTTTCAAACACTGTGTCTTCTGCTTGCAGATCATCCACGAACTCCATCACGTAAGCCATGCCAGAGCAACCGTTAGTTTTCACTCCCAAGCGCAAACCCAAGCCCTTACCACGGTTGGTAATGAACTTGTTAACGCGGGTAGCAGCGGATTCAGTCAAGGTAATCATCTTATGCACCTACTTGTTCTTGCTGTTTCTTTTGGTAGTCTTCAATCGCGGTACGGATCGCATCTTCTGCCAATACCGAACAGTGGATTTTCACGGGTGGCAAATCCAGTTCTGCCGCGATGTCAGTGTTCTTGATCAGCTTGGCTTCTTCCAATGTTTTGCCTTTGACCCATTCGGTCAGCAAGCTGGAAGACGCAATCGCCGAACCACAACCGTAGGTTTTAAACTTGGCATCTTCAATAATGCCTTGGTCGTTTACCTTGATTTGCAGCTTCATTACGTCGCCGCAAGCCGGAGCACCGACCATGCCCGTACCGATATTCACATCTGCCTTGTTGAAACTGCCCACGTTGCGGGGATTTTCGTAATGGTCAATGACCTTTTCACCGTATGCCATGATCTATTCCTCGTAGAAATCTTAATGCGAAACCCATTCGACCTTACTAATGTCGATGCCTTCTTGGAACATTTCCCACAACGGGGAAAGTTCGCGCAGTTTTTCGACCGCTGTGCGAATACGTCCGATGGCGTAATCCACGTCTTCGACGGTGCTAAAACGTCCCATCGACAAGCGCAAAGAACTGTGCGCCAATTCATCGCTACGCCCCAAGGCACGTAACACATAACTGGGTTCGAGACTGGCACTGGTACAAGCCGAACCGGAAGACATCGCCAAATCTTTCAACGACATCATCAGACTTTCGCCTTCGACATAGTTGAAGCTAATGTTCAGAATCCCAGCAACCCGCCGTTCCAAATCACCGTTGACGTACACTTCTTCAATGTCTTTTAGACCATTGTACAGGCGATTACGCAACATTAGGATACGGTCTTTCTCGGTATCCATCTCCAACTTGGCAATGCGGAAAGCTTCACCCATGCCCACGATTTGGTGGGTAGGTAAGGTACCGGAGCGCATTCCACGCTCATGACCGCCACCGTGCATTTGCGCTTCGATACGCACACGCGGCTTGCGACGTACATACAAGGCACCAATACCTTTTGGGCCGTAAATCTTGTGAGCCGAAAAGCTCATCATGTCCACTTTCAAAGCTTCCATGTCAATCGGCACTTTACCGGCACTTTGCGCGGCATCCACGTGGAAAACTGTTTTGTTGGCGCGGCACATTTCACCAATCGCGGCGATGTCCTGAATCACGCCGGTTTCATTATTCACCTGCATAATGGAAACCACGGTGGTGTCTGCACGCATGGCTGCTTTAAGCTTATCCAAGTCGATCAGACCATTAGATTCAGGGTCAAGGTAGGTGACGTCAAAACCTTCGCGCTCCAGTTGGCGGCACGTATCCAGCACCGCTTTGTGTTCCGTTTTGCACGTAATGATGTGTTTGCCGCGACGTTCATTGAAATGCGCTGCACCTTTGATCGCTAGGTTGTTGGATTCGGTTGCACCGCTTGTCCAGACGATTTCTTTAGCATCCGCATTGATCAGGGCTGCAACATCATGGCGTGCCTGTTCCACCGCCTCTTCTGCTGCCCAACCAAATGCATGGCTTTTGGATGCAGGGTTGCCGAACATGCCGGTAGGGGTCAGGTATTGCATCATTCTTTCGGCAACACGCGGGTCAACGGGAGTCGTTGCGGCGTAATCGAAGTAAATGGGCATTTTCATTTCACTCATGGGGCTTGTCCTGCACTAGCATTAATGGGAATGTGAATGGATAAAGTCAATGCGCTTATTATGTTGACGCGCGGCGGTTTCCTGTACTTCCATTTTGGCGGTCATGTCAGCGAGGGTTATGTCTGACAGGAAAACGCGAATCTGGTTACTCAAGTCCATCCACAAATCGTGGGTAAGGCACCGTTTATTGTCTTGGCAATCGCCTAAACCACCACAGCGGGTAGCATCCACGTTTTCATCGACAGCGCTGATAATATCCGCAATCACGATGTCAGCGGCAGAGCCATTCAGTTGGTAGCCACCACCGGGGCCACGCATACTAACCACCAGACCGGCTTTCCGCAATTTGGCAAACAGTTGTTCCAAATAGGAAAGTGATATATCCTGCCGTTCAGAAATTTCCGCCAGCGATACTGGCTCTCCGCCATTGTGCAAGGCCAAATCCAACATAGCTGTCACTGCATAGCGACCCTTGGTAGTCAGTTTCATATTGATGCTCTCCATTCAAGCTAAGTGCATCCTACCAATACCCGACAAAACTAGTCAAGTATTAAGGTTTTATGTATCCCTTTTGGCAGAGTTTTCACGACCACCCTCCATACCACCAAAGCCTTCTGTTTTTAATTCTGGCAACGGCACCATTTCCAATTGCCCGCCGAGGCGGTGTACTTCTTCGCACAGCTTGTCCATGCGCTCATCCATAAGGTGAATGTGATCGAGTACGCGGTTGACGGCATTCGCCACTGGGTCGGGCATGTCTTGGGTTGCACCGTAAGCATCGAAACCCATTTTCTGGGCGATTTCCTCGCGGCGTTTTTCTTGCTGTTTACGTGGGGTAACGATACGCCCAGGAATGCCCGTCACGGTTGCGCCTTCCGGTACGTCTTTCACGACGACTGCATTGGAACCAACCCGCGCACCGTTAGCTAGCGTAATCGGGCCGAGAATTTTTGCGCCCGCACCAATGACTACATCATTACCCAAAGTCGGGTGGCGTTTGCCTTTCTGCCAACTGGTTCCGCCCAAGGTCACACCGTGGTAAAGGGTGCAATCGTCGCCGATTTCAGCGGTTTCGCCGATGACCACGCCCATGCCGTGGTCGATGAAGAAGCGCCGCCCGATGGTTGCGCCGGGGTGAATTTCAATGCCGGTAAATAAACGCGCCACATTCGACAATACCCGCGCTAACCATTTGAAGCCACGTCGCCACAACCAATGGCTGATATGGTGAATGAAAATAGCGTGCAAACCGGGGTAAGTGGTGACGATTTCAAATACATTGCGAGCAGCCGGGTCACGGTCAAAAATGCAGTAAATGTCTTCACGGATTCGCGCAAACATGCAATTCCTCAGGCAGCAGGGGGTTCAGGGCGCATAGTATGCCTGCTTCTGACGCATTGCGCCAATCACAGCCTGACCCAAGGCAATGCCACCGTCATTAGTGGGTACGTATTGGTGGGTAAGTACCTGTTGCCCAAGCCCTTGCAGGCGCTGGCTGATGCCGTTAAACAGAATGGCATTTTGGAACACGCCACCCGACAACGCGACAGCTTGAATCTCCGGGTATTCCACCCACAAACGTTGTGCCAACTCGCTAATAACGTGAATCAAACCTTGATGGAATTGTGCCGCAATCGCCTCGCGGCAATAGCCAGTTTGCAGGTCTTTGAGCAATTCATACCACAGCGGCGCGGGGTCGATTTCCCAACAACCCGCCGCATTCTTTTCCAGACCAAAGGGATAAGCAGGTACGATATTCAGCAAACACACGGGCGTAAGCGCTTCGAGTTCAAGCGCCGCTTGCCCTTCGTAGCTAATGCCGTCGCGGCTGCAATTCAATGCTGCTGCCACCGCATCAAACAACCGCCCACAAGAACTGCTCAACGGGGAATTCAGCCCCCGCGTCAACATGGTTTCCAGCGTTGCCAACGGTTGTTGTTGCAGGTATTGAATCAGCTCCAGATTGGCAAAACAGGTGCTGACTTCTGACCAACCGAGTGCGTGCAAATGCGCCCAGGTATTGCGCCAAGGTTGCAAAATGGCTTGCGTACCGCCGGGCATGGCAACGGGTTTGAAATGCCCTATCCGCTCATAATTGCTGTAATCTGCCAGCAAAAATTCACCGCCCCAGAGTGTGCCATCATCGCCGTAGCCCAAGCCATCCAACACGATGCCTAGCACTTTGCCACCCTCCACCGACCAGCCATTTTCTGCCATGCAAGCCGCAACATGGGCGTGGTGATGTTGCACGTCAATCAGTGGCAAGCCTTGTTCCCGCGCCCATTGTTGCCCCAGTTGAGTGGAGCGGTAGCCGGGGTGTTTATCGACAACAATGGCTTGCGGTTGATGCTGGAATAGGTCGCGGTAGAGCCGCAAGGTGTGGGTATATTCACGCCCAGTACGAGCATCTTCGAGGTCGCCTAAGTGTTGTGAAAGAATGGCTTGCCCATCGCGTAGCAGTGCAAACGTGTTTTTGAGTTCGCCCCCCATAGCGAGGAGTGGCGGTGCATTCGCAAAGCCTGCTGGCAAAGTGAGGGGTTCGGGGGCATAGCCACGCGCACGGCGCAATAGGCGCGGTTTGCCTGCAAGAATCCGTGCAACGGAATCATCGACGCGGTTTACGATGGGGCGATTGTGTAATAGCAGGTAATCGGCGATGCCCTGCATTCGCTGACGGGTTTCGTCAACTGTGATGCATTGCGGTTCTTCGCTGAGATTGGCGCTGGTCATGATCAGCGGCGTGTCCCACGATTCGAGTAGCAGGGCATGGAGGGGGGTGTAGGGGAGCATGAAGCCGAGGGTATTGAGTGCAGAAGATACCCCCCACCCTAACCCTCCCCCGCAAGGGGTGAGGGAACAAGAAAGACCGCCAGATTCTTGCCTCTTACTCCCTTCACCCCTTGCGGGGGAAGGGCTGGGGATGGGGGGGATCTTGCGTTCCAACAACACAATCGGCGCGTGCCTACCTTGCAATAATGCTGCTTCTGCATCGCTTACGTAGCAATATTGGCGAATAACCTCTATATCCCGTGCCATCAACGCCAACGGTTTCTGATAACGGTGTTTACGCTGACGCAAGGTTGCTACAGCAGTTTCATTGATCGCATCGCAAACGAGATGCACGCCCCCCAAACCCATCAGCGCGATAATACAACCTTCACGTAGCAAGCGGCTGGCAGTGTCGATGCAATCACGCTCCGCAGCAGTTGGTTCAATCCCCTGCCCCGCCATGTCTTCCAACCAAACGCTGGGGCCACACGTCGGACAAGCATTCGGTTGCGCATGAAAACGCCGATCGGCAGGATCAGTGTATTCGCGCAAGCAGTCGGGACATTGCGCAAACTCCGCCATGCTAGTATTCGCACGGTCGTAGGGAATGGTGCGCACAATGCTCAGACGCGGCCCACAATGCGTGCAATTGGTGAAGGGATAACGGTAACGACGATTGCTCGCCTCGAAAATATCGACGCGACAAGCCGGACACATGGCTGCATCCGCCACCACCCCGGTATGAATCTCGCCGGATTCGCTGGCGATAATGCGGAAATCGTCATGCGGACAAGGCGCATCCAACAACATCACTTGCAGGCTATCCAAGCGTGCCAGCGGGGGAATATCCGTGCGTAATTGCTGTTGAAAATCAGCCAGTGCAGCATCACTGCCCCACGCTTCGATTAGCACGCCGCTGCTGTCATTGCGCACCGTGCCTGCAATGCCGCACGCCTGCGCCAAGCGCCAAACGTTGGGGCGGAAACCGACGCCTTGCACCAAACCAGTGATACGAATGCGTTGCGCCACCACTACGCCTGCCCCCGGTATTTCTTGAAATTCGTCGCCTGCTCAAAGATTTCCTTGTACACCTCATCGCAGTCAACCGGCGGATAGCCGTGCTGCGCCAGCAGGATAATCAAATCCACTTTGAGTTCCGCTTTGATGTCGTCACGGTTATCCCAGAATGTAGGGTATTGGCTGGCAAGGTAGGCGCGAAGGTCGTCTTTGAGCAGGACTTCTTGCGGGCTACGGGCAATGGATTCACCGGGAACGTGCGGGTAGCCTTGTTCGCCCAGCAGGGTGATGATGGCTTGCTCTAAGCGTTGTTCGGTAAAACGGCTCATAACTTCACCACAATCGGTGGATTCCGCACCTGATAGCGTTCATCCAGAACACAGGCGTTGATGAACACGGTCTTGCCGACTTTCTTTTTGCCGTAGCCTTCGTGGATGTGCCCGCTGGCGTGGATGCGCGGTTTGATGCGTTTGATAGCGTGCAATAGGTCTTCGCACCCGGCGTTGAAACCGTTGTAACACTGGTCGAGGATGCCGGACGCGGGGCCGTGGGTAATCAGTACATCGGTGTCGGTGGGGATTTTGTCCCAGTGTTGGCGAATGTCTGCGCCGCGTTCGCGGTTGAATGCCCAGTCACAGAATTCGGGTTGCACAGGCGAACCCCAGAATTTCACGCTATCAATTTCGATGCCGGAGTCGTTGAGGTAGATGAGACCGTATTCTTTGAGGATGTGTTCGGCGATTTTGCGGCGTTTGTCTTCAAAGCACCAGTCGTGGTTTCCGGCAATCACGATCTTATGGGTGAAAGGCTGCGCTGCGATGAATTCGGCGAAATTCAGCGTGTCGTCCAGTGTGCCGCGTCCGGTGAAATCGCCGCAATGGATCAGCACGTCGCCTGCGTCGATAGCGGGTAAGCGGTCGTGCAGGGAATGGGTGTCGGAGATGAAGGTTAGGTTCATGCAAGCACCACCTTTTCGGAATCAGGGTCATTAAGAGGGCAAACACGCAGGTTCGCCCCTACAACGGCACGATCATCTGTAGGGGCAGACCTATGTGTCTGCCCTTTTCCGCACAACGGTTCATACAACTGCTGGAAGATCATGTTACTGCCTCCTCCACTAACCGCTCCGCCTCTGGAATCCGCAAGCATATCAGGCGGGAGAGAAGATTGTGCCGACACTGTAGGCACTCTTGCACGGCTCATCAGTAACGGGGTTGGTAACTGCTTGGTACCGATGCACCAATTGCGCAAAGTCGGGGAAAGATTGACCGCATGGCTGGCTTGTTTGGTCAGCTCGGTGTTGATGTTTTGGATGGCGTTGATCAGGGTGTGAAAGTCGGGGTTATTGTTCATAACGACTCCTTCGCCAGTAAATGTGTTAGTGGTTGAGTTGTCGCAAAATTTGCGATAGCTGAAGAAACCCCTCCTAACCTCCTCTTGTCAGGGGAGGAACAAGAGGGTGCTGTGTCTTTCTTGCTTCCCTGATAAGGGGAGGGTTGGGGAGAGGTTTCTTTAAAACAGCGGTTTGTTTGTATTCGATACGGCTGGATTCAGTCATCATTATTTGCCATTATTTCTTAAACAGGTCAGCGTGCGTACCCGTCCTGGCGAGGGTTAAATCGTGCAATTCCAGCGACTCATCGTCATTCGCCAGCAGCCCAATGACGGTTTGTACTTTCTCCATATCTTTATGCCGTTTCGCCATGAGCTTGTAGTCTTTGCAGTGTTGCGTGACATAGCTATTACCCTATTTGATCATCATTCAAAAACGCCCAGTCAATGCTCAATTCTGGGAACAAGCCAACGGTCGCAGGCTCATCCAACCCAAACAGTTGGAACTGCCCGTATTTGCCGTCTTCGCCCAAGGTATACACCATCAACCAGCGGTCAGACGGGTGAACAATCCAGTATTCTTTGACCCCGTGCCGTTCGTAAAGCCTGCGCTTTTTTTCCATGTCCATAATCGCGGAAGACGGCGACACGACCTCAATAATCCAGTCCGGCGCACCGCGACAGCCTTTATCATCAAGCTTGCTACGCTCACAAATCACCGAAATATCAGGCTGCACGGTGGTATCCACCTTGTCGTCAGCTTCCTGTTGGCGTGGCAGACGGACATCAAACGGGGCGACATAAGGGCGGCAAGGTTTACCGCGTAGATGTTGCAAAATTTGCGAGCCTAATTCCAATACCACATCCTGATGTTGCCTTGACGGTGCTGCCATTGCATACGCCACACCGTCAATCAGTTCCCAATGTTCACCTTCCGGCCATTTTGCGTAATCAGCGTAGGTGTACAGTTCCTGTAACTGTTGTGCTGCACTCATTTTTCCGTTTCTCCGCATGGTTTTACCAGTTCCAAACATAGCATAAAAGCCATTGCTTATTCCCCATACCCCAACACCGCCAAATTCTTGCGAATCTTGGTTTCAAACGCGATGCCGTCGTCGGCGATTTCTGCTGCGCCGACATAGCGCCCCGGCGTCAGCACATAATCGTTGGCTTTGATGTCAGCCAATGTCGCCGCTTTACAAAACCCCGCAATATCCACATACCCCGTAGGGGCGGTTCGCGAACCGCCCTTACACCCACCATCCTCACACGTATCAGCCATACGCCAACGGTGATAGGTATCGGCAATATCCGCGCTGGTCAATTCCTTGAAAAAGGTATCGGCAGACACTTCCCCCAAATTTCCCGCGTATCCCACAACAGGGATTCGTCGAAGCCCTTGGTTTCAGGTGTTTTTGTCATGTTTTTTACTCGGTAATCCGTGCGGCTAAATGCGCCCAATCAATTTCCTGCAAGACCCGCGCTTGTTGTTGCACGTAACCATGCTGCATCGCTGCCTGTTTCTGCTCCGGCGTGACCATGCCATGAAACGGCAACATCGCCTCATAAGCCGCATCCTGATGCACTTTGAGCGGGGTCAACACATCCTCGCGGCGCGTATAGAAAGCATCCTCGCCTTCCACACACGTTTTGCCAAACACATTGAAATGGCGGCACGCCAGCGGGCGCATCGGGTGCACGCTGCAAGCGCCCTCCAGCAAAAACGGGCAAGGTTGCCCTGCCACATGATTCGCCAGTTGCGGCTTCAAACGGGTACGTGTTTCAGCGGGCATGATTTTAGTGACATACCAATACAGCCCCAGCAATTCCAGCGGAAAAATCGGAATAGTGGTGTGGCTCTTGCAACAATTGGAACAGCCTTTCGCACAGGCGAGTTTATGACCATTACGCTCCTCTTGCTGGATGCCTTTAGCGACACCGACATCAGCGCGGTAATAAGCGTCGAAGGCGTAACCCAGCCATTTGTTTTCGGCTTCAGCAGCGGGGAATTTTAGGCGTTGGGGTTTGCCGTAAGCGGCTTTTTTAGTCATCAATCATTCCTTGTGATGGTATCGGCAAGCATGGTCGTAAGGGTGATTGTAATAGGCGGACGATTCGCGAACCGCCCCTACGATTAGGCACGATTGTTTCATGCATATTCCAAAGTCATGCTAATACCGGATTTAATTGGTCATCTATCCACGTTTGTGGGTTGTGAACAATGTATTGGCGTATTTGTTGCAGTGATTGCTCATTACGCACGATATGCTCCCAATAATTGCGTTGCCATAGCTTACTACCGGGGGAATCTCGCATGATATTGATACGTTTGCTTGATACGGTCTTAAATGCGCCAATCAAACGCCCTAATGGTTTTTGTTTTTCCGTAGGGGCGGTTCGCGAACCGTCCCTACCGGCATCAACGATCGCGATAATTCCGTGAATATGGTTAGGCATAATCACCCACTCATCCAGTACGATGTAATCATGTTGAGATGCCAGCCATTGCCATGTCTCAGCAACAATCCGCCCGGCATCGCTCATGTGCATTTGTCCCTCAATAACTTCACCCAAAAGACATTCGCGGTTTTCAATGCAAATAGTAACGAAATACATCCCAGCACAGGAATAATCATAATTTTTCAATCTGATGGATCTACGGTGATGGATGTCAGGATTATATTTCATCACGCCCTCTAATGTGAAATGTGAGTAATCCGTAGGGGCGGTTCGCGAACCGCCCTTACAACCCCAACAGACAATCGCATGGTCCAACGGGTTACACGATCATCCGTAGGGGCGGTTCGCGAACCGCCCTTACAACCCCACCGACAATCGTATGGTCCAACGGGTTACACGATCATCCGTAGGGGCGGTTCGCGAACCGCCCTTACAATACCGACAGACAGTCGCATGATTCAACAGGTTATACGATCACCCGTAGGGGCGGTTCGCGAACCGCCCTTACAACCCCAACAGACAATCGCATGATCCAACGGGTTATACGATCACCCGTAGGGGCGGTTCGCGAACCGCCCTTACAACCCCAACAAACAATCGCATGATTCAACAGGTTATACGATCACCGTAGGGCGGTTCGCGAACCGCCCTTGCAACCCCAACAGACAATCGCATGGTCCAACGGGTTATACGATCACCCGTAGGGGCGGTTCGCGAACCGCCCTTACAACCCCAACAAACAATCGCATGATTCAACAGGTTATACGATCACCCGTAGGGGCGGTTCGCGAACCGCCCTTACAACACCGACAGACAGTCGCATGGTTCAACAGGTTATACGATCACCCGTAGGGGCGGTTCGCGAACCGCCCTTACAACCCCAACAGACAATCGCATGGTCCAACGGGTTATACGATCATCCGTAGGGGCGGTTCGCGAACCGCCCTTACAACCCCACCGACAACCGCACGGTTCAACCGGTTATACGATCACCCGTAGGGGCGGTTCGCGAACCGCCCCTACAACTACCACCGACAACCGCTATATCAGCAAATGCGCGGTAACTGCTCTCCCGGCAGCATATCAACAATCCGTTCCCCACCGAAAGCGGTTTGCAAGATCACATGCCCGTCGCCTTCCTGCACTTCGCCGATAATACAAGCGTGATAGCCTGCGGGGATGCGCTGCATCGCCGCCACTACCGCCAACGCTGCCGCTGCCGGAACAACGGCGACCAGCTTGCCTTCATTCGCCAAATACAGCGGGTCTAGCCCCAGAATTTCGCACATACCGCGCACCGGGGTACGAATCGGCAACGTATCTTCCTTCAGCACCATATCCACGCCGGAACGTTCCGCAAATTCATTCAGCACCGTCGCCAACCCGCCACGGGTTGCATCGCGCAAGCAATGAATGTCGGGGCAAACCGCAAACATCGCTTCCACCAAGGCATTCAACGGGGCGCAATCGGATTCAATATCCGCTTCCAACGCCAAATCACCCCGCGCATTCAGGATTGCTGCACCATGATCACCCAACCAGCCGTTGACAATCACCACATCACCCACTTGCGCACCGCCAGCGGACGGGTTGAAACCTGCTGGAATCACGCCCACGCCAGCGGTATTGATAAACAACTTATCCGCGCCGCCGCGTTGCACCACTTTGGTATCACCCGTGACGATTTGCACACCTGCCTCATCCGCCGCCAAGCGCATCGCTTGTAAAATGCGAGCAAAGATTTCCAACGGCAAACCTTCTTCAATAATGAAACCGCAACTCAGGTACAGCGGTTTCGCGCCCCCGACAGCGAGATCGTTAACCGTGCCATTGATGGCGAGTGTACCGATATTGCCACCGGGGAACTCCAACGGGGTGACAACGTAAGAATCGGTGGTGAATGCCAAGCGGTCGCCTTGCGCAACCAGTTCTGCAAGTGGGATGCGGGCTTGGTCTTCGCCTTCTTCTAGTAGCGGATTGCTGAAGGTGCTACGGATTAGGTCGTCGACCAGTTGGTGCATGGCGCGTCCGCCACTGCCGTGGGCGAGGGTGATAGTGCCGGTGAGGTTCATGCGGTTTCCTTGCGTTTCGCCAGCTTGCCATAAGCGTAATACGCCGCGCACGAACCTTCCGGCGACACCATCAACGCCCCCAACGGATTCTGCGGATTGCACGTCTTCGCAAACGCTGGGCATTCCCACGGCTTCATGACCCCGCGCAATACATCCGCGCACTTGAGGTGTTCGGGATCATGCGTACTCGCCGCCGCTTGGAGCTTAAACTTCCTCTCCGCATCGTAAGCCGCATACGCTTCCCGAATCTGGATACCCGCATCGCCAATATTGCCCAAGCCCCGAAACTCGCTGTGTTCCCGCGTTTCGTACACCTCGGCAATGGCTTTCAACCCCGCGACATTGCCCGCTTCCGGCACAATCCGCGCATATTGATTCTCGACTTCGCAACGCCCTTCGGCAAACTGTTTCACCAGCATCCACAAGGCTTGCAAAATATCCAGCGGCTCAAACCCGGTAATCACCAACGGCTTGTGATAATCGCGGGTCACGAAATCATACGGATGTGCGCCGATCACCATGCTGACGTGACCGGGTGCGAGGAAACCGTCCAGCCGCAAATCGGGGTCGGTGAGAATCGCCCGCATCGTCGCAGGCGTGGTAATGTGATTGCAGAACAGCGAAAAGTTTTTCAGCCCTTCGCGGTGTGCCTGCAACAGCGTCAGCGCCGTACTCGGCATAGTCGTTTCAAACCCCAACGCAAAAAACACTATGTCGCGCTCAGGATTTTTGCGGGCAATGGCGAGCGCATCCATCGGCGAATACACCATGCGCACATCGCAACCATCCGCCTTGGCTTGCAGCAAACTTTTGCGCGTACCGGGTACACGCATGGCATCGCCAAACGTAGTAAAAATCACGCCGGGCTGTTCCGCAATGGCTACGCAATCGTCGACCCGTGCCATTGGTAAGACGCATACCGGACAGCCGGGGCCATGCACCATTTCAATGTCAGCAGGCAACATTGACTCAATGCCGTATTTGAATAAGGTGTGGGTATGCCCACCGCAGAATTCCATGATTTGCAGCGGCATATCGCGTTGACCGCGAGCGATGGGTGCAAGGCGTTTGATTTCCTCCACCAGTTTTTTGGCGGTAGCCGGGTCACGGAATTCATCCATGTATTTCATGCGGAAGTCTCCACTTGCCGCATCAGGTCGATCTCAGCCTGCATATCACCGAGTTCTGCCAGCAAGGCTAGCGTGCGTGCGGCTTCTTCCTCATCCAACCGGCTCATCGCGAAACCGGCGTGTACCAGCACCCAATCGCCCACGCAACTTTCAGCCGGGTGTTCATCATCGACCACACAAGTGATAATGACATCGCGTTTCACCCCGCCGATGTCCACTTTAGCCACGAGAAATTCAAGGTCAACCAGTTCGGTAATTTGTCCGGGGATGCCGAGGCACATGCTGCTCTCCTTACGAAAATTTGCCGCGCAAAAAGTCGCGCCGCGAGACATTGGCAGAGGGGGGTACGCCGAGCAGCAGTTTCATCACTTCCTGCGCTGTCAGTACCGCCGTCGCCTGATCCTCAAATTGTAACACCGGAGAAAACAAGGAACAGGTATAAAACTTGCCGACGCTCAACGCATGATTAGGCTGGCATTCATACTCACCCGATGGCAAGGCCAGCAAAGGCGAATCCGGCATGTCTGCCCCCCTCTCAACTGACGGCAACCACACCAGATTCATAAACCACGGGGTAATCAACACCCCCAAACAACCTGACTCAATGGATTGAAAACCCACCGCTTCCACCTGTAATGCCGGGTTAAGGATCGGCACATCCCGCATCCGCGTCATTTCCACTTCGCGGAAATGCGCTTCCAGTAACGCAATGCGTGGATCAGGCAGACTCATGCAACAACATGAATTGATGTTTATCGCCATCACATTCTGGGCAGCGCCAGTGATCAGGCAATGCGCTAAACGGCGTTCCGGCGGAAATTTGCCAGTAATCATCCCCCACAGCGGGGTCGTAAACGTGCCAGCAAATCTTGCATTCCAACCGGGCATTATCCGCAATCCGGTCGGCATGACCGAGGTACGAACCTTCAAACGTATTGAGGGGTGCGCTCATTGCAATGCCTCACGGATTTCCTGCAAACGCTCGCGGCTATCCGCCAAGTCTTCGCTGGAGGCACACGCCACCAATGGCACGACAACCACTTCCAGCGTGTTCAAAATCAGGGTATCGCTAGAATTAAAATACTGCACCCACCACACATGGCGGATAGCGGTGGCGGTAATCCGGCAATTGCCATAACCCCGCGACAGAATCGCCGCTTTGCCCACACTCAAAGTTTGCGTAATGCACTCAAGGTCTTCAGGCGACAGCGGTAGCAAGGTCAGGTTGATTACATGCCCCACGTATTGCTGTTGCACTTGCTCCTGCAATTCCGCCAGCAAACCCGGCGCATTGATCACACCTTCCGGCAAATGCTGCACATCAGGCAATGCTAGCACCGGCGCAGCATTCGCAAAGGTCGTGTTGCGAATCAAATCGGGAATCCCCGCCACTTCCACGCTTTCATCCACACAGGTTTTGAGCGCGTCCAAGGTACGATGCCACCACACACCGGGCAGGCTGGTTTCCTGAATTTCGATGTGCCCGCCATTGCCGGTATCAAACAGAATGCTGACTTCGCCCTCACCCAGAATCTGGTTAAGCAAGCGTTTTTCAGCAGGCTGCGCGGCGGACAAATCAAGATGCCCTGCCCCCACATCCAACAAATCCTGAGCCTGTTGCAGCAAGGTAAACACCTGCGGGTAATCCGCTAAATCCTCTTGTTCCGGCAAAATCGTGGGGCGGTAAGTCGCCATACCCTGCGGCATCTGCATGTAGTTTAATTCATCGTCTTCTTCCGGCTGCGATCCCATGCCGACGACGGGAATTCCCAATAAGTGCATATTCATCATGACATCACCCCCACCACAGGAATACCAATACCGGGCGCTTTTACGGGAACGGGTGCTGCAAGCAGCGCATTAATCTTGCTCAGATACACACCCCAATCACGCATCCGTGCAATGCTGCCGAGGTAAGCACCGTGGCGCAAAAACAGCAATGCAGGCCATTCGGTAATGTTGTATTTACCCGCCAATTCCCGCGCAAAATTTACATCAGCCACCCCAGCCTGCATCCGCCCGCTGAAAATTCGCATCAGTTCTGGCAACACAATGGCAACATCCAAAGTTTCCGGGTAATGCTGCGGATTGGCAGGCAAAAAAATTACGCTGTTGTCCTGCTGTTCCGCAAACGCCGCCAGCGCGACATGATCCGCCAGTAACGGGTAGCCTAAATCGTGGGTAAGACGCTCGACTAAATTCATGACGAAGTACTCCTCAAATGTGCAGGTAATGGCGGTTCGCGCTCAATCAAATCCGTAAAAAATCCCTCGAAATCATGCCCATGCCGAACCGCATCCAAGGCTTGCAATGCTTGGGTAATCTGTTGCGCTCGATCCGGCGTCAAGTGCTCTCGTGCCGCACCTTTGTACACCAGCAACCAATCGCCCACACTGACTGAGCCAACCAGCATGGTATCCACCGTTTCCGGCAAACTACCGGCCGCTTGCTCACACATGGCGACGTATTCGTGGACAGCGATGACCTGCATGGGAATGCCAATACACATCAGCTCACCAGCCTTTGCAGCCAACGCTCATCACCAATACGGCAGGCTTCGGTTTCGCTAGGGCGGTAAGTTTCGTAGTCGTGCAGGTGTAATGCTGTCGGTGCAAGCGGTTCGGCGCTGGATTCAGTCGTGCGGGGTGTCGCAGCAATGCCAAACCGAGCCAGATAATCCAACGCAATCTGTATGGCCGGTTCGATTTGTACTTTGACTTGCGGACGCAAGCTACCCCCGAAATCGTCCAGCTCCACCGGTTGCACCCCAATCAGCAGCAGGTTATCGGGGTAACGATCCAGCAATTGCGCCATTGCCAGCACTTCCTGAAAGCCGGTCTGGTGCAAGCTCATTTTCTTCGCGCCCATGAAACGCGGCACTTCATTATCCAGCACTTGCTTGAGCGTACCGGGCGGCAAACCGTAATCCACCGCATCGAAGACCACCAAAATATCGGCTTCCTCGACATATTGCACCAGATAAATGCCTTGCGTACCGCCATCCAGCACGGTCACATTGGGCGGAAAGCTGTAATGAGCGTGCAGGTATTCCAACGCCCGCACCCCAAAACCTTCATCAGCCCACAACAGGTTGCCAATCCCCAGAATCAGCACATTCGGTGTACTCATGGGCGGTTATCCTTGAACATGCGCCAGCCGCTGATCATGGTACTGACCAAACTTTGGCGCGACATAATGTCTTCGCGGATCGCCACATACACATGGATCATCACAAAAATCAGGATGTACCACATACCCAGATGATGCCAGGTATGCACATCCTGACTTTGCCCAAACAGTGGAATCACCCAGCCGAAGAAGGTATCAAACCAGCTACCTTCGCCCTGCCCTTCGCTATACAGCGCAAAGCCAGTGAAGATCATGAATACACTGCCCAGCGTCAGGAACAGGAACATTGCCACCTGTGCCAGCGGGTTATGCCCCGCGTACTTGCGCGGCTCTTTTTCCAGAAAGAAATACCAACGCAATTCAAACAAGGCTTCTTTCCAGAATCTAGCGTGGAAAATCGGCAAACGAAACAACTGGCGGGCATGGTGATTACCCACAAACGACCAGTAAAACCTTGCCAGAAAACCGATGGCAAACACATACGCCGCCGCAAAATGCGCAAAACGGATATAACCCATCAGGAAATGCTCACTCGCCTCCCCCGGCATGGTGGGCAAGGGGCTACCGATAAAATAGCCTGTTACCGCCAGCACGAGGATCGAGAAAGCGTTGAGCCAGTGCCACAGGCGCACTGGTGTTTCATAGACGTAAACCGCCTGTTGCGTAGCCATAACTTACCTCCCGCGAGCAGCACTCCAAACAATCGCCGCTGCTACTATCAAAGCTGCCCCGATCAGAATGCCGACATGATCGGGATTGCTGACAAAATGCACGAAGGCTTCCCATGCGTGGAAATCAGCGTGCTCTCCCGGATGCGCCATGACCGTTGTGCTGGCAAACATCACACCCAATACCATCCAGTTACGTTTCATTATGTCTTTTCCTCTGCTTGCTTAACGGACTTTGACAGTCGCCATTTCCTGACCGTCAGGACTCATCACGTGGGTTGAACACGCCAAGCACGGGTCGAAACTGTGCAGGGTACGCAGGATTTCCAGCGGCTGATCGGCGACTTCCACTTTGGTATTCATCAGCGCGGCTTCAAACGCCCCGATATTGCCCGCCGGGTCACGCGGCGAACCGTTCCAAGTGGTTGGAACCACGCATTGGTAGTTCTTGATCTTGGTGTCCTCGATGACGATCCAGTGACCCAGTGCGCCACGCGGTGCTTCGGTAAAACCCACACCTTTGGTAGATTTCGGCCAAGTGGAGGGTTCCCACTTGTCGATATTGGCAGTGGAAGAATCACCCGCTTTGATATTCGCCATGAGTTTGTCTTGGAAGTAACGCATTTTGTGCGCAGCCCACGACGCTTCCAACCCCCGTGCCGCCGTGCGTCCCAGCGTAGAGAACAAAGCATCAAACGGTAAGCCAAGCGTGGAAAGCAGCTTATCCACTGGTTCTTTGAACTCTGGATTGCCTTGCACGTAACCGATGATGTAACGCGACAAGGGGCCGACTTCCATCGCATGACCTTTCCAGCGTGGTGCTTTGATCCACGAATATTTGGCGGCTTCGTCAATAGATTCGATCGCGGTGCGTGTACCTTTGGTGTTGGCCCCCAGCGCGAAATTCGGCTCGGTAATGCCATCCCACGGGTGCAAGCCTTTGCTTTCGTCAGGGTATTTGTACCAAGAGTGGGTAACGAATTCCTGAATCTGGTCAGGTGCACGCAGGTCAATCTCGTGGATTTCATTGAAGTTGCCATTGATGATGGCACCGCGTGGCATCAGCAGGTTACTGGCAGAATAGTCATTGGCACGGTCGGGAATATCGCCATACGACATCACCGATTTGGAAGACAAACCTCCGCCATACAGCCAACTCTTGTAGAACGAGGCAATCGCAATCAGGTCAGGGATATAGACCTGATCAACGAACTCAATGGTCTGGTCGATAATGCTGGAAATCAGGTTGAGGCGCTCAATATTGATCGCCCCCACCGCACCAGTGTCATGCACATTGATCGCACACGGCATCCCGCCCACCAGCCAGTTCGGGTGGGGGTTCTTGCCACCATAAACGGTGTGGATCTTGACGATTTCCTTCTGGAAATCCAGCGCCTCCAGATAATGCGTGACTGCCATCAGGTTAGCTTCCGGCGGCAGCTTGTACGCCGGGTTGCCCCAGTAACCGTTCATGAACGGCCCCAGTTGCCCCGATTCCACGAATTTCTTGATGCGGTTCTGGATGTCGCGGAAATAGCCGGGGGAAGAACGCGGCCAACTGGAAATGCTTTGTGCCAAATCCGAGGTTGCCTTGGGGTCAGCATTCAGTGCCGACACCACATCCACCCAGTCGAGTGCGTGCAAATGGTAGAAATGCACCAGATGGTCATGCACCTGCAAACACAACTGCATGATATTGCGGATGGAATTGGCATTTTCAGGAATCTGGATACCCAAAGCATCTTCCACCGCACGGCAGGAAGTCAGCGCATGAGTGCCGGTGCAAACCCCGCATATCCGCTCAGTAAACGCCCAAGCATCACGCGGGTCACGCCCCCGCAAAATCACTTCCAGCCCGCGCCACATCGTGCCGGTGGAAACCGCATTGCGGATCACATTGTTGTCGTCAAGATTGACCTCGCAACGCATGTGACCTTCGATGCGCGTTACCGGGTCGACCACCACGCGCCGCCCGCTGTTATCCAGATTGAAACCGTTGGGTGTATTGATTGCGCCCATTATTGCTCACCTCCCTTGTCTTTACGCTGCGCATGTTTGACGGCACTGACCGCAGCATGTGCGGCAATCGCTGCTCCGACTACGCCAGCCACGCCCATGCCAATTTGGTCAGCGTTGGATTCCACTCCGAATTGTTTAATGTCAGTCAAGCGGTCATAGAAGCTGCCTTTATCCCAGAAACCGTCTTCGGAACAGCCAATGCAGCCATGCCCGGACTGGATCGGGAACGACACCCCGCCATTCCAGCGCACCGTCGAGCAAGCGTTATAGGTGGTCGGACCTTTGCAACCAACTTTGTAGAGGCAATACCCTTTGCGAGCGGCTTCGTCGTCCCACTGTTCCACGAACTGCCCCGCGTCGAAGTGCGGGCGGCGGTAGCATTTGTCGTGGATGCGTTGCCCGTAGAACATTTTCGGGCGACCCTGACGGTCAAGTTCCGGCAAACGATCGAAGGTGAGCATGTAGGCAATCACCCCGGTCATGACTTCGGCAATTGGCGGGCAACCGGGCACTTTGATGATCGGCTTGTCGAAAATGACCTTGTGTACCGGCGTAGCGCGGGTCGGATTCGGCGCGGCGGCTTGCACGCAGCCCCATGATGCACACGAACCCCAGGAAATGATCGCCTTGCAGTCCTTGGCAACGTGGCGCAGCTTTTCCACAAACGGCTTGCCGGACTGGATGCAGAACATGCCGTCTTCGTTCAAGGGCGGGTTGCCTTCCACCGCGAGGATGTAATTGCCCTTGTATTTGGTCATAATTTCATCAAGAATGGCTTCGGCTTGATGCCCTGCGGCGGCCATCAGCGTGTCGTCGTAATCGAGGGAAATCATCGACAGCACCACGTCTTTGGCAAGCGGGTGTGCGGAACGGATGAAGGATTCCGAGCAACAGGTACATTCCAAGCCATGCAACCACAGGACGGGAGTGCGCGGTTTGGTTTCCATTGCTTCGGCAATTTTGGGTGCAAAGGCTGGCCCCAGCCCCAGAGCGGCGGCAGTCAGGCTACAGAATTTCAGGAAGCTACGACGGGTGATGCCTTGGCGGCGCATCACGTCGTAAAAGGTTTCTAGTTCAGGCATTGGCTCCTCCCACCTGTGTTTTGTATTTACCAGCGGTAATGACAAACGGTGTGCAAGGGGCGTGCCACTTTCTCAAAGCACTGTTTTTAAGGGATTTTATTGTTTTTGTGGTTTGACAATGGAAAGAAGGTTTACAACTTTCCATTGCTAGCTGGAAACCTTCTTTTAGCTAAAGCTGAGATCAACCGTCAGCGGATCGGGCATCGCTTCAAACGCGCCTTGCACATCGTCCGCCGTCACGCCTTCTGGCAAACCCAGTTTGAGGTGGGCGTAGAACATCAGCTCGCTGGACATGGGCGCAGCGCGTTGTTCGCTTTCCAGCTCTTCGATATTGACGTTGAGAGCGGCGAGTTCGCGGGTAATGTCGTGAATAATGCCGGGGCGGTCGTGACCTAGCAGTTCCAGTGTCAGCGGGGTAATAGTGCGAGGGACGGCTGCGTCGCTGTGTATTACCAGAATTTGTAAGCCGCCGGTTTGCAAGGTTTGTAGCACTTGTTTCAGATCGACAAGGTGTTCTTGTGGCAGCGTGACATGAGCAAGCCCGGCGAACTGTCCGGCAAGGTGAACCATGCGGCTTTCCTGCCAGTTGCCATGATGGGCTTTGACGGCTTCGGCAATGGAATTAACCAGACCTGCACGGTCAGGGCCAAGAACAGTCAGTACCAGTGAGGATTGCATGGGGACTCCTTATTGCAGTTGTAATGGGAGGATTGTAACAGGTCAGTGCGCCGTACAAACCATGCATGGGTCAAATCTACCGATCAGAACTGTGTTGGTCATCACTAAAAATCCCTAGTCATACGTCAGATAACCTACCTGTTTTTCATCCATCCATGAGTGGACATTAAGAATAGACAGCGGTCATGCAGGTGTAGACCTGGCATGAGAACCATCACAAAACACAATATGTTGTGTTTTTTTCAAAAAATCACACTTGATATTGTTATAAGCCATCTATATCCTTCGCCTTATGACAAAAGAAGTTACACGTCACATTAACCCCACAGTTGAGCGCGTTCTCTGGGCCAAGGCTGGCGGGCGCTGCCAGTTCAAGGGTTGTAATCGCCTCTTGTATCACTCTGCTGTCACACTGGAAGCTGTGAACATTTCAGAGAAAGCACATATTTACTCCTTCTCCGAAGATGGCCCTCGCGGATGGAGTGACATTCTAAGGCGCAAGCCAGACCAGCTAAACAATATTGATAACCTGATGCTCATGTGTCATGACTGCCACAAAACAATAGATCAGGACAAAGATGGCTCTAAGTACTCCGCAGACTTATTGAGGGGATGGAAAACCGAGCATGAACTGCGGATAAAGATTGTCACAGGTATCGACCCTAAAAATAAAACCCATGTGGTTTTCTATGGTGCAAATATCGGTGATCAGAAATCACCACTTCAAAAAGACGAGACTTATCAGGCCATTTTTCCTCATCGTTACCCAGCCGAAGAAAACCCCATCATGTTATCCATGTCTAGCTCTCATAAAGACAAGGATGAGCCTTACTGGGGAACAGAACAACAGCATCTGCAACGTATCTTCCAGCAACGCATTGAACATAGGATTGAAGAGAACTCCCCAGCTCACTTTACAGTTTTTGCTTTAGCCCCCATGCCATTGCTGATCCAGCTTGGCGCATTGTTTACTGACAAAATCTCAGTAGATGTTCGGCAACCAATACGTGAACCAAAAACATGGGAATGGCAAGCAGAACCGGAGTTATTCCACTTCATTGTCACTGAACCTACCACCAATCATAAGAATCCCGTGCTGATCATGTCATTGACCGCAAAGATCGACCATAGCCGGGTGACAGCCATTATGGGTGAAGACATTGATATTTGGGAGATAGCGACAGAAGCAGCAGACCAACACAATGATTTTATTCGTGCTGCTAACCAACTGTCCTTGTTCAGACAAGAGATGCGCAAGCTCATTGGCAAGATTTCTAGCCATGCCGGAAACTCAACACCACTACATGTTTTCCCTGCCATGCCAGTGTCATGTTCAATTGAAATGGGGCGAATACGGATGCCGAAAGCAGATATGCCTTGGGTGATCTACGACCAGAACAATACAGCAGGAAAATTCATCACATCCCTTGTCATACAGGAACAGTAAATGCCGACAAACAAAGAAGACCTGATTCTGACTCACTTGGTTGAGTTATTGGAACTCCCCGATTCTGCCTACGAAAAAGCGAAAGATCGTTATGAAGATTTAGGTGAATGGCTTGGACGTGATGCGTCCTTAGTAACAAACAACGATGTTCATGTTTTTCCGCAAGGGTCGTTTAGACTGGGAACAGCAATCAAACCCTTAAGCGATAACGAGCAATATGATCTGGACTTGGCTTGTAATCTGCGAAAAGGCATTGCCGCTTCAACACACACTCAGGAATATTTAAAGACCCTGATTGGCTGTGAACTAGAAGGCTATCGTAATGCCAGACATATCCAAGCGCCATTAGAGCCTAAACATCGGTGCTGGAGATTAGAATATGCAGATGGCTTACGCTTCCACATGGATATTGTTCCTTGTATACCTGAAACATCCACTCAGATAACCGCCATATTCGATTCAATCAGAAATTTTGGTATGGACAAAGACCTTGCCGAAAAAGTAGCGGCATTTGCTGTAGGAATCACGGATGATCGCCGGGAGGATTTCAAGAGAATAAGTCTTGACTGGTTAATCAGCAATCCAGAGGGCTATGCAAAGTGGTTTGCTAGTCGGATGCGAGTCTCCAAAGATGGCCGGATTGTTTTTGACAAGGCACAGGTTGACGATCTTCCTTTGTATAAACGAAAAAAACCGCTACAGCGTGTAATCCAGCTACTGAAACGCCACCGGGACAAAATGTTTGAAAGAAACTCGGATAGCAAGCCTATTTCTGTCATTATTACAACGATTGCAGGACATGCTTGTACTGGTAGTGAATCAATCAAACAGACCATGACGGAAGCACTTCAGTCTTTGAATGCATTTGCCAACTCTGGCAAAACCGAGTTATTGAATCCTGTTAATCCGGTAGAAAACTTTGCCGACCGTTGGACTATGCCAGAATGTGCAGAACTACGCCTGAAAGAAAACTTTGCACTTTGGGTTAAAGAAGCAACACGCGATTTTCGTTTCCTTGCCACCAACACTGACCCTGATCAGCTTGTTGAAATGGCAAAACTGCGGCTTTCTGTAACACCATCCAAAGATGCTTTATCGAAGGTATTAGGCATCAATACTGTTGCATCATTTCCGTATGTATCGACCCCGCGCAATGTGCCACAGCCAAAGGCAAAGCCTTGGCTTGATGAGGAGTAAGTTTGTTGAGAGTCATCGGGCTTGATGCCTTTTTAGATCAACATCCTTTCATGTCGCTTGTGCCACAGGTAAAAACAGAGGCTACCTTGCTTGAGGGTAAGCTGCATTTTCACTGGACGCACGATGATCAATATGAAGTCAAAGGCTTTTATGAGCTGAAAATCACTATACCAGCCGCATACCCAACAACATTGTCACTCGTGGAAGAAATTGGTGGGCAAATTCCCCGGAATGGCGACTTCCACATAAACGAAGATGGTTCGTTTTGCTTGGGGTCTACGCTACGACTCCAATTGGCATTGCGGGAGTCGGCTGATTTCAATACGTTTTCGGAGAAGTTCCTGATCCCGTTTCTGTATGCTCTATCAGTGAAACAACAATACGGGATAGACTTCATTTTCGGGCAGCTACCACATGGCAGTGAGGGTGAGCTACTCGACTACCGGGATATTCTGGGAGTCAACACGTATGAGCAAGTGGTGAAAGCACTCGAACTACTCGCTTTAAGGAAACGGGTAGCTAACAAGCGACAATGCCCGTGCCTTTGTGGTCATTTGCTGGGAAAATGCCGTTTTCACCTGACATTGAATGGTTTGAGGAAAACGCTTTCTCGACAGCAGTTCAGGACGTTGCATAAGAGACTAAATGCTGAAGTAATGAGTAATTCGCCACCTTACAAAACCCTCAACCTCCCCGCCGCCACCCGGCAATCCGTCCGCATCAACAAAAAGCAGTTGCTGGAAAATGCCGACCTTTCAGCGACTGACCGCAAACATATCCAGCAGGACATCGACACCCTGGAGTGGCGGCATGTGTTGAAAGCGGGTACGTGCGACATCCCGTGCTATCAGGATGAGGAGCGCGATTACAGCGAACTGCACCTGATCCACGTCGTACTCAAATCCCCCGCCCACGTTAAACGGTTGGGGGAAGTGCTGCAACATGCTATCCAGTACCCGTTGCTACTGGTGTTTGAATATGCAGGGCAGATTTGCCTCCAGATGGCGGATAAGCGCATCAACCATGCTGACACTGCCCGCCTGATGGTGGAAACGATCCATGACAGCGGTTGGCTGAATGTCACAGAACCGGATACTGCCACACAAGGTTTATTGCAAGCTCTCCGCTTTGATGTTTGTGACCAGCAGCACTTGTACGCATTCTGGCAATGCCTCATTGACAAGCTTGCAGACTAGAAACGGCACGTCATACCGGGCATTATGCTACCAATAATCTGCTGTGGAGCGTGTAATGGAAAACTTGCTGACCAATCCTGACTTGCTTGCTGAAGTTCGCCAGCTCATTGAATCTGCTAAAAACCAAGCCATTGCCACCGTCAATAGCGAGCTGACCCTAATGTATTGGCGTATCGGGCAACGTATCAACACTGAAATACTTGGCGGCGAACGAGCAGAGTACGGTGAACGCCTAATTCCAGTACTATCCACCCAATTGACCCACGAATACGGGAGGGGATTTGCCGAGAAAAACTTACGGCGAATGATGCAGTTTGCTGAAGTGTTTACGGATGAACAGATTGTCGCAACACTGTCACGACAATTGAGTTGGAGCCACTTCACGCTGTTGTTGCCACTCAAACAACCACTACAACGTGAGTTTTACGCTGAAATGTGTCGGGTGGAACGCTGGAGTGTCCGCGCTCTACGTCAGCGGATTGACTCTATGCTGTATGAACGCACGGCGCTATCGCGCAAACCGGACGAACTGATCTCACAAGAACTGGCAACCCTGCGTGACAGCGAAAAGGTTTCCCCCGATTTGCTACTTCGTGACCCGTATATGCTCGACTTCCTCGGCTTACAGGACACTTTTTTAGAGGCCGATCTCGAAAGTGCCATCATCCGCGAAATGGAACGATTCTTACTGGAATTGGGAGTAGGCTTCAGCTTTCTGGCACGGCAAAAGCGTATCCAGTTGGACGGTGATGATTTCTACCTAGACCTGTTGTTCTATAACCGCAAACTCAAACGCTTGGTTGCCATTGAACTCAAAATCGGTGACTTCAAAGCCGAATACAAAGGGCAGATGGAGCTTTACCTGCGCTGGCTGGACAAGTTTGACCGCGAACCGGATGAAAAGCCCCCTCTAGGCATCATCCTATGCACAGGCAAAAAAGCTGAACAAATTGAATTATTGGAATTAGATAAGTCTGGAATCCACGTTGCCGAATACCTGACTGAATTACCTGACCGTGAATTATTGGCACAACGCCTGCTTCTTTCCATCGAATGCGCCAAGTCGCAAATTGGGCAACGTCACCTACCTGATTCAGCCCAACCAGAAGACCAACAACCATGAAAAACCAAAATAACGTGAGATTTGACTAATGGGTTTGAGGAGTTTGTAGGGCAGTAGTAAGCACTTCACCCATTCGACTCAGTGCGCCGTACAAACCATGCACGGGTCAAACGACCGCACAATATGCTGCACACTCACCGGTTCCGTCTCACCCGCGCGAATCGGCACATTCACCAGCGCCTGTTCCAACGCCCCCGGCATCCCCTCCCGATCACGCGGGGAAAAATTCCAACTGGTCGGCGCAACAATCTGGTAGTTGAGGATATGCTTATTGCGCACTGTCACCCAATGCCCAAGGCTACCTCGCGCTGCTTCCACCAACCCCACCCCGCTGGCATCAGCAGGCAATTGAGCAGGCTGGAAAAACGCTTCACCGGGTTGGATGCTTTTAATCCATTGCTCCATTTGCGGCACAACTAGCGCCAGTTCCAGTAAGCGAGCAATCACGCGGTTTTGCACATTGCCACCGGATTGGGCGACAAGAGCGCGAATCAGCGGATGCCCATCCACCATTTGCCGAGCCAGTGCGCCGGTTTCAACCACTTCCCCGGCGAGACGCGGAGCCTTGTTCCAGCTATACGCATCGGTCTTGTCGTAGTTTGGCAAGGTCACGCCTTGACTGGGATGCAACGGTTCGTCACTGCCGCTCATCCAGCTTGCGTGCAAATCTTCGCGGATTTGCTCGAAAGGAATGGCTTGCACACTGCCCGTCTCTGGCTGCCACACGCCTTGCGCAAACAGATGATACGCGCCGTAGCTCATGAAACGATCTGTTGCCCGCCCCAACTTATCCAGTTGCAGCGCGTTAGCGATGTGCAGGAAATGGCGGAAATCGCTGCTGTGTGGCGCGGCTTGTCCCCGCCAATTTTCTAGGGCTGCAACCGAATCGAGCGCTGCGACAACTTCCAACGTATCGCCAAACAGCGTGGTTTCCAGAAAGCGTCGAAATTGCTGCACGATGGCCAACAAGCGCACTTTTTCGCGGCTGTCGACGCCCTTGCTCACGCCCCCCAGTTGCAGGTTGAGGGTATGCGGCCAGTGTCCGCCCAGCGTTCCCATCAGGTGCAGGAAGGCGGCACGCGCAGGCAGTACGTCGCGGCTTGCCGTACCTTTGATGGCGGTGAAACGCTCGGCAGTCGCGGCATACCAGCTTTCCCCTGCGTACACAGCACGGGCAAAATCCGGCATAAAAAACAGGTAGAAATGGGTCAGGTGGTCGGCAAGATTTTCACACGCCAGCAGCAGGTTGAGGCAATGCTGCCCGTTGGGTGGCGCGGTGACATTTGCCATATCCGCCAGCGCGTAAGCCGCCGCCACCGATTGCGAGACGGAACAAATGCCGCAAATGCGCGGGGTAATAATCAGCGCATCGTCGGGTGTTTTACCTTGCAGAATTTGCTCGAAACCACGATACATCGGCACACGCACCCATGCTTCACGCACGCGATCTGTGTCCATATCGAGCTGGATTTCGAGGTCGCCTTCAACGCGGTTGAAAGGGCCGATGAGGGTGCGGGTTGAGTTCATTGATGTGCCTGCCACAAACGCATAAAAAAACGGCGGCACAATCACTCGCACCGCCGTCTGTATCAATCCGTCATGCGCGGATAGCTTACTTGCCTACCATCGCTTCGCATTCAGTAATCAAATCATCCAATACTTTAACAGCGGTTTTAGCTTCTGCTTTGATTTCTTTCAGGAAGTCCAGCTCACTTTTGCTCACAGCGCCATCTTTCAGCACCAGTTCGCGCAGCATGTTGACTTCTTTGATGCTGATGTGTCCATCAGCTAATACAAAGCCTTTCGCTACTTTACGCCATTCTGCCATGATAAATACTCCTGTTTTAGCTTGATTTTCAATGCTTTAGTTACCGGATAAGGCTAACACGTGTGCTCATCCGCACGAAGATTATGCTTTATCTACTGATACGACACAAATTAGCCTATTTTTTACGCCCCGGTTGCACCACAATGTGATCCGCCTGCGCATTTTCCCGCACTCGCTTCGGAGTTGCCGCTTTCGACAAGGAAGCCAGTGCCACGAACCACGCTTTCGGCATATCGGTCGGCAAACCAATCGGAATCCCCGCGATGTTCGGCGTATGCAGAAACGGATGCCCCGGCTCTTCAAATTCCGGCGCAGTGCAATTGATGCAGGCGTAACCCGCGCGGGTACACGAACCCTGCCCATTCCATAGGCGCAAATTGCAATCGGCGTGTGCCTGCGTGCCCAAACACCCCAGATGTTCCATCATGCAACCAAGGTCGGAAGGCTTTTCCGCACTCGCCTTGTATTCGTAATACTCATTGCGCGAACAGCCGTGGTGCGCCAAATGATCACTGTAAAAACGCGGGCGAGCAAAAGCGTCGAGTTCGTCAAGCTGCATTCCCTGCAATGCCAACAGCATCAAGGTTTCAGTAATCCAACCCGGATGCGTCGGGCAACCTGCCACATTGATCACCGGCAAACCGGAACGGGCGCGGTAGTCCTTACCCAATGCACCCCCCAACAAATGCCCGTCGTACTGCAAGCCGCACGCATCCGTAGGATTACAACCCGCCGCCGTAATACCCCCAAACGCCGCGCACGTACCAATCGCCAACGTGTATTCTGCTTTATCCGCCAACCGTTGCACCCAATGCAACATCGCAGTATCCGTCCCCGCCAGTCGATGGAATGCCCCCGTACCATTGGGGCCGCGCAGAATCGAACCTTCCACACACAACACATCCAACGTTTGTGAACCCTCCACCAGCCGTTCCAGCAAGGCGATAACCTCCGCACCACTCGCCTCACTCAAGGATGGATGCCACAGCAATTCCACCCCCGCATTCGCCAGCGTATCCAACAAACCGGGGCTTTCCGCGCACAGCAGCGACATGGTGCAACCACCACACCCACCGGATTGCAACCACAGAATATTCATGATGTGCCTCCCTCAGAAGAAACCCCTCCCAGCCTCCCCTTATCAGGGGAGGAGCGAAGAGGTGCAACACGTTCTTGTCCCTCCCCTGATAAGGGGAGGTTAGGAGGGGTTTCTTTCCCCAGATTCACCGGCAACCGCACCGTAAACTCCGCCCCGCCATTCGGATGATTCCGTACCAGCAACTTGCCGCCATGTTCCGCAATAATCCCGTAGCTGATCGACAGCCCCAACCCCGTACCCTGTCCGATCGGTTTGGTGGTGAAAAACGGGTCGAACACCCTCACCAGATTACCCGGTGCAATCCCCGCCCCTTCATCATGAATGCTGAGTACCGCCTCATTACCATCCTGCTTGCCGACGATGTACAAATGCGGCTTGAGGGAATGTTGCATCGCATCCAGCGCGTTCTGCACCAGATTGATAATGACTTGCTGAATTTGCCCCGGAATGCCATCCAACCACAATTCGTCAGGCAAGTCGTAGACGATTTCCAGATCCAAACGACTGCCTTTCACTACCCAGCGCACCGAGGTTTTCAGCACATGCAGCAAATCAAAACGCACCGTCTTGTCGGTCTGGTTGGAGGAAAAACTGCGCAAATCACGCACAATATCACTGACCCGTTCCGCACCTTCCAGCGTACCGCCGACCAGCGAATCCATGTCTTGCAGGATGTGGTCGATGCGTAATTGCTGGCGCAGGCTTTGCAATTGTTCGGGTGATTTTCCGGCGTGGATATTGTTCAGATAGTCGCGGATACGGCTGGCGTAACGCTGCATCGCGTGCATATTGGCGTAGACAAAACTGATCGGATTATTGAGTTCGTGCGCAACCCCTGCCACCAGCCGCCCCAAGGCCGCCATTTTTTCGGAACTGATCAGTTGTTGCTGAGCGTGTTGCAGTTCTTCATGCGCCTGATGCAAGGCACTGAACGCCTTGCGCAATTCCCCTACCGGACGACCGATCAGCACCATGCCTTCGATACGCCCGCGTGCATCGGTGCGTGACGTGCAATTCATTGCTAATGGCACGGCTTCATGCACGCCTTGCAAGGTGATTTCGCAATCGTGGATGGCGGTAGCGCGGATTTTTTGCTGGAAACTGTTCACCAACGGCATACATTCAGCGGTAAACAAGGACTGAAATGGCTGGTTGAGGAGTTCGGCGGAAGTCTTGCCGACAATGCGTTCCAGCGCGGTATTCACCCGCTGGATGCGCCCTTGGAAATCGCACACGATCAGCACGTCGGTCATGGCGGCTTCGATGCTGGTGATGAATTGCTGGGCTTCTTCCAGTGCGGTGTTTTTGCTTTCCAACTCCACCTGATAGTGCAACAGGTCGGCGTAAGTCTCGTCCATTTTGTGGATGACTTCGATCCATGCCTGTTCCTGCGTGGCAGTCAGGCTGAAATCAATCGTCGGTTCCAGCGATGCCATAGCGCTCCAGTTTATTGCGCAAGCCTACCCGCGACAGCCCCAGCTCATCAGCGGCGCGGCTTTTATTGCCATGATGCCGATCCAGTGCAGCGCGGACAATGTGTATTTCCAGTTCCTCGACCCGCTCTTTGAGTGTGCCGGGAATGTCGAACAGTGGGTGAAGCACGCCCTGTTCCGGTAACTCAACACGATGGCTGAACTGGATATGCGGGCTGAGTGCGGCAATATCCAACGTCGTACCCACTGCCATCACCAACATACGCTGCACTTCATTGTGCAATTCGCGCACATTGCCCGGCCAATCATAGGCTTGCAGCGCGTGCAAAGCTTGCGGGGTAAAGCCGCGTGCCGGTTTGCCCATGTGCTGGCTGGCACGTTGCAGCAAATAATTCGCCAGCGGCACAATATCCATGCGCCGTTCCCGTAACGGTGGCAAGCTGACCGTCAAACCCGCCAGCCGGTAATACAAATCTTCGCGAAAACGCCCCAAGCGTACTTCTTCCAGCAAGTCGCGATTGGTGGCCGCGATCACCCGCACATTCGCGTAACGCCGCTGGCTGCTGCCGACAGGTCTGAAACTGCCATCCTGCAATACCCGCAGCAATTTGATCTGGAACGCCGAACTGGTTTCACCAATTTCATCCAGAAAAATCGTGCCCTGATGCGCTTGTTCAAACAGACCGATGTGGTCAGCCACCGCCCCCGTAAAAGCACCACGTTTGTGCCCGAACAGCTCGCTTTCCAGCAAAGCATCGGGTAACGCACCGCAGTTTTCGACGATGAAAGCTTTGTCGGCACGATTGCTGTTGTAATGCACAGCACGCGCAAACAGTTCCTTGCCCGTACCGGATTCGCCGCTAATCAGCACCGACACATCATACGGGGCAACTTTTTCCACCAGTTGCAAAGCCGTATTCAGACCGCTATCAGGAGCGCGAACAATATTGTCGAGGTGGAAAGTGTTTTGCAGGCGGCGGCGCTGTTGCTGGGTACGTTCCAGCAAATGCTGTTCACTGAGTTTGAGTTCCAGCGCCAAGGCTGCGTTTTCACGCTGCAAGCGGTACAAACGCGCCGCATTACGCACCGTCAGCAACAGATTATCGGGATGCCACGGCTTAGAAATGTACTGGTAAATACCTGCCGTGTTCACGCCTTCGATAATGTCTTCTGGGTCGGTGTAACCAGAAATGATCATACGCACAATGTCGGGGTAGTCGGCTCGCACCCGGATGAGGAATTCCACCCCGGTCATTTCCGGCATCCGCTGATCCGCAAGAATCACCTGAATGTGCTGTTCTTCCAGCAACTCCAGTGCTTGGCTGGCACGCGAAGCGGTGTGTACCTCGAACTCCTCGCTGAGAATCCGCGCCATGCTTTCGACGGAACGGATTTCGTCATCCAACACCAATACAGCAGCGCGGATCTCGTTCATGGGCGTTGCTGTTGCAGCCAATCAATCCACGTATCCATGCCTTCGCCGCTGGTGGCGGAAACGTGCAGGATTTGGATGTCGGGTTTAACCCGCCGCGCATATTCCTCGCATTTCGCCACATCAAAGCGCAAGTAAGGCAACAGGTCGACCTTGTTGAGGATCATCAGATCAGCGGCGTGGAACATATCGGGGTATTTGATCGGCTTGTCTTCGCCTTCGGTGACGGAGAGGATCACGACCTTGTGCGCCTCACCCAGATCGAAAGCGGCGGGGCAAACCAGATTGCCAACGTTTTCGATGAACAGAATGCCGCCCTGTTCGATGGGCAGGGATTCGAGTGCGTGCCCGACCATGTGCGCGTCCAGATGACAACCTTTGCCGGTATTGATTTGCAGCGCAGGCACGCCGGTAGCACGGATGCGGTCGGCATCGTTGCTGGTTTGCTGGTCGCCTTCCACCACCGCCATTGGCACTTTGCCCTTGAGACGGGTGAGAGTTTCGGTCAGCAAAGTGGTTTTGCCGGAACCGGGGCTGGACACCAGATTGAGTGCAAGGATGGCGCGTTCGGCAAGCCATTGGCGGTTTTGCGCGGCGTATTGGTTGTTTTTGCCGAGGATGTCTTGCTCGATTTGCACCATCCGCGCTTGGGTCATGCCGGGAGCATGGGCGTGGGCAGCGCCTTGCCCGTAATCGTGGGTATGCCCGTGATGATGGTGATCGTGAGGATGGTCATGCGCAGGTTGTAACCCGCGAATCAATGCGTGGCGTTGAGGTTGACCTTCGATTTTGACTTCGCCTTCACCGCAGCCGCAGACAGTACACATTACTCTACCTCCAGTTCCTTGATACGCATTTCTTCCCCGCTGGTGACTTGTAGCTGGTAGCTGCCGCAGTGCGGGCAGGCATCGTAACGTTGTTGCACAGTCACGCTTTGGGAGCAGTTTAAACACCACGCTTGAGCGGGGACTTCGATAATTTCCAGTTTAGCCCCATCCGCCAACGAATGGCGAATCACGGCATCAAAACAGAAACGCATGGCTTCGATCTCTACCCCTGACATCGTGCCGATTTCCAGCCACACGGTTTTGACCTTAGTGAAATGCTGGCGTTTGGCCTCGGTTTCGAGGATTTGTAGCACGCCTTCGCACAGGGACATTTCATGCATGGTGAATCTCCAATTGGTAGGCAACGCAAGGGTCGAGTGCGGTAATCAGGGCTTGGGCTTGGCGGCGCAATTCCGCTTCATTGGGTGCTTGCAGACCGGATAGCATTTGGTACAGCGAGCCTTGCGGGTGGAAATTCCATTCGGTGGGGGCAACGATCTGATAGTGCTGGATCAAGCCATTGGCTTGCACAACGCGGTGGACGAGGAGACCACGAGCGGTCTGTTGCAGGGAAAGCCCAGTGGAAAAGTTGGGAGGAATTTCTCTCCCCAACTCCCACCAGCATTCCAGCATATCCAATACCCGTGCGATCAAGCGCGTCAGCAAGCCGCTGCCGTAATATTCACGCCAAACCTGCAAGGCTGGGTTATCCCATTGCCGCGTGAGGGAGGAGGTTTCACAGGCTTGCCCATCCACATCAGGTTCGGCACAGAAATCCTCAGCAGTAGGGGAAGCCAGCTTTGCCAGCCACCAATCAGTCTCCAAATCAGGCAGAAGATGTAATGTAACATTGCCCAATTCTTGCCAGCCATTAGCGCAGACTCTGGTCATCAAGTTGCCAACTTTGCCACGAATGGAAAGTTTCTTAACATCATGGCGAATGCAGTAATCCAGCCAGCGTTGGGTCGGCAAACCGAGCAAACGGGTTTCAAACCAGTGCTGGATGTCGTCCATTACTGCCGGATTAGGGACTTGCAACACTTCGCGTTTAAGCTTGAACAGGGCTTGCAGTTCATGGGCAGCCGGTGGCTCGTTGCCAAGTGCAGCAGGCCAATCTTGCGAAAGACGTAGCAGGTGTTCAAACAGGGTTTCGATACTTACTTGAAGATCACGTTGCTGCTCGGTTGCCGCATCCGCCGGTTTGCCTAACGCCTGTTCGCAAGCACGTACCGAGGCGACGGATTGCGCTGTGCCACACAAGCTGAACAGCATTCCGATGATTTGCGGAGCCGTATCGACAGATTTTCCTGCAAAAAAACGGGAATTCAGGCGCAAACGATTGGAGTGGATACGCAATGTCCTGACACAACACCTATCACCCTCCTTGGCATAACCCAAAGACAGCGATAATTGACCCACCAGATTACTCAATTGCGGCATAATGACTGAATACTTGGTTTCCAACCGAAACACATATTCCAGCTATATAAGCACATAGTGTGCCATCACGTAAACCGTACACCGTTGTGCAAACCCCAAGTTCAACGGTATTCCACCAAATCCGCTAACGCTTGGCGCAAACGCGGCGTCTGCTCGCCTGCACGGTAGCCAAACGTTACCAACACCGCGACACCGTATTGCTCAGCATCAATGCCCAGCAATGCCTCCACCCCTGCTTTGGAAAAACCCTCAATCGGGCAAGAATCAATCCCCAGACTCGCAGCCCCCGTCATCATGTTTGCCAGTGCGAGGTAGCACTGCTTGGCACTCCACGCAAACGTGTTCATGTAGGGCTTGATTTCGCTGGCATTGTGCGCGGCATAACGCTCCAGATAGACCGCTGATGCTTCCGCTGGCAAACCACGCCGCCCGAAAAGTCGCTGCACATAATCACTACCCGGCTCAACCGCTGCGGTTTTCGCCAAAATCACCACCACATGGCTACTCTCGGTAATTTGCGGCTGATTCCAGCACGCCTCCCGCAACTGCTCACGCAATGCCGGGGTTTGCACCACCACAAAATGCCAATGCTCCATCCCGAAAGACGACGGCGACAAACGCCCACATTCCAAAATCTGCTGGAACTCATCCGCTGGAATCTGACGGGCGGGATCAAATTTTTTACAGGCATGGCGGAAATTCATTGCTTGCATGAATGATTGCATGGTTAAAACTCCTTAACTTAAAACAGTGCGCTAAATGCGCTACAGTATAGCCACACCATCACTATCGAGAACAGGGAATAGACAATGATAACGGGATTGTTCAAGGGCTTTAGCTACGTGTTTAGCGGGCTGTCACTCATTACGCAGCAAGGCATTCGCCCGTTTGTGGTTGTGCCGCTACTGATCAACATTGTGATATTTTCCGGCGGTATCTGGCTGGCAACATCGCAACTTGATGCTTGGATGGCACGGCTATTACCAAGCTGGTTAACTTGGCTGGAATGGCTGCTATGGCCTGTGTTCGCCGTGCTGATTTTCTTCGCGGTATTTTACGTGTTTTCTATCGTCGCCAATATTCTTGCCGCGCCATTCAATTCGGTACTCGCCGAACGGGTCGAAGCGCGTCTCAATGGGCAGCCCATCCCTGAATTCGAGGGCTATAAAAGCCTGCCCGCACTGATTGTGCGCACCTTCCGCAGTGAACTTGGCAAGCTGTGGTATATGGGTAAATGGTTAATTTTACTGCTGATCATCACGGTGATTCCGGGCGTCAATATCATCGCGCCCATCGCATGGACGTTGTTTGGCGCATGGATGCTGGCGATTGAATACGCCGACTACCCAATGGGCAACCACAACCTATTTTTCAAGGATGAATTAATAGCGTTGAAAAAGCATCGCAGCGAAGCGCTTGGATTTGGCTGGCTGCTATCGTTGATGACCGCGATTCCGGTGGTGAATTTCTTTGCCATGCCCGTAGGCGTAGCGGGTGGCACAGCGTTTTGGGTGCGTAAACTCTCAGAACCCGTCTAACACTTCACGGGAACGTTCCATCTCACCAATAGGGGCGTAATAGCGCGTTTGTCCACGGTCATCACACACCCAAACTTCCTTCGCGCCTTTTGCCAGATAAAGCTGCACTTTCTCTTCCATTTCCGCTTTGGAATTGGAAGGGCTGGTGATTTCAACACAAATTTCGGGGGCAACCTTGTACGGCGTTTGGAAACCGTGTTCAGCAATAAACACATCAGATGCCCACGCCACATCCGCCACTTTCACCCCATCTGTGGTTTGAACAGAGCATTCCATAATCACTGTGCCACCACCCTTACCGCGCTCCAGCCGCGAGCCAATCAAATATTGCAACCGCCCGTGATTATTACTGGCTGGACTCATCAGAATTTTTCCCCATTTGTTCAGTTCAATCTTGAAAGGCAGATCCTGCAACAACGGGTTATCAATAACAGCTTGCCACTCCATGATATTTCCTCACTTAGCATTGGTCAGATGATGACTTGACTATGCCACCAATTCTTAGCGTTGAACAGCCAACCGTTCTTGCGTGGTCAACGCAATCTTATTCCGCAAGTAAACCGGCTGCGCAGCTTCTGGCGCGGCTGCTTTGCCTGCTTGCCAACCAGCCAGGGCTAAGGGCAACATAAATTCCGCCGCCGGTAACGATTCCGCATCCACGCCAGTCAATTTATCGCCAAACCGCGCCTGCAACACATCAGTGTAAGCCGACCAGCCATGCCCAATCGCAAACCAGCCTGCCGTTTCCGGCACTGGCGCATCCACCGGAGCGCACACTTGCTCGACACCCTGCAAGTGCATCAACCCATCCTGCAACGCATATTGCCCCCAATACACTTCGCCCATCCGCGCATCCAACGCCACTAATACTTGTGTTGCGCCGTGTTGCACATACGCCTGCTGCGCCAATGCCGCCAAAGTAGACAGCGCAATCACCGGCTTATTCGCCGCCATCGCCAAGCCTTGCGCCACACCCACACCAATACGAATCCCCGTAAACGCACCGGGGCCGCACCCGACCGCAAGCGCATCCACATCCGCCAAGCGCAAGCCCGCCGCCGCCAGCACGCTTTCCACCATCGGCAAAATCAATTGCGTGTGCGCTCTTGGGGTCAATTCAAATTCGCAGAACGTTGTACCATCTGCATACACAGCAGCAGAACAAGCTTCAGTCGAGGTATCAAGGGCTAGTAATTTCATTGGTATCTCTTACGCCCCCTGCGGGGGAAGGGTTGGGGATGGGGGGTATTTTATTAGCAAAAAACCGTTCAACAATTTCTAATTTTTGGGTACGTGGCATACGCGGCAAGCTATCGAGGAAAATTTTGCCATAACTGCGGGTACGCAAACGAATATCGCAAATCATCAGCACCCCGCGATCCTGCTGATCCCGAATCAAGCGCCCGACCCCTTGCTTCAAGGTAATCACCGCCTGCGGAATCTGGTATTCACCAAACGGATTGCCGCCACGCTTGCGGATGCTATCCAGCCGTGCTTCCGTCACCGGATCGTTAGGGGCAGCAAATGGCAGCTTATCAATAATCACGCAACTCAAGGCTTCACCGCGCACATCCACGCCTTCCCAGAAACTCGCCGTACCCAGCAATACCGCATTGCCCAATTCCCGAAAGCGCTCAATCATATCGCGCTGCGGTGATTCGCCTTGAATCAACAACGGATACTCAAAACGGTCTTGCAGCAATTCGGCCGCCTCATGCAAGGCCCGATAACTGGTAAACAACATAAACGTGCGCCCGCCACAGGCTTTAATCACCGGAATCGCCGCCTCCACCAAGGCTGACACAAAATCAGCATCTTGCGGTTCTGGCAAGTTAGGCGGTAAATACAGCAAGGAATTATGCCAATAATCAAACGGGCTATCCAATTGCAACGTGGTGGCGGTATCCAAGCCCATGCGCTGATTAAAATGCTCAAATGACTGCCCTACCGCCAACGTCGCCGAGGTCATTACCCAACTGCACGGCAATTCTTCCATGCATTTTTTGAAAGGAACCGACACGTCCAACGGGGTAGTAGTAATCACAAAACCACGGGTAAAGGTTTCAAACCATTGCACCGTATCCGGCGCGGGCGCGTGTACTCGTGCTAGCCGTGCTTGTTGTTCCAACAACCGTTCGTAGCACGACTGCAACCCCTTGCTGCGTTCGGCGGCGTGTTCCAGCAATGCCGCCAAATCGGTCATACTCACGTCAAGCGCTTGCAAATGTTGCACAATCGCGGGTTTATTACTGATGCGAATCCACGGCGCTCGCTGCCCAGGCGTATCCATTGCCAAGCGTAAATCCATCACCGCTTTTTCCAAATGATCCAGAAATTCACGAATCTGCGGCATATCGGAAGCATTTTCCAACGCCTCCACCAGCGTATCGCGTTTCCAATCGAACAATTGGCGGCTGCTAAACGTGTCGCTGAAAAATGCCGAGGCGATTTCTGGCAATTGATGCGCCTCATCCAACACTACCACATTCGCCAGTGGCAGCAATTCGCCAAAACCTTCTTCTTTGAGCGCCATATCCGCAAAAAACAGGTGGTGATTCACCACCACAATGTCGGCTTCCTGCGCTGCCCGCCGCGCTTTCACCACAAAGCACTCTTGGTAATCACCGCATTCCGCACCTAGGCAATTTTCGGTGGTGGATGTCACCCGCCCCCAAATTTCCGCATCGTGCGGCACGGCGGATAACTCGGCAATATCGCCGTGACTGGTTAATTCCGACCAATCACGAATCCGGTGCAACCATGTCACACTTTTACGATCCGGCAAACGACCTTCATCCAAGGTCGTTTTCAAACGGTGGGAACACAGGTAATTAGCACGCCCTTTGAGCAGGGCGGTTTTGACTGCACTTTTTAGCGCTTTGCGCACCAAGGGCAAATCTTTGTGGTAAAGCTGATCTTGCAGGGTTTTGCTGCCGGTGGAAATGATCACCCGCTCGTCGCACAATAAGGCGGGGGCGAGGTAAGCAAAGGTTTTGCCTACGCCAGTGCCTGCTTCAATCACCGCTGTGCCTTGCGTTTGCAGGGCTGCTTGTACCGCCTGCAACATGGCTTGCTGTTGCGGACGGGCTTGGAAGCCGTCAATCCATTGCGCAAACAGGCCAGACTCACCCAATAAATCACTTTGCTCCAACGGCATTGGTATCGTGCCAGAAGTGCTAATTGAGCTGCTCCTGATAGGTTTTGGCTTTGCTGAGCATATTGGCAGCTTGCTCACGGTTGCCTTGGCGTTCGTTGATCTTCGCCAGTTTTAACCATATATCGGGATTGTCGGACTCAATACGCAAGGCACGTTCAAGGGTATCCGCCGCTTTGTCGAGATTGCCACTGGCGGCTTCGGCATCCGCCGTTTTCATGAGGGCTTTGACAGCCGGGGAACTGGGATACACTTTAGGCGTTAACACTTCCACAGGTTCAGGGGCAGGCGGTGGGGCAGTACTAACCACCTCAGTTGGCGCAACAGATGCTGCGGGCTTCTTAGGGATAACCACTTCACTGCTACTGTTCAATGTGGGTGCTGGCATCGCCGGTTTTTCAGGTGGGATAGGTGTTGTAGCGCGTGGCGAAACCACAACACTACGCCCGGCGGCTACCCGGTCTTGCAAAACCATCGGATTAGGGGAACATGCTGACAACAATCCTGCCAATAAAACAGGTATACCGACGAAATAACGAGAATTGGGGGTCATGATTACTCTCATCGCATCAAATTATCAATCCAGCCAGAACGATCAGAAGGCTGCTGAGCTGGGGCTGGCGCAGGCGCACCCGCAGGTGCTGAGGGCGCAGGCGCAACAGGTTCGACTGGCGTGGGTGGCGCACAATAACTGGTTTGCTGCGGTTGTGTACCCTTAATAAACGGGGTACGTATCGCTTTACCGCAGGCCGGATTAAACCGCAGCCCGGTAGACTGGTCAACATCAACCCAGACCAAACGCGAAGAACTCGCGACCTGAAGTGGTTTGGTCGGTAACACTTTGAATAAATCTGACCACACTTTCAGTGCACCCGTACCGCCAGTCATATTGGTGGGTTTATTGTCATCACGCCCCACCCAGACCGTCACCACATGCTGCCCGGAAAAACCGGCAAACCAGCTATCTTTCTTGTCGTTGGTTGTGCCGGTTTTACCCGCTACCTTTTTCCACCCCGGCAAGGTTGATGCAAGTTCTTTGGCTGTCCCCTCTATCGTGACCCGATGCAGGGCATAGGCTAATAAATCTGCTGCTTCAGGGCTGGCGACCTGTTTGACCGTCAACGGGTAGCGGGTCAATACTTGCCCACGCGGATTCATCACGCTACGAATCGCTTTCAAAGGCGAATACGAACCGCCCGATGCCAGCGTTTGGTACATTTGCTGCACATCAATGGGTGCCATCTCCAGCGCTCCCAGCAAAATCGAAGGGTAAGCGGGAATCTCACCAGGAATACCCAAATCATGCAACGTTTGTATAACATTATCCAGCCCAACACCAACGCCTACCCGCACGGCGGGGGTATTGCGGGACAGTGTGATGGCTTTCAACAAGGTCACTGCACCCATACTGGAATTGTCGTAATTTTTCGGCTGCCAGAATTTCTTCGCGCCCAACTTCACTGTCACCGGGCCGTCGCTGAGGCGGGTTGCCAAATTGTATTTTTGGGGATTTGCCAACGCTGCTAAATAAATGGCGGGCTTGACCAGTGAGCCTATCTGACGTTGCGCCGTCAACGCACGGTTATAACCGGCATAGCGCACATCGCGGCTGCCCACCAAGGCCATTACTTCACCACCTTGCACGCTGCTAATGATCAATGCACCATTCAGCTTACCCTTGGGAATGCGTTCAGCACGTTCCAAACGCCCGACCCGGTTTTGCAGGATCGTTTCTGCGGTCAACTGCACAATCGGATCCATCGCCGTAAAAATCATCAATCCTTGGCTACGCACATCTTCTTCTTTGTAATCACGCTGCAATTGCTGACGTACCAAATCCAAGTAAGCTGGGAAGGGGCTGTTGCCGGACGGTTTTTTCTCACTAACCCCCAATGGCTGCTCTAAGGCCTCCGCATACACTTCCGGGGTAATCGCCTTTTCGTTAAGCATTACCTGCAACACCAAATTACGCCGGGTTAACGCTCGGTCAGGATGCAAGCGTGGGTCGTAATAGCCAGCCCCTTTCGCCAGACCAATCAACAGCGCCACTTGGTCGGGCTTCAACTCCCAGATGGGGCGATTGAAATAAAATTGTGCTGCCAAACCAAACCCGTGGATAGCGCGGTCGCCATCCTGCCCCAAATGAATTTCATTCAGGTAGGCCTCCATAATATCTTGCTTGGTGTAACGCATTTCCAGCAGGAAAGCCATCGTGGCTTCTTTCAGTTTGCGGTTCCAACTACGCTCATTGGTCAGGTAGAAGTTTTTCACCAACTGTTGCGTCAGGGTACTGCCACCTTGCACGGTATGACCTGCTTTAAGGTTAGCCACCAATGCCCGCCCAATCGCCATCGGGTTAACGCCTTGGTGCTCGTAAAACTTCTTATCTTCAACCGCCACCAAGCCCGCAAGGAGTAACGGCGGTACATCCTGCTGGCGCACCAATACGCGGTCTTCATTCTGACGCGGGTAGAAATTACCAATCAATACCGGCTCTAAACGCATTAAATCCAGAGGGTTTTTACCATCCGTATAACCCAACGTTGCCACTTTGCCATTGGCAACACTCACTTTAATGCTACGTGCAGGCTCTTTATCATCTGCAAACTGGAAGCCACGGGTATTGATAACAAATTTACTGCCCTGGCGTTGGTATTGCCCGGTTTCAATAGGCTTCTCAACTGAACGGTAATTTAGCAACTTCAGCTCTTGCTCAAGATGGTCGGCGAAGAGCTGTTGCCCTTCATATAAATCCAGTGGACGCGCAAATACCCGTGCAGGCAATTCCCAGCGCCTGCCCTCGAACTGCTCGCGCACTTTATCATCCAGCTCCAAGGTATAGACGATACCTAGCAATAACCCTAAGACGATGGCAACCAATAACAAGATGCGGAAAACCCGCCCAAACAGACTGACGCTAAACCATAGCCCATTGAAGAAACGGCGTAATGCCGATTCCTGTTTTACTTCCTGACTCAAACTATTTTCCTGCTATGCTTATATTTTCGGGTCACATAGAGACATGGCATGTCCTTACACACATCCGACATTCTGTGGGAGGCGATGCGCAACCCCGCATTCTACCCCCATACAACGCACAATATACAAGTAATTCACACCCATATATCGACCATTTTCCTGACCGGCGAGTTCGCTTACAAAGTAAAAAAGCCAGTCAACTTCGGCTTCCTCGACTTTTCGCAACTGGCTGACAGACAGCATTTTTGTGAGGAGGAAATCCGCCTCAACCGGCGTTTAGCGCCACAAATTTACTTAGAAGTAGTGCCTATCCTGCAAATAGGCAACACCTACCAGCTAGGGTCAGCCGCCACACCCGCTGCCGCCATTAATGCTACCGTGGTTGAATATGCAGTCAAAATGCGGCAATTCGATCCCGCGCAACAATTAGATAGGCTATTAGCCGCCGAGCATTTGCCCATTGAATACATGGACGAAATTGCCACACGCCTAACCCAGTTTCATCAGCAAGCAGAATCTGCACCAACTGCCAGCGCATGGGGAACACCGGACAGCATCCTCGCACCGATGCAACAAAATTTCGCTATGCTGCGCCAACACCTGCATGACCTAGTAGTACTTCAACCAACGCTCATGACCCGCCTGAGTGTACTGGAAGCTTGGACACAACAGGAATACTCCCGCTGCCATACCAACTTACTGCAACGTCGGCAAAATGGGCATATCCGCGCCTGTCATGGCGATTTACATCTGGGGAATATAGCCCTGATTGACAGCAAAATCACTTTTTTCGACGGCATTGAATTCAACGAAGCGTTACGTTGGATTGACACTGCCAGCGACACAGCATTCCTCCTGATGGACTTGGAGGACCGGGGCAAACCATCTTGGGCTAACCGTCTGCTCAATGCTTGGCTAAGCGCCAGTGGTGATTATGATGCATTGCCAGTACTCAATTTTTACAAAGTGTATCGGGCAATGGTACGTGCCAAAGTTCACGCCCTGCGCCTCAGTCAAGTGGAAGATGAAGTCACCCGTGCGGAATGTTTACAACACTGCGTCAACTACTTGAACTTGGCAGCAAGCTACACCCAAGCGCGTCAAGCGGCTTTACTGATTACGCACGGCTTGAGTGGTTCGGGCAAGTCATGGGGCTGCCGCCCACTGGTGGAACAATGGGGTTACATCCAACTACGTTCGGATGTGGAACGCAAACGCCTCACCACCCTGCCTGCCGACAGTCTTTACAACCCTGCCATGAACGCCCGCACGTATGACCGACTCGCAACGCTGACAACCCTAGCACTACAGCACGATTATCCAGTAGTGGTGGATGCCACGTTCCTAGATATTGCACAACGCCAGCGTTTCCAAACATTAGCACAGCAATTGCACGTAAGATTTTTAATCTTGCATTTCAGCGGCACACCCGCACAATTGCAAGCCAATATCACGCAACGCCAATACATCGGCACTGATGCCTCCGATGCCGATCTTGCGGTGTTGCAACAACAATTAACCCACTACAAACCATTGCAGGATAATGAACCTTGTGTAACAGTTCGTTGCAATGAAAGTTTACCGTTAGCCAAGCTTCAAGCGCTGCTTGATTGCCCAGAAAAACATGGAGTCGAAAATGCACCTTAATCCCCTGTCACTTTGCCTAATGACTGCGCTCTCCCTTAGCATCAGCGGCCTGGCTCACGCCGACACCAAATTGACCTACACAGACACGGGCTTTGCCCCGCAAGAACGCCAAACCGTGATTCAAATTAACGGTGACAAAGTGCGCATGGGTGAAGTCGGCAGTGACGTTTACTCGCTGTATGATGACAGCAAAAAAATGCTGTACACCATCAACACCAAAACCAAACAATTCATCGAAACCAACCCGGACAAAATCCGCACCCGCATGACCAAAGTGGTCGAGATGCAAAACCAGTTCAAGGAAGAAATGAAAAAGCAAATGGCTTCCATGCCGGAAGACCAGCGTAAAGCCCTTGAAGAACGCATCCAGCAAAGCGAAGCGGCCATGAAAGCCCCACCGCCCGCCATCAAGATGGAACCAACCGAGCGCAAAGAAACCATTCAAGGCATGGAGTGCAAGATTTCCACCGTCAACATTGATGACAAAGCCGTGCGTGATGTGTGCATTGCCAGCGCTGCAAGCATGGATGCTGCCGACCACAAAATGCTCGTCACCATGTTTGAATACATGGATAGCATTGCGGTCGAATCCGCCAAAGCTCAAGGCATGACCCCGCCTTCCGAAGGCTCCGCCAGTTTACACCGTGACGGTTTAGCCTTGCGTATCCAAGCCCTACCCGAAGGTCCGCGTAGTGAGTTGAGTGGCTTGGCAAAAGATGCTTTGGCAGATGCGGACTTCAGTGTTCCCGCTGATTTCAGCGTGTTTGAACCGGCTAATGCACCACCACCGACAGCAGCGCCTGCGCCAGCACCGGCTGCATCCACACCTGCACCTGCTGCGGCTCCCGCACCGGCTCCTGCGCCTACACCTGCTGCAAAGTAACGTCCAATATGGCGCATATTAGTCGCTGTGCATTAGTGCCTTACAGCCCTGCACAAATGTACCAACTGGTCGACGATATCAACCTCTACCCGCAGTTCCTGCCTTGGTGTAGGACAGCGGTGGAGCATCAGCGTGATACCGATCAAGTCAAAGCCAGTATCGAAATTGCCAAAGGTGCAGTGAACAAACGCTTCACGACGCTCAACCGCCTGCAAAAGGACAAAATCATTGAAATGCGCCTGATTGACGGCCCGTTTCAACATTTGCACGGTTTTTGGCGTTTTGATGAACTCAAAGCCGGGGCATGTAAGGTGTCGCTGGATCTGGATTTCGAGTTTTCCAACAAGATTTTGAGCCTCGTGGTTGGTCCAGTATTTAACCAAGTCGCCAACACCTTGGTCGATTCGTTTGTCGAAAGAGCGAAAAAAGTTTATGGCAAACCCTGATACCCTCACCATCGAAGTGGTTTACCCCCTACCCCATGAGCAATTACTCATGAAAGCGCAGGTGTCGGATGGCAGCACTATCCGTGACGGCATCCAAGCCTCTGGCATTCTGAAACATTACCCCGAATTGAATCTTGATACCTTGGAAGCGGGCATTTTCGGTAAACTTGCCAAGCTAGACACACCCTTGCGGGAACGGGATCGCATCGAAATTTACCGCCCCTTGATCGCCGACCCCAAAGCGGTGCGCAAACAACGTGCCGCTGAAGGTAAAGTCATGAAAAAAGGTGAAAGCTAATGCACGGCATGGTTCCCCCCGATCCTTCGGGTCAAGGTATATCCCAAGCTGCTTACGCCACGGTGTACATGCCCAAATTCAAAACCAGCCGCAACCGCTTTCCGGCAAGTTGCATCACGGTGTATGCCACCCCACAGGAAGCGCTTGAGGCTGCCCGTGACGATGCCAAACGCTTCGCCGCCATCGTACAAGGCCCTTCCAAATCATCAGAAGGGCAATATATTTTTTATTTACGGCAATGGTTATAAGCGTATTATTTGGCTTTAACGTTAACCGGCACGACTTCATTGCGAATATCGCGTACTGCCCCATTCTGGAAAAATACCGTGACACTGCTACGTTGTACGGTGCCATCCGGTGATTTCAGGTAAAACACATAATCCCAACGGTCTTTGTGGAAATCATCCACCAAAAGTGGTGTCCCCAAGGTAGCCTGTACTTGCGCCGCACTCATGCCCGGCTGTACCAACGCCAACTCTTCGCGGGTAATGTAATTACCCTGCTGAATTTCCATTTTGTAAGAAGTACAGCCGCCCAATAACAGAACGGCAGAAAGGGTGAGTGAAATGATAGGCTTTATCATGTTAGTCTTGCATCGTCCAAAGTAAACATGGGCATCATAATAGACTATTCAGGATGGAGAGTGCAGAGTGGAAGAGAAGGATATTAAACGTGCTGGTTTGAAAATCACACAGCCACGAGTCAAAATTCTCGATTTATTAAGCAATTCACACGAACATCACCTCAGTGCCGAAGACATTTACAAATCGTTGCTAGGAAATGGTGAAGAAATTGGGCTTGCTACCGTTTATCGAGTGCTTACCCAATTTGAAGCCGCTGGCTTGGTCAACCGCCACCATTTTGAAGGCGGGCAAGCGGTATTTGAACTCGCTACCGAAGAGCATCACGACCACATGGTGTGCATGAAAACCGGCAAGGTTATTGAGTTTTACGACGAAATCATTGAGCAACGTCAACGCGAGCTGGCAAAACAACACAATTTCCGCATTAAGGATCATTCCTTGATTCTCTACGGCGAATTTATCAACGAAACGGACAAAAGCGCGTGAAAACCGCGTGAATGTTTTGCATTTGGCTGGCAGGCGGGTATAATCTCGCGCTTTACTCAATTGTGGATTTGAGACAGATTTGTATGCCTAGTGTAAAAGTACGTGATACCGAGCCTTTTGAAGTTGCTCTGCGCCGTTTCAAGCGCACCTGTGAAAAAGCTGGCGTTGTAGCTGACGTTCGCGCCCGTGAATTCTATGAAAAGCCTACCTCTGTACGCAAGCGTATGCGTGCTGCGGCGGTGAAGCGCAACCTGAAGCGCATTTCCCGTGACCTCAACCGTCGCGTGCGTATGTACTGATTATGAGCCTCAAGGCACAAATCACTGAAGACATGAAAACCGCCATGCGTGCGCATGAAAAGGCGCAACTTGGCGTGATTCGTCTGATTCTCGCGGCGATTAAGCAGCAAGAAGTCGATACGCGCATCGAAATGGACGATACCGCCGTGCTGGTGGTGTTGGACAAAATGACCAAACAGCGCCGCGAATCCATCCGCCAATACAGCGATGCAGGCCGCACCGATTTGGTCGCTCAGGAAGAATATGAACTGGGTATTATCCAGACCTACCTTCCACAACCCCTCAGTGCCGCCGAATTGGATGACCTCATCCAGCAAGCGATGGCTGAAACGGGCGCAGTATCGGTACGCGACATGGGCAAAGTCATGACATGGCTAAAACCCAAAGCGCAAGGCCGTACTGACATGGGACAAGTGAGCGGACTGATCAAAGCCCGTCTCGGCGGCTAAAACCCGCCAATCTTCTACGCATTTAGTTCAGGGGTGTCGATATGACCGATCTTAAAAACGACCGTTTTTTACGTGCACTCCTGAAACAGCCAGTCGATACCACGCCCATTTGGATTATGCGTCAAGCCGGGCGTTATTTGCCTGAATACCGTGCTACCCGCGCCCGCGCTGGCAGCTTCATGGATTTGTGCAAAAATGCCGACCTTGCTTGCGAAGTTACCCTGCAACCGCTAGAACGTTACGCGCTGGATGCGGCAATCCTGTTTTCCGACATCCTCACCATTCCCGATGCAATGGGCTTAGGCTTGTACTTCTCGGAAGGCGAAGGTCCGCGTTTCACTAACCCTGTGCAAAGCATGGCGGATATAGAGAAGATCGGCATTCCCGACCCCGAAGGCGAATTGCAGTACGTGATGAATGCCGTGCGCACCATCCGCCGCGAACTCGACGGGCGTGTTCCCCTGATCGGTTTCACCGGCAGCCCGTGGACGCTTGCCACGTACATGGTGGAAGGCAGTTCCAGCAAGGAATTCGCCAAGGTGAAGGGCATGTTGTACGACAACCCCAAAGCTCTGCACCTGCTGTTGGATAAACTCGCTGACAGCATTATCCTCTACCTGAATGCGCAAATTGCAGCCGGTGCGCAAGCGGCGATGATCTTTGATACCTGGGGCGGTTCACTGACACCCGCCACTTACCGTGAATTCTCCCTGCGTTACATGCAGAAAATCGTCGATGGCGTGACCCGTGAAAATGACGGTCGCAAAGTTCCTGTCATCCTCTTCACCAAAGGCGGGGCGCAATGGCTCGAACCGATGGCAGATACGGGTTGCGATGGTTTGGGGCTGGATTGGACGATTAATATTGCCGACGCTCGCGCCCGTGTGGGTGACAGAGTTGCGTTGCAAGGCAATATGGATCCTTGTGTGCTGTATGCGTCACCGGAGGTAATTCGTCAGCAAGTCGCTGATATTTTGGCGAGTTACGGGCAAGGGTCTGGGCATGTGTTTAATCTGGGGCATGGGATTCACCAGCATATCAACCCAGAAAATGTCGGCGTATTGGTGGATGCCGTGCATGAGCTGGGTAAGCAGTATCACGCTTGAGCTGTGTCCTCCCTCCGGTCTGCGTATTCTGCCAGCATTTTCTGGAAAATAATCCTGAGCGAGAATGCCAAGCCTTTGCTGAAATACCAGCAGCCATTATGGATGGCAAATGCGACCACACCGAACCTTACCCCGGCGACGGCGGCTACCGTTTCCAGTTGATTCCTGAAGAATTAGAAACGTTTTTAGAACTGAACGACATTCGGCGGGAATTCAAGCTACCCGCCTTCCGACTGCCTTAAAGCGCATCCAAGCCGCGAGCCAAATCACGTTGAATATCCCGCACACTTTCCAACCCTACGGATACCCGCAATAAACCGGCAGCAATCCCCGCTTGAGCCTTTTGCTCAGGGCTTAAGCGCCCATGCGTCGTGGTCGCAGGGTGCGTAATCGTGGTTTTGGCATCCCCCAGATTCGCGGTAATCGAGAGCATTTGAGTCGCGTCTACCACTTGCCAAGCGGCTTCCTGCCCACCTTTCACGATAAAGGAAACAATACCGCCGAAACCGCTTTGCTGCTGTTGCGCCAGCGCGTGTTGAGGGTGCGATGCCAACCCCGGATAATGCACCCGCTCAATCGCCGGATGTGTTTCCAACCATTGCGCCAGTTGCATGGCATTCTCGCAATGCGCCTTCATCCGCAGCGACAATGTTTCCAAACCCTTCAGGAAAATCCACGCATTAAACGGACTCATGGTCATGCCACCATTGCGCAACACCCCGTAGACATCCTTACCGACACGTTCTTTATCACCGACTACAGCACCGCCTAGCGCCCGCCCCTGACCATCCAAATACTTGGTGGCGGAATGCACCACAATATCCGCCCCCAAATCCAACGGGCGTTGCAAAGCCGGGGTACAGAAACAGTTATCGACCACCAGTAAGCTACCGTGACGGTGAGCTAAATCGGCTAATTCACGAATATCCACAATTTCGGTTAACGGATTAGCCGGTGTTTCCACGAACAATAAGCGCGTATTCGGTTGCAACGCCGCTTCCCAAGCGCTCATATCGGTCAATTCGACAAAGCTAAAGGTCACTCCGAATTTGCCGATAATATTTTGCAGCAATAGCGTAGTCGTTCCGAAAACAGCGCGGGAACACACCACATGATCCCCCGCTTTCAGCAAGCCCAACATCACCGCCAAAATCGCCGACATCCCCGATGCGGTAGCCACACAGCTCTCCCCGCCTTCTAACGCGGCGAGACGTTCCTGAAAATAACGCACGGTCGGGTTAGTAAACCGTGCATAGATATTCCCCGGCTTAGTCCCAGCAAACCGCGCTGCCGCTTCCGCTGCACTGCCAAACACAAAGCTGGAGGTTGGGAAAATGGCTTCCGAATGCTCGCCTTCGTTGGTGCGCACATGACCAGCACGGACTGCCAGCGTTTCAAAATCCCACTCGTTATGGTTCAACGCTTATCCCTCGCGTTTCTGAGTAATCACCACCAAGGTATCTTCATCCACGCGGTTGAACAAGTCGATCACATCGGCATTGCGCATCCGAATGCAGCCGTGCGAAGCCGGATTCCCCAGCCTGCCTTCTTCGTCCGTACCGTGAATGTAAATATAGCGGTCATACGAATCCACATTACCGCCTTTATTCACACCCGGCTCTAAGCCATCCAACCACAGAATACGAGTGGTGACATTATCAGCGGTACTGCGCTCATCCGCACCAAGCAGAATTTGCGCAACACGCCCAGTATTTTGCCGTGCTTTGAAGATGGTTCCCAACGGCGCACCATCACCGAATTTTTTTGCCACCCGATGCACACCTAACGGGGTTTGCTGACTCCCTTTGGCACTCCCCAAACCGTTAGTGGCAGTGGAAATCACCCACTCATTCACCGCCTGCCCGTTTTCCACTAAGATCAGCGTTTGTGCGGTGGCGTCCACCACCAATACCTGTGCGGTTGAATAGCTCGGAAAATCCTGTGCCAACTTAGCGAGCAGTGCAGTAAAGCGTTCATCACTGGCGGGTACTGCCTCCGCTGCCGACACGGGCAAAGGTGGCAAATGTAAGGGAGTCACATTTGGCTCTGCCATCAATGCCCCGCTGCTAATCGCTGTTGCAAATATCAATGGCAGCCATATTTTTTTCGCGTTTTGTTTGTTGTTCGTCATTCCGTAAAGCCTCTAATTCAGCAAAATAGTCACCGTTTTCTCCGGTGGCATAATGCCCGGTGAATACCGAGCAATCGAAAGCCTTCAAGCGCGGATTGCCCTTACTCACTGCTGCAATCAAATCGGGCAAGGGCAAATAGATCAAGCGATCCACGCCGATGGCTTGCGCCACCTCCTCTTCGGTACGCCCATGCGCAATAAGTTCCTTCGCCGCTGGCATATCAATGCCGTAAATATTCGGGAATTTGATCGGTGGTGAAGCCGAAGCAAAATACACTTTTTTCGCACCCGCATCGCGTGCCATCTGCACAATTTCACCGGAAGTCGTGCCGCGCACAATGGAATCATCCACCAGCATGACATTTTTCCCCTTGAATTCTAACGCCAAGGAGTTGAGTTTTTGACGCACCGATTTTTTACGCTTCTCCTGCCCCGGCATAATAAAGGTGCGCCCAATGTAACGGTTTTTGATAAAGCCTTCGCGGTACGGCACACCGAGGGTATACGCCATTTCCAACGCAGAGGTACGGCTGGTATCAGGAATCGGAATCACCACGTCAATGTCATTATCCGGCCATTCACGCATCACGTATTCCGCCATTTTGCGCCCCATACGCATCCGCGCTTTATGCACAAACACATTGTCAATAATCGAGTCGGGTCGGGCAAAATATACGTATTCAAAAATACAGGTGTTGTAGCTGGGATTCTTGGCACACTGACGAGTGAATACCTGACCATCGGGGCGAATGAAAATGGCTTCACCCGGCTCAATATCGCGCACCAAGCGGTAGCCTTGCACATCCAATGCCACGCTTTCGGAAGCCAGCATAAATTCTTTGCCATGCGGCGTTTCACGCACGCCGTACACTAAGGGGCGGATCCCATTCGGGTCACGGAAACCTACCAAACCATCGCGGGTCAACATCGCCACCACTGCATACGCACCTTTGCAACGCCGATGCACCCCTTCCACCGCCGCAAAAATATCTTCCGGCATTACATGCAACGCATCTTGACCCAGCAATTCCTGCGCAAACACGTTTAGAAGGATTTCAGAATCGGATTCGGTATTGATCTGGCGGCGATCTTGCCGGTACAGCTCTTTTTTCAGTACATGCGCATTGGTCAGGTTGCCATTGTGTGCTAAGGAAATACCATAAGGGCTATTCACATAAAATGGCTGAGCCTCCGCCGAAGACGATGAACCCGCCGTTGGGTAACGCACATGCCCTATGCCCATATTGCCTTGCAGCATCGCCATGTGACGTTCATTGAAAACGTCTTTCACCAAACCGTTGTCACGGCGCAGGTACAATTTTCTGCCATCACTGGTCACAATCCCTGCGGCATCCTGTCCACGGTGTTGTAAAACCGTCAGACCATCATAAAGTGCCTGATTGACAGGTTCATGACCGATAATCCCGATAATTCCGCACATACCAACCCTTCCGGTGAAACGAAAACGTCATATTCTAACCCCGTCAAAACAAAACAGCCATGCACGATTAAGTGCATGGCTGTTTGATTCATCCGCTATTCTTGCCAACCTTAGGGTTTGTTGGAAAAAATACCGGGAAGTTCTTCCGGGAGCTTATTGGGGATCATTTCCTTCAGCATAATTGCGTTGTGTTGAAACCACGGCATCAGCCGCGACTCTTTCCACCAATTTGCTTCGGAATATTTTCCCACCGCACTAAATAGCAGTACCAACAGGGTGACAATCAAACCACCCCGCAAAATACCAAATGCACCACCCAACAGATAATCAACCCCTCCCAAGCCGACAGAAGACACCGCCGCGCTCAGCAAATGGTTGATAATCGAACCAACTATCAACACACCGAGGAAAATAACAATAAACGCTATCACCACTTGTCCCAGTTTGCCCTGCCCCTCAAAAGGCACATGCACCGCTAATTGCTCATAGTACAAAAAGGCAAACCCTAAAGCCGCAACCCACGTTATCAGGGAAAAGGCTTCCCTGACAAACCCGCGAATCAGCCCAATAACTGCTGACAGGACAATCAGGACAATAATGCTTATATCCAGAATATCTGCTGTCATGGATTACTTGCTACTAGTCACGAAACTGCCTTGAATGGCTTGGTTTTGTTTGTAACGCGATTTCATCTTCGCTTGAGAGGCTTCAGCCCCAGCGCGGTCAGCAAAACCCGTGACACTAACGCGATAAACCGTCTTGCCACCGACATTGACCGATGCAACTGAGACATTGTGACCATCGGCTTTAAGAGGTGCAGCAGCGGCATCCGCTTTCGCCTTATCAGAGCTGGCCAAGACTTGGATAGAGAAGCTACCTGCACCACCAGCCGCATTGCCTGCTGCTGCACCACCACCGGCTAAAGCAACAGATTTGGCAGCAGCGGCTTTCTCGGCAGCAGCTTTATCAGCGGCAACTTTGGCAGCGGCGGCTTTATCAGCAGCAGCCTTGGCAGCCTTATCGGCTGCGGCTTTGGCAGCAGCCGCTTTCTCTTCCGCCGCCTTTTTAGCAGCAGCCTGTGCGGCACTAGCTTCTGAAGCAGCTCTAGGCACTGGCTTTTCATTAACTAACACAACTTTCGAGCTAGGCTTTTTCTCTTCAGGTTCAGCAGCCGGAGCCGCTGGCTTATCTTTCTGAGAGGCGGAAGGAGCCGCTGCTTGGTTATTTTTAGTATCAGCCGCCGCAGGTGCTTTAGCATCAACGACTGGTGCAGCCGCCGGTTGTCCAGCAGCAGGAGCGCCGCCAGCCGCCTGAGAAGTACTGGCTTTTGCATCGCCAGTTCCCATGCTACCCGTACCATCTTTTACTTTACCATCGGTATCAACCAAATCACGTACTTCACCACCAGCACCGGGGCGCACATCAAAACCAGTGGTATTAGGAACAGTCTCCGGTAATTTGACATCAACACCCGGAATCAGGTTAGCGCCACCGGCTTGCTGGGTAGTGCCTGCGGCTTGTTGCGTGACATCAATGCCAGCACCTTGCGCTGCACCTTGTTGCTGGGCTGCCGCATTCGGGTCATCACCGACGATTGTGGGTTTCTGATCAGCACCACCAACCCCAGGGAAGCCTAAAATAGGCTTGGTTTCAGCCGCCTGATTCATTGCCAGATCTTGCTGACCATCACGGTTTTTGCCTTTCAGCAACCATGCCAACAGCAATGCGGCAACGAGTACCAGCACGACTGCGCCAATCATTCGTTTGGTTGTAGCCTTGTTATCCATTTAATTCACTGCTCCTTTAAAATTCATGACACTCAAAAACTATTGACTGGCGCTGTTTAGTGACGCTTATACCTTCAGCTCCATCGGGGGAACGATTATCTCCAGCACACCGGATACTACCAGAAAAGAGCCGAATGCCACTACTCTGTCGTGTTTTTTTGTCAGTAAACTCACGGCATCCCACGCGGTTTGAAAATCCGCGTGCGTGCAAATCGGCGCACTTACCCCATGCTCCCGCATGAACCGCGATAACGCATCCTGACTGAGCGCACGCTTGCTAGGCAAGGCAACCAGATGCCATGCATCCACGTGCTCAGCCATAACATCCAGCACTCCGGCAATATCCTTATCAGCAAGTATAGAAAAAATTGCAAATGTTTTGCCAGTTACTGAATTTTTTTTCAACCATCCCGCTAATTCAGTCGCCGCATGGGGATTATGCGCCACATCAAGGATAACTTCCGGCTCTGCCCGGATCCGCTGCATCCGCCCCATTAAGCTCACACTGCCCAAACCTTCAGCAATCACCGTTGCAGTGATGGGCAATTTATCCGCTAATTGTTGTAAGGCAGTGACAACAACAGCCGCATTTTGGCGTTGCACATCACCCACTAATGCAGGTTGTGGCACATGCTCTGCGTTGAAATCCTTCCCGTATTGCAATAAATGTGCACCAATACGCGCGGCTTCACTGGCAATGCTGGCAGGGGGCTGCGGGTCGCCGCAAACCACCGGTCTGCCTGCTCGCATAATGCCGGACTTTTCGTAGCCGATGGCTTCACGGGTATCACCTAGCCATTCCACGTGATCAATGCCAATGCTGGTGATAATCGCGACATCCGCATCCCACAAATTACACGCATCCAAACGCCCGCCCAGCCCGACTTCCAACACAATCACGTCAACCTTGGCTTGCAAGAAGCACCACACCGCTGCCAGTGTGCCAAACTCAAAGTAAGTCAGATCAATGTCATCACGCGCCTTATCAATGGCAGCGAAAGCGGCACAAATATCCGCATTCCTCACCGGCACGCCATTCACAGCAATGCGTTCGTTGTAGCGCAATAAATGCGGGGAAGTGTACGTGCCAACGTTATAGCCTTGCAGCAGCAAAATCCGCGTCAACATGGCGCAGGTAGAACCCTTGCCATTCGTCCCCCCCACGGTAATCAGCGGCACGGGCACAGACAGCAAACCCATGCGCCCAGCGACGCAACGAATCCGCTCCAATCCCAGCTTGATTTCGGTCAGGAATTGCGTTTCCTGCCAACGCAACCAATCATCGAGCGTCTTCAAGCCGCATCCAATGCCGTGCTATTCAGCGGGCAGGTCTTGTGTTGCATAATCGACACCAAATCAGCAATGGTTGCACGCATGTCACGGCGATGCACGATCATGTCAATCGCGCCTTTTTCTTGCAGAAATTCACTGCGCTGGAACCCTTCTGGCAGCTTTTCGCGCACGGTTTGTTCAATGACACGCGGCCCCGCAAACCCGATCAAGGCTTTCGGCTCACCAATGTGAATATCACCTAACATCGCAAAACTTGCCGACACCCCGCCCATCGTCGGGTCAGTCAATACCGAAATGAATGGCACACCTTTGTCGCTCAAGCGCGTCAACACCGCACTGGTTTTGGACATTTGCATCAAGGAAAACAGTGCTTCCTGCATCCGCGCCCCGCCACTCGCTGCAAAGCAAATGTAAGGTATCTTGTTCGCCATTGCCGCTTCTGCACCACGCACAAAACGTTCGCCTACTACCGACCCCATCGAGCCGCCCATGAAACGGAAATCGAACGCTGCCGCCACTAATGGCACACCCAACACCGTGCCTTTCATCACGATCAGCGCGTCTTTCTCACCGGTTTCTTTCTGAGCGGCAACCAAACGGTCTTTGTACTTTTTAGTGTCGCGGAATTTCAGCATATCCGTCGGCGCAACATTCGCGCCGATTTCCTCACGCCCTGCCGCATCCAGAAACACCTCCAAACGCCGCCGCCCGGATAAACGCATGTGGTGATTGCACTTGGGGCAAACGTCCAGATTGCGTTCCAATTCCGCCCGGTATAACACCGCTTGGCAGGCAGGGCATTGATGCCACAAGCCTTCAGGAATGGATTTCTTTTCGGTATTGGTCGCGTCGGTACGGATGCGTGATGGTAGACGCAGTTTTTCAAACCAGCTCATGTATTCTGTTTACCCCTAGGTTCAAGCATCCAACGCGGTACGCATGGAAGCCAGCAAGTCACTGATGTTATCCATAATAGCAGCATGGTCATTCGGTGTCGCTTCGATCTGCTTGATCACCGCGCTGCCTACTACCACGGCATCGGCTGTTTTTGCCACAGCCGCTGCGGTTGCTGCATCTTTAATACCGAAACCTACGCCTAATGGCAGGTCAGTATGCTGGCGAATTTTGGCGATATGCTCGGCGACTTGCCCGACATCCAATGTGCTTGCGCCCGTCACACCCTTCAGCGAAACGTAATAGATGAAGCCGCCTCCTGCTTCCGCCACTGTCGCAATGCGGCGTTCTGGTGTAGTCGGTGACAATAGGAAAATCGGGTCGATGCCATGTTCGCGGAACAACGGTAATACGCCCATGCCCTCTTCCGGCGGCAAGTCTACTGTCAGCGCACCGTCAACGCCTGCTGCTTCCGCCGCTTTGGCAAATTCGGCGTAACCCATGATTTCAATCGGATTCAAATAGCCCATTAGCACCACGGGCGTGGTGGCATCGGTTTGGCGGAATTCTGCCACCATGCCGAGGATGTCGTGCAGGCTGGTATTGTGTTTCAGGGCGCGTTCGTGCGCTTGCTGGATCGTTGGGCCATCCGCCATTGGGTCGGAAAACGGCACACCGAGTTCGATGATATTTGCACCGGCTGCCACCATGCGGTGCATCAACGGTACAGTGATCGACGGGTGTGGATCGCCCGCCGTCACGTAAGGAATCAATGCGGTTTTGCCCTGTGCTTTGAGGGCGGCGAAACAAGCGGCGATGCGACTCATAGCGTAATGCCCTCCAGCCGTGCAATGGTGTTGATGTCTTTGTCGCCACGCCCGGAGAGGTTGACGATAATGCTTTGGTCTTTAGACATAGTAGGCGCAAGTTTCATCGCGTAAGCCAGTGCGTGGCTGCTTTCCAGCGCGGGGATAATGCCTTCGATGCGGGTTAAGGCATGGAAACCTTGCATCGCTTCCGCATCTGTCACCGCTACGTAATTGGCGCGACCGATGTCTTTCAACCAAGCGTGTTCGGGGCCGACACCGGGGTAGTCTAAACCGGCAGAAATCGAATGGGTTTCAATGATTTGCCCGTTGGTATCTTCCATTAAATAGGTGCGGTTGCCGTGCAATACGCCCGGTTTGCCTGCGCACAAAGGGGCAGCGTGTTTGCCGGTTGCAATGCCGTCGCCGCCTGCTTCCACGCCGTAAATGGCAACGGATTCATCCGCGAGGAAGGGGTGAAACAAGCCGATGGCGTTAGAGCCGCCACCGACGCAAGCGACTAACGCATCGGGCAAACGCCCTTCCTGCTCCAGAATTTGCTCACGCGCTTCACGCCCGATCACGGATTGGAAATCGCGTACCATTGCGGGGTATGGGTGGGGGCCTGCGACCGTGCCAATGATATAGAAGGTGTCATCGACGTTCGTTACCCAGTCACGCATCGCTTCGTTGAGTGCGTCTTTGAGGGTTGTTGAGCCGGAGGTGACGGGGACGACAGTTGCGCCCAGCAATTTCATGCGGAACACATTGGGGGCTTGGCGTTGCACATCTTCTGCACCCATGTAAACGATGCATTCCAACCCTAAACGCGCCGCGATGGTAGCAGAGGCAACACCGTGTTGACCTGCGCCGGTTTCAGCGATAATGCGCGTCTTGCCCATGAATTTGGCGAGCAGGGCTTGACCAATGGTGTTGTTGATTTTGTGTGCGCCGGTGTGGTTGAGGTCTTCGCGCTTAAGGTAGATTTTTGCGCCGCCGAGTTCGCGTGTCCAGCGTTCCGCCAGATACAAAGGGCTGGGGCGACCGACATAGTATTTGAGGTCGCGGTCGAATTCGGCTTGAAAGGCTGGGTCGTTTTTGAGCTTTTCGTAGGCTTGTTCGAGTTCGTAGATGGGTTCCATCAGCGTTTCTGCGACGAAACGCCCGCCGTATGCGCCAAAATGCCCGGCTTTATCCGGCATGGCGTTCCAGTTGTATTCGCTGAATTTCACGTTACCGCGCTCCTACGTAGACGATCGTAAAAACGCGGTAAGTTAGCATAAGTGGTAAAACCTAGCTATGTTACAATCGAGCTATCTGAACAGGAGAAACGCCCATGAACTGGCAAGAAGTCTGTAATCATCCTGACCTGCAAAATTTGCCATTCAAACTTGAACTCAACGAATACGGGCAAATCGTCATGTCACCCGCCAAGGTTTACCACTCTATCTTGCAGGGTGAAATCGCCGCCTTGCTAAAAAGCCTGCGTCAAGAAGGCAAAGTCTTGACCGAATGCGCCATTTACACGCACAAGGGGACGAAAGTCGCGGATGTCGCGTGGGCATCCCCTGAGATATTCACCCGCATTAAGCTGGAAACGGAATGCTCTGTTGCGCCGGAAGTTTGCGTTGAAATCCTCTCTTCTGCTAATACCGGTCGCGAAATGGAAGATAAAATCATGCTGTATTTTTCACGTGGCGCAAAAGAGGTATGGCTGTGCGATGCAGCAGGTAATATGACGTTTCATATTCCGGCGGAAGTGGTAGAACGGTCGGTGTTGTTTCCAACGTTTCCGCAGCAGGTGGAATATTGATGTTCCGATAGTTCCAGATGTTACAAATTTCTGCGTAGGCGTAGTTATGTTATCCTCAGCTTTTAGCTAACTGCGAGAAACACCATGTTACGCAAACTAAGCATCCCCGTCTTACTTACCACGTTTGCCCTGCTGTTATGGGCGGGAACCGTCACTGCGGCTGATGCTTACGTAGCGGAGAAAGCTGAGAAGATCACGGTTGGTACGGGCGTCAGAGTACGCGCTACGCCTTCTACCAGTGCAGCCGAAACGGGCAAACTCCCGCTGGGGACAAATTTCACCTCTACCCAACGCACGGCTGCCAAAGTCACAGTCGGCAGCCAGTCTGACTATTGGTATCGGCTGGATGCACCACTCAAGGGCTGGGTATTCGGCGGCTTATTGCGAAACTTTGACCCTGCCAAAGCCGACACTGCCCGTCTTGCCCTAATACGCGACAAACTCGGTGCAGCAGACAAACTATACGATAGCTACGAACACCAATCCCCCCTCAGTTTTGCCGATGCGGTGGAAGTCAGCCAGTTTGCCAACCGCGCCGCAGCCACCAGCAAAACCCCTGAAACACAAGGTGAGTTGAAATTAGCCTACTGGCGGGCTGTGCAAATTTCGCTATTCAAAATCCCAATGGAGGGAGCCACTGAAGCCACTTATGCCGCATGGTTAAAACAGCTCGGCAAGCAAGTATTTTATACGGAGCCAAGCGCTGAATACCTCGTCAACCCCGATAATTATTGGGAACTTGCCGACCGCCACAAGCGGGATACCATCGGTGATGCCATTGCTTGGCAAGCCGCTAATGCGTTTATCGGCGGTGAATGTGAGGGTTTCATCAGTTGCCTGTCAGGGCGCAGCCTGATGATGGAGGGCGAATACCTGAAGCGTTACCCCAAGGGCAAGCACGTCGAAAGCGCCTTACAACAGGCGAACCAGAGTCTGGCATACATCAGGCAGGAATGGAAAAACCAAGCGGATGAAAGTACTGACGTGGATTTGAAAGCATGGCAAAGCATTCTCGCGCCGTTAGCAGATTCCAAAGCCGCCAAAGAAGCCCGCCAACACCTGAAGGCGTTGCAGGCATTACGCAAATAAGCGGCTTGTTTTATTTGCTCAACGCACGATTGCCTTCGCAATCACCTGAATCGGCAGGAACATCGGCAATGGCTCAGGTCTGCTACCCAATTCGCCGCCAACACAGACTAATGGCTCAAACCCCAGCTTGGTATAGAAAGCAACGGCTGTGGGTTTAGCATCCACCACCACACCCACGCATCCCACTTGATCACGCAATTGCAAAGCGAGTTCTAGCATAGCTTTCAATAACAGTTTGCCGATGCCTTGGTGCTGAAAATGCTGATCAACCGCGAGACGGGCAATCCGTAAAATGGGCAGGGGGTAATCGGGAAGGCGTTTGCGCACGACATTCGCCAGTTGTTCGGCAGTAATTTCACCGCTACTGACCGTGGCGAACCCGGCGATTTGTGCGGCACATTCGGCGATGTAGCTAGAGCCAACGTAATGCCGGAACTGGTTTTGCCCTGCGAAACGCTGGAAAAAACGATCCAATTCAATATCGCCACTGCAAAAGTGGGAACGGTCATCGTGGCTTTCCAGCCGTCGAACTTGCACGACTAAGGCATCTGGCATCTCACGCCCCCGCCATCAACGCACGCAACGCTGGGGTTGGCTCTTCAGCAGATTCCAGCCGATCCGCCAGTTGTAACATACTCGTTTCGGTGATAATGAGACGGGCGGGAATGATTACATCCTCCGGTATTTCACGCAGGGCTTGCAAAAAATGTTGCAGGGCACTCTCAATCATGAATGCTTTGGTCACACCTCGGCGTTTGACGTAGGATTCGATTTGTCCTTTAGTCTCTTCGGAAATGTAGGCGGAAATTTGGGTGGTGGCTGTCGCTGTCATGGTTTTATCCTCTACAGATTTGTAGAAATCTCGTGAGGATTCTAGTCTTAAACGGGGATTTTTACAATCTGGCGAAAAAGACGTAATATAGAAACCATTGGTAACTAATGGTGACGATATGGCAGTCAGCGTAAAACAATTCAATGCACTGCGTTTAAAGACGTGCGGCTACCGCTTTGACCGCGAGGATGCCAATGCCCGCTGATATGTCTCACTCGTCACCCCATGCATCACGGATTTCCTGCACGGTCTGTTCAAGGTGCTGAGGGTTTCCTACGGGGTAATCGTTGTAGTCATCAGCAGCCAGCCATGCCCTAACTCCCTGCGCACTGCCTTTATCAGTTTGCCAGATCGAAATCAGGTTGGTGGCATTGGGTGGCTCATCCTGCCGTCTGAGCATTTCCAACATTTTCAGATAATTGGCGAAAGGGATAACCACCGCCTGCTTGCTGCCGCGCTCATCGACGATGAATTGCTCGTTTAACTGCATGTGCATGGTGTGAACCTTTCAGTGAATACGTGCTTTGATTCTGGCATAGCAACCCAGCGCCTGCAATCACGCAGCAGAACATCAAATCACTCATATTCCCACACCCATGAAGCCGTATTACACAAACTCAGCGTAGCAAACCACTCCCGATTTTGCCAAGCCCTCTGAAACGGTCTACTATTCCCAAAGACACACGACGGAGCTTCCCATGCCAGCACTCGCCGAAAAACTGAAAATTACCCCCGAAGACTACCTTGCCGCAGAAATCGACGCGCCAACCCGCAGCGAATACGTCCAAGGCGAAATCTACGCAATGGCAGGTGCAAGCGACGGGCATGTAACCGTAAACGCAAACTTGATCACCCTGATCAAACCCCACCTGCGCGGTTCGGGCTGCAAGCCCTACATCAACGACATGAAAGTGCGTATCGGCACAGATGATGCCTACTACTATCCCGACCTGCTGGTGTCCTGCGACCCCGCCGACCACAAACGCAACTACATCAAACAGTCCCCACTGTTAATCATCGAGATTCTGTCATCCAGCACCGAAGCCTACGACCGAGGCGGAAAGTTTGCCTTTTACCGCCAATTGACCAGCTTGCAAGAATACGTACTGATTGACCCGCGCACTTACCGCGTCGACGTATTCCGCCGCACCCCACAAAACCGCTGGGAACTGTTCAATTTTGAAGGTGCTGATGCTGAAGTCGAATTTGCCAGCATCAACTTCCGCTGCTCAATGCAAGACATTTACGAAGACGTGGATTTTGAACTGGTTTAAAACGTTACGGATGCCTGCGCCACACCCACCATAAACGCCTGCACCTTCGCCGCATCCTTCACACCGGGCGCAGACTCCACCCCGCTGCTCACATCCACCGCATACACACGACTAATACGAATCGCCTCTGCAACATTTTTCGCCGTCAATCCGCCTGCCAAAATAATCGGCTTGGGGTAATCCTGCGGCACTTGCGTCCAATCAAAGGTTTCGCCCGTGCCGCCCGCCGCGCCCGGTGCGTGGCTATCCACCAAAAAGCCTTGCGCATCGGGGAAACGCGCCGCATACGCCGCAAAGCCACCCGATTCCGCCAAGCCTTTCATCCCCACCGCTTTCAAATACGGGCGCGAAAATTGGCGGCAATACTCAGGCGTTTCCGAACCGTGAAATTGCAAAATATCCAGCGGCACGGCTGCCAACACTTCGCGCACAAAATCCGCATCCGCATCCAAAAACAAGCCCACCGTAGTCACAAAGGGTGGCATCGCCGCGCAAATCTCCACCGCTTGCGCAATGCTCAGATTGCGCTTGCTCTTGGGGTAAAACACCAAACCAATCGCATCCGCCCCCGCCGCGCTGACCATTGCCGCATCCATGACTGAGGTGATTCCGCACACTTTTACCCGACAGCGCATAACCGTGATTCCTGAGCAATAAAAGCCGCCAAGTTACCACAGACAGCTTGTCAGCCAAACAGGAAAGCACAATGCGGTTGCTTTACGATAAGCGCATGTACGCAACACTACCCGACTACAGCACCACCCTGCCCTTGCCCCGTATGGTTCACCTGCCACCGGGGCGCTTCCTGATGGGCGGTATAGATGAGCGCGACGACGTGGAAGGCGGCTGCACTGCCCATGAACGCCCTGCCCGTCAGGTTTACATTGCCGCGTTTGCACTCGGTAAATACCCCGTGACTTTCGACGAATACGATGCCTTTTGCGAAGCCAGCGGTTTTCCACTGCCCGACGACAAAGGCTGGGGACGCGGCAACCGTCCGGTGATCAACGTGAGTTGGGACGACGCGCAAGCCTATTGTCACTGGCTCAGCAGCATGAATGGCGTGACGTATCGCCTGCCATCCGAAGCCGAATGGGAATACGCCACCCGCAGCGGCAGCAACACCGCCTACCCGTGGGGAATGCAAATCACCAGCGCCCACGCCAACCACCAAATGCAGCACGGCATGACCACGCCGGTAGGCAGTTACCCCGCCAATGCCTTCGGTTTACACGACTTGTGTGGAAATGTGTGGGAGTGGGTGCAAGACTGCTGGCACGATTCCTATCACGGTGCGCCCGCGAATGGGCAAGCGTGGGAAGATAGCGGCAACCACCACGAGCGGGTGCTACGTGGCGGTTCGTGGAACGACAGACCGCGCTATTTACGCGCCGCCTATCGGGTCAAGGATTATGCCAGCGGTCGCCAGATCTTCCGTGGCTTCCGCGTGGCACGTTCGCTTTGAGGCTTATTTGAAAATTTCGTCAAAAAACGCTTTCATCGCTGCCCATGAACGCTGATCGGCTTTTTCATCGTACTTCAGGTTGTCAATGCCGTATTTGCCTGCATTCGGGTTGGTGAAACCGTGGCGCACATCGCCACCGTAGGCGACAAACTGCCAATCCGCGCCGGTTTTTTCCATCTGCTCGGTAAACTTGTTCACCGTGGCTGGTGGAACCATGCCGTCAGCATTGCCGTGGAACGCGAGGATTTTGGTTTTGATTTCGGTGCCATCCGGTGCTGACGGCAAGGAACCGTGAAAGCTCACCACGCCGTCAATGTCTGTGCCGCCGTAAGCCATTTGCATCATCGTACCGCCGCCGAAGCAGTAACCAATCGCCGCGAGTTTTTCCGCGTCTACTTTATCGCTTTTCTTGAGCTGTTCCAGACCTGCATTCGCTGTTGCTCGCCATGCCTCAACGTCGGAGGCTATTTCTGTCATCCATTCCTTGGCTTGCTCTGGTTTGTCGGTGGATTTGCCTTCGCCGTACATATCCGCCGCGAATGCGACGTAGCCCATTTTCGCCAGTTCTTCAGCACGGTTTTTCGCGTGGTCATTTAAACCCCACCATTCGTGGACGACTAATACGCCGGGGCGTTTTTCCGTTACGGCATCGTCGTAATACATTTGCCCGACGAATTTTGTGCCATCGAGTTCATAAGATACGGCTTCGCTCTTGACGGCTGCCATGACGTTGCTTGCCAGCAGGGATAAGCCAGCGATTGCCAGCAGTGATAGTTTTTTCATGTTGTACTCCTTTGGGTTGAAGAACCCTCACCCCCCAACCCCCTCTCCCAGAGGTAGAGGGGGAGTAAGACGTTGTATTTCTTAGCCCCTCTACCTTTGGGAGAGGGGTTGGGGTGAGGGCTTATTTAAACGTTCGTTGCACGTAAGCCTCGACCAATGCCTGAAACTCTTGTGCAATATTATCGCCTTTCAGCGTAACGGTTTTGTGTCCGTCTTCGTAAACCGGCGCAACCGGCACTTCGCCGCTGCCCGGTAAACTGATACCAATGTTAGCGTGTTTGCTTTCGCCGGGGCCATTAACCACACAACCCATGACCGCGACCGACATGCTTTCCACGCCTGCGTATTTGTCTTTCCACACCGGCATTTGTTCGCGCAGCCAGTTTTGAATGTCTTCGGCGAGGTGTTGGAAATAGTCGCTGGAGGTGCGCCCACAACCGGGGCAAGCCACCACTTGCGGAGTGAACGAGCGCAAACCGAGTGCTTGCAAGATTTCTTGCCCGACGATTACTTCTTTTTCACGCTTGGCGTGCGGTTCAGGGGTGAGGGAAATGCGAATGGTGTCGCCAATGCCTTCTTGCAATAACACCGCGAGTGCCGCTGTGGAATACACAATGCCCTTGCTGCCCATGCCCGCTTCGGTCAAACCGAGGTGCAAGGGGTAATCGCAACGGCTCGCCAAATCGCGGTAAGCCCGCACCAAACCCTGCACTTCACTGAGTTTGCACGACAAAATAATGTGATCGTGCGGCAGACCGTATTCTTCGGCTTTGGCGGCACTGGTCAGCGCGGATTCGATCAGCGCGGCGTGCATTACGTCGTAGAGTTCCAGCGGTTGCGCACGTTGGTTGTTTTCGTCGAGCTTTCTTGCCAGCAACTCCTGATCGAGCGACCCCCAATTCACGCCGATGCGCACCGGCTTGTCATAGCGGCAGGCAAATTCGATCATTTGCGCGAATTGCTCATCGCGCTTTTTGCCGCGCCCGACATTGCCGGGGTTGATGCGGTATTTGGCGAGGGCTTGCGCACATTCGGGCACAGCGGTCAGTAGCTTGTGTCCGTTGAAATGGAAATCGCCGATCAGCGGTACATTACAGCCCATTTTATCGAGGCGTTCACGCACTTCGGGGACAGCTTGCGCGGCTTCCAAAGAATTGACGGTGATACGTACCAACTCTGAGCCTGCGTGAAACAGTTCCGCACATTGTGCTGCGGTGCGTACCGCATCCGCCGTGTCGGTGTTGGTCATGGATTGCACCACGACCGGGTAATCGCCACCAACGGTGACATTGCCAACCTTCACAGGAACGGTGCGGTGGCGTGGAATAAGGTGATTGTTTGCCATGTTGTTTTCAGTGTGTTGCAAGAATACAGACATTATGCCCTATCGTGCGATAATTGGCAGTGACAGGGTTATTATGGCGGAATTATGCAAACACTTTTTTCTTTGATCGAATCAGCGATACACCCCAACTTCAGTACGTTGTATCAGCAACTTGGTATTGCGGAACAACGCTTCACCGCCGCTCGCAAATTGCACAAAGCGGTGCAGCAACAAGCACCGGATTTTCTAGTCGGCGAATTCATCTACGGCTTTGGCAACAATTACGCCGGAGCAAATGTGTGCAATCTGGATGTGACCTTGCGGGCATTGCAACGTTTTTCCCCGCACACCAAAGTGATCGTGTTCGTGCCACCCAATGAAGCGCAATACGTCGATAAGTTGCTGGAGTTATTCCCGATTCACGCGGTACTGAAATACCCCGTCAGCCCGCAAGCGATGCAGGAAGCCTTACAAGTCCCGCTGTAAATCCGCCAATAATGCGCCGATGACTTCACTCAACGCCTGATTCAAGGCTGCCACAATCTTGCTGGTGCTGACGGGAATCTGCTCCTTACGCACAGCATAACGGTGCTGCCCTAGCAAATGCTGATCCCTTACCCGCACGAGTGAAGCATCCATCACGATTTCCACGGCTGCACTGCCTTTGCCAGCGGGTGGGTATTCCGCCTGAAAGCTGGCAACCCGCAACAGCAATTTGTAATTATCATCCTTACCCAGCATCTGCGCGGAAACCGACTGAAAACTGCCGCTCCGCGCCAACGCATCCAGCATCACCGCGTGCAAATAGTTCGATAAATCATCAGGCCAGCGGCTATGCGCAATAAAATCCTGCTGCAAAAGCGGTTTGATCAACACAATCCGGTCACTGTCTAGCGCAGGGCTGACGGTCACTTTCGGCACATACACATTTGCGTTCAGTCGTTGTGATGCGCTAGCCACCGACGGTGCTAAACGGTAAGTCTGCTCGACCGGCAAATCACTTTTGAACGGCACAGAACAAGCCGACAACAACGCCAATAACAAGGCAAACACCCAATAATTCATCGCGGCAACTCCGTTCCCTGCGGCACAGGCTGGTAAATAATCTGGGAAGGATTCCGCTCCAAACGCTCACTCAACTGGCGCAACGACACGGCCGCTTTGCGTGATTCATCCAACACAGACTTCAGGTTTTCACCCCCTTCCCCCAGCAATTCATTGACCCGTCCTTCATTGTTCACCACCACGCGGTCGATGTCTTGCACTAACTTATCCACCCGCTGCGACGTCTGTTTGATAGAGGCCAAGGTGGATTGCAAGGCTTTCAGATTACCTGCCAACCCCTGCTCGAAACGCTGAACCGCACCATCGAGATGTCCCACCAATACCTTGAGTTCACGGCTAGTTTGGTTGAGGTTGGCGATTAATTCCGGCAATCCGGCAGAGGCTTCGTGCAGATTTTCCAGCAAACCTGCCAAGTGTTCACGGTTCTGCGTATTGAACACCTCATTGGCTGCTGCCACCAATGTGCTCAAGTTTTGCTCCAGCTTTGGCAATTGTTGTATCACCGCATCCATATCCGTCAGCTTGGTGGGAATCACCGGAAACGCATTGCCTGCACTAACGCCCAGCGGCTCTGGTTTCACCGCAGTATCTTGAGCCAAATTCACAAACGGCACACCCGTCAAACCCTGTTGGCGCAAAGTAGCCACCGTCGCTGCATTCACGGGCGTCCCTGTTTCCAGCATTACCCTGACAGCGACTCGCGCCGGGTTATCCGGCAACAAAAACACCTGAGTCACCTCCCCCATCTTGATTCCCATGTAACGGACGTCACTGCCTTTTTCCAGCCCTTCGACAGGCGTATCGAAATGGATGTCATAGTGCACGGTATCCACATAAGGTTTGTCGTAAAACAATCCGGCAAACAAAACCCCCGCCACGGCAGTCACGATGACAAACAAACCAACCAGAAAATAGTGGGTATCCCGTTCCAATCAATTTCCCCTCAACAGCACACGCGCACGTCCGCCACTGAAATATTGCTGTATTTGCGGGTGAGGGTTTGCCAACAACTGACGCAATGTCCCCACCACCACCTGCTTGTCAACCAACATTGCAATGCGGTCACACGTTGAGAATAAACTATCAAGGTCATGCGTGACCATGACAACCGTCAGCTTGAGATTGCGGTGCAAAGTACCGATAAGCTGATCAAACTCTTCAGCAGATACGGGGTCAAGCCCCGATGTTGGCTCATCCAGAAACAATACGATCGGGTCAAGCACCAAAGCTCGCGCCAAAGCCACCCGTTTGACCATGCCGCCGGACAGTTGCGCGGGAAACTTATCCGCCACCGCCCGTTCCAAGCCCACCATTTCCAAGCGTACATACATCAACTCACGGCATTCTTCCGCGCTCAAAGCAGAAAACTCCCGCAATGGAAACTGGATATTGTCCCCCACAGACAGCGAAGAAAACAAAGCCCCACGCTGGAACATCACGCCCCAATCGCGTTTCAGACGGGCAAAATCGTCGGCGGGCATGTGCGTCAAGGCTTGCCCGCTGAAATGGATTTCGCCGCTGTAGGCGTGATCCAAGCCCAAAATGGTACGCAATAGCACCGATTTGCCCGACCCCGACCCACCCACAATACCCAATACCTCACCCCGGTAAATGTCGAGATTCAGCCCATCATGCACCCGCTGTGTGCCGAATTGGGTAACGAGTTGACGAATCGAAATCAGCGTTTCCATCATTAAAACCCCAGCCGGTAGAACAGAATGGAAAACAACGCATCCAGCAACAGCACCAGAAAAATCGAATCCACCACGGCTTGAGTGGTGTGTTCCCCCAAACTGGCAGAAGAGCCGGAAACCCGCATTCCCTGCCAACAACCAATCAACGCAATCACCACAGCGAAAAACGGCGCTTTGATCAAACCTGCCGCAAACGTGCGGAACTCAATATTCGTTTGTACATGCGTAAAGAATTGCACAAATGAAATATCCAGAATGGCAGAGCAAATCAGTGCCGCAGCCCCCAGTGCTACTATATCCGCCAGCACGGTCAACAAAGGCAAGGCAATCACCAAGGCTACCAAGCGGGGAACCACCAGAATCAGGAACGGATCTTTGCCCATTACCTGCAAAGCATCCACTTCCTGATTGGTTTTCATCAGACCAATCTCGGCGGCAAACGCACTGCCGGAACGCCCCGCCACCATGATCGCCGTCAGCAACACCCCCAGTTCGCGCAATACCGAAATCGTCACCATATCCACCGTGTAGATTTCCGCCCCCAAATCACGCAACTGCCCGCCGCCCTGATAGGTAATAACAATACTAATCAGACACGCAATCAAAGCCACAATGGGAATCGCACTAATGCCGGTGGTAAATACGTGATGGAATACGGAACGGAAACGGAAAAGGTATGGGGAAAACAGGCTGGTGAATAAGGCGGACAGGCTGTGTCCGAAGAAAGTGATGAATGAGTGCAGAGTGGTGAGGGTGTGGGAGAAAGAAACCCCTCCTAGCCTCCCCTTATCAAGGGAGGGAGAAGAGCTGGAGGCTTCTGTGGCGGTGAAATACCCCAGATATTCGGCAGGAAAATGCTCAAGGCGGACTTCGTAGCCCTGCCGTATCCAAGATTGTTCCTGCTGATACACAAACCACGCCGCTGTCACATCCAACCGTGCCGCCGCTTGCGTATCCACCACCAAAGGTGTACCCACAATCGGCTGAACTTGCTGCAATGCCGCTTTAATCGCCGCAACTTGCTCAAACGTCCATTCACCTTGCAAATGAAGGTGAAGCTCGCCATCCATTGAAGTTTGCCGTAGTTCAATCATGGCTTATTGTGCCTTGTTCTCGCTATCGGAAGCTATCTCCCATCAAGCGCACTCTTTGTGCTGCCAACGGCCATACTTGGCTGCCGTTAACGGGCAGATTGTTTCCATCGAAACCTTCGCCCTTGCAATACCCTTGCGGGCTGCTGATAAAGTACTTACGCGGCGCAGCGGCATAGCTGAAACCGGCGACTTGCGCGGCGGCTTTGGCACTAAACGTGATCCCCCACATCGTCAGGTAATCGCGGTAATCCAACCCCGTCACTTGCGCCAAGGCAATCACCATCCAATCATTGCTGGATAAGGCTGCCGCCTCCGTGCGGGTGAAGCTCGCAAAACCCAGGCTCACTTTTTTGCTCTCCCACGCCGCATCATTGGCAATGGCACGGTTGAATTCACGCTCCAGAATGTGTAAGCGTGCCAACAAATGCCAGCCATCCAGCAACTTACCCTGATCCTCGGCAAGCATCATCATTTGGATGGTCATGCTCACGCCGCGTGACCAGTTATCCGCCACCGCATCCCAATAGTTTGCCTTGAGGTAAGCTGCCGAATCAGCCTGCCCCACGCTGGCTTGCAGTGCTTCAAACGCCTCTTTAAACGGCAAGGACTGGCAGTCCGGCTCGCCGCCCGTGGTTTTAAAATACTGCGTTTTGCTGTAATACGCATACGGGTTGGTGGACGCATGGTAATTCCAGCCACTAAAACGGAAACGGCTTTTTTCCAACCCATGCCCCAACTCGTGAATGTCACCATGCCCGATCGGGTCAAACGCCCAATACGCATCGTAAGGGTTGCCCGAACAGCCATAACCGCAGGTTGCCTGATCCGCATTCATGTGTTTAACCAGATCCAGATTGTCGATGCTGAAACCCTTGGCGGCGGCGAAATCGTGAATTTCCGGCACAACATCAATGCCAGGGCCTTTGAAACCTGCCAAGACGTGCGGGAAATTGTGGGTGTAACGCATGGTTGCGGCAGCAAAGCCTTCCAACGTGCCACCCCAACGGGTATTGCTAACGGATTGACGCATCTTGTCGAGAGTCGAATGGATTTCAAACGCGGGCGTCACGAATTCCGCCCAATCGTAATCCCCTTTGGCGAGTTTCGCGCTAAAGCTGGCATTGTCTTCACTGCCATCCCAAAACGGGTGTTCGCCGACATTTTCAAAGGTGAATTCGACCGGCTGATCATTCGCACTGAACACAATCTGCACGGCCCCGCCATACGGCGAGGTAAACGCAATGGTTTCACCGGGCTGAAGCGGGAAGGCCGCCGATTGCAACCGTTTAGGGCGCTTATAGCCGTTGGTTTCAAACTCGTGTGTCGACCCCACCCGCAAAGAGTTCACGAAAAGCGCCGTGGTCGTGGCACTGTTATCCTTGCGCGTCACTTTCAGCGTTTGCCCCGGCAGCGCGTACACCCCCGCCGCCCGGAAATGCTGGCGACTGGTCAGCTTCACCGTTTTGGTCACGGGGGTAATATGCCTGAAATCACTGCGGCTGAAATTGCCCATATCCGGCTGCGCGGGGTTAAGCGTGCGGTAGTGATACACGGCATGATCCGCAAACAGTGATTTCAGGAACACGGTGGTATTGGTGGTGTTTTTATCCATCGGGAAACGCACTGCCTGACGGTAAGCGTCACCCAGCAATGCCAACAATTTTTGCAGACGGAAATCTTGCTGGGTAAACAGGTTCACCTTGCGCACATCGAAATCGTGCATCATGCTACGTGCCGCTTCTGCGCCCTGCTGGAACTGTTCCTGCCAACCGACAACCGCATCGCAGTTACCATCCGCACACACGCTCCAATCGAAGGCGTAATCCTGCGCTTTGAAATGCGTCAGCATGGTTTGAATACTGCGGATATTGTCGGGCAAACCACCCAGCGTAGCGGTGACATCAAACGCTTTCAAACCGAGCTTTTTCCAGTAGTTATCCCACTGATACGTGACATTGAACAGCGGTAGCAACTTTTCACCTAATGCTGTCAAATTGCCATCGTGGTGAACATACAGCACCGGGATACCCTGTTGCAGCGCCGCCTGCACATTCGCCGCAATTGCGGCAACATCACTGCCGGGGTTTGCCACTTGCGACACAATCAGCAAGTCGGGTCTGGCTGCCACACAGCCTGCAAGCTTGGCATCGTCACAACTGTTAGCGGCGTTGTAGCTGACTTTGCCCGCGTAATGCGTATCCAACCAAGTCCGCACGCTGGATTCATCCTTGAAATAATAGCTCTCGTCCAAATGCGCCATCACGACATTAAAGGCTTTGGTTTCCAACTCTGCACGCTGGAGCAGCCACTCCACACTGTTTTTCATGAATTGCTGCATTTGCGCATTGGTAACATTGCCCGTGCGCAACGGATTGCCACCAAACACCATGTAACGTGCCGTATTAGCACCGATAATGCCGATTTCCTTGTCGTAAACCGTGTAACCATCGGTATACACCGCATTGGTATGCAAGACACCCGTATTCAAGCCGTAGGTTGATAGCAAGGTCGAGGCATCGTGGGTCGGGTTCCAATCCAACGCCGTCAAGCTCGAACCATCAGCCTTAGCCGTGCCATCCGCATTCAGATTGAAGAGTTTGACTTTGGCATCCAGCAACATATTCCGGTTATCCGTAATGGTCGCCAGCGCTGCATCCAGCAATTCGGTATCCGTCACGGCGGTAACTGCCCCGGTACGCAGTGCCTGTTCCACCGCATCGACATCCGTTACCTTGACCACAATCGAAGCACGGCTGGTTTGCGCACCATCACTCACCGCAATCTGGAAGTGGTAGGTCTGCCCCGCCTGCAATTCCCCTTGCGAGCGGATCACACCCTGATTATCGACCACAAACGGCACCTCACCCTCGACGGCGTAGTGCAAGGTATCTTGTTGGTAATCGACCGCTGTTACCTGCCCGATCACCGTCGCATCCGGCGTATAGCGCTGTGACAAGAAGCTGTATTGCGTTTGTTCCAGATACGGCGCAGAGGGGATGAGTGCATGGTTGAGCTTCACCCCATCCACAATAAAATTCATGCTGAACGAAGCATTACTGGGGTGCAATAACACATTGGATTGCAACAGATTCAAGTCATTGTTCGGCCCGGCGTAAACCGTTACCCCATCCATATTCAGGTCAGTATTGAAATAACCATTCAGACGGTAATTGGCGGATTGCTGCGTATTTTGTGGCTCGGTCAGGATATAACCCAGCAAAATCGTGACATCATTACTGGGACCACTGCTGATGAGTTTGGCATTGGCATCGACATCGCCTGTAGGCAACTGCCCCTTGGTAGTGAAATCCAGCAACGGCGTTGCCGCACTCAGTACCACTGCATCCATCAGCGTAGCCAAATGGTTACGATGGTGAAGGCTAACGCTGTAAGTACCCGCGTCTATGCCGGTAAAACTCAGGGTATTACTGCCCGTTTGCGGGTCAAGCAGCACACCATTGCGTTGCACCAACACCGCTTTACGCCCCAGCAAATTGCGGCTGGTATTATCGCGCACATCCAGCAAGACCCAATCGACCACCGCTTTAGCGCCGGTCACTGCTAACACCGTCGGACTGGCAGTTTCGCTGCCGGTGTAATTGAACGGTGGAAAGTTATAGGGTTGAGCCGTTGGCAAATAGCCTTTGCTGCGTAAATCGTCGCGCATTAAGCCGCTGGTGGGGTCGTATGCGCCTTGGAGTAAGGCTTTGGCTTGCAGGGCAACGTCGGCGAAGGCGGGTTGGATGAAGAACACGAAGGATAAAGTAAACGTCAACCAAAATCGTTTCATGGTGCAAGTCGTTGTTATTATGTTGATATGCTCAACATAATAACAACGTTTGGCATCAGCAGAAGCCGTAACCGATTAACGGCACGGCTTCTTTTTCCGTAACAGCTTAGCGGAAGCTATCCCCCATCAAGCGAGGCTGAGCACCTGCCAGCGGCCAGACCTGATTGCCAGTGACGGGCAAGTTGTTTCCATCAAACCCTTCGCCCTTACAATAACCGCTTGGACTGGTGATAAAGAAACGGCGTTCCGCAGCAGCATGGTTAAACGTCATTACTTGGTCATTGGCTTTGGTACTGAAAGCCTGACCCCACATACTGAAATAGTCACGGTAATCCATCCCTGTCACTTTCGAGACCGCAATCACCATCCAATCGTTACTGCTGATAGCATCTGCTTCAGCCTTGGAATAGCCGGAGAAACCCAAACTGGTTTTCTTCGCATCCCATGCCGTTGTATTAATCCTTGCCCGATTGAATTCACGTTCGAGAATGTGCAAGCGTGCCAACAAATGCCAACCGTCCTGCAATGCACCTTGATGCTCGGCTGTCATCATCATCTGAATCGTCATACTAGCACCACGCGACCAGTTATCACTCACTGCATCCCAGTAATTGGTTTTCAGATAAGCCGCAGGATTGGCTTGCCCAATGCTGGCTTGCAACGCAACAAAAGCATCTTTAAAGGGCAATGACTGACAATCAGGATCACCCGCCGTGGTTTTGTAGTACTGCGTTTTGCTGTAATACGAGTAAGGGTTGGTCGACGCATGATAATTCCACCCCTCTAAACGGAAGCGACCTTTTTCCAACCCATGTCCCATTTCATGAATATCGCCATGACCGATAGGGTCGAACGCCCAATACGCATCATACGGGTTGCCAGAACAACCAGCACCGCAAGTTGCCTGATCCGCATTCATGTGTTTGACCAAATCCAAGTTTTCAATGGTAAAACCATTTGCGGTAGCAAAATCATGAATCTCAGGCACAACATCAATATTAGGTCCTTTGAAGCCAGCCAATACGTGCGGGAAATTATGGATATAGCGCATGGTAGCCGCCGCAAACCCTTCTAATGTCCCACCCCAACGGGTATTACTGACGGATTCGCGCATTTTTTCCAGTGTGGAATGGATTTCAAATGCCGGAGTCACAAACTCTGCCCAATCGTAGTCACCCTTCACTAGTTTGGCAGTAAAATCAGCATTATCGCTGGTATCATCCCAGAACGGGTGCTCACCCACTTGTTCAAAGGTAAAACTCACTGTTTGATCATTCATGCCAAAATCAATTTGGACAGGTCCACCATACGGCGAAGTTAGCGTAATGGTTTCACCGGGCTTAATAGGTACATGCGCAGATTCCAAAAACTTGGGGCGTTTGTAACCCCATGCTTCGTACTCATGCGTTGAGCCTGAACGTAAACTGTTGATGAATACCTTCGTGGTAGTACTACTATTGTCATTGCGGGTAATACGGACAGTTTTCCCTGGCAAAGCATACACCCCAGCAGCCCGGAAATTCTGGCGACTGGTCATCGTGACTGTTTTGGTAACAGGAGTAATATGGCTGAAATCGCTACGGCTGAAATTCCCCATATCGGCTTGCACCGGATTCAGAATGCGGTAGTTATACACTGCATGATCCGCAAACAAGGATTTCAAGAATACAGTGGCATTTGTCGCGTCCATATCCATCGGAAAAACGACTTCCTGCCGATAACTGTCACCCAACAATGCCAATAAGCGATAGAGGCGAGACTCGTTGCTCTGGAATAGGTTTACCTTACTCTCATCCAACAACGTCATTATCGCACGCACCTTATTTGCCCCCGGATAGAACGCTGTATTCCGTGTCGCGATGCTGTAATCATTGGCTTTGAAGTGCTTTAGCAGCGTTTCAACGCCTGCCAAGCCTTGTTTTTCCCAAGTAGCCGCCTGCATAGCCGTGACATTTGTCCAGTTAGCCGCATCATTTGCCCAATAATTCCCACCATACGGCAGTGAGAATTTGAGCAAATCGGCAATCGCGTGGGCAACATCGTTATAATCTTCATACCAAGTGTGCAGGTACAACACAGGTTTGCCAGCGGTCATCACCGTCGCCAATGCCTGCCGGATGGTTTGTGCATCAGCATTATTACCCTGCCACCCTGTTACCACCAAATCCGCACTGCCATAACACGTTGCTAAGGTTGCTACCGTATTACAGTCGGTCACTGTCCAACTGGGGTACTTTTTAGCAATCCATGCCTTGATTTCCGTGTGTTCACTGCTCACAAATGACAGGGCGATTTTACGATTACCACTCAAGGCATTGGTATTAACAGGCTCACCTGCCAATAACCAAGCCAACAAACGGCTAAAAGGCGTTTCAAACGTTAAGCTCTTATTTGCTTGGAACAACTCCATCGGTGATATACCAAATGCGGCATAGCGAGCCGTGGGTGTTGTGCCTGCCACTGCCAAGGTATTGCCTTTATTTCCCACCACAATAGGGAAAACACTGTCGACCCAAGGTTTGAAATTAATCAACTGAGTGCGATTACCGGGGGTATAAGCAATAGAATTTGAGCCATACAGCGCAGTCAGTAATGACGGGGTAGCTTTTTGACTGGCTAATGCCGCAATGGTCGCATCCAGCAATTCTTCGCTGGTAGCAACGCTGGCATTACCAGTACGCAAGGCATCTTCCACCGACGAACTGGCGGTCACATTAACAGTAATGGGCGCACGGCTAACATTCGCACCATCACTGACCACCACATCAAAGGTATAGGTGACACCCGCTTGCAATGCCGTTTTCACCGTGATTTTACCTTGTGCATCAATCGCAAAGGGAATCGAACTCCCCTCCAATGCATAACTAACACTGTCCAACTGGTAATCAACCGCTTTGACCGTGCCCACCGTTTTGCTAGGGCAATCGCATTAAATATATCTTGTTTTACAAAGCCCTAAGTTTTAGGCTTGGTAGCCCCTGGTCTGCCTGTAACGATTTTTAGTAGGTAATCCTCATCCCAGCCTGCGTTAAGACGTTTGTTTTTCACGCCGAGCTTGACGGTTTTTTCGGTTTTGACCAAATTGAGGGCAATATGCCGAACAACCGCCATATTCGCATCGCTGTTACCGGAACGCATTCGTTGGTCATCTTCGCGGAAAGCGTAGTCCAATACCCAATGCAAATTGTTCTCGATGCCCCAATGCGCACGCACGATTTGCCCTAAACGTTCAGGGTTTGAGGCTTCCATACTGGTGATGAAGTAACGGGTTTCTTCCGTGGTTTTGTCCTTGCATTCGCGGGTAGCCGTCACAGCAATGATGCTAGTGAGCTTAGGCCAATGAACATGGTCTTTCTTTAACCAGTCGATAGCTGATGTGGCGCGTACACTACGGGTCTCAATCCGTCCATGTCCACCGTCATAGCTGACATGTCCCACGGGTGGGCAGGTGTTAGCCGATTCAAAGAACAGCTTTACGTCTTGGTGAAGTGTGCCTTGATTACCCTTTAAGCTGAGCAGGTAATCTGCACCTTTGTCTACGATTTGTAGGGCAATGGCGGTTTGGCATCCCATCGCATCCAGCGTCACCACTGCTCCTGCAATATCCAGTTGCATCAATAGTTTAGGGATGGCAGTGATTTCATTGGACTTGTCATCCACCCGCTGCTGACCTAGCACCAACTGGTTTTGAGTTGCCCAAGCACTGACCATGTAAATGGCCGACTTATCTGATGCGCTATCAAGGCTACGGCGCAGGCATTTACCATCAATGGCAATGATTTCACCGTCACTAAGGTCGCCCAAGTCTGCCACCCAGCGACTAAAACACTCACTGAACTGCTGGGTGTCGATCAACCCAAAAACGCGCCCAAAGGTATCGTGTGACGGGATACCATGCTTCAAATCCAGTACGCTGGTGAACCACTTTTCTTTGGCTCTGCCAAACTGTTCGATGGATGCCCAGTCATCCGCGCCGCAAATCACCGCGCACAGCGTGATAAAGAAAATGTCGCTCAGTTTGTGTCGCTTACGGCGATCTAAGCGTGGGTCAGGGATTGAAGCAAAGTGTTCGAGTATCGAGGCTGTCGGGCGGAGTTTCATCAGGCAACCAAAAGCATGAAAGGAAACAAGCTTAAGGGACTTTTGTCAAGACCATTTTAATGCGATTACCCTACCGTTTTGCCAATCGCAGTACTATTACTCAACTGGAAAGTATAAGCTGATTGATCCAAATGTGGTGCTGCTGGTGCGTTTCCATACACCTCTACCTCACTCATGTGCAAACAATTGTCCGCCGCTGCTTTGACAATGACATACGCCCCTGACTTTGAGGTACTGAATGTTGTTGTTTGTGCGGTAGCAATACCACTCAGCGTGGCTACTTTATCGCTTTCATTCAACGTGCCATTGTAGGGAGTATTGCTCACATAAACACCTGCACCATTGATCCGCGATGCCCATGAGCTACGGCTAGTGACAACCAGTTTGGAAATCAGGGTTGGATTCGGTAATTTAACCTGCCACCAGTTCTTGTCGGCAGTACAAGTCGTGTGGTTGAAAGTGCTCGCATTGCCATCTATTGCCAAAGAAGCGGCAGAACTGCTGTCGTAATCAGCCCCCTGTGTTGCCACTCCAAACTGGCGGGCAAGATTGATCGACTCCATCACGCGCAGCGCAAAGGCGGGCAAACTGGCTGTTTGCTTGCCATCGGAAACGCTGATGATAATGCCAGTGGTCGTCCCCACATCTGCCAACACCGGCGTACCACTCAACTGCCCCGTTGCTGTATCAAACGTTGCCCATGTGGGTTTATTGGTAATGCTGAAAGTCAATGTATCGCTGTCGGCATCGCTGGCCGTCGGTGTGAAGCTATAAACTGCACCTACATTAACCGATGTAGCAGGGACACCACTAATGGTTGGAACGCGATTCTGTTGAACCACTTGCAGAACGAAAGCTGGCAAGCTCACTGCTGCTGATTTACCGTCGGTCACGCTAATCACAATGCCACTGGTTGTGCCTGTATCGGTGGGTGTACCATTCAGTTTACCCGTTGCGGTATCAAACGCTGCCCATGTGGGTTTGTTGGTAATGCTGAAAGTCAATGTATCGCTGTCGGCATCGCTGGTCGTCGGTGTGAAGCTATAAACTGCACCTACATTAACCGATGTAGCAGGGACACCACTAATGGTTGGAACGCGATTCTGTTGAACCACTTGCAGAGCGAAAGCTGGCAAGCTCACTGCTGCTGATTTACCGTCGGTCACGCTAATCACAATGCCACTGGTTGTGCCTGCATCGGTGGGTGTACCACTCAGTTTACCCGTTGCGGTATCAAACGCTGCCCACGTGGGTTTGTTGGCAATGCTGAAAGTCAATGTATCGCTGTCGGCATCGCTGGCCGTCGGCGTGAAGCTGTAGCTTTCATCCGTATTTACACTCGTCGCCGGTGTACCACTAATCACCGGCGCTTTATTAAGAGCAACCGCAGACACTTGCAGATCAAAAGCAGGCAAACTGACTTTATTCTTGCCATCAGTTACCGCGATGCTAATTCCCTTGGTGACACCAACATGTTTGGCAAGCGGTGTACCTGTCAATGCACCTGTCGTTGCGCTAAAGGTTGCCCACGCAGGCTTTTTAGCAATACTGAAGGTAAGCTTATCGCCATTCGTATCACTGGCACTCGGTGTGAAACTGTAGGCTGAATTAGCCTGTACGCTGGTAGCAGGTGTACCACTGATGGTTGGCGCTGGGTTATTCACTTGAATACTAAACACAGGCAGGCTCACCTTCGTTTTGCCATCCGAAATCGTGATAATAATGCCACTGTAAAGACCCGTTCTGGCACTGGGCGGTGTACCTGTCAATGCACCTGTCGTTGTGCTAAAAGTTGCCCACGCAGGTTTCTTAGCAATACTGAAGGTAAGCTTGTCACCATTCGTATCACTGGCACTCGGTATGAAACTGTAGGCTGAATTAGCCTGTACGCTGTTGGCAGGTGTACCACTGATGGTTGGCGCTGGGTTATTCACTTGAATACTAAACGCTGGCAAGCTTTTTTTGAGTTTGCCATCGGACACCGTAATCACAATACCGCTATAAGTCGCTGCTTGCACACCAGTGGGTGTACCCGTCAATGCCCCCGTCGCAGCATCAAACGTTGCCCATTTCGGCTTTTTAGCGATGCTGAATCTTAATGTTGCCTTTTCAGGATCACTAGCTGTAGGGATGAAACTGTAAGTGCTATTACTCACCACACTGAGTGTTGGTGTACCACTGATGGTTGGCGGAAGATTCGTAGGCGTTGCCGCCCAAACGGGATGAACCACCCACCCCAACAATAGTAAAACACCCCATGCAAGAATAGACTTCATACGCCCCCCAATTTGGCAGTACACTAACAATCAATGACAAACCTCAATTATTAATTAAACTTATAGATTAAAGTGTGACTCCTATCACAAAACTCAACCAATGGCTGCAAGCCGGGCTAATCACCCCCTCACAACACGCCAATATCCTCAGCTTTGAAGCCAAACAACGCCCTGTCACCAATGGCTGGCTGTACAGTTTCATGGTGCTGGGTGCGGCGATTATCGGGCTGGGCATCCTTTCGCTGATTGCGGCAAATTGGCACAACATTTCCGATAGCGTGAAACTCGGCGTGGATTTTGCATTGCTGGGTTTGTTAGCCATCGGTATTTACACGCAATACCCGGAGCGGCAACACAGCGTATGGTTCGAGATATTGCTGGCAGGTTTCCTCGTGCTGTATTTAGCCAGTATTGTGCTGATTGCAGAAATCTTCGACATCAATGGCAAGTGGTATCACGCGCTGCTGTTTTGGGCATTCAGCACGTTTTTGCAGATTTTATTTGCACGGCATTTATGGACACGGCTATTTTGGGTAACGTTATTCCTGCAAGGCATGTGTTGGAGTTTGGTCACTGCCAGCCATGTGGCAAGCGGGCAACGGCTGGAAGCATTACCAGCGGTATTCTTACTCGCCCCATTGCTAAGCGCGGTGCTGTATTACGCTGCCACGTACCTGAAAGCGTTGTATAGCTTGCGCAGTAGCCTGTTTTTTTGGTTTCAACTCAGTGCCATCTGTGCCTTAGCGTTTGCGGATATTGCGCGTTCGGGCGGGGAATTGGCGGATTATCCGCTGGCGTGGTTTCTGCCAGCTTACATGGTGGCGGGACTATTGGCGCTGGGCATTCTGTTACACCGCGACTACCGTTGGCTCAATCGCGTGTTATTGCTGAGCGCATTGGGTTTGTTATTGCTGTATTACTACCCCGATTTGGTGTTCAACGGGCAAAGCCGTTACACCTTGTTTGGCTCTGAAGCGCAGGAAGCGGTGAGTTTTTGGCAAGCCGATGATTTACGAGCGCCGCTGCTAACGCTGGCGATTCTATTTTTGTATGCCTTACACGCGGGGAATAGCGGGCATCAACGCACTTTTCATGTGGTGACGTTTTTGATCGGGTTACGCTTTGTGATTCTGTATTTTCAGGCAATGGGCGGATTGGCAGCTACCGGCGTGGGGCTGATTCTATCGGGCAGTTTGATCATTGGCATTACTTGGCTATGGTATCGCGGACGCGACCGCCTACACGCTTGGGCAAAGGGGTTACGGGTATGAAACGTCAACATTGGCTGCTGATTGCATTGCTGTTACCGATTTTGGCACTGGGGGCTTATGCTTATTGGGCTTCCCAAGGTTCCCAGTCTGTGCCCATTTCCGGCACATCCAGCACCAAATCGCTGCTGGGATAACCGACGCAAAACAAGCCCATGCCAGCGGCTGCATCTTCTTCAAACAGCGCCAGCGGCTCGCCGTCGGGGTAATACATATCCCCCGACACGATTTTACCCATGCACACGCCACATACCCCGCCACCACAGCCCCACGGCACGGGAATTTCCTGCCGTAAGGCGGCTTGCAATACCGTTTCCCCTGCGGTTACGTCGAATCGAAACGGGGTTTGCAAAATGGTGACGCGGTAATTCATGGGCGGCTTACTTAGGGAATTTGTAGTAAGTTTCGTTCAGGAATGCCGTGACTTTATCCAAATCTTCGTCGAACAATTTAGTACCTAAATTGGCATCACAGCGGCGCACCTGACCCGCCAACATGGTCAAATCGGTCATTTTGCGGTCAGCACGGGTATACACACCGGAATCGTGGCAACTGATGCAGTTGGCATCATGAATCGTCTGCCCCGGATGACCGCCATTAGCAGCCACTTGTTCAGTTGCTTGCGGCGGTGAACTCGGCGCAATCGCCTGAGCAGTTTGCTCGGCAGATTTAGCCGCTTCAGTTGCTGGCGCACTCGCTTTTTCACCGCAAGCACTCAGCATAACAACCGATACCGCCATCATCACTAGCGTTGGTGTAAATAATTTCATCATTAACCTCTTATTTTTCATCAGAAATCGAATGTCAGTGTACCACAGGCAACGTAAATAAACGCTGATCATACGCCACATCACCCCACAACACATGCGCCAGTGCTTCATCCACTTGTTGGGGTGTGGGTGTTGTCCCCGGCAGCAAACGTTGTTGCTGCTTATCATAGACAAACCCTGCTGCCGGTTTACCCGCTTGCAGTACCGTCACCTGCTTACCCTGCATATACGCGAAATTTTTATCGTACTGCATCATGGCTCGCCCTTCCCAAGCGTCTGGCGTTTGGGTTAAATCGCGCCCCAGCATGGGATAATCCGCCGAAATGCCCATCAATGACAGCAAAGTAGGGGCTAAATCAATCTGGCTCACCAGCCGCGCATCACGCTTGACCGGCACACCTCCCCCCACAATGACCCCCGGAATATGGAAACGCGGCACGGGCACTAAATCATCCCCCAACACCCGTGAATCATGATCTGCCACAATCAGAAACACCGTATCGTTCCAGTAATCGGCTTGTTGTGCCTGCTCAAAAAACTTACCCAAGGCATAATCGGCATACTTGACTGCATTATTACGGGTTTGCTTAGGCTGTTCATACGGCTCAATCCGCCCATCAGGGTATTCAAACGGGTCATGATTACTGGAACTAAACACCAAGCTAAAGAAAGGCTTACCCGCCGCGTGCATCTGCTTGAACTCCGCATCCGCCCGCAACAATAAATCCTCATCCGACACGCCCCATGAACCCACAAATGCCGGATTAGCGTAATCTTTTTGCTCAATAATGTGCTGGAAACCATTGCCTAAAAAGAAACTGCGCATATTGTCAAAGTGGCTTTCCCCGCCGTAAATAAACTGAGTGCTATAACCTCTGCTGCCCAACGCTTGTGCCAAAGTAAAAAAGCCCGTTTGGCTTTTATTCAACTTCACCACCGCCTGTGCGGGTGTTGGGGTAAAGCCCGTTACCACCGCTTCAATGCCACGCACTGAGCGCGTGCCGGTGGCGTACAGGTTTTCAAACAACCACCCTTGTTGCGCCAAACGGTCAATATTCGGGGAAAGCGGCAAACCGCCCAACGCCCCCACGTATTGCGCCCCAAAACTTTCCTGCAACAAAATCACCAAGTTTTTCGGCTTACCACTGTAACTGGCGGTATTGCGACTCAAGGTTGGCAAGGCATCCGAAATAAATGCCGACGCTGGGCGACCACTGGCTTCACGTACATGGCTGATGATTTTATCCAAAGGCATTTGGCCGTACATGGCTGCTGATGAACCGCTCTCTGCCCGCATTTGCGACACGGCAAACAGCAGCGAATACGCCGAATTCGTCACCAACGCATTCACGGTTGCATCGGTCGAAAACGCCACCATCGCCGGATTTAATGCCCGATGCCCTAAAGTCGAACGCCCCGCCAACACCGTCAAAAGCAACATGACCACTACCCACACCGGGCGCACATACCAACGCGGCAAGCGCAAATCCTGCAAGCAACGCCCTGCCAAGCGCCACCCCAACCATACCGCCAAGCCACCCACGACAAAGCCCGCTGCCAATTCCAACTTATGCCCCAGCCACAGCGTATTAAACACTTCTTTGGGGTAAATCAGGTATTCCACAAAAATCTGATTGGGGCGCAACCCGTATTCCAGCAAAAATCCCGGTGTTGCCATTTCCATAAACACCAGCAACCACAAGCCAAAGGTCAACCAAACGCGCATCAACCCCAGCCACAGCTTGCCCAACCAATGCTCACCCGCGAGGATGACAGTTAACACCGCAGGCAAACCCCACAGCCAAGCCACCGTCGCCAAATCAACCCGCAAACCTTGCAGCAACATCACGCCCCAGCCTTGCGCTGCCGTCACTTGCTCGCTGTACCACAGCATAAACCCCAAGCGACTCAACGACAGCAATACCATGCCCAGTAATGCAAAGCAGGCAAACGGCCAAACCACGCCCAGTGACGACTTCAATGACTTGATAGTGAACATTCGATACGTTCCTTTACTTGATCAAACGCCAGTAGCACGGCGGCAATACTGAGCTGTTGCATGGCATTCTTATCCTTGACCCGTGTGCGCCAAGGTAACTGTGATAAGGGCTTGCCGTATTCGGCTTCGACCAAGGTTTGGTAAATACTCACCGCCTCGGCTTGCCCGAAATACGCGCCGACTCTGGCGGGATTATGGTGGGCATACAAGCCGATGACCGGCGTTCCCACCAAGGTCGCCAAATGCACCGGGCCAGAATCCGGGGCAATCACCAGCTTGGCTTGTTGAATCAAGGCTAACATCTGTTTGAGGGTCGTGTTACCCACTTGGTTCAATACCGCCACTGGGCAAGCAGCAAGCACTTGCGTGGCTAAGGCTTGCTCATTGAGGGCAGGACTGCCACACACTACCACTTGCCAGCCGCTCTTGACGGCATGTTCCGCCAATGCCGCATACCCTGCAACCGTCCAGTTTTTGTAGGCTTTACTGGAAGCAGGCACAATAATCACACTGGGTTTTGCGTTTAATTGCGACTTTGCCCATTGCTGATCAGCGGGGGAAATCGTTACCTGCCAACGCGGCGTGAGATCTTGTATACCTAACACTTTCGCAAATGCCATTAACCCATCCACCACATGGGGTGCTGTGGGAGAAGGTACTTTCACATTGGTAAATAATGGCTGGGCATCATTGGCACGTTGCGCATCAAAGCCCAAGCGGTAACGGGCGCGAATTCCTAGGCTCAATACACTGGCACGTAACGCGGCTTGCACCTGCAATAATGCATCGAAACGCCGCCCGCGCAATTGCCGCCAGACCGCTAGATACGCTTGCCACCCCTGTTTTTTGTCAAACACGATGACTTCGACATTGGGCAAATCACCGAATAAGCTGGCCTCCACCTTGCCCATAACCCAAACCAGCGTAGTGCTGGGCCATTCGCGTTGAATCGCTTGCACCAGTGCCAAGGTGTGGCAAACGTCACCGATTGCTGACAAACGCAATACGCACACCGCACGGGGAGGACTTGCAAATAAAGCCAAAATGAATACCACTGGGATAAAACAAGGCAAGCATTATGCAAACTCACCCGGCAATTGTAAAATGCGCCCACTTCCGCCAGTTGAGCCACTATGGACATTATCACAATACGCAATACCACCTACCTATTAAACCCGAACTACGCGGCACACTTTCAAGCGGAACATTTCGAGCCTGCATGGTGGCAAGCGCAGAATGCCGTGGTTGGGCAATCACACGGGCGCGGCATTACCTGGTTTGTGCAACTGGGGCAACAACAGGGTGTATTACGGCATTATTATCGTGGCGGCTGGCTGGGAAAACTCCTGCATGACCGTTATTGGTTTACGGGATGGCAGCGCAGCCGAGCAGCAGATGAGTTCCGTTTGTTGCAAACCATGCAGGCGCAAGGTTTGCCTGTGCCTACGCCGTGGGCAGCCCGTATCCAACGGTACGGCTGGTTTTACCGCGCGGATTTGCTGCTGCAACGCATCCCCGACGCACACGATGTCGTCAGTCTGTTACGCACCCGCCCCCTCAGCCGTGACGAATGGCACACGCTGGGGCAAACGCTGCAACACTTGCATCGCGCCAATATTGACCACGCGGATTTGAACAGCCATAACCTGCTCTTGGATAAAGCGGGGAAAGCGTGGGTGATCGATTTTGATAAAGGTAAGCAACGTCCTGCTGGCGGGGCATGGCAAGTAGCCAATATGCAGCGTTTGCAGCGTTCATTCCGTAAAGAATTGCACCTCAACCCTACGCTGCATTGGCAGGAAAGCGACTGGCAACTATTGCTCGAAGGTTACGGCAGCACTTGCTCCAAGGCTTGAAGGGTGCGCTGCAACGCGCCACGATTGGCTGCTACGACTTGCTGGGCGGCAGCTCCCATGCGTTGGCACACACCGGGGTTTTGCAATAAGTCGAGTACTTGCACGGCCAAGGCTTCCGCATCCTGCACCACCACAGCCCCGCCACATTGCACCAATTGCAGAGTAATATCGCTGAAGTTGAAATAATGCGGCCCCGTGAGGCACGGCTTCCCCAAAGCGGCGGGTTCCAGCAAATTATGCCCACCAACTGGCACCAAACTCCCGCCCACGAATGCCACATCCGCCGCCGCCAGCATCAGCGGCAATTCGCCCATCGTGTCGCCAAGATACACTTGCGTCGTGGGCAATACCTGCCCCGCTACACTGCGCCGCACTGCGCTAAAACCTTGGCTGGCACACAACGCCGCCACTGCATCAAAGCGCTGCGGATGGCGTGGCACTAACACCAGCAACGCCGCTGGCATCTGCGCCAAGACTTGCTTAAACGCCTGCAACACTGGCTCATCTTCGCCTTGGTGCGTACTTGCCGCAATCCAGACCGGACGGCTTCCCCACGCCTCCCGCAACGCCAGCCCTTGCGACACCACGCTGTCAGGAAACGTCATATCAAACTTGATGGAACCCGTGATGTGCAACTTAGCCTCTGCCACGCCCAAGGCACGAAAACGCGCCGCATCATCGGCATGTTGCACCAATAACTGTTGCACCGGCTCCGCCCACAAGCGGAAAAACGCCGGAAACCGTTGATAACGCTGAAACGAACGCGGCGACAATCGCGCATTCACGATCACCACGGTTATTTGCTGACGCTGGCAAGCCAGCATGTAATTCAACCAACGCTCAGTCTCGATCACCAGCAACGCTTGCGGGCGGGTACGACGCAAAAACAGGCGCACCATCCACGGGCAATCCAGCGGCGCGTAACGGTGGATAACTCCATTCCCCAGCTTAGCCGCCTCATCCGCTCCCGTGCGCGTCGTCGTCGTCAACACCAAGGTCAGCTCAGGATATTTGGCACGTAAGGCTTGAATCAACGGTTTCGCAACGATCACTTCCCCAACACTGGCGGCATGAATCCACAGTGGCTTATCGGCATGAACAGGTGGGATAAACCCAAAATGCTCCCGCCAACGCTTGCCAAAACCACGCCCCCCACTACCGGATGTATGCAATTTAAACAGAATAATCGGCAGCAATAGGCAAAAAATGACGTTATAAACGATCATCATAACGATGCCCGCCTTCCGGCTTATCTTTATAACGCCGATGTGTCCACAAATACTGCGCCGGAAACTCACGCACCTGCTGTTCAATCAGTTGATTAATTAAGGTGGTATCCGCCAGCACCGAATCACTCGGAAACGCTTTCAAAGCCGGTAAAAACCGTAACAAATAGCCCGTTTCAGTACGCATCGTAAAAAACGGCACCACTTGCGCCTTACCTAACGCTGCCAAACGGCTAGTTGCGGTATTGGTTGCGGCTGGCACACCAAAAAACGGCACAAATACCGAATTTTTACGCCCGAAGTTTTGATCCTGTGCATACCAGACGGCAAATCCCTGGTGCAAACTGCGGATCATGTCACGGATATTGTCACGCGGAATCGCTTTACCGTAACGCTGCGCCCGTAAGCGCGTGGTCCGTAATTCAATCAGCGGATTACGATGCGGGCGGTATACCACATGCAAGGGGAAATATTGCGCCAACAAGCGCCCCCCCAGTTCCAAACTGGTAAAATGCGCACTCAGCAACACCACGCCCCCCCGTTGCAACGCGGCTTGCAAATGTTCCATGCCTTCGATCCTGGTGCGTTGGTTTAAACGTTCCAGATTGCCCCACCAGCTCAAACCCAATTCAAACAGACCACGCCCTAAGGAAATAAAATGCGACCGATTAAGTTGTTCACGTTCGGCGGCAGAATGGTTGGGGAAAGCCAGTTCCAAATTGGTTCGACTGATAGCACGTCGTCGTGGCAGCGCATGGAACATTAATAGCCCCAACACTTTACCCAGCCACATTTGCAACTGCCAAGGCAACTGGACAACCAGCCATAAACACCCCAGCCCTAACCATGTGGGCCAGTAACGCGGGGATAAAAAAGTGTGTTGAATCGTTGTTTCCACGTTCGGTTTAGTAGTGTTTGCGGCTGCTTATGGTAAACTTTTCTTCCTAATTTTGCCTGCTTTTCTGTGACAAGGCACGGTCAGCATCAGCATAAAGCGAGGAATGAAACAACTAACATGATAAAAAATACAAGCTTAAATGGATTTAAACGCTGGCAATCGCAGCTTGGAAATATCAACTCTTGGTTACTTATTGCGCTAATCTTCACCTTTACCATGAGCATGGCTATCGGTAACGCCCTGCTATTCCTGATACTAATACTGTGGTTAATCGAAGGTGATTTCGCAAAAAAGTTCAATAAAATCAAGAACAATCCAGTTGCATGGGCAGCTATCGCCTTTGTGGGATTGCACTTTGTGGGGCTATTGTGGACAAGCGACTGGGGAGGCGCTAGGTTTATTCTAAAAAAAGAGGTCGAGTACCTCATGCTGCCAATATTAATGACCGTTGTGCGCCCACAACACATTCCGCATTATTTTACTGCGTTGATACTCGCGATGCTGATAGCCGTCGGCATTTCTTACGGTCTATACCTTGACGTACTGCCTCATTACAGCGTCTTGCGCTTAGAAAACAGCGATGACACGACCCCCTTTGTTAGCCATATTGTTTATAACCCCATTTTAGCCTTCACTCTCTACTTATTACTGTATGCTGTATTTTTACGTAAAGATTTATCGGTAACACTCAAAACAATTGGTATCGTACTCTTCATTATCATGGGTCTTAATATGTTCCTTACTGAAGGGCGTATGGGGCAACTGGTCTTTCTGGTGTTGCTTGCCTTATTTGTTTTTCAGTATTACCAAGGGCAATTGCTGAAATCTGTATTACTGAGCGGCTTATTGCTCATGACTTTAGCACCCGCTGCCTACCTGTTCAGCCCCGTGGTACAAGAGCGCGTCAATCAGGCGATCCACGAGGTGAAACACTATCAACAAGAACCCAATTCCAGCGTAGGGCTAAGGGTCATTATGCTCTTAAATTCCATTGAAATTATTAAAGAAAACCCCGTTTTCGGCGTAGGCACAGGGGATTACCGGCAGGAATACCGCCGTGTGAATCAACAAAACTTTCCCGAAGCCACACGCGGCGAAGAGCTGAAACATTCGCATAATGTGTATATACAAGAATTGGTACAATTTGGAATATTGGGTTTAGGTGTACTGCTTTACCTGTTTTATACCATGTTACGCCACTATCGGCAGTCCGACAGCCCACTTAAACCGGTTATGCTGGCGTTTCCAGTTTTTTACGGTGTGATTTTTTTTACCGATGGCTACATTATGGATCATTACCTCAGCTTGCTTTTCTTATCGCTAGGAGCGCTGTTATACACGGAATATGGGCAGCGGCATGGTTAAACAAATCCTCATTATTATTCGCCGGGTCAATGGTGATGTCCTATTAACGTCTCCATTGATTCAGCATTTACGAGACCATTATGAGGGAGTCGACATTGATTTGCTGGTGAATGATGACACCTTGGCAATTGCCAAAGCCTTGCGCCCGATTCGTCAGATTCATGTCTACTCGTATCAATGGAAAAAACTACCGTTATGGGCACGTTTGCAGCAGCACTGGAAACTCGTGCGCACATTGTACCAACGCTATGATCTTGCCATTTCACTCACAACTACGGATAGCAGTGTCTTGTATGCCCGTCTTAGTGGACGCACAGCCATGAGTGCGATTGACGTTGAAGCCAGCAAAAATTGGTGGAAGAAACGCCTGCTCAACCATTACTATCTGCTCAGTCCACACCGGCACATGATCTTAAATAACCTTGAACCGCTGCGTTTACTAGGGATTCCTGTTGGCAAAGTTGCCTGTAAAGTGCATTACAGCGCAACAGCGCACGACACCATGCAAGCAAAATTGCGTGCCGCGAACATCAAACAATTCCTGATTTTTCACCCATCAGCACAACATGGTTACAAGGTTTATCCAGAAGCCCTGCGCCATGCATTGCTCGGTAAACTCAGTCAACTCGGCATTGCGATTATTGTCACGGGCGCAAAAACACCGTTGGATTTACACATTAAAGCCAACCTGCCGGTATTACCCAATGTGCATGACTGGATAGGTGCAACCAGCATGGAGGAGTACATCGCATTAAGTGAACAGGCACTGGCTTATGTGGGCGGGGATACCCTGAACATGCACATTGCTGCCGCGCAGGACAAGCCTATTTTCGCGATTTTCGGGCCTACGCTGCTACCTATTTGGTCGCCTTGGAATAATGCGTTGCAAACCGCAGCAACACACAGCCAAGCGCAACAAACCTACGGCAATATCACCATTTTTCAAGCTGATATGCCGTGCGTACCCTGTGGCAAAGCCGGTTGTAACGATCAAAATGGCAATAGCGAATGCCTGTCACGGATAAATCCCGCTACCATAAACGCCGCTGTCAGCCATTGGCTAAACCACCATCATCAAGAGAGCATTCATGACCAAAATTAGCGGCTTAGTCATCACCTACAACGAAGCCAAACACATTCGCGCCTGCCTTGAATCGCTGTGGCAAGTCTGTGATGAAGTCATCGTGATTGACTCCCTCAGCAGCGATGACACCGTAGCCATTGCCACCGAACTGGGTGCGAAGGTGTATTCGCAAGCATTCCTCGGCTACGGCCCACAGAAAAACTACGGCGTAGACCACTGCCAACATGCATGGGTACTGAGTTTGGATGCGGATGAACGTTTGGAGGCGGATGCCATCAGCGACATTCAAGCGTTAGACTTAGCCAATAGCGCGTATGACACCTATGCGTTTCGCCGCAAAAACCTGTTTCATGACAAATGGATACGCTGCACCTCATGGTATCCCGATCATGTGCGGCGCTTATTCAACCGTGAGAAAGTGCGTTTTTCCAATGCGCAATGCCATGAAAAAGTCGAAAGCACCGCGCATACCGCACTGAAATCGCACATTCGGCATTATTCCTACACCAACTATCACGACATGCTGCACAAGCTGAATAAGTATTCCACCCAATACGCACTCGACAATGCCACCAGCCAACGGCGTGTTAGCGTCTGGTCGCCGCCACTGCATGGCTTGGGAGCTTTCCTGAAAAACTATTTGCTCAAAGGCGGTATTGGCTGCGGCTTTGACGGCTTCACCATCTCACTATTGAATGCGCTGGGGTCTTACCTGAAATACGCCAAGTTGCTCGAAATCCAACGTTATAAGAACACTGGTTTGGGCTAGAACTCAGCAAAAAACACGACCGCCTCATTCGTCCAACAAAGCCGTAGCAATTGCCACATTGTCCCGCAAGTGCTTGGGATTCAACGTCCCCAGCACCACGCTAGTAACACCTTGCTGGGCAAAAATAAACGCCAGCGCTTGTTCCACCGGATTGCCGTTTTTCGCGCCCAACTTATCCAAATGCCCGCTGGCAAAAGCTTTTTTCACCAGCACCGCTTTGTGTTGCGCCGCTGCCGCTTCCAGCACTGGCAATTCATCGGTATACACTGGATTGTAAGCCGCCATCACCACATCACAGCCGAATTCATACGCCAGCAATGCGCCTTCCACGGTTTTGGAGGAAATCCCCACCGTGCGAATCCAGCCTTGCTGCTGCATGGTTAACAGCGTATCCAGCACCGCTTCCTCGCGCAAAATCCGCACATCATCCCCGTCCGAATGAATCAGCACCATGTCGAGGTAATCGGTTTTCAGCAAACGTAAGCTGTTTTCCACGCTCTGGCGCGTCCCTGTGGCGCTGAAATCAAAGTGGGATTCGCCATCAACAAACCGTTCCCCCACTTTGGTTTCAATCACCCACTCATGGCGAGCATTCGGCAATAACTTGCCGATACGCGCTTCACTCAAGCCGTAAGCGGGCGCGGTATCCAGCAAGTTAATCCCAAGATCGAACGCCAGCGCGAGCAATTCCCGCACCTCGCGATCCGTCGGCAATTCAAAGCCTTGCGGGTATTTCACCCCCTGATTGCGCCCGAACTTCACCGTTCCCAACCCTAGAGGACTCACCGCAATGCCCGTGTTCGCCACCAGACGCTTTTCCATCATCCAAAAATATCCTTGTAAGCGGCATACACCGCGCCCATCATTACCGGAATCAGCACCAAAAAGCCCAGCATGAAAGGAATCGAAGCTACAAACGCCAACGCGGCATAAAACAAGACAAACACCACGAAAGGTAAAACATTCGCCAACGTGCCTTGCAAGCTCCCTTTGACCGCATCAATCGCACTCATGCCCTTAAAAATCACCAATGCTGGTGCGAACGTAAACAACATGCCTAAGAAAATCACCACCACAAACATGAATAACAAGGCACTCAGCCCCAAGTTGAAACTCGGCAACCCGGTCAGCTCATCCACTTGAATAGCGCTACCGATGAATAGCGTACTCAATACCGCAGCCACCAAGCCACCGCCTAACATCAGCGCCCCCACGATCAATAACTGGTTACGCTTTGGTTCATCTTTAAACATACCAAATACATCGGTGATTTCTACGGGAGTACCCGCTTGGGCATTTTTGACTGCTTGTAGCATCCCTGCTGTTAAAATCGGCACCAGCAAATTCAATACCACCCCACCGATGAACGGCAACATACTCGACACCAAAACAATGATACCGAACAATAAACCCATCAGCGCCCAATTCGCGGGATTCGACATAAACACCTGCCAACCCTGCTTAAACCATTGAATCGCTTGCAATGGATCGACATTTCTGACTTTTAGCATCGGGGAACTCCTTTGAGGAATAGTAAAATTGCCCCAAGTATAGTTGCCCCACTGCCGTAAGACGCAAAAACCTGTTCCATTCCCGCGCATTTGAACGATAAGCGGCTCACGGTATTAGACAACACTTAAAGCCACCTGCCGTGCTGAACCAAAGTCCGTCTTGCCGCTGCCGAGCTTGGGAATTTCCGCCAGACTGCGAATCGTGGAGGGAATCGCCAGTGCATTCATGCCGCCATCCAACAACTTGCGTTTTACCGCCGCTTCGTCATAGGTTCCCGCCATCAGCAATACGATCTTCTCGCCTTTTTTATCATCCGGCAAATTGACCGCGACCAATTCCAGTTCCGCATCGCCCAAAATTTGCCGCACTTGGTGTTCGACCGCTGTCAAACTCACCATTTCCCCGCCGAGTTTGGCAAAGCGCGAATAGCGGTCAACAATCGTCAGGAAGCCATCTTCGTCCACATGTCCCTTGTCGCCGGTTTTGTACCAACGTTGCCCGTCGAATTCGGCAATCGCTTGCGCGGTTTTTTCCGGCGCATTCAAATAGCCTTTCATGACTTGCGGGCCACCGATCAGGATTAAGCCATCCGCACCCGTCGGCAAAGTTTCCAACGTATTCGGGTCAACAATGCGGAAACTCGTTCCCGGCAATGGCAAACCTACCGTGCCTTCTTTATTCGCTGCCTGCACTTTCCAGTAATGGGTATCAAGCTGATCGGGCAAATTCACGCTGGCAACGGGTGAGGTTTCGGTTGCGCCATAACCTTCCAGCAATTTCTTACCGAATTTATCGAGGAATAAGCGGCGGACTTCCGGCGCAAGTTTTTCTGCTCCCGCGACCACGTAGCGCAAGGACTGGAACATTAGCGGATGCACGCGGGAATTTTTCGCATACAAACGCAAAAACGTCCCCGTGCCAAACAGCAAGGTTGCCTCGTAACGCGCTACACCTTTGGCGATATTCACCGCATCGGTCGGGTCAGGATGGCATACAATCGGAATGCCTTCTGACAACGGCATCAGGGTGCTCGCCAGCAAACCGAAGGCGTGGAAAGTCGGCAATGTCCCCATGATTACATCGTTATCCAGCGTATTCAGCGCATCCGCCACCTGCCGCGCATTCACCGCCAGATTGCGGTGGGAAAGCTCAATGCCTTTGGGCGCACCTTCGCTGCCGCTGGAAAACAGAATCGCTGCCGTCGTATCCAAATCAATTTTCGGAATGTACAGCCATTGCAACAAACGGGTTGGCAATAACATCACCATCAACAGCGTAGTCAGCAATTGGTGTTTGGGGATTTCCGCCTTCAAATCTTCCAAAAACGTCAGCGGGGTATCGGGCAAAATCGCCGGAATATCAATTCCACGTTCTTTCAGCTTATCCAGAAAACGCTTGGAAGTGTAAACCCGTTGCAAGCCCGCCTGTTGCACCGCGCTATGAATCGACTCGCCGCTGGCGGTGTAATTCAGATTCACAATGGTTTTGCCCAGCGTCAGCACTGCCATATTCGCAATCGCTCCGCCTGCGCTGGTCGGCAATAACAAGCCAATATTCTGTTCCGGGCTAAGCTTTTTAATCAGCACCGCAAAGCGGAATACCGCCGTCATAAAACGGTGATGGCTCAAGGGTTCGCCGATCACATCCGCCGCTGCCATGCGGAAACTCATGCGTTTTGCTGCCCGCAGCCAATTAACCGGAATCGGGTCGATCAGGTGTGAATACGCTTCCCACGATGCAAACGACAAATCAAACACCTTTTGTTTCAATTCGTGCGCGGGAATGGTTTCCGGCAAGACTTTACCAAACGACACCACGATGTCACGCTTGAAACCGGACTGGCGATTTTCGCGCAAAAAGCCGCTGGAACGCGAAAACCGGCTGCCCCACAAACCGTGCAGGTAAAACGGCACAATTACCGCACCTGTGCCTTTCACCGCTTTTTCATAACCGCGCTTGAATTCGGATAACTGCCCGGTACGGCTAATCGTGCCTTCGGGGAATAAACACACCACCTCGCCCGCTTTGAGCATTTCCGTGACTTTTTCCAGCGAATCCGCACTCGCCTCGCTGCTGATGGGAATGACACCGAACCAGTTGAGGAAACTTTTTAAATACCAGCGTTCGTAATAGCCTTTTTCGATCACGAAATGCAGTTGACGCGGGCTTGCCATTTGCACCAGTGCCCAGTCGATGAAACTGATGTGATTGCCCAGCAATAACACGCCGCCGGATGCGGGCAGGTGTTCAAATCCCAACACTTTCAAGCGGTAACGCGCCCGAAACAAACGGCTAAACACAAAACGCAACAACGATTGCGGCATGTGATACAACGTATACAACGCCCCCGCCGCCGTGGTCACGGTGAGGATGGTCATTAACAACGCATCTCCCAATCCCTGCCAAGCCAATAACGCCGCCACGCCGACGAACGCCAGCATCACCACACTTTGCACCAAGTGATCAATCACCGTCGCTTTCGGCTGTTGCGCCACCGGCACGTGATAACGCAGCAAAGCGTTTAAGGGTGCGACAAAAATTCCGCCCATCACGCCCAAAAACAGCAATAAGGCAGCAAGCAATGGCGGCGAGAGTTGCCACCCCAATACAATCATACTGCCCATAATCCCCAGCGCACCGACCGGAATCAGCCCCGTTTCAATATGCGTCGCGGACAGATTTCGTGCAATCTGTATCCCAATCAACAAGCCGATAACGCTTAACCCCAACCACACCCAATGCGCCGGATAAATCGCCAACAATGCCAGTAAAATCCCCCAGAAAACCGCCTTGCCCATGATCGTCAACCACAAATCATCGTGGTGACGCACTGCCTGCCAATCCGCCCGCGTACAGCCCGCCCGCCGGAACGTCACCGCACTAAACAGCACAAACGGCAACACCAACAAGAAAACGGCAACAGGTCGGTCAACCCAGTGCTGCAATAGCGGGCTAAGCAATAAACTGACGATCACAACGATCAACCCGTAAAGGTAGGTGGTTGGCTGCATGGGTTGGCTCTCCTCTGTTCTCTATCGTTATTAATGTGTCCGCACGATACCGTTTAATGGATTTATCATGCAAGCCGAATCAGATCTTTACCCATGACAATCTTTTGTTGCTTATACAGCAAACCGATCGCCCGCTTGAAATGCGCCTTGCTCACCTGAAACTCACGGTAAATGTCTTCCGGCGAACTTTTATCGGTAAACGTCGAACTGCCGCCACGCGCCTGCAAATGATCGAGAATTTTCTGCGCCAAGGCATCCTCTACCACTGGGCTTGGCAATTGCAGGATCAAATCAATTTTCTGATCGGGGCGAATCGCTTTAATAAATCCCGACACCCGTTCCCCAATGTGCAAAGGCTGAAACACTTCATTCGCATACAGCAAGCCGAGATGCGTCGCGTCAATCACCGCTTTGAAACCCAGTTCAGTGCGTTCGTAAATCATTAGCTCCACCGGCTGACGCGCTTGAAACGACCCACCGAATTCATTGAGAAACAAATCCAACCGTGATGAAGCCACAATGGTTTCGGTTTTCTCATCCAAATACACGCACACCACGTAAGCTTGCCCTTGCTGCATTAAATGCGCCTGTTCTTGACGCGGCACCAGCAAATCTTTGGGTAAACCCCAATCCAAAAACGCCCCGACGCGATTCACATCCACCACGGTTAAGCACGCCACCTCCCCCACCGCCGCCAGCGGCTTATCGGTGGTGGCGATCAAACGGTCTTCCGAATCCAGATAAATGAACACGTCCAGCCAACTGTCGACGGCACAATCTTGCGGCACATAACGCTTGGGCAAGAGGATTTCGCCGTAACTACCGCCATCCAGATACACCCCAAAGCCGGTGAGTTTGGTAACGCGCAGTTGATTGTACTTACCGATTTTTAACATAAATATTGCTCCACAAAAGCGGGGACGATTTGGCTGGCGAAGCCGTTGATGGACTGGTGAAACAGCTCACTATTGCTGCCGGGGTCGAGGTTTAATTCCACCGTGTGTGCGCCGCTGTCACGGGCGACTTCGACAAAACCAGCGGCGGGGTACACATTGCCGGATGTGCCAATAGAGATGAATAAATCGCAGTGTAACAGGGCGGTTTCAATCTGGCGCATATACAAAGGCATTTCGCCGAACCAGACGATATGCGGGCGCATTCCGCCGGTTTTGCCGCAGCTTTTACACTCGGTGTGTGCGCCGATGTCCTCCATGCAGTCGTAACCCATGCCGCAATGGTTGCAGCGGATTTTGTTCAATTCACCGTGCATGTGCAGCAAGTTTTCGCTGCCTGCGCGTTCGTGCAGATCATCGACGTTTTGGGTAACGAGCAACACATTGCCGGAATGTTCGCGTTCCAGCCGTCCAAGAGCGAGGTGGGCGGCATTCGGTTGCACAGTGGGGTCGAGCAATTGCTGGCGGCGCGTGTTGTAAAATTCGTGCACCAGCGCGGGGTTGTTGGCGAAACCTTGCGGGGTGGCGACCTCTTCGATGCGGTGGTTGTGCCACAAGCCGTCACTGGCGCGGAAGGTTTGAATGCCGGATTCGGCGGAAATGCCCGCGCCGGTGAGGATGACGATGTTCTGATACTTGTTAATCATTTAGCCTGCTTTTTTCAGTAATCGTTTGAGTCTTGGATCATGCTGTATCTCCTAATTCTTCAGGTGAACAAGGCATATTTTAACACTTTATTGAATCACTCCGAACTTACCCCTCACCCCAACCCCTCTCCCTCAAGGGGCGAGGGGCTAAGAGATTGTTTTTCTTGCTCCCCCTCGCCCCTTGAGGGACGACGCTGAAAGCGGCTGGGTGCGGGGGCTGGGGGGTGAGGGGATTACGGCGGTAACGCCGTTACTAAATGCTTCCTTCCAACCCAAACAACCCGTAAACCTCCCGATTCAACGCCTGTTCTTGCGCGGCAAGCTGGCAGCTCAAATCCTGAAGCACCGCTTTATCCTTGTCAAACCACGCTTCCCACGTATTGCGTCAAGCAGCCACGACTGTTGTTGGCAGCCAGTGCCTTGCTGAGTGAGCGCGGGTGAAATAAACGTTGAGTGTTCGACATGGGGAAAGATTAGCCTCTGATCAGGAGGGCTAATCCTATCACCTCAAAGCCCGCCGGACATCATTAGCAAGCCAAAAAACGGCGCAAGCACAATCCCGCCCAGCACAGCGGTTACGCCATCCGCCGCCAGTGTCAGCGGGGTCAGGGCAATTTTCGCGGCTGCATCCGTCACACCATCCGGCGCAATCACCGTCAATTCATACGGCTGGCGGAAGAATGCCGTTTGCGGCACTCGCACGTTGCCTGCCAGATAGCGCGTTCCCTGAATAGCCGCACGGTATGCCACGGTATTGCCCTGTTGGCTGAAGCCGCGTTGGGTTAAAAATTGGTGTTCCTCCACCGTGAGTTTGCCCACATCGGCTTGCAAAGTATAACTACCGCTCACGCCCTGCCCCGCATTCACGGTGAAGTTGTCGAAGGTCGGGGTAAGTTTGGCGCGTCCCTGCCATTGCAATACCGATTTCAACGGCTCATTCAGCGGAAAAATGAAGTGGTGTTGCTCACCTGCGACTACCAACGTGGCTTTATCAGGTGTGATTAGGAAGCTGTTGATTTTTTCAGTGCTAGTGTTTTTGCTGGAATGTAAGGCGTGCGTGGCGCAGCCAACACTAGCAAAACTCAAGACGGCGATGAGCAGGTAACGGAGCAAGTGGCGCATAAGGATTCCCTGTTTGACTTGGTTGATAATGGAAACATCATGCGCCAAGCACTACGTCATGGAAAACACCTGCCTCATAAGTCGCACCACACGCTACTTTACGTCGTAATTTCCGCTACTTGCTGCTACCGAGTTTTACTTTTACCGAAAATCAGGAACAAAATCCCCCATTCATCGTAATCAAAAAACCGCAGAACCACATGAAAAATCACTCATGGCGCAAACGCCTGCTAATCGGCTTCCCGTTAACGCTCACCCTGCTAATCGCAGTACTGCTGCTGTTGCGCGAGGTGTTTTTCACGGGCGCAGTTGTACCGCCTGCACCGATTAATCGTGGAAAAATCATCGACATGCACACCCATATTGCAGGCATCGGCGCGGGCGGCAGCGGTTGTTATATCTCGCCGTCATTACAGGAAAATTTCCGCTTCAAGCAGTACCTTGCGGGTTTTGGGGTGACGCTCCAAGAGCTGGAACAACACGGCGACAGCATTGCGGTCGATAAAATCGCAGCACGCTTACGGGATTCGCAGGCAGTGCAAGGTGTGGTGTTATTGGCAATGGATGGCGCGGTCGACACCCAAGGCGAGCTGGATTTGCCGCGCACCGAGATTTACATTCCCAACGAATACGTGGCGGCACAAGTCAAACGTTACCCCGATTTGTTTTACTTCGGGGCCAGCATCAACCCCTACCGCAAAGATGCACTTACCCAACTCGAACAGGCGAAACAGCAAGGTGCAGTGCTGGTGAAATGGATTCCCAATATCCAGCATATCGACCCTGCCGACCCGACACTCACCGCGTTTTACCAGAAAATGTGCGAGTTGAATCTGCCGCTGTTGAGCCACACGGGGCAGGAACGTTCGTTTAGCACCGCCAATGATGCTTATGGCGACCCGAAGCGGCTGGAATTGCCGCTATCTTTGGGTGTCACGGTGATTGCTGCGCACATTGCCACCACGGGGGGAAATCACGGGGAAGACAATTACCAGCGTATTTTGCCACTGTTGCCACAATACCCGAATTTATACGTCGACATTTCCAGCCTCACCCAAGTCAACAAACTGGGGTTTCTGGACAAGGCATTGCGTGAACCACGCTTGCAAGGACGGTTGCTGTACGGGAGCGATTTCCCGCTTTCCAATATGATTTTGACTTCGGCTTGGTATTTTCCACTGAATTTAACCAAGGAAGAGATGCGCCGCATCAATAACATTCCCAACCATTGGGATCGAGATGTGGCGTTGAAACAGACACTGGGCGTGCCGCCGGAGACGTTTACACGCAACGCTGCGGTATTGGGAGTGCAGTAAATGGCGCGTTAAGCGACGTTCACCCTGATCAGATAGCATGATTCCTTAACCATACTGTCATCATTTTCTGGCAATCTACGCCCCTCACATCAACACAAACCATTGAGGGTATGCATGGAAATTATTGTTGGGATTGTGGTGGGTTTGCTGGCATTAAATCTGCTCAGTTATCGCATCTTAAAACCACGCCTGATTAAGCAGCAACGATGGGATTTGAATATTTGCTGCGGCAATACGTCAGTCGGGCGCGTGAATGCCGATATTGTGGCGCAACCGGGCGTGAACAATTTCATGCTGATTCCCGATATTTACCAGCTACCGTTCAAAGACGGTGAATTTGACGAGGTATTGTGTTCACACACCCTTGAGCATGTAGAAGACCCGCAAGCGTTTTGGGATGAACTGAATCGCGTGGGCAAACGTGTCACGCTGATTCTGCCGCCATTGTGGGATGTCGCCGCCGTGCTGAATATTTTTGAACACCGCTGGATATTCCTGACGTTTAAAAAGGCGCACACAACACTGCCGCCCTACATCCGCTTTGCGTTCGCGCATTACTATCAGGAACGTTTTGGGCATGTGGTTGCGAATAGCATTTGGCAACGTTTGCTAAAATCGGGCAGTAGCGCTTAATTTCAGGCAGAGAAACTGGCGTAAATGTCCATAATGCCTTCACATTTTGGTGCTGGCTGCGTTACGGGTTATGGGTATTGCGCCAATTCCGCCAGCAACTGCGGGTAGAGTGTTGTTGCCCACACAGGCACATTTTCAACGGGAATTTGCGCCCCCGCTTGGCGAAAATCAGTCGGGGCAATCACCACCCGCATATTTTCCTTGCCCACCCATGCGGCTAATGCAAACAACTCTTCCGCCGCCTCATCGCCCATCGCCAAACAACCAATAGACTGGGCTTTGCCGTGAATCATAATGTCTGAACCGAGGTTTTCACGCCCATCTGCCGCCCCCATCGCCCGATCAAATGCATTCGGGTAATTCAGCCGCAGTGATACGTGAAACAAGCTATTGGGGTTTAACGACTCAATGTTATAAATGCCCTCCGGCACTTGGCGGTCGCCTTCGCGGAGCTTCGGCCCTAGAATGCCGCTGGCGGCTTGGATGGGGTAAGCTTTCACTTGCCTCCATGCGCCTGTTGGGTCAGCCGCGTAAAGCTCCAACCGCTTGCTGTCTTTGAATGCCAGCAACGTGATGGCAGCAGGCGGCAACGCAATGCCTGCTTGCTGAAAATCAGCAGCAAGCCGTTGTTGCACAGCCGTACCAAATTGCGTTAGCCGATCATTCACACTGTATTGTTGTGTAATTTTAAGCTTGAAGTAATCCATCACGATTGCCGCCTTGCTGGGGAAAAACAAAGCGAATCCTACGCCAAGAAAAGGGAGGATTAACAGCGTGAAGACGAATTTTTTAAGCATCAAGTTACATCCCAGTGATAGCGTAATGATGGATAAATCGCATCGGTCGGTACGCCAAGCTGCGCGGCAAAACGGCTGACAATGATGCAAGCGGCGGGCGTGACGTTATCTCGTGTGCCGTAGAGCCAGGTGGCACGTTCCATGTGATTCACCGCAGAGAGTCCTTTGGTTAACGATGAGGGCAGTAAGGGCTTTCACCAGATGTCAGCGGATTGAAGATGCGAGTACCGTGAATAGTGAAGGTTTGGTCGCCGTTGTATAACACGATGGCTTCCTCCAAACAATCCGAAGAGGTGGCGCGAAAACTTTCAATGCCTTTCAGAAAACTGCTGGAAAAGGTTGCCGACGATTTGATTTCTATCGGTAATAGCCGCTGATTCTGACGAACCAGCAAGTCTACTTCGTTACCCAATGAATCACGGTAGAAAAACAGGTCGGGACGCAAGCCGCGATTGAGGTGTGCTTTCAGCACGTCCAAAATCATCAGGTTTTCGTATAAATTGCCGCGTAACGGGTCGCGGGCGACTTGCTCGGCAGATTGGATGCCCAGCAAAAAAGCGGCTAAACCCGTATCAGTGAAATACAACTTGGGGGATTTCACCACCCGTTTACGAATATTTTCAAAGAAAGGCGGCAATTCAAACAGGATGTACGATGCCTTCAACACGCTAATCCATTGCTGGATGGTAGAGGCTGATACGCCCACATCATTGGAGAGCGCCGCATAATTCACGACTTGCCCGACCCTTCCCGCCAACGGGGTTAGAAGTTGTTGAAATTTCCCCAAGTCTTTCAGATTGAGTAATGCCCTGACATCACGCTCTACATAGGTTTGCAGGTAACTGTTAAAAAAGCGGTTCGGTTGCAGCGCATTATTGTGTAGTCGAGGGAATTTTACCGATATTATTACCTCTATTCGCTAATATATAGGATAAAAGTCTGCAAATCACCAGTTCAATCGACGATTTGCAGATCTCCCATGCTGATCACCTGTTTGTCGCCAAAAGTCAGCGTGGTGTTTTGCCCGAAGTATGCGCCGTTGAGGTGTGGGTAAGGGTTCATCGCGGTGAGGGTTTTCAAAGGTTCTTTGGTGATGTGATTCATCACTGATTGTAAACGCGGTGGTAGGTGCTTGCATCAGGAATGCGGAAATCATAGTGGTAGTGCGCGGGTTCTTTCCATCGTTTTGTTGCTCGCGCCGATATGCTTGTTCTGTGTCGAACATGGCTTGGTTCGTGCGTGTTATTGGCATTGTTAACTGTCCTTGTTGAATGGATTTTTAATTATAGGTTGAATTATTCAAGTTGCATTTATGATCTGTGGTTTTTTAGGGAACATGTTGCTGGGAATGCGCGGGATTAATCAGCCCATATATCGCCATGTCGTGATACACGCCATCCTTGAGGACTTCTTCACGCAAGACCGCTTCGTGCTGCATTCCCATTTTTTGCATGACCCGCCCAGAGGCTGGGTTGCTGACGAAATGCCGTGCGACGATTTTGTGTAAATCCAGTACCTCAAAACCGTAGTGGATCAGGGCTTGCGCAGCCTCCGTGCAATAGCCGTTGCCCCAATAAGGAACACCGATCCAATAGCCGAGTTCGGCGCGTTTTTGGGTACTGCGTACACCTAGGCTGACCGTGCCAAGGACAGTGCCGTTAGTGACATCGGTAACAGCAAGCGTAACGTGTTGATTGGTGTAAAATTGGTGGGCGTGGGTTGCAATCCAACGTTCTGCATAGCCTTCTGCAATACTGACAGTTTACATCACTGCTAATGCGTATCCACCCACCACACCGTCACACACCCCGCCGCATACATCAACACATCATGGAAACTGAAGCTCGTCCCCACCACCACCCGCGCCCAACCGGTCAATTGCAGTACATCCGCCACACGGAACAATTGCGCCAATTCCACCACCACAGCAAAGGCAAACACACCGATTGCCAGCCGTTTCGGTTCCACATCCCAAAAAGCTTTCACCGCGCAATACACCAAAATCACCACCAGAAAATCGCCGAAATAAGCGCGAATGAAGGTGTAATCGTTGAGCTTGGTGGCGATAATCACCTCAATGACAAACAACGCGATAGCGGCAAATAGCATCGGCAAATTCAAACGCATAGTAACTCCTTTAATTCAACACTTACCGACTCGGCGGGCAAAAACCCAGAAAATCCGGTTTAGGGCAACTCGGCTCAACTCCCGTCCATTTTTGGCAATGCCCAAACGCATCCGCTTTTTCGCAATCCGGGTGTGGCGTGGCGCAGGCATTCAGCCCCAGCAGGCATAGCCAAAGCAGTAAGTGTTTTCCGTAGCGTTTCATGGTGATTCCTCCATCGTTATTATCAACCGTTTTAACACCGCCGCACACGCCGCTGGCTGCGTTTGCAGCAAAAAATGACCAGACTGCGCAATGCGGGTGATTTCCACATGGTAAAAGTACCGCCGTAACTCATTTGCACACCGCTCCGGTACTGCCCAATCATTGACTGCCCGCAAATAATGACAGGGGATTTCCCAGCGTTGCGCCAAGGCAAACGGGCGTGCTGCTGCAATCAGCCGCAAACGGTACGCCGCCACGCTGGGCAGCACTTGCTCCCGCACCGGTTTCAGCAAGGCTTGTAAGCGTGCATCAATACCCAACAATCGCAGCAACGACTCAGGTAACGGCAACCGCCACCAACGTTCCAACGGCAAATGCATCGCCAGTTTCAACAACCACGGATGCGGTGCACTGGCAAACGACGCACAAAAAATAACGCTGCGTAACGGGATTCCCTGCCTCAGCAATTCCACCGCGATCAAGCCGGAAAACGATTCCGCCAGCAATACCGTGTCGATGTCGAACGTCACTTGTGCGCGAACTTGTGCCGCCAGTGCTTCCACCGACAGGCATTGATCGGGCGGGTAACAAATGACCTGAACCGGAAATGCTGCCCCCAACGCTTCCAGTAACGGCTGGAACAGCAAGCCCGTGCCATCAAGACCGGGGAGGAGGACGAGTTTTGTTGCCATCATTTACCCCACAAAAACGTTACTCGGTTTGCATCAAGGGCGTGAACACCGCACGGGTCAGGCTTTGCAAGTCTTGCGGGGCAAGCTCGATTTCCAGCCCGCGCCGCCCAGCACTCACGTAAATCGTCGGAAATTGCAGGGCAGACTCGTCGATGAAGGTTTTCAGCAGCTTCTTTTGCCCCAACGGGCTGACCCCGCCGAGTACGTAACCCGTGGTGCGGGCAACCAGTGCTTTGTCTGCCATGTCAGCTTTTTTGGCGTGGGCGGCTTTGGCGAGGTGCTTCATGCTGAGCATCGCGGCGACTGGCACGATACCGACGGCGAGTTCTTTGCCATCCAGACTCACCACCAGCGTTTTGAATACTTGCGTGGGGGGAAGCCCTAGTTTTTCGGCGGCTTCTAAACCGTAGGCGGCGTTGTCCGGGTCGTGGGTGTATTCGTGTACCTTGAAGGCGATCTTGGCTTTTTTGGCGAGGTTGATGGCTGGGGTCATGGGTTTGTTACCGGGTAGAAATCATGTTGGTTCATAAAGCTTCCGGGAGGATGGATTTGCGTCTTATTCGTTTGGGCAAACGGGCTTCGTCCAGCAACAAGCCGGTTTCATCACGTGAAATATCCAGTAAATCCTGGATGCGGTCGGCTTCGCCCAGCGCGAACAGCACCATGCAGTAAGTGCCAAAGGCAACGCTGGGATCGCCTTTTTCCACCCGCAAATAGGTCGGCTTGGAAATGCTGGCACGTTGGGTCATCATCTCCACGGTCAATTGCCGCCGCCGTCGGGCAGTATTGATGTCGCGCCCTAATTTCTTGATGGCACGTTTGAGGGAAAGGGGCATGACGGCTTCGAGTTTTGACATATTTTAAGTAACAGATATATTGCCTTAATGGTATTATGGTAACACTTACATTCCCTAAAATAAACGGAGTATGCTATGCACCTCGCCATTCTCACCGCTATTGTGGTCGCCGTTTTTACTTTTCTGATTGTCAGGTCGCTGCGACGCTCCAAGCAGGTTGAGCCTTCTGATAACCGTAGCAAGCACGAAGCCTTCGTCAATGCCGATGAATTTGATGAGATGGTGCTGGAAACCTCCCACAAAACACCCGTGATGGTCGATTTCTATGCCGAATGGTGTGGCCCTTGCCGGAATCTGACCCCGTTATTGGCTAAATTTGCCGATGATTACCAAGGCGCGTTTCTGCTGGCGAAAGTGGATGTGGATAAGAATGAGCAACTGAGCCAGCGTTTTGGCATCCGTGCTATGCCGACGGTGTTGCTATTTCGGGATGGGAAATCCGTGGAACGTTTTACGGGGGCAAAACTGCCGCACAGCATTCAGTACATTCTGACCAAACACGGAATTCATGAGCCGAAGGCGGCTTCAAGCCAGAACGATGCGCAGAAATAGCAGTGCAAATACGCCCGTCAATGCCCACTTCAGCGCGGCGCATGTTGCCGCCAGCATGACCACTGTGGCGGGTAAATCTGGCAATTTTTTCAGCAGGTACATTTCCAGCACATTTTCACCGACATCCAGCACACCTGCGAGGGGCAATGCCCAACGAGCCAGCGTAACCAGTGCCGTTGGCAAACTTGCGAACAACCTTGATCCCGCCCATAGATAACCGGATAGGGCATAAGCGGCAATGAACAGGAAATCGAGCGGGAAATGGTTGGCGAAGGCTTGTCGCTGATCCGCTGTCCATTGGCTGTGGATGCTGCGGAAAGCGTCAGGGGTGAATGCCAATTGCAAGCTCATAACTTCGCCGGGAGCGGGCATGGGCAGTAAATTGATGGCTGCCAGCAGTGTGAGTGCCAGCAATAGGCTCAGCCAGCGTAGCCAAGTGAGGGTTTTGGTGGTGAATTTGCTCATGTTTGTAGCCGTTTTTCGACTTGTTTGCGGATACCTTGTTGTACGTCTGCCCAGAAGTCGTCTTTGTCTGCCCATTTGCTTAAGGGTTTGCCGTCGGTGGGTAGGGCGGTGATTTTGCCGATGTCGAATTCACGCCAATCATCGGTAGGGCGGATAATGATCGGGATGACTACATTGTGATTCTGTTCGTAGCGTTTCAGGGCTTTTTCCATTTCAATGCTGAAACAGTAGTCGGAGGCGAAGAAATTGCGGCTGATCAGCAGTACAACAATATTCGCTGCTTCCAGCCGTGAAAGAATCTGGTTATCAACGAGTTCACCAGCGAACATTTGGCGGTCATCCCAATATTCCAACGGTAAACGACGTTTGATGTTTTTCAGGCAGAGTTCCAGTTCGTTTTTGTGGGCTTCATCGGCGTGGGAATAGGAAATGAATAGCTTGACGGTTTTGCTGGCGGGCTTGTTTTCATCCAGTGGTGTTGGCATTTGCGGGTTTTCCTTGAATTCGGGTAGTTGGGCGCGTTCTTCAGTACCTTTGCGCAGGAACTCTTGATAGCGGCGGTGTGGGCTGGTTTGTCTAACCAGTTTGCGCAGAACCTTTTCTAAAGCTAAGCAGTCAAGCTGGCTACCTCGTAAATGGAAGCGTAAACGTCCCTGTGTGGATTGCTGCTCATTGGTATATTCGCACTCCAACAGCAGTTGGACTTCGTTAGTGTGACAGAAAATGCCGGTACGCCATGATTCACCTTCATAGGTTTCACCGATGCGCAGGATGATCCGTTCGATAATACTGCGGTGCAGGAATGGGTATTCGATGTCAAGTTGCCAGTCATCTGGGCGGGTAGCGCCCCATGCTGTTTTGGCCTTGCTGGTTAACGGCAGCAATGCTGGGATGATGAATTCACGCTCGGTAAAAGGTTTGTTGTCCTGCTGGTTTTTATTCTGTTGCGGTTCATAGCAGATACCGCAGTTGCGCATGAAGTCGACATACACTTCGTGTTCGTTAGCCTCTTCTTTTGCCCAGAACAGAGTTGCGTCTTCACCGCTGAAACGCCCCCCCATGCGCTCAATACGGCGACGATGCGGTTTTTTGGGGTCAAATATGCGGTAAACTGCTTCAATTGCCCAGTTTTGGTCGAGGATAACCTGATCCTGAAACATGTGTTCGCGGTAAAACAGTACACCAGTTTTGTGCAGATAGTCTGCGAACCATTCAGCATGACCAACACCCGCCTTCATGCAAAGCTGTTTGAAATGGATGAAGGGGATTGTCTCCTGGTCAATTTGCTTTAGCTCGCGTTGCACCTGTAACCATGATGTCGGTAATTCCAAACAAACGCGGTTTTTCAGTTCCTCCAACACAGATTCGATAGCGCCACGCAAAGCAGGAATACCGCGATATTGTATCGCTGATATTTTCACTTCCTGCCGGATTTGTTCAATGCCCGGCATATCTTCAGTCAGTTCAATTGGTCTTGTGGGCAACAAGTCAGAGCGGTCAATCTGATTTTTGACCAGAATAACCGGACTATTTGGAGCAAGGTCATGGATGGCTTCCAGCCAATAGCTGACTGGGTGGCGTGTTTCATCTGGGTGTTCTTCGGTTTCTTCCGCCCACAGCAGCAGATAAAGACAGTCATCCGACAGGAATAGGCGATGGGTAGAGTGATAAATTTCCTGCCCGCCAAAATCCCAAAGTTGCAAGATAACAGGTTGCTCTTCATCTTCAATTCTTTGCCTGATTTCCTTAATGACTATACCGTGAGTCGGATCAACAGGTTTATTAGGAGCACATTTGTGTTCTAATTCATAAGCCAGTGTGGTTTTTCCAACTCGGCCATTGCCAACAAACTGAATTTTTAATTGCTGTTGAACTTCCGAGCCTTTAAGAATATCTTGAAAATAATTACTTACACCTTCTATGCAGTTCTCCCCAAACTCTCTTCCTAATAATATAAATGGGACTTTTTCGATAGGATTGCCATATGCAATAAATTCCCGGAGCCTTTTTGACGCAATCAACTCTTTAATGCAAGCTATATTTTTTACTAGATTTTCTTTGCAGTCGACATTTATTAAATGATTTAACAAATTCAAGATTGACAAATCCATCACCTGATTGTGTGAAAATCTTAATGTTTCTAGGTTTTTTAGTTTCTCTAAATTGGATATATCCGAAACTCGATTGTGCGCAAAGTCCAATGTCTTTAGGTTTGTTAAATTTTTTAAAGCTGATATGTCTGAGACATCGTTATTTACAATGAGCAATATTTCTAATTTTATTAAATTGCGTATCCCTGATATATCATAAATCTTGTTGTTGCCAAGGTTAATTGCCTTTAGTGATGTCAAAGTATTCAGTGACGATAAATCAGAGATTTCATTTTCTCCAAGATCAAGTATTTGTAGTTTGCAGAGGTTGCTTAAAAGAGATATGTCATAAATCTTATTACCCCTGACCGATAGTGTTTCTAATTTTTCAAGCTTGCTTATGGGCAATAATAATTCATCATTTGATTGGCATTGGTATGCGATGTAAAGTTCTCGTAATTCAGTTAGATGACTTATGGATGCTATGTTAACCACTTGGTTATCAGAAAGATCAAGGGTTTCTAGTTTTTTTGATTTTTCTAATGCTGATGCATCCTTAATTTGATTTCCACCAAGGTTAAGATGCTTTAAATGTGGCAAATTCTCCAAAAAACACATATCCGTAATTTTGTTGTTACTTATATTCAATGACTCTAAGTTTGATTGATTTTCGACCTGAAAGTATATAATTTCCCCGCTATCACTGCTAACATCAAGAGTTTTTAGTGCTGGCAAATTTTTTAGTTTTAATTTTCTAAATTCATTTTCTTCTGTTAGTTCCACTTCTTTGAGTTGAGGTAAATTAATTAACTCTAAAATCCCAATCTTCCCTGCGAAAATCTTGAGGCTTTGAATTTCTGGCAAATCCTTAATTATTAATTTATTGACATTGATGTCTTCAAAATTTAGCCTTTGCAAATGAGGAAAATCGTTAAATTCCACAGTGTCAATATCGCTAGTACTTAGGGTAAGTTCAGTTAAGTTCATCCTATTGGAATGAGAGAGGTTGTTAGCATTGTTTGCCGCAATATCTAGCTTTTGCAGTTGATGTAGTGAGTTGAGAGGGGAGAGGTCAGTAATTTCATTATCCCAAAGATCAAGAATTCGTAACTGTAGCAATGTATGAAGGGAAGAGATGTCTCTAACATGATTCTCGGACAAGATAAGTATTTGTAACTGCAAAAATGTGCCAAGAATAGAAATATCTTTGATTAAATTACCTTCAAGATATAATTTCGGGAACCTCTAAAAACCCACTGATACCCACACAAATGTGAGAAAATGCTCATCTGAGCCACCGCCCCGTTACTAGCCATGCCCAAGAAAAGTGCCATCAAAACCAGTCTGTTTGCCGCCGAAGAGCGTGAACAGAAACTCGACCGCAAGGGCGACCTGCTGTCCACGCTGAACCAGCACGTCAACTTTGTCGCCTTGGCAGCAGAAATCGACCACATCGCCCCACGCCCAAGTGACAAGCGAGGAGGCCGTCCACCCTACCCAACGGAACTGATGGTACGGGTCTTGGTGTTGCAACACCTGTACAACCTGTCGGACGAGGCATTGGAATACCAATTGCTTGACCGGCTGTCGTTCCAACGGTTTTGTGGCCTGCGTCATTCCAGCACGATCCCGGATGCCAATACCTTGTGGGTATTCCGTGAACGGATCAGTGCGGCAGGTGGTGCGGATGCCCTGTTTGATGCCGTCCAACGGCAATTACAACAACACGGTTTTATTGCCCGTGGTGGTCAAATCGTCGATGCCACGCTGGTGGAAGCCCCTAAACAACATTTCCACAAAGAAGAAAAAGCGCTGTTGGAACAAGCGGCAACACCCGCTGGCTGGACACCTGCCCAACGTCGCCAAAAGGATACGGAAGCAAGCTGGACGAAAAAACACGGCAAAAGCTACCACGGCTACAAACTCAGTATCAGTGCCGATCGGAAATACAAACTCATCCGCAAACGCCACATCAGCACCGCCAAAGAGCATGACACCAACCATTTTGAAGCGGTGCTTGACCGAGCCAACACCAGCCGTGACGTATGGGCGGACAAAGGTTATGAAGACCAATCCCGTGAACAACGCCTCAACCAAGGTAGCTGGCGGTTACACATCCAGCACAAAGCCAAGAAAGGCAAGCCGCAATCCGACTGCCAGAAACGCCGCAACACCCGCATCGCCAGACCCCGCGCACGGGTTGAGCATGTGTTTGGGTCAATCTGTGCGATGGGTGGCAAAGCCATCCGCAGCATTGGGTTGGCACGGGCAGTATTCGGCCTCAGCATCAAAGCAACCGTGTATAACCTGCGTCGGCTCTGTTCGCTCAGAGAGGGCGGAGTTGTGCCCATTTGATGGAGAAATTCCCGAAAAAACAGCAAAAATGCGGAAAAACAACCTGATTGTGGCTTGGTGTGCTAAAAATTGAGATGGGTTGGTGTTTTTTTAACAAAATGCCGATAGGCCAACGCTAACCGTTGCAATACGCCGGGTTTTTAGAGGTTCCCTTTCGTTAACCACGTTAGCTTTGAGAGTTGTGTTGGTATTTCTTTCAAACCAAGCCCGCTCAAATCCAGTTCGGTCGAGTGGGTACGGCGACATTCTTCGATGCGTTCGAGGGCGATTTCCAGCGGGTTCGGGGTCATAGACATCATTAGTCAAGCATAAGGGATGATGACCGGATAGTAACCGGAATGCCGGAAGCGGGCAAACACTGCCCAAGCGGATGCGCTGATGTTGCGATTTATCGCTGGTAATGGCGGGTCTGATAAGGTAGCAGTTCTTTGGCAAGCCGCTTCAAGTCCTGATCCAGCCCCCAGTTTTTAGCCAGCAGTTCAACATTCGGCTTGGTGCTAGCTGCCGGTTTAAGGTGTATTTTGAGGGCAGTCACGTTGGCAAACAGGGTTTTTTTACGCTCATCCGATACACAGTTATAGCGCAACAGGCGGTCAACCAGATAGCCAGCACGGAGTTGTGATTGCAGGTTGGTTACGGATAATTGTGTGAAATCAGGGACAAAATCCTGATACCAAAGCCCTAACGCCACGGCTTTGACATCCTCCAGCGAGGCTTGGTCAAAGTCGTGGGTGACTAAACGCTCGAAAGCGGTGGTGGTATCAGTCGGCATTTACAACTTCCGTAATTCACGCAAAGCGTGTTTGATATTCAGTTCCAATGGCTTGGGTATTGCGTAATAGTCTAGTGCATCTTGGGCAACACTTTCAAATAGTTGCAGGTCAAATCCACCGACCTGATACAGGTTAATAATATCCAGCATATCATCTGATGCAAGCCTTCCCAGCTTGGAAACCGCCACGTCTACTGCTGACACCAAGTAAATATGCAGCGGTTTTTCCCTGCCAGTAAGTAGAATTGCCCGTTCTTTGTAATCGGGGGAAACGGATGCCAGTGCGGTATTGAATTGGGTATCAAGCTCAAGAATGGAGGGTAAGCCATTTTCATCCTCGAAATACACGGGATCAAGCTCCAGCCGGATTTCATCGGTTTTGAGGTGTTGAGCGGCTTCGAGTTCTACATCCAGATCGTTGCTGCCTCTGGCATTGGTATGGATATGCAGAGCGCAGCCACCAAAGATGAACGCTCTGATTGAACCGGTTGGTAAGTCTCCGGTTACATGGCGTAAAGCCGTCTCAAAATTGCCAAAAAGCTCGAAAATGGCTTTGGCTAATGGTGTCTCAGTGTGGAGTTGATGCATGTTGTACCGTTCTTCATGTCTGGATAGGGGCTATTCTTTCAGAAATTTCTCAACTTGTCCGCGCATACTTTATTCACGCTTCGACTTCGAGCAACGGCGCAAGCAACAAACTGATCGGCACAAAATCACCTACCCTTAACACGAGTTTCGGAAACCCTTAATGCGAGAAATCGAGGTGCTTAATACGAATTTCATAGAAATAATATTAATAAAATCAAATTTCTATAAAATTTCTTTGAAAAATCGACGTTCATTCCTCCGCAACCTTACAACCCTTCCGTCAACCACCGATTCGGGTCAACAAAAAACAGTTTATTCCACGCCTGCGGCACACCCGCCTCATACAACCACGGCTGCGGATACGGCGTGCGAATCGCGTAATGCAAATGCGGCGGCTTGCCTTTAGCATTACCCGACGAACCCACCGTGCCAAGCGGCTCCCCAGCCCTCACCCACCGCCACGCCTGCGCATCAATACTGTGCAAATGCGCGTAATAATGAAACCGCCACTTGCCGCCCAACACCAACACGACATTACCACCCACGCTATCCACGCCTGTATACACCACCAAGCCTTGCGTCGCTGCCACCACTGGCGTGCCTTCTTTGGCGAAAATGTCGATGCCCTTGTGTGTGCCGGAACGCCCCCACGGGTAATACCAAAACGATTTCGGATTCCAATCTTTCGCGGTTGCGCCGCTGACCGGAATCCGGTGTGCTTCTGGCAACAAGGCAACCGCTACCACCAACCCCAACAAACCGATACCCAAAATACCTTGCAGCGATTTGACCGGGTAAATGTGCAGGCTGCTGATGATGGGCATGGTAACTCCAAGGGTGAAATCGGTATTTTCGCGCTTCTTGCCGCGTTTGCAAGTACGTGTCACGAATGCACGAATGATTTTACTGGATAAATGCAGGATTCTTGTTAAGATGGATGCATAGAAAAAATTAATAAAACAAGCCAATGACAACTCAAACAAACGCTACCCCACGGGGTGACGGTTTTATCAGCCGTTACATCGTGTACATCCTCTCCATTCTGCTGTTGATTGGTTCAGGCATAGTGTTTTGGTATAGCTACCAGAAAAATCAGTCGATCCATCAAGAGATTGCAGTGTACGAAGCCAGCCAGTTCGCGGGTTCGGTGTCGCGTTTCCGCACGTTTTATTCGGAACATTTTGTGCCACGTGCCAAAGAAAGTGGCTTGGAGATTACCCACGATTACCTGCATCGCAAAAACGCCCTCCCCTTACCCGCAACGATGATGCTGGATTTCGCTAAATACCTTTCCGACGGAAAAGCCAGCGAATACGAGGTGCGGTTTTACAGCGACAAGCCGTTTCCCTGGCGCAAAGACGGCGGTGCACGGGATGATTTTGAGCGCTGGGCACTGGTCGAGTTGCGCAAAAATCCAGAAAAAGCGGTGTGGCGCTTTGAGGGCGAACAGGGTCAGCAACGGTTGCGCTACGCCCGTGCGGATCGTTTGACCGAAAGCTGTGTGGGTTGCCATAACACTTACCAGAATACGCCCAAAAACGATTGGAAAGTGGGCGATGTACGCGGGGTATTGGAAGTCAACCGCCCCTTGAGTGGTTTTGAAAATGCCACCAAACAAGCCATGATGGAATCGTTTCTCATGCTGTTAGGCTTGGGGATGGCGATGCTATTGGTGTTGATGTTGGCATTGCGCGGGCTGCGCGGCTCATTAAAAGCCACACAATCGTCGGAAACAGCAGCGCGTTTAGCCAATCATAAACTGGTGTTAGGGATCGAAGAGCGCGAGCGCTTAGCGGAAAACCTCAAAGCCAGCGAAATCAAAACCCGTACCATTGTGGATTCGGTACTAGACGCGATTGTGGTAATCAATGCCAAAGGTGTAGTCATCGAAACCAATCAATCGGTGTTGCCGATTTTAGGGTATACCCCAGAAGAATTACTGGGGCAAAACATCAAGATCCTGATGGAAGGGGATCACCACATCCAGCATGATCATTACATCCAGCGGTATTTGCAAACCGGGGAGCAGCACATTATCGGCAACCCGCGTCAGCTTATGGCGAAACGCAAAGACGGTAGCCTCTTACCGATTGACCTTTCGGTGAATGAAGCGCGTTTTGGGGATAGCTTGGTATTTACCGGCATTATTCGGGATATTAGTCAGCGTTTACAGCAACAGCAGGATCTGGCTCAGGCGCGTGATGCCGCGTTGGAGTCGGCGCGGTTAAAGTCTGAATTCCTCGCCAATATGAGCCATGAAATCCGCACGCCCATGAATGGCGTGATTGGCATGACGGAATTATTGCTCGATAGCAAACTCACCAAAGAACAGCATGATCAGGTGCATACCGTGCAGCAAAGTGCGGAATCCTTGCTGCGCATCATCAATGACATTCTCGATTTTTCCAAGATTGAAGCGGGCAAACTCTCCGTCACCGCCACTACCTTTGAGCTATTGCCAGTGATCGAAGGGGTAATCGACTTGCTGGCAGAAAACGCGCACGGCAAAGGTCTTGAATTAGCATTGCTGATGGAGCGTGACGTGCCTGCGGCTATCGTGAGTGACCCGCTACGCTTGCGCCAGATTTTGCTCAATTTGCTCAGCAATGCAATTAAATTTACTGCACGTGGGCATGTGATACTAAAAATCAGCGTGTCAGGCGATGCACTAGCAAGCGGTACACTGGCAGTGCTCCGGTTTGATGTCATGGATACCGGTTGTGGTATCCCCACAGAGGCACAAGTCAAACTGTTCACGGCTTTTTCACAAGTCGATGGCTCGGTCACACGCCAGCATGGGGGCACGGGTTTGGGGTTGGCAATCAGCCGTCAACTTGCTCAATTAATGGGTGGTGACATTGGTTTGGAAAGTCAGGTTGGGGTTGGCTCCACCTTCTGGGCATCCATTAGTGTCGAAATCAGCCAGTTGAGCAAAATACCCGTGCTGCAAAGCGTACCTGCGGTATTAGTGTGGGGGGCAAAACCCTTACTGAACCCTTATTATGACGAACAGTTACACCAGTGGGGCTTAGAACCCGTCAGGGTAGACAGTTTCAACAGCCTCTTATTGACGCTAGAAAGTAACCCCCAGTTTGACCTGATTGTATTGGATGCTGACCTAGCATATCACAAACCGGAGCACCCGTTTGGCATGATCGCTGTCATGCAAGCCGTGCGCGAGCATACCCAAGCGGTGGTAATGATCTACGGCACAGGGCGGCAAGTTGCCGCACTGGAAAAAGCACGCTTGGGGCAGCGCGTGAAACTGGTCACAAAACCCATTAAGCATTCAGGCATGTTGCGCTATTTAACCCAATGGCAGGCCAACAATGGGACAACAAACCCAGAAGCCGCTGTTGACATCCTCCCCTCCCTAAAGGAAGGGGATTCCTCCTGCGAGACGGCTATGCCCAGCCGCGAGAATGTTACGGGCTGCATTGACATCTCTGTCATGCAGCGTGCCACAGTCGGCACAACGCCATTCCCTTATTCCAAGACCCGCCCTACCTTTCGGACTGTTGGCGGAAATGCTTCCACAACACGAACACGTCTGGGTACTGTACGCTTCGTTGACTTCTGCAAACACCACTGACCGCGCTATCGCTTTGTATTTCAGTTGTGTCTTCAATATGAACCAGCCTGCATCCAGGACGCTTTTCGCCATCGTGGTTTTTGCCAAGCCAGCACTATTGACGTTGCCGACGAATATTGCACCGTGCTGCTGCACCAGTGCGGTAGTGAATTTATGGGTATCGTCCTTGCGTTGGTGTTTGATTTTGGCGTGAAGCGCTTTCACCCGCCGTTTTTGCTTGGCGCGTTGGGCTTTGCCGAGTTTCACTTCAAGGTTGCGGTAACGCTGCTGGCGTTCCAGTACGGTGCCGTCACTACAGGTGGCAGTGGTTTTTAACCCAAGATCAATGCCAATCGCACTCCTGCTGTCGTGAGGTGCAACTTCAACTTGTACCACAACATTGAAATACCACCGACCCCGTGCATCTTCGGAAAACGAGCCAGAACGGAAGGCGTATTGTGACAAGCCGTAGCTATCCCACACCTTGAAAAAGTGTTTGTTGTAGCGGACTTGCCCATCTTTCCACACCGCTGCCCCGGATTTGAAGGGAATCCAACCCAGTGAACGTTTGGATCCACCGGAAATCCGCCAGCGTAATTTGTCTTTTGTGAATTGTTTTCGTGCTTTCGCGTGGGCTTCGGTGACTTCTTGTACCGTTTGCGAATGCAGCGTGAAGCCGCGTTCTTTTTTGTATGCTGCCTGTTGTTTGGCTAAATCGAAAGCGGTGATATTGCTGCGTATCCAACCCACGCCGGGAATGGGGATATTGCTGTATTCTGCGCTGTAGGCATTGGCGGAATTCCACACTTGATTGCACTCAAACGCCCATTGGCGCAATACCGGCGCGTGTTTGTCGCGGATGCGAACTTTGAGCGTTTTCAAGGTGGTGGTGATGGGTTTCATGGGGTAGAGTGTAGCGGCATTACGACAAAAAACCACTGAATGGATGACTCTTCATCAGAGGTAGCCGAAGACGCTTATATCCCCGCCCTGAAGGACGAGGTTTTACGCGATTACGGATAAAACCAGCAGCACCGAACTCAGCCTTGCGGCAACGCCGGAGATGGATACGCCAGAAGCTGTTCCGGTGCGTATTTTGTTGACCGAAGACCATTTGGTGAATCAGAAAGTGGCATTGGCGATGCTAAAAAAATTGGGTTACACCCATATTGATTTCGCCGTCAACGGTAAAGAAGCCTTGCAAGCGGTGCAACAGCAGCGTTATTCGATGGTACTAATGGATTGCCAAATGCCAGTGATGGATGGCTACGAAGCCACGCGCCAAATCCGTCAACTGGACGATGCTTGCTATCAGGAATTGCCGATTGTGGCTCTGACCGCCCATACCATGAATGGGGACGATCAGAAATGCTACGAAGCCGGGATGAACGATTACCTTTCCAAACCGGTGCGCCTAGAGGAGTTGCAGCAGAAATTGGAAAAGTGGCTCCGGGTACAACACAAGCTGGCGGCTTAAGCGTTTAATTTAGTGCTATGCTGCGGGTATAGCAGCATTTCAAGGAGAGATTAAGTGGTTCTGAAAGACGCAAGCCTGTTACGCAACCAATGCTACAGCGATGGTACATGGGTCGATGCCGACAACGGCACAACCTTTGCCGTGACCAATCCGGTTAATGGCGCAGTCATTGCCGCTGTACCAAATTGCGGCGCGGCTGAAACCCGTCGCACCATCGACGCTGCCGAGGCGGCTTTTCCGGCATGGCGCAAAAAAACCGCCGCCGAACGCGCACGGGTGCTGATGCGCTGGTACGAGTTGATGCTCGAACACCAAGACGATCTAGCCACCATTATGACGCTCGAACAAGGCAAGCCACTAGCCGAAGCGCGTGGTGAGATTGCCTATGCCGCGTCATTTTTGCAGTGGTTTGCCGAAGAAGCCAAGCGTACTTATGGCGATGTCATTCCTTCGCCGGTAGCCGACCGCAAAATTATTGTCCTGCGCGAACCTGTCGGTGTTTGTGCGGCGATCACCCCCTGGAATTTCCCTGCTGCCATGATTACCCGCAAGGTTGGCCCCGCATTGGCGGCTGGTTGCACCATTGTGGTCAAGCCAGCAGAGCAAACACCGCTATCAGCCTTTGCGTTGGCGGTGTTGGCTGAACGTGCTGGCGTCCCCAAAGGCGTGTTCAACGTGTTGACTGGCGAAGCGGCACAGATTGGCGGTGAGTTAACCAGCAGCCCCAAGGTGCGCAAGCTGTCGTTTACGGGCAGTACCGAGATTGGCAAATTGCTGATGCAACAGAGTGCGGCGACCCTGAAAAAATTGTCGCTGGAACTCGGTGGCAATGCGCCGTTTATTGTGTTTGACGATGCTGACTTGGATGCAGCCGTGCAGGGTGCGGTGATTTCCAAGTATCGCAATGCCGGTCAGACCTGTGTATGCAGTAATCGCTTCCTCGTACAAGCGGGCATATACGACGCCTTTGCGGAAAAACTGGCGAATGCCGTTGCTGCACTGAAAGTCGGCGATGGTATGACAGATGGCACTCAGCAAGGGCCACTGATTGATGAAGCCGCCATTTGCAAGGTGGAGGAGCTGGTGGCGGATGCGCTCGCCAAAGGTGCTTGTATCGTCGGCGGTGGCAAACGTCATGAACTCGGTGGCACTTATTACACGCCAACCGTGTTGACCCACACCACAGCGGCTATGCGCTTGGCGAGTGAAGAAATCTTTGGCCCGGTCGCACCGCTGTTCCGTTTTGAAACCGAAGATCAGGCGGTCGCACTGGCGAATGACACCGAATACGGCTTGGCTGCGTATTTTTACACACGCGACATTAGCCGCGTTTGGCGTGTGGCAGAGGCGCTGGAATACGGCATGGTAGGCGTCAATTCCGGTCTTATTTCCAATGAGGTCGCGCCCTTTGGTGGTGTCAAAAGTTCCGGCTTCGGACGTGAAGGCTCCAAGTACGGCATTAATGAGTATATGGAACTGAAATACGTCAATATGGGCTAATTAGCAACTGGCAGATTAGGGGGTAGACGGAGCTGAGTCGTAAAACAAAAAAGGGTTGCATCTTAAAAAGTGCAACCCTTTGTTTTGTTTGGTGCCGGCACCACGAATCGAACGCGGGACCTACTGATTACAAGTCAGTGCATCTATACCAAGGGCTACAACATCGTACCTCACATCTCCTAAAAACAAGGAGATTGAGATGCAACAGGCAAAACAGCCTACCATCCTGACCATTTGCTCTACCAAAGGCGGAGTCGGAAAAACCACACTTACTGCCAACCTTGGCGGGTTGCTTGCCAGTTTGGGGCAGCGAGTCTTACTGGTCGATGCAGATGTGCAACCCGCACTATCCAGTTATTTTCCGTTGACCCACCAAGCGGATGGAGGTCTGGTAAGACTACTGACCCAAAATGATCTGGTCAACACTATTAGTACCACCGAGTGTGGCTGTCACTTGGTCTATTCAGATGATCCTGAAGGCAAGTTACAGGACTGGGTACTGCATACCCCGGATGGGCGTTTCCGGCTCAGAAACCTACTGGGTAAGCTCAAAGCCAACTACGACTACATCCTCATAGATACCCAAGGTGCGGTTGGCCCGTTGCAGGATGCGGCGGTGCTGGCTGCCGATCTGCTGCTTTCGCCCATCCCGACTGAAACCATGTCAGCGCGTGAATTCGTGCGGGGTACGCTCGGAATGCTGGAACGCCTCCAGCCCATGTCTTACCTTGGGATTACAGTTGCCCCCTTGTACGGTGTCCTGTACCGGGTTGACCGTACCCGCGATGCGACGAACGTTGCACGGGAAATGCGTGAAGCTGCCACCGCTTCCGAACCGGATGACCTGAGCATCAACATTTTGGAAACTGCCATACCCTCCGCAGTGGCATGGCGGGAAGCAGCCACCCTGCGTATCCCCGTCCACCAACTCAGCAAGTACCCGATGCCCAAGTTGACCCTGATGGGGTTGGTGGCAGAACTGTTCCCCGATTTCCGGCCTGTCATGCAGGAGGTAGGGTAATGAACGATGCAGTACGTAGCAGCATTTTTCAGGGGCATTTCGGCAAGTCCGGGAATGTCCCCCCACCCAGTGACCCCATTACCATCACCACCATGTTGGTGGAAATAGAGCGGATCGGATTTTATGAAAAGAATCCCCGTCGCACCCACAACGAACGTTACGATGAAATCAAGGAGTCCATCCGCCATCAAGGGCTGGACAACCCTCTCCCCATCAGTCGCAGACCGGGAGCAACGCATTACATCATTTATAAAGGTGGCAACACCCGCTTGAAGGTGTTGAAAGAACTGTGGGCGGAAACTAAAGATGAACGTTTCCACAAGGTACGCTGCGAGTTCCATCCCTTTGAATCCGACACAGACGCGCTGCTTGCCCATTTGCGTGAGAACGACCTGCGCGGGAACATGACATTCATTGACAAGGCATTGGCTATCCGCGAAGCCAAAACACAGTTGGAGCAAGAAACTGGTGGAGACTTGTCACTGCGGAAACTGGCTGAAGCCCTGAAAGCACGGGGCTTCCCGGTCAGTGCTGGGATGCTGTCGAAACTGGAATATGCCCTCAGTCTGCACGGGCTAATTCCACAGGTACTGGCGGCAGGGGCTGGCAAAGACCAAATGGAAAAACTGCGTAAGCTGGAAAAAGCTGCGTTTGAAGTCTGGAAGTTCCATGCCCTCCCTGATAGCAGCCTAAGCGATGATGAAGGCAAGACCTTCCGCGATGTTGTTTTTGCCGATGCACTGGCAGCAACAGATAACTTGGGTGAAGAATGGCGTTATGAAGCGGTGGAAACGGCGGTTATCCAGCAATTAGGTCATGCGTTGGCAGACGAAGCCCCAACAGCCAAGATTCAGGCAAATCTTAAACTGGCACTGGAAGGTCATGAACTCAAACATAGCCCACCGCCTACTCTGCCAGTTTCTGCACCTGTTGTTACCCCTCCGGCGACAAACCAACCTGACACATCGGCTGCCAACAACTGGTCTGGAGGCTGGGGTCAAGGGAATAGTGAGCAGGCAACAGATAACATCAGCATCCATTTCATGGAATCCGATGACAGCCTCCCCTACCCCACCACACTGCCAGAGCCGCAACGTGAGGTTATCGTCCCTGATGGCAACTGGTTAACCAAACTGCGGACACTACGGGAACGCAACTGGGAAAATGCCCGTTTGCTGGCACGTTATGTCAGAAATGGCGAGAAATCCCTGACCCAACTGGAAGTGGGCTTTGGGTTTCTGATGGTGGACGTGTTCGACACTGACTGGGTGTATGACCTGTTCCTCAAGACAGAACACGGCGATATGGATGCCGCATTGGTACTGGGGCATGGGCATTCCCTGTGGTGGTTCCTCTGCCAGCAAAGTGCCAGTTTCAGCAGCACGACTGGTACAACAGGTTGCCCTGACACTATCCGCATCCGTTATCTGCCGGAACAAAGTGTGATTGACGACCCACAAATGCGCCTCTCGGTACATCCCCTGATGGATCCCATGAATGGGCACTGGCTATTCTGGCATTACCTGCCGGATAACCATTTTGATAAGGCCGTGGAAATCATCCGTAACACCCGCCAAATCCACGACCTGATCCTGACCCATGGCAAAGGGGCAACCGTGTGGGAGGTATCTACCGCATGAACCAGTCAGAGACCCAACCCTTTATCAGGGGTTCCGATTCCCTGAACCAACTGGCAGACCAAGCGTTGAAGCAAATACTGCCCGCCTTGCTGGTGAACCTGGCTCCCCCGTTACGCCAACGGGTCAAACAACGGATGGTGGATACCTTGTGTACGGCTACCAGCCAGCAACTCCAATTCTGCATCGACACGAATATCAATCCAGCAGCATTGGCAGAACTGATTGCCAATGAACGCCAGCACCTGGAAATGGAACAACAACGTATCGCGTTGCTGCATCGCCTGTTGCAAGCAGGTGCTTCCCTCGCCATGGTGCAAGCCTTGCTGGGAATCAGCAAAAAACACTACACCCGCGTGCGCAAGGAACTCGGCATTCAGGAATACCGTTACAGCCAACTGACGGAACAACAGGAACACGACCTGTACCGCTTATGGGAACGGCAAGACAAAAGCCTGTCCTCAGAAACCTTGCTGGAATTGCATGACATCACCGGACACCCCCTGCGGATCATTTGGGATTTAGTGCAGGACTGGCAACAGATGGCTCAACAGGTCAAGACCCGCCACCGCCATACCACGACAGGAGGCTGGTGAACCATGTCCAGCCATCTGCAACAGATGATCGAACGTAGCGCCACTGAACTGCTGCAAAAACCCGGCAACCAACGCCTTGGTACACTTGACGGGGTATTGTTCCTCGGCAATCCGCAACTGGTGTTCCCCCGGATGCTGTACGAAGACCCCATCCTCGAACCCTTGGAACGGAATGTCTGGGCGATCATCAAGCTACACGCCATGGATGGCAATTCCGTCACCGCTTTCCCGACTTACGAAGAACTCATGTTGCGCTGTCAAGTCGGTTCCAAAGCCACCATTTCCCGTGCACTCGCTATCCTGCGGGCAACCCGCTGGCTGACCATCTGCAAGAGCAAGCTACGGGATGGCAAAGGCCGGGTCAGGGGCAATATTTACGCCCTGCATGATGAACCCCTGCAACTGGCGGAAACACTGACACTGGACAGTGATTATCTGGAGTGGCTGGAAAATACGGGTTTAGGCCAGAACAACCCCCACCCACGGGTCAAGGGTTTGGCCTCCAAATTGTTGCGGGACTTACAAAACGAGATCAAGGCTGGCGTTGATGTCTCCCAAGTGGAGCCACCACTGGAAAGGCGTAGCCGGGTATTGCAGTTCCTGTCCCAGCAAGGTGGTAATTTTTATGGCACTTCATTGCAAACTGTCCGTGAAATGCAGGCAGGCCATTATGTCGGCAAGGCGGACAACACGGTTGCAACTGCCTCAGTACAGAATCTGTACCCAGTACACCCAGACCATGTTGTGTCTCCGGGTACAGAATCCGTACCCAGTGAGTTGAAGATACCCCGTACAGAAACTGTACCAATGGACAGTACAGTTTCTGTACTACGTAGTAGTAATAGTAGTTATAAAGAAACAACTACTACCACTACCAGTACAGATTTCACACCGTTAGCAGAAAATGCTGCCAACAACAGCCCAACATTGCAATTTCCACCCCAACTCGACAAAAGCACCCAAGTGCTGGTGCGTTTGCAAGTCGAGGCGCTGCCTGAAAATCTACGCCAGAATGTGCTGGATGTACTCAAGGCAAAACTGGAAGCAATAGCCCAAGGCATCTCCAAGCCACTCAGCTACGGTGTTTTCCCCTATACCCGCAAATTATGTGAACTTGCTCGGACGGGTGGGTTGATACCTGTCCACCAGCCGGTGGCGGACACCGCTGCCCCCGTTGACACTGGCACTGAACTCAAAATGTTATTGAGTGAAATGAGTGTGTTGGCAGGTGACATCCGCCATGCCGACACCATGGCGCGATCTAGCGGCTATGAAGATCCCCACCTCGCCAGCACCAAGCAGAAATACTTCGCCCTGAAAAAACGGGCTGACGAACTACGGGCGGGAAGCACAAAAGAATCCCCTGAGGGTGTTTCCGGCGGAAACACTTCCGGGATGGCACCAAACCCAACGCGGGGTGTTTCCGCCGGAAACACTTCCAAACCAGCGCACGACTCTGCAAGAGGTGTTTCCGGCGGAAACACCTGTAGGCAAACAATGTTTAACGACAACCCATGGAGCAATAAAACATGATGAGCACACCTGATAGCCCACGTACTACAGCACTACGCAAGATCCAGGAGATGGCTGGAAGAACTACTGCGGTGGCAGATGGCGCAAAACCGGCTTTTTTCAGCACTGTCCCGACAACCAACATCACTCATGCCAGCCAGGAATCCATCGGCGTCCTGCGCGGCGGCACCGTTGTCACCATCCAGACCCGCCAAGCCCAAATGCTGGTGACAGGCCGCGAACGTACCGACACCCAGCACCGTATCCTGGGGCTGATGCAGTTCAGCAAGTACCTCAACCAGATGGCTGACGCAGCGCGTAACGATGACCCTTACGCCGACTGGTTCCTGCTACAGGCCGAAGAGGCGCTGGAAACTACCAGCAGCGGGATCGCCAGCTTGCGCGAACGCTTGGGCAAGCTGCTGGATTCTGTGCCAGCGATGCAGGTGGAAGTGGCGCAATCCACCAAACCGCTACGCATTACCCTGAACTTTGCCGCCAGCTATGCCTACTGGACGACACGGGTCATTACCGATTACGACGAACTGGTGCGCATGGTGCTGACTGCCCGCCATGTCGCCTATATGGATGCCGCTGCCGAGCGTGGGGTGTTGAACGAGGCCAGCCGTATGGTGCGGCGAGTGTTTGAAAGTACTGCCCGCTACCGTTACACCGGCATTACCCGCGCGGAGGTGCAGCAAGCCACCGAACCTGCCCGCCAAGCCGCCGAACTCATGGGGCAACTGCCAGTAGAGATACTGGAAAAACGCCAGCGCCCGAAGTTTGCCCCTGCTATCACCCGCGCCGCTACGGGCAGCAAGGCAGCCACCGATGCAGATACCGATCATGACCATGACGCTACCCGTGAAGACTTGCTGGCAGACACCCCGGATGCGGTGGCAACTGCCGGGGTGGCAGCATGAAGGCGGTACGGTATGAGCGGGTACAGCGTTGCCCGGTACGGCTTAGCCCGTCTAAAGGGCTTTAAGGGTAAGGGGGATAAGCAATGACAGCTTTATACGGTTTACCTTTTGACGGTGCACGGGAAGCGCGGGAATACCTTATCCGCAGGCAGGCACAGTTGGCGGAACTGAACCAACAACTATTGGCATTGCAGCAGGAGTTCCATGCCAGCTTCGGTTACAGCCTGCCCTTCCGCCCTATCCGGCTGGCAGACAAGTCCTACACCCCGCTGCGTTGGCGGGTGGGGACAACCCGGCGGCGGTTTGAACTGGATGATGCGGTGGGGCAAGCCTACCTTGCAGCCTTGTCAGCCGATGCCCGGCGGCAGGTGCTGGCACTGGAATTCAAGCGCATCCACCTGAACCAGGCATGGGCAGTCTGCAACTACGAATGCCTACGGCTGGAACGCCTGCTCCAGCAGTTTGTAAGCTGGCGGGGAATGATGCGGCAACTGCCCCGAACTTCCACTGAAACAGCCTGACCACACCAATGACAACTAACCTTTCACTGACAACAACATAAAGAGGATACCCGATGGCAAACCGATTTGAAGGCCGTGGCAATCTGGGCAATGACCCGGTACTGAAATACGTGGACGTGGCAAACGAAAAGCGTGCCGTGTGTGAACTGCGCATCTACTTTGACCGGCAGGTGCAGGATGGCGACGATTACCGCGAACAGGGTGGTTTTTGGCTGAACGTGGCCTACTGGGGCAAACGTGCCGAAACAGCCAGCAAACTGCTCGCCAAAGGCTGCCGGGTATTGGTGACTGGCACGCTGGTCAACGAGGAATGGACTGACCGCGACAGCGGTGAAGAACGCAGCCGCCTGATGCTAAACGCCAGCAGTGTTGACCTCGACATGATCAGGATCGCCAATGTGAAATTTACCGACAGGAAAGGTGAGGAATGACCTATACCATGACCCAGGGCAAATCTGCCCAACCCGTGTGAACAACACCCCAGTGCGTGGGATATTGCCCACGCACTGGTCGGATTGGATCAACAAAAACCTGAGGAATACGCCATTGGCGTATACGCTAGCCCCATGATAACCATCGCTGAAACCGAACCTTTCCAGAAAAAATCCTGCCAAGGGGGAACGTAATGGGCAACGCATTCACTGAAATCATGGCAGGGCTGGATGACGCCATTGCCCATGCCAAAGGCGAGCCAACCAAGGTCGTCGGACACAAACCCTTGGCACTTGATGTGAAAAATATCCGTCAGAAAACCGGGATGAGCCAGCAAAAGTTTTGCACCACTTTCGGCATTTCACTGGGGACATTGCGTCACTGGGAGCAGGGGCTGCGTACCCCTCGCGGCCCGGCACGGGTCTTGCTGCAAGTAATGGACAAGAACCCTGCTGCGGTCATTCAGGCGCTTGCTGCTTGATGCCCTGTTTCCTGCCGGTCATCACGGTACAAAGGATAGGGATACAGTGGTGCGCCCAAAGTTGACGCCAGCCGCAAACCCTGCCTAGAATTTCCAGCACAAGCTTTCCCACGTGTGTTGTTGCACCCTCAACAAACCCTGCGTTGCCTTGCTACCAGTAGTAAGCAGCCAACCTTTGAAAGTCACCCACCACGCGCAAGCGGTGACGGCACAACCTGACGGTTGGTGCTGGTGTGAATGCTCTACCCCTGTTCACACTGTGAACACCCTGCCGGGAACCCGTTTCCCGTGGGGGATAGCGTTTTCCCGATCCCTTAAGCCCGTTTCTGGAGAACGCCCATGACCACTTCTACCCCCTCCCAAAGTTATTTCAACCTGCACGTGTCCGGCCTTGGCTATGTGTCGCGTATCCGTGAAGTCACGGTAAAACGTGGCTCCCCATTCTTGGCCTGCACCATTGCCGCCTTGCATGGCTCTGCCGATAACGTCGAGTACACCAAATTCGATTGCCGGGTTTCCGGCGCAGAAGCTGAAAAGCTGATCCGCCGCTGCATGGACGCCGTGAACGCCGATAAAAAGGTGTTGCTCGGTTTCAACCTTGGCGACCTGTACCCCGACCTCTACGAAAAGAAAGACGGCACGCCGGGAGTAGCCCTGAAAGCACGCCTGTTGCGCATCGACTGGATCAAGGTTGATGGTAATAGCGTTTACACCGCACCCCCACGGGATGCGGCAGGGGCCGAGGCTGCGGAAGCTGCCTGATCACATCGCCCACCGGGTAAAGGCTTGGCCTTGCCCGGTGGAATTTCCCCGGCAATACACCTGATTGAGTGTGTGAGGTAATGGCAACCCACCGGGGTTGATTGCTGCACACTGCCTGTTGCCTTGCGCAGGTAGTGTGGGTCAGGCCAGCGGCGGCCTTCCTGTTGTGCGGGTAACACTACCGGCACAACAGGTGGGCTGTCCGGCCCATCCATCCCGCCGGTTGCACGTCGCCGGTCAGACAGACGCTTGCCCCTTTGTGCGGAACGTGTCCGCGCCTGTTGATTCCACCTGAGGCGGCCTGCGGGCTGCCTTCCCAGCCGGTACTGCGTGGCAGTGCCGGGCGGGAAGGTTTCCGATGTGTGTTGTTGCACCCTCAACAAGCCTTTGGCTGCTCGCTGTTACCGCTTGCAACCTACCCTTGAAGCATCCTCCGCCATTGCTGGATGCGGCCTGACTTAACAGGCTGATGGCCATGCTTGACCTTCGCCCTATCTGGGCTTTTTTAACCTTGCCGGGAGCAAACCACTCCCGCAGGGAAGTGTGTTTCCCCGCTGCCATTTTGATGTTCACTTAGGAGAAACACCATGAAACCAACCCTGAATACCGCCAACCTTGGCACATCCACCGTTATCGTCCCCGGTACCCTGATGATCCGGGACATCCCCAAACGCGCAGGCGGCAGCTTCAAAGTCGGCAAGCTGTCCACCCACATTGGTCAGTTCGAGGTAAAAAACCCTGAGCTTGACCAGTACGAAGCCGGGACTTACTCCGGCAATTTCTGTATCGACAAAATCTACCCCTCCCACTACATCGCGGGCGGGAAGATCGTGATTGAACTGCGGGCAGTATTGTCGTGCTTTGTGCTGGCTGGCTTCGATGAGCAAACCGCCGACATGGAGCCGCTGGACGTTGACCCGGCGGATGAGGAAGCGGTTGCCCCGGCAAACGGCAACACCGCTCCAGAAGCAGAACCGAACGTTGCACCAGTGGATGCGGCTACAACCGCTGAAATTGAGGCTACTACGGCTGCCACAGGTGTCATGACGCTGGAAGAGGAAAGACGATTCCGCGAGGAACTAATGGATAAGGAGACCTTTGGCGAACTTTACCCACTGGGTCATGAAGTCAAACTTGACCCTACCATCGCGCGTACCAAACTGCGGGCGCAATGTGACCGACTGAAGAGCCTGGGCTACCGCTTTGTGGCGGCACGCCAGATATGGGCAAAACACGGGGAAAAGGCATAGGTATGGCTAGCATCATCCGTGACCCTGATTCCGCTTGTTCAGACGACCATCTGTTCATTGTCGATGACGGTGACACCATTGCCTGGGTAAAAGTGGGTGATGAGTTGGTGTACATCCGCCGCGATGGCGATGGCACGCTGATTGTGCGGGTCATGCCCGACAACGATGACATGGATGCCCTGTACGGCGAAATCATCGTCCCACCCACCCCAACCTGACCATTTTCCCAACCTGACCCTGCCGGGGAGCATCCCTCCCGGCGGGGTGGTGTTCCCCCGGTTGTTGCTTTGACACTTTCTGGAGAAACACCATGACTACCACCGAAACCACCGACCATGCCGGTTCCCCTCAGCCCCCGTTTGGCATTGCCACCCTGGAGGCTGGCCCCACCTGCACTGGCATCATGCCGTCTGGCATTTTTTGTATCGGCGCACTGGCTGCACCCGATGGACAATTCCTGTATTTATCCCTGCTGGGGCGTGACACCGCCTTTCAGGAACTGCGCGGCAAAATGACCACAGGGCAACTCCATGCCTTCATTGTCCAGCAGGATGGAAAAACCGTTGCCAGCGGCTGGTTCAGCCGCGAGGTGCTGGGGAAGATGGAGTACCACGGCGCAAAAGTGCAGACCCACCTGTTTGGGGAGGTTGCACAAATGATCCTCTATCACCCACTGCTGACCACACCGGACAAAGCAACCCAGACCGCCGCACTGCCCTATCTGGGACAGGCAACCGCGCAAACGCTTCGGGACACCTGGCAATTAGTGCGGCACATCTGCGAAGTGCCGTTGCTGGATGACTGGCAGGCCGTGGTCATGCCGTTGCTGGCTGACCTCCAGTGGCTGCAACCCTTGCAGGGTTTCGGCTGCAATGCCAGTTACCTCAAACTCGGCAGCAATATCGGCGGATTGGTCAGTGCCAATATCCGTTCCGGCGCATTGCGGGTGGAGCCGGATGAGGCTGGCAGGTTGTGTATTCCTGAACGCATGACCCTCGACCTCGAATACGGTCTTGCCAAACGCCATCCGCAACAGGCTACCCCGCCACCCGGCAATCCTGTGGGTGGTTTCTGGGACGATGCGGATGTGATCAGTGTCTACACCCGCCAGCAAGCGATTGCCGACGGTGTGCTGGTCGATGTATCTGCCAGCAGCGAAGCCCGTGATGCCGGTTTCAAGGTTCCTGTTGCCCTCACCGAAGCCGTTTATCAGCGTTTTGTCGAGTGGGATAACAACGAGGTTCGCCCCGAACAACAGGCGCTGGGACAAAGCACTGCGGGTCGTTTGTGGGATGTGTTGTATATGGCGTCACTCGCCATCCGCCGTTCCTCCAACCAGCGGGGTGACAGTACCCTGCGGTACGAACTGTACGTCATCGAACGCGACGGTTTCAGCACAACACCACGCAGCATTAAGCTCAAACTGCATTCCGGCTCCGGTGATCATGGCGAACATGTCATCACCATTATGTTGCCCGAAGAAGACTGAAACACCTTTCACCCTTACCAACCGACGCCGGGAGAGACAATCCCGTGCGGGGTGTTTCCCCGGTGGCTTTGCAAGCCCTTTCACAGGAGAAACACCATGCAACTGAACGGTATCACCCTCAAACTGCGCCACAAGCTAAAACCCAAATTGTCGCTGGTGGCGACAGCCTATTGCCGCTGGGAATCTGCCCGCAGCAATGGCACTGCCATCATGCGCCACCCCAACTTGAAACCTGCCCTGAACCGTGCCGAGCAACTGCATGGCTGTGTCAGGACTGTCACCTACCTGCCCGACGGGATTGTCCGGCACGGTGAGTGGCGCAAAGTGTAACCACAACAGGAGCAACACCATGAGCAAGACTACCGCCGAACGGCAAGCCGACATCATCAGCCAGCAACTGGTGGGCGGGTGCATCCTGAATGCGTTCGTTTCCCCCGAAGCACAGTTTGGTCAGCAGCATTTCGGTTTCAGCGTACAGACCAAAACCGGCAAAACCTTGAGCGTTTGGGTATTGAGCGACCCCGAAGGCAACAGCCCCGGTTTCCTCGACATTGCCAGCGACTGACGTTTATCCCAACCCAGCCGGGGAACATGCTTCCCGGATGGGAGATGTTTCTCCGGCATCCCTCAACCTTTTGGATGGAGAACCACCATGACCACTACAACCCTTGAAACCCTCACCTTCCGTACCCTGGCTGCCCATGCCACGGGTGAATTTGCCGACAACATGACCTACCCGGCAAGCGTGCAAGTGACCATGACCCAAGCCGATTGGGAGGCTACCCACGCCATGCTGATGGCACTCCCGGCAACCATGATAAGCATTGACCTGCGGCTCCATGCACAGGATAGCTTCCTCGATGCTGATGGGCTGGAAACCGACCCCTGTGATTACGACGACTGCCCACAGTTCCACTGTTACCGCTTCGTCCGCCACAGCGCGGAACGCTTTGCCTTCTATTTGGTGCTGGCAGCGAAGTATCACGACACCTTCGTGAAGTATGAACTGACACCGGAGGTTGCGTGATGCAAGCCAACCACATCCTCAACAAGATCAAGAAGTGTCTGGCACTCACGGCATCGGATAACCCCGGCGAAGCCGCAGCCGCATTGCGCCAAGCAAAAAAGCTGATGGACAAGCACGGCATTACTGAAGCACACGTTAAACTGGCGGAGGTGAAAGCGGTACAAACCGGCAAAATCCCACCAGCCAAAGACAGGGCAGCCAAACTGGTCGCCATCATTGGCGATGCTTTTGCCTGCAAGCCACTCATCCGCAGCAAAGAGGGCATAACCTTTTTTGAGTTTATTGGCAAAGGCCACTACCCGGAACTGGCAGCCTACACCTATGCCATCCTGTGGCGACGTTTGGAAATGGAGCGTGCCGCGTTCCATGAGCAGTTGTTGGCCAGCCTAACTGACCCCGGTTGGGATTTACGGGAACCGCATGACCAGCGCAGGAAAAAATGGGCGGCTGACGATGCCCGCAAAGCCACCACCGCTTTCTGCGCAGGCTGGTTAGCGCGGGTAGCTGAAACAGTCCGCCATTTTGCCGGGCATCAGCCCGACCCAGACCTGGATGACTGGGCAAGAAACCAGTACGGCAAACTGGGCGCACGCAAAACCCGACAACATAACGGCCTTGACCCCGACGGGGTACAAGCCGGTCTGGAGGCGGGTTCCCGCGTGAGCCTGCATCACGGTGTGAATGGTGAATCTGCCGGACAACACCTACTGGCGGGCAATAGGCAAGGGGTGGCAGCATGAACGCCGACACCCTGAGCTTGGTGAAACTGGCGCAAATGCTGTGCCAGGCTGGGCATGAACCGCGCACCGCCACCGGGCATATCCTCAACCTGATGGGTAAAGACCTGCCAGAAGCTGACCAGGAACAAGCCCTTGCCGAAATCGAGCGGCGCATGAGTGGCTTGGCAGTAAAGCCTTGGGAACCATCCAAATCAGGTTAAAATTGGGCATTACCACACCTCCGGGTGTGGTGGCCTTGCCTGCCGATGACTGTCATGGGTAGTATCGGCTGGCAAGGTTTCCCTGTGTGGCGTTGCACCCTCAACGCGCCCTTGGCTGCTGGCTTGTGCTGGCAGCAAATCCTTGAAGCATCCTGTGCCATTGCTGGATGCGGCCTGACCTTCGGGTTGGGTTGGTGGCCACCCGCAAGGGGACTTCACGGATTTTTTACTTCTAATCCTACTGGGGCAGTGACCTCCAGTGATTTTTATTCACCTAATCCATTGGGAGTTGGAAGAATGAATTCAACTTATTACCCTGAAGACGACATTCTCGTACTCCATTTCAGTGATGAACCGGTTGTCCGCGAAGTCTCGCAAGGCTGGAACATCAATACCAGCTACACCGCCAGTGGTGAAGTGGCTGAGATTGTCATATTGGATGCCAAAAAGATTGGCCTTTATCCTGCGGCCCAGTTTCAGGAGAAACAGGCAGCCTAACCGCTAACCTTTCCATTTTAACCCTGCCGGGAAACATTTTCCCGCTGGGGGTGTGTTATCCCGGCGTACTGACTGTTACGTTGATGAGGAGAAACACATCATGTCCAAAGCCCTTGTCTTTCCGCGTGTGGCACGCAATTTTGCCAAGAACGGCTACTACCCGACCGATGAAACCACCCTTGCCCGCACCCTCTCGGCGCTGGAGGCGACTGACGAAGGCCAGCTCCGCATCCTTGACCCGTGCGCGGGTGAAGGGGTGGCGCTGGCAGAATGTAAACATCACCTTGGTCAGGAACGCTGCCTGGCTTTCGGCATTGAATACGACGCGGAACGCGCCTGGCACGCCAAAACCGTGCTGGATCACTGCATCCACGGCGATTTCAACAGTTGCATGCTGTCCTACGGTTCCTTTGGCCTGTTGTGGCTGAACCCGCCGTATGGCGACATGCTGAAAAACCACGAAAGCCATCATGCGCCTAGCCTGTTTCAGGAAAGCCGCCCACGGCTGGAAAAGCACTTTTACCAGCGTAGCCACGGCCTGTTACAGGTCGGCGGAGTACTGGTGTTGGTTGTGCCATCAACTTCGTTCGACAAGCAGTTGGCGGGCTGGATTGCCAGCCACTTCCGGGAGGTGAAGGTATTCCGTGCCACCACTGAGCAGTTCAAACAAGTGGTGCTGTTCGGCATCAAGCAAAAATCCACTGGCAACCTGGATGCCACGCTACGCAAGCAATTGCTGGCGATTGGGGTGGGTGATGTTGTCCCGGACGAACTGCCGGAGGTGTGGACAGATGCGCCGTATGCCGTCCCGGCTTTCGTGGAAGGTCGCAAGCAGTTCCGCTTTGTGTCCGCCAACCTGGATGCAGCACAACTGCAACAGGAGATTGCCGTGCATAGCGGAACCTTGCAACAGCAATTCACCAGCCTGTTCCGGCAAGCCGCTGCACAAACCAACCGCCGTCCGCTGCGGCAAATGACCGAATGGCATACCGCACTGGCACTGGCTGCCGGGCAAGTGGGTGGCGTGGTGCGTGCCGATGATGGGCGTGTGTACCTGATCAAGGGCAGCACCCACAAGGAAAAAAGGACTGAAACCCGCCTGCATGAAAACATTGACGGCTCGACCACCGAGGAGCGTATCGACACGGATGTGTTCGTGCCGGTAATCCGCGCCCTCGACTTTACCCCTGCCAGCCGTACCTACGGGGATGTGCTGACCATCCGCTAACCTGTTTTATTCCTCACCCTGCCGGGAGCAACCACTCCCGCCGGGATTGCGTTTCCCCGGTGTTACTGGAGAAACCCCATGACCATGATCCTGACACCCCGGATGACCCAGTTTGTGCTGGAGGATTCCGGCAAATACCGCATCCACGGCGAATTCACTGCCGATGAAATCCTTGAAGCCGCCAGTGGCATTGCCCTGCAAGCGCTAAGCAGCCGCGAAGGCTTGTGCCTGACCGACCCGGATGTGGTGCGCCACTACTTGTGCAACTGGCTGGGCAACCGCAAGGCGGAAGTGTTCGGCTGCCTGTTCCTCGACAACCGCCACCGCCTGATTGCTGCCGAAGAGCTGTTCTTTGGCACGATTGACGGCGCATCAGTCCACCCGCGTGAAGTGGTCAGGGATTGCCTGCGGCACAACGCGGCAGCGGTGGTGTTCGTCCACAACCATCCCTCTGGCGTGGTCGAACCCAGCCAGGCGGATGAACGCATTACCCAGAAACTCAAGGATGCCTTGCACCTGATTGACGTGCGGGTACTCGACCATTTTGTGGTCGGGAGCGACAGCATCCTCTCATTTGCTGAACGCGGGCTGCTGTAAGCCCATCCACCACTCCCACGAACGTTAACCAACCCTGCCGGGATGAAACCATCCCGCTGGGGAAGTGTTTCCCCCGACGTTACGACCCAAACCAGGAGAAACACCATGACTACGATTGCCAATACTCATGCCAGCACCCCGCTGGCTACCCAACCCGCCCGCGTCATTGCCCTGGCGGAATTCGTCAAGGACTTCGGCACCGCCCTGCGGGCTGCCGTTGACCAGCAAAACCCGCCGGTGTTCCACCCGGAAGACACCTGCCCGCTACGGGATGCGGTGATGGATGGGTTGCTGCGTGCGCCCTTCCCTGCCCAGCGCGAAGCGGTGCAGGCACTCGCCGCCTTGCTGTTCGACCATGCCGAAAAGGCAGCGGTCATGAACGGCGAGATGGGCGTGGGCAAAACCCAAATCGCTATCTGCACCGCAGCAGTGGCACAGACGGAAGGCTACCCGCGCACCTTGGTCATTTCCCCGCCGCATCTGGTCTACAAGTGGCGGCGCGAGATCAAAGAAACCGTCCCGAATGCCCGTGTGTGGGTGTTGAACGGGGCAGATACGCTGGCACGCCTGCTGCAACTGCGCCAATGGGTAAAGGCCGGGGAAACCCGTGATGTGCCGGAGTTTTTCGTGCTCGGACGGGTACGGATGCGCATGGGCTACGAATGGCAACACGCCTTCGCCACCACCCGTTTGCGGGGCAGGCATGAGGACAGCAGGGAAACCTATTCCCACGAGGTGCTGGCCTGCCCCCGCTGCGGCACGGTATACCGCAATGCAGACGGCTACCCGTTCCGTAACACTCAACACCTGCCGGAACAGCGGCTGGCTTGCCAACACGTGCATCTGGATGCGGACGGCAAAGCACTCAAGGTCTGTGGTGAACAACTGTGGACGCTGGTACGCAAGGAAGCCTTGAAGGACAAGCGCAAGTTGGTGGCGGATGCACTCAAGCAATTGCCCACCATTGGTGAGAAAACTGCCGACCGGCTGCTCGACACCTTTGGTGAAGACATGCTGGGGGAAATGCTGGCTGACAATATCCACGAGTTCACCAATTTGATGGATGACAGCGGTAATCTGGTGTTCAACGACCGGCAGGCCGAGCGCATGGAACGCGCACTCAGCAAGGCCGAGTTCTCGTTGGGGCAAGGCGGCTACCAGCCAACCGAGTTCATCAAACGACAACTGCCGGATGGTTACTTTGGGCTGCTGGTGGTCGATGAGGCACACGAGTACAAGAACGCTGATTCGGCACAGGGACAAGCATTCGGGGTACTGGCTGCCAAAGCCCGTAAAGTGTTGCTGCTGACCGGAACATTGATGGGCGGCTATGCCGATGACCTGTTTTACCTGCTGTGGCGTGCCAACCCGCGCCGCATGATCGAGGACGGCTACCGTTACAAACACCGCTCTTTGGGCAGTTCGGTGATGGCCTTCATGCGTGATCATGGCATCCTCAAGGATGTGTTCAAAACCACGTCGGGGGGTAGCCACAAGACTGCACGTGGGCAGAAAACCTCGCAGCGTACCGCCAAAGCACCCGGTTTTGGGCCAATGGGCATTTGCCGTTACGTCCTGCCCTACACGGTGTTCCTCAAACTGCGGGACATCGACCAGAACGTATTGCCGCCTTACCGGGAGCATTACGTAGAAGTGGCGATGGACGGCGAACAGCGCGATGCCTATAACACCCTGTCGGCTGAACTGACGGCAGTGATGAAAAAGGCGCTGGCGAAAGGTGACACTACCCTGCTGGGGGTGGTGCTGAATGCCCTGCTGCGCTGGCCGGAAACCTGTTTCCGGGCAGAAGCGGTGCGGCATCCCCGCACCCGTGACACCTTGGCAGCCGTGCCCGCCCTGTATGCCGACGGCGAACTGACCCCGAAGGAGTACAGGTTGCTGGAAGTGTGCAAGGCGGAACAGGCCAAAGGACGGCGGGTGCTGGTGTACACCACCTACACCGGCACACAGGACACCTCGCAACGCCTCAAGCAGATGCTCAGCAGTGCGGGTTTGCGTACCGACGTGTTGCGTTCCACGGTCTCCACGGAACAGCGCGAGGACTGGATACTCGACCGGGTTGACCGGGGTATCGACGTGCTGATCTGTAACCCGGAACTGGTGAAAACTGGCCTGGATTTGCTGGAATTCCCCAGCATCGTGTTCATGCAGACTGGCTTCAATGTTTACACCCTCCAGCAGGCGGCTCGCCGCTCCTGGCGGATTGGGCAACGGCTGGATGTGGAGGTGTTTTTCCTCGGCTATGCAGATACGGCACAAACCGCGTGTTTGGCGCTGATGGCGGAGAAGATTGCTATCAGTCAAAGCACCAGCGGTGACATGCCGGATACCGGGCTGGATGTGCTGAACCCGAATGGTGATTCGGTGGAGGTGGCATTGGCTAAACGGATGTTGGAGAAGGTGTGACAGGAGGTTGCTGCACTGACCATTAAATCCATCAAGACTGACCCCGCCGCGTGCGGGGTTTTTTATTTCAGTCCACTGCATTTCCAAAGATGAAGCAAACATCTGCAACTGACCAAGATACCGATACCAACAAAATGTGAAGCTGATGGTAGCCCGTCAACCTCAAATCAAATCCTTACGCTCTTTCAGGAAAGCGACTGTACGGGGCAACTGTTGGCGGAGCAGCGTATCCAGAAACTCATCGACGGTGCGTGGTGGATTTTTCAATGCAGCCCGTTGTTGCCTTGCCGCCAGCAATACCGTGGCAGGTGACAGGTCTATTAGGTGGCTGATGAACTCATCAGGGTGCTGCGCCCAGATATTGAATGGATGCAGGCAGCGATCCGGGAAGTCTTTCAGGTTAAAGGTGACAATGACCTCCGCCTGCCCTTTGATGGCCGCCGCCAGTACATGCCTGTCATTCGTATCCGGCAGTTCCAACCCTGCAATGAGCGGCGCGTAGTCTGACACCAATGAATCCATGATGGCGTCATTCATTTTGCTGGCAGTGGCTTCAAGCCGTTCACGGGTCAGGCGGGGATTGTTGCGCAAAGCATTGCGTATCCATTCCTCATGAATTTGTTGTGTCCAACGCGCCCGGAACGTCCCTGTATGCGCCAGTCTAACCAGCAAATCACGTAGCGGGGCAGGATACAGGACACAAGCGTCGTACAAGGCGGTAAAGTTTGTGCCTGAAAACATCAGTACCCCATATCCAGTTCCTGCGCCTCGGCAGTCAGGTCATCCAACAGCTCCCTAGTGCTCTGGTCACGTTGCTGTTTGTATTCCATCAGATCCTTGAACAGCACCTTGCGGCGCACGCCGTTCTTGTGGAAAGGAATGTCCCCCTTTTCCAGCAGTTTCACCAGATAGGGGCGTGACACGTTGAGGAGATTGGCGGCTTCCTGGGTCGTCAGTTCCTTGTGGATCGGGATAAGGGACACCGCATCCCCTCGCGCCATGGCTTCCAGAATGTCCACCAGTAGACGGATGGCTTTGACCGGGACTTGTAATATTTCATCCCCCTCGCGCAGCCGCAAGCAGGCACTTTCCCCCTTGCCGATACAAGTAGCCAGCAAACGGCTGCTTTCCACCGCCAGCCGGGCATCCTCCGAGGTTGGGATTTGGTAGCTGATTAAGGCAGACATGGCTGCAAACTCCTTGGGTTGTTCTCTTCGCATTTCTCTGCTTAAGTATAGAGGATAGCTTACAGAAACGAAATGAACGAAACGACAATAAGCATCATAGCCCTACAGGATGTGTCTGCATCAAGCTTGACTCCCCATCACAATCTACACGCCAACGTCAACTTTTTACGCTTTACCCGCCTTGCCCCGGTGCGCCCAAACTGGGTTGCCCTACCCTGTTTTGCCATACTCCATCCCGGCATCGGGGGATGCCCGGAAGACGGATGTCCTTACGGGGAAGCATCCGGTTTGGCAAACAGGCTAGGACAATAATAAAACCAATGGCGATTTTCAGCGCGAGACACCTACAGCTTTTGAGCGCAGCAAGTTTGCTGGGCTTGCTGTTGTCTGCCGTGCCGCTACACGCGGGGCTGGATGCTGCCATAGGCAAAACTTACCCGATTACCGAACGCGATTTTCTGGAGGTTATCCGCGAACGGCTACAAGCCAAGCAGAATTCCGGTGAACTGGCAGCCATGCAAACCGCCATGCAGGATAAGGCACGGCATGGTATCGAAAATCCGACCCCGATAGCAGGCATTACCCGCGCCAGCAAACCCGACACTCGCTACTACGATCCTTCAGTGGCTGCCGCGCAAGACATCCGTGATGCTGACGGTAACATCGTGGTGAAAGCCGGTACGCAAGCCAACCCACTGGACTACATGGGCTTGAGCAAAGTCCTGCTGTTCATTGATGCGCGGGACAAGCAGCAAGTCCGCTACGCCGACCACTACTACAAGACCAGCAAAAAACCCGTCAAAGTCATTCTGGTTGCCGGTTCCTATATGGCACTGATGCGCCAATGGCAGCGTCCGGTATTTTACGACCAAGGCGGCAACCTGACCGGTAAGTTCCAGATCACGCACGTACCGGCCTTGGTCTACCAAGAGTCACCCGCCGCGACGGTATTGCGTATTGACACGGTTGCCCTCTCAGCGGAGGCCGCCGAATGAAAATCCTCCTCACCCTCGTGTGCGCATTACTCCTGCTGAGTCAGCCCGCCAGTGCCGTTGAGCCAACCTGTGAGGGCAAGTTTGCCAACCCCATCACCGACATCTGCTGGTCGTGCATTTTCCCGCTCACCATTGGCGGGACGAAGATCATGAGCCTGGATCAGGAAGACACCAGCAACCCCGGTGGGGCATTGTGTAACTGCAAAACCAAAATCGGCATCAAGGTCGGTTTTTGGGAACCCGTGCGCCAAGTGGACATTGTGCGCAAGCCATTCTGCCTGAGTTCTTTGGGCGGGATTGACCTTGACCCCGGCTTTGATGCGCCTGAAGCCGGACGCAAACGCGGGGATGATTCCGGCACAGCGCACAGTTTTTACCAAGCCCATTGGTACGTGAACCCGATCCTGTATTGGCTGGAAGTGCTACTGGACAATGCCTGCCTCGACAAGTCCCCGTTCGACATTGCTTACCTGACTGAGCTTGACCCGATCTGGGCAGATGATGAGCTGACTTACCTCATTAATCCTGACGTGACCCTGTTTGCCAACCTGCCTGCGCAAGCCGCGTGTGCTGCCGATTGCGTCACCGCGTCTGCCGGTTTCCCCAACGACACGCTGTTCTGGTGTGCCGGTTGCCAAGGGTCACTTTACCCGCTCAATGGGCATGTACAGCACCATATCGGTGGGGTGCAGGCATCCAGCCTGTTGCTGCAACGCCTGACCGCGAAGATGCACCGCCAAGGGCTGATCTGGTCCGCCAGTGGCAGTGAGGGCTTGTGCGGTTACTACCCCAAGCTTCAGATGGGCAAAAGTGACTACAAATACCAGATGCTGTTCCCTGTGCCGCAAACCCAAAAAATCGCGGGCAAGTGCTGCCAGCCGTATGGGCGTACCACCACCGTGTGGGGGGCTGGCAAAGAGTTTCCGTACAAGGGCGAAGACTTTTCCTACTTGGTATTCAGGAAACGTAACTGCTGCCAAGGGGCGTTGGGGTTCTGATATGAGAAGACTGATCCAGAGTGCACTCTTGATAGCCATTGCCCACTCCAACCCAGTGGGGGCAGAAACGCTATCCATGCCCACGCCTGCCCAAGTGGATGCCGCTGCTGCCAAAGCCACGACAGTACTGGCCTCCCCTGAATTACACACTGATGCCGTAGCAAACCATACCCGCATCCTCAAGGCTATGCCGCTGGCAACACCCCAGTCCGGTGTATTGGACAAGCTGTTTTCCCAAGTGGAAGCCCCCCAATTCCCGGCCTTGCAGCAAGCGGAACTGCTGGTGCTGGTGTCGTTTTCCATGCCGAAAGAAGCGTTGCAAAATCTGGCCCAGCAGGCTGATAAGGCTGGTGCGGTACTGGTATTGCGCGGGCTGGTGGAGGATTCGCTGGACAAGACCGCTAAAGCCATTCAAGCGGTGGTGGAGCCGGGTGCTGATGCCACGTTTCAGGTCAATCCCAACGTGTTCCGTGCTTATGGGGTGCAGGATGTGCCGAGTTTTGTCATCGCCAAATCACCCGCCAAGGACGACAGCACCTGTGAGCCGGGGACAGATTACGTGGCGGTGCGTGGGGATGTGACCTTGGAATACGCCCTGCGCAAGCTGGGTGAAAACCCAAGCTTTGCAGCAACGGCAGGCCGTTACTTGCAGGCGTTGGGGGGCAAGCCATGAACAAGCCGGTCGGGTACTTATTGCCAACTCTGTGTTGTTTGCTTGCCAGCGGTGTGGTCTGGGGCGACAGCATCACGGAGGCGTTCCAGCAAGGCCGTGCTGTCGCCGCTGGTGGCGCGGCGGCTACCGGAACCATCCATGCAGGCAATGCGGCGAGTGCCGTGCCGGGCTATACCACCAACCCGCAACAGGCTGGGTTGTACGGTGATGGCAAGCAGGACTTGTCGGGTAATGGCCTGGGCAAACAGGCCGGTTGCACGACAGCGGATACCGCCGGGTTTGCGGGCAAGGAATGTGACGCCATCAATTTCCTCAGTGATGGCAGGCCGCAATATCCCCTGGAAAAAAACGATGCCCTGTTCAACCTGTCCAAGGGTGTCACGAAAGATACCCGCGACGGCTTGACGGGGCTGGGCAGTGGTAACGGCACAGGCGGTTGCACCAAGGTCGTGACCACCAGCCCTGATCTGGAATCGGTGGAACATTGTGAAGAATGGCTCAAGACCGAGGACAAGCGTTGTGCCATTGGGCGGGTAGTCAAGGTAGACAAGGATGTGAACTACCAGTGTGACGTTACCAGCGCACAGAAAGTGCAGCGCGAGTGCCACAAAAAGCTGACGGTAACGTGCCAGACGCAAAGCGATGGCTGTGCCGCCAGTGGGGTGCAGCTTGGTTCAGTGTCCGGTGACATGCAGTGGGTCAGCAGCATAGCGGGTGGCAATACTATCCTCACCTTGGGGACTGTCGGTGACAACTACTGGGGCAATGGGGTTTATGACCGTTCCAGCAGCTTCAACATCAGCAAACTGGCGGATGTGTCGCTGTTCAAGATTGACCATGCTTGGTTTGATGACTGGTTGTGGGTTCAGGTCAATGGCATCAGCGTGTATGTTGGCCCCTACGGTGGTGATCGGCTGGAGTATCGGAACGAGTGTGCAGGCTTGGATGATAACGGTGAGTGCCTCTGGTACAGCCCACGGGTGTATTACACTGCCAACGATTCAGGCAATCCAGAGTTACGCACCTCCTGGGACAAGGCGCTGGACATCAATATCAAGCCCTACCTGCGTGAAGGCAATAACACGCTCTGGATGCGGACGGTAGTAGCGGGGCGGGGAGAGTCTGCCATCCGTATGGTGACGCGCCAATATTGCCCGCCGGTTTGTAGCGATAGCTGGGTTGATGGCTGCACGGGGTATGCCCCATGAGCAAAATCTCCACTAAAGCTTTCACTATCCTGTTTGCCCTCATTCACCTGCTGATGGTGCAAACCGCATTGGCAGCCCAATGCAAGCTGGTCTCCAGCACCTGCGTGGATACCGGTACTAAAACCATCAACGGCGTGCCTGTGACCCGTGCGTGCTGGGATTACAAAAATACCTACGACTGCTACGAAACCAAATCCCTGAACTACTGCGCCGCGTTGGTCACGCAAGGTTGCAAGGAAACCAGCAGCACCTGCCTAGAACGGGACTTTTCCGGGGCGTGTGTCAAATACCAAAAACACTACCGTTGCAGTGACAAGGTAAGCCCGACCCCCACGGGGGTGGTGTACCTGAACGATGCCTACACCATCACGGAAGACCGACTGGACGAATCACAGTGTCAGGACGAAAAAGCCAACAGCACCTGCACCTTGGCAGAACACCGCTGCACCGAGCCGGGGGCAACCCGCACCATTAACGGCAAAGTCATCTACAAGGACTGCTGGGCATGGGAAGACACCTACACCTGTTTGGGGGAACGCCTCAACAGTTGTGCCGACCTCACCGCCAAAGGCTGCCAGTACACCGCCCAATCCTGTGTGGAAACCATCCCGACAGGTGCCTGTCAGGTGTGGGACAGGGCTTACCGCTGCACCACACCGGGCAGCACCACCACCACTGAAGATTGCTCCAACACCGGCTTTTGTCTGAATGGGCAGTGTTTTGATAGCAGCCACCCGCCGGATGCCGATTTTGCCAAAACGGTGGTCACGCTGGAAGCCGCCCGCGAAGCAGGCACTTACCTGACCCCTGACTTGCAGATTTTCAAGGGCAATGCCGAACGCTGCGAGATCAAGCTCTCTGGCCTCAAAAACTGCTGTACCGCCAAAGGTGGCGCAAAAACCAACCAGAGTGTGTTGGCGGGTGCGGCGCTGAGTGGCGGCAAGGCCGTACTGGACTACAGCTTCCAGAAAGCCAGCGGCTATATGTACGACTTCATGTTCAGCAAGGGCAATGACTGGATGAGCAGCAAGGCGATTGAAGCGTGGGGAACCGGCGCATGGAACCCAACCCCCTCGGCCTCCATGAGCCTTTACGGCCTTACCGTGAGTTACAGCGGTGGTGGTTTGACCGGGTTTGCCTTCAGCTTTGACCCGTATTCCTTTGCCTTGCAAGTGGGGATTTACCTGCTGATGCAGTTGTTGTCCTGCACCGCAGACGAAGCCAGTTTGCAAATGAAACGCGGGGCGAACCTGTGCCATTACGTGGGCAGCTATTGCAGCACCAAGGTGTTGGGCTATTGCGTGGTAAGGAAGGAAAGCCATTGCTGTTTCAACTCCAGACTGGCACGGATTATCCAGGAACAAGGCAGGCCGCAGATCGGCAAAAGCTGGGGCAGTGGACAAGCCCCTGCGTGCGGTGGCTTCACCCCGGACGAGTTCCAGCGGCTGGATTTCGGGGCAATGGACTTGGCAGAGTTCATCGACGACATCATGAAAAACGCCAAGATACCGACGGCTGGAACAGTGGATGCTCTGGTCAAGAAGCAGGGTAGCATCGTCAGCGACAAGGTAAAGCGGTACTACCAACCATGAAACAAATACTAATACTTACCCTAACCACTCTCTTCCTAGCGCTTGCGGGTGTGGCAGCGGCAAATGACCGCAACACACCTGCCTTTTTCCTGATGCAAGTCGTGGACGGCATCGACCACGCCGAAGGACGGGCGGAACAGGATATGGAACAAGGTTGGCAGACGCAAACCTTGTCTGGCGACCCACTGAAGCTCACCGTTGACGTGCTCAGCCGTTATGAACCTGACGCCAACGAAGGGCGCAAATGCGCACGGGTCAAAGCCAGCATTGGTCAAGATTTAGTGCCGCTCAAGGGCAAGACCTACCAAGATTGTAGCGGCGACAAGCAAGCCTGTAAGCCGTTCTACATCATCGCCGAACTGGACATGTGCGCGGACGGTTTGCCGCCATCAACCAATTACCAACAATACGCCAAAGAAGCCCAAGACAAACACTGGAAACCACCGGTCACTGAACTCAGGGGGGACAAGCCATGATGACACGGCGCACGTTTCTATTGGGGTTGGCAGGCGGACTGACCAGCCTGCCGTTGATGGGGCTGGCAAGGGAAGCTGCCGGTGGGCGCTCATTTCTGGAGGTGTATTCCTTCGGCTGCCCGCATTGCTACCAGCTCTCTTTGCAACTGCGCATCTGGTTGCCGCTCCACCCGGCGGTAAGGCATTACCCGGTGCATATCGTTGCCAGCGCGGATGACCTGAAGCTCGCGGCGGCAGGCTATGCGGCAGCGGTATTGGGCAAGGGCGAGGCGTACCGCACCGCTTTTTTCAAAGCCATTTACGCCGACCAGCAAGCCGCCAATGAAAAAACCATGGTGGCAGTGGCAGACAGTCTGGGGCTTGCGCCTGCCCGGTTTGTCCAGACCATGCAGGGTGCTGCGGTGGCGGAACTGCTGGCGCGTTCGGAGCGTATCACCCGGCAATTCCAGATCACTGGCACACCCACACTGGTCATTGACCTGCAACGGGTGCGTCTCCCTGAGCGTGACCCGCTGGAAATGCTCCAAGAGGAGTTTGGTGCATGACCTACTGGTATCAGTGCCTCGGCTACCGAGGGTTACGTTGGCACGACTACGTGGTGATGGGCGTAGTGCTGCCTGTCCTGATCCTGTTGAGTGCCGTTGCCATCGCCGCCACCTATTGGAGGACACGCAAATCATGCCCCTGAAATATTCCCCCGCCATCCCCCGGCTGGTCTGGTTACTGGCACTGGGCGTGATGCCTGCCGGAATCGCGTCTGCCGCTGATGAGCCGTGTTGGGTAGAAGCCTCCAGCCGTTACGACGTGCCGGTGGATTTGCTCAAGGCCGTGGCACAGGTCGAATCCAGTAACCGCGCACGGGTGATTGCCCGCAATACCAACGGCTCGCTCGACATCGGTTTCATGCAGATCAATGACTGGTGGCTCCCGCAACTGGCGCAACACGGCATTGGCAAAAGCGAACTGTTAGATGCCTGCACCAACCTCCAGGTCGGGGCATGGATTCTGAAACAGGGCATCGACCGCTATGGCTACAACTGGCAAGGCATCGGTGCGTATGGGGCGGGTACCTCCCCCAAAAAAGATAACGCGAGGCGTATTTATGCAAACAAGGTTTTCCGGGCATTGGCTCAGCAGCGCGGCAATGCTGGGGCTATTGATGTTGCAAGGGTGCAATCTGCCCAAGCGGCCCCCGCTCATGGGCGCAAACGCCCACCAGCCGCAAACGTCACTTCAGCCAGCAGCCAGGATGAACAAATCGTCTGGAGCGTCTTTGACTGAGGTCGCGGAGCTGGGCTTGGATGCCATAGTGCCGAGTTTGGGGGTCTTGAGCGTTTGCCCACCGGCTGCCCCTGCCCAGACACAGCCTGACTGGTACTTGCCGGGCTACCAGCGCATTGGACAGCGGCGCTGCGATGGCCAATACGTGACCTGCGGCAATGGCTACCCCTGTGCAGCACCAACCCCCAAAGCGGGGGTGGCTGCATGGGAAATGGGATACGGAAAGCAGGGTGAAATAAGTGACCACGCTTATTAGCCAGCCACGGAGGGTATCGGTGTGGTGGTGTTTTTACTTTTTACACAACAGGAGTTTACCTATGACACAAACAGCCATCCAGGCGTTTGATGATGTTTCAACCCGACTGGTGTTGACGCTGATGGATAACAAGAAGCTGGTGATTGGTGTTTTCGCAGTGGCCTTGCTACTGCTGTTGGCGTTCAACGTGGATGCCGGGACAACCGCCACGGAGTTCAAGCCGATTTACGACAAGATCAAGGATTGGACATCCGGCTATCTGGGTAAGGCCATTGCGTTGTTTGCCTTCTTGCTGGGTTTGGGCGTGGGTGTCGCCAAGCAAAGCCCCATCGCCGCTATCGGCGGTATCGTGTTTGCCCTGTTTGTCGCGTTCGGCCCTGCCGTCCTCGAAGGCATTGCGACAGCCACCCTATAACCACTTGAACCACTTGGACTAACGGCATCCCCATGACGGGGGTGCTTTTCAGGGAGTACTGCATGAGCAACCAACGACAGGCATTAGGCCAATACTACATCCCGCGCTTGCTGGATGCGCCACCACGGGCGTTTTACTGGGACATTGACGAATTCATGGCGATGGTTGCCCCCATTGGTATCGGCCTGATACTTGACTGGTTTGTGGTAGGGACTGGCTTGGGGTTATTGGCAAGCTACACCGTGGCCAAACTGAAAGCAGGCCGTGGGGCGTATTACATGCTGCACGCCCTGTACTGGTACTTGGGCATCCTGAAAATGAAGTCCACCCCTCCATCCTATATCCGGGAGTACGTTGGGTGAACCGCGATAAACAAATCAAAGACGTGGGGCTGGTCGAAGCAGAAAAACGCCGCTGGCAGCTTGTCTCCTTCAGCCTGCTGGCCTTCATGGCACTACTGGTGCTGGTACTGTTGGGCAAAAGCACCTCCACCAAAACCATTTTCATCCCGCCGAATGCCAATGCGGCAGGCAAGCCTTTCTGGGTCGCGGATGCGGGGGCATCCCCGGACTATTTTCAGATGACCGCCGACTACGTGGCACAACTGGCGTTGACCGGGGATGCCAAAAATGCTCCATACAACCTGGACAGGCTGCTAGCTATTGCCCACCCCGCCCTCAAGGGCGCACTCAAAGCGCAGATGGATGCGGTGGCACTGAAAATGCGCAAAGAAAACCTCACCCAAGTGTTTTACCCCCTCGAATACACCGTGGGGGACAACAAGCCAGTGGTGGCGATCAAGGGTGCACTCAAAACCTGGGTCGGTGACAAGCTGATTTCCAGCCGGGATACGCTGTACCGGATGGCCTTCAGCATCGAAACCGGGCGCATTTACCTGACCGAATTCAAGGAAGCGAGCGCTTCTGACCCACTCAACGCAACCCTAAAGCCGGAGGCTGCACCGAATGCTACCCCCTAAACTGTACGTTATGCCCTTTGCCGTGGTGGTCATGCTCTTGAGCGGGGCTGTAGCACAAGCGGGGGAATATGCCGTCCAGGACGGCGCGACCCTGAATGCCAAACTCTCCCGTGATGGCCTGACCCGCATTACCGTACTGGGTGCGCGGGTGGAACAGGTGTTCTCGTCTGATGGCAAAGACCTGAGCTTTCAGGTGGACAAGCGCAACGGGCAGGTGTTTGTGCGCCACAAAGCGGATGACACCGTGCTGGACGAGGTTAGCCTACCCGGTGGTGGTTCGGTCAAGCGTAAGCAAGCGGGCAGTGACAAAACTGCCTTCTCGGCGTTTGTCACCGATGATGGCGGGCGTACCTTCAACCTCAACCTGTCCTTGGCGGATAGCCCCTCCGAAAGCATTGTCCTCAAACCACTGGTGGTGGAGAAAGCCAAATCTGGGCGGGTCATTATCCAGAATGACCAGTCCTTGCCTGCTGAGGTCATGGCACTCACGCAAGTGATGGCAGCCAATACCCGTGATGTGTCCGGGTACGCTGTGGCGCTTGACCTGCATGAACCGCAAGCTCTGTGGACGGGCGTGGAATACCAGCGCGTCGCCTCGTATGAAGGGGATACCTTGCTGGGTGAGGTCTACACCTTGGCGAACCGCACGGGTGCAGAAATGCGCATGGTCGAAAGCGAGTTCCAAGCCAAAGGTGTACTGGCGGTAGCGGTGAAAAACCCCATCTTGCTGGACGGTGAATTCACCTATGTGTACCTGGTGCGGGAGGCAACATCATGAGCCATGCCGCCAGTGTCCCTGCTGCGGGCAGTGTTGCCAAACAGCAAAAATTGCTGTTGTTGGGTGGTGGCGCAGGTCTGTTTGCGCTGCTGATTTTCCTGATGTGGCTGGCGGATGATGCCCCTAAAACGGCGGATGAACCGACGACCACCGGCAAAGTGGAACAGGTGGAAGCCGTTGCCCGCAAGATCAGTGACGAGGAAATCTGGACAGCCAAAGCCGATGCGGCTTTACAGGAAATGACCCGCAATAACGAGGCCATGAAACAGCAGATGGAAGCCGTCAAACGTGAGAACGAAACCCTGAACGCGCAGATGCGCGAGCAAGGCAACAAGGTGCAGGGACTGGAACAGGCGCAAGCAAGTGCCGCCGAAAAAAGTGGCGGGCTGGTATTGCCCCCCGCGCTACCCACGGGTACGACGGGGATAGCACTGGACAGCATTGTGCCACCGCTGCCCACCAGTACAGCTCCCTCGCTGCCGCTTCCAGCAGGCTTGCCGGATGCCGCTGGCATTCCAGCGCCACCCATCCCAGCGCCTGACGATGGCATGGTGCATATCGTCATCGGTGATGAAAGTGGTGATGGTCATGCAGCGGTCAGCACCGTGCCAGAGGCGGCAAAACCAGCGGAGGCGGTGCAAGGCCCTGCGGTGGAACCCCTCAGTACGGCAGTGGGTGATAACCCTACCGCACGTATCGCCGCCCCAGATAATGTGGCGGCGACAGTTGCCCCAGCAGCGGCTGGGCATCCCCAGAAAAAAACCTACATCCCCTCTGGCTCATTTTTCAAGGCCGAATTGCTGGCATCCCTGGATGCCCCAACCGGGGGGAATGCCAGCCAAAACCCGCACCCCATTTTGCTGCTGGTCAAGGACAATGCGTTCCTGCCCAACCGTTTCCGCAGCAAGGCCAAGGAATGCCATGTACTGGCCTCTGGCTACGGTGACATTTCCTCGGAGAGGGTCAATATGCGCACCGAAAAGATTTCCTGCGTCCTGAAGGATGGCACGGTGATCGACACCAAGCTGGATGCCTACATTGCCGGGGAAGACGGCAAGTCCGGGGTGCGGGGCAATCTGGTCTCCAAGCAAGGCGCGTTGATTGCCAATGCCATGCTGGCAGGCACACTGGGCGGTATCGGACAAGGGCTGGCACAGGCTGCCACGACCGCCACCCAAACCAGCAGCGGCACTATCACCAGTGTTTCACCCAACCAGGCACTGGAGTTTGGCCTGAACACAGGGGCAGGCAATGCGATGAACAAGCTCGCGGATTACTACATCAAGGCGGCGGAGAAGACCTTCCCCATTCTGGAGGTGTCAGCGGGACGTGAAGTCAGCGTAATCCTGCTGTCGGGGCTGGATATGGAGATGGCAAGGGGAACAGGGCAATGAAGGCAAATAGGAGCATTCAAACCGGGGTGCTGGCAATGTTGCTGGCAGCAGGTGCAAGCCAGGCGGCACCTGCCCCGCAAGACGTGGCGGCTAAATTCAAGGCGTTGCTGCCCGGCACGGACATCACGGCAGTGGACACGACTGCACTGGATGGCCTGTATGAAGTGACCGCAGGCGGCAACATTTTCTACATGCAACCGGACAAACCCTTGCTGGTGGTCGGGCATTTGTTTGATCTAAAAACCACCGAGGACATTACCCAGCCCAAACTGGACAAGTTGCAGGCCGCGACGTACCGGGTGAAGTGGGAGGAGATCCCCACGGCTGCCCACCTCTCGGTTGGCGATGCCAAGGCCAGCAAGCAGGTGGTGGCCTTTCTGGATGTGGACTGTCCGTATTGCCAACAAGCCCACCGGCTATTGCAGGCTGCCAAGGGTATCCGGGTGCATTACGTCATGCTGCCACTGGATAACCTGCACCCGGAAGCCCGTGAGAAAACCCTCAATATCCTGTGTGCGGATGACCCAATAGCGGCTCTGGATAAGGGTATGGCGGGCTTGCCCGTTCCCAGGGCTGGTTCGGATGAATGCCGTGCCGACAAAAGCACTGCACTGGCGGAAGCCGCGCACTACGCAGTGGCGCACCAGATTGTTGGAACACCTTTTTTTGTGACGAATGACGGGCAAGTTGTGCCGGGGCTGGGTGACAAGCTCACGCAATGGCTACAAGGGAGTAACAAACCATGAAAATGAAGAAGACCGGCGTTGGGATGATGGTTGTTGTGGCAGCCACGGTGCTGCTGTCAGGGTGTAGCACCAGCCCGACGTATAGCTGCGGTTCGCCCCAAGGCGGCAAGTGCCAGTCAGTGACAGATTCCTATTGGTCTGCGCTGGGCAAGAAGCTTAAGGGCAGCTCCGGCAGCAGTACGGGTACAACAAACAGCAACGGCTTGGCAGAAGCCAGCGCACGGGTGACACAATACGTGCCGGAAGGGGTGGCGATCCGTTCCAGCCCGCAAGTGCTGCGGGTGTGGGTTGCCCCGTGGGAAGACAACAACGGGGTGTTCCACGACCAGTCCTATAACTATTTCGTGGCGGACAGTGGCGAGTGGACGCTGCGTGCCAACACCGAAAAGAGCATTTACGCCCATGGTTATAAAGCCTTGGCGCGGCCTACTGAAAAGCAGCCGGTGGCGGACGGTGACACCCCAGCAAAACCTGCCAAGCCTGCCATGACCACCGCCGAGGCAACCGCATCGGCACTTGATTTTGCGGCAGGTAACTGAACATGTGGCAAACCTTCACCAACCTGTTTGCCTTCAAGAACCGCCGGGTGACACCGGATGCAGCGGTGCTGCGTGGCAGCCCACCCCCTGCGGTGGCAGTGTTCAGCGAGTTTTTCCAGACGCACAGTTTGGCGGATTTGTTGAACTGTTATGCCTATCACCCTGAAACCAAGCTGTACCACAATGTCCTGAATGCACCTTTCATTGACCCTAAGTTCAGGCCGAAAAGTTACGGTTTCATTCTGGAAATCCAGACACCCGCAGGCGCTAATGATGAAATGGCACGGGTATTGCTCGGCCTGTTCAACCAGCAGTACGTGACGGGTGCAACCCTTCAGTTCTGCTTGTGGGCATCCCCAGAAATTAGCCCACTGCTCAACCACTGGATTGCTGCCCGCAAACCGGGTTCGATCTATGAGCGCATGGCGCGGCGGCGGGCCGAATACCTGTCCACCGGGGTGCGCAAATCGCTGTTCAAGGACTCTCCCTACCTGCTGCGCAACTTCCGGGCAACGTTGGCGGTGTTCATGCCGGGTGAGGCCAATGACCATGACGTGGTGGATGCATTGTCGTTGCGTGACGGGCTGACCGGGGTGTTGCGTTCTGCCGGTTTCCCTGCCACCCCGCTGGAGCCGGATGGTCTGCTCAACCTGCTGGATGAGATGCTCAACCCGGCGAAGCTGGGGGAGTTCAAGGCCAAGCCCCTGCACTATGACGATAGCCAGCCGCTGCGTGAGCAAGCCGTGTCGCATGAAACCATCCTGCAAATGGACAAGGATGGCATGGTGATTGGCGACAAGGCGATCCGCTGCCTGTCGGTGAAGGATTACCCCAAAGAAGCGACGCTGGCACAGATGACCGACATGATTGGCGATTTCTATCAGGAAACCTTGCAGATACCGTGTCCGTTTGTCTCCACGCTTTGTATCCAGATTCCTGATGCCGAAACCCTGCGGCGCACCGTGAACCTCAAGTCAGCGCGGGCTATCCAGACGGCGGACTCCCCGATGGCAAAGTTCCTGCCTGATTTGGCACGCAAGGGACGCGAATGGCAGAAAGTGCAGGATGACGTGGATGCCGGGATCATGCTGACGCGGATCTGGCACGGCATCACCTTGTATGCGCAACTGGGTCTGGCGGATCAGGCAGAAAACCAGATCAAAAGCCTGTACATGTCCAAGGGCTGGGGGTTGCAGGTTGACCGTTTCCTGCAAGTGCAATCCTTCCTGGCTAGCCTCCCCGGCAGGTTTGATCCCCACATGGCAGCAGATTTTGCCGCCATGAAGCGCCTGCGTACCGTCACCCAATTCAATGCCGTGAACACCTTGCCAGCGATTGGCGAATGGTCTGGTACACGCTCGCCGTTATTGTTGCTGTCTGGGCGGCGTGGGCAGGTTATGTACATTGACATGTTCGACAATAACCAAGGCAACTACAACGGTGCGGTGGTGGCCTCCTCCGGGGCAGGCAAGTCATTCTTCCTCAATGAAATCGTCAGTTCAGTGGTGGGGACGGGAGGCCGTGCGTGGATTATTGACGTGGGGCGTTCCTATGAGCGTACCTGCAAATTGCTGGGGGGGCAGTTCATCGAGTTCACCGAACAAAGCGGGATCAATATCAACCCGTTTACCCATATCCGTGAATTTGACGACGACGAAATGTCGATGCTCAAGCAGATTGTCGCTCAAGCGATTGCCTCAGAAGGTTTGATTGACGATTTGTCGATGTCATGGATTGAGCAAGCCATTGGGCAGGCATGGCGGGAAAAAACCAATGCTGCCACCTTCTCCGACATAGCCCGCTTACTGTTGGCACACCCTGACAAACGCGCCCAAGACATGGGGCAAATCCTGTTCCCCTATACCAGCAACGGTGTGTACGGGCGCTTTTTTGAAGGGCGCTCTACCCTGACCTTCGACAATGAATTCATTGTCCTGGAGCTGGAAGAGCTGAAATCCAAAAAGGAGCTTCAGGGGGTGGTGCTGTTGATCATTATGCTGCGCATCCAGCAAGAGATGTATTTAGGCGACCGTGACCGGCGCAAGGTGTGCATCATTGATGAGGCGTGGGATTTGATGAACGGTGGGCAAGCCGGGAAGTTCATCGAAACCGGCTACCGGCGGGTGCGCAAATACGGTGGGGCTTTCCTCACCGCCACCCAGTCGATTAACGACTATTACAAAAATACCGCTGCACAGGCGGCGTGGGAGAACTCTGACTGGGTGTTCATGCTCCGCCAAAAAGAAGAGTCGATTGAGCAACTGAAAAAATCCGGGCGTTTCAATGTGGACGAGTTTCTGGGGCGGCTATTGCGCTCCATCCGTACCCGCCACGGCGAATATTCGGAAGTGTACATCCATACCCCCAGCGGGGGTGCGGTAGGCCGCCTGATCGTGGACAAGTTCACCGCCAAGGTCTACTCGACCAAAGCCGAAGAGGTACACGCGGTCAACCAGTTGGTGGCACAAGGCCACTCCCTGGCTGATGCGGTGGAGGTGTTAGTAAGGCAAGAGGCAGTAAGGCATGACTAATAATACTTCATGGTGGCAGGGACTGGTGAACGCAGCCGTACCGCTGGTGTGGGGTGCCAGCGGCGCGGCGCTCACCTTAGGGTTGTTACCGTCACTGCTGCTCAAGCCCGTGGTTGCCCCTGAGCTGAAACTGGCGACGGTGGATATTGCCAAAATCATGCAGGAATACCACGAACGGGTACTGCGTGATCCTAACAGTGAGGCAGCCGTTGCCCACGCACTGGAAGATTCCGCACGGGCAGCCGCACAAATTGATCCGCTGTTGAACTATCTGGTGACAGAAGCCCACCCCGGCTACACGCTGGTGCAGCCACAGGCGCTTGCTTACCAAGGCCGTGTGCCGGACTTCACCGACGAGTTCCGGGTATTGGTGCAAAAGCGTAACGGCAAATTCAATCAAGGTTTGGAAGGCTATGGCAACACCGGAACGCTTGAAAAAAGCCCGTAGGTTACGCAACTACCTGCTGCTGTCATTAGGCGTGGGAGTGGTTTGGGGAGCGGCACTGCTGTGGGTGGTTGCGCATTACCGCCTGGCAGGCAATGAAACCGACAGCCTGCCTGACAGGTTTTTCATCATAGAACAGGGGCTGCATCCCGTGCTGCGGGATGAATTGCTGGCCTTCCATGTCGGGACGGGTGTGCGCCATTACCCCAGCGGCATGGTCTGGGTGAAAATCGTGGTGGGCTTGCCGGGGGATAGCATCGAATGGCACGGTGATGTGGTGACAGTTGCAGGCAAGGTGGTGGGCAAGGCCAAAGCGGTTAACCGTTTTGGGGAAACGCTGGCACGGACACCGGCAGGTATCATCCCCGCCGGGCATTACTTTGTCGCCACCCCGCACCCGGATTCCTACGACAGCCGTTACAGCGATATTGGTTTGATCAGTGCTGCCCAGATTGCTGGACGGGTCGTATGGTAAGGCGGGGTATGCTGCATTGTTTGTGCTGGCTGGCAATCCTTGCCGTGTGGTTGCCGCCTGCCCATGCGGCTGACCCGTGGTATGGCGACAAGGAGCGGGGTTGGTTCTGGAAGGAACAACCACCGCCGCCACCCAAGCCACCTCAACCGCAGGAGGTAAAACCCGTGGTTGCCACCCCACCAGCATCCACCCAGCCGCCCACGGCAACGGCGGAGATGGCAGCACTCAAGGCACGGCTGGAAGAGGCCAAGAACGCGGCGATCTTGCGTCCCACCCCGCCCAACGTCGCAACCTATCTGGCAATGCAGGAACAGGCCATGGATAGCGCCATGCTGTTTACCGACATGGCGCAACGGGTACGCTGGGCTGACCCTACGCTGGATTACTCGTTTACCCACCCCACGGCGGCAGGCGGAGTGCGGGTAGACCGCCAACTGACCCGCGCTGAGGAAAAGGCGACGCTCAATGCCGTGGCAAAAGAGAACGGCATCTTCTTCTTTTTCAAACAGAACTGCCCGTTCTGTGTTGAGCAGGGCAGGATTTTGCAAGCCTTGAGGGAGGCATACCCCATAACGGTGATGGCTGTCTCGCTGGACGGGGCAACTAACCCGTATTTCCCCGATGCCAAGCCGGATAACGGCATCGCCGCCCGCATGGGGGTACAGGATGCGCCCGCCATGTTCATCGTCAACCCCCAAACACAGGCATCCCTGCCGCTGGGCTATGGGGTGGTGCCGCTAGACGAAATAGAAAGCCGTATACGGCGCTTGGTCACACAACCACCGGGAGTGTATTGATATGCAGCCTCTACTACGAACCCTGCCCAAAACCGCGCAAGCCGTGTGCCTTGCCGCCCTGCTATTGTCCGGCACGGCGCAAGCCGATCTGGAAAGTAACATGAATGCCTATTACGGCTCCTTGAGCGGTGCAGCCAGTATTTCCCCTACCTCGATGTACCAAGGGCAATCCGCTGGGTATTTTTCCGGTGGCGGTATCCGTGTCCGCACCCCGGTCAATAACTACCAGTTACTCAGCTTCCAGGCTCCTAACCTGAAGTACGGCTGCGGGGGGATTGATGCGTTTCTGGGTGGGTTCAGCTTTATCAACAAAGAGCAGATTGTGGCGATGGCACGGCAAATCGGTTCATCCGCTGTCTCCACCGCGTTCTATCTGGCGCTCGACTCGATGTCACCCGAGTTGAGCCAGAACATGAAAATGTTGCAAGAATGGGCGAACAAGGCCAACCAGTTCAGTATCAACTCGTGTGAGGCGGGGACGAAAATGGGAGCATCGTTGTGGCGCACCATGGGCGGGGATAAGGAAGCCTTTTGTAACCGTGCCAAAACCGGCAAGGGTGTGGTGGCGGATGAGTTTACCGCCCGCACCGTATGCCAAACCGATGGCTGGGATTTCAGTTGGGTTCCCGGTGTAACTCCGGCTGCCAGCGATGCCGAGGAGCAGAAACTCAAGCAGATGGCGGCAGGCAATATTGTCTGGCGGGCGCTGAAATCCGCCGGTATCAAGGATGATGGCCTTGCCGAGCTGATCATGTCGGTCACGGGAACCATCATTATCCCGATGGGTAATTCCAAAAACCCGCAGCAAGCCCGACCCGCTCCTGCCGTGCTGCAATACGACGAACTGCGGGGTGGGGATGCCAACTTTACCTTGCTAAGCTGTGGTGGTGAATATAAGGAATGCCTGACCCCAGCGGCTATCCCCTACACCAACAGCAAAAAGCTGGCAGTGTTGCGTGAGCGCATTCAGGGCGGAATCGCGTGGGTGGCGGAGTCCGTCAAAGACCCCAACAAGAATATTGCCAACTGCCCGCTCAGTGTTTGCCCCAGTGCTTCGGATGCCCTGACGGTGCTGGAGCTGTCCGAATACCCCCTTTTTGCGCTGATCCAGGCCGAATACGACGCGGGCATGAGTGGGGATATGGTAGCCAATGAATACCGCGAACTGCTGATTCAGGAAATCACCTACCGCTTTTTCTCCAAGGCCGCCACCCCGTTGTTGACGGCACTCGCCAACGACGGAGCCACCGTAGCCGGTACAGAAGGGATGCGCAAGCAGATGTCTGACCACTTGCAAGGGGTGTTGGCAGCGGCACAAGGTAAATTGAATGCCGAAACGGTCAAGCGTGGCGGTTTGGGTGCGGTCATGAGTACTTACACCCAGATGAAAAAGTTTGCCACCGCCCGCTATTCCCCTTCACTCACCCAGCGTTTGCGGCTGGCACAAGTCTTGAGGCGCTAACATGATCCTGGCAGTGGATATTTACACCTTTGGCAGTGGCTCGTATGTGGTGGAAGCCTTGCAGTCCATCAAGATGTTCATGGGTTCCAGCAGTTACGTGACCTTGGTGCGCATTGCAGGCTTGATTGGGCTGTTGTGGGTGCTGCTGGCGGCCTTGCGCAACAAATCCGGTGGCATCATCCAAGCGGATTGGTCGTGGCTGCTGTTCTTTGCTTTTTTCTACACCGGCTTGATTGTGCCGAAGGTGGATGTGATCATCAATGACCCGCTTGACCCGCCCACCGTCGCCTCCCCGGTAGTGACGGAGGTGCCGGTTGGGGTGGCTTATCTTGCCTACGTCACCAGCGGTATTGGTCGGGGGATGACCAAAGCCTACGAAACCTTCATTACCCCGATTGGTGACAGCCAGTACAGCAAAAACGGGATGCTGTTTGGCGCAAACGTGATGCGCTCCTACGGCGAGATGGAATTCCCCGATGCCAGCTATTCCGCTGACATGAACCAGTTCATTGGGCATTGCCTGTTCCCACAGCTCACCACCGGTGACTTGTCGCTGGATGCGATGAGCACTGCCAGTGATTTGTGGGCATACCTGAAAACCAAGGGGCAAACCAACCGCTGGATCAGCTTGAGCGATGGCGTGGTGCGGACGTGTATGGACGCCGCGAACTATCTGGATGGCAAACTCAATAGGCAGGTTTACAAAGCGGCGGGGATGGCAGGGCAAAAACTGTGGCCTACCAAGAACCTCTCCAGTGCGCAGGCCGCGTTTCTTGCCGGGGCAGGCGGGGCAACCGCGACGGCGTTTCTGGGGATCACCCAAACGGCAGCAGACCTGACCCGGCAAGCCATGATGGTCAGGGCGGTCTCCGGCGCACTCGAAGGGGCCAGCATTGATTCCGGCAATGAGGCGATGGCGCAAGCGGTGTATCAGGCCAAGGCGGAAGCGCAACAGCGCAATATGTATTTGACGATGGGCAACATGGCAGGGCGTACCTTGCCGGTAATGAAAGCGGTCATGGAGGCGATTGCCTACGCCATTGCCCCGCTGGTGTTCCTGTTCATCCTGATGCCGGGTGGTTTGGTGGCGTTTGGGCAATACGCGCTGTTCATGGTGTGGTTGCAGATGTGGCCTATCCTCTACGCCATCATCAATTCGGTGATGTACTGGTACGGCTCGCAAAATAGCCTGAATTCGGCATTATTGTCGGACGGCTCCTACGGCATGACGCTGGAAAGCCTGAATTCGATTGTCTCGGTGAATGCCGACATGGTGGCATTGGGTGGCTACATGGCGGTCAGCATCCCGATGATTGCCTACATGTTACTCAAAGGCGGGATGAGTGCGGGTGGCAGCATTTACAGCGGGTTGATGCAGCCTGCCAGCAGCGCAGCGGCAGCCTCCGCCACCGAACAGACCAACGGTTCACTGACCATGAATACCCTGACGATGGATCAGGCCGGATGGGGCAATATGTCCGCCAACAAGATGGACATTAACCGCAGTATGTCGGCGGGGATGACCACTACCACGGATGCAGAAACCGGGACAACCAGCACCCAACTGTCAGGGGCTGGCGGCACAATCACCACCATGCTCAAAAGCGATTACGCCTACAACACCCAGATGGGCAATGCGCTCAAGTCGTCGGTCAATACCAGCGCCAGCCAATCGGTGCAGGCAGCCCGCACGGATGCCAGCGAATACATGGCGTCCACCACCGCACTGTTCAGCAAGATGCAGTCGGTCAACCACCAAGTCCAGCAGTCACTCAACACGACGGACACCGCTACCCAACAAAAGTCCAGCCAACTCGCCAGTGCTTTGGAAAACATGCAGCAGGCGGCTACCAGTTTGGCGGCAGATACCGGCATGAGTTACAACACCAGTTTGGGGTTACTGGGCAGCATTGGCAGTGGCATTGGCTTGTCGGGTGGCTCCAATGCCAGAACCCAGGAAGCCTACAAACAGGCTACCCAAATTGCCGATAGCACCGGGTTCAAAGAATCCATGCAAACCGCACTCTCCCTCTCCAGCCAACTGGCGGCAACCCAACAAGCCGGGGTTTCTGATGCAGCAGGCAGTGCCTTGCAAGCAGGTATCCAGCAAAACAACGCGCTGGTAGAGAAGGCGGCAGCCTCCTTCCAACGTGCCGAAAACTGGTCACAGGTACAAGCCCGTATGGAAGAAAACGGCGTGACCTTCTCTGGGGAGATCAGCAACCTGATGCAGCGTGAGTTGGGTATCGGGCGGGATGAATTTGTGGGGATGCAGCGTGCCGCCGAACAGGGGGATAGCCATGCCGTATGGCGCTTGAATGAGCTGGTGGACACCTTCGTGGCAAAACACGGGCATACGCTGCTGGGTGTGGAGGATGCACCGACCCAAGGGCGGGTATTCGACACCCATGCCGCCAACCAAGCGGCTATCACCGCCCAAGGCGGTACGAGTATCCGTCACCTGCAAAACGACGGGGCGGGCAGGATTGGGCAAGCGGCTGATACAGCCCATCTGGCTATTGGCAGTACCGCCCCGGCAGGCTATCAGGCCATCCGTGATGGCGCACAGGCGGGCATGGCCTACGACGGCAATCACCTCCAAGTAGGTCGGGATAACCTGCAACAGCGGCATGACCATCAGGCTGCCCTGATCGGTGACATGGCAAACCGGGATGCGGGAGAGGCGGGTCTTGAACGTACTTCCGACAATGTACTGGCGGCAGTCCTCGAACCCGTGGGGGATACGCTCAAATTTGCCAACAAGGGGATGGTGGATATGGCGGCTACCGCATCAGGGTTATCGGCTGGGGTAGCGGGAGCCGTTGAACGGGCGGTGACAGGTCAAGAGCAAGACTGGAATGCCGATTATGGCTATGGTTTTAACCGGGTTGCCCAACACCCGCTGCTCGCGCCTTCTGAACACGGCTCTACTCAGCAGATTAAGGATGAACTGTTTGGGAATGGCACAAACGCGGAAATGCCTGCTGCACCTGCCGACAGTGTGCCGCAGGGCAACCCAGTGGCAAGCGGTGGGCGCATCAGCTCCGGTTTTGGAGAACGCTTCCACCCGGTTGATCAGGTCTGGAAAACCCATCACGGGCTGGACATTGCCGCCCCGGCAGGGACACCCGTTGAAGCCGCCGCCGCCGGAACCGTAGCGTTTGCCGGGGAACGGGGTGGTTATGGCAATCTGGTGATCATTGACCACGGCAATGGGGTAGAAACCCGCTACGCGCATCTGCAAGCACTGGGGGTGGAAGCAGGCCAAAGGGTAGAGGAAAGGGCTGAACTCGGTACTGTCGGCTCCACCGGAAAATCCACTGGCAACCACTTGCATTACGAGGTCAGGGAAGAGGGTGAGCCGGTTGACCCCAAGAAGTACCTTGGCTGAGGCAAAGGGCTGGGAAAGGGATAAAAGGGCCGTAAGGGAAACAGGGATAAGAGAGTGGGCTTACCCATAAATGGCTTGCTTACCACCTGAATATTCACAAGATGAACTTTTGATGACATACCATCGAAGTATTTATAATATCCGTTTTAACATATATAATCTTGCCTCATTTTTGGCTTTCAGGAATTTGTCATGGCAAACATCGGCATCAACGGCTTCGGGCGCATGGGGCGTTTAGGCATCCGCGTAGCCTGGGGCAACCCGGCTTTCACCTTCCAACAGGTCAATGAAATTGCAGGCAATGCGGCGACTTCCGCACACTTGCTGAAATTTGATTCCGTGCAAGGCATCTGGCAACCGGAATGCAGCGCGGATGAGGCCAACATGTACGTTGACGGTGCAGCGATTGCTTATACCTCCAACAAATCCATCGAAGACACTGACTGGTCAGGTTGCGACATTGTGCTGGAATGCAGTGGCAAGTTCCGTAAGGTCGAGCAATTGCAGGCGTATTTCGACCAAGGCGTGAAGAAGGTGATCGTGGCAGCCCCAGTAGAGGGTGCGCTGAACATCGTTTACGGTGTCAACGATGATTGGTACAAACCCGAAGAACATCACTTGCTGACTGCCGCTTCCTGCACCACCAACTGCCTTGCCCCAGTGGTCAAGGTTATGCACGAAAAGGTCGGTATCAAGCACGGCTGCATGACCACTTTGCACAATATTACCAATACCCAAACCATTATCGACAAGGGCCACAAGGATCTGCGCCGCGCACGGGCGTGCGGCGAATCCATGATCCCCACCACCACAGGTTCTGCCAAAGCCATCACCAAAATCTTCCCCGAATTGGCGGGCAAGCTCAACGGTCATGCGGTACGCATACCGCTGTTGAATGCTTCCCTGACCGACTTTGTATTTGAAGCGGCGCGTGAAGTGACGGCGGAAGAGCTGAATGGCTATTTCAAGGAAGCCTCCGAAACCTACCTGAAAGGCATCCTTGGTTACGAAGAGCGCCCGCTGGTGTCAGTGGATTTCAAAGGCGACCCGCGTTCATCCATCATCGACGCACCATCCACGATGGTGATCAATGGCACACAAGTAAAAATTTATGCGTGGTATGACAATGAATGGGGCTATATGAACCGCATGATGGAACTCACTGGCAAAGTCGTGGCAAGTCTGTAATGACCCTCGACCTGCGCAACTACCTCACTGTCACGCTCGGCTACTGGGCTTTCACCCTCACCGATGGCGCAATCCGTATGCTGGTGGTGCTGTATTTCCACCAGTTGGGCTATTCGCCGTTTCAGGTGGCGATGCTGTTTTTGTTCTACGAATTCTTTGGCATTGTCACCAATCTGGTCGGCGGTTGGCTGGCAGCACGGCTGGGGCTGAATGTAACCATGCACTTGGGGATGGCGATGCAGGTGCTGGCGTTGGGAATGCTGATGCCGACGCAGTGGCTTTCCGTGCCGTATGTGATGTTTGCGCAGGCGCTCTCCGGCATTGCCAAGGACTTGAATAAAATGTCGGCGAAATCGAGCGTAAAAACCCTCGTGCCGAAAGGGGCGGATGCACGCCTGTTCAAGTGGGTGGCGATACTCACGGGTTCCAAGAATGCGTTGAAAGGGGTGGGCTTTTTCCTCGGTGCAGCCTTGCTGCAAACAATCGGTTTTCAGATGGCCTTGCTGGTGTTGGCGTTGAGCCTGTTTGCTGTGACCATCCTGACCTTGCTATTGCTGCCAGATGATTTGGGTAAGGCGAAAGATAAGCCTAAATTTACGCAGGTTTTTTCCAACAATGCCGCTATCAACTGGCTGTCGGCAGCGCGGTTTTTCCTGTTCGGGGCGCGGGATGTGTGGTTTGTGGTCGCAGTACCGGTGTTCATGGTCGGAGTGCTGGGTTGGAATTTCATGCAGGTCGGCACCTTCATGGCAGCTTGGGTGATTGGCTACGGCGTGGTGCAGGCAAGTGCGCCGAGCTTGCTGGGGCTGAAGCAACATGCACCGGGGGCAGGTTCCGCACAAGTGTGGGCGTTGCTGCTGATGCTGGTTCCGGTGGGCATCGCGCTGGCTTTAGCGCAAGGCTGGGATTCGGGCACGGTGCTGGTGGTGGGTTTGCTGGTGTTCGGGGTGGTATTTGCGATCAATTCCGCGCTGCATTCCTACCTGATTCTGGCGTATGCTGACCACGACAAGGTGGCCTTGAAAGTCGGTTTTTACTACATGGCAAATGCCGGTGGGCGGCTGGCGGGAACGGTGCTGTCCGGCTGGTCGTACCAGCAGTACGGGCTGGAAGGCTGCCTGTGGTTGTCCGCCGGGTTTGTGCTGGCGGCCTTGTTATTGTCACTGCGCTTACCTGCTGGAACTGAACATGCTGCTTGAAGATTTCACCAAATCCCTGTCTGACCAGACCCGTTTACGCATCCTGCTGTTGCTGGTGGACGGCTCTGAACGTTGCGTGTGTGAGTTGACGCAGGCGCTGGAACTGGCGCAGCCGAAAATTTCCCGCCATCTGGCGGTACTGCGCGAAAGTGGCCTGTTACAAGACCGCAAGGCGGGGCTGTGGGTGTATTACCGTTTGCATCCTGAGCTGCCGACGTGGGCGGTGCAGGCGCTGGCTTGCCTGCAAACGGGTGCATCCCATGAAACCTTATACCAGACAGACAGGCAACACCTTGCCGTTTCCGAGCGGCAAAACACTTCATGCCAGCCGTAGGCTAATATGAACTTTCTGTGACACTGAAACATACCCCATTTCATATATCTGAATAGCCATATATTATGCCTCCACTTAATTGCGCAAGAGGCATACCCAATGTTCAATGTCCTGTTCCTGTGTACCGGCAATTCTGCCCGCAGCATCATGGCGGAAGTCATCCTCAACCGTTTGGGGGCTGGCAAATTCAAAGCCTACAGCGCTGGTAGCTACCCTCGCGGGGAAATCCATCCTGTCACCCTCGACTTGCTCAAGCGGATGAATTTTGAAACTGCCGACTTGCGCAGCAAAGACTGGGCAGAATTTGCAACCCCGGATGCACCCAAGCTGGATTTCGTGTTTACCGTCTGCGACAAGGCAGCGGCTGAAATGTGTCCAGTATGGCCAGGCCAACCGATGACGGCACATTGGGGAGTTGCTGACCCTGCCAGTGTGGAAGGTGATGACATTACCCAGCTCTCTGCTTTCCGTGAAACCTACCGCCAGCTTTACAACCGTATTGGTATTTTTACGTGCCTGCCTATCCGCTCACTGGATGAGCTGTCCCTGAAAAAACATCTGGATGAAATTGGTCAGACATTGTTGCCTGTGGCAACGAATAGCGAACCGGATAACGAATCAATCTGATTTTACGCAATTTTACACTTGGAGATACTCGAATGAAGAAACTGGTACTGGCTGTTGCCACTGCACTGGCACTGTCCGCAACAGCGGCTCAAGCACGTGATAACATCGAAATCGTGGGTTCATCCACCGTTTACCCCTTTACCACCACCGTAGCTGAACAGTTCAGCAAAAAAACCGGCAGTCCAGCCCCCAAAGTTGAGTCTACTGGCACTGGCGGTGGCATGAAGCTGTTTTGCGCAGGTGCAGGCGTTGAAACCCCTGATCTGACCAATGCTTCCCGCCGCATGAAAAAAAGCGAGTTTGAAAACTGCCAAAAGAATGGTGTTGATGCCATCACTGAAATCCACATGGGTTATGACGGCCTGACCATTGCACAATCCAAATCCGGCCCGGAATTCAAGAACTTCAGCCTGAAAGACCTGTACATGGCGCTGGCGAAAGAAATTCCCAATGAAAAAGGCGAACTGGTTGCCAACCCTTATAAGATGTGGAATGAAGTCAACCCTGAGTTGCCAGCCATCAAGATCGAGGTCATCGGCCCACCACCAACTTCTGGTACACGCGACTCCTTCAATGAGCTGGGTATGGAAGGCGGCTGCAAGAAAATTGACTCCCTGAAAGCCCTGCATGACAGCGACAAGAAAAAATTCGAGTCAGTGTGCCGCACCATCCGTGAAGATGGTGCTTACATTGAAGCTGGTGAAAACGACAACCTGATCGTGCAAAAGCTGGAAACCAATGCCAATGCATTGGGAGCGTTCGGTTTCAGTTTCCTTGAGCAAAATGAAGACAAGCTCAATGGGCTGGCACTTGATGGGGTCAAGCCTTCGCCTGAAGCCGTTATCGACAAGACTTACCCCATGTCCCGTGCCATGTACGTGTATGTGAAAAACTCCCATGTTGACCAGGTTAAAGGCATCAAGGAATTTGTAGCGGAATACGTCAGTACGGATGCAATGGGTGAAGATGGCTATCTGGCTGACAAAGGATTGGTAACAGTCCCTGCTGACAAATTGCCGGAGATTGCCAAAAATGCCACTGCTTTCACCCCGATGAAGGGCGATGACCTGTAAATAACGTCATAACATCTCCTTCAATAATACCAACAATAATCACCAAGCCTAGGGGGTGCGTTGCACCCCCATTTTTATATATTCGTCAAATCGAATATGATAAACTTCCTGTAGCGTTTGAACATCAATGGGGAAATAACCATGCCAGCATCCAGAACCGTCCTTATCCTCTGCACCGGCAATTCCTGCCGTTCGCAAATGGCTGAGGCTATCCTCAACCACGATTTGGCAGGGAAGGTACGCGCCCTGTCTGCCGGGATAAAGCCACAACCCAAGGTAGCAGAAGGTGCAATCGAAGCCCTGCAACTCGCTGGTTTGCCAACAGCAGGGCTATACCCGAAGGATGTAGATACCCTGCTGGATGAACCTATTGATCTCGTTGTCACGGTATGTGACAACGCCAAGGAAGCCTGCCCCATTTTTCCACGCCCCGTACCCGCCATCCATTTGCCATTCCATGACCCTCACGGGGAAGCCATTGAAAGTTTCCTGCGGGTTCGTGATGACATCCGTACCCGGCTAGTTCCAGCAGTCCTCGAAGCACTCAACAAGGAGTAAACACCATGTCTGCGCAATGTGAAGTGACTGCCAAACACCAGTCCGGTGCGCCGATGGGCGTATTTGAACGCTACCTGACCCTCTGGGTGCTGCTGTGCATTATCGCCGGTATCACGCTGGGTAGCCTGTTGCCTGCCGTGTTCCAGACGATTGGGCAACTGGAAGTGGCGCAGGTCAACCTGCCCGTAGCACTGCTGATTTGGCTGATGATCATCCCGATGTTGCTGAAAATCGACTTTCACGCCTTGCATGAAGTCGGGCAGCACTGGAAAGGCATTGGGGTGACACTGTTCATCAACTGGTTGGTGAAACCGTTTTCGATGGCATTGCTGGGTTGGTTGTTTATTCGTGTGTTGTTTGCTGACTGGCTTCCGGCGGATCAACTGGATAGTTATATTGCAGGGCTGATCCTGCTGGCGGCTGCACCCTGCACCGCGATGGTGTTCGTGTGGAGCAACCTGTCGAATGGCGATGCCAACTTCACCCTGTCGCAGGTGGCGTTGAATGACACCATCATGATCTTTGCGTTTGCACCGTTGGTGGGGTTGTTGTTGGGGATTTCCGCCATCAGCGTACCGTGGGATACACTGTTTTTGTCAGTGCTGATTTATATCGTGATTCCGGTGATAGTCAGCCAGCTATTACGCCATTTCTTGCTGACACACGGCAAACTGGAGGCTACTTTGCAAAGGCTGCAACCGGCTTCGCTGGTGGCGTTGTTGGTGACACTGGTGCTGCTGTTCGGCTTTCAAGGGCAACAGGTGTTGGCGCAACCGCTGATCATTTTATTGCTGGCAATCCCCATCCTGATTCAGGTGTATTTCAATTCGATGCTATCGTATTGGCTCAACCGCCATTTCGGGGTAGCGCATTGTGTGGCAGCCCCTTCCGCCCTGATTGGGGCAAGCAATTTCTTTGAACTGGCGGTGGCAACGGCGATTGTGCTGTTTGGTTTCAATTCTGGTGCTGCGCTGGCAACGGTTGTCGGGGTATTGGTGGAAGTACCCGTGATGCTGTCGGTGGTCGCCATCGTCAACCGTACCCGTGGCTGGTATGAAGCAGGGGCGCAAACCGCATGACAGACAAACCGGAAACCCTGTTACCGGGTTATTTCCCGCCCTGCTTGACCCAACAGGCCAAAGTGCAGGAATTGCAGGCGGGGGAATGCCTGTTCCGCATCAATGACACAGTGGATGGGTTGTTTTACCTGCAATCGGGTGAAGTCAAGGCTGTGCGTTACCTGAGCGACGGGACGGAAGTCATCATGCTGCGCACAAGACCGGGGGAACTGCTGGGGGAATCGACCATGGCGGTTGAACGTTATGTCTGTGATGCGGTGGTGTTATCGGATTGTCGGGTGACAAAAATCCCCATGCAGGCGTTAAAACAGGAACTCGCCACCAACCCCGACTTTGCTTTCCAGTTGATGTTGGCGATTGCCCGCACCTCGCGGCTGCAATGTTCCCGTTACGAACGCTTGCGCCTGAAAAATGCGGCGGATCGAGTATTGCATTATTTGCTGTGCGAATCCGGTGGCAGCGGGACGATCGAATACCCCAGCCATTTGTACGAATGGGCGCATGAGCTGGGTCTGCAACGGGAAACCCTTTACCGCACCCTCGCCGCTCTGGAAAAGGCGGGCAAGATCAGCCGTACCGAGCGCACCATCCACTTGCTAGGATAAATCAGCTTTTTTTGCTGCTCTGCCGCAGCCGTATGATTACGATCATATGAAAACCCTGCCCTACACGGAATACTACAGCCTCACGATAATTAAATGAGGAGAGGAAGGTATGAAGCGTCGGGATTTCTTTGGTGTGGTTGCTGTTGCTGCAACAGGTCTGAACTTGGCAAGCTGCATGGGCAGTTCCAGTGCTGAAAATACTGCCACCACCAGCACTACTGCGGCGAGCAGCGAACTGGCAAGCCATACGGGTGTGGTCACGCTGTATTACGAATTCCGCATTGCTGGCCCTGAAAATGCCACCATGCTGGCGGCGGTGGATGCGTTAAGCACCAGCCTTGCCGCAAAAGACGGCTTCCTGAGCCTGTCGCTGAAAAACACGGTGGGTGATTCCACAATGGTCAAGAACTACCCCAAGGAACTCAAGGGTGTACTGGGGACAGCCTATACCGACGGCTTTAAAGCGGGGCGGATGCCGTTGTTTTACGCCCTGTTTATCCGCTTCGAGAATTATACCAAGCTCAAAGCCGCAGGGGTAGAAAGCTGGTTTGATACCACCGTTGCACCCATGCTGCACCTTTACCAGCCGGGTCAAAACGGTGCGCCGCCGACCAAACTTGCCTTGGCGTTCGATTACTACGAAGGCTATTTCAAAACCGTGGCAGCAGGCAACCGCACCGCCATTTATGCCACCGAAGCCGAGATTGTGACCTTCCTGAAAACACAAGAAGACACACCGGACAGGGGCTATATCACGGTAGAAAACCATGTCGCTATCCATTCCAGCAAAACCGCCGAGTTCAATGAGAAGGTCAAAATCTTGCTGACAACTGCACAGACTACCTATCGCCCGGACATTAATGATGCCGACTTTGACGGTGGGCTTGACCCGCAACTGATCGGGCAACCCGGTTCAGCCACCAACGCTTACTACCGCCGCGCTGTCACCACCGAAATTCTGCAAAACCTGCAAGTGGAAACCAACGCTGCCCGCAGCTACCTGATGCACGGCGTGTGGCAATCGGTGATGGATCACGAAAACTCGCATCTGGATGTGCGCTTTGTGCAGTCTTCCACCCCAACCGGCACGTATGTGATGGCAGGGCCAGTGGAGCCGTTCTACGAAACCCGCCGTTTGGTGAATAAAGCGTAAGCATCAGGAAGTACTCATGGACAGAAGACAATTTTTAGAGCTTTCCGGGGCAGCCGGAGGCACATTGTTGCTAGGCAGCAGCGCAGCCGCCGAAGCAACCCCGGCGGTAGCCACCACCAATCACCCCAAACCTGTCGGTGCGGTGACTTATTACACCGAAATCCGCGTACCACCGCCAGAAAAAGCGGCAGTCCTCGCCAAAATGGACGAACTGATCGCCCTAATGCAGGGTAAGGCTGGCTATTTATCCCTGTCCTTCAAACAAACGATTGGTGAATCGACGATGGGGCGGGCATACCCCAACCCTAAAAAAGCCATTCTCGCTGAAGCCTTGGCGACACTGGACGGCACCTTATCATCCCCCAAAGTCCCTTATTTTTACGTGATGTTCCTGCGTTTTGACAACTACGACAACCTGCTCGCCTCTGGGGTGCAAGCGTGGTTTAAAGCCAATATTGTGCCATCTTTATTCGCTTATAACGCGGCGACGACCCCGCCTACCAAAACCAGTATTGCACTGGATTTTCACGAAGGTGTGTACACCACCGTGGCGGCGGCAGACCGTGTAAACGGTTACATGACAGCGGAAGAAATCAGCACTTACCTAGCCTCCAAACAATCCGATGAGGTGGCGGGGCAGTATGTTTCGGTCAACAACCATTACATGATCATGGATGTGAACCGCGAAGCACATTACAACCTGTTGCGTGAAAACCTCAATGGCAATACCCGCTCCATTTTCCGTCCCATTCCGGGGGATGCGGGTTACGACGACAGTGACCCGGATTATGTGGCAAACGGTCAACCCGCAGCAGCGGATAACACTTTTTTCCGCAAGGCAGTGACCCGTGAAATTTTACAAAACGCTTTTCCTGAAGGTGAAAAACGTAATTACCTGATGCACGGGGTGTGGGAAACCATCATGGATCATGAGAATTCCCACCTGGATCCGCGTTTTTCAGCCGGAGCATCCCAAGTGGGTTCGTATTTTATTGCCCACCCGGTCGAGCCGTTTTACATCACCCTTAAGCAGGATCGGTTCATTAAGTCAGCTTAATGGATTGGTTTCAGGAGAAAAGTTATGGAAAGAAGAACCTTTCTGAGTTTTGCCGCCCTCTTTGGCGGTGGCATGTTGGTGTCTGCTTGTGGTGGTGATGGCAACAACACAGCGGTGACCACCACGACCACCGCCGATACCGCACTGGCAGCTACCCAAGCCAAGCCCACTGGGGCGGTGACCATGTATTACGAAATACGGGTTCCCAACCCCGAAAAAGCCACCGTGCTAGCGAAGATTGATGCACTGATTGGCCTGATGAAAGCCAAAACAGGTTACTTGAGCTTGTCATTCAAACAAATGACGGGCGAATCCACTATGGTTAAAAATTACCCCAACTCGATGAAAGGGGCATTGGATCAGGGCTTTGTGGGTAACAGTAAAGTGCCGAATTTCTACAGCCTGTTTGTGCGTTTCGACAATTACGACAATATGCTGGCATCCGGGGTGCAACAGTGGTTTGTGGATAATATCCAGCCATCCTTGTTTGCGTACAACGGGGCAACCACGCCACCCACCAAGACCAGCGTTGTGCTGGAGCATTACGAAGGTGTTTACGTCACCGTGGCGGCAGGCGACCGTACCGCGATTTATACCACCCCCGAAGCCATCGAGACTTTCCTGAAAAACCAGTCGGATGAGGTCAACAACCTTTATGTGACGGTGGAAAACCACGTCATGATCAACAATGTGTATTTGGCTGAATTTAATACCAAGGTGCGCACCCTGCTGACCACGGCACAAACCACCTTCCAACCCAGCGATGACCCGGCTGGATTGGGGCTGGCGGGTGCAGCCGACAATACCTATTACCGCAAAGCCGTGACCACCGAAATCCTGCAAAACGCTTTCTATGACGGCAATTTGCGTAGCTATATTATGCACGGGGTATGGGAAAGCATGTACGACCATGAAAATTCACACATTGATACCCGCTTCCAGCAAGCCTCTGGCCCTGTTGGTGCGTATGTGGTGGTGGGGCCGGTCGAGCCATTTTACAACACCATCAAGCAAGGCTAGCTATTGAGCTTATTTTAATCAATATGATTACAATCATATGAAACGGGCTTGTCTGCAATAAATAATGCTGTGTCTTTTTGACAACACCGTATAGAGAGGATGAGGAGTGAACGACATGCAAAATACATTACGCATTACGTTGGTAGCGGCTGCCATTGCCGCTGTGTGTGCTACGCCCGCGATGGCGGCAGATGACCTGCAAGCCCTGAAAGCACAAATGGAAACCATGCAAAAACGCATTGCCGAGTTGGAAACCAAGCAAAGTGCTGCCCCGGTTGCCAAAGCGGAAAAGAGTGCAAAAGGTGACAAAAGTGATAAAGGCGACAGCAAAGAGGAAGGCTGGATTGCCAATTCCAAGGCCATGAATCTTTACGGGCGGGTCGGTTTGAGTGTTGACAACAAATCTGGTGACATTACCAATGAAGGTACAACCCTAAACAGCAACGCCTCCCTGTTGGGTGTGAAAGGGACACTCCCTTCCGGTTACGGTGAAACCGATGTCATTTATCAGATGGAACTGGAATATGACACCACTAACAGCACGACTGACAGCACGGGTAAACAACGCGATGTCTTGCTACGTGAAGCCTATGCAGGTGTGAAAAGTGACAAGATGGGAACACTACGGGCGGGTCGCCTGAGCACCGGCTACAAAGGTTCGTTGACAACCATTGACCCGTGGCTGGATACCGCCATGCAATCCCGCAACGGTGGTCGCCAAGGCTCATCTGAATTGCACTCAAATTATTTCAACAATACCCTCATGTATGAGACACCAAAACTGGGATCAGGGGTAAAGGCCAATGTCTGGTATGCAACCAATACTGACAACACCCAATTGAATAACGCTGGTTCATTAGTCAATTTCAAGGGTGGCAGTGCAACAGGTCTTGGCGTGAAATACAAGAACAAGGCCGTTTTCCTTGCCGCCGACATGATTGACATGAATGCCGATAATGTTTCCAGTGGCGTTACGAATGGTTCTGGTTGGCAAGTTGCCGCCCAATACAAACCCGATAAAGTGGGCGTAGCAGCCTTGTATGAAGATGTGGATGAATTAGGCTTTGGGAAAAACACCTATGTCAATGCTACCTACGATGCCACGCCAAAAACCACGCTAGTAGCGGCTTATGGCAAAAACGAAGGCCGCGTCCCCAATGGCAACAAAGACTGGGATAACTGGAGTATCGGCGTCCAACAAAAAATCCACAAGAAATCACAACTCTTCGCCGCTTACAACAGCCGCAAGGATTCCGCTGATCTGGAAGAAAATACCATCACCATCGGTACTAAAATCAACTTTGGTGATTAATCGTTGAGCCTGTGATTGCCCCATTTCCCGTCCCAAGCAAGCGACTCCTCTCTGGGAAATGGGGAATCCTTTTCGTTCGTAACGGCTGTTTTTAATATCGGAGGAAAACACACATGAAACGTAGAACATTTCTACAAGGCACACTGGCTGCGGGTGCGGCTGGCATGGCAGTTAGCGCAGGTTTGCTGACCCCGCGCATGGTAATGGCAGAAGGCGGCGGCGCATTTGATTCCAAGTCAATGGAAGATGCCCTCAAAACCATGGCAGTTACCCCGGAAGAATCCGCTGACATCAAAATCAAAGCGCCTGAAATCGCTGAAAATGGTGCTGTTGTCCCTGTCACAGTGACATCTGGCGTGGCGGGTACAACCGAAATCAGCATTCTGGTGGACGGTAATCCAACCCCTTTGGCTGCCATGTTCATTCTGGGTGAAGGCGCACAACCGGAAGTTTCCACGCGCATCAAGATGGGCAAAACGGCTAACGTAGTTGCCATTGCTAAAGCCGGTGACAAGTCTTACACCGCCAAGCAGGAAGTCAAAGTCACCATCGGCGGCTGCGGCGGCTAATTTAGAGGAGCAAATCAATGTCTAGTATCAAACTGAAAGCAGCAGCCAAAGACGGCTCGGTTGAAGTCAAAGCCCTGATGACCCACCCAATGGAAACCGGACAGCGCAAGGATAAAAAAACCGGCGAACTGGTTCCTGCGCATTTCATTAAGGAAATCATTGTCACCGCCGGGGATAAAACCATTCTCACCGCTAACTGGGGCGGCTCTGTTTCCAAAAACCCTTACCTTGCGTTTAGTTATGCAGGCAAAGCCGGTGACAAAGTGAAACTCGCGTGGACTGATAATAAAGGAGAGAAAGACTCTGCTGAAGCCGATGTAAGCTAGGTTGTAATGACAAAGGAGGATGGAGTACATGACAAAAAAATACTTAACTGCCCTGTGTGGGCTGCTATTGAGTGGTGTTGTCTTGGCAGAAGATGCCAATGTCGATGCCTACCGTGAAATGACCTACGGCGACCGCGATGCTAACCCCGGCCTGCTAGTGGTTGACCGAGGCGAGGAATTGTTCAAAGAAAAGCGTGGCCCAAAAAATGCTTCACTGGAACAATGCGATTTTGGTTTAGGTGCTGGCAAAGTGGAAGGTGCATACGCGCAACTGCCACGCTATTTTAAGGATGTTGACAAGGTGCAGGATGCCGAATCCCGCCTGCTGCACTGCATGGTGGAATTGCAAGGTTTTGATGCCAAGGAACTCAAGCAAAAAGCCTTTGCCGATCAGCGCCTCAATGAAGATAACACCGACCTTGAAGCCCTGACCACTTACATTGCCAGCAAATCCGATGGCATGAAAATCAACGCGCCATCAGACCACCCCAAGGAACAGGAAGCCATCAAAGTCGGTGAGGAACTGTTCTGGCATCGCTATGGGCCGATGGACTTTGCCTGTGCCACCTGCCATTCCGCCGACAATGCCCGCATCCGCCTGCAACCGCTGGTCAACGCTTACAACAAGGAAGGTATCCAGAAAACCGTCGGTGGCTGGCCAACCTACCGGGTTTCCCACGGGGTAGTACGTACCATGCAGCACCGCATGTGGGACTGCCACTGGCAGATGCGCCTGCCGGATGCGGACTACGGTTCACCACTGACCACTTCCATCATCGCTTTCCTGACCAGTCAGGCGAAGGATGGCACGATGGTTCAACCCGGCATGTCACGCTAACGCAGAAGGAATCACAATCATGAAACGTACAGTATTACTGGCTGCGGTGGTGACAGCCATTGCCGCAACCGCAGGCGTTTATGCCGAAGACAAGGCGGGTGAAGATGTCAGTGCCGTGGTGGAACAACAAATCGCCACAGGTTTCCAGCAAGGGGATAATCAGGATCAGTCACGCCTAACGCAGGATGAGACACTCAAGACCTGTTCCACTACCCGCAACAAACCCAGTGAAGCCGAAGCCAAGGCGATTATGGAGCGCGAAAAAGCCACCATCAAATACCCGGAAGGCGGCAAAATGCTGGGGGACTGGGAAAAAGGCAAGACCATTTTCACCGACGGTTTTGCCATGCGCATCGGTCGTATTGAGCCAGACAAAGCCGACAAGGTACGCGGTGGCAACTGCTACGCCTGCCATGCGGCTGACCCCAAGGAAGTGGCGGCGGGCAATTTGGGGTTATCCCTGACCAATTTCGGCAAAAACCGGGGCAATACCGAAGAAACCGTCAAATATGCCTACGAAAAAATCTACAACGCACAAGCCTTTGTCGCCTGTTCCAATATGCCGCGTTTGGGGCATAACGGCATCCTGACACCGGAACAGATTGCCGATGTAGTGGCATTTCTGGTTGATCCGGCTTCACCTGTCAACAAGTGACCTCTCTCCGTCGCTGCCAGCAAAGCCCGGCTTGTCCGGGTTTTGCTTTAATATACGCATGGACAGATATAGCAAACTGGCGATATAGTGCCAAACCGACATACACAAGATGTTACAACACGAGGAGGAACCCGATGACTGTATTCCTGAAACGTATCAGCACCGCACTGTTGCTGTTGAGCGTGTTTTTGCTATCGCCCGCATGGGCTGAAGGGCGTGATTTTCTGGTGGATGCCGATTGGCTGGCAGCCGAAAAGGAGAAAAACAAGAATCTGGTAATTCTTGAAGCCCGTTACCACCCACACCGTTTCTACACCGTCGGGCATATCGAAGGCGCAGTACAAGTGCAACGCTTCAAAGACTTGGGCGACAACCTCGCCAAACCGATCATGCGCTTCCCCAGCAAGGAAAAATTCGAGAAAACTCTGCGTTCATGGGGCGTGAACAACGATTCTACCATCGTGCTGTACGATGATTCCAGCACCGCACTGGTTGCCCGCCTGTATGGCACGCTGGAACTGTTCGGCTATGACATGAGCAAGGTGAAAATCCTCGACGGCGGCACGATTGGCTGGACAGGTTTCAACGAACTTACCAAAGAGCCAACACCCACCCCGAAAGAAGGCAATGTCACCCTGAAAGACCCCAACCCTGACATGCTGGTGGAGTGGATGGATGTGTACGACGACGTAGTGTCACGCCGCGATGAAAAAGTGGTACTGGTCGATGCACGTCCAGCGGATATGTACAACGGCAAAACCATCCGCCACGCGGTGCAAGGTGGGCATATCCCCGGTGCGCTGAATATCGTCAGCCTTGACGGTACGGACGGGCAAAGCCAAAGCTGGAAATCCGCCGAAGACCTCGAAGCCATGTACAAAGACATCCCCAAAGACAAAACCGTGTACCTGTATTGCCACGACGGTTTCCGCATGAGTCTGGGTTTCCTGCAATTGCGCAGTCTGGGTTTCAAAGACGTGCGTTTCGTCAATGGCGGTTGGAGTGCATGGGATGGCGCAATGACCCTGCCGATCGTGCAAGGCGACAAACCGTATGACGAAGACTATTCACTGTAAGTTACTGTAAGGAACATCGGATGCGCTATACAACGACCGCGCTCCTGTTCACGCTGTGCGCCTGGGTTCTCCCGGCGCAAGCGTTTGAACTGGAAGCTAAAAAAGTCACTGACAAGGTATACGCCCTCGTCGGCGACATTGACCAACGCACCAAGGAAAACCTCGGTCTCAACAACACCCTCGGCTTTGTCATCACGGATGACGGCGTGGTGCTGGTCGGTTCCGGCGGCACGGATGAAGCCGCCAAACTGATCGAAGCTTCCGTCAAAAAAGTCACCGACAAGCCCATCAAGCAAGTGGTGAACACCGGCTCGCAAGACCACCACTGGATGGGCAACGGTTATTTCATCGCCCAGAAAATCCCGGTGATGGCACTCAAGCGCACCGTAGACAGTCAGGAAGCCTTCAAAGCCCCCAACCTGCAACGGCTGGCAACGGCACTCGACAAAAAGCCGGAAGATTTCAAACCAGTCGCTGCGGATAACGTGGTGGATGCGGACACCAAGGATTTCACCGTGGGCGGCGTAGCCTTCTCCCTGCGCTATCTGGGTGAGGCGCATTTCCCCGGTGATGCCGTGCTGTGGTTGCCGGATGAAAAAACCGTGTTTGCGGGTGACATTGTGTTCAATGACCGGATGCTCGGCTTGTTGCCGGAAACCAGCAAGGTCAAGGCATGGCTGGCAACCTTCAACAAACTGGCGGAACTTAAGCCCGAACACGTCGTACCGGGACATGGCTACCCCAGTGACATGGCAACGGCACAAAAAGCCGTGGGTGATTACCTCGGCTGGCTGGTCGAAGAAGTGGGTAAGGCAGTTACCGACATGGAAGACATTGGTGATGCGGTCAAACGCCTCGCGGCTGACACCCGTTTCGACTTCCTCAAATTCCACAAGGAATGGAACAGCCGCAATATCCACCAAACCTACATGCAGCTAGAAGCTGAATAAACCGGAGAACATTATGAGCGAAACTGTCCCCTTACATTCCTCCATCGTTGCGCTGGTATCGCTGGCGGCGGGGATTGCGGCAAAACATCCGGCAATGGGGCTGTGCCAAGTGCAACGCCTGCGCTCGTTGGGCGTGTCGGAAGATCATATCAACACAGCGGTGGAAATTGCCCGTCATATCCGTGACGAAGCTGCCCAAAAGCTGGATGCGGCGTTTGACGAGCAAGCCGCCCCGCAAACGGCGGACACTGTAGCTGACACCCCCGTTGTCAGTGGTGGTGCTTGCTGCACCTCAACCGCATCCGGGCAGGCGTGCTGCTAGGATGAACTGCCTGATGCAGGCATGGAACAGCCACGAGCGTGAACTGCGGGCGTGGCTGCGCAAACAACTGGGCAATACCACCGATGCCGAGGACATGCTGCAAGACCTGTTTCTGAAAGCCTTGCGGCAAGACAAAAAGTTCTGCGAAATCGACAATGCGCGGGCATGGCTGTTTCAAGTTGCGCGTAATGCATTAGCAGACCGTTTGCGGGTGCGGCGTGAACAGGTGGAATTGCCCGACGATTTGCCTGCTGAAACCGCTGAACCCACTCCCGTCGATACGCTGGCAGATTGCTTGCCCCGCGCCCTGTCAGAACTTCCCCCCGAAGACCGTGACATCATCACCCAATGCGACCTGCAAGGCATGAAGCAGGACGACTATGCCCAACAGCACGGCTTGAGCCTGCCGGGGGCAAAATCCCGCCTGCAACGCGCCCGCAAACGCCTCAAAGCGCATCTGGAAACCCACTGCCAGGTACATTATGACGATGACGGCAAGGTGTGCTGCTTTGTGCCGCGTGAACCCTCCGCTTCGACATAAATCCCCGCATTCCTTGAGTCAGATCAATTTATTCCTGTGACATTGAGCATACAGTGAAACTGTGTTCCAACGATAACAGGAGATGAAAATGGAACGAGTACCACAGACTAGCAAACCTTTCCTGTCCCCGTTAGTCGCGGGTGTGGGCTTGGGTGTGACCTTATTTGGCATGTTCGTTGTCACTGCCCACGGCTTGGGTGGATTTGGTTTATTTCGTGGCTTTGCCGCGTGGTTGGGCAATGCAGTTGCCACCTCATGGGCAAGTGCGAACGGGTATTTCGCCCCGCTATTAGCCAGTGGCAACCCCTTGAATGACTGGATTACGTGGGAAACCGTCGGTATCGCTATTGGCGCACTGGTAGGCAGTGTGCTGGCACGCCGCTTCAAACCTCACATTGAGCGTGGCTCACAGGTGCGCGTCGGCACACGTCTGGGGCTGGCACTGTTCGGCGGTATCCTGACCGGAATGGGGGCAGCCTTGGCAAGGGGTTGCACCAGCGGTACGGGCTTATCAGGCAGTGCCACGCTGGCAGTGGCGGGTTTTGTGTTCCTGTTGGCATTTTTTGTCACAGGCATACTGGTGTCCATGCAAACACGGAGGCTTTGGGAATGAACATGGTAATTGCAAACAATATGTGGCTGGTATTCCTGCTCGGTATTGCCTTTGGCTATTTTCTCGAAGGCTCAGGGTTAAGCAGCCCGCGTAAGCTGAATGCACAGTTCACCCTGCGTGACTGGGCGGTTTTCAAAGTGATGTTTGTTGCCATTGTGGTGGCTGCCATCGGTTTATGGTTGTTCAGTACCTTGGGGTGGTTGCAGGCTGACAAGTTGAAAGTGCCAACCACCTTCTGGTGGGCAACCGCAACAGGTGGCGCATTGCTGGGTGCGGGGTTGTCACTGGGCGGCTATTGCCCCGGCACATCGGTGGCAGGCTTGTTCAGCGGGCGGCTGGATGCACTGTTTTTCATGCTGGGAATGGTCATCGGTGCATTTGTATTCGCTGGCGCGTTTGATGCACTGAATGGTTTCTATACCGCTGCCAAAGGGGTAGAGAAACAGACCTTGGCGCAATTATTCGGCTTGCCAGTGTGGGTGGTACTGCTAGGGCTGGCAGGATTGGCAGCAACAGGTTTCTGGTTGGGCAACCGCTGGGAAGCCAAACACCACGGTGTCATTAGTGCGGCTACGCTGCAACACCCGTAAACAACATCAACACCTGAATCAGGCAAGTGGGGTCAACGATGCAGCCGGAGGAATTTCACCCTCTGGCTGCATCTTTTTGGGGGCCATGCCGTCTTCCCTTACAACACGACCAATAACACAAGGATTATTGAATGACCTTACGCGCCTCTTTGCTGCTCGCCGCCAGCCTGATCACGCTGAATACGGCTTACGCAGAAACCCCATCCAATTGCATTACCAGCGTCAGTTCCCACAGCAACCGCGCTAATGCCGAAGCCAAAAATTATGCGGCGAATGTGGCGTGGAAAGACCTGGCCTTGACCCCGACCAGCGTCGGCTATGGTTCAGCCGCTGGGCGCGAATACGAGCTGACCATTGTCGATGGCAAAGTGTACCGGGTACGCCCGGACGACAAAGGCGGGATTGAAGTGCTGACCGACACCCCTAGCGAAGGCGGCGCGTTCATGTTGCAACTGGCTTCCCCGCAAAGCTGGAAAGAACACAGTAAGCTGGATGCAATCAGTTCATTCGACGACCTGAGCTTTGCCTTCGACGAACTGGTAGATGACATGGGGTGCGGGGATTTAGCCCTGATACCCTTCAAGATTACCGGCAAAGCCAACAAGGTTTCCTGGAGTCTGGATACCCTGCCTGAACCGCTGGTGACAGATTCCACCGATGAAACGGTCACGATTGTGGGTTTATACAACCGCAACGAGAAGGTACGTTATTTCATGGTTCCCGGTTACAACCTCCACGCCCATGTGGTGCTGGATGGCAAACAACAGGCGGGGCATATCCGCGATCTGGAACTGGCGGAAGGCGCAACCCTGTATTTGCCGGAATAAGGGGGCAGTCAGTACATGAGCATTACGTTTACCCAATATTTTGATGGTTCGTTTCAAGGCATCCTGCGCTGGCATCAACTGGACGCGCTGTGGGAACAGGTACGCGCACAACCAGAAGGCTGGTATGCCAGTCTGGTTGGTGAAGCCTTGCCGGATGAACCCATGAGTGCCGCTGCCTTGCACCAGTTCATCAGCGAACTGGATACACTGTTGCGTGAGGAACACGATTACGACTATTGCGGGGTGGTCTACGCTGATAACCCCGCCGAGCCTACCATGATCAAGGTTTACGACCCGCATAACATGGGGAGTTCCTGCGGGTGCAGTGGGGAGCGGATTTGGCCGCGCTGGGTGTTGAGCCGTCTCAAGCCAGAGCCGCTGGCGGAAACCGCCCCGTTACCGGGCAACCGCAAACGCTGGTGGCAAAAGTTGTTCGGCTGAGCAGTACTTAAGACGAACCACAGCCCGCAGCCGTACAGCAACCCCGCTGCTCCTGTATCGGCGGGCATTTCACCGTGCCGTAAGAACAAAACACGCAGCAATCCCCCGGCAAGGGACGTAACAGCGTTTTGCAGTGTTCGCATTCGTAGAAAAACCAGCAGGCATCGGTGGGCATGATTTCCTGCTTGCTGAAGCCGCATTCCGGGCAAGTCAGGGTCGATTCGAGGATAATGGCGTTCATCCGATACCTATTGGGTTGGGGCAGTTTGAGGGGTGGATGGAAAACCCGCTTGTGTGGTTGCCTGTACCAAGGTTTCCACGGTGGTTTTTTCAGGGTTATAGCTGATTTGGGCAGTTTTGGTTGCCAAATCCATCGTGACTTCATCGACCCCCTCAACAGCACTCAAGGCTTTTTTAATGGTGATCGGACACAGCGAACAGGTCATATTGCTGACTGCCAGCGTGGTTGTTTCCAGCGTATCCGCATCAACAGACACCGACCAGAGCAATCCGGCACTCATCCATAAACAAGTGATAAAGCGATACATAAGTTATTCTCCTGTCAGTAAAACCAAGGGGCAATCAGCGGAACGGCAAGTAATGCCAGCAAAGCAACGGTCACAAGCCAAAACAACCAACGTTGCCGACGCAAGACGTTACTATCCGCACAGGCTGCACCGATGACACACTGGCGTGGTCGCCAATATAAGCGGTAAAAGGTCAACGCCAGAAACAGCAGCGTCAAGCCGATGAATAGCGGGCGGAATGGCTCCATTAACGTCAGATGGCTAATCCATGCGCCACTAATGCCGAGTGCCAGCAACACCAACGGGCCAACACAGCACACGGATGCGCCAACCGCCGCCAGAACACTGGCAATTAACGAGGTTTTTTCATCAAACTTCACTATCCTGACCCTATAACTGTGTGGCAAGTTAGCATAGTATAAATGCCGTAGTCAGGTACGGAGTCAAGTTCCAAATGGGTGATAACTTAACCATCGGCAAATTAGCCAAAATAGCGGGGGTGAATGTGGAAACCATTCGCTATTACCAACGCCGTGGCTTGTTGCTTGAGCCACCCAAGTCCACTAACGGGCAACGCCATTACCCTGCTAGTTGTGCCACACACCTGCAATTCATCAAACGGGCACAACAGTTGGGTTTCAGCCTGTCGGAAATCACTCAGTTACTTCAGCTCGAACAAGCCGGTGATTGTCGGGAAACCCATGCTTTGGCAACCCATAAGTTAAGCCTGATCCGGCAAAAAATTGCTGACTTGCAGACCATGCAACAGGCTCTGGAAACCTTGATCGAGGCGTGTGAAAAACGTCCTGATGCCACGATAGGTTGTCCAATTCTGTTAAAATTGACTGGCTAATGTTACCGGGAAGTATGCTGGCATTGGGAGGAATGGGGATCATCCTGTTTGCCCCACGCCCCTGATTGCCCCCGATACTACACAATCGCAGTCCCCTTGATCTGCACAAACACCGCCATCCCCACCTGCAAACCCAGTTGCACGGCGGATTTCCGGGTAATGTGCGCCAACAGCGGCGCACCGCCAAGGTTCAGGCGCACGACCGTCTGCCCCGCCTGCCCATGTGCCAACCCTGTCACCTGTGCAGGCAGCACATTGAGGATGCTGCTGTGTTCCGGTTGCCGGAGGGTAAGACTGACATCCCGCGCATACACCCGCACCCGTAACGGGGTATCGACAGCGGCGGCTTGCTGGTAGGGTATGTGCAAGATACCGCCCGCAAATTGTACCTGACTCAGATGGAATTCCGGTTCATGCCCGCACACACGCACCTCCAGCACGCTGGATGCCTGTTTGCCTTCTGCCAGCGGTGAATCCAGCCGCGTGAGAGTTTCTGCCAATGCGCCCGAAGCCAGCACCTTGCCCGCTTCCAGCACCACCAGATGATCGGCAAGCCGGGTCACTTCCTGCGGTGAATGCGTCACGTACAAAATCGGAATGTCGAGTTCGCGGTGCAAGCGTTCCAGAAACGGCAGGATTTCCTGTTTGCGCTTGAGGTCGAGCGCGGCAAGCGGTTCATCCATCAGCAGCACTTGCGGCTTGAGAGCAAGGGCGCGGGCAATACCGACCCGCTGGCGTTCGCCGCCGGAAAGTTGCGCGGGAATTTTGTCCAGCAAATGTTCAATCCCCAACATGTCCACAATCGCTGCCAGTTCGTCATCATTGGTGGATTGCGCGGCACGTTTGCGCCCGTAATCCATATTCTTGCGGGCGGTCAGATGCGGGAACAGGCTGGCTTCCTGAAACACATACCCCAAGGGGCGTTGGTGCGTCGGCAAAAACACGCCGTTCGCGCTGTCTTGCCACACCTGCCCGCGCACTTGCAGGAAACCATTGTCCGGGCGTTGCAACCCGGCAATGCAACGCAATAAGGTGGTTTTGCCAGAGCCAGAATGCCCAAACAATGCCGTTACCCCGCTCCCCGGCAAGTGCAAATCGGTTGCCAGCGTAAAATCCGCAAACTGCAAATGAAAACGCGCTTCGATCATGTTTTCACCGCCTTTTCCACATCCAGCTTCTGGTTCATCAGGTGCATGGAAAGCAGCACAATGAAGGCAAACGCCACCATCAGCCCTGCCAACCAGTGCGCATGGCTGTATTGCATGGATTCCACATGGTTGTAAATCTGCATGGAAACCACCCGCGTGTGACCGGGGATATTGCCACCGACCATCAACACCACCCCAAATTCACCGACGGTATGCGAAAACCCCAGAATCGAGGCGGTGAGGAAACCGCGCCGCGATAACGGCAACACCACACTGAAAAAGGCATCCAGCGTACTCGCCCGCAAGGTCGCCGCCGCTTCCAGCATCCGTTTATCCAGCCCTTCAAAGGCATTGTGCAGCGGCTGCACCACAAATGGCATGGAAAACAGCACCGAAGCCACCAGCATCCCGCCAAAACTGAACGGCAACCGCCCCAATCCCAAGGCTTGGGTAGCTTGCCCCACCCAACCATGTGGACCCATCAGCATCAACAGGTAAAACCCCAGTACCGTTGGCGGCAACACCAGCGGCATTGCCACCAGTGCAGCCACCACGGGCTTGAAGCGGGAACGGGTTTGCGCCAGCCACCACGCCAGCGGCGTACCCAACACCAACAGGATCAGGGTAGCCCCGGCGGAAAGTTCCAGCGTCAGGCGGATGGCTGCCCAATCTTCAGCAGTAAAAGGCAGCCAATCCATTATTGCGCACTCGTGGTGGCAGGTTTGTCAGTCGCTGGTTTACCAGCCGTATCCGCGCCTTCACCCGGCAGTACAAAGCCGTATTTCACCATCATCTGGCGGGCTTCGGGGGCTTGCATGTAATCGGCAAAGCGTTGGGCAGCCGCATTATCCTTGCCGTGGGCAGTGACGATGAAGGCTTGCTCCAGCGGTTCATGCAGCTTGTCCTCGATCAAATAGTAGCTCCCTTGCTTGGACAGTTCCGGGTTCAGTGCCAGTGACAGGGCGATGATGCCAATGTCAGCATTGCCGGATTCCACGAACTGGGCGGTTTGCGAGATGTTTTCACCGTAGACCAGTTTAGGCTTGACCGTATCCCACAGTTTGCTGGCAGTGAGGGCTTCTTCGGCACGTTTGCCATACGGCGCGTGCGAAGGGTCGGCAATCGCAATGTGCTTGAATTTGTCTTCGGTGAGGTTTTCCAGCGTCAGTTTGCTGGCATCGTGGGTATTGCTCCACAACACAATCCGCCCCACGGCATAGGGTTTCACCTCGGAAGCAGCTTGTTTGGCTGCTGCCAGTTGTTTGGGGTATTTGATGTCGGCGGAAAAGAACAGGTCAAACGGTGCGCCCTGTTCGACTTGGGTGCTGAGTTTGCCAGATGAGCCGAAGGTGATGTCCACCTTGTCAGCGGGGTTGGCAGCCACGTAAGCGGTCTTGATCTCTTCCAGCGCGAACTTGAGGTCAGCGGCGGCGGCAATTTTCAGGTCGTCTGCCCACGCACTGGCAGTGCTGCAAGCAATCGCAGCGGCAAGCAGGGTTTGTTTGAACAGTTTCATCATCATTTCCTTTCGCTATTCCTAAAAAAACATAACGTGCTACAAAAATTTTTACAGAATCAAGCCTGCGGAGCGTTGGGCGAGGAATACATCAAAATCTGCTCGCACAGCGTGGTAAAGCGCAATGGCTTTTTCGCCCGCTTCAGTCAGGCTTGCCCCGCCGCCGCCTTTGCCGCCTGTAGCACTACTGACCAAGGCTGTCGTGCTATGGGTATTCATGGAGTTGACCAGTTCCCATGCCTGACGGTAGGACATTTGCATGGAACGCGCCGCCGCACTGATGGAACCGTGTTCGCGGATACGTTCCAACAGGATGACACGCCCTTGACCAAGGAATGTTCCTTGAGGGCTTTCGATCCAGAAGCGTCCACGCAAGTGGTAGGTAAGGGAAGCTGTATTCATGGTTTCGTTATGTATCACAGGGAATAACGAGGAACAAGCATAAGCAATACACGATAATGTTAAATGGGGAAAATAATCTGCATCCTTTTTCAGCCAAATCCGTCTCCCTGTACATAACGCCAAGCGGCTGCCCCAGAACATCACCTAACCTGAAATGAGGATAACTCACATGCAAGCCAACGATTTTGACAGCTATTTACGCAGCTTTGACTACGACGAACGGGTGGCGATGAAAATCCAGTTGCCCGAACTGCTGAAACTGTATGCAGCGGATAAGGTGCAACTCATCGACATCCGCTTCCATGAAGAATACCGCGCCTGGCAGGTGGGGATAGGTCAGCACATTCCGCTGAATGAGTTGCCGGATCGTTTGGGTGAACTTGACCCGGCTAAAACCATCGTCACCATGTGTCCGCATTACGACCGCGCTGAAATTGCCCGCCTGTATCTCACCCTGAAAGGCTACCATTCGCGCTACCTCACTGATGGGATGCTGGGGATTGTGAATCACCTGCGCGGCGACACTGCCCGCGATTACATGGCATTGTTGGATAATTAACAGGAGAAATACCGCATGAAAACAGCACTTGATGAACTCGCCAGACAAATTGCCCCCAAGAAAATGGGAATGGCGCGGATTACCCTCAATGACTTTATTGCCGCCTATAACAAGGGCGAGGCAGAACTGATTGATATTCGCCTGCCGGAAGAAGTGGCAGTGTGGCAGTTGAATTTTGGTCTGAAAATTCCTGCTACGGAACTGCCAGAGCGTTTGGGTGAATTGCCCAAGGACAAGCTGCTGGTGGTGGCTTGCCCAATGACTGACCGCTCCAACATTGCCCGCACCTACCTTGCCGCCCACGGTTATCAGGTCAAATATCTGCAAGATGGTCTGCTGGGGTTGATGGATCGTCTGAAAGGGGGAATGGCGGGTGACATTGCCTTACCTGAGTCGATAAATTCCGCTGCATCGTTGGCAGGTTAAGCCGCATGGAATTATTACTGGCGGGTGGCCTCACCTTCCTGTTTACGACCGTGCTGACTGTTGCGGGGGTTGGGGCTGCCTTTATCCTGATCCCCGTGTTCATAGCATTGGGCATTGAGTTGCATACCGCGATGGCGACTGCCTTGCTGTTGAACAGTATTGCCATGAGCATTGCGTCGTGGACATTTATCCGCAACCGTTTGGTGGTCTGGAAACTGGCATTGCCCATTACGGTGATTGCGGCGCTGCTGTCGCCGGTTGGAGTATGGGTCAGCCGTGGTCTTGACCGCGATACCCTGTTGTGGTTTTTTGCCGCGTTTTTGGTGTTTGCCGCGTTAATGATGCTGTTTTACCGCCCGAAACCACGGGATGCACAGTTTTCAACCGGGACGTTGCTGGGCATCGGTGGCGTAGTCGGTGGGCTTGCCGGGTTTATTGGCGGGCTGTTGGGTGTGGGCGGCGGCAATATTGTTGTGCCTGCCTTGGTGGCTCTGGGGGTTGAACCCAAAAAGGCTTCGGCAAGCACCGCCTTTATTGTCATTTTTGCTTCGTTATCCGGTTTTCTGGGGCATGTGGGCTTGTCCGCCATGAATTCCGACCTGTTGCTGACCACTGGGGTGGCATCGGCTGGCGGGGCAGCGGTAGGTGCTTGGCTGATGAGCAAAAAACTGCAAAACAGTCAGGTGAAGTTGGTTATCGGGGTGGTGCTGCTGGCGATTGCTGCCAAAATTGCATGGGGTTTGGTGTAAATGATGGCGGGATGTGCATCCTTTTCCACTCACATCCGTCTACCCGTATATAATGCACAACTGCTGACGCTTTAGGAGACGACCGATGCAAGCCATCCAACAATTACGACGCTTTCCCGCACAACAACCGCTGCTGTTTATGCTGCTGGCGGCTGTGACGTGGTTCCTGCTTTACCGCTCGCTGATTCCGGCTTCCGAAGCACTCGTTGCCGCTCTGCCCGTTGAGCGCGACAGTCACCTTGGCGGAGCATTGCAGTTCTTTTTCTACGATACGCCGAAAGTATTGCTGCTGCTCACTGGCATTGTGTTTGTCATGGGGATTGTCCACACCTTTATTTCACCGGAACGCACCCGTGCCATGCTCTCTGGCAAACGTTTAGGCGTAGGCAATGCGATGGCGGCAAGCCTGGGGATTGTCACCCCGTTTTGTTCCTGTTCCGCCGTGCCGCTGTTCATTGGTTTTTTGCAAGCGGGTGTGCCGCTGGGCGTGACGTTTTCCTTCCTGATTTCTGCGCCAATGGTCAATGAGGTGGCATTAATCATGCTGTTCGGCTTGTTTGGCTGGAAAGTTGCGGTGCTGTATCTGGTGATGGGTTTGCTGATTGCGATTTTCGCCGGGATGTTGATTGGCAAGCTGAACATGGAAAATTACCTCGAAGACTGGGTACGCCAGATGCAAAACACCCAAGCCGCTGGCAATGTCGGTGCAAGCGCGATGCCGTGGGCGGAGCGTATCCAGCACGGTTTCCAGCATGTGCGTGAAATCGTCGGCAAGGTCTGGCCTTACATCGTTGCTGGCGTGGGTTTGGGTGCGCTGATCCACGGTTTCGTGCCGGAAGATTTCATGGCTTCCTTCATGGGTAAGGATGCGTGGTGGGCTGTGCCTGCTGCGGTCGTGCTGGGTGTGCCGATGTATACCAATGCCGCTGGTGTCATCCCCATCGTGCAGGCATTGCTGGCAAAAGGTGCGGCGCTGGGTACGGTGCTGGCATTCATGATGAGCGTGATTGCGCTGTCTGCACCGGAAATGATCATCCTACGCAAGGTGCTCAAACCGCGCTTGATTGCCACCTTCGTAGGCGTGGTAGCCACTGGCATTCTGCTGGTGGGGTATGTATTCAATCTGGTTTTATAATTTTTACTGAATCAAGGAGCATTTCATGCAAATTAAAGTTCTCGGCACGGGTTGTGCCAACTGCAAAACCACCCTGAAACTGATCGAAGAGGCTGCGGCAGCAAAAGGCGTGGCGGTGGAATTGGAGAAGGTCGAAGACCTGCCTTCCATCATGGGCTACGGCGTGATGTCTACCCCCGGCGTAGTGGTAGATGGCAAAGTAGTACACGCAGGCGGCATCCCTTCCAAAGCCGCGATTGACGGCTGGCTGGCAGGCGCAATGACCACGCCAGCGGCAGCGGCAGCAAGCGCAGGTGGCTGTTGCAGTGGCGGCAAATGTGGCGGCTAAAGGCTGAGGGTTAGCGTGATGAAACAGCAAGCGGGGGCATTCCAGCTTCCCCTGATAACCTGGCTGATGGTGGCATTGTTTGGCGGCATGGTGGTATTTGCCGCCGTCAAACTGTCTTCTTCCGAAGTGCCAACCATTGAAAATGACTTGGTAGTACAAGCCTTGCAACGCGGTAAACCCACGCTGGCTGAATTCGGTTCTGACACCTGCGCCACCTGCAAAAAGATGGCGGTCGTCCTGCACCAACTGGAGCAGGATTACGGCGACCGGCTGACGGTGGCGCACGTCAATATCATCAAGCAACCCGATTACATTACAAAATACCGGATTGCCTTGATGCCCACCCAGATTTTCTTTGATGCCAACGGCAATGAAACCGGGCGGCACATGGGTGCACTGACCCCACAGGAAATCCTCGACAAATTGGGCGTGGCGAACCCGCGCCCGTAAACTTTTACGGTAAAACAATAAGGATCAAACGGAATGAAGACTCATATCATGGGCTTGGTATTGGCGGCAGCATTGGGTTTTGCCAGTGCGCCGTTGCTGGCAGAAGAAACCACCGCGACCAAAGACAAGGACATTGTGGCGGAAACCCTAAAAGCAGGCAAACCGACCATTGCCGAGTTTGGCGCGGGGACTTGCTTTACCTGCAAGGAAATGAACAAGGTGCTGGCACAACTCGAAGCCGAACATGGCGACAAAGTGGCGGTAGCGCATGTTAGCGTGATTGACCAGCCGGATTATGCGCGTGGCTACGGGGTTATGCTGATCCCCACCCAGATATTTTTTGATAAGACGGGGCAGGAAATCGGGCGGCACATGGGGCCTTTGACCGGGCAGGAAATTCTGGACTCGTTGGGCGTGGAAGCCGATGCCGATAAACCTGCGGCTGGAAATAAACCCACCGATGAAGATAACGCTACCGACAAGGAGAAATCCTGATGGGTGGCTGGGAAGGCATACTGGCAGCCTTGCTGGGTGGCATTGTCACCTCTGCTTCGCCGTGCGCATTGGCAGCCATTCCGGTGGCGGTTGGCTATGTTGGCAGCCGTGCCGATAACCCGCGCCGTGCGTGGTGGCTATCTGGCGCGTTTGTGCTGGGGATGAACCTGACGTTGCTGGGCTTCGGCTTGCTGGCGGCACGGATGGGGCTGTTGTTTGGCAATATTTCCGGTACCTGGTCGATTGCAGTCGGCTTGCTGCTGGTGGTGGCAGGTGCGTGGCTGTGGTTGCGTCCGGCTTCATCCTGCGGTATCAGCCTGCCAAGCGGGGTGCAGCAACGTTTTGCCAACTCCGGTACGTGGGGGGCTATTGTGCTGGGTGGGTTGATCGGCACGGTGCTTAGCCCGTGTGCCACTCCTGCATTGGCGGCGGTGTTGACGCTGGTTAGCACGGGTTCGTGGCTGGGGTCATCGTTGTGGTGGGGAATGTTGCTGCTGCTGGTTTACGGTATCGGGCATAGCATCCTGCTGCTGGTGGCGGGGGCAATGCCTGCGACGGCGAATACCCTGATCCGCCACATTGCGCATTATGACCGCTGGTTGCCGGGGCGGCGTACCTTTGCGGTGATTCTGGTGCTGGCGGGGGCATGGTGGGTCTGGCAGGGTTTCAATATGCTTTAGCCAAGGTCGCCTGTGTCGAAATTAACTCAGGGAAATTGTTTCGTGCACGTTCCTTAGTGGGTTTGGCAGGCATAACGGCATCACATTAGGGAGTCAACAAATCATGGAACGCTGGGTGACGTATGCCTTTATTTCGATGTTTTTCGCAGGCTTTACATCGGTCATTGCGAAACAGGGACTGGTGGGGATTTCCGGTGAACTGGGGCTGACAATCCGCACGATTTTTGTGTTTGCAATGGTGCTTGGCTTTGCTTGGTACGCTGTTCCAGCGGCAGCTTGGAGTACGGTCAGCAAAACAAACCTGTTCTGGCTGGGGATGTCTGGCGTGACTACCACGCTGTCATGGATTTTTTATTACAAAGCCCTGAAATTGGGTGATGTTGCGACGGTTGCGCTGATTGACAAAGGCAGCGTGGTGATTGCCATGATAATGGCTTGGCTACTTCTGAAAGAAGTGATCACCCTGCGCATGTTGGTGGGGGCAGCCATGATTATGGGCGGATTATTGGTGATTGCGAAAAAATAGGTGGTGCATAGCCACGAGGAACATAACATGACAGCGATTGACAATGCCCACACCGGACATGACCACGGGCATGAACACCATCATCACGCACCCAAAACCTTCAACCGTGCGTTTGCGGTCGGGATTGCGCTGAATTTCGGATTTGTGCTGGTCGAAGCCTTTTACGGCTGGCGCATCAATTCACTGGCGTTACTGGCAGACGCGGGGCATAACCTCAGTGATGTGGCAGGTTTGCTGGTGGCGTGGGGCGGAATGCTGGCGGGTGGTCTGTTGCCGAATGTGCGCCATTCCTACGGCTGGAAGCGTGCCTCGATCCTCGCCGCGTTTGCCAACGCCTTGCTGCTGCTGGTGGCAATGGGTTCGTTGATGTGGGAAGCAGTCGGGCGGCTGGGGACGGAAACCGCGCCGGATGGCTATACCATCATGGCGGTGGCGGGTGTCGGGGTGGTGATCAATACCGCTACTGCCCTGCTATTCATGCGCGGCTCGGATGACCTGAACATTCGCGGCGCATTCCTGCACATGGCGGCGGATGCGCTGGTGTCGGTAGGTGTGGTGGTATCCGGCGCACTGGCGTTGTGGTTTGGCTGGGGCTGGCTTGACCCAGTGGTGAGTCTGGCAATTGCTGTCGTCATTGTGTGGGGGACGTGGAGTTTGTTCCACCAGTCGCTGCATTTGCTGTTTGACGGTGTGCCGCAGGGGGTCAGCTTGCCGGAGGTGCAAACGTATTTGCAAACCCTGCCCGGTGTGACAGGGGTACACGACTTGCATATCTGGGCATTGGGTACGTCGGAAGTGGCGATGACTGCACATTTGCTGATGCCTGATGGCAGCCCAGGCGATGTCTTCCTGACCGAATTGGCGGCGGAATTGCGCGAGCATTTCGGTATCCAGCATCCGACGGTGCAGATTGAGACGCAGGCGGCGGAATGCGGTTGTCAGCAGCATTTCCTGTAACTGTCAGTAGGAGAGGGGCAGTACAGGCCATGTACCGCCACCTTCAGTGAGTTCTTTTTCAATGAACGAATGCCAGCCGTAACAGGAAAACAGCGCACAGTGTACCCAACAGCACCAACAATAGCTTGAGGGAACCTCTAAAAACCCGGCGTATTGCAACGGTTAGCGTTGGCCTATCGGCATTTTGTTAAAAAAACACCAACCCATCTCAATTTTTAGCACACCAAGCCACAATCAGGTTGTTTTTCCGCATTTTTGCTGTTTTTTCGGGAATTTCTCCATCAAATGGGCACAACTCCGCCCTCTCTGAGCGAACAGAGCCGACGCAGGTTATACACGGTTGCTTTGATGCTGAGGCCGAATACTGCCCGTGCCAACCCAATGCTGCGGATGGCTTTGCCACCCATCGCACAGATTGACCCAAACACATGCTCAACCCGTGCGCGGGGTCTGGCGATGCGGGTGTTGCGGCGTTTCTGGCAGTCGGATTGCGGCTTGCCTTTCTTGGCTTTGTGCTGGATGTGTAACCGCCAGCTACCTTGGTTGAGGCGTTGTTCACGGGATTGGTCTTCATAACCTTTGTCCGCCCATACGTCACGGCTGGTGTTGGCTCGGTCAGCACCGCTTCAAAATGGTTGGTGTCATGCTCTTTGGCGGTGCTGATATGGCGTTTGCGGATGAGTTTGTATTTCCGATCGGCACTGATACTGAGTTTGTAGCCGTGGTAGCTTTTGCCGTGTTTTTTCGTCCAGCTTGCTTCCGTATCCTTTTGGCGACGTTGGGCAGGTGTCCAGCCAGCGGGTGTTGCCGCTTGTTCCAACAGCGCTTTTTCTTCTTTGTGGAAATGTTGTTTAGGGGCTTCCACCAGCGTGGCATCGACGATTTGACCACCACGGGCAATAAAACCGTGTTGTTGTAATTGCCGTTGGACGGCATCAAACAGGGCATCCGCACCACCTGCCGCACTGATCCGTTCACGGAATACCCACAAGGTATTGGCATCCGGGATCGTGCTGGAATGACGCAGGCCACAAAACCGTTGGAACGACAGCCGGTCAAGCAATTGGTATTCCAATGCCTCGTCCGACAGGTTGTACAGGTGTTGCAACACCAAGACCCGTACCATCAGTTCCGTTGGGTAGGGTGGACGGCCTCCTCGCTTGTCACTTGGGCGTGGGGCGATGTGGTCGATTTCTGCTGCCAAGGCGACAAAGTTGACGTGCTGGTTCAGCGTGGACAGCAGGTCGCCCTTGCGGTCGAGTTTCTGTTCACGCTCTTCGGCGGCAAACAGACTGGTTTTGATGGCACTTTTCTTGGGCATGGCTAGTAACGGGGCGGTGGCTCAGATGAGCATTTTCTCACATTTGTGTGGGTATCAGTGGGTTTTTAGAGGTTCCCTTGAGTGTGACCAATACCGCTTGTTTGATGCCAGGGTGGTGGATGTAGTCCTCGACAATGACCTGCAAGCCAAGGTTGGCATGGTAAATGGCGGTCACGACAAACAGCACCGACAATACGGTGTTATGGGGCAGGGCGAACCAGCTTTTCACGCTGGTGTAGTCCTGCCCGACCAGTGAAGCCACCGCAAAAACCACCCAGAGGGTCAGTGGGATCAGGGCTATGGCAGTGACCCGTTGCTGCCACCAATGGTGTGGGCCAGCGTTGACCACGCCCAGCCCGTGGGCTTTTTTTACGGGGGTTATTTGGCGCATGACGTACCCTCCGCTGGGGGCAGGAAATCGGCACTGCTGATTTGTGCGAATGTCCACGGGCATTGGTCGGGCAGGCGGTTGGGCTGGATACCCGTGGTTTCCGCTACCGCCAACACTGCCAGTTCATACGCACGGGTGAGGGTTTGCGGGAGTTGTTCCGCCATATCGGGGTTATCCTTGAGCAACCAGTTCAGCCGCTTGCGTTGCCCGCTGATGGCGAATTGGCGGCGCATCACATAGACTGGCTGATATTGCCATTTCACCAGATTAACCAGTAAGTCAGTCAGCAGCACTTCCAGCACCCGTTTTCCGCTTGTACCCATCGCTTCCACCTCCTCTGCCAGGTGTTCGAGATCCAACTGGGCAAACTGGTGTTGCCGTAATAGCTTGGCTTGGGTGGCTGCCCAAGCCCGGTAATCTTGCCACGTTTTCATGATGCGGCCTCCTTGGGTTGCTGTTTAAGCCAATGGCTGGACGTGTGGGAGCAGGAATCCCAGCTTGGTACGGGTTTTCAGTTCCATCACTTCCACTTCCAGTGGTACAAGTGCTTTGGGTTTGCCCTTGCCGGATTTCCCTGCATACACCACGAAGTTCCCCCCCGGTACGGCGCAGATCAAAATTTCCTCAAAGTATTCCTTGAGGAAATGGAAAAACATCCCTTTGGCAGGTGGAAGCTCGTGGCAGTTGATGACCAGCCAACCATCAGCCGTCAGGGTGCGCTGACTCTCGCGGAAAAAGCGTTTCTGCATCTGGAACGGGTCAGCCCGCAGTGCATGGTACATATCCGCCCAGATCAGGTCGGTGCAGGCATCGGGCTGGCGGGTGATGTAGTCGCGCCCGTCTGCCACTTCGATGCTGAGGTGGGGGGATTCGGGCAAACCGAAGTAGTCCCGCGCCACAGCCACCACCGCAGGGCGCAATTCAACCGCTTGCAGGTGCAGGCTGGGGTTGAGTTGGTGGGCTGCCCGCAACAGGCAACCGCCACCCAAGCCAAACAGGGTAATGTGTGCCGGGTTGCCAAATGCCAGCCCTAATAGCATAGCGCGGGTGTATTGGTGTACCAGTTCGCTAGGGCGGTTCAGATCCATGCGGCTTTGCTCGTATATCGAGTCGAACGACAGTACCCGATGGTCTTGCTGGTCAAGCACCAAGATATTTCCCCAGCGGTCTTGCTGCTGGTGGAGCAGGATTTCATCTTCAAACATCACAAACCCGTTTATTTTCCGGTAAGCAGCACCCCACAGAATGGAGGGTTGCCGGAGCATATCCTTGAAACTGGGGATGCTATCCATCTATCAAGCCTCCTTTGCCCATGGGGCGGGAGCTTCTGAAGACAGGTTGAGTAGGATTGGCTGCTGCATTGGTTTCATGGTATCGGCAGAAAAAAAGGCGTACCCGTCGGAGGGATAGGTACGCCAAGTTGGGGGCTGATTGGAGATCGGTTGATCTTGAATATCCCCCTAACGGTTGGACGACAGTGTGAACTCAAACTTAGGTAATCGTGAGAATGAAGTTAGTATTATATGTTAATACTATTATAATGTCATTAGACACAATAAAGCCCGACCTCCCGTTTGGCAGGCATGGCTTCAGGAAAACGTTTGTTTGGGGGTAAGCGTCAGGCTTTCACATTGGGGTTGTTGATGGCTTTGCCGTAATCAATGCCATGTTTCAGCAGGTAATCGCGGATAAGCTGGCGCACCACTTGAGAACTGTTCAGGTCTTGCGAGGCGCACAATGCCTCAAATGCCTTTTTCTTGTCCGGGTCGATCAGGATGGTAAGGCGGGCAGTTTTGGATTCCATACAGGGTCAGTAGTCGGTTGTTGTGTTAACTAAATTGTAATCTGATGTGAACCAAGGTGCTAACCATAATCTTCATAGCCACTGAGTTTGTCAGGATAATCTGACCAGAAATTCCTCAACTGGCGAATTCATATCATAAGCGTATCATCTGTTTAGAAATCCCCAATGCTTTGGCAGGCAGCTTTCCTTTCCCGCCGTAGCCACCTATAATCCGCACCTTCTCACGATTAACCCGCATTTTGCCGATTCTGGAGACAGACCAGTGTAAGCACCTTCCCCACACGGGGTAACAGTGGCGACCTGCCACCGCATTTTTCATAACCACAGTCGGTGGCGTGCCTAGCAGTGCCTGCCGTATTCGTTTCACAACAATGGAATTTGAACCATGAAATCCCTCCAACAGGATTGGTTCGGCAATGTCAAAAATGACCTGCTTGCCGGACTCGTCGTCGCTTTGGCGTTGATTCCCGAAGCCATCGCTTTTTCAATTATTGCGGGCGTTGACCCGAAAGTGGGGCTGTATGCCTCGTTTTGTATCGCCGTGGTGATTGCGTTTGCGGGCGGTCGTCCGGGGATGATTTCCGCCGCGACGGGTGCAATGGCGTTATTGATGGTCACGTTGGTGAAAGACCACGGTTTGCAATACTTGCTGGCAGCAACCTTGCTCACCGGGGTATTGCAGATTATCGCTGGGTTGATCCGGCTGGATTTGCTGATGCGCTTTGTGTCACGGGCGGTAGTGATCGGCTTTGTGAACGCGCTGGCGATTTTGATTTTCATGGCGCAATTGCCGGAACTGATCGGCATGGGCTGGACAGTTTACGCGATGGTGGCGGCGGGTTTGGGGATTATTTACCTGTTGCCGTATGTGACCAAAGCCGTGCCATCGCCGCTGGTGGCTATCATTGTGCTGACCATTGTGGCGATTACTTTTGGGCTGGACATCCGCACCGTGGGTGATATGGGCGCGTTGCCGGATAGTTTGCCAGTATTCCTGTTGCCGGATGTGCCGTTAAATGTTGAAACCCTCGCGATCATTTTCCCCGTGTCACTGACATTGGCGGTGGTCGGCTTGCTGGAATCCTTGATGACGGCGACGATTGTGGATGATTTGACCGATTCCACCAGCAACAAAAAGCGTGAGTGCATGGGGCAAGGCGTGGCGAATATTGCCTCCGGCTTCCTCGGTGGCATGGCGGGTTGCGCGATGATTGGGCAATCGGTGATCAATGTGAAATCCGGCGGGCGCGGGCGGTTATCGACCTTGGCAGCGGGTGTATTCCTGTTGCTGATGATTGTGTTCATCGGCGATTGGGTCGCGCAAATCCCAATGGCGGCACTGGTGGCGGTGATGATCATGGTGTCGATTGGTACGTTCAATTGGGATTCGGTGCGCAAGCTGCGCGAACACCCGAAAAGTTTCAATGCCATCATGATTGCTACGGTAGCGGTGGTGGTAGCGACCCATGACCTTGCACAAGGCGTACTGGTCGGGGTGTTGCTTTCCGGGTTCTTCTTCGCCAACAAGATCGGGCGGTTTATGTATGTCAAATCACGTTCGGAAGACGAAGGGCGGATGCGGGTTTACGACGTGGTGGGGCAGGTGTTTTTTGCTTCCGCCGATGCGTTCATTGCAGCGTTTGATTTCAAGGATGTGCTGGAAAAAGTGCAGATTGATGTCAGCCGCGCCCATTTCTGGGATTTGACCGCTGTAGGTGCGCTCGACAAGGTAGTGGTGAAATTCCGCCGCGAAGGCACGGAAGTGGAGGTGGTCGGTTTGAATGAAGCCAGTGCCACCATCATTGACCGTTTCGGCACACACGACAAGGCAGGCGGCGACGACCTGTTGGCTGGACACTAAGGAGAAAACCCATGAAACCTGAAAACAAGATTCTCGCTTGCGTTGACCAGTCACACTATGCCGACCATGTGGCGGATTATGCCGCGTGGGTAGCAACCCGTATGGAATTGCCGCTGGAATTCCTGCATATCCTCGACCGTCACCCGGAACGTTCGCGTCATAACACGGATCACAGCGGCGCGATTGGCTTCAATGCGCAAAAAGTGTTGATGGATGAGCTGTCCAAAGAGGATGAGGATTTCAGCAGGCAAGCGCGGGAAGGCGGGAGGCTGTTTCTCAACCGCTTACGGGAACGTGCCATTGCCGCTGGGGTGGAAGCGCCCGATGTGCGCCAGCGTCACGGTGCGCTGGTGGATACCTTGATCGAGCAGGAGGAGGGTGTGCGCATGTTCATCCTCGGTCGGCGCGGGCAATCGGCGGAAACCACTCCGCGTGATTTGGGGCGCAATGTCGAAAACGTGGTGCGTGCCTTGCATAGCCCGATCCTGACGATTACCGACGATTTCAAAGCACCGCAACAGGTGATGATGGCGTTTGATGGCGGTAGTATGTCGCGCAAGGGTGTGGAAATGATTGCGGCTTGCCCGCTGTTTGTGGGCTTGCCGATCCATGTGATTACCTCCGGCGAACCGGGCAAAGGTTTGCGCAAACAGTTGGAATGGGCGAAAACCACGCTGGAAACGGCAGGGTTTGAAACCCATACCGCACTGTTGGCAGGCGACCCGGAAAGCGTGATTGCCAGTCAGGTGAAGGAGCGTAGCATTGATATGCTGATTATGGGTTCATATACGCATTCGCCGCTGCGTAGCTGGCTGTTTGGCAGCACGACTAATGATTTGTTGCAGGCATCAATCATTCCGACACTGTTGTTGCGTTGAACGGGATAGCGTCCGGTTTATCAGATCTATTTACTCACCGGTCACATTGCGGCAGATAATCTCCGCCATTCCTTCGGGGTGTGGCGGTAGATTGCCTAAAATCGTCGCCACAAACTCGTCTTTATCCGCCAACAACGCCGTATTAAACCGCTTTTCAAACGCAATCGTGGAAGACGGTTTGCCCGAAATTCCCGCCCCACACACGCTACCCGCTTGCGCACCGGGAAAAATTTCGACGTGATCCGGCAAGGTCAGCAGCTTGTTAAACAACGAATCGTGCAGCAAACCGCCCATACGTTCTTCTTCACCGCGCAAATCCGGTCGTCCCGCACCGCCCACAAACAGCGTATGCCCACTCAACAAAAACCACGGTTCAGCACTGCGGCGCACATCGGATACTAGCAAGCAAATGCTGTCCGCCGTATGCCCCGGCGTATGCAGCACTTGCGCAGTGACATTGCCGATAGTCAGCACCTGCCCATCCTTGAGCGCAGTAAATGCAAACTGCGGCGTAGAACTTTCGTGCAAGCAATACTCCCCACCACACCGTTGCGCCAACTCACGCCCGCCGGATACGTGGTCGGCGTGGATGTGGGTGTCGATGACGTAATCAATTTTCACCGCTTGTTGGGCGGCTTGCTGCAAAAACCAGTCCACATCTTCGGCATGGACATCCACCGCAATGGCGTGGCCTTTGCCACCACAGCCAAACAAATAGGCAAGTGAGGATGCGTCAGACGGCACGGTGCGTTGCAAGAAAAACATGGGGAATCCTCCGGAGCGGTTTTATGGTCAGTGCGTGGTTTGCGTGGGTAATCCGGCAGCTTTCCATTCTGGCAAGCCATCTTGCAGGCGCAGTGCGGTGATGCCATGTCCGCGCAAGGCTTGCACCATCTGGAAGGAATACACGCAGTAAGGCCCCCGGCAATAGGCCACGATGGTCTTGCTGTCGTCGAGTTCGTGCAGGCGTTCGGCGACTTCTTCCGGCAGCAGGTGGATTGCGCCGGGGATGTGTCCGGCGGCATATTCGGCAGCGGGGCGCACGTCCAGCACGGTCACTTCATCGCGTCCGATGCGGGCGAGGAGTTCTTCCGCGCTGATGGCTTCCATTTCAGCCTTGTTGGTCAGGTAGGTGTGGGCAAGGCGTTCCACTTCTGCCAGATGCAATTCGGCAGTACGGCGCAAGCTGGCAATCAGTTGCACTACGTCATCCCCCGCGAGGCGGTAGAGGCGACGTTTGCCGTCTGTGCGTACATTGACCAACGCAGACTGTTTGAGGGTTTGCAGGTGGCGCGAGGTATTCGCCACACTCAGGCTGGCAAGCTGGCTGAGTTCTTCCACGCTACGCTCGGTTTGGGCGAGGTAGTCGAGGATTTCCAAGCGTTGCGGGGAAGCGAGTGCCTGTGCAATCAGGGCGAACTGAGTGTTCAGTTGTTGTTTCGGGGTGGGGGTGGTCACGCCTGCTATCCTCATTCAATTGATTCGTTGAATGATTGCACGGGTAAGGGCGGACTGCAAGCGGTTTTCAAAATCGTGTGGAGTATGGGTTTCCCCGACATTACTCCGCTTCAAGCTGAAGATAAGTCTGCTGAATATCCGGTAATGTCTGGCAGTACACCCAGCATCCGGTCGTTGAACACGATGTCGCCAGTGAACACCACTTTTTCCTTGGGTAACCACAGCACCGCATCGCCGGGGAAATGCCCATCACCGAGGTAGCGCAGCGACATTTCCACCCCGCCGATGGTCAGGGTCTTTTCGTCCACCGGAAAGGTTTCGCTGGCGTATCCCACTTTCAACTCTTCGGGCTTGCCGCCGATCCCGCTGGAGAGGCGCATCCGGTTCATGGGTTCTTGTTCGTGCTGGCTTGCCACGGTTTTAGTCAATAGCAGTTTCATGGGATTTCCTTGTTGGTCAGTCGGCGCGGAATTGTGAGTGGCAACTCATGCACTGCCCCATGATGTCGGTGGTGTGTTTGAGCAGGTCACCCATATCATCGGTTTCGGCACGCACTACCAGTTCCTCAAACATCAGGTGAGTGGGGCCGCCAATGTCTTTGAAGGCTTGTGGCAAACGGTTGCGCAAGCTGTCCGGGGTTGCCCGTGCCATGCGGTTGCCGGATTGGGTGGCAAACTCGGCAATCATTTTGCGGTCTTCAGTACTGATGCCTTGCAAAATACCCTGAATGCTGCCGAGCATTTTGCGCATTTCGCTGAGGAATTCGGCGCGTTCCACGGGTGTCATGCCGAGGCTGGTGCGCGGGTCGGTCATATGGGTATCTTCCGCCGAGGTAACGGTAGGCAAGGCATAACCGAGCAGCGAAATCAGCAGGCAAGCAAACAGTCGTGTCATGGTATGGTCATCTTTAATGGGTTGATAATTCTCAATTCTGCCATAACTGTTATTGACTTGACATGATTGCAGGCAACGGCGTTGAGTGCTGCATCGGTCACGGGTGGGGCTTACCTGATGCTGGCTTTTGGTTTGGGGACACTCCCCAACCTGCTGTTGGCGGGCTTAATGGCAGTCCGGCTACGTAACATGACCCGGCATCCGCTTCTCCGTTATGTGGGTGGGGCGCTGGTGCTGGGCTTTGGTTGCTACGGCATTTTCAAAGCGATGCTAAAAATCATGGCGTAACAGTCAACTATTGCTTAGTGTCCAAGAAGAAAGTTGTCTAAGCTGTTGTCCATTGCAATGGTTTCATCCCAGATAGCCCACGGCACATGCCCGAACCGGGCTGAAAGCTGCTGGCGGATGTCCTGTTCAGCGTAACCATGGGAAGCCAAATACAGTGCCGAAACCAATCCAGTGCGGTCAGCGCCTGCCCTACAATGAATCAACAGTGGTTTGGGGGATTTCTCAATCAAGTCCAGAATCTCCCGCATCTGGTTTGCCGAGAGCATTCGCCCTGCTGACAGTGCGTAGTCGAGGTGTGCGACCTGATATGTCTTGGATACCGCAACTTCATCATCATACCAAGGCTTACCGGGGTTTCCACCGCGCAGATTCAGGATGGATTTGATGTGATGGGATGCAATGGCTTGCTGGAGTTGCTCGCCATCCAATTGTGCGGAACGGTAAACCACATCAGGCACTACCGCATGGAAATTGCCGTCATATTCCACCACCCAGTATGCACCTGCCAGAATAGCAATCAGTATCGCCAACATGGATAGACCACCGAACAATGTGCGGCGCAATAAGGTTATAAGCATAATTATATCCTGTTTTTGTTGCATTGGTTGTGGTTCAAGGTTCGCCAATGACCCCAAACTCAATAGGTGTTTTCATGTAAAAGAGATGCACACCTTCCTGTTGCAAGGTATCGAACAGATGGCTGACCTCCTCCTCGGTAGCCGCCATGACGATTTCCTGCGGCTGGTCAGCCAGTTCAAAAAAATGGGCAGCATGGATGCGTTTGTCATGCCCATAGCCCTCACTGGCGGCGATGATGGTTGCCCCGCCGATGCCCAGTTTGCGGGCAGTCAGCAGCAGCCATTCCGCTAGCGGCTCCCGCCCGTGTTTGCAGTCTTGCTGGGTAAAAAACGTCAATTGGTAGCCTTTCATGATGATCCTCCTCATGCTTGCCTCAACAGTTGCCATGTCGCCAAACCAGCGAACGTCATGATGAGCGACCCGACGACGTGGGTGGCGATTGCCCCCATTGCCCACCACAGCCGTCCAGCTTGCAACAGCGTCATGGTTTCGGCAGAAAAGGTGGAAAACGTGGTCAGGCCACCGCAGAAGCCAGTGATGACCAACAACCGCCATTCAGGTGCAAGGCTGGGGGCTTGGGCAAAAAAGGCGATGGCAATGCCGATAATGTAACCGCCAACCATGTTGGCTACCAGCGTACCCGGTGGCAGCAAGGGAAAAAGGCTATTAAGCCTGATGCCGAACTGCCAGCGCAATAACGCGCCTAACGCAGCCCCGATGGCAATGGCGACAATGGGTTTCCACATAATCCTGTCCGTCTTGATTGTTGAGTATAGGCCATTATACCCCCCTATACCGTGTGCATGAACTCCACAATATACTTCCCCGCCAAAGCCAGCACACACACCAGCAGGAGCAATTTCAACGCAGTCGCTGGGATGTATTTCTGGCAACGTGCGCCAAGGTACATGCCCGCCATGCCGCCCAGACCGAACAGCAGCCCCAGTTGCCAGTCGGGTGCGACCGATACGCCGGGGTAATACAACGCCAATAGCTGGAAAATGGCAACCCCCGCCACCGACGTGACCAATGTCCCCATCAATGCCGCCCCAGCAATGGCATGGACAGGCAAGCGAAAAAACGCCACAAAAAACGGTGCAATGATCGCCCCGCCACCAATGCCATAGATACCGCCGATAATGCCTACGCTGGCGCACAGCAGGAAAACGCCAAGAAAGGGCACATTGAACGCCTGCCCCATGAACGTAAATCCGATAGCGTCCCATGAAAACCGGGCATCTGACACCCGGTAGTCCATGCCATACTCCGCTGGGGCTGGCGGGGCAGCGATGGCGGCTACTTTGCGGCGCTTGGCAAAATCCGCCAACAATTTCACCCCCAGATACAGCAGGACAAGCCCGATGAAAAACTTGAAGTCCCGTGGGTCAGGCAAGTATTCCAGCCGCACCCATCCCCCGACCAGCACCCCCGGCAATGTGCCGATGATGACTGCCCACGTCAACGGCCAGACCATGCGCTGTTCCTTCACATAGCGCCACACCCCGCTGGGGATGGCCACCACATTGAATAGCTGGTTGGTCGCACTGACCGAAGGGGCCGTATAGCCCAACACCGACATTTGGAATGGCAACAGCAGGAAGCCCCCGGAAACACCCCCCATCGAGGCAAAAAAGGAGAGTACAAAGGCGACCAAGGGCGGGATGAACACCCAAGTCGTGACCCCAGATACCGGAAAGGTGACGTGCAACCAATCCATCGGCATTCCCTTATTGGCAGTTATGGTGCAGCTTCCACATATCGTCATGACCCATTTTTACTGCCCAATCAGGCGGGGTGCATTCATCGTTAGCAGCGGCTTCGTGCGTTATTGCACTGGATGCTGCACTGTGAAGCTGTTGCCCAACCACGCCGACCAAACCCAGAAATACCACGAGACTGGCGACTTGTGCCATACCAATTTTTTGGATGTTATGGCGCGTATTGGCTTCACAAGCATCACCGGGGCAGAGTTTAGCCTTTTCGCGGAAAAACAGGTTGTAAACCTTGCAGCCAAGACAAATGCCAAAAGCCGCTTCAAAAAACATTAGCGTCATGCAGGCAGAACACACCAGCATATTAATCGGCCCAATCACCCGGTTTAGCACCATCAGGTAAAACATCAGCAGCGCCAAGGCAAAGCCAATAGCCCACGCAAAACGTTTCTGGGGTGCGCCGACGTATTCGGGGGTTTGATTGCGCACCGCGAAACGCCCCAGAATCATGCTGGGTGCAAACTGTGGGTTGATAAACAGCCGGATAGTGAAATCCATCAGGAACGCGACAATGAACACCCGTGTTGGGTAGAAGTTGCCCATCAAAAACGCATTCATGAAAGTGACAATGGCGAAAAAAAACAGGATACCTGCTGCCGCCCGCACTTCACGTTCGTTGAGGACAGGGACGCTGTAATCTGCCAGCGTCTCACCAAATCCGAATACCTTGCCCATACTATCCCTCTACCTTATCCCTTGATATTGCGCAATCTTGCCACGGCTGGCGACGACATGACATGATTGCAATCATGTTTGATACATTAGTCACGCAATTACACGCCATCCCCGACGGCAAGGAACGCCACCTTGCCGCCGGTACATTCCTGTTCTATCAGGGGGACGAGGTGGAATCCCTGTTTCTGGTGCTGTCAGGTGAAATCCATCTGGTGCGCCACCAACCTGACGGCAGCAGCATCACCCTCCAGCGGGGAAGAGCCGGGGGAATACTGGCGGAAGCATCGTTGTATTCCCGTTGTTACCATTGCCATGCCACCGCCCAGAAAGCCGCCACTGTACAAGCCTTGCCCCGACAAGCTGTGCTTGCCCGTTTGCAGGCTGACTGCGGTTTTGCCCAAAACTGGATGGCTTATCTGGCGCAGGAAGTGCAGCAAGCGCGTTTCCGCAGCGAACTGCTTTCCCTCAAAACCGTGGCGGCGCGGCTGGAAGCGTGGCTGAACTGGCGGGGCGGCGGGCTTCCCCCCAAAGGCGAATGGAAAACGCTGGCGGAACAGTTGGGGGTCAGCCCGGAAGCCTTGTACCGTGAAATCGCCCGCCGCAGTTGAGGAGTGCCGCAACAAATCCAGCCTTGTCTGTCACCAGCGCGGTGTTGGCAAGCGATTGTATTAAAGTACCCCAGCCATCAACCCCAGCGCCACCACCACCAACAAAGCTGACACCGCCATCTGGATAGAATGGATGGTCATTTTTTTCATCAGGCGTTTGCCGACGAATGCCCCGGTGAAGGCAGCCAGGGTTGTTATTCCGACCAGCACCCAGTCAATGTTTTTGGCAGTCATGCTGGATGATTCCCAGCCATAAACCACTAGCCGGGTCATGTCCACCAACACTGCCAGTACCACGCCAGTAGCGATAAACGCCTCTTTGTCCAGCCCGGACTTGAGCAGGAACATACTGCGGAATGCGCCCTGATGCCCGGAAAGCCCGCCGAAAAACCCACTGACCAGCCCACCCAATGGCAACAGTTCCTGCCCGAAACGCAGTTGTTTGAACGCGGGTAAAAACTCCAGCAGCACGAAAACCAAGATCAGTGTTCCGATCATGAGCTTGACCGGAGTGACCTGTGCCAAACCGCCTGCAAACGGGTATTCCAGCAAAGGGGCTTGCGTTGCCAACCAACCCAGCAACACTGCCCCCAGCAATGCTGCCGCCACTGCCGGGATGCCGAAACGGGCAATGACACCCACATCAGCCTGCCGCCCCAGCAAGGCCAGCTTGAACAGGTTATTGGCAAAATGCACCAGCGCGGTCATGCCGATGGCGACTTCCACCGGAAAAAAGACCGCCACCACGGGCATGAGCAGCGTCCCCAAACCGAAGCCGGAAAACAGGGTCAGGGTGGAAGCCAGCAATGCTGCTAGCGGGATGATGAAAATGTCCATGTGTGGCGGTTTCCTGTACCTAAAACGTCAGTACCTTGTCGGCTGCCAGCGTCCATTGTGCCAGTTGCTGCATGGTGCTGGCTTCCACACCTTCAACCAAGGGGATGTCTTTCATCCCACGCGCATCAAGGCATGTACCACACGCTTTGATTTGCCCACCTTTCTGGATCACGGCTTTCAGCATCCGTTCAAGGTTGTAATAGCCTTGCGGGGTGGATTGTTTGGGCATGGCGCAAGTGACCGCATCCGCCATTAGGAAGATGAGGACTTCGGTATCCGCTTGTTCCTTTTGCAATGCCATTGCCAACCGCAGGGCATTGTAGGCTTTTTCCGTGCCGTAAGGGGCATCGTTGAGAATAAGCAGTATTTTCATGGCTGAAGCTCCTATCCAAAGTATTTGTCATTGTGCTTGCAGTGTAGCGGGTTTAAATCGTATATTCAATTCTTTGATTGAATGTTAATTTAAAGCCAGTATTCATACCCATGCACAGCACTTCACTCCCCATCCAACACGGCATCCGTGCCAACCTCACCCAAATCCTCCACCAGCTACTACAGGTATTCCTTGTCGGTCTAACCATTGGTATGACGCGCACCGTTGTCCCCGGTCTGGCAGAAACAGAATTCGGGCTGGGCGGACAGCAGTTCTTTTTGCTCACTACCTTCGTGGTGGTATTTGGTGCGGTAAAGTCCGTGATGAACCTGTTTGCAGGGCGGTTTTCTGACCGTTTCGGGCGCAAGCGCGTGTTGGTGGCGGGATGGATTGCTGCGTTGCCGATTCCGTTGCTGCTGCTTTACGCGCCGAATTGGGGTTGGGTCGTCGCCGCCACTGCCTTGCTCGGCATCAACCAAGGCTTGTGCTGGTCAATGACCCTCAACAGCAAACTCGACATGACCAACCTGAACCAAAAAGGGCTGGTCAATGGCATGAATGAGTTTTCCGGCTACGCCGCCGTTGCTTTGGCGGGTGTTGTTACCGCATGGTTGGTGGAGGTGTACGGCGCACGGTTGGGCTTGTTTATGTTTGGCACAACGGTGATTGTGCTGGGCTTGCTATTGGCGGTTCTGGTGATAAAAGAAACCCGCCCGTGGGCATTGGCGCACACGCAGGGAATAAAACCTGCGCCCGCACCATCATTAGGGCAAGCCTTTTGGTACGCGAGTTGGCAAAATCGCAATCTGTTAGCCTTGAATCAGGCTGGATTGGTGGAAAAATTTACCGATGCGCTGGTCTGGATCATTCTACCCGTGTGGTTCGTATCGCAAAACCTGACGCTAGTGCAAGCCAGTTCCATCATTGGTGTTTACGCACTGGTGTGGGGTGCAAGCCAGCTTATCACGGGTTCGGCATCTGACCGTTTCGGACGTAAGCCACTGATTGTCGGCGGTATGTGGCTGTGCGGCATCGGCGTATTGCTGCTGGTACTCACCCACACCGTCTGGCTGTGGACGTTGGAAGCAGGGCTAATCGGTTTCGGCATGGCAATGCTTTACCCCACACTGGGCGCGGCAGTTGCCGATGTCAGCCCGCCCGCGCAACGCAGCACCTTGCTCGGCGTATACCGTTTCTGGCGTGACTTCGGCTATGCTGTCGGCGCACTGAGCATGGGCTTGCTGGCACAATGGACGCAAGGCTTGGACGTAACCTTTTGGCTGGTCGGGGTAGCTATGCTGCTCTCTGGCGCATGGGTTGCGCTGACATTTAACAAGGAGTAACTGTGCAAACCCAAACCGAATTCCTGCAACTGCGTTCCCACCTCGAACAGGTGATTGTCGGGCAATCCGACTTACTCGACCGCCTGATGATCGCGCTGCTTACGGGCGGACATATCCTGTTGGAAAGCCTGCCCGGTCTGGCGAAAACCACCGCTGTCACCACGTTGGCAAGCGGTGTTCACGCCAGTTTCCAGCGCATCCAGTTCACGCCGGATTTGATGCCGGGGGATTTGACGGGGACGGATATTTTCGAGCCGCAACACGGCACCTTCCGTTTCATACCAGGGCCATTATTCCACGAAATCGTGTTGGCGGATGAGATCAACCGCGCTCCGCCCAAAGTGCAATCCGCGCTGCTCGAAGCCATGCAGGAACACCAGATCACCGTCGGCGGCGTGACCCGCCCCTTGCCCGAACTCTTCATCGTGATGGCGACGCAAAACCCACTGGAACAAAGCGGCACATACCCTTTGCCCGAAGCACAACTCGACCGCTTTTTGCTGCATGTGGTGCTGCAATACCCCACGGCTGACGACGAATTGCTGATCCTGCAACGCGACCGTGCGCGGCATTACGGCGCGGATAAACCCGTGCTGCATTCGCCCTTGCACCCGCAGCAAGTCTTGCAAGCCCGCCGCGAAGTCGCCGAAGTGCATGTTGCGCCGGAACTGGAGCGGTATATTGTTGCGCTGGTCGGGGCTACCCGCGATTTGGAGCAGTTTGATGCAGCGTGGGCAGATTATTTGCAGGTAGGGGCATCGCCGCGTGCGTCGATTGCGTTGCTGCGAGCCAGTAGTGCGCTGGCGTATTTGCGTGGCAGGGAATACGTCGTGCCGGATGATATTTTGGAGATTGCGCCGGATGTGTTGCGCCATCGTCTGGTGCTGGGGTATGCGGCACGGGCGGCGGGTGTGGATGCGAATGCGGTGGTGCGTAAGGTATTGGCGGGCGTGGCGATTCCGTGAAAATGGTCTTCCCCCCACTCCTTACCGAAACCGAATTACAAGCGTTATACCAACGCGCCCGCAGTGCAACCGCTGACAGTTCCCTGCAAAACCTGCTGGAACAACGCCAAGCCGGTGACGTAGCTTCACGCTATCGCGGGGCAGGGCTGGATTACGCCGAAAGCCGCGCCTACCAACCCGGCGACGAACCGCGTTTCATGCACTGGAGCGTTACCGCCCGCACTGGCAAAGCGCACGTCAAACAGTTCCGCGAAGAACGCCGCCCCGCCGTGTTCATCGTGTTTGATCGGCGCAGAGCCATGCGTTTTGGCACGAAAGTACGCCTCAAAGCCGCGCAAGCTGCCCGCGTTGCCGCACTGATCGCGTTCGCCGCCACACAACAAGGCTGGGCAGTCTCCGGCGTAATCTTGGAAGCGCCGCCCCACTGGTTTCCCACCTCAACCGACACCCATGCCGTATGGGAATTCGTGCGTCAATGCGCAGCAACGTGCCCACCGTTACCGACTACGCATGAACCTACCTTGGCAAGTATTCTGCCGCTCATCAATGCGTCTGTGGTACGCGGCACACACGTCTATCTACTCAGCGATTTCGCCGATCTGGACGCAGCTTGTGAGGCACATATCCTGCAACTCCTCCATCATCACCCGCTGTTCACAGTGCAAGTGCTGGACACTGCCGAATGCGAATTACCCGCTGCCGGACGCTTGAACCTGCAAGGACTGGATGGCGTTACCCACTGCGTCAATCTGGCCGACCCCATCTTACGCGAACAGTTTCGCCAGCAAGCGGCGACGTTGCACGATGAGCAAGCGCAACGTTTGCGCGGTTGGGGTTGCCATTACACCCAACTCCTCACAGATGTGGATGCACCAGAATTGGCAGTGCCTTTACCACACGGGATGGGGACATGAACACCAGTCTGCACGATCTCGAACTACCGCCAGAACCATTGCCCATCATCGTATGCTGGCTGGCAGCGGTCGTAATCATCCTGTTGTTGGCTGGCTTATTTGGGTACTGGCGCAAACGCCAACATCCTGCTACGAAGGCTTTGCGCAAACTGGCAACGCTGCCGAACGATCCCTCCAACCTGCCACAACTGGCGAAAATAGTGCGCGAAGCAGGGCTTACTTCCCCCGCAGCACTCGACCACGCCCGCTTCGCCCCAACACCTTGCACGCCAGAAACCTTCGCCACTCTTAAACGCGAAGCCCGCACTCTGTTGGAACAAGCCCGATGAACATTGACTGGCTTACCCTGTATCTGGCTCTAATACCGGTAGTGTTATTGTTGGCTTCGACTACGCTCAGCCAACGCACCGACCGTTCCCTGAGCGAAGTCGAAAGGAACATGGGGAAAGGGGGAGTCTTCCTCCATCCACTGGCACACCTACTACCAGCCACCAAAATCCCCACATGGCAACGCCACCTACAACGCGCCATCATCCTCTGGCTGTGGCTCTGCCTAACCCTCGCCATCGCCCAACCCGTACAACGCGGCACAAAACTCCCCGACCTGCCGCCCGAACGCGACATCCTGCTACTGGTTGATGTATCCATCAGCATGACCCTAACCGACTACGCCCTCGATGGGCAAAAACGCAGCCGCATGGATGTACTCAAAACCCTACTCCAGGATTTCGCCAACCGTCTGCAAGGCGAACGCCTCGGCATGATCGTGTTCGCCGAAAACCCCTACCTGCTCGTGCCGCTGACCCGCGACCCAACACTGGTGCAACGCCAACTGCAACGTCTCACCCCAACCTTGGCAGGGCGCGTTAGTGCCGTCGGCGATGCCATCACCCTCGCACTTAAAGAAGCGGGCAAACAACCGCAACGCAAACCCATTTTCGTACTCTTCACCGACGCTGACGAATCCATCGGGCGCGTAGACCCCGAAGCTGCCGCCTCACTCGCCGCCGAAAGCAAGATTCCGCTGTACACCATCGCTATCGGCTCCACAGCAGCCACGATGGAAGGCGACACCGGCGGATTAGCCTACCAACCCGTCAATCTCGCCCTGCTACAAACATTGTCAAAACGCACGGGCGCAACAACTTACCAAGCCGGTGATGCGCAAGCCGTCGAGCAAGCCCTTGCCGACATTACCCGCCAACACCAAAACGTAGCGGAACAAATCCCACGCTACGAACAGCAACCGCTGTACCACTGGCTATTACTGGCAGGTTTGCTGCCGCTGATGTTGTGGCAACTCTGGCAACGTAGAGCAAACACATGACGCTGTGGCAAGCCTTACACTGGCGAGAACCCTTATGGCTGTTACTGGCACTGTTTCCGCTACTGCTTGCCGCATGGGGCTATTTCCAGCAACGCCACCAAGCGCAAACCTACGCCGACCTGCATTTATTACCGTGGGTGCAAATAACCGCCAGCCAGCACGGTTGGTGCAAATGGCTGTCACCGCAAACGCTGTGGGCTATCGCGTGGCTACTATTCGCCATCAGCCTTGCCGGGCCGCGCATTCCGCAAACCCAGCCCGATGACCTGCGCCCCGCCCAATTCGACGTGCTGGTGGTGCTAGACATTTCGCGCTCGATGCAAGCCACCGACCTTGCCCCCAACCGCCTGCAACGCGCCGCGCTGGAATTGCACGAATTCCTCAGCCTTGCCCAAGGAAGCCGCGTCGGCATCGTGGTGTATGGCGCACGTCCGCACCTGTTCGTGCCGCTGACTAACGATGCCAACGCCGTGCGCTTTTATCTGCAACATCTGGAAACACTGGTGCTGCCGACGCTTGGCACTGACCATGCCGCCGCACTCGGCTTTGCCCAGCAAGAACTCGCGGCTCGTAAACAAACATTACCCGCCGCCGTGTTGTGGATTACCGATGGCGATATTCCCGCTGACCAACACGCCGCCTTGCAAACCCGTGTGCAAGCCCTGCAAGCGGCTGGCATTCCGCTTTACAGCCTTGGCGTTGGTACAGAAGACGGCGAAGCCATCCCACTCCCCGGCGGCAAATGGCTGGAACACGACGGGCAAGCGGTACGGTCGCGCCTCGACAGTGCCTTGCTGCAAAGCCTGAGCACACAAGCGGGCGGTGCGTATAGCGCGGTGAAAGACGATGCCAGCGATTGGCAAACACTGTACACCAACGGCATTGCGCAAGTGTTTCCAGCTACTGCCAGCAATGCGCAACAGTGGCGGGAATTGTATGTGTGGACATTGTTGCTGGGGATGGTCTGCGTGTGGTTGGCAGTGTGGATGCGGCATGATGAAAACTAAGTTACTGCTCATGGTGTTACTGCTGCCGATGTATTCACACGCTGATGAAGTCGACTTAACCGCTGGCATTCAAGCCTACCGCACCGAACACTACGACACCGCCACCCAACATTTCACCGCCGCCGTCTTCGCCGCCACCAACGACACCGAACGCGCCCGCGCCCTCCATAACCTCGGCAACAGCTACTTTCAACAAGGCGATTACGCCGCCGCCGCGCAAGTGTTCCGCGATGCCCTAACCTATCGCCCCAATCATCCAGCCACCCAGCAAAACCTCGACCTTGCCGCCGAAGTCCAAGCCGAACTCGAACGCCGCCGTGCAGCCGGACAGCGTACCGCCGCCAACAACGCCAGCACAGGCGCACGCCGCGAACGCAATACCAATACCCTCGACTGGGATCAAGCCAGCACCCTAACGTTAGGCGAAGGCAAAGACGCACCCGCAAACGCCCCACCACCCGCTTTACCCCCAAACATCGAGCAACTGGTCAACAAAGGCATGGCAAGACTGGCAGAAACCGGCGCAACCAACCCACAAACATGGCGCAAAAGCCAACAATCGCTTGACGATGCCCGTATTGCCCAGCAACAGCTTGACGACGACCCTGCTGCTTTATGGAAACGTCTGTTTGAAGTCGAAGAAGGCTACACCGCCACGCAAACCCAACCCAACGAATTACCGGGAGTCCTGCCGTGGTAGCCGCCGATTTGCCGTGGACAATCCAGCTCGAAGATGCGCAAGTTTGGCAACGCGAACGCACCACCCTGACAGTAACCGTCGAAACCACCGACCGTTTCGCCACCCTCGAAGCTAGCTTGCCGCGCATTGAAGGTGTCGATGTGCAAGCCATGCCTGCCACCAACGAAGCAAGCGAGGATGGCAAACGCATCCTACGCCTGACATGGCAATTATCTGCCCACACCCCCGGCACACAAACCATCCAACTGCCCACCATTCGCTACAACCTCAACGGACGCGATGCCGCACAATGGCAACCGCCCGTGCAAACGCTGGACGTGCAAGCCCTGCCACCGTATTTGCCGCCTACCATCCCCGTCGGTAATGTCGAGATTGAATCACACATCGAACCCAGCGGTGTGTTGCAACCGGGGCATCTGGCGTATTGGCACATCCGTTTGCACAGCGACGCGGTAAACACGGCGCAATTCCCGCCGATTCTCAAACAAATGCGCAGCAGTGGAGTGGAATTATTCCCTGCGAAAGTCGCCAAACCTGCCCGTGACGGCGGGCAATACCGGCTCGAATACCACATCCCCTTCAAGCCGCAAAGCAGCGGACCGCTGGATTTACCCACCTTGCAATGGCATTGGTTTGACCCTGAAACGGCACGTTTGGAACACAGGCAATACACGCCACCACGCCCGTGGGTATTGGGTTGGATTTGGCGTGGTGTAATGGGTGTGTTTAGTCTGCTGGCATTGTTGGCAAGCCTATGGTTTGGCGTAAAGCTGGCGGGAAAACACTGGCGGCAATGGCGCGGTAAACGCCGTATTTTACAGGCATTACAAACACCGGATTCCCCACACATGGTACAAAAAGCGATGTGTGAGTGTGCTACTGCCCACGGTTGGGCGGAAAATCTCAGTGTGGCGCAATGGTTAAGCTGTTGGGAACAGCATTACGGTGTAGCGGATAACTTACGCATTCAGATACAAGCATTTGAACGTTCACGATTTGGTGGGAAACAGGGGGTATTTGTGCCACCAGTTCCGTAGTTCATGTTCGCCGTGCCGCCATGCGTTGCCCCATCTCTGCAAGCTGGTCAGGCTTGAGCAGGTACTCGGCAAGGGGCAACAGCTCTTTTTCTTCCACCGCAATGTGCGCAAAATAGCCCATCACGAACGCTTCCACCTGTTCAGCGGGAAGTTCCGTACCCGTACCCTCGGCAAGCTGCTGCAACAAGGGCTGTAATGCCTGCCACTGGGTTTCCAGTACGATATGCGCAGCTTCTAAATCTGCCAGCAATGCCCCCATGTGGGTATCACCTGCCGGAACTGTCGCCCGCAGTGCCGGGAACAAGTCTTCTTCCTCATCCTGATGGTGCAACAAAGCCGCTGTGGTGAAATAGCGCAACACCGCTTGCGCCGCCTGTTGTGCCTGCCCATCACTACCGTGCTGGTTCAGGTGATCCACCAGATTGCGCAGTGTACCGCACTGGTGCATGAGCTTGCCGTGGCAGGCGTGCAGCAGTTGCAATGGGCGGTCGAAAGAGGCTGCGGTATCGCTGTTGGGGTTCAGTAACACGGTATTTCCTTGCGCTTAATGCACGGCAGTTTGCTGTTGGTGGCGGCTGGCGGCGTGCGCCACGGCATCATCCACTGACATACCCGCCTCCACCCCATCCATGATGCTGCGTTGCAGGATTGCGCCCAGCATTTCCACGTTTGCTTGCTGATGCACCTTGGCAGACTGGAGGAACATCTTGGTGCTGGGGCTATCAATCGAGTCCTCAAATTCCTGATAATCCTTGCCCGTCGCCAGCCAGTAGCACAGGTCGTACAGCAGGCGGAATACGCGGTCGATCGCGCCGTCATCCGTACCGGGCAGGTTTTGCTCCACTTCCTGCCGCAAGTCATGGCGGAAGTTCTCCAGCGTGTAATCGACTTCGGCCTTAACGACCTGTTCGGGGGTAAATTCCCACTGCATTGTGATCTCCTCCTCGTAAATATTATGGGTCTAGCCAAACATCGCGCCGAAATCCTTGTCGTCATCGGCACAGATCTGGCACAGGGTTTCCGCCGGGCTGGCAGGCATGAAAAAGCGGTCACAACGGCTGCACCGCTGTTTGGGGCGGTTGCGCAGGGTGACAGGTTCTTTCTCCAAACCCGTAGCTAGCGGGACGCTGGTTTGACGTTCCAGCGCATGGGGTTGGCAGGCTTCGATGCACACATCACAGCCCACGCAACGGTTGAACTGGAAAGTCAGCCGCCATGCCTGATCCGTTTCTGCCAGCCCCAACGCCCCGGTCGGGCAAACCCTGACACACAGCTCACACTGGTTGCAGGTGTCATTGACCTCGAAACGGCTGGTGGGCAAGGTGTCATCCAGCGCAAATTCACCCACTGCCGTGCGCGACCAGACGATTTGCAGCAATTCGCGGCGGATGGTGGACGTGGGTGCGGCAATCCTGACCGCTTTCAGGGGCACGGGTGCGGTTGGCGTATCCTTGAGTGCTGCCTCCACTGCCCGCCCGAATACCTGCCGGAACATTTGGCGGCGGGCATGGTTGACGGCGGCGGGTTTCGCAGCATCTTCCGGCGGTTCGGCGAACACGATGTCTGACCAGCGTTCGCCATTGTCGGCTTGTTCACGCACATGCGCCACACCGTCACGGGCGTAAGCGATCATCGCCTGCCCCGATGTGCCATGCGGGCAAGTCTCGCAATGCCACGCGCCGCGCAGTTCCAGCTTGACCTTGCGTGCGCTAAGGTAAGCCAGCACGGTAGCATCCAGCGCACCCAGACAGGGGATTTTGGCATCGGCCTCTGCCTGCGACGGGGTACAGGCAATGCTGAAACCGTCCGCTTTTGCCCCTGCCTGTTTGAGTAGCTGGATGTGCGGGAGCTTATCCGTCACCAGTGCTTCGGTCTGGCACGCTGCCACGCACAAGCCGCATTCGCGGCAACGCGCCGGGTCAAGGCTTGCACCTTCATCCGACAGGCTGATGGCTGCGTGCGGGCAAGCATCCTGACAGCGGCTGCATTCACTGTACTTGAAGCGGTAACGGGTACACCGCTCGCGGCGGAATTCAGGGGTTGTCTGCATCACTCTTTCTTCAAGGTTTGTAAGGCTTCACCCTGCGCACAGGTGTTGTGCGGGATGGTGAACGTGTCCGGCATGGATGAGGTGAAAAATTCCTCGACCACACCAGCAGGTTTCGCCGGGACGCTGGATTGCGTCAACGCATTGCTGGTTGCAGCAGGTGCGGGTGCAACAGCGGCTACGTGGGTGACGCTGGTTTCGTCCCCACAAGCACTCAGGGTAAATGCCAGAACTGCCATTAAGCAGGATTTAGTCAGGTTCATACGTTTTCCTCTCCTGCCTCCTCGACTGGAGGCGGCATCACTATTTGACGGGCATTCGCGTATTGTTGCCAGTCTTCTACCTTCCATTCTACCCCCGTTTGGCTGAGGGGGGAGAGCCACAACGGTTCGCCGTGTTTTTCTACCAGTTCCGCCGCAATATTGTGGTCGTGGGTATCGGTGTAATCGGCACTGATGAGGATACAGGTAGCACCCTGTTGCAGCATTTGCCGTGACCACCAATCGGCATCAATGCCAGTGCGCTTGCCGTCGGTCAGCAGCACTTCCCAACTGGGTTTGCCGCAACTGGGGGTCATGCAACTGAAATCGGCATTGCTGGTTTTGTCCAGCACCCAAGAAATGCCCATGCGTTTGACGGGCAACCATACCCCGACTTTGCCTTCACCCAGTTCCGCCGCCATGCGGCTGACCAGCGTGGTGTCCTTGACGGCTGCATCGGTGAACAGGATGCGTTCCGCGCCACTGCCCAGCCAGTCCCGTGCTTCGGCTTCCCCGCCAGTGGGCAAGATCACCGTGGCGTGACTCAAGTCAACATCAGCGGTCAGGAGACTGGTGGCGGCATTGATGAACACCGTTTCCGTAAAGGGTGCATCCGCGAGGGTACGCCAGTAACGGATAACGGGCAGTTGTGGGCTGTCTGCCAACGGGTCAGGCAGCGGGATTCCAGTGGTATTGTCGATGCTCATAAGCTCATCTCACTCGCAGTAAATTTCAACGGTTCACAGCGGAATGGCTGCAACGGGCAAGGGGCTTCATTGTCCAGCCCTTCCAGTAACGGTTGTAAGACCTTGACGCTGGCAATGACCGGCGCGGTTTCCATGCCTGCCCAAGCGGGGGTGAATTCCGGCAATACCCGCAAAGTATCCTCGACCATCAAACGTGCGCCGTCCTGATTGGCGTGCTGGGTAAAATGGAATGCCAGCACCGCATACGCCAGCCCTTGCAGAAAACGTGCGTCGGGGTCGTCGTGACCTTGCGGACGCGACTGGATCAGCACATTCCAGCGTTCACCCAACCAGTCGTGTGCTGCACCAAAATCCCCCGCATCCCACAACGCTGCCAGTTCCGGCCAGAATACGTTGAGGTTCAGCGGTTTCAGGTCTTCTTCTGTGGCGTTTGTCATCACTGTCTCCTTATAGCAGGAATTTAGGCAGTTCAGAGGCAGGGTCTTCCAGCATCGGTGGCGGGGTCGCCGCACCGCCGCAGCAACTACCGCTGTCAGCTTTATCCAACTCGTCAGTTTCCTGTTTGGGTTGTTCCGGTGGGCGACCGTCGGCATCGTCTACCTTGAGTTTCATGCGCAGCACTTCGTCTTCGCCGAAAGCGTGCAGGAATTTTGCCATTTCACGGTAGAAGGAATGGTCTGTGGCTCTGGCGACGACTTGCCCGTAACCACGCGCCCAACGCCCCAGGTGCATTGTCCAGAAGCGTTTGATTTCCCGATCCATGCGGCGGAATGCTTTTTCGTTGCTGGCTTCAGCGGCAGCGGCGGCACGATCCAGTAACGCGGCAACGAACTCCAGTTCTGCACCGAGATGGTCTTCCACTGTGCTGAAACGCCCGTGTTGCAGGGCAAAACCCAGCCGCTGGTAGTCGGCTTTGACTTCGTAGAACGGTTCTTGCTGCATCCGTCCGGTACGGCGCACCGATTCAACCGGGGCAGCCCCGCCAGGGGAGGCGAACAGGCTGGCGTATTCACAAGCGGTGTCGTCCACCAGTTGTTCCAAGGGCGTATCAGTAAAGTCGGCATCAAAGCGTAACCCGGCTTCGGCTAAGGCTGCCATGCTCTCCGGTTGACGGAGTGCCGCCAGAAATTCACGGCTGGACTCTTCCGCAAACACCCCTGCCAGCAGGTGATAGACCCCAGCACGTGCTGCGCAATCTTCAGCCGCTTCCTGCGGGTTGAACGGCGTTTTGGGTTCGGGGGGGATGAAGTGGATTGGTTCAATTTGCATCGGTTTATCTCGTTGGTTCACACAAGAAGACCCCAGTCGTTAAGACCGGGGCAATTTTGTGGAGAAGTTTACAGTCAACAAGGCTACCTTAGTGCGCCGCTTCCTTGGCGGCAGCTTCCGCGCCTTCCGCTGGAGCAGCTTCAGCTTCAGGGGCTTTTTCAGGGGCAGGCGCGGCTTGATGGGCAGCTTCCTGATTCACGCTGTCCGGGCCACCCCATGCGGCCATTTCCGGGTGCATGGTGCGGTGCAGGTCGCCGGTGTAGGCATAGCGCAGGCTTTCCTTGTAGGCTTCCATGTGCTTGTCCCAGTCCCCTTTGACATCACCGTATTTGTCTTCCGGCCCGGCCTTGGTGACTTTCACCACGGTATCGTACCAGCCTTGAGAGCCACCAATCGGGTCAACCACGTTGGGGATCATGGCATTGGCGTGTACGCCCCGGTCATCCCACCAGACGTTGTTCAGGTCGGCATCATCCGCCGCACCGTATTCACCGCCCGCTTTTTCCTTGTGCTTGAGGTTGGCAAGCCGCCCGTATTCCCAGTGACCGAAGCCGGTAGGGATGGCAATGACCTTGGGGTGGATGCCTTCAAACACATAGGCTTTGGTGACGACATAACCCACTTTGCTTTCCACCCGCACCAGATCGCCGGTTTTGACACCGATTTTCTTGCCGGTTTCGCTATTCATCCACGCGGGGTTGCTGTGCATGATTTCAGCCAGCCATTTGACCGCTGCGGTACGCGACTGCTTGTGGACGTTGATCTTGTAAGTGGTCAGGATCATTTCGTCATCTTGCATATCCTTGTGCCACGGGATCTGCTTGAAGGTCGGCATCGGGTTGAAACCGTACTTCGCCCAACCATCCACCCGCACATTCAAGCGGCGGTCAGGGGTGGAGAAGCCGACGTAGTTCTTGCCGTTACGTTGCACGCCAATGGCTTCCCCATTTTTGGTGATGGTGCCAGCGGTCGGGTCAACGATTGCGCCGAGCATTTCATCAGCAGACAGTTCCTTCATGTGCAGGCCGTATTCTGCCTCGATTTCCCGCCCGGTTTTATCAACGATCTTGCCTGTCCCATCCAGCTTGCCATAAATAGGCCATACGCCGTGCTTTTTGAGGAAGTCCAGACCGCCGTCCTCCTTGAGCTTGGGCACATTGTCGAAGTGGTGGCGCATGTAGTCCTCACCGTCGGCAAATTCCCAGTATTTCTTCATGCCACGGCTGCCGTCCGGGTCAAGCGTATGGATGATGTCACGCAGGATAATGCGGTTTTCACGGGATTCACCCAGCGGCTTGATGACCGGTTGGCGGATACCCAGCCACGGGTGCAGCGAGTTGGGCATGGATTCCGGTTCCCAGCGTTCCAGATACGGGCAGTCGGGCAGGATCAGGTCGGCAAGGGCGGTTTCTTCACCCATGAACGGACTCATCGACACGTAGTAGGGGATGAGCTTTTCATCGCGGAACATTTTTCCCCATGTCGCCTGCGCACCGGGGTTGGTATACACCGGGTTATCCTGATAGGTGAAATACACTTTCACCTTCACATCCCCATTGGCAATGTGGTAAGGCAGCATGTGGGATGTGCCGTGGCTTGCCAGCGGGTAATCCGGGTGATGGTGGGCATTCATGAAAGCGTGCTTGGCAGGCTTGGGTGGTTGCGGCTCCGGTTGCGGCCAACCCATGCCACGCGGCATACAATAGCCACCGCGCTTTTCAATATTGCCGGTCATGATTGGCAGCATCATGCACGCCTTCTCGTTGTAAGAGCCATACAAGTGTTTGGCGGGGCCACGGTAAGTGAACAGGGTCGCCGGTTTGGTGGTGGCAAACTCGCGGGCAATGCGCTCAATGGTCTCCACTGGCACACCAGACAGCTTGGATGCCCATTCCGGGGTATATTGCTTGTAGTGCGCCTTGAGTTCATCCACCGTGACGTTCGTCCAGGTGTTGATGAAATCGGAATCCTGCAAGTCATTGCTGAGGATAACATTCCCCATCGCCAGTGCTATTGCGCCATCGGTGGCGGGGAACACCGGAATCCACTCATCGGAACGCCCGGCAGTGTTGGACAGGCGCACATCGAACGTGACCAGCTTGGCCTTGTTTTCGACAGTACCTTCCATCACCCGTTGGGACAGCGGGTTATGGAAGTAAGCCGCCTCCAGTATGTTGGAGCCAAAGTTGAGGATGTACTTGGCGTGGGCAAAGTCAGGGGTCTCAATATCCGGTCCCCACGTCGGTTCCAAGCCCACCTTTTTAGAGGACTCACACACCGAGGTGTGGTTGAGGATACTGTCAGAACCCAAAGTGTGCATGAAACGGTCAATTGCGCCGCCTGTGCGGTTACGTCCGTATTTGAGGAACACCGAATTGGGGTCTTCCTTGATGGCTTCGTCCAGTTTTCCGGCAACTTCTTTAAGTGCTTCATCCCACGTAATGCGTTTCCACTTGCCTTCGCCGCGTGCGCCCACCCGCTTCAGGGGGTAAGTGATACGGTCAGGGTCATAGGTATACCACATCCCGGAGTTGCCCTTGGCGCACAGCCTGCCACGGGTAGAGACGTGTTCGGGGTTGCCCTCCAGCTTGACGATGCGCCCGTCTTGCACATAGGCAATGGCACCGTCCTGAATGTTACAGACGTGGCAGGTAACGGGGATGCCGACCCGCTCCCCAGCGCCGACCGGATCAATGTCCTTGCCGCCCAGCTCGGTTTCCATTGCACCCACCAGCTTGGGGGCAACCGCTACAGCGGCGGCAGTCGTCCCGGTAACTTTCAGGAAAGTTCTACGGTTCATTTCCAACATAATCTTTGCTCCTTTACTCCGGGATGATCAGAAGTAACTTTGTACAACCTGGCCACCGATCAGGATGGAATAACGCAAGGCGAAACCGCCCACCAGAATCAGGGCTGCGGCTGCCAGTGTGCCAACATGGTTAGTGCCTACAGGGGTCAGCAACAGCGCGATGGGGATGATTGTCCCAAGGATGACACCGACCCACAGGAAAGCGAAACTCAGCGAACCGGAAGTCAGGCTCATAAAGGTCAGTTCAGCACCCACACCGCCGTAAGCAGTTGTGCCCATCAGGGCAATCAACATGACGGCCACCGCAGCGGCTGACCAGAACATATAGGTACGCAAGTGTTTGGTAACAGAGGCATTATTCAGCGCCAAGAAAATGGCTACCGCCGCGCCGGAAACCAGTGACATTGCCACAAACAACACCGGCATCAGCGGCGTGTTCCAGACCGGACGATTTTGATGAACCGTCAGGTCAAAGCCGGTATAGATCGGCAGACCCAAGGCCAGCACTGCGCCAACCACGCCCAGTTTCTTTGCCAATGCGTCATTGCCTTTCCACATCATGAAAACATAGAGGGCGGACACGATGCCGAACGACATCAGGTTCAGACCACCCCATGCCAGCGGTGAGTTGAAGTTCATGTAGAACGGGTTCATGGTGTTCAGGAAGCGCATTGGCTGGGATAAGTCACTGATCAGCAACAGGCCACTGATAACCAGCAATACAAACGACACGTAAGCGGCTGGCTTGCGGATGGGTTCCAGAATGCTGCAACTGGCAAACCACGAACGTGCCGAGAAGAAGAACAGGGCAGCCGAGATGCCAATGGTGAAAAAGTAAATGGCGTAAGCCCCTGTCCAGGGGATGTGATGAAAAACGTTATAGTCACCCATGATGGTTCACCTCTAAATTTTGACTGCGCCAAACGCATTGCGGCCTTCTTCAAGCACTTCCGGTGCGCTGTAAATACCCCGCCCGATTTCGGATGTATTACGGTCAAGACCGATGTAGAACACATGCGGCTTTGTCCCTTCTTCGGGACGCAACACCTGTGTTGGCAAGGTATTAACCAGATGGGAGACTTCCGAATTCGGGTCATTCAGGTCGCCGAAAATGCGTGAACGCCCGATACAGGTTTGCACACAGGCAGGGGCAAGGTTGTTCATGACGCGGTGATGGCAGAAGGTGCATTTGTCCACCACGCTGTGGATGTCGGTGTAGGTACGGTTCTTGGGCAGCATGAAACGAGCATTGTACGGGCAGGAAGCCATACACGCCTTGCAGCCGATGCAGCGTTCATAACGTTGCAAGACGAAACCGCCGTCTTCCATTTTGTAGGTAGCACCGACCGGACATGAACGCACACACGGTGGATCATCGCAATGGTTGCACAGGCGCGGCATAAACTGTTTGCGCACATTCGGGTATGTGCCGACGACGCGGTACGGAACCCAAGTACGGAACACGCCTAACGGCACATCGTATTCTGCTTTGCACGCTGTCATGCAAGCGTCACAGCCAATACAACGGCGCAGGTCAATGACCATCGCAAACCGTCGCTTGCCCGGCACGCCGCGCGTTTCTATGTTAGAGACGAGCAATTCACTCATAGGGAAGCCTCCTCCTGATTCGACTTGGGCTAAATTTAAGCTCTCATTCCCACCCCGCAAGGGGATTCCCGTTATAAATGCAGGGTTTGTGCCAATGGATGAAAACAACATTAAAACAAGTGGTTATGCCTGATTGAATGGTGGGAGTCAGCTTTGATGTTACCCACTGGTAACACCAAGGACAAAAGAGCGTTACCCTAGCGTAACCTCACCCCATCATGGCGGTTCATTTGTTGGGGCAAGACAGTTTAAGTAGTTGATAAAAGAATGATTGTTTTGATTGGTATGGAAGTTGCCTGTCTTGCCTTTGAAACCCGTCGTCACCCAATAAAAGGCTATGAACCATGCACAACAGCTTTTCAGCCGCGTCAGCTTCCACGGATAATCACTTGGTTGATAACTTTGACCGCCGCATTACCTACGTGCGCCTGTCCGTCACAGACCGTTGTGACCTGCGGTGTGTGTACTGTATGTCAGAAGACATGACCTTTGTGCCACGGGCGCAATTGCTGACGCTGGAGGAATTGGCGCGGTTGGGTAAAACCTTTGTCGGCATGGGGGTCAATAAAATCCGCATCACTGGGGGAGAACCACTGGTCAGACAGAATATCCTGCAACTTTTCAATATGTTGGGGGAAGAGTCGGGTCTTCATGATTTAACCCTGACCACCAATGGTACGCAACTGGCGCGTTACGCCAAAGACCTAAAAGCCGCTGGTGTCACGCGCATCAATATCAGTCTGGATACCTTAAACCCGCAACGTTTCCAGCAATTGACCCGTTTGGGCAACCTCAACAAAGTGCTGGCAGGCATTGATGCAGCGTTGGAACAGGGCTTCAAACGCATCAAACTGAACGCGGTGGTGCTGAAAAACCGTAACCACGATGAAGTACACGATTTAGTGGCATTCGCTCACGAGCGCGGGATGGACATCAGTTTCATCGAAGAAATGCCGCTGGGAATGATTGGCGACCATAATCGCGCCGAAGCCTATTATTCCAGTGATGAAATCCTGCGGGATTTTACGTCAACACTACGCCTTGCAGGAAGCCACTGACCGCACCAGCGGGCCGTCACGTTATTACCGCCGACCCGACAGTGACCAACGGGTGGGATTCATTTCTCCGCACAGCCATAATTTTTGCGATACCTGCAATCGTGTCAGGGTAACGGCTACCGGACGGTTGTTGTTGTATCTGGGGCAAGAGCATTCGGTGGATTTGCGCCGGGTATTACGCGGCTATCCAACCGACGATGACCATTTACAGCAAGCCCTGATGCAGGCAATGACTATTAAACCCAAGGGGCATCATTTTGATTTGCACGAGCAACCCATTTTGTTCCGACACATGAGTGTCACGGGTGGCTGATATTTGACGTTACCGTAGGGTAACAGTTACCACTATAATGAACGTTACCCTTCGGTAACATAGCCAATAGGAGAAAACCGCGTGGTGCAAGCAGGAGGTTCGGGAAGCCGCCGCCAATTCTTGCAAGGCTTGGCGTGTGTGCCAGTGATTTGCGCGGCAAAGTCCACGTGGGCTGAAGATAAACTGCCGGTCAGCATTGGTTTAACCCCCGTGTTTCTGGATGATCAAATCGCCTTCCTGCAAAGCTGGCAAGCGTACCTGCAACAGCGTCTGCAACGCCCTGTGCAGTTTTTCCAACGAGGCAGCTACAGCGAAGTGTTGCGCCTATTGCAAGATGGGCGGGTGGATTTTGCGTGGTTATGCGGCTTTCCGTATTGGCGTAACCGCGACTGGCTCAAGCTGGTTGCCACACCCGTTTACCAAGGGAAACCGCTGTATCAGGCTTACCTGATCCGCCATCAGCAGCACGCCGACATTACTAAACTGAGCGATTTGCAGGGTAAAGTGTTTGCCTATTCCGACCCCGATTCCAATTCCGGTTTTTTGTACCCACAGCACCAATTGCGCCAGTCAGGTTTGGATAGCCGCCACTTTTTCGGGCGTACTTTTTTTACTTGGTCACACCGTAAGGTGGTGGAGGCGGTTGCCGTGCAACTGGCTCACGCGGGTTCAGTGGATGGTTACGTGTGGGACGTATTGGCGCAGTTGCATCCACAATTGACCAGCCAAACCGACATTTTTGAACGCTCGGCATGGTTTGGTTTTCCACCCGTCGTCGCGGCTCAGACCGTGGACACCGGTTTGTTTAGCGAATTCCAGTCACTCCTGAAGGGGATGAGCGATGACCCGGAAGGCAAAGCCCTGCTGAAAACACTGGCGTTGGATGGTTTTACCCATGCTGACCCTGAGCTGTTTGCCAGCATCGGGGAAATGATTGTGGAGCGTTGACATGCTGATCCTGAACGATCTGAGTTTCCGCTACAAAATTCCGCTGCGAGCCACGGTTTTGGTGGTCGTCACGGTGTTTTTACTGACTACGTTGTTGGTGGTGCGGGAACAGCAGGAGTTGCAGCGTGACTTGCAGGAAAATGCGGTGCTGCTCGGTAAAACCTTGGGGCAGAACCTGATTAATCCGATGTTGCAGGATGATGTGTGGCGAGCGTATGAATTGTTACGCACCCCCTTGCTGGATCTGGATGAGCGGGCAAAGCAGCGTTTGCCCTTTGCGATTGTGTTGTTTGATCGTGAGTTTCGGGTACTGGCAAGTTCTGACCCAGCACGTTACCCGATATTGGCTTACCCGGAAACCTTGCCGGAGCTACAGGGTTTTGCGCCGTGGGTGCGGGGCGAACGGCAAATTCCAGCGTCACGTACCTTGTTGGATGAAGCCGGAGATGTGTTGGGTCAAGTATCCAGCGTGCAAGCCGATGGGGTGACGCTGGGGTATTTGCTACTGGGGTATTCCCGCACGGGTTTACGCGCCCGTGCTGTGAGTCTGGTAAACGGAGCGGTGCTGTATACCTTGGCATTGCTGGCAGTGTTGTTGCCGGTAACATGGTATTGGGGGTGGCGCATGGCACATCCGTTAATGGCGCTGGCAGATAATATGGGTAAAGTCGGCAAAACCCTGCCCAGTGATGCTGAGTTACATCTGGAAACCTCGGATGATGAAATCGGTCGCGCCAGTAAAGCGTTCCGGCAGATGTTACAGGCGTTGCGGGAAAAAGCCGTACTGGAACAGGAAATGATCCTCAATGAGCGACTGGCGGCGATTGGCAGATTGACGGCAGGGGTGGCGCATGAAATCAATAATCCCTTGGGCGGAATGCTGAATGCGCTGGATACGTTCAACCGTCACGGCGGTGACGCTGCCAAGGTAGGTAAAACCTTGTCGTTGATTGAACGCGGTTTATTGCAAATCCGTGATACGGTTTCCGCCATGCTGGTGGATGTGCGTCCATCAGGCAAGCCCTTGACGCGCTTCGACTTTGAAGATGTCCGTACCCTGTTGGGCGCAGAAATCAGCAAAAAGCAGGTGCAACTGGCGTGGGAGGTGGCATTGCCCGATAACGGCTTGCCACTGCCCGCCGCCTTGGTACGGCAAGTCTTGTTCAACCTGCTATTGAATGCCCTACAAGCGACGCCCGAAGGCGGCAAAGTGGTGGTGCAGGCAGCGATGGATGCGTATTTGCTGACATTTTCAGTCGCCAATCAGGGGGAATCCATTCCAGCGGAACGCATGACGCGCTTGTTTGAGCCATTTGCCAGCAGCCGTACCGAAGGTCATGGTCTGGGTCTGTGGGTCAGTTATCAGATTGTCCAGCAGTTGGATGGGCGCATCAGCGTCACCAGTGACGCACAAGGCACGTGCTTCAGCGTTGCCTTGCCGCATTAGGAGAAGGATAGTGAAAGGTAGTCTACTGATTGTTGAAGATGACCCGATTATGGGCGAATCCCTGCTTGACCGCTTTGGGTTGGAAGGTTACGAAGCTGCTTGGGTAAAAACAGCCGAAGCTGCACTCACGCATTTGGCAGCACATCCCGTTGGCTTGGTCATCAGCGATTTGCGCTTGCCGGGGATGAATGGGCGCGAGTTGCTGAGGCAAATCTATGCGCAACCCGCCAGCCAGAATCGGGTATTGCCGCCTGTCATTTTGATCACGGGGGGAGGTTCGGTCAATGATGCTGTTGCTGCTCTTAAAGAAGGGGCTTCGGATTACATCACCAAACCGTTCGATCTAAACCGCTTGGTGGAAAAGGTCGATAGCTTGTGCCTAAGCCAATCGCCGGAAGGTTTGAATTGCCCACCGTTAGGGGTTTCCCCCGCCATGCGCCAACTGGAACAAATGCTGCCACGCATTGCCAGCCACGCCCGCACCGTGTTGCTGACAGGCGAATCCGGTGTTGGTAAGGAGTGCGTGGCGCGGCGTATCCACCTGTTGGGGGAAGTGGGTAAAACTGCCCCGTTTGTTGCCCTCAATTGTGCTGCCTTACCGGAAAGTCTGTTTGAAGGCGAGCTGTTCGGGCATGAAAAAGGCGCTTATACCGGTGCAGACCGCCGTAAACAAGGTTTGTTGGAAACCGCGAATGGCGGCACCTTATTCCTCGATGAAATTGGCGAGTTGGGGCTGGGAATGCAAGCGAAACTGCTGCGGGTGGTACAGGAGCGCGAATTCTTGCGCGTCGGCGGCACACAACCCGTGCATTTCGATACCCGCATTATTTTCGCCACCAACCGTGATTTACGTCAGGAAGTGGAACGCGGTGCGTTCCGCGAAGACTTGTTTTACCGCATTAACGTTATCCAGATACGCATTCCGCCGTTACGCGAACGCAGCGAAGACATCCCGTGGTTAGCACAGAGTTTTGTTACCGAACTCTCGCGCACCTTGGTGGGCGGACGTAAAGCACTAGATGAAACTGCCATGCAGGCGTTGTCACACTACCGCTGGCCCGGCAATGTGCGTGAATTGCGCCATGTGATTGAACGGGCGTGCATCCTGACCACTACCCCAGTGATTCGCCCGCAAGATTTGTGGGAAACCTTGCCGGTAGCCTCCATCAGTACCAGCAATCCTGCTAGGTTACACCCTGAACCGGAGTCGTATGACTTGAACCATTACCTGCAAAGCTGCGAACGTGAGTTCATTAATGAAGCCTTGCAGGCGCACAAGGGGCAGATGACCAACACCGCGCAAGCGTTGGGCATTAGTCGCAAGGCGTTGTGGGACAAAATCAAACGGCTGGCGATCCGTGAGGGGTGATGTTATTTGACAGATCCAGGGCAGAGCTGCATCTGAGCAGCCTGTTTCTGATGAAAATCCATCACCTGCCCGGAACGGGACAGTTCCACCGCGCAACAATCCAGCAAGCGTTCCCGTAACAGCCTGCGCCCACGGCTGACACGGCTTTTGACCGCAGACAGCGACACGCCCCATTCGTCTGCCAGAGATTGCAAGGTTCGCCCGTCAAAGTCGGCTGCCAGCAGGGTATCCCGGTAAATGTCCGGCAATTGTTTTGCCAGCGGCAACAGGCACTGTGACAACTGGAAGGCCGCAGAATCACCCTCATCCATCGCCTCCGGCAAGTCATCGGGCAGTTCCACCAGCGGTTGTTTTACCCGATAGAAATCAACCAGTGTATTGCGGGCAATGGTACGCAACCACGCAGCCGGATTGGCTGGCAGGCCGTTTTGATGGCTAGCAGCCAGTGCCTTGCTGAATACTTCCTGTAACAAGTCTTCAGCCACGGTTTCATCCCCAACCTTATAGCGCAACCAGCGGTGCAGGTTAGCGTGCAGTTCCTGATAGGCTTGAGCCAGCACCTGTGCCGTTTCCACCTGTTGTGGTTTACCCATTAATTGCAGCAGCCTCCTGCCTGGGTTCCCGGTACGCAGCAGGCTTCCCCGGATGTTGCCACCACAGGCAGGCAACACGCCCCGGACTCGCTGACCATCTCAACACCAAATTCCGGGGTTTCACCCACGGTATGGTAATGTTCCCACGCAAGGCCGGAAGGGTCGACTGTCCAATGTTTGTTGCCCATGGCGTAGCAACAGGTGGTGTCACCCTGATCCAGCACCGAATCTCCCGCTGCGGCGGCTGCCCGTTGGCGTAACTCCTGCAATTCTTGCGCATCTTCGGCCTGAAAACCAAAATGGTTGACCCCAACCGCATGGCCTCGTGCCGACACCGCAAAATTCACCCGTGGCTCATCCAGCATCCACTTGGCATAGTCTGCCCGCTCAACGCTTGGGGTCTGCCCGAATAGCTTACTGTAGAAATCAACACTCTTGGCAAGGTCATCAACAGCGATATGGACGTGAAAGCGTTTCATGTTTGGCTCCTTTTGGTAACAGTATAGAGACCTATATAGACGGAAACCTTGGAAAAGAGTCGCAGACTTGTGGCAATGATTACAGCCAAAGCAAATGCCGAACGCACCTTCAAAGCTGTATGCCTTGCTGACCAGGTGCTAGATCATATTACTCACAGACTTTTCGATACCCCCTGCGTACCCGTTCTTTCGCAATTCGGGCAACCCGGCGCTCAGCCTCCCGCCAATCATGCAACAGCTCCACCTTGCAATTCCCCCGTGCCGTATCCAACGATCCCCACGAACGCACCAGACACAACTCCCCAAACAAATCAGGCGCAACCTGCACCCGGTAATACCGGCGCTTGAGCGGGTTTTTCCACAATTGGCTGACAGGCTGTTCCATACCCGTATCCTGACCATAAACCCTGTTGCTTGGCAAGTTTCGGCGCTCCCCAGCACTGCGGACGTAGCGCCAATACTTGCCCATCAGCCGCTGCTTTTGCACCCTTGGCGGACAACAACAACTGCCAAGCCGCCATTCACCGATGCTACCTGCCAGCCTGCTCAACCGCTTCCGCTCCAAACCTGCCGCCAACCCGCCGTTGGCGGTGGTTCCGGCATTGCCTGCCGGGGTCTGGCCAGTGCAGAGCGCCACTGAACTCCTGCAACCCCATGCCAAACTGCTGGCACGCATCCGCGCCTTAGCGGCTGTTTCCGACGACTACTGGCACAATCTCTACCAACCCCTACTCGACAACTTCGCCACCTTCGTCCAGCAAACCCCGGCTTCCGAAGCCCACCATCATTGCTGCCAAGGCGGGATGCTCACCCACAGCCTGCAAGTGATGAAACTGGCACTGGAATCCCGCAAGGGCAAAATGCTGCCACCCGGTGCGGCTGCCGAAGACGTAAACCAACAACAACACGCCTGGACGTATGCCATCGCCAGCGCCGCCTTGCTGCACGACGTGGGCAAGCCATGCAGTGACCAAAAGCTGCGCCTGTGTGGGGCTGATGGGCAAGCGACACCCAGTTACTGGCAACCCCTCCACGGTGCGTTACAGTCCGGCTATTACCGCGTCGAGTTTGTGCGGGAGCGCCAATACCGCACCCACGAACTGTTACCGCCACTCTTGGCACGCCAACTGACCCCAGCGGCGGCACTGTCATGGCTGCAACAGGATTTCCCCGGCGTGTTCAAGGCATGGCTGGGCTACCTCTCCGGGCAGGATGAAGTCGCCGGTATCATGGGGCAAATAGTCACGGAGGCGGATAGGCAATCGGTCGCCGCTGACCTCTCCGGCGGACACCCCCTCCACACCCAACAGATCCCCGCCGCCAAAGCCAAACCCCTGTCACAGCGCTTGCTCACTGGCTTGCGGTTTCTGCTGGACGAACAGCAATTGCCCCTCAACCGCAAAGGCGCTGCCGGGTTCTTCGACGGCGAAGCCCTGTGGCTGGTCAGCAAACGGGTACTGGACGAATTGCGCACCCATCTGGAAAAGGAAGGCCAAACCGGCATCCCCACCCGCAATGACCGGCTGATGGACGAGCTGCAACAGCACAATATCCTCACCCCCACTGCTGCCGGGCAAGCCATCTGGAATGCCGAAATCCGCCTCAGCGACTGGGTGCAAAGCCTCACCTTGCTACAGATTCCGGCTATGCTGCTGTGGACGGATGCCAGCCATTACCCCGAACGGCTGGCAGGCAGCATCACCCCGGCTGGGCAGAAGGTTGAAGAAACCCCTCCTAACCTCCCCTTGTCAGGGGAGGGACAAGAAGAAGATGCCATTGCCGTCCCTCTTGACTCCTCCCCTGACAAGGGGAGGCCGGGAGGGGTTTCTTCCTACCCGGAAACTGTAGCACCAACGCCACCCTCCCCCACACCAGACACCGACGATGCCGGGCAACACTTCCTGCACTGGCTCACCACCGGTCTGCGCACCGGCAAACACAAGCTCAACACCGCTGATGCCCGCCTGCATGTGGTGCGCGAAGGCTTGCTGCTGGTCAGCCCCGCCATCTTCAAGGACTACGATTTGGGCAACTGGGAATACGTGCAGAAACGTTTCAGCAAACTCGGCCTGCACCGCAAACAGGGCAACACCAATATCTGGCGCTACCAGGTCAGCGGGCAAAAGAAACGCGGTGTGGTGCAGGGCATGTTGCTGCCCGACGCACTCGGCGTACTGGGGCTGGGCTACCTGCCTTCCCCCAACAAGGCGCTGTCATTGCCGGAAACGGAAACTAGCAGTAACACGGGGGATTCATGAGCCAGCGCATCTTCGACAACCGCCTGCGTCCGGCGCTGGAACTGTGGGTGGCGGTCATCCTGCTGGTACTCGCCAGTGTCCTGATCCTGTACGCCCCACGGCTGTCACCGTTGCTGCCGGAACTCGCCATCTGGGCGGCATTGCTCCTCATCCCACTGGCACTGTACCGCTTCTATCAGGGCTGGGGCATCCTGCAATACCGCAGCAACCTCAAGCGCCTGCCCACCTACGGGCTGGATGCGGCTGCCATCCCGATGTCACGCCACAAGCTGTTTCTGGGCAAAGGTTTCCAGTGGACGCAAACCCACAGCCAGCGGCTGGTAGAAGCGCGTTCGCCGGATGGGCGTGTCTGGATACAACCCGGCAAGCTGTACCAGTGGGCGCGGGCACTCGAAATCCGCCACGAACACAATCCCCGGATGCAGTGGCTGCTCAACCTGACCCGTTCCCCAGCCGGGTGGAATGTGGTCAAGCCACTGCCCCCGGTCGGTGGCGACCCTGCCCTGCACGGTGTCGGCGTGGAAGACGAACGCGACATCTGGATTGACCTCGGCGACCGAGTGGCACACACACTGGTATTGGGAACCACCCGCGTAGGCAAAACCCGCCTCGCAGAATTGCTGGTGACACAAGACATTCGGCGCGGTGAAATCGTGGTGGTGTTCGACCCCAAGGGCGACACCGAACTGCTGGCGCGGATGTGGGCGGAATGCAAACGTGCCGGGCGGCTGGAACAGTTCCACATCTTCCACCTCGGTTTCCCCGACATTTCCGAACGCTACAACCCGGTGGGCAGTTTCGGGCGCATCACCGAAGTCGCCTCACGGATTGCCGGGCAACTCCCCGGTTCCGGCAACTCTGCCACTTTCAAGGAATTCGCCTGGCGTTTCACCAATATCGTCTCCAACGCGCTGGTAGCACTGGGACGGCGACCGGATTACACCGCCATTGCCCGCTATGTCACCAATATCGAACCGCTGATGATGGAGTATTACGCCTTCTGGTTTGACCGCGAAGGCATTGAAAACTGGCGCGAACAGGTCAACACCATCGCCCAGAACATTGACCCCAAGACCCTGACCATGGCGCTCAAAAGCCGCGACTTCAAAGCAATTGCCTACACCCAATTGGCAAAAAGCCGCGACTTGTATGACCCGGTAGCGGATGGGCTACGGTCAGCCTTCGAGTACGACAAGACCTATTTCGATAAGCTCACCGCCTCACTGTTGCCCTTGCTGGAAAAGCTCACCTCCGGCAAGTCCGGCGAACTGCTCGCCCCGGATTATGCTGACCGCCATGACCCGCGTCCGATTCTGGACTGGATGGAAGTGATCCGCGCAAAAGGCGTGGTCTACGTCGGGCTGGATGCGCTCTCGGATGCGGAAGTCGCAGGTGCGGTGGGCAATTCAATGTTTGCCGACCTCACCTCCATCGCCGGGCAACTCTACAAGCACGGCGACAACTTGGGCTTGCCAGAAATGCCGGGGCATCGGCGGGCGAAAATCGCCATCCATGCCGACGAATTCAACGAACTGGTGGGCAATGAGTTCATCCCGCTGCTCAACAAGGCCGGTGGTTCCGGGGTACAGGTCACGGCCTACACCCAAACTGCGTCCGACATCGAAGCCGGGATAGGTGAGAAACCCAAAGCGGGGCAAATCGTCGGCAACCTCAATACCCTGATCATGCTGCGGGTGAAAAACGAAGAAACGGCGGCGGTGCTGACCGACCAATTGGCGAAGGTGCGCATCTACACCAAGACCGCGCAATCCGCTGCTACGGACAATAACGACCCGGATTCCAGCGTGGATTTCACTGCCAGCAATTCCGACCGCATCACCGAAGCAGAAGCCGACATCCTTACCCCGGCGGATTTGGTGCAATTACCCAAGGGGCAAGCCTTCGGGAACCTCTAAAAACCCGGCGTATTGCAACGGTTAGCGTTGGCCTATCGGCATTTTGTTAAAAAAACACCAACCCATCTCAATTTTTAGCACACCAAGCCACAATCAGGTTGTTTTTCCGCATTTTTGCTGTTTTTTCGGGAATTTCTCCATCAAATGGGCACAACTCCGCCCTCTCTGAGCGAACAGAGCCGACGCAGGTTATACACGGTTGCTTTGATGCTGAGGCCGAATACTGCCCGTGCCAACCCAATGCTGCGGATGGCTTTGCCACCCATCGCACAGATTGACCCAAACACATGCTCAACCCGTGCGCGGGGTCTGGCGATGCGGGTGTTGCGGCGTTTCTGGCAGTCGGATTGCGGCTTGCCTTTCTTGGCTTTGTGCTGGATGTGTAACCGCCAGCTACCTTGGTTGAGGCGTTGTTCACGGGATTGGTCTTCATAACCTTTGTCCGCCCATACGTCACGGCTGGTGTTGGCTCGGTCAAGCACCGCTTCAAAATGGTTGGTGTCATGCTCTTTGGCGGTGCTGATGTGGCGTTTGCGGATGAGTTTGTATTTCCGATCGGCACTGATACTGAGTTTGTAGCCGTGGTAGCTTTTGCCGTGTTTTTTCGTCCAGCTTGCTTCCGTATCCTTTTGGCGACGTTGGGCAGGTGTCCAGCCAGCGGGTGTTGCCGCTTGTTCCAACAGCGCTTTTTCTTCTTTGTGGAAATGTTGTTTAGGGGCTTCCACCAGCGTGGCATCGACGATTTGACCACCACGGGCAATAAAACCGTGTTGTTGTAATTGCCGTTGGACGGCATCAAACAGGGCATCCGCACCACCTGCCGCACTGATCCGTTCACGGAATACCCACAAGGTATTGGCATCCGGGATCGTGCTGGAATGACGCAGGCCACAAAACCGTTGGAACGACAGCCGGTCAAGCAATTGGTATTCCAATGCCTCGTCCGACAGGTTGTACAGGTGTTGCAACACCAAGACCCGTACCATCAGTTCCGTTGGGTAGGGTGGACGGCCTCCTCGCTTGTCACTTGGGCGTGGGGCGATGTGGTCGATTTCTGCTGCCAAGGCGACAAAGTTGACGTGCTGGTTCAGCGTGGACAGCAGGTCGCCCTTGCGGTCGAGTTTCTGTTCACGCTCTTCGGCGGCAAACAGACTGGTTTTGATGGCACTTTTCTTGGGCATGGCTAGTAACGGGGCGGTGGCTCAGATGAGCATTTTCTCACATTTGTGTGGGTATCAGTGGGTTTTTAGAGGTTCCCCTTCGCGCTGCTGGATGGTGGCAAGCTGTTCAAGCTGCGCTTACCGTTGGCGGGGACTGACCCGCTATTGCCCAAGGATATGCAAGCCATTATCCGCTGGGTCAAGGAAACCCGTGGGGAGGATGTCTGATGGAAAAGGTCACGGGACTGTTGTGGTACGTGAAGTGGTTCATGTTGGTTTTCCTGCTGGCACTGCTGGTGGACATGGTGTACGTGTTCTGGCCTTGGCCTGCGGTACGGGGTGTGGCGGTGTTCCAGCACAATCTGGCGGCGGAAAGCCAGATCATTGCCAAACTTTCAAACCCACAAGGGCTTGCCTTCATCAAGACGGTGCAGGCATGGGTGTACCAGCCCACTTTTGTATGGTCGGGTTTGCATGATTTTCTGGTGTTAGGTGCAGAGCCAACAGCGGCGGTGATTACCGGGAGTGGTCGTGACTTTGGGCAAGGGTTGGCACACGGTTTCTGGCAACAACTACAAACGGCTTATATCGGCGTATTGCTGTTTGCCCAACGGCTGGCGGTGCTGGCACTGTCTGCGCCGTTGTTTGGGGTGGTGATGCTAGCGGCGGCGACCGATGGGTTACTGGGCTGGTACAAACGCCGTACCAGTGTCGGGCGCGAATCCGGGCTGATTTACCATGTTGCCAAGCACGGCTTCAGTAACACCTTGCGTGGCGTTTGGGTGCTGTACCTGTTGCCGCCCATCGTGATTGACCCACACTGGGTGATCCCCCCTGCCCTGTTATTGGTGGCACTGGCAACCCGCTTGGCTGTCGGCTATTTCAAAAAGTACCTGTAGATGAAGCACTACCTGGGGAAGTCCGAATACCACTTGCGCCAAAAGCAGCAGGATTACCCGGTCAACTACGAGCCGGACAAGCTGATCAATGCGCATTTGCTGGTATGCGGGATGAGCGGCACAGGCAAGTCCTTCCAGTCCAGCCGCTTGTTGGGCAGTGCGGCACAGGCAGGCATTGAGGTGGATGTGTTTGATGTGCATGACGAGTTGGAACGCATCCCCGGCGTAACGGCTTGCCGTTATTCGCAGGCTACCGGCTATGGCTATAACCCGTTGGAACTGGATACCGACCCACACACGGGCGGGGTCAACCGCCAAACCGAATACTTGGTAGGTTTGCTGCGGGAGGCGTCCCCGCAACTGGGGGTGAGGCAGGAAATGGTGCTGCGCAACCTGTTGCTGGACACTTACGCGCTGGCGGGCATTTACCCCGATAACCCGCCGTCGTGGCAGCGGGACAGCATCACCGAAGCGCAACGCAAGCAACTGACCGATGCCCGCAACTGGGCAGCCTTAAAGCAGTATTACCCCACACTGGATGACCTCAAAAGCTACGGGCGGCGCAAGCTCACCGCGCTGAACATTGGTGGCGACAACCCGTGCATCAGTGCGCTGGAACAGCTTACCCGCCAGTACAAACGCCTCACTACCTTGCAAGGCAAATACGCCAAAGCTAGCAGTGACGATGAATTGGATAAGCTGGGGAAACAGGTCAACACCAGCAAAGAGCATTGCACCAGCAGCTATGCCGAGTTCATTGCCGCCATGCAGACCGGGCGGGAGCTGGAGGATATGCTCAAGTACGATTCGGCGGATACCCTTGCCAGCGTATTGCAACGGCTGGAACTGCTCAACTCGGCGGGGATATTCCGCGCCAACCCGCCACCGTTTGGCAACGCCCAAGCACGGGTACACCAGATCAAGTCATTGAGCACGGAACAGCAGGTGTTGTTTGTGAAGTTGCGGCTGCGTGCCATCTTTGAGCGCCACAAACAAGCCGGGGCAACCCGCAGTGGCACGGAATTGCGCCACGTCATTTTTCTGGATGAAGCGCACAAGTTTTTCAGCAAGGATGACGATGACATTATCAATGTGATTGCGCGGGAAGCGCGAAAGTTTGGGATTGGGCTGTGGTGTGCCAGCCAAAGCCCGACGGATTTCCCGGACAGTTTCCTGACCAATGTGGGGTCTACGCTGATTTTGGGGTTGCATGGTAGCCACTGGCAGCGGGCAACCAGCAAGTTGCGGATTAGTGTGGAGACGCTGAAGCATATCAGGCCGAAGCAGGTGGTGGCGGTACAGTTGAGGAAGGATGGGATGGCTGATCCGCCATTTGGGAATGTGGTGGTGGGCAATTGAAAGCAGAACTACCGTCGTACAAACGGAACCAGCCTGCCCGAAGAACCCACCCGCATCTCAACAAACTCACCCTTCTTTTCCGGGCCGTAACTGACATGCACGGGTTTGTCGCTGCCGTAAAAATACAGCCGGTCAAACGGGGTGTTCTCCGCTAACCATTCCGCCACTTCCAGCATATCTTCATCGTCAACAATGAAATCGACGGCTGCGCCTAAACGAGGGCAAATAGGGTTGCCCAAACGGTTCAATTCATAGGCGGCGTGTTGATCCAGTTTTGGGGCAATGCAACCCGGAATCTCCTTTGCCAAGGCAGCAGAGCAGAAACCGTAAGTGAGGCGGATCATGCCGAAGTAATCAATCACTGGCTCAAGGATTGCCGTTACCAAATCATGGAGTGCGGTATAGCTGTCAGGTTGCTGGGGCAGATTGCTCATTCTGGTACGTTGCCAGGTTTCACCACACTCTATCAACGAGCGATAAGTGAAATGCTGCCCGCAAGGTTCATCCAGCTCAGGAATCCGGCGACTGCGGATTAATTGCAGCCCGTCAATTTCCCACCGTGCGGCTGCCAGCTTTTCCCGGAAAACGTGTGGCTTTGGGCCATAACCGGCAAAGTTGAACAAACCCAACGCCTGAAGTTTTTCGTCAAACTCAAGCTGTTCGGCATAGCCGGGTAAATCTTCATTCAGGTAACGTGACTTCAAATACAAATAGGTGGGTTCGTAGTCTTCACCGTAGCTGAAGTAGTCGAAATCCAGCGTCCTGAACTTTATTTTCACGCGCTCCAGTAATCGCGGTATGGCACTCCCGCTAAAGTCGTCATAACGCATCAGGCTGAGCTTGCCGCTTTCGATGTGTATTTTGACCAAATCAGCTTGGGAAATGTCGCCGTACAAAATGACTGCACAGCCAATGTAAGTACGCAACAAGGGTGACAAGCGTTCAACCTGGTCACTGGGCAAAGATAAGGCGTGTTCTTCATCGTAGTAACCAATACCCTGTTCGGCAGCCGCTTGGCAATCTGCTTCGATGGCTTTGCTGTTACCCAATTGGAATAACAATGCCCTGCCCTGCTCCAGTGCCTGAAGGTAGTTGCCAAAAAACGCCTTAATATCGAGCTGGAGAGTAGCATCCAATCGGCTGTAAGGTTTCCGGCGGCTAAAGGTGTACAACGCAAAGTAAACCAGCAGGTCATTCATGCGGTTCTGGCGAGCGCGAGCTAACAAGTCAGCATCTGTCTCGCTGACCACAAAGTGCAATGCCTTGGAAACCGATCCAAAGGCGTTGGTCAGTTCAACCAGATCATCGACTTCGCTCTTGTGGGGTTGGCGACCCAAGAGCAGCCAACGGTTGCGTAATGGCTCGATAGCTTCCAGTCTGGCCTGATATTTCTGATCGCGGACAGAAATGCGCGGTTCTGGTGCAGGTCTTTGGGTTAAACGTAATAAGTTAGCTCGACTGCGTTGCCGACCTAACAGGAAACGTTGTTCTGCTTCACTATCCTGGAAAACAAAGAAAATCCCCGGCCCGATAGGAATGGCATCGGCTGATAGAATCTCGTCAATGAAGGCTTTCAGTTCGCCTTGTGAGTAGTATTTCTGGAAGGTATTGTGGGCAGTCAGCACCCCGTCTTGATACTGCTGTCCCTTGAACGAATTTTGGTTATAGAGCATTGCTGAGACAACCAGCAATTCCTCTGCAAGCGCAAATGCACCCGCCAAAGCATCAGCCCGTTCCTCAATATTTTCGATGACATTGATGACGAAGCCCAAATTGACAATGTGTGCCGTTTTCTTGGGTTGGTCGGGAGCGAAATGCGGATCCCATCCTGCCGCCTCAAGCTGGTTAGCAAGCAGGTTGCGAACATCGTCACCTTTGCCGCACCCGTAGTCAAAAATGGACTTCTGTCCATCCAGGAACCCGAAACGGGCAAGTGCCTGCATGGGGGCTGAGAGGTTGTAACGGGTTAAGGCGGTGCGATGCCGCATGACGGTTTGCTCGGCATCGGCGGCAACATCATGATGCCCATCATCAGCATTCGCCTCATTGCCAATGGGAAGGAGCTGATGCCCATCCAGAAAGTAGCCACGCGCCTCAATCAAAGCATTCCATGCCAGCCGGAAACCGATAGTACGGCTGTTTTCAAACAAACCCAGTTGTTCGGCACTTTCGGTTAGCGCCCGATATTCCGGGATGCGCGGATGATCAGACGGAAGAAATAGCTCTTTGCGGTGCAGAATGGGGGGATTGAGCGATTCCGCATAGCTGCGTCGCTTCACCGTTTTCGTGACTAAATCTACCCCCCAACTCCAACCCAACGCAGGGAACGGGTCATCGAAAAAACCGAGGTAATCCAGTAACGACACCGAATCTTCGGTTTGGGCAAACTTGATAATATTGAAGTCTTTGCCTGCCACCGCTCCCGCAATATTCTCTGCTTCCGCCACCAAACGCTGGACAGCGGAAGGCTGCAAAACAGTCATGGTATGATGCCAATACGTATGAAAGCCAACCTGCTTGCCCAAAAGGCTCTGGTGAGATTTGCTGCCTGTATCAGGCATCCTGTTGCTCCATCAGGCGCTGCGAAAGTAGTAGGACTAATTTACGTTGGGCTCTCACTGGCAACCTCTCAATGCGTGCAATGATTTCATCCATGCTCATCTGATCAAGATGCGCGGTCAGTTGGGTTTCAATAGGTTGCAATACTGACAATTCATCTGGCTTGGCATCGTCTGGCGGGTTTCGTAATGACTTTAACCACTGCTCAGTTTCAGGTCTGGACAAAACCTCAATATTTTGCAAACTCAGAAATTGTGCAAGCCAAACCTTTACCTGCTTGCTGCGGGCATCCTCTTCCAGTTCAGTACGGCGTTGGCTAACCAGGTGGAGTATTTCGGCAACCTTTTCCTGATCCTTTTCCGCCAAATAACCGGGCGCGGCCTGAAGCTCCCTTTCAAGGCTAGCACAACGGTTTCTATCCAGATCAGCAACCTGCGGCAATAATCCTAGCCTGGGGGCAAGCCAGTCTGCTGAACGCTTGCGTGCAACCTCAATACGTTCGCTAGCAATAGCCTGATACACTGCTGCCATTTCCCATGCGGGGTCAATTTCTTGTTCTTGCAGGTAAGCATCAAGTTCTGCCAGTTGTCCCAGCGTCTGGTGTTGCAGTAATGCTTCCAGACGCTCCACACCCACATCTTGACATTCCCATGCAGATACATCGGCACGAATACGTTCCAGTTGTGCTTTCAGGTCTTGTACTTCCTGTGCATCCGGTGTTCCCACAAAGATGTTCTGCAAACGCTTTACCCGAACCAGTGTTTCTTCTAATTCAGCCTGACTGGTGATGGATTGCGCAAAGATTTTCCCAAACGCATCGGTATGTCGGCGTACTGCTTCCCGTAGCCGGGTCTGGCGGTGTTGGATAGCTGTTACACGCGAATTTATTTCATCCTGTTTTAGCACCGGGTGGGTTTGGCGAATGCCTTCAATCAAGGCATCACCCGTCGCTATTTCGTCACGCAGTGTGCGTACTGGTGTTGAGTCGGTTGGGTCTGGTTGGAGAGGGTAATCATTACTCCGGTCAAGGATAGCCCGGTGTTTCTCCCGCTCTTCGATTTGGGCAACACTTTCCCGTGCCAAGTTTTCGAGTTTTTGAGACTCGGCAGCAAAACCCAGGTGTTTAAGGCTTGCCACGGCCTTTTCCATGCGTTGATTGTATTCACCAACTTGAAGGATGCTGTTACAACCTTGCCGAGGAAGCCAAGCGGCAATCCGTTGGGCAACAAATTCTTTCACTAATGCCAACAGTTTCTGACTATCCTCATGCATTTTGGCAGGCCAACAGCCTTCTTCCACAAAAACAGCTTGTTGTCGTAGTAGCTGAGAACCAGCCTTTAATAAATATCCGACATTAGCCTGCCTTTCTGCGTGTTCGATGTCGCGTTCCCACTGATCCAGTTTTTTCTGTGCCGCATGTACTTGTTCCAGCACCTTGTCTGCCCGATCAAGCAGAACACGGTAAAGTCCTTCCATTGATTCAGGCAAAGGTTCAACTTTTCGGGTTTTATCAACCTGATCAGTAAGGCGAATAATGACCTCATATTGCTGCTCTGCTTCCCATTGGTTCAACAGTTGCCGCCAACGTCCTGCTGCATCTGCGGATAGGAAACGCACAGCACTTTTTCCAAGTACAGTCTGATCAAGAAAGTGTTTACCTTTTTGGGCAGGAAAAGCATCAGTCAACCAATCCCCTGCTGCCACCATCTGATGATTGTATTCAATTCGACGTGGCGGTGTTTCCAACCCCAAGAACAAACCGAGCAACAATCCAGCAGAAGCGGCATTCATACCATAGGGAGGTGCAAGCAGCATCTGGAATGACTGCAATAAGGTTTGGCTGGGATTATCCTGATGCAGCTTCACCAGGTGTTCATAAGCAATTTTGGCCTGTGGATTGGAGGGGTCTGCTAGTTGCCCCGATGTTCGCAAGCTACCCCAGCCCTGGTTAAGCAGCGTTGTTACCCGATTTTGCAGCTTTCTGGGTTGAGCCTGTATCCATGCACCATTTACCTGTCGGGAAACCAGACTACGGGTCAATTGCGCACAATCCGCCGCTCCTGCACCGGCTGAACTCGCAAAACCATCAAATGGAAACGGCACTGTTTGTGGATAGACCGCATCAAACACAGCTTCACCCACATGCTTCAAACGACCTGCTGGAATACTGGAAAATCCCGCAATCCAGAACAAACGCTGCTTGATGACATCCTGAACAGCTTCTTTAATCGCCCGATCACTACGGTCTTTTTCTTCAGGGACAAAACGGCGGAAGCGTTCCTTGTCTGCCTCAGTAATTTTTTCATCAAACAAATAGAGTCGACCGAGATGTTCCGCCAGACTTGCGGACGTATCACTCAACCCAATGATCCAAACCGGGGCTTTGTTTGCTGCTGCGTTTTTTAGTTCTTTTTGCAGAACCGCATTTACCTTGGCATCCAGTACACTCACATCCTCGTTAGGCTGAATGTAAAGATAAATGACATTGCCTTTCGGGTCTGTCGGTAAGGATGCTTTTTTCCAGTCATGGAAAGCTCCCGCGACCACTTTATCTATATTCTGGCTGTGGGCAAGATGCGGCTTGAACTGCCAATCGGGTGTGGAAATCTGTTTGTGTTGTGCAAAATCGGGGACGGAAAGGGTCGTTTCCAAGCCCATATCCAATGCACCACGCCGCATGAACAACTCGCGGATACTATCACTATTAAGCTTGGCTTGTTGTTGCCGCAACCATTGTTGGAACTGCCCGCGTGTTGAAGCATCCGCAATCAGCTCATACTGCCCCAGATCACGATTCCACTCGATAGCCCCCAACTCTTGGCTTAAACTGATCAAAGCACGGTCAAGTTGTTGTAACGGCAGCGCACATGCTTCAGCTAATAGCCGGTTCATACGTTCCTGATCCAGCTTGCCGACGCGCATCCTTTCCAGAATAGCCACCCCAGCTAATGCTAGCCGCTGGTCAGCATTCAAATGTGCCTGAAACTTTTCTAGCAGCAGTTGCAGTGTTTCCGCAACGACACCGCCTGTTTCACGTTCGGCGGCAATCATTTCCGGCAACATGCTTTGCAGCACCAGTTCAGCAGCACTGACCTGACGCAAACGTCCCGCTATTAATGCATCTTCAGATGCAATGCGTTCGACCATTTCCTTAATGAAGGTCAACGCCGAACGGGACTGCACCACATCCCTTTGACGGGTCAGGAACCACGTCGCCAATGGATGCAAAGGCCAACACCCTTGCGCAATCACACGGGAGAATTTTTCCGGGTCTGTCCAGACAGGAAAGCGTACATAGCCGGGTAAGGCATGGCTCATTAACTGCCGGGCTGTTTCATTGCTGCGTTGGGAGGCGGTATCCTGCCAAACCCCATCCAATACAGCCTGTTTTTTGCCAATCATGTGCGCAAACAGGGTTTCCAGATTGGTGGACAGATACCACTTCTGGGCAGAATCAAACCGGGTGATATAACGCTGCAATTGCCGCAAATCGGCACTACCAAAGCGTTTCAAGTAAGCTTTCAGTTCATACTGAATGAAACCGACAAACCGAATCTTGTTGCTATTGTCCTGCACACCCTGAAAGACTTGTTGTAAGGCTGCATCCCCAGCAAGCAACGGCTTTTCCGCCGCATACTCCAGATAACGCCCAAACTCATCGAACATAATCACAACATTGGAAAAAGCACCTTCCGGGCCGCAGTACACTTCACACAAGGTATTCAGCAATTCCTGGGCGGATTCCTGTCCAACAACGGGTATATGTGAACCATTGGTCTCGCTATACAGTTCGTCAACGGCGGTGTAAACATCTTCGTTATTGTTGCGCAAATGGGCGTAAATGGCCTCTGCACTCATTCCCGGCAAGCGCTCTGCAAACCGGGTGGTACGGAAGGCATAGTTACGCTCGACGAATTGTTCTGCGAGCTGGAAACGGGGCGATAACGCCAGAATAGCGCCGGTATCGACACCATGCTGTTGTAACTGGGAAAGGGTGGCTTGTGTCAGGGCATTGCCAAGATGAAAACCTGACATGCCATCCAGCGTGATGACTAATGCGGGACGCTCCAAAGCATCAATAGCTTGCTGAACTTTCAGACCAAGCTCTTCATCTGCCTTGGTGATATTGGCAATAATCGACTGGGCAGTTGCTGAGGTTGGTTCAGCCAGCAAGGTGGCACAGGTCAATGCAAGGTGAGATTTACCAGAACCATAGCCTGCGACCACCAGCCAGTAAGGGTTGTGTTCTTCTCCATGCAAACCACCCTGAATGGAGCCAAGCAGCTCATGCACGAAACTGGCACTGTCTTTTAGCCTGTAGCCACCTGCAATACCATCCGTTTCTGCATCGGCAGCACCATGATAACGCGGACCATGAAACACGAAGGCGTTGGCAGCCTGTTTTGCCTGTTCAGGCCGATCACTGACCCAACGTAGTTGTACTGCGCCGTCAAAAAAGTTTTCGCTATGAAAACTAACCAAGTCCCCAATTTTCATGTCCCTGCCCCTGTTCAATCCTGTTTAAATAAGTTCGCTGTAGATATTGCTCACGGCCTGCGCTGTCGTCCCCAAACGCAGCAGCATTGCTGTTCCGGTGTACCGATCCAGTTGTATCAAACCCTTGTCGACCATCCATTCCAGCCAACGGTTGATGGCTACATCGTCCCAGCCCATTAGCACGAAACAGCGGCTTTCCCCCGCCAAGCGGTCTAGTGCTATCTGGTTTTCACCTGCAAACAACTCATCCCAAATAAGATAAAGGTAGGCGGCATAAACGGGGTAATAGCTCCGCTCAGAGGGTGCGGAACAACGCTCAATAATGGCATCATCCCCGCCGCCTTGCTGACGCAAGGCAGTGATCATCCCCAGACAACTTTCTTCTAGATAAGTCCGTATCGCCACGCCCACCAGTGATTTCGTGTAGCTTTTCTCACCGTGTCGTTCAATCAGGAAAGCGAGAAAGTCCTGTTGACTAAAATTCGTGCCAAGCCGGAAATGACTTCCTGCAAACAAGGTAAACCAGGCATCTGCTACGCCTGCTGGTGGGGAAGCCAAGTCCAAACGACGGCACAACATCAAATGCAGTAACCAAAGTGTATGGGATTCACCGAGATAACGGTCTTCCTGAAACACTACCCGCCCTAATGCAGTCAAACCCAGTTGCCATTCCCCAGACTCCCGATACGCAGTCACCAAACCCATGCCTTGGCAGTAGTAAATCATCGGCTCAACCTTGCCAGTATCCTTCCCCGTAGGGATACCTGTTTGTTTACCAATGACCGTCTTCTCACCTCGCCCATTCTCAGCAGCAAATGCCAAGAGCTTTGCCAGCAAACGCCGCTCTGGCAAGAAGGTTTGCGGGAAATTCAGCGGTAAGGATTTGCGTTCTATCATGTGTATCTTATCCTTCATCCGCCGAAATTACGCTGTTCAAGCGCAGTCACCGACACCAGTACCGCCATGACCCTCAAAGACCCAGTGGAAGTCAGCACCGGCCCCAGTGAGTAACATTGTCCCTTTTCCAGTTTCGATAGCCTTTCAGCCCACTCGGCCTCTGTGCCATTGCGGGAAGTAACACTTAATATCTTGGCAAACGACTTGATTTCCGTATCAGCCGGTTTGAAGAACAATTTATGTCCTGCCTGGAAAAGTCGGTCACGTTGCTCTTGATCAAAGTTGCTAGTGGTTTGGGTTGCGAGCATGAGGGAAAGACCAAACTTGCGACCTTCCCGCAGCATTTTGTCAATGGGGGAATCACTACTGTGATTCAGGTTCTGGATTTCATCCAGCACCACCGGAATGGGGCGGTTTTTACTGCCAGTATTGCAGGCATGGTCGTATAAATCCCACAAGGCAAACTCAGTCACAATCCGGTAAATATCGCGTGAAAGCCCCTTAAGTTGCAGCACATTCACCAAGGCATCCGCTGAAGTCATCATGCCGTCCCAAGCCGACTCGTTACTCTCCCGGAAGGGTTGGGATTTAACGAAAGGCTCCAGTTTGTTTGCCAAACCTTCGCCCGTAGCCCCTTCATCACGCAACATTGGTAGCATGTCATCTAACGTAAAGTTACGTCCGCTAGCAATGCCAGCTTCCAACACGCGCGTCAAAGTGGCTGACTGCTGATCACCCATATTGAATACGGATGTAAAAATACTGGTAATGCGGGTTGCTACGTCAAATGGGCTTTCTTCAAACGCTGGCATATCAGGGTCAATAATTTGCATCTGCCGACGGAAGGGGCTGAGTGGCAATTTATCAATACGGACATAGTGATTTTTGGGCTTTGCTACTTCTGCAAACCGTTTTTCAACCTGATTGGGCAGGAACCCGTCCGTGTAATCAATAATGGCAGAGTGGAGCTGTTGGGCTGCCATTTCAGCCAGTAAGCACTGGATACCATACGTCTTGCCAGAACCCGATGAGCCGAACAGCAGCATGTGGCGGTTAGATAGTCCGGGGTGTCCATAATGCCAGTAAACAGGCGCTCCATTGGCAACATTCTTACCAATCAATAACTTTTCTGGCACGCTAGGCAATACACTCACACTTATGGGAGCTGGGTCTGAAATAGGCGGTGTAGGTTTGATTTCAGCAGCAGGAATAATTTCCGGCACAGGAACTGGCTGTACTGGCTGCCCTTCATGTACTGGTAGTCTTTCCACTGCTGCTACTGCGGTTGCTTGGATAACAACAGGTTGCACTATGCTGGGTGGTTCTACTGATGGGAACGCTGGCGTAGATACTGTATTTACTGGTTCAGCAACAGGTTTTGCCACTGTGTAGGTATCCGTCACAAACGTAGTGGAGCCTTCCATTTCCGGGGAAATGCGGATAGCTTCGCCCTCAATAACCAAGTTTTTAGGGGCTACATTCTCAAACAACGCCAGCAAACCTTTGTAGCCCATTACCCAATGGTTGAGCATAAACCCATCCGGTATCTGGAAGGGTTTTCTGATGGCATAAGGCGACAAAGCGTATTTATTCAAGACAGGCTGTGCATCAGGCATATCCGTCCAGAACGTGAAGATGGTACTTTGCCAAGCCATTTCGTAATAGCCTTCCGCCACCTTCTCCAAAGCTGTATTAAGCTGCTTCTGTTCATCATCGGAAAGTGAAACGACTGTGCGGGAAGTCAACGCCCGTTGCAATTGCGCCCACCAATAGCGGCGGTCGAAGTAGACCCGCTGAATATCCTGGCGGTGTGGTGCAAACAATTGTGTCAAGTGGCTCAAACCGTCCTGTACCTGGTCAACGGCTTTTCCCAGGTGGCGTTCGGATTGTTTCGCCAACTTGCATTCAATCACCGTTGCTTGAACCAGCGGGATGTCGTTCTCACGCAGGATTAGCGAAAGCTGGAGCAAATCCGGGCGCAACGGGGTGTCGCTGCCGATAAACCAATGCGTGAATGCATCAAGCGGGAGGAGTTGCGTCATCACTGCCTGCCGGGGTTCTGCCAACATCCGGTGTATGGCAGCAAAACCGACTACCTCACGGATTTTTTCACCCTGTCCAACCACGGCACGTAGCGAAGACAAACCAATGACCTCTTCTGCTTCTTCCACAATCCGGCTCGCGGTCGCATCCAACATTTGCCCATTATGGAACGGTAACAATCCGTTTAGATGGTTTTTCACCAGCATGGTTAAGTGTGTCAGCGTGTCCTGTTCGGTTGAAATCGACAGGTTCAATTCACCATAAGCCCCCAGGCCGGAGGTGAAACCGACAATCTTACGCTGGCTGTCGTTACCGCGTTTGCCGAGTAGGCGTTTATCAATGAAGGGGTCAACGCAAGCCACCCATTGGGCTGTTTGGTGCAAGGTCTCAACCACTTCATGCCAGGGGGCATAGTTGACTGCCCCAAACATCAAGTGTTCAGCACCTGACCCCTGCGGATGGCGCAAACGCGCCGAGAGGTCAGCGTGCCACGTTTGTATCCGCAAGCGGCGGTTACTCAGCAAACTTTGCCGTTTTAAATCATCGCCTTGCTGGATTGGTCTTGGGTATTCACTGATAGGGAACTTGCCCAGGTCATTGAAATTCAGTTCAAACGGTTCTGCTGCCTCCACATGCCCCGTCATATCGTCACCAAGGAAACGGAATAGGAACGCGATGTCATATAAACGTAAACGCTGTTCTTTTTTGAGCAAATCATTAATGTCTTTGCGGGTAGGGGCAAAACGATGCCCAACCGACAAATTAAGCCGCCGACCTTTTTCGCGGAACTGCTCAACCACATCATCCCGCCACAGGGTGAGTTTTTTCTCGACTGAAATCGGGGATGAGGAAGTGGAATACACCATTAACTCACAGAAAAAAGCAGGCTGGTTACTGCCAGTCTTGTCTTTCAGATACTCGCGCAGGAAATTATCAATCCCGGACAGGATCAAGGGTACATTCTCAACATGGACAGCAATAATACGCAAACCATCAGCCGCGAAGGCATACAGGCTTTGGTAATGTTTCAGCACATTGCTAATGATTTTCCCGTCTTCTGAGGCGTGTTTGATCTCGCTCAGGTCATCCTCATTATCATCGTCTTCCCGCAGCAGGGTTTGCACAGCAAGACTTTTCTCACCTGAAGGCTGTTCCCCCAGATAATGCAACAAGTTGAAACTCTTGACCTTGGCGGATAGCTTGGGGATGTCATCCACCACCAAACCTGCTAAAGGACGCTGGATCGTGACCAGATTCAACAGTCGTTCCAATGCTTGCTTGGCTTTGGGGGCTTTTATGTCCTGCTCACGCACATATTCGGCAATCACTTCATCAAAATGATCCCGTAAAAACAGCTCACGCGCCCACGTCAGCTCCAGGACAGCAGGTGAAATACCCACAGCAACGGCAGAGCGTATAAATGGGTCATTCGGCTGTATGGCTGGGTCAAGCAACAGGAAGGCTTTATAAAACCGCCGCAACAACTCCATGCTACCTTGCTTACTCCGATCCAGTACCCCAGTTGCCAGCTTTTCGTAGGCTGGTTCAAGTTGTGGGTAATACTGGCGGGTCGCGACGAAATAGCCTTGCTCAACATAGGTTTTCAGCCAAGTACGGTAGACTTGCGCCAAAGCCCGCACTTGTTCATTCAACTCGGCATCAAGACTTTTCGGGTGTTGTCGGTCAAGCCCCTCCATCAGGTCAATGACCTTCACCATGCCGATGGCGTTATTGACCAGACGGTTTGCCTCTTCTTCATCGGCTGCAAAATACAGGGCAGTCATCTCTTCTGTTCCCAGCGTAAATGCAGGCAATATGGAAGGGGACAGCTTTTTGGGTTTCCACTCATCCAAGATTGCTTTGGCACACTGGAAACGTACCCGTTCTGCATGGGTAGACTCGAATGCCCATTCATAGCGGCTGGAATATTCCGTTCCTTCTTCACCTTGATGACTGATGAGGCTGACTTTAAAGCGCAAATGAGGCCGTTTGCGGCTAACGCGGTAACTTTCAGGCTCCAGATTGCAGATAAGTTTGATACTGCGTTCCCATTCTTTAGGGGGAAGAACCGCCTGTTCATCATCAACCGGCAGGCGCAACTCTATTTCTTCCAACAGTTCAGACAAACCACCTAAACACCCTTGCAATAAGACTTTTGCCAGCTCATTACCACCAATACTTTCATCGGCATCGGTATCCAGATCGTGGTTAAATTGTTCAGCCACTACCCGAATTTCGGTTACGTAATCTGTCCATGTTTCAGACTCGTCTTTGCATTCCTTGGCAAACTGTTGCACAGTTTCCCAAATAGCCAGCAGGAACGCTTCCATGCTGGAGCCACGCAAGCGGGTATTTTTATCACGGATAACCTTGGGGGCTTTTTCGCGGGTTTTCAGCCGTTTGACCAGCGTGACCATATCCGTGTGTAATAGACGATCTCTGGCATTCGCATCACCGCTGAAAATAAAGCTCTCCAACGTTGCGCTGTAGTCTTTGACATCTTCGTAAGCGACGGTTGTTCCAAAGGTTTGAGGCAATACAAATTCAGCTTCTTTGAGTAGCTTATCCACCTTTGCCCACGCCTTGTTCTGGTCATTTTTGCTTTTCAGCTTCTGGTGGGAAATCAATGAATCCGAATCTTTGATGATCCCTTTGGTTTCTTTGGCTTTTTTCACCTGCTCAGTCGATAACGCCAAGGGTGGAATGCCCCAGAACGGCAGGTGCTGGTAGAAACGAGCCAGCACTTCATTCAAGCTATCAACATTCCCTTTCGCGGGTAACAGTTCAGACTCAAAGAACTCGGCAAGCCTGAGCAAACGCCGGGGTTTGATGGAAAATAATTCCTGTAAGGCATTATCAAAACGCGCAATGTCTGGTTCGTTGTGATCGGCAAGCCCCACACGTTTGGCTAGTTTGATGAGCCACGGTTGATAGCTTTGCCCCATTTTGTTCCAGATACGGGACTCGTCAATCAAGTGGAAACTTTGAAGTCCACCTTGGTCTGAGGTATGACTTAAGCCAATCAGTACAACAATCAAAGCATCAGTGTCACTTGACTTAAGTTTATTACGATACCAAGTCAAGCGATCTGCTTCGTCAATCCAGCGTAATGTGCCGTCGGCATCCACACCACCCAAATCCTGCATTTTGCGGGTCAGGCTTTCACGCGATTCACCGGAGTGAATTTGCCATGCGTCCCACAAACCTTTGGCTACTTTGAAATGGCATTCCAGACGCGAGGATTGGGAAGCCTGCAAACGCTTTTCTTCCAATGTTGCTAAAAGCTGGAAGGTGTTATCGGGTGACAGGCTTTCGATGATAAAGCGGGCTTCTTGTGTACCACCCTTGGCATCCTGAATTCTTGTCCACTCACCGATCAGGTAATCTGCCAAGTCTTCAACAAACAGGTTCATACGTATTTCTCCAGAATTAGAACGGCTCTGTCAGCCTATGAGCCAGTTGTAGAAAGTAGTCTGTTGACCAGATATTCAGTACCTTGGCATCGGGTATGAACTTCACAACATCCTGCTTGGCATTCTCAAAATCTACCGACCTAATGCGTTGCTGCAACAATGCTTGTAGCTCAGCATGGGTCACGGCCTCTTGCTGAAGAGAGCCACTTTCATAAGCGCGTCTGGCAAAATGCGCCAGATTGGGGGTAACGGCATGGCGAACATACCACTCAAAATCGAACCAATCGCGCCCTTTAACCCGGTTTTTCCATTGGCGGAACAGCAGTGCATGTAGCTTCCCGGCAAACAGGTCGGGCAAGGAATAGCACTTGACGTAAAAGGAAAACGGTTGGAGCAACAGCCTTTCTTCGGTCGCAAAGCCCAGTGGCGGTAGGGTGTCTACCTCAAACTTGATTTTGACTTTGCGGGTACTGCGAATATTCAGGCTGAACACTTGGGTGTTGTTTTTCAAAAAGGCAGATTCTATCTGGCTGTCGGCAGTTTTCTGCTTGACCGCAATGTCGACCTCCAGCCCCAGTGCCTTGAACTCGGCAATGACTGCTTTGAAATACGGTTGCAAAGAAAACCCGGCATCTGGCTGTAGCAATGAAAAATCCAGGTCTTCAGAGAAGCGTGGCAAGCCATGAAAAATCCGCAGGCAAGTGCCACCGTAAAAAGCCGCTTGTTCAAAGAAACCGGCGCGGTTCAGACCCGCGAGGGCAATTTCCTGCATGACTTCCCGCAGTGCTTGATCATGCTGCTCGGCAGTAGTCAGCGGGTAGCGGCTCAGCATTTGTTCCAGCAAGCTCATTGCCATTGTTTGATAGCCTCGTGTAAATGCCCTAGCAGTTCTGTTTTATGCCCGGATTGTGAATAGGCTGCGATGATTTTCAGATCAATCATGCCCGCTTCATCCGCATCAAACCTCAGGTCATCCAGCAGGAAACGCTGCATGGATTTAACCGAATGCACCCGCAGGTTGCGGGTCAACACCAAGCGGTCACACAAGGCTTTTGCAGGTGTGGCGAGCAGGCAATAACCACCACCTTCCGCTGCTACTGACTCCATGCCAATCGGGTACAAAGGGTTGGGTAGGTGTTGGTAGGAAAAACGCCCTACACCCGTTTCTAATGTTTGGCTGCGCCGGGTTGTTACTGAGGTAATTTCCAGCACTTTTTCCGGGATCAAACCGTGATGCCATAGCGCATAGTCGAGTGACACACACGAAGGCCCATACAGCAGGTTGGCAACCAACAAGCGTTCCACTGGCTTGCCGGTCAATTCGGGGGATACCACATACAAACCGCGTTTTACGGGCAGCAGCACGCCTTCATCCAGCCAGCGGGAAATCTTGTTATTGGGTGTTTTGTAGTCTTTGAGCGCCGACATCAAGGTCTGGTGCATGATGGGGATATTGCCGAAAGACTTAAGCTGTAACTCCGCATTGCGCATAGCATGACCGTTGAAAATGATTGATTAGTTTGATTTAATCAAACTAAATATGCAAAATCAACGTATATCCTCCTTCTGACATCCAATAGGCTCTTCATGACGGATTAGATGGTTTGCTCTTCGCCCGGATTCATGACCATCGAAACAGCATCTGATAACTCGACCAAAAAGCCGCCTTGCTTTAGTGCCTCCTCCACCCACGTACTGCTGGAGGCAACGGCGTAAGTATCCCCATCCGCTTCCTTGCCAATCCACTGCAAAGCGACTTTCAATTGGTCACCACTAATGGCAATGCCGTAATGGGCAAAAATACGTTGATAGAAGTGGGTCAGACGGATGCGCTCACCGGGACGTATCAATGCCGCAACCAAGAAGCGTAACAACCCTTGATGCAATACGAAACGTGTCCCTTGACCTTGGCGTGGGATGACTAAGCCGAGGTCTTTGGCAAGTTTCTTGAATATATCGTATCCATGTTTGTTTGCTTCGCTATACGCATCTTTATTAGACCGAGAGACAGGTTTAGGTAACATTTCATGACGTAAGACGCGATAAAGTATATTATCAATTTTTTTAAATGATTCATGTGCCATTTTTCTAAGAGAGTCAGTAGGAGGCGCATTCTCATTTACTGCAATCCAAACATAATTTCCCACAAACCCATGAGTAGGTAATTCACACTCATCAAGCCGGTTTGCTTGAAAGCAGTGACTTCTCAAAACTTGCATACAACACAAAGTTTGCAATAGATCTAATTTTTCTAAGTTCCCTAAGTTAGATGCACATAAATTTCTAACTTCCATCGCAAATAACAAAGCTTCAATTTTACTTGAAGCGGGAATCCATCCCAATGTTGCATGGTTAGGATTAATATCATATCCATGTAAAGCACTGCTAACAAAATCTATTGCATTATTCAGTGATCCAGATCCACTTGTTAGTAATGCAGACAATCCATCTTCAACATCTTTTTTGATATTTCCAATAAAAGCTTTAAGATGATAATAGGAAGGAATTTCAGAGAAAATCTTTATGTCTTCGGATTGAATATTGTCAAATAAATTCACCAATTGCAAAAAAAGCGATTCTCCTCCTCTTGCCATGAAATTATGTCTATCATGAACAAAATAGTTCATGACTCCATCATCATCAGATTGCTTCTCAGGATTGCATCCTAGTTTATCATTGTAGACCCAATCTAAGTCTTTATCTTTAGCACCACTTTTTCCACTGTGCAACCAATCTATTTCTCGTGACAAAAGACTTGTTGATGCAGGTAAGAAACATTGTGTAACCCATGTCCTATTACTAGATACACCAACAAACCCATTGAGTAAACTTTGTAGAAGCTGAATTGTTTCTTTCTTGTTATTTGCATCCCCATCAATTTTTTCAGCAAGTATTTTTAAAGAACCCATATACGCCTGACGGTGTGCGGGATGACGAGTTTCCAATTTTGAGTTGGAAAAAAATGAAAAAAGCTTCAACGCAACCTTATCTTCAGGATAATAAGCTGGCTTATTTTTATCAATGTAAAATTGAAACTCCCCATGAGAAATTACATGATCTTTTTCGAGCATCTCTTTTTTCTTTGGAGATGCAAAGACCAATAAAAACTCAGCAAGGTACTCAACTGGCGTTTGATCCTTGTAATAGCGTTTACCATACAACCTTATGGCAGGATTTTCCTTAGCTTTGTCTTTCTCATCTAAATTATTTGCAGGGAATCGTTGAAGTATTAAATTTTCACGGTTCATAAGCTCAACTCCAATTCTCACTTAACTCTTAGTTTGGTCTTGCCATTATTACTATCAAAAAGAAAACGATGGATATTGACAGCTCCATCTATTCCTGTTTTTAGTAACACAATTTTATTGTTGATTTGAGAATTTTTTCGTGAAACTTGCAATAGTTTGGAACGAAACCATTCTAATTGTGCTAAGTGAATAGGCGTCAATTGCCCTCCAAGACTTCCAATGCTTCGGGCTTGGATATAATCAAGCAATGGCAGAGTGAGCATTAGTCGAGCCTGACCGTCTCGATAATTCAGAACAGGTAAATATTGATTGTCATCATAATTTAGTGAAAAGTCTTCATTGCTTAGGCTGGCCATGACGATCTGCACAGGTTGAACTGCTACACGGTCAGCACGACGTAATGTTAGGTATAAGAAATCATGGCTTTCAAATTGCCTTGCACTAAAGCCAGAATAGAGTTCTAACAATACCTTCAGAATATTATCTTTAAAGACATCTTGTTCTGAATAAGATATATCGAAAGCCTTATTGCGTTGCCAACGGTCAAATTGGCGTAGTTTGGGTGCTTGTAGGAAATTGTCCAGAAACGCATCCAGCCCTTTATCGTTTTTATCAACAACCTGCCCGTAAAGGTAAGCCATGCGCCGCAATGCAAAACGCCAACGCACGCCTGCCGGGTCACGGGCATAGGAACGCCAGCGTTTTGCTACTGGTGCTAATGCTGGTGGCAAATCAACCCAAGAGGTTGCATCATCGGCAATCAATTTACGCTCGAAATCAACCGCAAATGGGCTGCCAAACTCCAGCCGCCGTATTAGCTCTATTGCCTTGAAAGCACCTGTCTTCTCTGCGATTTCACCACGCCGATACCCAAAGAAACTTTCGCTGAACAGGATACCTTCCAGCCCCTCATCCACATTGCCACTGCTGGCTTGGGTGTCGTAGGCATGATCATGCGCTTCTGTACAACTCAGCCCACCCGTTACGGAGAAGGCAAGATGGGCAACGATTTGCCGCAGTGTCAGACGCTGTTCATAAGCGGTTAGCCGTTGATAAACCCAGCGTACCCGGTCAATAACATCACCTTGCCGTAAGGCTTGCCGGTTCTTGCGCAGAGGGCAACTATCCTCAACGTCACACCCTTGACACTCTGACCAACCAGAGTGCAGCAGCATTTTCTCCAACACTCTTGCACCTGAATCCACATTGTTCAGGCGCGTCATATTCAGAATCACCAAGGGCTTGCTGGTATCGCCTAATCGCAAGGTATGAGTGGTAAGCTCAGCTTCTTTATAGGGCGTATCCAGCTTTTTCAGGACTTCATTCTCAACCCAAGCAACATCCGCAATACCGTGATTTTTGACGAACTCAGACAAACTGTTCAGTAACGGCCCCGTGTTGCTGATAATCAACCAACTACCTGGTTTGCCAAAGGCATCATCTAACCACCTTAAGCGATTTGGGGCGCTCAACTCGCTCATATCTTTGACGATGGAAATCTCCCGATTACCAGCACGCATCACTTCCCGCTCTTTCAGCTTGTGCTGAAGCGGTTGATTGGGTGCGTAACCGTGCAAATGCTTAAAGACATCCAAGGCAACTGTGGACTTACCATCACCCGCATGACCTGTCAGGATAATGACCTTATCCTCACCAGAGGTTAGCGCGTCTTTTACCGTTTTGGCTAAAGGGAATGCGACATACAACTCATCAAAATAAGGACTCAATGCTTGTGACTCTGCCAAGGCATTGGAGCCATCGGCGGAGAGATTATGCAAAGAATTCAGATAACCAATATAAGCGTTTTGATGATCTTTGTTTTTTGGCTTTAACACAGCGATTATGTCAAATAAATCCAGATTGCCTTCACCAATACCATCATTCCGCTCAGCCATCACTGGCTCTGGTAAGTCAGATACAGTCCCCATATCCTGTTTCACTCCATACAATGTATTGTAAGTCGTTGCATGATCTGCGCTCGGTAGCCCGACCGCTGCACGCAGCCCCTGATGTTGTTCAGGCGCAAAATAACGCCCCAATAGCAAATCAGCCGCATCTAACACCAAGCACTTATTGTTAGATAAATCATCATATACTTCTTTAGAAAAGCCTGCTCTAATGCCATCCTCAATCAGTTCAGTTTTAAATAAATGACCTGCGGATGTTCTTTTCAAGGTAGAGCTTTTTTCTACTTCCCAGATACCATCGTTTTCAAGCTTTCCAAATGGGTAGTGTGTATTGCCATATTCAGAGCCTGCCAAATAAAAGCCATTGAATAGACTCATTAACTTCTGACTTGCCTCATCAAAAGAAATGAGTCGCTCTCGCCCTCTCCAACAAAAACCAAGATAAGCCAACAACAACAATGGCTTGTGAAGAAAAAATTCCCCATCTTCCTTGTAAACTGATATATTAGAAAACTGATTAAGGATGTCTTTCATTTTTCATAATGTGCAAATCAAGCACCCTCCATCAGAGTCATCATCATCAATATTGTCAATTAGTCTTTTCGATTTCTTCATGGTGTTTTTTGAAGAAGTACTATCAGGTCGTGAAATTAATTCATCTAAAGTACCGACTGAACTCCATGTATAACGAACGCCTGTTTTCTCATCCGGCTTCTCATATTTTTTTGCTCTTTCAAATAAATCAGGATGGTGTTCCTTCAGCCCAATCCATTCTTCTTTTCGTTGAAAAAAACAAAAATAACAACCAGAACGGCTTCTCCATTTATAGTATTCGGGTATGCCAACCCCAGAAGAGTCAAGTATTTTAAAAACATCTTCCTTATCTAAGCCATCCTCTCTAAATGGCATTCTGGTTTTTATATTAGGCTTGCTTGAAATATAGCCGACCCTTTCTGGCTCATCTGCACGGATACCAATATAACTAACCGCCTCATCGTTACCTACGAACTTCTCAAAAGGAATCAATTTAAGATTAATCGTACACCACCGTTGTTGTGGCGAGGGAAGATAATCTTTATGCAACTTTAAATAGTAACCAAAAAGACCATCCTCACTACTAGGATCATCTTTGAATCCATCAGGCATAAGTTTGACTATCGGCTTACACAAATAATCTTCCAACTTATCAATAAACTCCAGAGTTTCGGGGAGTTCTGCACCAGTATCAGAAAAAAAGTATTCCATCTTTTCGTGAATTTCGGGGTATTTATCACGAATGTAAATAGCCAGTGCCGAGCTGTCTTTGCCACCAGACAATCCCAATAAATGCCGAACTGGTTTTTTTTCTGCTACATCAGTCATTGTTGAAGATCTCCACTTTGCCCTTTTTGTGATAAACGCCCCAGTAACGTTGCGATAATCGCCAGTTGCTGTGATTCGTCCATACCATTCAAACCTTCTGCAATTTTCCCCGCCTGTGTTGCAACTGCCGCCCGTTGCGAATCAGACAATTGCACCACCCGACTCATTTCCCCATGCGTAGTATCAACCCAACGGATCAATACGGCATCTTGAGTACGCTCTGGGTTGGGCATTGCCAGCCGCAGCTTCATCAAGTCCCGCAACTGCTGCCCACGCTCTTCCAGCCGCAATTCTGCCTGCAAACGGTTTTCATCCGTCCACTTCTTCGGCGGTATGCCCTCTATCAGTGTCGCAATGGATTCAAGCCAAGCCTGATCAGAATCATAACCCGCATCCCCAAGGCGACGGATAAATGCCCCCAGTACCTTTTGGTCAGGCGTGTACTTGTCCAGCCCCTCATACCGCTTTGCCAGTTCTGCCCGTAATGACGGTAAGTCAGGGATGACCTCATCCAGCAACACCTGATTCAATCTTGCCTGCCAATGCTCCAACAGTTTCCCGTAAGCAGCATTCAACTCACGTAACACCGCCACCAATCGCTGAATAAACGGCTCTACCACCGCTGAATCACCCGCCGCAAAAGCCTCAGGATCAACCCCACACGCCAGTGGCAACTCCTGGAACAACAGGATTCCTGGACTTTTGGCCTGTGTGAAAATCTTCCTCACACGCTCAGCATCCGCACTCAACCCCGAACAACGCTGGGTGTAGAGTGGCAAATTGGAAATAAAGCGTACCAGTGGCCCCACAATGTCCAGCAAAGTGGCATCTTCACGCACCTTACCCACGACTGTTCCCATGTACTGGTCAAACAGGTCGCCGCGCAAACCCTTCAGCTCGAAACGTTCCAGTGCAAACAATTCCGGTCGCCGACACAATAATTCAGCCTGTGCCAAGGTCATTTCGTCAGAAAACACGCCTTCTTGGTACAGTGCCACTTCACGGCGACAGGTAAGGAAGTAAGCAATCAGGAAGATAGGCAATAAGCCCAGTTTGATACCGTAGGGCGGTTGACGCAGGGTGTTGTAGATTTCGGTGAGCGGTACTTGCCTAGCCCCGGTATTCCCCAATAGGTTGGTAATTTCATCCCACATGGGTTGCAAACTATTCGGGAGCTGGAACAACGGTTTCCCATTATCAAGGATGTTGGTTGGTGCAGGTGCATGAATCCCCCAACGCCCCTGTTCTTCCCGGTGCAATCCCGTCTCTTTGAGCAAGGACAAATACAAGCTCATTTCCGCTGGCGTTTTTTCAATGCCAAGGTAAGGCTGGTCTGCTGCTGACAGCATGGCATTGATCAGCCGTTTGCGCCCGGTATTGGCACTAGCGGAAGGTTTGTCCCAGTTGGCTAACTCGTTACGGATGCGGGGTGCTTTGGCGTAATACACTGTCATCCATTCAGACAGTTTTTCCTGTAACACGCGGCGGTTACGCACATCCCACACACTACGATCATCTGACCATCGCAGGGATTCCGGTTCTTCCAGCAAAGTACGTAGCAGCTTGCCCATTTCAAGATCGGCATTGTGTAACCAGTCCCGATGTTCACGCTGGGCAACTGGGTCTTGGTGCAGGGCTGCATGGTGTTTGGGTAATTCCTGCAACGCTAATTGGGTGATAACCGCTTCCCGCAGCCGCTCGGTGAACGTGCAAATAGCAAGCACATCGTGTCGACCAAATTCATGGGAATCAGGTACTGATTCGCCCTCTTCAGCAAGGTAGAACACGATTCTGGGCGATGAACCCGGTTTCACCTTATTGCGTGTCGTGCGGGACGCAAAATACGGTGTGAAACTGCGTAATGTGCCGGTTTCAATCGTGGCGCGACGCGCAACTATCGGTTTGAAGGGAGACAAGACATTCAATTTGTCTGCAAGGGATAAACTCTCGAATTCCGTCACCGCTTGTTGCAGGTTGCCAGCCAAGTCGAAATCAGTGCCTTGCCAGACCCTGAATTCTTTGTTGTAGCTGCGGAAGTGGATGATGGAAGCATCAGCCAGCCGTTGGCTATGCTGCTCAAAGGCATTACCAAATGCCAAGCGCAGTATGGCATTGCTCGCTTTCAGGCCACGTTGCCCACCGACAAGATTGAGCAACCCAATGGTTTTCAGCAAGCCCACGGCTGGGTCATCCGGGGCAACATCAAAGCGTTCCAGTGCCGTCACCACCTCAACCCAACGATGGTAGGTCAAAGGATCAGAGAAACCACCGGGGTGATTCAGCATGAAGTAATCGTACAAATCAGCGGGCATGATCCAATCGCCCAGCGTCAATTGGGCGAGACGGAAACGCAGGCCAAACGGCTCCTGGCTACCAAGGTATGAAAACAGGGTACGTTCGTTCTGAGCGACCTTCTGGCACAACACCGGCAATATCAGCGTTGTGAGTGGATGCAGCGGATAACATTGCCCGAACAGGTCTTTGGCGCTGCGCTGATCCATCCCATGCGGTAATGCACCCTCATCAGTGAGTACCGTTACCCATGTATCCAGTTGTGCTTGCGTGGTTGGAGGTAACTGGAGGCGGTTGTCAAAAGCTGCCGAGACTATCCGCAATGACTGTTCCGCCGGTTCGAGGAAAGCCAGCGTATTGAAACGCCCCTGTATTTTCTGCCATTCATCCCGCAGGTGTTTGCCCAAACGCTGGGTGTAATGCTCAAACGATTGGTGCAGCATCACAATGATATGCAATGGCGCAGCATTGCCTTGACGCGCATGTTCTGCCAGCAGTTGCAACAGATGGATTTCGCGGTTTTGTGGGTGATAAGCTTCGTATTCGAGGAATTTCCCCAACTCGTCAATTTCGAGCAATACCCCATTCCCGCCCAGAGCAGCCCATTCCAACTGGATTTCGTCTATCAGGGCAATGACCTGATCCATCGCCAACGGTGTCGTGGTTTGAGAGGCAACCCTAACTTTGCGGCATAGCTTCGCATCCACCTGCTGTTGTTCCAGTGCATGGGCAAAAGCCGCCAGCAATTGCTTGGTCAACGACGCAGGGATGCCATTGATGACTACCCGGAGAAACCCCCGCTTGCCAGCCGTTGCTTGAATGAAACGTGGCAGTAATGCCTTGGTATGATCATGCTGCCCCAGCACGGCAATCGCCGCCTTATGCAAAGGGTCATCTGCTGATGCCAGCAAGGCGGAAAGGAATAAGGCAAAAGCCGATTTTCCTGAGCCATAGGGGCCAACCAAAGCCAAAGCCCGTTCGGCTGGCTCTTGACCCATGCTGATAGCAACTTGCTCAAGGGCTTGCAACGATTTGGCAGTCGGCAGATAAGCCTTCACCAATTCCAGATTGCCAACATCACGCTGCAAATTAACGGAACGGGTATAGCCTGCCCGAATGCGGATTTGTTCGTTCAAACCACTCATACTGCTTTTCCCTTGTAGTAGTTTGATAGCACGTCTTTCGGCTGCTGAGGCGGTGTTAAGCGGTATAACTGGTTCAAGCCTGCTGTATCACGTAACTCATACGTGAGAGGGTAGTGTTCCAACACTTGGTTCAAACAGGTCATCAGCCCTTCTTCAGTCAGACGAAAAACAGCACCAGGTGCTGCCCAACCTGTTCCGCCATAGAGCAACTCACGCACCGGAATCGCTGCTTCCTGTTTATTCCCCTGTTGCCCAACTTGATCCGCAAAGCGTTGTTGCAAAGCAAAGTGCATGGCAACCGGCGGTAAAAATGGGCGCAAAGTCCTCAAACTGCTGTAACCATAGCCTTCTTCCGTATCCACCAATTGCAGGGACGCCAAGGGTGAATCGAGATGATCCTCCCCGCCACGGCTGGCAACGGGGGAATACATGCGTAACAGTGTAGAGAGGTCGGATTTGAGAGTGGTATGCGCTCGCTTGATGCCCAGTTCCTGTTCTACAAAATCTTCCAACGACTGCAAAGCATCCTTGTCACGGAAACGGGGTGCGGAATAGTGGTTGAAGAACCAGAAAAAGCCGGTTGCGAGTTCAGCATTCGAGGCAATCAGCCAATGGACAATCCAAAGGGTCGCTTCATCTTCCAGATAAGGGTCGCCATCATTGCCCAGTAATGCCTTGCCCAATTCAGAGACTTCTCCAACACCTCCTTCAAACTTCACTAGCCCTGTTACCTGTAACCAGTAATACAAGGCATTGACCATGTTGCGCCCAATACCCAGCTTGGTCATGGCGTTCTCATGTTCACGCTCATGAAAAATGTCCCTATATTTGCCCACAACTTCAACCCCTTTGGTCAGCCAGCCATACCGCAATGGGAAGGTTTCATGGCGTCCAAACGTAGTTTTGTTTTTATTCAATTTCATTCAATCCAGTTCCTGCATCCGGCGCACAGCAGCAGTAATCCGCTCTACAGCCTGTGAAATATCTGTCATTGTGTGATAACGGCTAAAACTCGCTCTGACAGCCCCGTATAAGGCATCACCTTCCACTCCCATTGCCCGTAATACATAGGAGGGGTCGATTGTCCCTGATGAACAAGCAGAGCCGGAAGACAAGGCTACTGTTGTTGCAAGCTGGTTGAGTAGTGCATCACTGCCTATCCCATTGATGGAAAAATTGACAATATAAGGCGAACAACGTTCCCTGTCACCATGGATTTTTATGCAAAACTGCTGTTCTAACTGCTCAATAAATACTTTCTTTAACTTGGCAACATAAGGGTAATCCTGCTGGCGACGACTTGTAGCAAGCCGTAAAGCGGTACTCATGCCTGCAATCTGATGGGTAGCCAGGGTTCCTGAGCGCAGCCCAAACTCTTGTCCCCCACCATACAAGATGGGTTGTAGACGTAATTGACGCCGATTACGGATGACCAGGCATCCCGCCCCTTTAGGGCCATGGAATTTGTGGGCTGACAGTGAGAGCAGATCAATCGGTGTCGCAGCGAGATCAATCGGTAGTTTTCCGGCTGCCTGAGCCGCATCAACATGGAACAGTACCCCTGCTTCCATCAAGATATTGGCAATCGCCTCAATGGGCTGTATCACACCTGTTTCGTTGTTGGTATGGATCAAGGAGACCAGCAAGGTATCAGGGCGCAAAGCCTCCTTTACCGCTTCCGGTTCTATCCATCCCTGGCTGTTGGGGATCAGGTAAGTAACCTCAAAACCTTCCCGCTCCAAAGCATGGCAGGTATCCAATACTGACTTGTGTTCTATTGCCGAAGTGATCAGGTGGCGACCATGAGAAGCATGGGCAAGTGCAACGCCACGTAGAGCCAGATTGTTTGCTTCAGTTGCACCAGAAGTGAAGACAACTTCATCGCTTTCACATCCCAGTGCTTTGGCAATTTCCACACGGGATAACTCCACTGAAGCTGCCGCCGCTTGTCCTGGTTGATGTTTGGTAGATGATGGATTGTAATAGCAGCCACCCACTCCCAGATAAGCCATCATCACTTCTATTACTTCCGAAGCAACTGGTGTAGTGGACGCAGTATCAAAATAAAGCGGTTCTTCAGCCATCGTCTTCCAACTTCCCGATTGCGGACGATTAATGAGGTACGAAAGAAATACTGCCTGCCAGTAAAGCCCAACTAACACAGGCAAAAAATACAGCATCACTTCGTGATACCCGGAGGGTACAACACATAAGGACAAGATAAAAGAAGCGTTTATAATAATAGCAGATTAATACTGTCTATTTCAAAATTGCCTGAATAAATTTTTGGCTACATTACCCTTCCCTTGCCATCATTTTAGTAGCAGTGATCAGATCCGCCCAAACATAGCCTTTTTCCTCCCATCTTTTAAAATAACTACATGGACAAGAACAGCCCTCAAACTACTACCAAACGCCCCATATTGAGTCTGAAGAGCAGACCCAAAGGCAACACATGCACACTTTCCGCACCAACGCCCCACACCAAACCAGTCACGCACCCAGAACCAAAAGGCTCTGATACAGTCGCCAACCAACTGGCTGAATGGCTCAGTCAACAATCCAACACCTGGCGTAACCAACACCCTCTCAAGCTCGGCATCATCCAAGACATCTATGTCCTCTTGGGCGACAATTCCCCTTACTCCAAACGGGTCATACATAAAACCCTGCGTTGGCACACATCCCGCACCCAATACTTACGCAATGTTCTACAACACAGCCAGCGCTACGGGCTGGATGGTCAAGCTGCCGGAGAAGTAACAGCAACCCAGCGCCTACACGCCAAAAACGAGCTGAATAAAAGATACCAAAAGCCTGGTCAATAAAAGCACAGATTACACCCCGATAAAGCAGGAATGCCCGCCTATACTCCTATCAGCCATTACATTTACACACTCTGTTGAAAAGCGGGTAAAAGTTTGCCGCTTTTAAGGAGATTGTATGTGTAAACTTTACTCATTTGATGAATTAATAAGCCTTTACACCCGTGAACGCACCCCATCCAAAGCCATGGTGCAGCAACTCTGGGTAGTGACCAAATCCTTCCGCCAGTTTGCCAAAGTCCACCACCTGGACGACATCCGCCGTGACCACCTGTTGGACTGGCGGAAACATCTGCTGACGGAACGGCAAGTGGCGGTAGCGAGCTACAACAACTATCTGCGCCATTTCAAGACCCTGCTGAACTTTGCCGGAGAAATGGGCTGGGAGGGTACTGCCGTCCTCAAAGGTATCCGCCGCCTGCCTGAACACAAAAAGAAAAAACGCACACTGACCAATGAATCCGTGCAAAAGATCATTATCCACCTGCGCCTGGAAGAGCAGCACAACATGCCCGGCTGGTTCTGGGAAGCAGTCGTCAAAACCCTGTACTACACGGGCATCCGGCGGCGGCAACTGGTGGGGTTATGCTGGGGTGACATCGACCGCCAACACAGCACCCTGATGCTGCGGGCAGAAAACAGCAAGACCCGTGAAGAATGGAGCATCCCTGTCGCTCCACCATTGCAGACTGTCTTCGACGAACTGGCTCGCCTCACCCAAGCCCGCCTGGGCAGGATGTTTCGCACTGATGAGCAGATTTTCAATCTCACCCTGTTCAAATCAGGCTACAAGGGCAAGGTGCTGACGGTGGAACACGTGTCCGCTGCTTTCCGCCGTATCCGTGAAACTACCGGGATTGAGGTCAGCCCACATCGCTTTCGTCACACATTTGCCACAAAACTGGCAAAACAGGGTAAAATACGCGACCTGCAACAAATGATGGGGCACAGCGATGTACGCACTACTTTAGGTTATGTTCAGCCTGACCTGAATAATATGCGGCAAATGCTGGGGGGATTAGGGGAAATTTAACGCACAGCCTGCTTGAAACGGCCTGTGTTACAGGTCGTTTCTGCATAAAAGCAGAAATTTGGGTACAGCAATGAGAAAATACTTGAAAAAAGTTGGGGAAAGTAAGAAATTTGCGGGGTACGGTTTAGCTTAAACCGAAAATGAAAGGCGGACACGAGTGCGAATCGTATCCGCTTTAGATTGTGTCAGCTTAAAAACTGACACACCACCACTGAGATTGATGTACGAACTGCCAGTGGTGTGTATGCAGTATTTGTTCGATCACCAGTCAACATCAAGAGATGAAGACTGGCTCGAACTGTAATTTGGTGCCGGCACCACGAATCGAACGCGGGACCTACTGATTACAAGTCAGGCTCAAAACAAAGCAAAAATAAGCACAAAAGTCGTTTTTAATTTCCTATATATCCGCCAGCAATGCCAAGAAAACAACAAGTTACAAAGCCTTTTTCCTAACTTTTTTCACTCGCCATTGCTACAATCACACCCATTTTACCAGCAAAGCAGGGCAGGGCGACACACATGAGCGGCGGACACTTTCAATACGCATACTACCACCCCGGCAACTTCGCCGACGAACTCAAAATGGAACTCGACACCGCCGACCAACCCGACGAATACGGCGAACTCCACTATCAGTACGAGCCAGCCACCCGCGCCAAACTCCTCGAAATAGCCAACCTTGCCGCCCACGTCTCCAAGCTCATGCGCGAAGCCGAATGGCTCTACTCAGGCGACACCGGCGAAGACTCCTTCATGAAGCGCGTCGCCAAGATCGAAGCCGACACTATTGCCGACCCCACGAAACCGGTCTAACTCACCCCACCGCCGCCAAATCCAACGCGATATGGCGGTACTTATCACTCACCCCCACCCGCTCATACACATTCACATAAGCCGTTGTCCCGCTAGTCTGAATAGAATCCCGCAACGCCTCCATTGCTGCCGCCCACTCCACATCAACCTCCCCATCAAAACCCTTCATCTCCAGCCGCAACAACCCCAACACCGCCTTGGTATTCAGCTCACCCTTGGTATTTGGCTTAAACGCCCGCATCACCAGCGTCTTCAAGCGATTATCCGCGCCATCCGACCACGCCTCAATACACGCCTCAATCAACGCCTTAGCCGCCTGCAATTCCTCGGTGAACGTAATCACCGCCGCCATCGACCGCTGCACCTTATACTTGCCATCAAAGCTAACCAGGGAGAGATTCCCCTTATCCCCACCCACCTTAGCCCCGTACTTCTCAGCCGCCACCGTCACCAAATCCTCCACATCCCGCATCGCACGTTCCTTAAACTCCCGCAACGCCTCGCTCAACAGCTTTGCATCATGCGCCAACGTCCGCACCACCTCATCCCGCAACAAATCCTGCTCCCGAATCTGCGCCACCGGCACCAAATGCCCCAACGCATTCTGTAAATACCCATTGGGAATAACCAAGTCAGCCATTAAAGCCCCCAAAAAAAACACAAAAATGTAGCAAATCAGTATAATACAAAATTATGCCGACCATAAAACAAAAGGAAAGCCCATGCTCCTGCCCGACCAAAACGCCGCCCTAGCCCACGCCCTAGAACGCCAACTCATGGAAAACACCCGCCAACGCCTCACCAACTGGGGTCGCTGGTGGTACGCCAACAACCAACTCATCATCAACCGCGACACCGGCAAAATCACCCAATCCCCCAGCGGCAAACTCCTAGACTTCGCCCCAATCCGCACCAACACCGGCTACTGGCAACACCACGCCGCGCCCATCAACACCGACGACGCGCTCAGCCTCCACCACCAAATCACCCGGCTCACCCCCGCCGAAATGCGCGAAATCACCCGCCACTACGCCGAACACGCCCAAGGCAACACCGACGCACAACGCCAAACCCGCCGCCGCGCCATCCGCAAACTCACCGGCTTATTTGACATAATCTAATCCTCAATCACAACCCACGCTCCGCCGCCACCTTCGCCCGATGGTTAGCACGCGCCTTCAAACTCCGCGCCAACGTCTTCCCATCAATCGGCTTTTCCAACGGGTGATCAATATTCCACGCCATCGCCGCCTCCATCGCCTCGCTCATTCCCTCAACATCCCCATGCAAACTCGCCAACCAATACTGATTCAACACCCGCTGGCGGCTCTTAGCCGTCCGGCTCTCCTGGCGCTTATCGTACCCGATCAACTCATACTGCTGGGTCACAGCATCCGGCGTAAACCCATTCGCCTTCCAAAACAACTCCCACGCATTCAGATTCTCCACCACCGGGTCGCCATTCAACCCCAACACCCCCTCACTCGCCCAGCGCAACGCCGCCAGAGGGTCACGCACAAACTTAGGCACAACCTTCTCCGCAGCCCTATCCCCATGCCCATCCGCCCACAACGCGCCCGCCACCGGCAACCCCAGAAAATACCCAATACCGGGGCCAGCAGCCTGCTCCAAATAATGCAACGCCAAATCCTTACCCTCCAACTCCCGATCCGGCGAGCGCACCAACAACTCCCCAATCCCAATCCGGCTAGAAAGGTCAATCCCAAGCCCCGCATTCACCGCCCCACGGAACAGCAGTGCCTCCATATCCTCCCCGCCATACTCCAGCACCGCTTGGCGCATCTCCTCAGTCCAATCCTCATCATCGCCCCACATTGCCGCCGCCAGCACCGCCAACGCCGCCATAATCACATACCCCTGCACCTGCTTACCCGCCGAAAACTTACCACCCGCCACCATCGCGCCCAACGCCAACCCCGTAAAGCCCAGCGGCAACGCCGACACCCCACCCAACACAAACGTCACCCCCAACAACCCCAACAAGCGCCCGCGTGCCTTCACATCCCCCTTACCCCAATCCCGCGCATTCTTCAGCAAATAAAACAACATGTGCTGGCTATACGACTTAAACATCAGCAATACTTTCATGTGCGGTGCTTGCATAATCCGCGCCCGGTTCGCATTGGAATAATCAAAATGCGATGTCACCGTTAGATCAAACGCCATCAACACCGCCACATCATGCGGCTTGCCAGCCTGACGCGCCAACCGATACGCCGCCAACGCCGTCACCTCCCGGTTCACCACCTCAGCCCGCTGGAACAAATGCCCCACCTTCCCCATCCACTTCTGGTACGTCACCGAATTCTGCAAATTATCCGTATCCCCCAGCCCCGCCAACGCCAACGCCTGCGACCGATCAACCAACCCCATCTTCTGCAAATCCGCCATTGCCGCCGCCTCATCCGCACTCAGTGCCTCATCCCGAATAGCCGACTGCCCATCTGTCCATGACCCCTTCGCGCTCAACTGCCCAGTCGCCCGCAACAATTCCTTACCCGCCACATCAAACCCAAACTCAGCCCCCAACACCGGGTAAGCCACCACCGCCGTCTGTGTCGTATTAATCAACGCCGCTGCCGGTGACACCCCAAGGTACATAAAAAAGCCAAACGCACTCATCCCCGTCGCAAACGCCGAGCTAGTCGGCGTCATCACCCAATCATGCCGCAGCTTCATTTCCTCGCGCAGATTCCCCGCCAGCGCCCGATTCGCCTCCGGCACAGACCGCGATTCCGTTTCAATCTCTTTCAAGATTGCCACCAAATCATCCCGTGCTTCCAGCTTCGCAATCTGGTGCGCTTGGTGCATCATGCTATGTGCAAATGCGTTAAGTGCGTCCTCGCTATACCCCGCCGTCCCCTTGCGGTGAATATGGCTCTTGCGCATCGACATATCCGGCAACAACCGCAACATCGCCTGATACACATCATCATCCACCTTCTGCCCCGTCGCCTCCATCGTCTTCATCAACCCCATGAACGCGCTCATTTCCGCCAAATCATCCTGCGTCTTCTTCTCGCTACGCACCCCAAAATCCACATTCTCAAACCCCCTATCTGTCCACTCCTTCTTCAGGGTTAGCGCCTCCTTCTCGCTATCCACCATCGAAAACACCCGCTCATTCGGGTCATCCTGCAACACCCACGCCTTACCACCCCCCGGAACATCCACCTGCACCGCCACCAACGGCTTACCGATCAAATCCGCCCGCGAATTCGCCGAAGCCTTCGCCTGCGCCTCCGTCGCCCACGTCCCCGCATCAAACTTCGCCTCAGCCTCCGACGCAAAATAACGCCCATCCCCCCGAATCTGCCAACGCACCCCCCCCGTCGTCGGGTCAGTCACCGTATCAATCGGCGAAGCACTCTTCATATACGTCGTCACCCCACCCACCAAATCCGTGCGCTTACGCTTACCCGACACAAAATAGCGCCCCGCCCGGTGCAGCGGGAAATAAATACCGTTCAAGCGTGCCGACTCAAAATCCGCCCGCAACTTCCTGAGCAGCGCCGCCTTCTGCGACTCACCCATTTCCGCCTTCGCCACATTCGCCTCAATCGCCAACTGCGCACGCTCAAACCGCGCCTCATACTGATCACGCGCACCGGTAAAGATCGCCTTCGCCGCATCCGGCAAATTCCCAAACTTCCGCGCCAACTCCGGGTAATGCACCTTACGCTTCTCCGACTCCAGCAACGCATTCTTCAAATTGCGCCAATCCGTCGCCGCCCGCTCCGCCGCATCCTGCGCCAACTGAAACGTATCCGCACTCGCGTTACTGGTAGCCAACTTCCGCACCCGCATCTGCCGCGCCACCTTCAACTTACGCGCCAGCTCCACCACCTCCGGCGTCGCTGCCACCTCCACCGCCACACGGCGTTGCGCCTGCGTCACCGACACCCCCGCCACCCCCAAATCCTCCCGAATCCGGTCAACCCCACCTAACACACTCGCCTTCAACGGCTCATACTTCGGTAACGACGGGTCAACCCCCAAGCGCGTCGCCTCGTGCATCACATGCGACAACGCCACCTTCACCTGACGTGGCAACGCATTCCAGTCTTGCGCCAGTTCTGCCGACTCCGCCAACATCGCACTACGCGCCGTTTGCATCTCATCCAAGCGCCGCAAATACTGCTGCATCGACGCAACCCCATTTTCAACCCCAACCTCCACCAACTGGCGCAACGTCAACATCCCCGCAAAGCCATTTTTCACCACCTCCGACGCCTGATTCGCCGACCACGCCAACGACTTATCAACCAACTCCCGCGCCCGCTTCATTCCCACCTTATCGTCCGGCAAATCCACCCCATCCCACACCGCCGCATCCGGCGACCACTTAGGGTTAGGGTCAGCCACGCTAAACTTCACCCCACTTTCGCCAGCCCCAGAACGACCAAGCCCCTCACGAGGAGGGGCTTGGTCATCAACAGGCTGATTGTTTTGTCGGTCTACGCCGCCCGTAGCAGCGCCCGAATTTCGTCGGCTGATTGCCGCATCTCTTTCCGCAAGGATTCGGCTTCTAACGGACTCAACAGGCGTGAAGTTGGCAAGGTAGCGGGCTTCGCTTTGGGTAAGGGCTGCAAAGCCGTAGCCAGTGGCTTCTCTGAACGCATTCTCAATATCCCCATAATTTGTTCTGAGCTTAGAAAGGATCTCATCGGAAGGCTTCAAAGTAGCACTGAACTGTTTTCCGGTCAACGCCACCGACCCCGCAACCACCCCACCAGACTGCTGAATATGCGAAGCCAGTGCCGCAAACGTACCGCCCTGAGTCAGCGTATCATCCACCAATAAATACTTTGCATTCTCGGCAATTTGACCATCAAACTCAGGCACATTAAAGATACGGTCAAGCCCCGACAACTCAGTACGCCCCACCTTCTTCGATTGGATAACCTCCAGCACCACCGTATTACCCGTTCTGCGCTCAATCTCCAGCGCCACCGCCAACGGAATCTTATTCCGCCCTTGGCTCTCTTCAGCCAACACCGGCATAACCAACACATCACCCAGCCGCTGAATATCCGCAATCATCTTATCCGTAACAAGATCACGCGCCACCCGACTAGCCGCAGCGGAATCCCCCTGCTTAGCCGCCTGATAATCCGGGTGATTATTCAAGCTACCCAACGGGTTGCCAATCATCGCGGGTTCTAATTCAATTTTCGCATCATTCCTAGCCACCATCAGCTTTCTGCCTTCACTCACTGGGGAATGACTGAGTGTAGCACTTCCATCCGCCCAACTCCGTGCGGCCCGCACCGCCAACGCCTGAATATCCGCTGGGGTCAAATTCTGAGGCGCAACCCACGCCAACTTACCCGTAAACGTCGCAAACGCCCACGCCCGCACCGCTGCCACCACCCGCGCCGCCAACAACCGCGCCGCACCATAGCCTTGCTGATTCGGGTTATTCGTCACATCCTCCACCAAATACGCCAAACGCTCCGAATCCACATCGTTCGCCGCCGTTTGTGCCGCTTTTTGTCGAGAATCCGCCCGTAACGCATACGCATTACCGCTTTCCAGCAAGCGATTAAACTGCGCCACCACCACCGCATACTTATCCTTCAACATCGCCGCTAAGTTTGCATGTTCCCCCGCCTCATGCAAAAACACCCCCCATGCATTCCCTGGCTGAATATTCTGAGGGTACAACGTCACCACCCCATTCAGAAAACTACCCTGCGCCCCATCCCGTGGCGGGCTATCCGACAACACCAACTTCCCGCTACGCTCCAACAACGCCAACCGCTTACCCAGCTTCGCCACCAATTCCGCCCGCACTGCCGCCACCGTGCCGCCCTGCGCACTATTAGAAGCATCCTCAGTCACACTAAACAGCCCATCATACTGAGGCTTATCAACCTGCCCAGCCGCTGGCACAACAGGGCTTTCCATTTGACGGTCATTTGACGGCAACGCCGGATTCCCAAAATCAGCAACGCCGCCACCCACAAAATCCACCGGCGCATCCTGCCCAACCGACTGCGGCGCAACAGCATCAACGCCCCGCGCCGCCGCCTGACCACGCCCACCCATCACCTTGCCAGCGTCGACAACCTGATCACCCCTTACCGCACGGGCAAGCGCCTCTGCCCCGCCAACACCCGGCTCAACCTTGCCCCCATTGTCGGGTAAGCCACCCGCAAGAATGCCGCCAAGCTCAACGCCCTGCCCGCCGTCCGCCCCTTGCGGCATGACCGTTGGAATATGTTCACCATTAACGCCCGCGACAACATCCGGGGATTGCGGCTCAAACGGCAATCCTTGCGCGTCCAATCCAGTCGCCGACGGCAATACAGCCCCAGCGTCTGCCCCCAAACGTTCAACCGCCGACTCACCAACACCCCGCGCTGGCGGCGCTGCTTCCGCAAGCGCTGCTGCTTGTCCAGCACCATCCACAACTGTTGCGTTTTCCGCAACGACTTCACCGGCTTCAACATTATCCACCACTCCACTTTGACCAACCGCCACATCCACCACCGGGGAAACGGGTTTCTCAGGCAGCGCCGTCGCCTGCCCCAACGCCACCGGCTCCACCTCATTCAAATCCCGATCAACCCACACGCTCTCACCCGTCGCCTCATCCGGCAACTCCATCACCTCACGCCCATCCGCCAACACATGCGACGGCGCAAACGCATCTCCCGAATTCTCCACAGGGTTCCACAATTCCGCATCCCGCGCCGCTTGCTCATCCATAATCCGATCAGCCGAGCTATTCCACAATCCAGCATCACCCGTATCGCGCTGCTGCCCTGCCGCATCCATCGCCGACTCCGCCGAGTTCCACAGATCAGGGTCACGCGCCGCTTGCTCACCCACAGGCTCACCATCAGATCGCGGCACGGTCACATCAATCTCACCCCCCAACAGCTTTTCAGCCTTACGCCGATGCGGTGCAAACTGGTCACGCACCTTCTCAGCCACCGTCCCCCGCGCCCCACCATTATTCTCATCAGTCGCATTAAACTTATTCGGCGCACCCGCATTCACAATGCTATAAGCGTTCGTCAGATTCATGCCCGGCTGCCAGCCATGCTTCCGAAAATACTTAACAACCGCCCCATTCTCACCCAACTGGCTGCCAATCGGGTCATTCCAATCCACCCCAAACTCTTTAGCTTGCGGCTCCCCAAACTGGATCAAACCCCGATGCTGCCCCCACTGTGTCGTAGGGCCGCGTTTCGTCGGGTCAAACGTCCCCGCCGTCTCATAACTAATAATCGTCGCCAAATCCACCGGGTTCATCCCCAGCGCATTCGCCGTCTCAATAATCTTGCCCGACAACCCACCGCTAGGCTTAGCCGCTGGCGGGTTCTGCTGGGGTTGCGCCTGCGCGTCCGCCACAGGCGGCACTCGCGCCACATCAGCAGACCACGCATCCACAGGTGGCACAGCCTGCCCCGGCGGATTACCCCCACCCGACCGCGCCGCCCCAAGCGCCCCGCCAATCACCCCACCCTGCAAGCCCCCCGCCGTAGTCGAATCCAAATACTCCAGCCACGCCTCACGATCACCCAACGGCAACTCAGCTCCCGCCCGCGTCGCCACCGACTGCCCCAACTCCGTCACCGCTTCCTTCGCTGCCACATTCTTCGCGCCAGCCGCCGCCCGCTGCACCACATTGCCCGCCACCCCAGAGCGCCCCAACACCGCATCCAACCCCACCTTATCCGCCACAAACTCCAACCCACCGGCAACCGCACCACCCGCCAACACCTTCGCATACTGCGTACCGCTCAAATCCTCCAGCTCACGCCCATCACGCACCACATTGCCAGTCGTCTCACCCAACCCATGCGTCAACGCCGACGCCGCCAACGCCGTTGTTGCCCCCGTCCCTGCCCGCTTCTTAACCGCATCCCGCGCCATACTCGCCGCAATCTTCTCGCCCGCCTCCTTAATAACCGTCTTCGTCGCCTGCTTACCCAACAAGCCAGTCGCCGCACCCGCCAACGTCCCCGCACCCGGCGCAACCGAGCCAACCAACGCCCCAGCCCCCGCCACTGCCAGCGACTCACCCAGATTACCCACCGCCTGCCCAGCGTTATACTGCACCCAATCCACCAAATCCCCTGCCGAGCGAATCCCGCTAAACCGATCAGAAGCCTTACTATTCCCCTGAATCACCTTAGCCTTCTCATCAGCCACCCCCAGCCCATAATCCCGAAACTCACTGCCCGTCTCATCCAGCCCCGCACGGCGCAAGCCCTCACCCGCAATCCCCGCCGCATACCCCAACGTCTGCTTCGTCTGCGGCATATAATTCTCCAGCCCCCGCCAAAAATCAGACCCCCCAACCGCCACCGGCGCATCAAACTGATCAAACACATTAGCCGGTGCTGGCTGTTGCTGCGCCTTTGCCGCTGGCTTTTCATCAAACTGGTCGAATACATTGCTCATCACGAATCCTCAAACGAAAAAAGCCCCGGCAAGCGCTTAAGGCTGCCGGGGCGTAGGTTAACGGGTTAAAACGGTGCTTAAGGCAAATAGCCGTATTTCTGCTCAAACATCGCCCGCACCTCAGGCGTATTATTCTGCTTCAAATAATTAATCGCAGACGCGGGTGCAGACCCCGCAGAAGTCGCAGGCGCAGGCGCACCACTGCCCGACAACGACAACGCCGCCGGGTCATACCTAACGCCACTATTCAACACCGCGCCAATAGGGTTCAGCGCCATCTCCCCCAAAGAAGGGCGTGACTCAGAAAGCCCAGGCACTACGCTTTTATACGCCTCCCGCACCGCCACCGACGGGTCAGCACCATCACGCATCAACCCCGCAGCCCTAGCCTTCATATCAGCCACCAACAACGCACGATCATTATTGGAAAGCGCCAACCCCTGATCCTTCAAATACGTCGCCGTCATCGAATTCAGCGCAAGCCCATCCACTGGCAACTCAGCAGGCTTCTCCACCTTCGGTGCTTCCTGGTACAACTGCGTCCCCTGCTTAGTATTCGGGTCATAAATCCAGCCATTCCCCATGTTCATCGGCGCAAGCGGCTTTGGTGTTTCCGCGCCACTCACCGCCGTGATAAACGCATTCATCGAATCAAACCGCTTCACCCCGCCCGCGCCCTGCACCTGCACGCTACCATCCGGCAACTGATCCAGCTTCACATTCCCACCGTAAGCCGCCGCAATCGACTGCTTCAACGGGCTAATATCACCCGTGGCTTGGTACGCCTTCACCCCACTCTGCAACGCCCGCTCATGCAAATCATCCCGCGTCATCTGCAACGCCAACGCATTGGTCGAAGGCTGTGTCTGCTGAGCCGACTGCAACTCCAACCCCCGCTTAGCATTCAACTGGCGCTGCTGCTCCACCTGCATCGGGCTTAACTGCATATCCGCCTGCATTTTCTGCAACGCCAACGCATTCTCGGTTGGGGTCAACTGCTGAGCCGACTGCAACTCCAACCCCCGCTTAGCATTCAACTGGCGCTGCTGCTCCACCTGCATCGGGCTTAACTGGTAATTCTGATAATTCGCCAAATCCCGCGCATAATTGCCCTGCTTCTGCTGCTCAAGCGTCAACGGATTCATCGCCGCCGTCTGCTGATTCTGCAAATCCCGCTGATAATTCTGCTGCTGCAACGCCAGCATATCCAGAGGATGCTGCTCCGCAATCCGCCGCTCCTTCGTCAGCGCCAACGCATCCTTCCGCGCCAACCGCTGCCCATCCAAAAACCCACTCAACGCCAAACCATTCATGACAGCCACCCCGTCGCACCAATCGCCGCAATAATCGCAGCAGCCGAAACACCAACGGCAAGGATAATAGCCGCCCACCCAAACTTATTAATGGCACGATCAGCACCACCCGAAGACGCTCTTGCTTGCATACGTATATTCACCGTTAAAAATCTGCTACTCTTTTCCACGTAGTATCCTTTCTCTGCTACCAACCCGATGGGCGTACCGTGCGCCGCACCGGAAACAAAAAAGCCCGGCAAGTCCCCACCTGCCGGGCTTTCCTCTATCAAAATCCCATCAAACCCTACCGACCACCAAAGCCGCCATTATTCCACGCACTCTTCAACGTACCCCACTCCGTCGTATACGGGTTAGCCTGCGGCACATTCGCCGTAGCCACCGTATCCGGCTTGCGGTAAGCATCTACCAAATTCCCCGCAATCGTCCCAAACTCATAGCCCGCCGTTGACGCTGCGCCCGACGCTTGCGCCCCATAAGCACGCCCCATTCCATCAAACCCCGAAGCCGCATCCGCCATCATCCCAGAGCCACGGTTCACCAACCCCGCCCCGTAATCCACCTGCTGATTACGCCGATTCCAATTCAACTCCAGCGCACCTTGTCGCGCCTGATTCTGCGCCGCCGCCCGACTACCCGACAACGCCAACGCATTCTGATTCTGCATTGCCAACCACCGACCATCAGTAGGTGCTACGCCGTTACGCTCAAGGTTACGTTGCGCCGACTGCAACGCCAGCCCCTGATTCTGCACCACCCCGCTATCCGCCAACCCCGCGTAATAATTCGGGTCAACCCCCGTCTGCGCCGCCCGCAACTGCGACAACGCCAACGGCTCATAATTATCCTTGTACTGATCAAAGAAATGCTGACCCATATCAGCCTGCTGACCATACAACCGCGTCTGCTCCGCCATCATCGCATTCTGAGCAGCACTCGCTTTCTTCGCGGTAGAATTCGCTGATAGCCCATCGACTATGCCACCAGCCGCCGCCCCAAGTGTCGGCGCACCAAACGCCGCACCCGCAATTGTCCCAATCGCCGAAAACAGTCCCATTGTTATACCCCTTGGTTCAATCGATTAACCAACTCAGCCTGCTGGCCCTGCAAATTCTTCACCACAGCTACCAGCGCCGCCACATCACCATGCAGCTTGTTATACTCACCGGCTAACGCCAGCAGCGCCGCCTTATTCGCATTCGCCAATGCCGCAATCCCTGCCACATTCCCCGCCGTCGCATCCGCCGGAAGTGAAAAATTAACTTCCACCGCCGTCACACCAGCACTACCCGCCGACCGCACCGGCAATTTCGCCGCCTTGGGCGTTTCCGTCGCAACTGTCGCACTACCAGCATCAACACCCACCGACCGAAACAACTCAATCTGGTTATGCCGCAACGCCTGCAAAATCTGGCGCAAATACGCATCCGCCACCAACGCCGGGTCAGCCACCGCCACCTGCTTCACTTCTATTTTCCTCTATGAATATGTTATCGTGACTCTCTCCCTGCTTTATTAGTCGGGAGTGGATTGAAACAATTCCTTAATCATTTTCAACAAATCCTTACCTGTCACTGACAAGCGAAAGTTGCTATCATCATCCACATTGGAATCCTCGTTTATTGCTCCAATCACACCGCTGGATGCTTCCCCGCATCGCACCGGAAACAAAAAAGCCCGATCAGATACCACCCTGATCGGGCTTTAACTTATCTCGACCAGCCTAAAGCTGGATATGCCCATTCGTCACCACCACCCGATGCACCGCCGCCAGCCCCATAATCCCCACCATCCAATGCTTAGACCGTGGCAACACCGGCAAATAAAACGGCGCATCATCCTCCGCATCATAGCGAAACACTTCCTCACCATCCGCAAACAGCAACAACGTCACCGGGTGCGTATCCGCCTCAATCTTCGCCCGCACAAACGACGCGGGTCGCGGGTACTGCGTCTCACCGCTACGCCACTCCATCACCGCCTTCATGCCAGCGCCATGCTTCCACAGCCTGCCAGCCTCGCCCAACCACAGCGTATCACTATCCACATCCTGCCAAAGCGCCGTAGGCAAGCTACTCTCAGTCGACAACAAATCCTCACCACCGCGCAAATGGAACACCCAATGCACGCTATCCGCCACCACATGCAACCGCTCCCGCTGCCAAGCACAGCGCATCGTCTCCGGTTTATACTCCCGCCACTGCTCCGGTGTCATCAACGCCTCAGAAAACACCTCAGCCGACCCCGCCCGCACAATCACCAACCCATTGGGTGACGCATACCCCACCCCATAAACCCCCATATCCACCAAACTAAACGCCGACACACACGGCTCAAACGCCGACACCTTGGTCGCCGTCATCGTATCCGGCGTGTAACCCGTCACAATATAAGGGTGCTTAGTGGTTGCCACGACCAACGAGTTCTCAAACGTCCCGCAAATCCCCACAATATCCCCGTCGATCTTCGTCAACGAATACGCAACGGGCCACGCGTGCGGCTGGTTAATCTCCGAGAAATACAACACATTCCCCGCAAACCCCGCCATAAACCCATTCGGCATAGCCACCAACCCCGCAAGGTCAGCCGGTGGCGCTTCCCACGTCAATGAGGGCAACACCTCCCCCAGCTCCGTATCCAGCTTATTATCCGTATACGTCGCCGCACCACCAGGGAACTCATCCACAAACCGGAATTGCCCACTCGCATCCGTCCGATACAACCGAATCCTATCCACATTCCCATGCAATGACGGCACAAACCCCGACACCACCACATTGCTCCCTGCCTCCACCAACACCAATTCCGACGCGGTGGAAGGTTGCGACTCCTCCCCCCACGCCGTCACATACGTGTAAGCATACGATCGGGTCAAGCTGGCGCTATTCGCCGCCGCATACGACAACTTCAACGCCATCAACGTCGGGTTCACCGTGCCATCATCATAAGCCGTGTCAGACCCACTACTACGGTCAAACAACGACGCAATCACCTGATTGCCATTCAAATACAAATCCGAATTACCCGCGCGGTACGTGTTACTGCTGTACACAATCCCCAGCAAATCCCCCGCCTTCAGCGCCTCCACCGACACCCCGAATTCCGATTCAGCAGGCGCAGTAACACGCTGAAACGGAACGAATTCATACGACTTTCCGTTTTCCAATGTGATAGGGGTCAATGCAGCCTTGTCATACAAAGCCCCATCAACCCCCTCATAAAACCCAAACAGCCGAAACGTATAGCTACTGTAATCCGCCGCCGTCACCGCCACAGCGGGCTTGGTAACAGGCTTGCCGATACCCAAAGGATACGTATCACCCGCACAACTGCGCACCACCGGCGCACCGCTACCCGCGATATACAGCCTATCGCCTACCTCCCCCGGTGTTGCCCGGTGTGCGAAGTAGACCTTGGTTGGATACTGCAACCACGTCCCACAGTGGCGGTAGAGCGTCCGCGCACCAGCCAATAAGGCAACGCCCGCATCCAGCGGCAAGCGCGACGGCTCAATATTCCCATGTAACAAATACACATTTTCCGCCACCGTCGCCATTGCCTCACGCAACAACCGCCGTGAAGTCCGTGGGCTTAACCCATTGAACACCGTCAAATCAAAGCCTTCAGCCATCAGAACGTTAACTGCTGCTGAAAGGTCACATCACCGCACGAGCCATTACCCGCCACCTCACGATCACCCAATGCAGCCCCGTCCACCAGCGCACCAAACACCATCTGTGGCACATGCGGCTCAAAATACACCATATCCCCCATGCGGAAATCCATTGCCAGCCGGTAACACTGATCCTGCACCCGCTCAATGCCCCACTTATCCCCATTGGTGTTCACCACCTTCACCAGCTCCTTGTACACCCCATTGCACCCCGTCGCCGGGCGCACAATCGACACAAAGAAATAATCCCCCGAATCCGGCGCAACCTTAGGGAAACACGCCGTCCCCGCCACGATCATCAAGCCCTCATTCGCATACAGATCAGCGCGTAATTTCGTCTGCGCCGCATCCCCGAATAACACCTTACCCATCAGAAAGCACTCCTAAAACCATAACGTGTCTGGTGCGGGTGCGCGTGCTGCCCATGCGAGCTACACCCGCAATCCGCACCCGTCACCACCTGACCGCACCGCTGACAACTCCGATAATCCGCCACCACACAATCCTGCGCAAACTGCGCCGGGTACGCTGGCAAAATCTGATAAGCCTCTGTTTCTTGGCGCACCTCATGCACTGGCAACAACGCCATGTGGTGGCGGTTATACCCCGCCCGATACCCACAACCCTGCACCACCCGCGCCACCCGTGGGCGACACGCCACTACCGCAAATTGACAAGCCATTAGCAGACCTCCCCAATATCAAACAACACCAACTCCTGCACCGGCATTTCACTGCCCTGGTACAGCAGCACCACTTGCGCCTCATACAAACCATCGGGCCACTGCTTGAAAGGAATCCCCTCCAACAACACCGCCCGCTCATCCATCATCAGCGTCGCATCCAAATCCACCGGGAAGCGCGTCACCCGTGTTTCATCACGACACCCGCACCCAAGCGCCTGAGTAATCACATCACCCACACGCGGCAACCCACAAGCCGACAGCCACCCACGCGGCGCAATCCGCACCCGTGCCGCCATCCCCTCAATCAGGTCCACGCCTTCCAGATAAAATACTGTCTGAGGTTGGTCAAACCGCAACCCCTCATGAATCACACCCATCGCAATCCCCTCATACGCGGCATCGTCACGCCCTTTTGCGCCCGATCAGCCGCCGCCGCATCCGAAGCCATCAACGCCAGCGCCATCCGATACAACGCCAAAAACGTCCCCGCCAATGCCGGGTTACTCCACCGCTGCTGCGGAATCATCAACAACCGCGCCAACGCCAGATTCACCACCGCATCCTGCAATGCCTGTGGCGCATCCATCACCGCCTGCGGTGCAAGCTGAATCTCAGCCAACAACACCGCCCCAACCTCGTGAGGTGCATCATCCAGCCGAATCCCATCCCGCGTGCGCTGGTAAGCCACTGGCGTTCCCGCCAACGTCACCCCCAACACCCCCGCAACCGCCCGACCAACCGGCGCATCCAACGGATACTCCCGACACCCCGATCGCGCCAACAAACGCCGCTGAAACGTCTCCAGCCCAATATCATTACCCACCGACCGCAACGCACTGTCCAAATACGACCGCGCCGTCAACGATGGGCATTCCGGCGCATGAACCAATACCTCGCCCAACGCCAAATCCAGCCAATCGCTCATTCAGACCTCTGCCTATCGTAATGGGTAACAGTCGGTGGCTTATCGCGCCCACCCTGCACCTTGATACCTGCCTTCTGCGCAAACGACTGCGCAAACGCCGCCGCCAAATTCACGTTATCCGCGTATTCCGCATCCTTCGCATAAGCCGCCGACACCACATAATCCACCAATGCTGCCCGATACGAATCCGCCACCACTAGCCGATCACCAAAACCCACAATCTCAGGCTGATACACCGACACATAAGCGCGAACCTTCACGCCATCACGCGGTAACGGGAACACATAAAAATCCGTCCCCGCCACATCATCCTGCCAGTAATCCCACACCTCGCGGGCATACTTGTAAAACGCATACTGGCGTTCCGCCATCTGCAACGCAAAACGGTCAGCGCGGTTCACCGACCGCCCCATATTCCCGTTTTCGTCCACATTAGCTTCCAGCCGCAACAGCCGCCGCACCCCATCCGGCACTGCCTGACGGTGATCACCCACCATCACCAGCACCCGATGTGCCGCCGACTCTTCCGGTTTCGCATCGCCCACAGCGTCCACGCCATCGCGCAACCACTGGAACAACTCCGCATCCGGCCAACGTTGCGAGCTGGTTTCATCCCGCAACGTCACCCGCACACGGGTAATCACCTCACCCGCCAGCACGTTTCTTACCAGCAGCAGGCTTCACCTCAACGGCTGGCGCTTCTTCAGCAGCCACCGCCACATCATCCGGCGTTTCAGCACCTTCCGGCACAACAAACACCTCCGCACCCTTCGGCAACACCATCCCACGGGAAAACCCGTGAACAGTGCCATTCGCCGCCCGAACCCACGTACCAGCAGGCAAGTTACCCATGATCAGCCTCCACCCAGTCGCGTACCCATCGGGGTCACATCCGCCAGCCACATCGCCACGCCAAGAATCCCCTCATTCGCATCCGCGTCAAAGGTAATGAAAACCGGCGTATCCACCGTCACGAACTCACGCACATCCTTAAAGCCCTTCACGTTCTGACCCACATTCAAATCAGAACTGAAATACTTATCCGGCACAGCCTCAGTCCCTACCTTAAACGGCACAGACGCGCTAGAAGGCACTTCCACAATGAACGAAGCCCAATCAATAAAATGCCCCGGCATCAACAGCGTATCCGTCAACTGGAACTTCTCCCCCGCCTTCGCAGGGTGTTTACAGAAATTCCGCACCCAATCCGCACGCCCCGCAATCGTGGAATACGCCGGAATTGGCGGGTCACACGAAAACGCACACGGGTTACTCTGACAGCAATTCATAACCTACTCCTTAACCTTTAGTCACACGCGCCAGCGCCAAATACTCAGGGTTCGTCACCATCCAGTCATACACTTGCAGACCACGGTAAATATCCCCAAACGTTTCCTGCGAGCGCAACTTGCTTTCCGTCTTGGTCAACTGCGTCGCAAACGTAATCGCCGACGTATGCCCCGCCACAATGTCAAACACGCGCTTACCGCTCACATCGTAGTTACGCACCAGATTCGACATAAACACTTCCATGCCGTCGATCATGCCGATCTTGCCGTTACGCAATGGCGACTTACTCTCACCCATTGCCGACGCATCCTGAAAACGCGGGTGCTTCAACACCAGGTTCTTAAACCACTGCGGAATCACCACAAACAAGTTGCCCTCGCTATTCGGCACATCGTTTTCTTCCAACGCGCTCATCAAGTCGATCAGCACATTCATTGCCGAGTTCTGGCAATCATTGCCGCCACACAGCAGCTCCAACGGGTTACAACCACCCGCACCAATGCCGCCCAAGTCATAAGCACCGGATACCGCACCCGCCTCACAACCCTGATTGCACGGCGCAACATGGAACGGCAAATCACACAACAATTCCGCATCAATGCGCTTCGCACCATTGATAGACGACTTCTTGATAGCCTTCATCGGCAACGACTTCTCGTTACGCTGCACGGTATCCACGTCATCATCCACAAACATAAAGTAATGCGCACGACCCACTTCCATCACCACCGGTTCGCTTTCCAGCTTGCCCGTTAGCTCCAGCTTCTGACCCTTGTGATACTTCGCCCACTGAATATCCGGCACACGCGGAATAATGACCTTATCGCCCTTGCTGCGAATCTCGCCTTCAAAGTCGGTATTGGTGATCGAGCTTGCGACTGTCTGAGTATAAAACTCATGCAACCACTTACCGCTCCACACCTCTGGAATATAGCCACTGGCTTTCTGGTCTTGAAAGCCCGGCGCACGTTGTACAGCCATCTAAAACACCTCTCAAAAAAAACACTACGCAATCCCCATGTGTTTTTCCGACAAATTAATGAGCTTCTCAATTTTGCTCCACTTGTCCCACATGGCTTGCTCCCGATACTTCCCGCGCCGAAAATCCGCGCGGTACTGCTCAATTTGTTGCGGGTTAAGGTATTGCGGGGTAGCCGGTTGGGCAGTCCCCGCCCGACTCCGACCCGGTGAAACCTGACTCTGTAACGCCTGCTTGCGCTGCTGGGTGGTCTGCACGTCCGCCTTGAAACGCTGCATCATCCCAATCAGCCTACCCGCCTGCATCTGAGTCCGTGCCTGCACCATCAGGTCATAGAACGTCGCGCCACTGGCGCTATCCACCTGCTGACCCCACGACTGAAATTCCGGGTTACTGATAACCTCGGCATAATCCGGCACAGCGTCCAGCACATCCGCCTCAAACACTTCCGCACGCATCGCGTGAAGCTGCTCCATCGGCACAACCTGCTGTGTCTGGCTATTGGCAATGGGTGCGGGTGCGGTTTCTGGTTTGGTTGACTGGTAATACTGATCCAGTGCCGTCAACGTATCTTCATCAAACGTCTCCAACACCTTGCTACGCGCCGCATGACGCGCCTTCTCCTTCTCAGCTTGCGCCTTCAAAGCCGCCTCACGCTGCGCAATCACCTGCTCAACCGTCTGCGATAAACCACTCTGGAACTGCGCCAACTGCGCCCGCAATTGCGCCACCTCCTGACCCTGTGACCGCAACCGCCCTTCCGCAATCTTCGCCCTATGTTCCCAGTTATCACCACCCGCGCCCGTCGCCTCTGGCTTATCCGCCAGCGGCACAGGCACGCCACCATCACCTACCGAATCGGTTTCCCCTTCATCATGAGCCACGTCTGAGCCATCGCCCTCAAAGGCGTGGGATTCATCCACGGAATCAACCAGCGGGGTTTCAGTTTCATCAACCACACCCGCCTCAAGATCAACCTCATCCAAATACTTATCAGTCTCCGCGTTCATTCTCAGAACGCGCTCAGGAATTCCAGCCATACAATACCTTCTGCATAAGCCCCAACCGGGGAGTTAACGCACACGACGCAAGCCGTATCCAACCGGAATGAACCCGATCAGATGGGAATTGCGCCTACAACTAAAATGCACATCACCAAGAAGCCATGCGCCTGCGCTGGCACTGGGGTTCTTTAGTTTCAGGCATAAAAAAAGCCCACTCCGCAAAGTAGGCTTTCGCTATGCAAACCAATCATTTCAATCAACCACCCTTCACAATCGCCTCAGCCGCCTCCAATAACGACAGCATCTTACGATGACGGCGGCACTCACCCTGCTGACGGCGTAACTCCACCTCATGCTCATTCACCATCAGCACCGCCTTGCTGCCCTGCTCCAGCTCTTCCAGGAACAGCATGAACACCGCAAAATCATCCGATTGCGCCAAACGGCACAGTGCATGAGCGTCCTGATTATTCACCAACCCCACCCTGGCACGTCATGACCACTCGCGCCCTTCTCGATAAACTGGAAACGTGAAGCATCCCCACGGTCAATGCGCAACGGCGATCCATGAATTCCCCACACAGTGTTTCCACTGCCAACAACTGCGCCATCTAGGTCAAAATGGAACGCTGTTCTATTGCCAGCACACTGACAGCTTTGTAATGTGGCAAGGGTTGATCTACCGTGTATGTAAAATCCAGTATTATCAGCAGTACCCGGAGCGCCATCCGCCCCGCACTGCACCAGTGTCACATCACTGCCATCGGCGACCTCATAGCCAATTCGGTATGCATACGAGAAATTACCACGCAGTTGCGTCCAGTCATTCACCCCAGTCAAGCGGTACGCCACGCCTTCCCTGTTAGCAGAAGCCGGTGATACGCCACGTTCGTTTGCGTTCGCCCACCCAACAGTTACGAACGGCCAGCAATGATTATCCGTTATCCGCGAGATGTCATAGACATTGTGCAACCAGATACCATTGAGACAGTCGATTTTGTTATTGTGGATGATGGCTCTACCAAACTGCACCGAGCGGCACGCATGAGCAAAACCCGTGATCATGCAGCCTGAAACTTCAACATCATCCCCGTTCGCCACAATAGCATTGCCCCCGAAACCCGAAGTATCTGCTTGACCGAAAACAACCCCATCCCTGTGGATTCCTAGGGATTTGATTGACGACCCTTGGTACAGCACGAATGCTGTATCCAAGTCACGAGATACGATCAGCTTGCCGTTAGCAGAATCCGTTCTGCCTGTGCCTGCGCCCACTAAGGAAACACCAGCCCTGACGTGAATTGTACTGCTAACAACAGTGCTTGGCGGGACGTTAACAACGCCGACACCACTAGCGGCGGCGGCATCAATCAATTGTTGCAACATGGATGCCTCCGCAGAACCGATGATCGGTTCTGCCTCTGGAATGTCAAGTGTCTCTGGCATTGCAGAGGCACTACCGCCACACCCATTCAGAACTGCTGGCATTAATGGCAATGCCAGCAGAAAGCTACGACGGCGCATTACCCAACCCGAATAACAGATACGCGCCAAGCAGAGCCAGCAGGGATTTTCCCGCGCGAAGTCTCAAGAAAGACCTTGACAGTCATGCCCGGTCCAACTGGCGCTTTAGCTGTTACCGTATGCCCCATCCAAAAGCTCATGCTTGACCCTACCGGGAATTCAGCGCCCAACACCCGAAGAGAACTGTCTGCCGCAAACTCAGTATCGTTAAGATTAATTGACAGCTTCGTACCAACATACTCGTATGCACCGAGAGGACCATCAACAACTTCGAGGTTGTTGATATAGGAATTTACTTCGTAAATCCCACCGCTTGGCAATGTAATTGTATCCCCGCTGACTGCCACATTTAAGTTGTTGACAACCGCAGTAGCAGATCCGAAGTTGTACGCATGACCCCCACCCGAATTATAAGCCGGGGCTACCCAGTCAAAGAAAGCGCAGGCTGCACCTCCTACAAACGCCCAAGCAGTACCATTCCACGTATACAGTGTTTCTTTTGAAAACGGTGCTGCAATCCCCGTGCCGGTCATAAAAGTGTCTCCAACTTTCACATTACCGGCTGCTGGCGCAGTGTCTCCGCTGTACGCCGTTGGTGTTGAGCCATTAACACCACCACCACTACTACTTCCATTTCCGGCGGATACATCCGTCCAGCCTGCACCGCCCAATGTCGGGTCAGTCATACCATCCGAGCCACTGCCAACCTGATACACCTTGCCATTACTGCCGATGACACGCGCCCCAGTCGGCATAACCGCACCGGAATCAGCAAAATGGTCTTTCACCGTTGACCAATTCCCCAGTGGCGCACCCATCGCCAACGCACACGCAATAAAGTTATCAGCGGGGTGAATCACAAACTCATCGTCTGCCGTTTTCTTCACCGCGTCATACACCCGTGCGCCAAACAGAAAATCGTCCAGCGGCTTAATCTTTTGAAGAGCCATACTCATCACCTACCTTATTAAAGCGTCGCATCACGGATGGACGTAGAAAACCCAAAATTAGCATCCTGATTCAACGGCGAGCGGTCAGCCTGAAAGCCGCGCGGCATACTGCGATACCAACACACCTTCACCATAGCCCCCGACATCGAAAACACCCGCAAATCAGAAATACCCGTCAAATCAAACCCGGCTGGATTCAGCAAAGGGCAATTCACCCCCACATGGGAAAAGTCCGTAGCCCCCGTAATGGAAACCGTGTAATCCCCCTTCACCGGCACAAACGTCACAAACCGCGCCCGCTGCCCCGTATTCGGGTCACTGGGAATATCCACCTGACATTCACATTCCGACCCAACCACCACAAACTGACAAAAGTCATGCAGCGTAAAGCTGTCCGTCAGCAACGGCTTGACCGCCATCCCCGCCGACACCGGCACAACCACACACTCATGATGATGTTGATGTTGATACATACCATCCCCCTCAGAACGTCAATTGACTGTAATGGTGCGCCGCCAAAGTGAGGTTCACCCAGTTGCTACCGCTGTCTGTAGTCGGGTCCTTGGTCGCATCCCCAATCAAGCGATACAGCGCACCGTCCGAACCCACCACAATCGTACCCGCCGGAATCGGCTTATTGGCTGCTTGCATCGCTGCCAACACCTTAGCCCAATCCCCAGCGGGTGCGCCCGTATTGATAGCCCCCGCAATATCAGCAACAGCAGGCGCAACCGGTTGCCAGTTCGCCCCGCTATCCGTCGCCGGGTCAACGTCAGGGTTGCCCACCAGCTTGTACAACACCCCATCAGACCCCAGCACATAAGCGCCCAGCGGAATCTTCTTCCCCGCTGCCGCATACGCATCTTTCGCCTTCTGCCAGTCGCCAATGGGTGCGCCAGCCTTCGCCGCCTCTTCCATGCCCGCCAACGGTGCAGACGACATATTCACCCAATTTGTGCCGTCATCGGTCACAGGGTCAACATTGTCATCACCGATCAGCTTATACACCATGCCATTGCTGCCCATCACCCGCGTACCAGCAGGCATGTGCTCACTATCAGCCGCGAACAACAAGCGCACCGTCTCCCAGTCGCCTGCCACGCCACCCAGCGAAATAGCGCCCTTCAGCGCAATCAACTGCGGCGACACCGTAAATGACTGCTTGCACGAGTTAATCCCCGTCAACCGATCATTAACCGCATCCAGCCGCGCCGAACCCGCGCCGCTACCGCAACCCGAACCAACCGAACAATCAGCCATCACCAATACCTCAACATAAAAAAGCCCTCCAAAGAGGGCAATGCTTGCACACAGAAACCATTACTCATCGTCACGCTTGCGCTGCTGCTTATCAAACAACGTCTGATCACGTGCATCCTTGCGCCAATCCGTCAAAATCCGCGAAATCCCCGCGACAATCGTCACCAGCGCCGCCAACGCCGACAAGAGCAACATAATGTTATTTTGCTGGACAAAGCCAACAGTTGCGGTAATCAGCGTAGACGCGATACCGCCCTTGATTGTTATCACGTCCGTCATGTTCCCCAACTTTTCAGACATAGCCCTATCCCTGCATTACCCGCCGCCATCCTCGGCAACGCCAGCACCATCCAGCCCGAACAGCACCGCCAAATCCTGATCAATTGCCTGCTGGTGCTTCAACTGCACCGCCTCAATCTCTTCCCGCATCACCAAATGATGCTTATTCACAATCTCTTGCGCCTTCCGATAAAGCTGCATTTGCGTCTCGGCAAACCACACCTCAAGATTTTCCACTGAACACCCCCGAAATAAACGTTGTCGCCCGTGATCTTCCCCACACCGCACCAGCCCCCATAATCGTGACGATTGCCGTTTCAATCATCGGCTGAAACTCCGCCGGAATCTCAAACCCGAACCGCACCGCCAGAAACGAACTAATGCCCGCAATTACAAAGCGCGTCACTACACTAGAAACCAAGGGCTTGTTATTGCTGGCACGGTATTCTTCCTGCATTTCACGCGCCTGCTTCTCTTGCAGCCATGCGATGTATTCAGGGTCAACCGTGTCGGTTTCAATCCCCTGAGTGTCACCGCGCACCAGTGCCGTATTATCGCGTTCATACATGACCGCTGTATCTGTCTCGTCGTGTACCACAATTTCGCCCGTCTCTTGCGTTGTTTGAGTTTTCGCTTCCGCATCCTGCACCTTGAGCGCCGCGCGGAATTTCTCAAAATATGAGGCAATCATCGCGCCGCGTGTCTTAAACCGTCTGTCTTTACTGGGGTAATCCCTATCCCCGTTCACAATTGCCCGCGCATCGTAAACGCCTTGGTATGTTGTCAGGTCGTATTGCTCCAGCCGCTTGCCAGTGAACAACCCGAACAACATACCCTCCATGAGGATTGTCACCGAGTAATCCAGCCGCAACGCCAGATCAGGGCGACCAACCAAATCAACCCCGATACGCTTACCGAACAGTTGGTAATTGCGTAACCACGTCAACTGCACCAAGCCGCGACCGTAATACGGTGGGTACTTATACCCCCTGCCCTTGCCCACTTCCTCAACCGGGTACATCGTGCGGCCAGTCTCGTGGTAAGCCGTCGTCAGGATATACGCCAGTTGCCCAAGATCAGCCAACCCCCGCGCATCCCACTCCACCAGCACAGCTTCCATGCCATCGACTTGCTTTTGTGACAATGCACCGTCAAACAGCGTGTTCCGTACACTGTCAAAAAAACACTTTCGATCAATCACCCTGTGTTCCCCCAATAAAAAAGCCCATCCAGATAAACCAGACAGGCTTCAGTTCTCTCCCAAGTCACTAGGAGAGTTACTTTTTCGCTTTCGGCTTGTTATGAAAATCCATACAAACCTGCGCCAACCGATCAACATCAACAACCGGAGCAGGACACGCCAACCCCGGAGCAGCTACCGCCGCAGCGCCCACATCACGAGCCGCGTACTGATCGGCTGCCCATAACCCTGCGACCGCCGCCAACCACAATAACAGCGCCGCAAACAATGCCCCCATGACAAAAGTTCGGATTGAGTTACATGCACAGCAAACCGCAGATTTGAGCGACCGGATGACATCCGCATCATCGCCCGTCACCATCACACGCCCGCCACGCCGTGATGCGTAATCATCGCATCATTGACCAGCAACGCCGTGTCGCAGCTATCCAACATGCCGTCCAGCTTAGCGACATCCAGACCCAAACCTTGCAGCTTGGTGCGCAACGTGCCACAACGTAGCATATCAACCAGAGCGTTCATATTGCTGCTACCACGCTGCCAGTCAGCCTTAGTTGCACCCGTCGCCGCCAACACCGTATCAACGTCGTTGTTACAGGTTTGTGCAGTACAGATAGCCGCCGTCAATGCAGTGAGTGCATCCGCATCATTCAGCGTGTCAGCATAAGCAGGGTTCACACCCCACGTATCAAGCATAGCGTCAGGGTCGGTGTTCTGGCGCGTGAATAACGCACCCTCATTATCGACCAGCAGCGCAAACGCTTCAGCTTCACTGATGCCGGTGTTGATGGCAATAGTCGCCACAGTCTGAGCGCCAGACTGAGTAGTAAGGTATTGATACAGTTGAATATTAGTCATGAGAATTTATCCTTGAAGTTAAACTTGTTCAGTAATCAGCGCCGCAAAGTGCGCATTGATTCCACGGTTAGGCGCGTTGATACGCACCCGCAGATAAGGGATTGCGTCAATTGCATTTAGCTGTGTAGCCTTGGCTTGCAGCACCGCAGCGGGGATAACAAAGCCCATCGGCTTCCAACCCCACCGCTGTTGCCGCGCAATCGGTGCAACAATGTCAGGTCGTGGGCGACCCAGTGCCACATCACCGCTGGCATGAATAATGGTGAACCACGTCTGAGGCTCACCGTAGCCGTCGGTATCAGTGCCATCACGCCACAAACCCAGCGCATTCAGGTAAATGTCTTTGCTCGTGTCAGGCAACGGAATATCGAAGATGCGGTTTTGGTCAGGCGGAATGTATACAGCGCCATACCCGGCGGAAACCACCCACCACACTGGTTGGTTTCCGCCAGACGCTGCAACGCGATTCCCCGGAATGTTGACAGTATTCTCATACGCCATCATTGGCATGTGGATCATGCTGTGCGCAGATTCGAGCATTGCATAACCACAAACAAAGATAGACGTATTACTAGCATTGTCCCCACTGGGGCGAATCGCAAGCTTGATCGTGTCGCTTGCCGTCTTGTAAGCCGTGATAACAGACAGTGGCAATTCCCAACCTACCCATTGACGATACCAATCTTCATAAGCCGTGGCGTTGTCCGGTGCTTTGCACAATGACCCGCAGCCAGCCCCATTCGTATCGCCAGGGTTGGTAGCTGCTTGACCGTATAGCCGCTTTTCAGGAGCGTCCGTTGTTGGGTTACACAACCAAACCTCAGCCGTCACTTCCCGCCAACCACCACCAGTAAGCAGTTGCAGCATGTAATGGTTTGCAGTCGTCGGCTTGACTGCAATCTCGTGCCGAATATAACTAGTGGGCAATGAACGCAGTGTGTTAGCTGATGTTGTTACCGTTGGTCGTGTTGCATCGAGTGCCAACATCCGCTGTGCAGGGCTACCGTAAGCACTGCCATAATCCGCAACCGTTGCCCCACCCACGGCAGTAAAGCCATTAGCAGCAATAGACGCGGCATTGAATGCAACAGTCCACTTGCTTTGCAACGCCACCACAGACGGGTAATACGTGCGGATACCGTCAGCCGTTGAGCTTGTACCCACTAAGCTGAACTGAGTCATCCGATGCCAAGTCGTGCCATCGTATTTCCACACTGCCAACTTGCTGCCCGTCTTCGTGCCATCCACCGTCTGAAAGAAAGTCTCGCCTTCAATCGCATCACCCGCAGGTGAAACCACATTCGGGTCTAACTGACTGCCAAAATGCACCCGGCTCAACAGCTTGATGTTACTGGCAGGCGCAAGCCCTTCAACCACTTCAATCCGTGCATAAGCTGCATTCGCGTCAATACCTGTAGACCCGGATGCGCTCAAGCACCGAAGCTGAACCGTCGTATCCACCAGCGGCGCGATAAATGCCTCACAGACACAAGTGCCGGGGCGAGTAGCCACCTGCACAAGCTGTCCCATGCCGCCGAAATACGCAGTACCGTTATGCCAACGAAAAGCAGCGAATCCATTTGTCGGTATTGTCGCTTGCCCAATAACACCCGTCAGCTTGTACTTACGCCCCGCCTTCAGCAGAAAACTGCTGGTAGTCGGTGCAGTGATGGAATTACCGCTTGTCCCCTGTTGCGACTGGAACACCACGTTAGTATTCGTCACCACCCCAGTCTGCGCTACGTTGTTAATAGCCTCAAAATACTCAGGCGCAAACCCCAACACAGTTTGGCTGACAGAGCGCCAGCATTGGTCTACCGGGTCATAGTTCAATGTCACGCTGGCATTTGGAGCCATCACGAAGTTGAACGAATCGCCGATCTTGATAGCGGTCTCAGCCGTGGCTGAAGTGCTACCATTGGTCAGGGTAATCTCACCAGCACTGACATTTGTCAGCACCAACAGTTTTCCATCTTCCCCGCCAGTAATGCCCTCAATCACGCCCGCACTGGTCAGGCGAATGTTTGAAGTATTCGTCGCGTCCAATTGCGCAACCGTTGCCAGCGTCTTGGTACGTGCAGCAAGGTTTTGTTTTACTGCAACGTTACCAGCGTGCTGAATGTTGTCGCTGTCCGCGCCTGCTTGCGTGTTGTCCGACTGTTTGCGCCAAACGTCCGCCGATGGGACGATGGCTTTTTGGTTCAGCAGGTCAATAGCATGACCGCTGCCCAGATCACCCGGCGCAAGAACTTGCTTTGTAGTAGTCATGCCAGACCCTCAGTCATTAAGCAGTTGGCAGAGAGCCGCCAGAGATCAGGAAATTACCCGCTAAATCCGTCAGCACCACATCGTGCGTAATGTCATTGACGTTTGCAGGGTCAAGTTCCAAGCCATCCGCACCAGACAAGATACCGCCCGCTGCTTTAACAATGACCGTTGCTGACAGCTTGTTAGCCGCCTGACCATCGCCCGTGAATGCAATTGACGTGCTGTCTTGAGTGCTGGTTTTGCTAAGCTCCAGCAAATTGATGGTGACTGGTGCGCCGCCGCTCGTGAAACCAAGCGTCAGCACCGAGGTAGCCGCATCAAAAGTCGTGCCTGCATCTGTGACGTGAACGTCATTCACACCCGCCGGAACGCTCTTAGTCGTACCGTCATGGGCGGTAAATACATAGACCGGATTCGCAGGGTCGGTCGTGTTATCCAGCGTCACATCTTTAAAAAACGGGTTAATCAGCGTGCCTTTCAGTACAACCTTGCTACTGACAGTTTCAAAGTGGTCAGTGTGTAGGTCGGTAGGAGCGATAACCGTGCGAATAGTAGCCATATACAAATCCTCGAATAATTAAATCAATTCAAATTCAGTGATGTTGACCCATGTTGTCGCCGGGTCAAACCCTTCCGAAATCAGCAATCTCCAATAGCGGAAGGATGCCGGTGCGGTTAACGTATACACCTGCGGGCTATTTGCTGTCGTAATCGGTGCTGGAATCAGGCGGGTATCAACTGTTTGCCACGGAGACCCTGGGGCAGCACTTACATCATTGCCCTGCAACTCCCACCGTCTAGGCGACCATTTAGGATCGCCCCAGCCCCCAGGCATGTAATCAGCGCGAGAGATTTTATATGCCGATACCTGCACAATAGCCTCAGCGTCGACAGCCACCCATTGTGGCCATGTAACATTATCAGTCCCCCAACCCGATAAGAGGTCTCCATCAGCTAACAGTCCGGGCTGACCTCCACTGTAAGTTGTTGATGCCGTAAAGTTGTCGGGATTTAGGCTTGTTAAGCTAGGGGGCGGGGGAGGCGGAGCAACACCACCTGACACGACAAGACTTCCAACCGCCATCCCCGCGCTGGGTGATGCCCATGTATACAACGCATTAGGGTCTTTTGGGTCTATTGCCAAATAATCGGCATAGTCCGATAAGACCACGCTATGCACACCAACAGCCAGAAGCCCGCCGTCAGTACCACGACTCAGTAAATTACCAGCGTCACCAGACAGCTTGATTTTGTATTTACCAAGCCCCGTATCTTTTTCCATATCGCCCAGTAAGCGATTTTCATGCACCAATGAAACCATTTGTAAAACTCCCTAGATAGAAAACAGCGGAACGCCGAAGCCATCATCAAATTCAGTTGTACCAACACCCGGATTTAAAGCATCGAAAGACGAAACCCCAAAGCCATCATCCACTGTTATGTCACCCGTACCGACTGGCAACGCCTGAGTGTCAACCCCAAAGCCGTCACTGAAATACATCGCCGCACTCACCACAATATCGTGAGTAACGACATTTGATTTAGTCACCCCGTCTGAAGCCACGGCTTGCAGCGATACCGTGTAAGTGCCGGGAGTGGCAGGAGCCACCCAAGACAAAGGGTTAAGTGTGCTAGTAGCCATCCCTACCCCCTTAGTGTGTCCACTCGTAAGTGACCGGGTTGCCATCGGAAGCCACGCCGCCTGATGCGGTCAAGACAACAGTGCCATTTACTGTGGCGGTTGTGTCACCATTAATAGTGGGTTGCGCAGTAAATGTGACTGCATCAACAGTAATTGTCTTGGTAACAGGGGCAGACTTAGTACCATCAGACGCAACAGCGCGAACAGTGAGAGTGTAATCGCCCGGGGTAGTCGGGGCGGTATAAGCCAGCGGGTTGGTTGTGCTGGTTGAGCCATCTGGCAATATCCACTCGTATGTAACTGGGTTGCCGTCAGAAGCAGCCGCGCCAGCTCCAGAGTAGTTACCTGTAGTGCCTGCAACAATGTTGTCAGCGCCTGAGATTGTAGGCGGCGACGTGAACGTAATCACTGCCGCACTCACCACAATATCGTGCGTTACAACAGTCGACTTGGTTACACCATCCGACGCAACCGCTTGCAACGATACCGTGTAAGTGCCGGGAGTAGATGGGGCAGTCCAGTTGAGTGGATTGTTTGTGCTAGTTGTCATAGAGCCGTTTACCTGTGGGTATGTCCATAAATAAGTGACGGGGTTGCCGTCAGAAGTTGCGCCGCCAGCTGCAGTAAGCGCCGCTGTAGCAGATGCAAGCATTGCACTAGGCGCAGCGATTGCTGGCAATGCTGTAAATGTTGGTGTTGTCGGTGCGCCTGTTGCTGGAATCAAGTAACCGATGGGATTCCCCGCCAGATCGCTTACAACAACCGCGTTTGGATGCGCTGCAATCCTTGCAAAGAGGTTGTTAAGGTCGGCATTGTCGTTAGGGTCAAAGTCCCCAGACCCAGACGGCGCATCCTGCCAGCCAGTGGCAAAGTCAGCCGCACCAGTCTTAACCAGCACTTGACCGATAGCGCCACCCGTTGGCACGCCCTGACCGTCCTTACCATCAACCCCGTTCGTACCGTTAGTGCCATTGACACCATTAGTCCCATTCGTACCGTTAACGCCGTCCTTGCCATCTTTCCCATTGATACCATCCTTCCCATCCTTGCCAGCGCCGCCGCCACCAAGGTCAGGAATCTCAGCCTTCAATGCTGGCAAGCCATCCAGCGATAACGTCAACACCCGCGTACTCTCATCAAACAACAAGTTCAACGGCATACCGGGTGACAAAACCTTACGTGCAGGCGAAGAACCCACACACCCACGACCAAACTTCATATCAGAACAACCTCGCATCTTGACCGCCCATCGGCGAACCATCCGGCATTAACTCAGGCACGCCCTGCCCGCCCTGTGGTGGCATCATCGGTGCTTGCTGGGGAACTTGCTGTGGTGGCGGCTGATTCTTCGCCGCCATCCGCTGCTGCATCTCCTGACGGCTAGGCACAATCCGGTCTTGCGGCATATCCATGCCCTTCACCATCTCGCGCAACAACTCCGCCCTGCCCTCAACCCCGATAATCTCCAGATCAACCGGGTTAGCCGTTGAAGCCAAGAACTCACCACGCCTAACCTGCAACTGCTCCTTCACCACCAGTGCAGCAGCACCACGCGGCTTAATCGTAATATCACCCTTCACGGAATCATCATCGTGATACAACATATTCCACACAAACTGCGCATACAAAACCGGCTCAATAATGTCGATGTCAATGTTATAAATCATCGACCGAATACCCTTAGCCGCCGCACCCATCAACATCGACAAACCCGACGCAGTACGCCCCGCCCCACTAGCATTCCCCACGCCTTGGGTATAAGCAGGCACACCCGTCAACTCATCCGCCAAATTCTTAAAATGCTGCAACACCCCAATCAACTCATTCGAGTTCGACTGAGGCTGAAAAAACTGAATAGGGTTCGAGTTGCTACCATGCTCATTCGGCTTAAAGTGCCAAATCTTCCACGGGTACATCAGATCGTTCTGATCTTCTTTCCTGACGCGCCCATCATCAATCGCCACTTGCGGTCCCGACGCCATCCCCATGTTATTCACAAGGTTACGTGCCGACGCATTGCTAATATCCTGACAATCCGTCATCAACTCAGGAATCGACTGATGCCAAAACTGATCATTAATCTTCACCGCCCCAGTATGATAATAAGGTCGCAACCCCAACGGATGCTCATTCACCTTCGCCTTGATCACGTGTTCCCCGATCAGCCACACTTCCGCCTCATGCCAGCGGTCTGGTGCAACCTCACCCGACCAACCCCAATCCTTCAGCCACTGCCCTTTCACCTGCCCAAAGAACTGCAACGCATCAATCTCACTCGACGGGTTAGCCAGTGTCGTGCCACTCTCAAATTCCGACTTCTGCAAATCCGACACATCATCCGACACATCCAACCACTTACAGCCAGCCCCATTCCCATCGAACTCTTCCATCACCGCCTTCAGTGCCGCGTCATCAAACCCCGCCACGCCCAGCAACAACTCCAAATCCCCCGGCTGCAAATGGTGATGCTCAATCACAAACGCCGCTCGCTGGCAGTCCGTAGCCCCCGGTGCAGGGTAAAGATCAAACGGTGAAATCCGCTCAAAGCACATCGTCACCCGCTCATCCATCACCGGCTTAAAATCCCGACCCCACTTCAGGTGCTTCTCATTACGCAACACCGGTGCTTTCATGATTCCAGCTTTCAGCGTCACCACATCCGAAATAATCGCACTCAACGCATTCCGAAACCCGCCCTCAACCTGCTGGTCTTCACACAAGCGCTCCATATTGGAAGCACGTTCATCCGCATCCTCATGCAACTTGGTAATCACCGCCTCACGCAGCTCGTCAGCATCCTCTTGCCCCATGCCCTGCTGAAACGCCTCCATCGCCACCATCACCTGCAATTCCTTAGGCAAATCCGGCAACGGCGTAGCATCCATCGTCCACGGCTTATCCCCGGCGGGCAACAACACATCCCGAATCCAGCTTTCAGCCCCACGGCACTTACTATCCGTCAGCTTCAAAAACAGCTCAGACAATCCTTGCTTCTGAATCGCCGCCAGCTTATCCGGTGGATATTCCCCACGACGCTGGCGCAAGTTATCCAGCATCTGCTCTTCCACCAACCGCTTAGCCTCTTTCGCCTCGCGATAACACTTGCGCACATGCGCCGCCAGATCCGACAACACCTTAACCGACTGCCCAGACTCCAACAGTGCATCATCAACTTGATCCACTGAAGCGCTATCAGCCTTACGCGCATCCATCACGCCCATGCAGCCCTCACAGCACTAGAGCCAACCGACGCACCGCGCCTAACCTCATCCCGTGCCACTGGAAACGCAAACGTCAACGCCAGTGCATCCCCCAAATCAGGCGAACGCCCCAAGCGCTGCTGCAACGCATCCTTATCCTCCAGCTTCAAACGTCCATTGCTGTCATAGCCATACTCAGGCGCAGTCAAATCACCATGCAACTCATCACTATCGGGAATATTCACCGGCGCATCCTGCAACCACTCATTCAGCAGACCCCACATCTCCGCACGCTTATTCGAGTACGACACCGCATTGCCCGCCCGCTGCCCGAACTGAATCCCCGTCACCAGATCATCAAACCCCAGCTCCCGCGCCCGATCAACCACGCCAGCACCCAAACCGCCCACATCAACGAACACCTTATTCGGCTTATGCAACCTGACCCAATCCAACATCCTGCCCACGACCTCCATCGTATCCAGACGCTGAAACTTCTCAGTCGCCACAATTTCCCGACCACGGCGCAACACAAACGCCGTCGAATCCTTCCCAAAACGTGCAGGGTCAACCCCCATCACCAACGGTGCAGACACATCCCGATAATCACCGGCACGCGCTGCCATCACATGCACCGCCTTAATCAAACTCTTACTATCCGAGACCTGGAACGCCTCAGTCACCGTACACGGGTATTCTTGCCGGAAAGAATGCGTACCATCCGCCCCACCCACCGACAATTCCGCAATCTTCTTACGTCGCCACACCAACTGACCATCATTCAGCCCATGCAGCCTAACCAATTCCTCTTCATCCTCAGAGCGCTTAAACCCAACCTCAACCGCACTGAAATACTCCGGCTGCCAAAACCACGGGATAAACACCAGTTGGTAATCCGTCTCCCCCGCCTGCGCCGCCATACACTGCTGGTAAAAGTAATTCCCCAGCCCATTGGCAGTCGACTCCAATACCACCTCAGTCCCATCCTGATCCGGTATCGCCTGCATAATCCCCTTTGCGTGTTCATCCGCATGGGGCCAGAACGCCACCTCGGAACCATGAAAGAACTGAATCGTACTCGAACGCCCCACGCCCTTATTCCCAGCCGTGCCAACCTTATACCCAGAATCCAGCCTGCCAAAGATCAACTCCCTAGCATTGCTCGCCTCAGTAGAAGGCTTAACCATTTCCAGATTATTCTCGTGATAGCGGGAAACCATATCGAACAGATTGTTCGTCGCCTCCTGCTCATGGGTCAAAATGAACGCCCGCACACCCTTGCGGTGAATCACCCGCCAGTAATAACGCGCCTCAGTGTAAGTAGAAACCCCCTGCTGCCGACCTTTCAGCACCAACGCCCGCACCTTATTAGTACGTCGCAACTGCTCTTCCAACCGATCATGCAAATACCGCTGCGCCTGATTCATCACCAACGGCTTAATCGCCCCGCTCTTGGTGCGAATCTTCAGGCAATGGGACGCAAACAAGAAAAAGTCACTCGACAATCTCTTTCGCAACCCCATCTCACTCTCAAACACGCTATTCACTCGCTCCAAGGTTTTCCATCAGCTCAAGCCATTCCTCATGACCCTTGCTCACCGTCGCATCAATTTCCTGCCGAGGCTTACCCAAGCCCCTATCAAGCACCTCACGGATAGCCAATATCCGAATGTTGTCCGGTTTCTTCGGGTTTTGCGCAAGCTTCACAAGGATGTTAATCATTGACGTGCTATGAGTGGCGGCAATATCCCTAACCTGCTTCTTTTTCTCATCCACAGTCCCTTTAGGACGACCAGCGCCACTACGCGCCCCACCACGCGGCATAACCAAACCCCCGCCGAAACCACGCCACTAAACGTTTGAATTTATTTGAATATTAATCAAACGCCCACAAAAAAGCCCGGACTGGAACAAACCAACCGGGCTTAAGAATCTTGCTAACTGCCACCTCTGGCGACAATGCCTAAACTGTACTGATTTCTGTGACATCCTGCAACAACAAAATTTATCACCCATCGACAAACCTCTATTCCCCTCCCGATCTTCCTCCCTCTTCTCTTCACACTCACCAACCACCCAAGTCCAGTCGCGAGCTTCAAACCCTTCCAAGCCCAATCCCCTCACTCCGCGCCTGCAAAACCCCATTCTTCCGCGAAGCACTGCTTCGCCTCGGCGATAGCCGTCTTATACAAACTAGCGTGTAACGCTCTTTTCTTAATGAAAAGAAAGAGTGATTAAGATGCAACAGGAAAACCTACCTTATACCAGCAGAAAACCATTAAACACCTGTGGGTAACTACACCGACATACCCGACCCAATGCATCACCCTCACAACGCCTGATCAAGCCCCGCAGATAATTTAATGTCACTGTGGATAACAACCGGCGGTCATCTCTATAGGCAAAAAAATACCCGCATCGGCGGGTATAAGGAGGAGGAATGTATAAAAATATGGCTCGTTCGCCTGCTTGACTGGCAGTTACGTGGAATTCGGGCGCAACTATCCTGTGATAAGCCAACTTAGGCTACAGATCATTGATCAATGAACGAAAGTCGCCCTTCTTAGGCAGGCTACTGGCATCAATAGCCTTGCCTGTTACAACCTCAGAAATATCACGCATCAGCTTTTCATGGCGCATACGCCTAGCAGCCTCTTCCTGGGAAGACAACTCATTGGCAGCCTCTTCCTTCTTCTTGGAAAGACGCTCAGAAGCCTTCTGGCGCTGATCTCGCAAGGCATCCTTCAGACCAAAGTAGCTAAAGATATGCGCCGAGATTCGCTTTGGAGACGCACGCCCAGAGAACGTACCATCGCCATTATCCACGCAAACCTTATCATCGCCATTGCCCTCCGAAACCAACACGCCCTTCTGCTTCCAGAACTGGTGCGCCCTCTCGGCTTGAGTCACGCTAATACCCGCTTGTTGTGCCAAGTAGTCGATAGTGAAGTTATGAAACTTAAAGAACCGATCATACGTACCAATCAGCATGGTATTGAGATCGAGAAACCGCAGGCAAACAGCCAGATAGCGCGTCATCCCCTCGCGGAATTGTGACTTGATCAAACGCAGATTAGCGCCACGCGCCTTCACCACGTTTCTCACCAAATGAAAACACATCGACGGATGCTTTTCAGGGTTGCTATAAAACTCCTTCAAATCACCCATAATCCTATGCAGAATCGCGGGCCGCCACTTGTGACCATAAATGTCACGCTCTGTATCATGCTTTTGCGCATAGTCTTCAATGAGCTGGAAACGCGGGGATTCCTTGTCATGCCCGCAACGCGAGCCACTCGAAACAATCGGCCTGAAGACCAATGGCTTTAACTCACACGTCTTGATTAACGCATCCAAGCCGTCATTTTTTAGCGAGCGAGCCTCAGCGAATATCATAACACTCTCCTAGCCACTTCCGAGCCGTTACCTTAAGCTCAGCTCTACTGATAGCTGGGTTGCGGGTCTCCAGATCCGCCAGTCGATCGACATACTCTTGGCACCGAACAACCACGTCATGCTTGGTATTTTGATTGAATTTGCGGATACGCCACCCTAGACGAATTGAAGCGCCAATTACCGCCTCCTTATCAATCACGGGCAATGACAACAGGTCATTAATATAACTATCCACACTATCCGCTGCTAATGCCTGCATACGACGATCACGCTGATGCTTAATCTCTTCCTTATTCCGAGGAAGCGCATCCTGCTCCGCCATAACCTTAGCCATGAAAAACGGCTTGTAATGGCTACTCACCACCGACATTGGCTGATTGCGACCCTTGAAAATAACGGTCATACCCCACCCCGCACACAAGGCGCAAACATCCGATCCAACAGCCGCGAAAACCGGCGGCGCTCAGTGTCGCGCTTAGCTTGTTCGGCGGCGGCTTGGTCACGCTTGGCTTGCGCTTTGGGGTTAACTTTGGTGGGGCGCTGGTGGGGCGGCACAAACAACTCATCCAGCGGAAAGCCGCGCTCTGCCCTGCTCCGCAACGTATGCGCATTAACGCCGTGCAGTGCCGCCCAATCGCTCACGCGGCGAATCTCGCCATTGATGATCAAGCACAGGGTCGGTTTCACATAGGTGGCGGTCACGCCGTTGCAATCAACCCGCTTGGTGGTCAACTGCATATGCGCCAAACGGTAGCCTTTCGGCTGACAATCACCGCCGCTTATCGGGCTGGATGCGTTGATTTGATTGGGTTTCAGGTCGTTTTGTTGTATACTTTGCATGTAGATATTTCCAATCCCACGAGGTACTTGCAATACCGTTTGAGTGGGATTTTTTTTGCCTATCAAAAACCCAGCGTTACACCCTGCTCAAAAGGGATTAAAACTCTGGCACTTATCAGCATTCTGCTTTGAAGGACTCCCCCGTTATTTGCGTATCCGCTGGGGTGAGTGTCGGGCTTATTCCCAGAGGTCAGGGAAGTCCATCAAAACATCATGTACCAACAAGGGATTCCGGCTGGACGGTGCAGCATCCTGCACATCTCCCTTAACGTCTGCTTCCGGCGGGCTAATGTCGGAAGTCGCCCTCTACTTGGGGTGAGTGTTCCCGCTGGCTTTATTCCCCTGCCCAGCTACAGGATTTTTTCGGCTAGAATGGCGGTTCTTACTTCAACAACCCCAACCGAAAGGAAACGCTATGCCTACCAACACCGACAAGCAGATTGCTGCCGACATCCTCATTGCCCTTCTGGGCAACTCCCATCCTCTCCAGACGACTGATTCAGCAAAGTCACTGGAACAAGCACAAAATATTGCGACTGTTTACCGCGTGATTCTTGATGCTGTTGCTCAAGACCGCTCCGAAGCGCAACCACAGCCTTAGCAATTTGCTGCGCATCAGCCGCTAAATCCTTAGGAAACTGTCTGCTGGCTTGTTCCAGCAGGCGACCCGCCAACAAAAAATCTTCACGCTCTTTTTCATGCTTCGATGCGGAATATTCCACGCCCAACCCACGATTAAGAACTTCATTCATTGCGGTCTTCCTGTCCATCAAATCCCATCCCACAGTCGCAGCAAACCCACGACTATCAAACCCACAACCGCCGTCACTGCCAGAAACCCCAGCACCAACAGCACAAACACAAAGCACTCAAACGACCAGCATGGTGGTGTAGCAGTCATGCCCTCACCTCTTCCGCCGCCCGACCATCAGCCACCAAAGACCGCTGATCGTCAACCGCTGGCGCTTGCACCAAAGCAGGCGTACCGCTAGTAGTGCTAGGACTGAACAGATCGGGGCGCAAGACGCGCAACTGAAAGATACGCAACGCTGGAATGGAATTATTCTTCTTCCATTCGCTTACGGATGGCGGCTTGACACCAAGAATTCGTGCTGCCGCAATCGTTCCGCCTAATTTTTCGATGACCTGTTGTGCTTCCATTCCTAATATTAGTTACACCTAAGTTTAAAAGTCAAGGCACAACTAAAATTTATACTGTTAGGATTGCCTAATGGAAAGAATCGCAGATCGAATAAAAAAAGCACGAATCGCCGCCAATCTAAAGAAAATAGAGATTTCGCGGCGCGTTGGTGTGTCCGCCCCAACCGTTTCTGACTGGGAAAGTGGAAAAATAAAAAGCATTGAGGGTGAAAATCTAATGCGCCTATCTCGCGTATTGGGCGTATCCCCAGAATGGCTACTTACCGGAAGGGATGGCGGCAACCTAGCACCACTTGAACACCCCTCCCCGCCCGATCAGGCAAGCAATGACGAATCACCGTCGTCACCACAAGAGATAGCGCTGCTAGAGCTATTCCGAGGGCTAACGGATAAGCAAAAAACCGAAATCGTGCAGACTCTTGAAGCTCAGAAACAGCAAAACAAAATAGCCTGGGAAGAATTGAGCAAGGTCATGGGGAAAAAGTAACACCACAACCAGGGAGAAGCCTTATGGCAAATAATCTACGCCCCACGCATCTTTTGATGGCAGTGGAAGCCGCAACCGCTGGGCAACCAGCAGATATATTGAGATTGCAAAACATCGCACGAACGGTAAAAAGTGCATTACAACAGTGTAATGCCAAAAATTGTACCATGCTGAACGAAGCTCTTTACCAAGTCGACGTAACCCACGGGCTAGATACGTTCGTTCAACTATACATCGCTCTACAAAGCCAAGGCGTAGCTGTGCGTATTCTGTTTTTCGATCAAGAGCCATCGTGGGTTTTTCCAGAAGAGAATCACTGAAGCGCCAAGCATACCAAATTGGGAAGCGCCGCCCCAATATTGCCCACCTACTGACTCATAAAGAGGCAGTTGCTATACTACCCCCAGTGAGTTACGGGAGAAACGATATGGGCATGATGACAACAGCAGAAATTCTGGCAGACCGGGCGCGACTGCTACCCGAAGACATAGCGCGTGAAGTTCTCGACTTCATGGAATTCCTCAACCTTAAACACCAAAAAACCCTAGACGACGCATGGGATAAGCAAATCCAAGCCGACGCCGAAAGCGGCAAGCTGGATGCACTCTTTGCCGCCGACATCCAAGCGTATGAGTCGGGCCAATGCCAGCCGATCTAACCCATTACGCCCCACCCGGCTTCTGGCGGCACTACAACGCCTTGCCAGAAGCCATCCAACAGCTTGCCAAAAAACAATACCAGCTACTCAAAGCCGACCCACACCACCATTCCCTCCGCTTCCAACCCAAAACCGGCACACCCTATTGGGCGGCACGGGTCAGCCAAGACTACCGCGCATTAGCGCGTTACCAAGGCGGCGGCAACTACCTGTGGCTATGGATAGGCACGCACAGCGAATACAAAAAACTCCTCTCCGGCAAATAACGCCCGCTTCCCCGCTCCACCACCCCGCCCACGCGGGTTTTTTTACGCCCACCCCACCCGCTCCCTGAGCGTAGCCGAAGGGAATGCCCGCCCGCCTGTTCGTTTCCTGTTCGCTTTGCGCACAAATCAAGCCGCACCTAAAAAATATTAGGTTTAACTAATTATTTCACTTGACGCATAAACTTAGTTATACCTAATATATCCCAACTGCCTCAAAACAAGGCAGTTACCAAACCAACCGACAAACGCAACAACGAAGGAAGACACATGAACCAAGAATCCCTACAAGCCCTACTCCGCGCCGTCCGCATCGCCGTGCAAGACGAACTCGCCACCCTGCCAATGGAAGGCACAGAAGACGCACGTCGCAGCAGAATCTGGTACGACGTGCAAAAAGCCGTCTACGGCGAAATGGCAGAAACCGCCATCGCCACCCACGACGGCAACCAATTCAAAGCCGCCATCTCACTCGGCATCAACCGCAACACCCTGCGGACATGGAAACAATCTCAATCTTAATCCCTTTTCAACATGGCAACTTTTTAAAACAGGAGCAATAACATGAATTTAACCGAAATGACCCGCGAAGAACTGCAAGCCATCATCAGCAACATGGCGCTTGAAATGACAGCGCTTTGCAACGCCCGCAGCAAACTGGAGCAACAGCTCGAAGAGATGACCGCCAGCCGCAAGCATTACGAAGAGCAACTCATCATCAAAAAGGAGGAAGCCGCCGAGTTGCGCATGGAGCTGGACGATGCGCTTGAATCAACGGTGTGCGATCAGTCCGACCCCGAATTCGAGCTACTCAACAGCCTCTGCGAATACGTCAACACCTTCGGTGGCAACCCCATCGAATACCTCAAAGACCGTTGCCGCGACTACAGCTTAGAACTCAAGGCATAAAAAAAGCCCCTCAGGGAGGGGCTTCCATCAACAGACCCGCCGATGTTTTGGCGACGGAAGCGGGTCAGGAGACACAGCAATGTTAACAACACACTCCGGGCAATACCACATTGATGATGCACATTCGCAACGTCGGGCTGCACTAGTCGCCGCGCTGCACGCCATTGGCGGCTGGCTGCAACGCTGGCTCCCTCTGATTATCAGCCTAAGCCTGATTGCTGCCATCATGGACGGCGTGAACGGCAACATCACTGCGCAATGGCTGTTGGCGTTAATCCTCTGCCCTGCCCTGGCGGCATGGGTCACTAACCACGCACGGCGCTGGAGCTGAAATGAGACAGCAGTATCAGCTCCACACGGCTAACGCGATTGATGCACTCAACAACGGCAACATTGACGTTGTACGGATGCAAATCCGCCTAGCCAAGCTGGCTGCTGATAAACGCCTAGCAGCCAAACGGCGGGAAGCCAAGCAGCAACCCGCCATCGTCACCACCATCGTCACCGAGGAGATACCCCCAGCGTCATGGCTAGACAAGCCAGTAAAACGCCAAGCGGTCGGCTACGTCGCCAGCAGCAAGCAAACCATGTTCATCTTGCTGATGTGCTGGAGCTGTGCGGCAGCACTGGTTAGCAATGCGCTACCCAAAAACAGCCCGACCGCACCACCGCCAAGCACGTTGCAATCTCGCAGCATTGTCAGTGGATACCCCGTCGAAGGGCGCATCACCAGCGGCATTGGCTGGCGCACCCACCCCGTCACCAAGGTTCGTGCTTGGCACGCTGGCGTGGACATCGCCGCACCCAACGGCACGCCACTGAAAGCAACGGGCGACGGCACGGTAACACTAGCAGCCGCACGCGGGGCGTGTGGGTACGCCCTCTTTATCGACCACGGCACGCAAGAAACCCGCATGTGTCACCTGAGCGCCTACGCACAGGGGATAAAAGCAGGCAAGCAAGTAAAGGCGGGGGATATTGTCGGCTACGTTGGCAATACCGGGCGCTCTACTGGACCCCACGTCCATTATGAAGTGCGGGACAAGCAACAGCGAAAGATAGGAGCAATGGCATACAAACACCTGATCAATGCAGCGGCGGAAAAACACGGGGTTGACCCCCTGCTGATTCAGGCGGTGATGTGGAAAGAGAGTTCATTCAACCCGAATGCAAGCAGCGGCAAAGCCCACGGGCTGATGCAGCTAAAGCCATCGACTGGCTTGGAAGTCGCTAAGCGTTTGGGCATCAAAAACCCAGACTTATTTGATCCAGCAACCAGCGTCACATTAGGGACAGCCTACCTTGCCGAAATGCTCCAACAATTCGGCAAGGTAGAACTGGCACTGGCTGCTTACAACGCAGGGCCGGGAGCCGTGAAACGATTCAACGGCATCCCGCCCTACCCTGAAACCCGCAACTACGTCACAAAGATAATTGCGAAATACAACCAGCTACGGAGCTAACTAAATGACTATTCAAGAAAAAACTCCGCGTCAGATTCTACTCGAAGACCTGTCGCATCATCAACTACTAATGAAACTCGCGACAATATCCGCTTTCGGGTTTTCAGCATGGTATTGGACATCCCTGCCAACGCATGGCTTCACGCGCTTTGACATCCCCGCAATCTTCGCGGCGGTCTTGGGGCTGTTCTTTGTTGCCACTTATGAGTTCACCAAACTCATGGCAGCCAAAAAAGGACACTCGAATAAGTTCTTCATGACTTTTGTGGCGTTTTCAATCATTACCGGGGTTGGGACACACATGCACTCGGAACAAGGGGCGACCGAAGAAAAGATGGCGAACAGCAGTCTGTTCAACACCAGCCTGGAGAACATTAAGCAGGCGGATGCTCAAGCGCGTGAATTCGCGTATGCCGCCGCGTTCGATGTTGCCGCACTTGAAAAAGAGCGTGACGCCAAGGTAAATGCCCTGCTCCAATCCCCTGCTATGAAAGCCGATGGTCAGCCATCCGGCAGTACGGTTGCTGCGGTCATTTCCAAAGGCTGGAAAAGCTATTCACACTACAAGACGCAAGTCGAAGAGCTGAAGGCCTCTTACAATGAAAAGATCAACGCTAAGAATAAATACGATGCCGCCACCAAGTCACGCTCCTCTGGGGAGTCCAACGCCAAAAACACTGACGGCACGGAAACAGCGGAAGCCAGTTGGATTATTCAAATCATCGGGCAAATCCTAGGTTTATTCGGCGTCACTGAAAAAATCAACGTCTGGAGCGGTTTTGTTATCTACTTGCTTGCAACTATCGTGCTTGAAATGACCATCCGTTTTAACGGCAAAGAAATATTGAGCATTCGTGAACAATTAGACGCGACATCAAACCATTCAATTAAACCCTCTCCCGTTGCTGAGCAACAATATGATGAATCAATCGGGCTGCCAGTTGATTACGCCGTCAAAGCGGAGCGCGAAGCGGAACACGCCGCAAAGCAACAAGCGGAAAAGCAACAAGAGCAAGCGCCTGCCCTGCCCTTTATGAGTCATAACGAAATTGGCAGACACTGTTATAAAGTCATCACCAGCATGGTTAATAGCGGCGCATTGCCATTAACCCAGAATCACATTAAAAGCGCGGCAAAAGTTGAATTAAGCCGTTTGTCAAAAACCCATCAGTTGGAATACAGCGACTATGAAAAATACGGCGCATGGATTTACAACGAACTGAAAAAGGAGCGCGACGAAATGCAAGCACTAGCCCAACAAGCCAAACAATCAGCCCCTGCCCTACACACTAGCGCCCCGGTCATGAGCGCCGTGGTTACTGACGCGCCACCTGCCCCACAACCCGACCCCACACCTGTAACCCGCCCCATCGGTTTCGTGCAAACCGACAATAAGCAAGCGCCAGTGGCACAGCTCCCTGCTGATCAGCACAAAGACGGCACGGGCATTCACTCCCCTGCACTGGGCAAAGCAGAGGCAATTTACCCCCTGCCACTGCCCGAACCTACCCGTGTCGACAACCGTGTCGAAGCCGTACAACCCCCCCCTTCTGACCCTGTAGCCAACCATGTCGACATGGTTCAACACGGTCACGACAACCATGTCGACATGGTTCAACACGGTCAGACCAACATGGTTCCCAACACGGTTCAACATGGCGAACAAAAGCCGAACAATGACCAGTCAGACATGGAAAATCGGGCACTGGAAATCATCTGGAAAGGCATTGATCAGGGCATAGTTCAGCGGATCAGCGTTACAGATAACGGTCAGTGTGCGGTGGCTTTAAAAGGTCATTCAATTGGCAAGAGCAATCCACAGCGCAGAACAATCCTTGCTTTTGTATTTGATGCCTTAGCAAGAGAGCAGGTCTTAACCAAGAATCCAGAGTACACGGATAGCAGTTGCGGCAAGCCTGAGTGGCTAATTAACCCAAGCCGCCGTATTAAGTACGCTGCCTAATCACTATTTAAGTATTATTTTATAACTGACACCCCGCGAAAGCGGGGAAGGAAACACAAAATGAATATCGCAGAACAAATTATTATTCTGATCGGCTTATTAATAGGAGGCGCAATCGCCACGGTTGTGGGCTTAGTGCCAGACTGGGAAACCTATAAAATCATTGCAGCTTTGCTAATCGCTGTATTCGCGGTCGGCAAAATTACCTTATCCCTTTAACCAAAGCAGGGCATAGAAAAATGAAACCCGTACTTTTCATCATTGGGGTATTTGTCGGACTCGCCATAATAACCGGAATGCAATGAATATAACCCCAGCAATTTAAACCCAACCACCGCCCAGAGTGCTAAAATACTCCGGGCTTTACCCGTTTTAAAAAGGAGATTACCATGAAAAAACAAACCACAACCGCAATGCTTGATTTGGATAAACTCACTGAAGCTGCCGATTTAGCCATTGCCATCCTTGACGACCTGGAAACGGAAATCGAATGGCCTGGCGTTGCAACGGGCATGGCATACCGCGCCGCTTTGGATAATGCCAAGCAGCTAGTTAAAACATTGGAAGCAGCAGGGGAGGCAACGCCATGCTAATCAACTACGACGAGCTAAAAACCCACGTAGGCGGCAACAACCGCCGCCAAGTCATCGCCAACCTAGAAAAGATGCGCGTAAAGTTCCTACTAAGACCCGATGGCAAACCCATCACCACCATCGGCGCGTTTGAAGCGGCGCTCAAAATCAACCGCAAATACCGCCACACCGACACCGAACTCAACGACGCACCCCAAACGGTAGAACTATGACCCGACCCCGCCGCCTCAAAACCGCCTACAACATCCGCTACGTCCACGAAGCCAACGGGCGCATCGTCTACCGCCCACACCTCACCCCAGCGGAAAAGGAGGTGCTCCCCTACGACAAGGGGGGCTTCCTCCGCCCACCCATCGCCCTGGGCAGGGCAGGCGACCCACCCGACGACATCTACGCCGCCTACTTGAAGGCGCGTGAATCCATGCGCCTGCAAAGCGCCCACGCCCGCAACACCCTCGGCTGGATAGTCGAGCGCTACATGGAATCCCGCGAATTCATCACCCTCAGCCCCAAAAGCCAAAAGAATGCCGACATACTCAAACGCATCCTCCAGCACCCCCTCAAGATCAACGGCGAAGACAGCACCCTCGCCGCGCTGCAAGTCCGCACCCTCGACCAACCGCTACTGCACCAAATCGCCGCCAAACGCCTCGACGACTACCAATCCCGCGAACGCAAGGGCGTGGTCATGGTCAACCGCGAAACCACCTTTCTCAGCACCGCCATCACCTGGGCAATCAACTTCATCCCCGACCTGGGCATAAAGGCCAACCCCCTAAGCCGCTTCAAAAAATACAAAGAAACCCCCGTATCCCGCTACGTCACCGACGCGGAATACCAGACCCAACTCGAAATAGCCGCCACCATCCGCCCCTGGCTACCCGCACTGTTTGAACTCACCTACCTGTTAGCCACACGCGGCTGTGAAACGCTGGATATACGCCTGAGTGACATCACGGAAGAGGGCATCAAGACCCGCCGCACCAAAGGCAGCCGCTCCAACATCATCACCTGGTCGGAACGCCTGCGCGAAGCCGTCCGCGCCGCCAAAGCACTCCACCAAACCGACAAACAAACCGTGCGTGACCCATACCTGATCTGCAAACGCAACGGCGAAGCCATCACCACCGAAGGCGTGAACACCTACATGCAAACCCTCAAGCAGAAAATGGAAGCCACCGAATTGGGGGAAATCTACTGGAACTTGCACCTCATCAAAGCCAAGGGCATCTCAGATAGTGATAGCAAACACATCGCCGGTCACAAAACCGAAGCCATGCGCAACCGCTACGACCGCAACATTCCCAGCCACACCCCCAGCAAATAATCTTAATTACCGTTAGCCCTGTTTTGACATAAAACCGTCTAATGTTATAGTGACAAAAGAAAGGGCAGGGCAAGGGCTAACCGGATTTCCTATCCGGTTCACTTTTTTTCCTAAACGCCGTTTTTCCTTTTCCTAACGATAGGTTTTTCTTATCTTTACTTGCTTGATTCAGAAAGATTTTTATACTGATTACTAATCAGCCGTTTTGATGCAATTTCACGCACTACGCGCTTTTGCATTCTCCAGAAAAATTACACCCGTGGTATCCCCAAATCTTGGCAAATCTTCCACGCCAACGGGTCAACAATCTCCCGATGGCGCGGAACAGCAGAGCGGGTATTTAATTCAGGATTCCACCACCAAGAATGATTGCTACCTTCACGCTTGAGTTCGCGGCCGTGCTGGAGCAAGTGCCGCAACAAATCCAGCCGCTTCATGCAGCAAGGCTGACTTCGCGGTATCCTGCTTTCGCGGCTGACCTTGCATCAGCGCGGTTCATCTCAATGGCCTCCACCAGCACCTCACGCAAAGACGCAAGCAGGGCAGCTTCTGACTTCTCTTGGGCATTCACACCGGGTATTTCCTCCACCCAGCCGTACCACCATTCCCCATCGGTTTGGATCAAAGCATTGTATTGTTGAATCATCACTCACCACCTAAGCATCGAAACACCTGCCCAGTGTAGCACTGCCTCATAATAAGGCAATCAACCCCGCGCCTAACCTTTCCCCACCACCATCCCGCGCCAACCCTCGAAATGGGCGCAATGACAAAAACACCCTCGTGCTGTTATCATTAAACCGCTGTCGGTCGATCAGTTGATCGGCCTCTTATGACGGTTTCGCCGCCCCGTACCATGAGCCGTGCTTGTTACCGCAAGCCGGAATCACGGGCGGTTGCTGCTTTGCCGTCACCTGATGGATCGCGTAACCCATCAGGGGTTTTATCACTGAGCCGTCAGCACGGTAATGCTGGCGGTATCAGTGACTCCCAATTCAATACCCACCAAAACCCCACCTCAAGCAGCCAACGGCACTTCCACAAACACACCCTTGGAAACCAGGGCAGGCAAGCGCCCACCACCTTCCGCCAAATCTTCCAAATGAAACTGAATAGCCTCTTGAATCAACTCCAGCACTTCCGCCTCAGTCTCACCCACCGCGATGCAGCCGGGCAAATCTGGCACAGACGCGCCGTAGCTGGTTTCACCTTGCTCAATCACCACCATGTAACGCATAACCTTACTCCTTCAATTTTTTTGTTATTCTTCGTTTTTTTATATTTAAAAGCTCTATATAAATTATCCCCGCCGTTAGCGCATCATCATGTGCACGATGAAGATTAACCCCCTCCATTCCAAAATAGAAAGCTAAGTTCCCTAACTTATAACTTGTTAAATTTGGAAGCTTATCGCGAGCAATAGCCAAAGTATCAATAAAACGGTTATTCATGACAAATCCATATTCATCAGCATAACGCCTCAAAAACCTTTCATCAAAACTTTTATTGTGGACAACAATATCAATATCAGCTACAAATTCTATAAATCTCGGAAACACATCTGACATCAATGGCTTTCCAATCAACATGCTATTCGTAATGCCATTCACTTTTGAAGCATAATAAGGTATTGGTTTATCGGTATAAACCAATCCTCCAAATTTTCTTTTTGGATAACTATCCTCAAACAGAATAGCAGCAATCTCAATTATTTCATCGGACGCTGAAAACCCAGTAGTCTCAATATCAACTGCAATAAACCTTCCACCGCGCCTAACCTTCCTGACATTATTCTTATTACTTATAGTGTAATCATGTTGTTTGTTATGGCATACCACGCATAATGTCACCAAATTGGCATGACTGTGCGTTCCGCCATGCTCAAGATGTATAATATGATGAACCTCAAGCCCTCTGTTCTTATAGGTCTCTCCGCAAATCATGCACTTATAACCATCCCTCTTGAGAATAGACTGATTAAGATTCTTGCGCTCTTCCTCTGGAAGCCTATCAACAATACAGTCATCCCTCATGATAAGACTAAAATGGTATGCCCTCAGTAATTTAGCTATCCATGCTACACCGAAAGATATAATCTCTCCCGTATTCACATTCTCTGCACTTCTCTTGCACAGCAACTCTCTTGCCTCAATCTTTTCATAAACTATAGACTCAATCCAGCATAGCATCTTATCAGAAATATAATTTTCTCTATTTTTTATAAACTCATCGCGTTCATTTATGAAAATTTCACGATCTTTAATAAACATATTTATTTTTTTATCATAAGAGCATTTTGCTATAGCGAACTTGCTATCAAACATAGAAGCTTCATCATTAGCCCTAGACTCCATGTCAAATAATGAACGATATATTCCTTTTAAGAATCCCTCGCTTTTCCTTACTTCATATTTTACTTGACGCATAATATCGTCAGGATCAGGCTCTAACGGAGGAACTGGCAACCTTTCTAACGAATAACTCCCTTTTGCAATCTCATATTCATAGTTTGATTCAACTATCTCATACTGATACTCATCAATTATTGATTTTACGGTAAAAACACCCCAATCACCTGACTTGCTTATCTTTCCAAATTTTATTAAATCAGTAATACATCGTTGGCATATGGACATATCATCCGTTACAAACCTTGTAACAATGTTATTAAGGCAAATATAACAGAAACCACGCCTATTAGATTGCATGACGACACCCCCATTTAGCAAAGACCTAACGCCCCAATAAAAACCTCACACGCCGCCTATCACCCTCAGCATCACAAGCACTCCCAATGCTTGCTACTCCGCTGACACGGAAACACCTTCGTTCCTTCTAGCGACTTGCGCACAAATTTATACTTGTGCCTGCGAAACAAATAAATCAATGCCTCAAGCATCATCCACCCCCAAGCTCTCTACGAATCAACTCAATAACTTCAGCCCGCTGCGCCGCCGTCAACCCCTCACTACCACCTAACCCACTGATATTTTCGGAAAGCCCAAATTTGGACTCCTCAAGGGTAGCCTCTAGCCGCATCATAATTTCGGCATGTAATGAGCGATTGCCAGCCTTAGCAAAGGCTTCAAGCCTAGCTCTTATCGCTGGGTCAATCCGTAAAGAATAGGGTGCTGGTCTAATATCTGAGTTCATTTGATGATATTCACGTTGTAGTCAAAAAGATGCAAGAAATACTTTGGATGCTTATTGACTACAATACCAATAAGAAATACTATGGATTCATGTTGAATACATGGGAGTCAATTATGAACAAAGAAGCACGCCAACCACCAACGTCAGTGCGCCTACAGCAGGAAGTGCGGGAATGGTTGGTTCAGCGAGCAAAGAAAGGGGATCGAAGCATGAATGCCGAGATCAATCGAATTCTCAAGCAGGTGATGGGAGGCGAAGCAGCAAGGGAACAATAGGAAATAAGTTAATCAGGGCAAAGGGTGGTGACACACCCAAAGCCCCTAACCATTCACACATTTTGGAGATAGAGATCATGGCTACGACAAATAGTAACACACAAGTAATTGCACCAGAACTGCTAGTCAAAGACGGGCAAGTATTCTGCACCAGCCTGCAACTGGCGCACCATTTCGACAAAGAACACAAGCATGTCATTCGCGACATCGAAGAGCAGATTGCAAAGATTCAAGCCGGGCGGCACGCAGGCAAAGAAGCCCACATGTTCCAGATCGACACATACCCCGTCATCAACAATCTGGGGCACAAGGTCAACAAACCCCTGTACATGCTCAACCGTGCTGGCTTCATCAAACTGGTCAACGGCTACAACGGACAAAAAGCCTCCGACATCCAAATGGACTACATCGAAGCCTTCGACGCAATGGAAGCCGCGCTGCTGGGCAAACCCAAACCCGCAGTGGAGCGCATCAGCGCCACCCAAATGAACCACCTCGCGGTATTAATGGCGCAAATCGAACGCAACTTCCACGTACCACGCCCCGCGTCACATGCCGCCTACGCCGCACTGCGCAACGCCTTCGAGGTAGAAAGCACCATCCAAAACCTACCCGCCACGCAATTCAACAACGCCTTGGCAATGACCTTGGCAATGGAAAAAGCCGCGTTCGCCTTCAAATGCATGGTCATGGATGTCGAGAAAAAGTTCGTGCGCGAAGTCATCCGCAACGGCAACGGCTTCGACCGCGCCAGCTACGAAGCCGACTTTGACGAAGGCATCGCCAAAATCGTCGCCACCCGCCAACAACAACTGGCATGGGGGATGGCAGCATGAACGACAACACCGCAAAAGTACTAATGGTCGCCATCCTTGGTGCAACCGCCGTTGGCTTGATGTTCGCCATAGGGTCAGCCAAAGCCGAAAGCCAACCGCTCGACGTCAAGCTCATCAGCGACCACCCCTACAGCAGCGCCTGCGCCACCCGCGCCGACCAACTGCGCAAAAAAGGGCAGGGCTTACGCATCGCCTGCGACTGCGACCCAGCCGCCACCATGTGCTGGGCATTCGACACCCACGGCAACATCATCGCCTGGAAACACACTGATACAATCACCGTAGCAACCGGGGAATAACATGATCACCAAGCAACAACTTCTACAACAAATTGCCGAATCCGCCGACCAACTGCGCACCTTCACCAGCGAAACCGGCTACAGCATGATCGACCTCACCGCAGACGAAGCGCTCTACATCGAAAAGCTCTACTGCGACATCCAAGTAAACGTCAAAGCCCTAGCCGAAAAAATGGCAAGCGAGGTAACAGCATGAAAAACAAACTCGTCGACCTAAACAACCACCTCTTTGCCCAACTGGAACGGCTAGGGGATGAAGACCTGAAAGGGGACGCACTCGCCAGCGAGATCGAGCGCAGCCGCGCCATCACCGGCGTTGCCAAACAGCTCGTGCAAATCGGTCAACTCGCCCTGGATGCGGAAAAGTTCAAGCAAGAACATTCCGCAACCCCCGTTACAAACCTGCCCGAAATGTTGGAATCCAAATAAATGACAGCCAGCCACAACCAGTGGCTGGACAAAAAGCTCAGGGACGAGCTTGGGATTCCAGCACACTTAGAGAAAACCTACACCACCCGGCAATTGCTCTTCGTCAGCAACAACCGCCACCTACCACGCGCCGAACTCACCCGCCAATACAACCAAACCTTCGGCACAAACATCCCCAGGACGCAACTCCAATCCCTCTGCAAACGCCACGGCTGGCAAACAGGGAATGACGGGCGCTTTCAGCGTGGTCAGGAAACATGGAACAAAGGCAAGAAAGGCTTGCAACTCAGCAACGGCAAAGGCTGCTTCAAAACGGGCAACACCCCGCACACCTCGCGCCCCGTTGGCAGCACCCGCACCAGGGAAGGCTACCAATGGACAAAAGTCGCCGAACCCAACCAATGGCGAACCACGCACCGGCTAATCTGGGAACAAGCCCACGGCAAAATCCCCAAAAGCCACACCCTAAAATTCCTCGACGGCGACAAAGCCAACATCACCTTAAGCAACTTGGCGCTAGTGTCCCGCGCTGAACTAGCCCAACTCAACCGCAACCACTACGACACAGCACCCAACGACCTAAAACCAACCGTCATGCTAATCAGCAAACTCGAAACCAAACACCACCAACACGCCCGGAACGGAGGCACAACATGAGCAACATCATTCTAGACAAGCAAGACCTTGCCAACCGCGTCAAAAACATGGTACGACTAATGGCAGAAGTGTCCGGCGAAATGGAATATTTCGGCGGACTCAACAAAGACTACACCAACAAAGCAAGGGAACTAGCCAACGCCGCCGCCATAGCATGGGAATGGCACGAAACCATCCAAGCAGACGCAGGCAGCACAACACCCCCCAACCCGCCGCGTTGAGAGGCGACCCGCACGGGCGGTGGTTGGATGACCACCGCCTTTTTTGTCGCTGGCGTTAGCATCTTATTTCAATTTCCTTATTTTTGAGATGACCAGAAATGAATAAATCATTTAATCCTAATGAGGATTTTTACCGCAACCGGACATTTGTTGATGCCTGCCAAACCTGCGCGAACAGGGAGAGCATCTACCGAGCCGCCGAACCTCACAAAAAGTACCCAAAAAATCACCAAATCAGCTTGAAAGACCGGGTGCATCCATACGATCAGGAACAAAACGACTGGGTTATTTATGATCCTCATGAGGACGTGTGTAGCCGCATGATTTTGAGGGCAATCGACCCGCTTTCCGCGTAGCCGCTAACACTATGCTAACCTGAGTTCGGGATAAGGTAAGGCGCAGCCTTTCATGGGAGAATGTGAGTAACCACACACAACATTGACCCCACCAAAGGCTGCTACTGAGATGCTAACACGGTTATTCTGTGCCATTGACGATTTTTGTCAGGACTTTCATCCCGAATGGAACAAAACGTTATTGACCCCGAAAGGCGGGCATCGTCGTCGCCACAGTGGTCTTGGCGATAGTGAAATCATGACGATTTTGGTGCATTACCACCAAGTGGGGTATCGTACTTTCAAGTGGTATTATGAGCGTCATGTCAAAGTATTTCTTAAGGGTCATTTCCCGCAACTCCCTAGTTATCAACGTTTTATTGAGTTAATGCCGCGTGTTCTTTTGCCACTAACCCTGTTTATGCAGCAACGCTGTGAAACGGGGCGAGGTATTGCCTTCATAGACTCTACCCCCTTGAAAGTCTGTGAAAATTTGCGTATTCCACGTCATCACACCTTTCGCAAAGACGCAGGCGGGGTAAATCGTCAACAGGCTGGTTTTATGGGTTCAAACTTCATTTGGTCGTGGATGACTGCGGCAATATTTTATCGTTTGCCATTACTTCGGGTAATACCGATGACCGTAAGCCCGTTCCACGTTGCTGAAAAAAGTGGTCGGCAAAGTCTTTGGTGATCGTGGCTACATTTCCAAGGCATTGACAGAATCGTTGGCAGAGCAAGGGGTTGAATGGATTACCTCGCTGAAGAAAAACATGAAACCCGTGGCGCGTGACACGTTCGATACACTGATGTTGCGTAAACGGAGCATCATCGAAACCATCAATGATCAGTTGAAAAATATTTCACAAATTGAGCATTCACGCCACCGTTCACTCACTAACTATATGATTAACATCATTGCTGGCTTGGTGTCATATGCCTATCAAGATAAAAAACCAGCACTGGATTTAAAAACATCAGCATTGGTTGTGATCTAAATTGAGGGATGGCTTATCCCGAACTCAGGTTATGCTAGGAAGCCAAATGTCCGCCTAGCGCGTCCTAAGCCGACAAATACAGCCCCTGATCAAAAGCCCACCCCGCGTGGGCTTTTCCATGCCTTACCACTATCGCATCTCGCTCGATGTCGGAACAGGACAAACCAACACAATCATTTTCCTAAACCACCAGCACATTTTCCTAAACGACAGGCGAAAAAAAAGGGCTGTATCGCTACAACCCTTTATCTTATTGGTGCCGGCACCACGAATCGAACGCGGGACCTACTGATTACAAGTCAGTTGCTCTACCAACTGAGCTACGCCGGCTTGGGAGACGCGAATATTATAGAATCATTTCAGACGATGCAACTATTTTTTTGTGCACTTACTACTCTAATCTATGAGCGTTCTAGTAACACCGACCAACGGTATTATTACTGCACATTCACCTTAATCAACTCTTCGCCATCCGGGTCAGTCACATGCACTGCGCAGGCAATGCACGGGTCAAAACTGTGAATAGTGCGCAAAATCTCCACCGGCTGCTTCGGATCATGCAACACATGACCTTGCAATGACGCTTCATACGCCCCCGCTTGATTTTGCACATCACGCGGCCCCGCATTCCAGGTACTCGGCACGACAGCCTGATAGTTGGCAATCTTCTGATCCTTGATCACAATCCAATGAGCCAGCGCACCACGCGGGGCTTCCATGTAACCCACACCTTGCGCTTTGGAAGGCCAGCTCGACGGTTCCCACAAGGTTTCGTTGAAGGTTTTGGTATCGCCCGCCTTGATATTGGCAATCAAATGGTCGAACCAAGTCTGCATCTTGTCAGCAATGATCTTGGTTTCCAGCGTGCGAGCAGCCGTGCGCCCCATCGTGGAATACAGCGCGTCCACCGGCACATCCAGATACTTCAGGGTGTAATCGACCAGCGATTTAGTGTGTTCGTGCCCAGTGGCATACAACATCAACACCCGCGCCAATGGCCCCACTTCGACCGCCTGTCCTTTCCAGCGCGGTGATTTCATCCACGAATACGATTGATCGACTTCCAGTTGCTTGTATGGCGGTTTAGGGCCGGTGTAATTCAACTCGGTTTCGCCCGCGTAAGGGTGCAAACCTTTGTCCTTACCCTCGCTGTAGTCGTACCAAGAGTGCGCGACGAATTCCTGAATCTGGTCTTCCGCATTCAAATCCACCGGATGGATTTTCGACAAATCGCGGTTGAGAATAACGCCGGAAGGAATCAGGAACGACGCAGGGTCATCCATGCCTTTTTCAGGGAAATCGCCATAGGTCATGAAATTGCCCAAGCCTTCACCCTGCTTGAACCAATCCTTGTAGAAACTGGCAATCGCCAACGTATCCGGCACGTAGACCTGATCGACGAATACCTGCATTTTCTTAATGATGTCCTGCACTTGCGACAGGCGTTTCATATTGAGGGCAGAATCGGAATTCAGGTCAATCGGGCAAGGCACGCCACCGACGAGGAAGTTAGGATGCGGATTCTTACCACCGAAAATGGTGTGCAATTTCACCACATCGCGCTGCCATGCAAGGGCTTCGAGGTAATGTGACACTGCCATCAGATTGGCTTCAGGTGGCAGTTTGTAGGCGGGATGCCCCCAATACGCCTTGGCGAAAATACCCAACTGCCCCGCTTCAACAAACTTTTTCAGTTTGGCTTGTTGGTCAGAGAAATAACCCGGCGTGGAGTTCGGCCAGTGCGGGGAAATCTTTTGCGCCAACTCAGAAGTGGCTTTGGGATCGGCACTGAGTGCGGATACCACGTCCACCCAATCGAGCGCGTGCAAATGGTAGAAGTGCATCACATGGTCATGCACGTATTGCGCCGCAATCATCAGGTTGCGGATCAGTTGCGCATTGGGCGGAATGCTGTAATTCAGCGCATCTTCCACCGAGCGCACCGAGGCAATGCCATGCACCAGCGTACACACGCCGCAAATACGTTGCGCATAAGCCCAAGCGTCACGCGGGTCACGCCCACGCAGGATGATTTCAATACCGCGTACCATTGTCCCGGCGGAATACGCCTGTTCGATGGTGTTACCGTTCATTTGCGCTTCGATGCGTAAGTGACCTTCGATGCGGGTGATAGGGTCGACAACGACACGTTCAGTCATTTCAGTATCCTCAAATGTCGTTCAGGAATTGCTCAAGGAGGCGATACTGTGCTTCGCTTTCCTCGTGCATGGATTCGTCGGAGGCATCAATGTGCCCACAAGTACGTGCCATCCGTGCATTGACGGCGGCTTCCCACGCGGGTGCTTTGGCCTGCTTGTCAGGGGCAACTAACGCAGTGGCAGCACGGGCAACAAAATAACCTGCCTGTGCCTGCCAATCGCTGTCCGAACCGCAGCGGGTATGGCTATCGAGCGCGGCGGCTTTGGCTTGCTTGAAGGCTACGGCGAGTTCATCGGCAGTGGTGTCTTCGTTGGCAGCAGCATCCACCACTTTGGTTACGGCGGGGTTGAGTGCCAACACGTTGCGCACAAAAGCTGCACCGACACGGCGTTGCTGCGGCAAATCCAGCTTATCAAGTGCCTGTTTGAAATCGGCGTCGTTGGTGATCATGCTGCACCTCCCTTACGTTCGACCAAGTGTTCAGCAATCATTTCGGTCAAGCCCAACACGGGGATGTCCATTTGGTTAACTTCCATGCCTTCTTCCAACTGGATGCGGCAGTTGGCGCACGCAGTCACCAGCGTATCCACATGCAATTCGTCCAGTTGCTTTTTCTTGCGCTGGAAGGCTTTCATTTTCACTTCTTCAGCGTCTTCGTTGGCACTCACGCCACCGCCTGCGCCGCAGCACCAGTTCAGCGTGCCATGATCCGCCATTTCCACGAAGTTTTTCGCCACCATATTCAGCAGATTGCGCGGCTGTTCGACCACGCCACCACGACGTACCAATTGGCACGGGTCGTGGAAGGTGAGTTTGGATTCCTCGAAGCCTTCGGTTTGTAGCAAACCTTCTGCCCGTAGTTCGTCCAACACTTCAACAATGTGTTTGGCAGCAAAGGTGTAAGGGCGACCGATTAGATTAGGCCCATCCCAACGCAACGCGGTGTAAGCGTGACCGCATTCGGGGCTAATCACCGTTTTGACTTTGAGCTTTTCGGCAGCCGCCACAACCCGGCTAACCAGTTCCCGCGCAATGTCGGACGAACCGATTTGGATGCCGGAGTTGGTAGCTTCAAAGCATTCGCTGCTCAGAGTCCAAGTTTTGCCTGCATTGGTGAGGATTTTGGCAACCGCCCCCAAGTATTCGGGGTAGTTCATGATTTCCATCGAGGACAGCATTAGCAGGTATTCCGCGCCTTCCTTGTCGAAAGGCACTTCCAGACCGCTGGATTTTTCCAGATGGCGGACTTGCGCTTGCAAGGCGGGGAGTTTTACCCCCATGGGGCTACCGATTTGTACCGCACGGGTGGATGCACCAATTAAGCCTTCCGGCGCGTGACCGGAAGCCACCATGCCTTCGCGCATCTTGCGAATCATATAGGTAATGTCATTGCCGACCGGGCAAATCAGGGTGCAACGTCCGCACAAGGAACAGTTGTTGTAAACCAGTTCCTGCCATTCGGCGAGTTCCGCATCGGTGACAGGTTTGCTCAACCCCAGCTTGGCTTTGAGCTTGCCGATCAAGGTGTATTCCTGTTCCCACACGCGCCGCAACGGTTCGAGTTTGTAGATCGGCGTAAAGCGTGGCTCAGGGTTTTCGGTGTAGAACAAGCAGGCTTCCGCACACATCCCGCACGATACGCACGAGCTGAAGAAACTGGCCATAGGCGCATCAATCTGCGCTTTGAAAGCATTGATGCCGCGTTCGAGTGTTAACGTACTCATGATTTCACCCCCCGCAATCCCATCGAAGCCCCGTTATACCAGCGTGACAGGAACACCGTGAAAGTGTGCATCAGCTTGGTGAATGGGAACACGATCAGCAAAATTTCCACGCTCAAAATATGCAGCCCCAGCATCATCTGTGGCGACAACAACAAATGGTGGTAAGCCATGTAGCCCGTCAGCAACGGCACAAACGTCACCGCCCACGCCACGTAATCACCGGGACTGGAGAGGAAGCGTTTCACCGGATGTTGCAAGCGATGGATCAGCACCACCACCAACGCAATCATGGTAACAACTGCAAACGCATCCACCACGGGCGTGGACAAGTTAGGCCAGCCGAAGCCAAGTACGCTTTTAAACACTTCCACATGCGCTGCCAGCAAAAAGATCACCACAAACAAACCAATGTGGAACACATAACCCGCCACAATGGTAAGCATTGAGCGCTGAAACGTTGCCTTATCCGGCACAGAACGGCGGAAAATTTCACGTAATCCGCCTTGCATCGGGTCGCCCTTCGGCACGGCGTAATTCACTTTTCTACCCAACGACAGGATTTCAAACAGGCGCAGCACTAACCCCGCCACAAAGATAAACAGGGCAATACTGAAAGCAGGGCCTTTGACCCATTGCAGGAACTCAACTTCGTTCATGATCCTGACTCCTGATTCAATTCCTCAACGGTCACGGTTTGGTGTGAACTTGCCGCCTCCGTTTTGGATTTTTTGTTCATCGCACCGATGGCAACCCCGGCAGCAATACCGGCGGCAGCGGCATACACCACGTTCTGCCCCGATGCGCCCGTAGGAATGGACAATGCCTTGTAAAAGCCACCGAAATCCCAGAAGTTGGGTTCGGAACAGCCGATGCAACCATGCCCGGATTCAATCGGGAAGCTCGTGCCATCGTTCCATTTGGTGGTGGCGCAAGCGTTGTAGGTTACAGGCCCTTTGCAACCGAGTTTGTACAAACACCAGCCTGCTTTCGCGCCTTCGTCATCAAAGGTTTCCGCAAACAGGCCGCGATCGTAAAACGGACGGCGGTAGCAACGGTCGTGGATGTTTTGCCCGTAAAAAGCCTTCGGACGCCCCAAGCTATCCAATTCGGGCAGCCCGAAGGTTAGGAAATGGGCAATCACGCCGGTAATCACCACCGGAATCGGCGGGCAACCGGGGACGTTGATAATCGGTTTGTCTTTAATAATGTCGGATACGGACACCGCCCCCGTTGGATTCGGATCAGCCTTCGGCAAACCACCGTAGGCAGAACACGTGCCGACCGCAATAATGGCAGCAGCACCAGCGGCGGCTTCTTTCAACATATCCAGATTGCTGATGCCCGCAATGGTGGAGTAACCGGGGTTATCCAGCGGAATCGAGCCATCCACCACCAGCACGTATTTACCGTAGTGTTCCTTCATCGCCTCTTCACGCGCGTGTTCGGCAGCATCGCCCGAAGCGGCTTGCAAGGTGTGATGGTAATCCAAGGAAATCGCGTCAAAGATCAGCCCTTCAATGCTAGGGCTGTGCGAACGGGTTAAGGATTCGGTGCAACCCGTGCATTCCTGAAAGGATAACCAGATCACCGAAGGGCGTTTTGCTTGTTCAAGGGCAGCGGCGATTTTCGGAATCATCGCCGGAGCTAAAGCCATACTGGAAGCCAGCAGGCCACAGAATTTCAGGAAACCCCGCCGCGAAATACCCTGCGAGCGCAGGTGTTCGCCTAGGGTTTGCTCATAAGGACTAGGTGTTTGCATCCTCATTATTGTCTTCCTCCATCGCCAGAATTGTGGTCATTGCCGCCAAGCCTTCCTTAATGTCGTCGCATTGGGAACGCAAGATTTCCGGCACATGACCAATTTCGATGAAATAACCGATACGTTTGTCGTTGTCGTCAAAGTGTTCAATGCGCCAGATACCCGCGTAACCGCTTTCGCGCAACCGGGTTTTGCCCAGCACATTGAGAGTAAGGTCGATTTCGCCTTCGCCCAGAAACTCATCCAGAGCAGCGTATTCCTGTGGGGAGAACGGCAAGCTGTGCAAGTCGATCATGCCGTGCGTGCCGTGTACGATTAAGTCGCTGAGAGCTTGGCGGATTTCGTGCATGACGGGGCGCAAATTGCCGGTAGCAACGGTTTCAGTGTGAACAGGAATAGCGTTTAAACTCATGAAACTATCTCCAACTTAGGTGCGTGATGGGAGATGCAGGGTGGGTGCGCTGCAAACTCCCACTTTTGTAAGATATTAGCAGCCAGACGACCTGCCAACGGGATATTGTGTTTGACTTTGAAAGTAGGTTGTTCACCCCACCCAAACGTTTGGTATTGAATCCCGACCAAAGCGCGGTGTGGCGGCAAATGCCCGGTCAGACGGGCAATGTCCATCAAATCCAGTAAACCGACTTCGTGCGCACTGCGTTTGGCTGTGCCGAGAAAATGATCCATCGCCTCATTTTCATAGCAACACAACGTACCGGGCCTGGCGTGTAGCTCTACCGCATCCAACACCAATAAGTGATCATGTTCCTCAATATCGCTGGCAAGGGTAAAGCTCAGCGTCCCGCCATCCAGATACGTCACATCCGGGAATGCCGGAAAATGTTTCTGCATAAAACGCAGGAGGTGGATACCAATTCCCTCGTCTTGCAACAGACTATTGCCAATACCTAATACCAACATGATTAACCACTTATTATTTCGTTGCCACCAGCAGCATTGTGCAGGCTTTCACTGCACCAAGTTTGACATGGGTCAACACAAACCGGCATCAGGCAAACAAGTAGGCCAAACCTTGACTTTAGTTAGGAAAGTGGCGGTTTCCGGTAACGAATCGCATGACCAAACAAGTAAATGCACACCGGCAAACCCAATATTAACCCCCAAATGCCGAACAGCTTGCCCCCCACGGTGAGGATAATCAGCACAATTACCGGGTTCACTCGCAACCGCGCCCCGTAAATGAGCGGATTCAGCGCGTACCCCTCCACCAAGTGGATAAGAGTAATCAAGGCAATGCTCAACAACATCAAATTCAACCCGCCCATATTTAATGCAATCAAGCAGATAGGGATAGAACTGATAAATACGCCCGCCACCGGCACAAAACTAAACAGGAACACCAACACCGATAAGAACGCCATGTGCTCACCCATACCTAACACATGCAAACCAATCGCCGTCAACACCGTATTCACGCACGCAATGTAAAACTGCGCCTGCATCGCGTGACCGAGCACCTTGCCAAATTGGTAAATATTGTCGGCAACCTCCACATAAATGAACCGCAAGCGGGTGTTTTCCAAATCGCGCACACTGGCTGCCAAATGCGGCAAATCCAACACAATTAAAAACCCAAACAATAGCGCCAATAAAAATGTCGTCAGGATTGCTAAGGCTTGACGGCTGAGATTCGTGAGCTGATCCAACGCGACTTTCACTGCCTCGCGACCATCGACCGACTTTTCTTTGCTGGTCAATAATTCCACCAACAAACCCGTGGGCGACTGGCTAAAGGTGCGTTGTACGGCGGGGGATTCTGCCACACTGCCAGCGATAACAACCCCATTTTGTACGGGCGGCACTGGCGGTGGCGATGCTGCCCACTCAGGGATGCCCGGATTCTGTGGCGTGGATGCAGGCGGGCGGCGTAATTCTGGGATAGCCTCTTGCAACAAAGGGTAACGTTCCGCCAGATTCAGCACTTCCGTATCAATGGTTTCCATGTACACGAAAAAGCCTTTGGCAAATCCGGTGGCTTGCTGATAAACCTTCGGAGCCAAAAACAAACTGACCGTGATGATCGCCCCCAGAAACAACGATCCTACCAAGATCACCACCGGCACACGCAGCCACCGCATTCGCCGCGTTAACACATCCACAATCCCCGATTGCAGGTAAGCAAACACAAATGTCAGAAAAATCAGGGCAAAAAAGGAACTGAGCAAGGTCAGCAAACCGAGAATAATTCCCCATACCACCAAGCGGGTTAACAGCGGCAATACGTGTTCCCAGCGCAAGGGCGCTTGACGGGGTATCGGGCTAGGCAACAACCCCACATTACTATTGTCATTATCGGGTAGCATCCATCAATTCTCGGCAAGGGTTAAAGTGATGCAGTGTATCACTTTCGTGTTAAAATATTGTGGTTTGCCTTAAACACCCTTCACCACTCAACGCAACCGATGATGCCAGAAACCACCCGTATTTTACCGATTGCCGCCGCTGATGAACCCATCTTGCATCAGCCCGCCCGCGCCGTAACCGACCTAAGCGATCCCGCCATCCAACGCTTGCTGGATGACATGCTGGCAACCTTGCAAGCAGCTAACGGGGTGGGGATTGCTGCCCCGCAAGTGTTTGCGCCGTTACGCATTATCATTGCTGCGTCACGCCCGAATCCACGTTACCCGGATGCGCCGCTGATGGAGCCGGTGGTCATGGTCAACCCACAAATCCTATGGCAATCGGCAGAGACCTGCACTGGCTGGGAAGGCTGTTTGAGTGTACCTGGCTTGCGCTCTCCCCTGGCACGTTCAGCACGCTTACGGGTACGTTACCTGACCCGCCGGGGTGATAGCGTGGAAGCCGATTACGAAGGTTTTATTGCCCGCATCATCCAGCACGAATGCGACCATCTGGATGGCATCCTCTTTGTGGAACGGGTTGAAGATGAGGGAACTATTGTCAGTGAAGCAATCTTCCAACAGATGACAGCGGCTGCCAGCGCATGATTTCCACGGATTAATAAACATAATTGTAAAGGTTTCAACGTTCAGTGCTTTTGTCCACTTTCATCAAGGACAAGGCACTCTGCATAGAGTACCGTCATAAACATCTAGAAGTATCTAGCAATTTATGGGTGTATGTATGGAGCGTTATCTACGAGAAACCAATCCATCTGCCGTGCCACCACCGACCAATATCGGCAATATCACGGCAGTGCGGGGTAGTGTCATTGATGCCCATTTCCCGCAACGTCTGCCTCACATCCGTACCTTGCTGCGCACTGGCAAAGACCAGCAAATCGTCCTCGAAGTCCTCACTCAACTGGATAGCCAGCGGGTACGCGCTATTGCCCTTACCCCAACCGCTGGGTTAGCGCGGGGAATGCCCGTAGAAGATACCGCCGCGCCGTTGATGGCTCCCGTTGGCAACAGCATCCTGTCACGCATGTTTGACGTGTTCGGCAATCCCATTGACCTGCTGCCGCCCCCCGAAAACGTCGAATGGCGTTCGGTACACCACGCCCCACCCTCACTTTCCTGCCGTTCCACCCATTCCGAAGTGTTTATCACCGGCATCAAGGTCATCGACGTACTGGTTCCGCTGGAACGCGGCGGCAAGGCGGGCTTGTTCGGCGGTGCAGGCGTGGGCAAGACCGTATTGCTGACCGAAATGATCCACAATATGGTCGGGCATCACCACGGTGTCAGTCTGTTCTGTGGCATCGGCGAACGTTGCCGCGAAGGCGAGGAACTCTACCGTGAGATGCAGGATGCTGGCGTATTACCCGGCATGGTAATGCTGTTTGGACAAATGAACGAACTGCCCGGCAGCCGTTTCCGCGTCGGTCATGCCGCACTGACGATGGCGGAATATTTCCGCGATGACGAAAAACGCGACGTGCTGCTGCTAATCGACAATATTTTCCGCTTCATTCAGGCTGGGTCGGAAATTTCCGGGCTGATGGGGCAAATGCCGTCGCGCCTCGGCTACCAGCCAACGATGGGGACGGAGCTGGCGCAACTGGAAGAACGCATTGCCAACACCGCCGCCGGAGCGATTACCTCAATCCAGGCGGTGTATGTGCCTGCGGATGACTTCACCGACCCGGCGGCAGTACATACGTTCTCGCACCTGTCGGCGTCGATTGTATTGTCGCGCAAGCGTGCCAGCGAAGGCTTGTTCCCGGCGGTTGATCCGCTGCAATCATCTTCCAAAATGCTCACCCCCGGCATTGTTGGCGAACGCCATTACCATCTAGCACAAGCGGTGCGCCGTACCCTGACGCAATACGAAGACCTCAAGGACATTATCGCCATGCTGGGGCTGGAGCAATTGTCGCAGGAAGACCGCAAGGTGGTATTGCGGGCGCGGCGTCTGGAACGTTTCCTCACCCAGCCGTTTTACACCACCGGGCAATTCAGCGGCATGGCGGGCAAAACCGTCAGTCTGGACGATGCACTGGATGGCTGCGAACGCATCCTCAACGATGAATTCAAGGATTACCCGGAAAGTGCGCTTTACATGATCGGTGCCATCGACGAGGCCAAACGCCAGGAGGCCAGTCATGCCTGAGCTGATGCACCTGCAAATCCTGCTGCCGTTTACGGTGTTTGCCGACAAACACGGGGTGCAAAGCATGGTAGTGGATACACGCGAAGGTCTGTACGGCCTGCTGCCGCAACGGCTGGACTGCGTGGCGGCACTGGAACCGGGCATCCTTGCTTACACCACCGAAGCGGACGGCGAGGTTTTCATCGCGGTGGATGAAGGCATTCTGGTCAAGGCTGGTCAGGAGGTGCGGGTGTCAGTGCGCAATGCTCAAGGCGACGCTGATCTGGGGAAACTGTATGCAGCGGTGAAAGAGGAATTCCTCAATCTGGATGAGCGTGAACGCGAACTGCGGGCGGCGCTGGCGAAACTGGAAAGCGGTTTCATCCGCCGTTTGAGCGGTATCCAGCAGACATGAGGCAAGCAAGATGAAAGCAGATGACGATGACAGCGATTTCCTGCGCAAACTGGGCACAAAGGCCAAGCGCAAGCTGAAAGCCCAACGGCAAGGTCAGCCACGGGTGCTGCGCGGGCTGGGCTTGCTGGGCATCGTCGGCTGGTCAATCGCCGTGCCGGTATTACTGGGATTGGTGATTGGCTGGTGGTTGGATGAATGCTGCCCCGGTCGCTACGCTTGGACGCTGAACCTGTTGATAGCGGGTCTATTTCTAGGCTGTATCAACGTCATTTTCTGGGTCAGGAAAGAATTTCGCGCCATGCACGACGAACAAGATGACAAGGAGCAACCTCATGATTGAGAGTCTGACATTACCGCTGTTGGCTGGCATGGCGCTGGGTGGCTTTTTCTTCGGCGGGCTGTGGTGGACGGTGCGCAAAGGCAGTACTGCCCCCAACCCTGCGCTGTGGTTTATGGGAAGTTTCCTGCTGCGCACTGGCGTTACGCTGGCTGGGTTTTATGTGGTTGGGGCTGAAAATTGGCAATGGTTGCTGGCGATGGTGGCAGGATTTGTGTTTGCACGAATACTTTTGACCCGATTTGCGGCTTCGCCACAGGAGGTGAATCATGCACCTTAGTACCGACAATGTGGTGTTCTGGGAATACGGCTGGGTGAAACTCAACCTGACCATTATCACCACTTGGCTATTGATGGTGGCGCTGGGTGGCGGTTGTTTCCTGCTGACCCGCAGGCTGAGCAGCGCTATCCACATTCCGCGCTGGCAACATGTACTGGAAGTGGTAGTGCTGGGAATAAAGGCACAGATTGAGGAAGTTGGCCTTGCCCAGTCAAGCCGTTACCTGCCGTTCATCGGTACGCTGTTCCTGTTCATTGTGGTGGCGAATCTGGCGGCAATCATCCCCGGCTATGAGCCACCTACTGGCTCCTTGTCTACCAGTACCGCGTTGGCGATTTGCGTGTTTGCTGCCGTGCCACTATTTGGTATCCGTGAAATTGGTGTATTAGGCTACCTCAAGTCCTATTTACACCCAACGCCAGTAATGCTGCCGTTCAATATTGTCAGCGAAATTTCCCGCACGCTGGCACTGGCGATCCGCCTGTTCGGCAACATCATGAGCGGCGGCATGATCATCGCCATTCTGCTGACCATTACCCCGTTCTTTTTCCCGGTATTAATGCACGCGCTGCACCTGCTGACCGGGATAGTGCAAGCCTATATCTTTAGCATCCTTGCCACGGTGTACATTGCTGCCGCGACACGCGGGGAAGGAGCCTGACTTATGTTTGACCCTACAAGGAAATAACCCATGGACATCATCACCCTAATTGCGATTGCCTCCATTGTCACTGCCGGGTTGACCATTGCCATTGGCGGCATTGGTCCGGCACTGGGCGAAGGTCGTGCCGTCGCCAACGCACTCAGCGCCTTGGCTCAACAGCCGGACGCCGCTGCCACCATTACCCGCACCCTGTTCGTGGGGCTGGCAATGATTGAGTCGATTGCGATTTACTGTTTCGTGGTTGCCATGATCCTGATATTTGCCAATCCATTCTGGAACCACGCCATTGCTGCCAGTGGAGGTTAAGCCATGTTAATTGACTGGTTCACCGTCGCCGCTCAGGTCGTCAATTTCCTGATCCTGATGTGGCTGCTGAAACGCTTCCTGTACCAGCCGGTGCTGGATGCGATTGATGCCCGCGAACAGCGCCTTACCCAGCAAATGCAAGCCGCACAGGATGCACAAGCCGCTGCCGCTGCGGAGCGCAACGAGTTTGAGCGCCGCAATGCCGAACTCGCACAACAGCAGGTCGGTTTGCTGGCGCAAGCCACCGCAGATGCAGAAACCACCCGCCTGCAACTGCTGGAAGCTGCCCGCAATGAAACCGCCAGCCTGCGCAACCAATGGCAGGAAGCCCTGCACAAGGAACAGCAAAGCCTGACCCAAGGCATTGCCAACCGTACCCGTCAGGAAGTATTCGCCATTACCCGCAAGACCCTAGCGGATCTGGCTGATACCGGGCTGGAAACCCGCATGGTGGCAGTCTTCATCGACCGCCTGCAAACCTTGGGCATGGCAGAAAAAGTGCAAATGTGTACCCCCGCTGGGCAAAAAGCCTGTCAGGTCGTGATCCGCAGCGCCTTCCTGCTGCCCCCCAATGAACAGAAAGCCCTCACCCAGACAATACGTAGCCTATTACCTATCCAGCCCAGCATCCGCTTTGAACTGGAGCCGGAACTGCTCAGCGGTATTGAACTGATCAGCAACGGGCACAAGCTGGAATGGAGCATTGCCGAATACCTGGCAGCACTGGAAGCCAGCATTGGCGAACTAATCCGCTCTGCGCTGGCGACCACTGCTGCCGTCTCGCCCCCGGAGCCTGCCCATGTATGACCCCAACTTGCAAACCACGCTAGACGCCGCCTTCCAAAGCATTCGCGCAGCACGCGAAGCCTTTACCCCCACCTTGCAGGCACGTGAAGTCGGGCATGTCAGCAACGTTGCCACCGGCATTGCTCACGTCACTGGCTTACCGAATGTAGGCTTTGAAGAACTGGTGAAATTCCCCGGCGAGCTGTACGGCATTGCCTTTGACCTCGGCGAAACCGACATTGGCGTGGTGCTGCTGGGCGATTACTGGCATCTGCAAGCTGGTGACGAAGTGGAACGTACCGGCAGGGTAATGGATGTGCCGGTAGGCAATGATTTACTGGGGCGCGTCATCAACCCGCTGGGCGAGGCGCTGGATGACCGTGGGTCGCTGGTGTGCGCCCAACGCTTGCCGATCGAACGCCCGGCAGCGCCGATCATGGATCGTGACCCGGTTAGCGTGCCCTTGCAGACCGGCATCAAGGTAATCGACGCGCTGGTTCCCATCGGACGCGGGCAACGCGAACTGATCCTCGGCGACCGCCAGACCGGCAAGACCACCATTGCGGTCGACACCATCCTCAACCAGCACGATCAGAACGTAGTGTGCATCTATTGCGCCATCGGGCAGCGGGCTTCAGCAGTGGCGAAAGTGGTTGCCAGCCTGCGTGAGCACGGGGCAATGGCTTATACCACGGTGGTTGTCACCGAAGGCAACGATCCGCCGGGGCTGACCTATATTGCCCCCTATGCCGCTACCAGCATTGCTGAACATTTCATGCACCAAGGTCACGACGTGCTGATTGTGTATGACGACCTCACCAACCATGCGCGGGCTTACCGTGAGCTTTCCTTGCTATTGCGCCGCCCGCCCGGACGGGAAGCGTTTCCCGGTGATATTTTCTACGTCCATTCACGCCTGCTGGAACGTGCCACGCACTTGCGCCCCAGCTTCGGCGGCGGTTCGCTGACTGCTTTGCCGATCATTGAAACCGAGGCGCAGAACATGTCGGCCTACATCCCTACCAACCTGATTTCGATTACCGACGGACAGATTTACCTGTCACCCAAACTGTTCGAGCTGGGGGTATTACCGGCGGTGGATGTGGGGCGTTCGGTGTCACGGGTCGGCAGCAAGGCGCAACTGGCGGATTACCGCAAGGTCGCGGGCAGCCTCAAGCTGGCTTACGCGCAGTTCGAGGAGCTGGAAGGTTTCGCCCGCTTCGGCACGCGGCTGGACGACAATACCCGCAAGATTCTGGCACACGGGCAACGCATCCGCGCCTGTTTGCAACAAGCCGAACACGCGCCTGTGCCAGTTGCCGCGCAAATCAACCTGCTGCGAGCGCTAAGCGAAGGCAAATTCGATGATGTACCGCTGGAACAGATGCAAGCTGCCGAACAGCAAGTGTATGCTGCCGCCGGATTCAGGCCACTGCCATGAGCGACGGTATTGAAGCACTGCGCCACCGCATCGACAGCACCGCCGACCTCCAGTCCGTGGTGCGCACCATGAAGGCGTTATCTGCTTCCAACATCGGGCAGTATGAACGCGCCGTTCACGCGCTGGAGGAATACAACCGCACAGTCGAGTTGGGGCTGATGGCTTGTTTGCGCCAAGCGGACGTACCGCTGCTAGTAACGGAACCCCAAGCTTCCGCCAATGTGGCTACCGGAGTAATCGTATTCGGCACAGATCAAGGCTTAGTGGGGCAATTCAACGACCTGCTGGCAGATTACGTTACCCACTCGCTGAGCGCACTGCCCGGTGACAAGCAGGTGTGGGTAGTGGGTGAACGGATGCGTGACCGGCTGGAAGACAGTACTTTGCCGCTGGTGGATTTGTTGCATGTACCCAATTCGCTCAATGCGGTGACTACACTGGTCGGGCAGTTGGTCGTAGCGGTGGAAACAGCGCGGGAACGCGGCAAGATCAGCGGCCTGTGCCTCTACCACAACCGCCCCGGTGAAATTTCCGGGCATTATGAACCAGTCAACCAGCGCCTGCTGCCGCTGGATGCAGCTTGGCAACAGCAATTGCGGGCGCAACCGTGGCTGACCAACAAACTGCCAGAAACGCTGGGTTCCAGCTTGCAGACGCTGGCAGCCTTGATCCGCGAATACCTGTTTGTGTCGCTGTTCCGCGCCTGTGCCGAATCGCTTGCCAGCGAAAACGCCAGCCGCCTTGCTACCATGCAGCGGGCGGAAAAGAATATCGGCGAAATGCTGGAGGGGCTGACGCATTCTTATCACCAGCTCCGGCAGGAAGGAATTGATGCGGAATTGTTTGATGTGCTGGCGGGATTTGGATGCACTTTGCAAAATACACCCCTAAAATCATAGTCAGCGTATGAAAACACACCCCTAAAATCATACTCAGTGCCACTATTGTGTCTTTTAGCGCTTCGCCGATTGATGAGCGGATGCTGATGTTGTTATTGAGCGAGATTGTCTCGTGATTTACGTATAAACTAGGAGACTCATGGAAACCTTCGGCAAACGCTATCACCCACCCGGCACACCGCCCGGTACGCTGACCCGGCACAGCACCAGCGACACCACCCATATCCGCCTGTTTGAATACGACGGTGAAAACTTCAGCGAAACCTCTTCCCCCACAGCACAGCAGTGCCAACACGCACAACAAAACACCCTAGTCGATTGGCTGGATGTCACCGGTGTGAATGACCCGATTGCTATCCGTGAACTGGGGGAAACTTTCGGGCTACACCCCTTGGCACTGGAAGATATTCTCAATAGCGGGCAACGCCCCAAAATCGACTTTCACGAGCAACACGCTGTACTGATCCTCAACCTCCCCCACCTGATTGAGGACGACATTGTGCTGGAACAAGTCAGCTTGTTCATTGGCAATGGGCATTTGCTGAGTTTTTGCAGTGGCGACGGAGCAGCTTTTGAGCCAGTACGCCAACGCCTGCGACAAGGTTTTGGACGTATGCGTACCCGTGGCGTAGAGTATTTGCTGTATACACTGGTGGACGTGGTGATCGACTCCGCGTTCCCACTGTTAGAAGACATCGGGGAGCAAATTGAAGCGCTGGAAGATCGGGTATTAGAAAAACCTGATAAAGCCATACTCCACACCCTGCACCAACTCAAGCGCGATCTTTTGCTATTACGCCGTGCCTTATGGCCGCAACGCGAAGTCATTAGCCGCTTGATTCAACACGACGCAGAATTAGTGAATGCCACGATGCGCCCGTATTTCAGCGACTGTTACGACCACGCGGTACAAATCATCGACTTAATCGAAACCTACCGCGAAATGCTCAACGGCATGTTGGATATTTACCTTTCTAGCCTAAGCAATCGGATGAATGACATTATGCGCGTGCTCACCGTGGTCGGGACGATTTTCATCCCCCTGACCTTCATCGTCGGCGTTTACGGCATGAATTTCCGAGTGATGCCAGAATTAGAGTGGGAGTATGGCTATTTCATCATCTGGGGAATTATGCTGGCACTCGCCATCGGAATGCTCGCGGCATTCAAATGGCGCAAATGGTTGTGACGCTTATTGCGCCCCTTCGGTCAGCAAATCCAGATAATCTTGCAAAGCTAACACCCGTGTTTTGACCACATCAGCGCGTTCGCCTGCCATCACCGCAATCCACATCGTGCCGTCCATTTGCTTGTGGATCGCATTGATTAGCTCGAATTCCTTATCACGCTGTGCAATCCATGCACGTTGTGCTTGTTTGAGGGCATCTTGTGCCGTTGGTTTGAGCTGACTTTGCAAGGCTTTGTAGACGCGGTTAAGTTCCGTATCCCACTCCTTTTCAGCACGGCTAAAACATTCCAACATCCCAGCAGTGGAATCGTTAGTGTTCAAACAACTTTCCGTGGTCAGGTCAATCGTATCCTGAGCTGTTTTCGCTTGCACCGGCAATGCAAACATTACCGCAACTGCCACCGCTAACACGTATCGCATCACATCTTCTCCCACGCTCATTGCACTTACATCGACAACACCAGTTTCGCATAAGCATAGACGCACCCCAGCAAAGCTGCCAGCGGAATTCCCGCAGCACCCAACACTAACCACAGTGCCAAACGCCGAAAAGAGGTTTCCTGAAACCAAAAGCGCGTTAAGGTGTAAATCGCAATCAGCAATAGCTCAAGCAGTGCCGTCCCCATGATCAACACCAGTACCAAATCCACGGTTTCGGTATAACCGCTCAATACCAGCGAACCCACCAAGGTAAACCCGTAGCTAATGAAATAACCCGGTATTAATAATGACAGCCACCCCAACCAAAACAAGGAACGTTGCCAGGTAGCATATTGCGGCACTTCAACTCTAACCATCACTCACCCCACTCACACCAAGGACTCAGAATCATCCAAAGCATTTATATAGGACAAGTTTGTCAAGTGAGGGGGGATGATCGTAATATTTGGTCGAATTTCACAGACAAAACCCACCAGAATGACAGGTTAACGGCAAGCTCGCGGAATTCGTTGTACTTCAGACGTTAAATCGACAGCGGCACTCCATACCTGCACCGGGGCATTCGTGCCGAATGGCTCGTCATAATCCACCCAGAAAACATCGAGAGAGGCTTGCTGTTCGGTGTATTGCGCGTCATACCCCAAATAACGGATATATTCGGCGTGGCGTTTCGCCTTATTTAAATTATTGAAAGATCCGAGGGAAATAGCATTTTGATACGGCCCTTGCGTGATAATTTGCACATCGCGTACATCGTTTTTAGCAATATCCCGCGCCATTTGCTCCGCTTGCCCATAATCACTCGCGGGTGGGATATACACGAAAAAATTCAGGGTCTGCATACTGTGCAGCTTACGTATCGAAACGGCCAAACCAAAACCACGCACTTTACCTGCCACCAATTGCGCCGCTTTTTCGCTATTATAAGGGCCGATGCTGTAACAACTGCTTTGCGTGCCTGCGTTAGCGCTGCTGTACACGACATCATCGACATCTTGACGCAATTCCAGCGCGGGGATCGTCGGCTCAACCAATGCCGGGCGGGACTCCTGCACCTCCGGCGCTAACACCACATTCCAAGCGAACACGGATGCGTTCATCAATAACAGCACAATCAACAACTGGTACATGCTTCCTGCTCCGTAATATAAGCCAAGCCCTGCATCAGCAAATCGGGATGCAATAGATAATCCCCGTGCAACCATGAGCGCAAATATTCAGCATCACCACCCGTCAAAATCCGCACCACGGGGGCAGACAGCGTTTGCTGCATCCGCGCACAAATGCCTTCAATCGCCCCGATCACCCCAAACAGACAGCCGCTGCCAATCGCCCTGCCAGTACTGTCCGCCACAATCGTCGGCTGTTCAAACGACAACGACAGCCTGCCTTGCGCCCGTGCAATCAGCGCATCTGCCGACAACTGCAAACCGGGCAAAATCAAACCACCCAAATGCTGCCCGTCACATTCCAGCGCATCCACCGTAATCGCCGTACCGCAATCAATCACAATACTGGCTTTACCTGCCGCCAAGTGCTGTGCTGCCACCAAACCGACAAACCGGTCTGCTCCCAATGCCGTCGGTTGCTGATAGCCATTGCGAATACCATACGCTCGCGCCACAGAACGCACACTGTGCAGATGAATACCGCGTTGCGCACACGCTTCTTGCACACTGTCCGCAAACAAATGCGTCAACACATGCACCAAGGTGATATGCCCCACAGTAGGATAGGCATCCAGCAAATCCAAAAACGCTGCCAACGCCGGACGCTCGCCATAAGCCAGCGCTTGCTGCGCAGAAATGTTTCCGCTCGCATCCAGCTCCGACCATTTCAGGCGTGAATTGCCTGCATCTACCAGCAACACCATGACCATTACATTCCCAATCGCACCGAAACATCCGCCGACGATAGATTTTTTATTGATCCATCATATAAAGTGATTTTCAATTGTCCGCGATTATCAACACCCGACGCAAGTCCTTGCAGGGTCTCCGTACCACTTTGCACCAACACCTCGCGTCCTTGCAATAAATCGCGGCGCTGCCAATCCTGTTGGAATTGCGTTATATCCAAGCGGGGAAACGCTTTCAAACGTGGAATCAAGCGCTGCAATATCGCCACCATCAAGGCATGGCGCTCCACTGGCTCACCACGAATCTGCTGCAAGCTTGTCCACGGCTGGTCGATAGCCGCACCGGATTCAGGCAACATATTCACATTCAAACCAATGCCGATCACCACATCTTTCAGCGAACCGACCGCTTCCAGCAAAATACCACCCAACTTCTTGCCATCATAGTACACATCGTTCGGCCATTTCAGACCGTGCCCGTGAATTGCACAATCTTCGAGCGCCTCGGCGACAGCCAAGCCGGTAACTAAACTCAACAGCGGCAAATGTTCCGGCACGGGTTTGAAACACCAGCGCACCGACAAATACACATTCATCCCAGCGGGGGATTGCCATTCGCGCCCACGACGACCGCGCCCAGCGCTTTGTTGATCAGCGATACACACATCCCCACAAACACCGTGCTGCAATGCCCAAGCATTAGTGGATTCCAATTCAGGAAAAACGTGAATTTCCTCCATTGACCACAGCACTCCGGTGCTGAGCCGACGGCGAATTTCACTGGCACGTAACGGTTCAAAGGGATCAAGCGGTTCAAACGGCTCAAACAGTTCAAACGATTCAGTGAGTGACATGGGCTTCCTCCCGCACATAAATCAATGCCAATAACCAACTGAGTGCCGCAATGCCTGCTGCTGCGTAAAAAGTTGGTGCTGCGCCCCAATACTCCCACGCATAACCACTGAGCAAACTGCCCATTGCGCCACCCAATCCATAGCTTAGCCCAGAATACAAGGCTTGCCCCCTGCCCTGTAATTTTCCCGGAAATTGATGATGCACCAAGTGAATTGCCGCCGCATGAAATAAACCATAAGTTGCCGCATGAAACAACTGCGACACCATCAGCACCACCACATTATCCGCCCAAGTTCCCAGCACCACCCAACGCAACGCTGTCAGCAGCAACGCCAGCACAAACAAGCGGCTTGCCCCAAACCGCCCAATCAGCCGATGCATCACCACAAACAAGCCAACTTCGGCAAGCACCCCCAACGCCCACATCCACCCGGTAAACTGGCGCGAATAGCCGTGATCTTCCAAATAAATGCTGAAAAACGTGTAATAAGCGCCATGACTCGCCTGTTGCAAGGCACACGCCAGCAACAATACCCACACCGCCGGATGCCGCAACACTTCCCGCAACCGACTGGTAGGCAAGGTATGCGCCGCGTGTGGCTTATCCTGCACCAACCAAGTCGCTAACCAAATGCCCACGAACAACAGCAATAACGCATCCACCACCAGCGCGACATTATCCCCTGCCAACACGGGCGGCAAACTTGCCACCATCACAATGAAACCCACCGACCCCCACAAACGAATCCGGCTATAGCGCTGAATATCACTGCCCAAATGGTTCAGGGTCAACGCCTCGAATTGCGGCAATGACGCATTCCAGAAAAACCCAAAACTCGCCATGACCACTGCCATCCAGCCAAAACTGTGCTGCCAATACACCCCCGTGAAACACACGACTGACAGGAAACTCGCCATACGAATAATGCGCAAGCGCTCCCCGGTATGATCCGCCAACCAGCCCCAAATGAACGGTGCAACAATCTTGGTTGCCATAAACACCGCCATCAATTCACCGATTTGCGCAGGTGAAAATCCGGCAATGTTTTTCAGATACACCGTCCAATACGGCACAAATACACCGAGTGCCGCAAAATAGGCGAAGTAGAAAGCCGAAAGCCGCCCATAAGGCGGCTTTACTCCGGGGGAGGGGTTCTTCATGCTGAAGCGGGAATATCCGGCAAATCCGTCGTCACATCCGCATTCTGCCCGCGATGCCGCAACGCATGATCCATCAACGTAATCGCCAGCATTGCCTCGCAAATCGGCGTCGCACGAATCCCCACACACGGGTCATGGCGACCTTTGGTGATCACTTCCACCGCTTCGCCATCCAAATTCACACTACGCCCCGGCAAACGCATACTGGAAGTCGGCTTGAACGCGGTATGCACCACGATTTCCTGCCCCGACGAAATGCCGCCCAATACGCCCCCAGAATGGTTGCTGAGGAAACCTTGTATGGTAATTTCATCGCGGTGCTCTGTGCCTTTTTGCGCCACGCAAGCGAAACCTGCACCGATTTCCACGCCTTTCGCCGCATTGATCGACATCATCGCATGGGCAATATCCGCATCCAGCCGGTCGAAAATCGGTTCTCCCCAGCCGGGCGGCACATTAGACGCTACCGTGGTAATTTTCGCTCCCACGGAATTACCCTCTTTGCGCAAGGCATCCATGTAATCTTCCATCGGCTGCACTTTGCTGGCATCCGGGCAGAAGAAGGGGTTATTGGCGATTTCATCCCAATCCAAGGCTTCTGCAACGATGGGACCAAGTTGCGACAAATAGCCGCGAATCACCACGCCGTAACGTTCCAGTAACCACTTTTTGGCAATCGACCCGGCAGCGACACGCATCGCGGTTTCGCGGGCAGACGAACGCCCGCCCCCACGGTAATCGCGGAAGCCGTATTTTTTGTAATACGTGTAATCGGCATGACCGGGGCGGAAGCGATCCATAATATCACCGTAATCCTTCGAGCGCTGATCCGTGTTGTGGATGAGCAGCGCAATCGTCGTACCCGTGGTTTTACCCTCGAATACGCCCGATAGGATTTGCACCTCGTCGGCTTCGCGCCGCTGGGTGGTGTGACGACTTTGCCCCGGCTTGCGCCGATCAAGGTCAATTTGAATATCGGCTTCGGTGAGGGCGAGTCCGGGCGGGCAGCCATCCACGATGCAACCGATTGCGGGGCCGTGACTCTCACCGAAGGAGGTCACGGAAAATAGTTTTCCAAAGGTATTTCCTGACATGAGTGCGATTGTAGCAGCTATTGAAAAACCCTTGCAGCCCTTTTGTTATTGCTCATTTATCTCCCATTCAGCTTAGCTGTTATAGGATTAGCCAAACTTATCATAAAAAATACATTGTCTAACCGACGCAAAAGCCCGAATGGGGGGAGCCGATGTCCCCCCTCTTTTTACGCGGCTTCACGCCATCACATCAGAATTCAATCGCTAGGAGAGGAAGGTGCGCCTGTTCCCCGCAAGCAGCACCCTATTAATAATGACGGGGATTTAAGGATGGCCGGAACTTCTCCGGCCCGATCTTTCTAAGCAAATAGACGGTTTCATTTCATGGGGATGGGGTGAAACTCAAGTCAAAAGAGCAATGATTCGATTAACAGGGGCAACAACATGGCTGATAACAGCACACACCATTTAGCAGCAGTGGCGACAGGCATAGGTGTCGCTGCGGTAGCTTCCATCATAGCGCCACAACTGGGCTGGGAAATTATCGGCATCACCGCATTAAGCGGTTACGTTGGCGGTTTACTACCCGATATTGATGATACGCAATCCAGCGGTTTTAAAGTGGTGCAATACCTGAGTCGCTTAGCCGCCATCATCGTACCCGGCATTCAGTTTGTTTACCGCCCGACTGACTTATTGCTGGCAATACCTATCGCTTTGTTCATGGTGTCACGCTTTTGGGAAGTGTTGAGCCAGATTATGAAACGGGGCGGGCATACGCATTCTGCGATTGCAGCGGTCTGTCTCTCTCTGGGGGTGGCGTGGGTTGCTTATCTGACGGTGGGGGCAGCAGCGGCACTTCCGGCATTTTTAGCATCCAGTGCCAGTTACTTGCTGCATTTGTTACTCGACGATCTGGACAATACGCGCTTTGTGGAAACGCCAACCGGGATGCGCTCAGCGTTAACACCTATCGGCCGGGGTCGTGCTATTGAGTTTTACAGCATTTTGGCTATTGGATTTGTTAGCTTTTTTGCGCTGTGGGGATTTTAATTCACAAGCCTGATTTGGCATCTACAGAAAAACAGAAGGGGCAGAATATTCTGCCCCTTTATTTTTTACGGATTACCGGTGGTTAAACCTTAGCTGGCTTTGCGCCGGTAGCCAAAGGCTACCAGCAGCATCAGCAAGCTCAGCATCCACAACGCCCATTCACCCAAGGTTGGAATTTGAGTGGGTGCACCGATAGAGATACTGGTGCTATCACCGGATTGGTCAGTATTGTTGTTATCCGTTCTGACATCCGCGTATTCCGGTTTACCATCTCCATTCATATCCCAACTGGAGCTAGCCTGGTTTTCGATGGTTTGCTGCTCACCCACCTGGTTCAAGACACTGTAGAAACGAATCACGACTTCATTCGTGGCTGTCTCTTCCGTGGTATTGCCCAAGTCTGCACCGATGCTCCCTTTCCAGAAGACCCGACCGCGTGGGAACTCCTTGCTGGGGGCTTCGTAGCGGCAAATGTCGGTGCGTGAAGTACCACGTGTTTCACAGTAAACCCCGTCTGCGCTGACGTGCGCTCCGGCTTCCATTGCTGCGTAATACGTGCCTTCTGGCACACCGTCGTAGATTTCCACACCTGCAACCGTATCGCTGCTGCTGTTGATCCACACCATTTGCCACAACATCACCTGTTCGCCGGTTGCCGTGACCGTCTTAAGGGCCGTTGGCGGGTCAAACACAAAGCGGACATTGACCGAACTCTGGCTGCTGGCATCCAGCGCATCGCCCAGCAGCGTACCGTCTGGCTGTGCCGGTTTCGCCGTGACACTGGCTTTATTGACGATACCCGCAGTAATGACATGCTCGTAGTAGTAACGGATACGGGCATTGGCATCCTTGCTCAGCGGTGCCAACAAGGCAGGCACGCTACCCAGCGGTTTGAGCTTGTCAGCGCTCAAGCCAAGGGTTTCATCCAGCAATGCCACCTGTGCTAACCAGTTGTCGCCGGTATTGGTGATCTCGAAACAGTAGGTGACGTTTTCACGTTTGTCCTTGTCGAGGTCTACCAGCGTCATCTCGGTTTTTGCCTGTTCCGTGCCGCACTTCGCCCCAGCGTCATGCCCCTGGTAAGCGGTTTTCTGCAAGAGGATACCGCTGTTCAGTTGCGCATCAAGGAAGTTCAGCCCGGTACAAGTGGTTTTGCCATCCGGCAAGCGGCACACGCTGCTACCATCGACCACATCGACGACGACCGGAATGCGGTTGTCATTCGGCATTGCCAGATCAGCCGTGGAAACATGCCCCGGTTTGTCGGTAGCAACCACCACCCAGTTACCGGCAAGCACATTGGTAAACACGTAACGCCCGGTTTCGTCGGTCAGGACACTACCAACGCTTGCACCGTCATCCGGGTTGCCATCGCCATTCGGGTCGCTGAACAATTGCATCGTGATACCGACTAAACCGTTATCCGGGTCAGCCAGATCGCCGTCATTATCAGCATCCAGCAACACTTGACCACTCAGGCTACCCTGCGGCTTGGCGTCAAGGAACAACGGTTTGGGCGGCACTTGCCCGGAAACCAGCGTGACCGGCACACGGTTGTCGTTAGCGCCTGCGCTGTCAGCGGTGGACTCGTAGTTGGCAGGGTCGGTTTCCACCACCAGATATTGCCCCGGCGGAACACCTGCAAAGGTGAAGCTGCCGCTGCTGTCAGTGGTCACGGTTTCGATTGCCACGCCATCTGCCGGGTCGCCATCGCCGTTCGGGTCAGTGAACAGGGTGACAGTCACCGTCGGCAAACCGCTTTCCTGCGCATCTTCCACACCGTTGTGGTTACGGTCATCCACCACCTTGCCGCTCAGCACCACATAGGATGCCGGATCATAGTCAAGGAAGTTGACGTTCTGCACCGTGGCATTGCTGGCAACGCTCACTTGCACCTGATCGTGGCTGATGACTTTACCATCGCCCGTGCCTGCACTGCTGCCGGTTGACACATAGCCTTGCGGCTGGGTTTCAGTCAGCGTGTAAGTACCCGGCGGCACTAAGAACTGGTAGCTGCCATCGGCTGCCGATACGGTGCTCAGGCTGACCGGATTACCGAAGCTATCCGTGCCGCTGAGTGTCAGCGTGACATTGGCAATAACGCCATCAGCGGGTTCAACCGTGCCGTTTGCCCACAGGTCATTCACCACTTTGCCACTGATGGTAGCTGGCAAAATGCCTGCGTCCAGCGTCAGGTTGGTTGTACCGGACGTGAATGCTGCCAGCGGCGTTGCCCCCATGCTATTCACATCGGAATCACGCTCGGCATCGTCACCTTGCCCAGCGGTGGCAAAGGCAGTATCCAGCGCAATGAGCTGCACGCTGTAGCTACCGGCTGGTACGCTGAACTGGTACTTGCCGGAAGCATCGGTTTCAGTGCTTGCCACCATGTTACCGGCTTCGTCCAGCAACAGAACGGTGACGTTTGCCAGCGGCATTTCACCTGCATCCTGTACGCCGTTCTTGTTGGCATCCAGCCAGACGTAATCACCGATTTTGGCTGGCAGAATACCGGCATCCACCGTTTGATTGCCCGGCGCACCTGATGCTACCACTGCCGTTGCCTTACCGGTTGCCGGGTCAGCATCGGAATCAATCGCATCGTCGTCACCCTGATTGCCCACGGTCAGCTTCATGTCATCGGTCAGCACGAACTGTACGGTGTAAGTACCCGGTACGACATCGCGGAAGGCGTAGAAACCGGAAGCATCCGTGGTAGTCAGGGCAACATCCTTGCCATTACCATCCATCAGCTTGACGGTTACACCCGCCACGCCCGGTTCGCCTGCATCCTGCACACCGTTTTCATTCAGGTCTACCCACACGCGGTCGCCCAATGCACCAGCCTGAATACCGGCATCCACATCCTGCACCACCTTGCTGGAAGTCACGCTAAACAGCGGTGAACGCCCGGTTTCAATGTCAGCATCGGAATCGCGGGTATCGTCTTCACCCTGATTCGCCGCCACCAGTTTCATATTGTCCGGGGTCACGAATTCGAGCTGATACTCACCCGGCAAAACACCGACGAAGCTGTAGATACCGTCCACGCCCGTGGTGGTGGTCATGACCAGTTTGCCATCCTTATCCAGCAAATTGACCACAACACCCACCGCACCGGGTTCAGGATACATGCCATCGTCGATACCATTGCTGCTGTTGTGGTCGATCCACACCCGTCCAGTGACACTGGCTGGCAATAGACCCGCATCCACAGCCGGGTTATGCAGACCGGATTGCACCACCGCTGACATCCGCCCATTCGCATTGGCATCGCTATCCATTGCGTCATCAGTACCCGCATCGGTCTGGGTCAGGACAAAACCATCCAGATTGTCGATTTGCGCGAAATACTGGCCCGGCAGCAAGTTATCAAAGCGGTATTCACCGTTGACGTCCGACACCACCCGGTAAGGCTGCTCAGGGTTCAGCGGATTCATGACCGGCTTGCCTGCACTATCCAACAATGCCAGCGTGACATCACGGATACCCGGTTCGCCCGCATCCTGCTTGCCGTTGCCATTCAGATCCAGCCACACGCGGTCGCCGAAGCTGCCAACCTCATAGAAGCCGCCGTTCTTGTCCACATTATCACCGGACTCCAACGTCACAGGCATACTGCGGTCTGCCAAGACCCCACTATTGATATTGGGGTCATCACCCTGGTTAGGTGTTACCGGCAGGTAATTCGCAGGCGGTGTCACCACCACCACGTAAGTACCCGGCATCAGCCCGCTAAAGCCGTAATCACCGCCAGCATTGCTGCTGGTTGTGCCGACCAACTCACCATCCGCCGGATCACCGTCACCATTCGGGTCGGTGTACAAGCGTACCGGAATCTCCATCAGTGGACGCTCACCGTGCGTCAGCAAACCGTCACCGTTGTTATCCTCCCAGAAGGAACCACTGACAGCGGCTGGGCGTACCCCGGCATCGACATCACGGTTATGTTCCCCGGCAGTCAAGGTGACAGTCACCTGACGGCTGAGGATTTCCGGGTCGGAATCCAGCGCTTCATTGCTACCCTGATTTGGCAAGGTCAAACGCATACCCAGCGGCAACTGGTATTCCAGCGTGTACACACCCGGTGGCAACGCAGTAAACAAGTAGTTACCGGAAGCATCGGTGGTCGTGGTCAGACTGACTGCATTACCCGCGCTATCCTTGCCTGACAGCACCACCTTGATACCGCTCAGCACTGGCTCAGAACTATCCTGCAAGGAATCGTTGTTTCGATCCAGCCACACCAAATCACCCAACGAACCCAGCACGCTGGCGTAGAGGAAATCCTGATCCGTCACTGCGATACCCGAAATGACTGTCAGCGCGACTTCGCCATCCTGACCGCCATCCACATCCCCGCTGGGGGCATACGGGTTAGGATCAGTCGTGCTAATCACGTAGTTACCCGGTGGCACAGCCGTAAAGCTGTATTCACCCTTGTCATTGGTTGTGGTGGTCTGTATCGGCTTGCCATCCAGCAGCAAGGTAACAGTTACGCCAGCCATGCCTTGGTCAGCATCCTGCAAGTCACCGTCACGGTCAGTGTCTTCGCGCACCTGCCCAGTAATGTTCGCCAGCAAGGTATCGAGGAAATCCTGCCCCGGTTTGTCATCACCCGATTGCACGGTCACACTGATGCTATTGTCATTTGCGCCATCCACATCAGCGGTGGAAATCCAACCATTACGATCGGCTTCACGCACGCTGTAAGTACCCGGTAACAGATTTTCAAATACATAGTAACCGTCGGCATCCGTCATTTCCGTGGCGACGAGTGTGTCTTCCAGCCACAAACCAATACTGATGCTGGCAATACCGCTGTCTGCGTCGGTTAGCACGCCATTGCCATTGCTGTCATCACGCACCTGACCACTCAGACGTGCTGGCATGTAGTCAAGGAAGTCATTGTTGGCTGATACCTGACCGCTGCTCACGTTAACGTTGAGGGTATCTTTATCTGCCACCGCGCTGCCTTGTGTTCCGGCTTCGCTGCCTGTCGACACCGCATCCGACGGATTGATTTCCCTGACCGTGTAAGTACCAGGCGGTACGGCAATGCTGTAATTACCGTCTGCATCCGTAGTGGTTTCCAACGTGACCGGGTTGCCGAACGCATCCGTACCCGTAATCGTCACAACCACACCCGCCACCGGCTTGTCATCATCGTTTTGCGCACCGTTGGCATTACGGTCATCCAGCACCGTACCGCTGATGGTGGCAGGCACAATACCCGCATCCACCGTCTGGTTGCCGACATTGGAAACCACGCTGACAGCCACTTTACCCGCAGCATCGACATCGGAATCCAGCTCATCGTCACTGCCTTTGTCGGTCGCCGTAAATTGCGCCCATTCCGGCAATACGAATTGCACGCTGTAATCCCCCGGCAATACCCCGGTGAAGTTGTAGAAGCCGGTCGCATCGGTAACTTGCGTCGCCACCGGATTGCCACTGCCATCCAGCAAATTCACCGTAATCTTGCCAATTCCCGGTTCACCGGCATCTTGCAGACCGTTATTGTTCTGATCCAGCCACACATGATCGCCGAGTTCGCCCGGTTGAATACCGGCATCGACATCCGTCACGCTCGCTGACGAATTCAGTACAAAGCTGGGGCTACGTCCGTTAGCCACTTGCACATCGGAATCGCGGGCATCATCGTCGCCCTGATCAGGCGTGACGAATACCATAGTGGCAGGCTGCACGGTTTCGATCAGGTATTCACCCGGCAAAATGCCCGTGAAGTTGTACTGACCTTCTGCCCCCGTGGTCGTGGTGGCGACCACTTCGCCGGTTTTGGCATCCAGCAAATTAACCCGCACACCCGGTACGCCGGTTTCAGTGTCATCCAAGCCATTGGCGTTACGGTCAATCCACACCCGCCCGCTGACAGCGGCTGGCAGAATCCCCGCATCCACGGTGTCGATGGTTTGCCCAGAAGCCAAGGTCACAGATGCAACACCGCTGGCATCCGCATCGGAATCCAGTGCCGCATCCGTCCCCTGCTTCGTCTGAGTAAAGGCAATGCCTTCCGGTGCAACAAACTTCACGCTGTAAGCGGCTGGCACAACGTCCTTGAACTGGTACATGCCCGTTGCATCCGTAGTAGTGGTTGCTACCACTGCCCCAGCGCTATCCAGCAATTGCACCGTCATGCCGGTAATTGCTGGCTCATCCACCTCTTGCAAACCGTTGGCATTAGCATCCAGCCACACATAGTCACCGAGCTTGCCCAGCTTGTAGAAACCGGCATCCACAGCGGTGGTATCCGCCGTCAGGCTGATCGCCACCACACCTTGCGCATTGGTGTCGGAATCCAGCGCATCATCGCTACCTTGCTTGGCAGGGCTGCGCTGATAACCGTCCGGCTGGCTAAAGGTCACGAGGTAATCCAGCGGCAGCAGCTTGCTGAACAGGTACGCACCCGTGCCATCGGTCAGCACGGCTTTCACCTGCTCATCCGCATCAGGGATACCGTTGTTGTTGGTATCGCGGTACAGCGCCACCATCACCCCTGCCAGACCCGGTTCATCCGCGTCTTGCACACCGTTGGCATTCAGGTCATGCCATACCTTGTCGCCCAGCGACACCAGCGTGACATAACCGAAGTCCAGACCACTGGTTTCCTGAGAAGGTTTCACTACCGCCTGGGTTTGGTGATCTTTAACACCATCCGGGTCGCCGGTTTGTTGTGCACCCGCAGGCAAGCTGGCAGGGTCAATTTTCACCGTATACGTACCCGGTGGCAGGTCAGCGGCACTGTAGACACCTTGCTCATTTGTCGTCAGGGTCGCCACCGGATTGCCGCTGCTATCCAGCACCGTAACACTTACACCAGCCAGCACAGGTTCGCCAACATCACGCACGCCGTCGGTATCGGTATCAGTCCACACTACCCCGCTGAGGCTGCCTTGCTGCTTGCTGTCGAGGAAATCGTTACCAGTGCTGTGTTGCGCAGAGGCCAGTGTGACCGCCACACGGTTGTCGTTTGCACCTTCAATGTCAGCAGTGGAATCCCACAGTGCCAGATCGGTTTCAACCACGACGTAGTTACCCGGTTTCAGGTTAGGGAACGAGTATTTACCGTCACTGTCGGTAGCGGTTCTTGCCACTTCGACATCATCACGCAGCAGGATGATGGTCACGCCCGGAATACCGGTTTCGACATCAGCCAATGCACCGTCGTAATCCACGTCATCGCGTACCTGACCGGCAATGCTGCCAATACGGTAGTCGAAGAAGTCATTGCGTTCGGAGGTAGTGCCACCAGCAACAGGAGTCGTGAGTTCATCCATGCCGACCACGCTTGCACCCGCTGCCGAACCAGCTTTGCTGCCACTAGAGAAGTAATCCGCAGGGTTGGTTTCCTTGAGGGTGTATTCACCCGCTGGCACAGTGAAGCTGTACAGACCGTTGGCGTCCGTGGTGGTGGTTTGGGTGATGTCGACACCGAAGGCATCTTTGCCTGTGAGGGTCACGCTCACTCCCACGATCACCAGTTCGCCGCTGTCTTGTACGCCGTTGGCATTGGCGTCTTCGATTACGTAACCGGAGACAGTAGCCGGAGCCAGACCCAGATCCAAAGTGACATCTTCCGCACCGGATGCCAGCGTGACGGCTGGTGTCATCAGGGTCGCAGGGTCAGCGTCGGAATCGGCAGCGTCATCGCTGCCTTGATCAGCTTTGGTCGCGGCAACACCGGCTGGAAGGCTGAAACCGACGCGGTATTCACCCGGCAATACCATGAACTGGTATTTGCCGTCTTGGTCGGTGGTGATGGTAATCGCGTTACCGCCCACATCCAGCATTGGCTTGCCATCTTTATCCAGCAGGTTGACGACCAGACCAGCAACCGCAGATTCGTTGGCGTCTTGCTTGCCATCGCCATTCAAGTCTTGCCAGACGTAATCGCCGAGTTTGGCGGGGACAATCCCTGCGTCCACGGTTTGGTTGCCGACACCGGAAACGATGGCGACTGCAATCTTGCCGTCGGTTGCTGGGTCAGAGTCGAGCGTTTTGTCACTGCCCTGATTCGCTGTGACCAGCGTCATTCCGGCTGGAACAACGAATTGTACCGTGTACTCGCCCGGCAAGACGGCGGCGAAGTTGTAGAAGCCCGTCGCATCGGTGGTTTGAGTGGCAACGATTGCGCCGCCGCCATCCAGCAGGTTGACAGTGACGTTGGCAATGCCCGGTTCACCGCTGTCTTGCAGACCATTGCCATTGCTGTCCAGCCACACGCGATCACCCAGTGCGCCCGGTTCAATACCCGCGTCCACATCGGTAATGCTGTCGCCGGATTTGACGGTGAAGGTATGGCTCTTGCCATCTTCCACATTGACATCACTGTCTTTGGCATCGTCGCCGCCCTGGTCTTGTTTGACGAAGCCCATGTTGGCAGGTTCGATGACTTGTACCTGATAATCGCCCGGCAAGACACCCGTGAATTGATAGATACCGTCTGCACCTGTGGTGGTAGTAGCCACCACTTTGCCGGTTTTCACGTCAATCAGGTTAACGCCGACACCCACGACACCGGATTCGGTACCGATACCGTCATCTTGGGCGTTCGGAGTTTGGTTGTCGCTCCACACACGTCCGCTGATAGCTGCTGGGGTAATCCCAGCATCCATGCCAAGCTGTGTTTCACCAGAAATCAAGGTCACTGTTGCCAGACCATTGCCATCCGCATCGGAATCCAGTGCCGCATCAGTACCTTGCTTGATAGCGGTGAAGCTCATCCCGGTTGGGGCAACAAACTTGACGCTGTAAGCAGCCGGAGTCAGGTCGCTGAACAGGTATTTGCCATTGCTGTCTGTTGTGGTGCTTGCCAAGGTTTGACCGGCACTGTCCAGCAATTGCACTTCCACACCTGCCATGACTGGTTCGTCGGCATCTTGCACACCGTTGCCATTGGCATCCAGCCACACGTAATCACCGAGTTTTGCCAGTTGGTAGAAACCGGCATCAATGGTGTTATTCGCGCCGGTTTTCAGGCTAACGGCTACTTGCCCGTCGGCATCCGTGTCGGAATCCAACGCATCATCCGCGCCCTGATTGGACGAGCTGCGCAGATAGCCATTGGGCAGGGTGAATTTCACCAAATAATCCAGCGGTAACAGGTCAGCGAACAGGTAAGCACCGCTTGCTGGTGTCACCACGGATTTGAGTTGCTCATCCGGCTCTGCCAAGCCGTTGCCATTGGCATCGCGATACAGCATCACGGTGACGCCAGCCAAACCGGGTTCGCCGTCATCCTGAATACCGTTGGCATTCAGGTCATGCCATACGCGGTCGCCAAGGTACACGTTGCCGACATAGCCAAAGTCCAACCCGCTGGTTGCTTGCGCCGGTTTGACCTCAGCAACCGTTTGATGATCCAGCACAGCATCAGGATCGCCAGTTTGCTGTGAACCTGCGGGCAAGGTTGCCGGATCAATCTGCACGGTGTAGTTGCCGGGTGGCAAATCAGTCGCTGAATAAGCACCGGTATTGTCCGTGGTCAACGTGGCAACGACTGTGCCATTGCTGTCCAGCACCTTTACGGTCACGCCCGGAATGCCGGTTTCTTCAGCATCACGCACGCCGTCGGTATCGGTATCTGTCCACACTACCCCGCTGAGGCTGCCTTGCTGCTTGCTATCGAGGAAATCGTTACCAGTGCTGTGTTGCGCAGAGGCCAGTGTGACCGCCACACGGTTGTCGTTTGCACCTTCAATGTCAGCAGTGGAATTCCACAGTGCCAGATCGGTTTCAACCACGACGTAGTTACCCGGTTTCAGGTTGGGGAACAGGTACTTGCCTTCGCTGTCGGTAGCCGTTCTTGCTACTTCGACATCATCACGCAATAGGATGATGGTTACGCCCGGAACACCGGTTTCGACATCAGCCAATGCGCCGTCGTAATCCACGTCATCACGTACCTGACCGGCAATGCTGCCGACGCGGTAGTCGAAGAAGTCATTACGTTCGGAAGTAGTGCCACCAGCAACGGGGGTCATGACTTCATCCATACCGACCACGCTTGCACCCGCTGCCGAACCGGCTTTGCTGCCACTGGAGAAGTAATCTTCCGGGTTGGTTTCCTTGAGGGTGTATTCGCCCGCTGGAACAGTGAAGCTGTACAAACCATTGGCATCGGTTGTCGTGGTTTGGGTGATTTCGACACCGAAGGCATCTTTGCCTGTGAGGGTCACGCTCACTCCCACGATCACCAGTTCGCCGCTGTCTTGTACGCCGTTGGCATTGGCGTCTTCGATTACGTAACCGGAGACAGTAGCCGGAGCCAGACCCAGATCCAAAGTGACATCTTCCGCACCGGATGCCAGCGTAACTGCCGGTGTCATCAGAGTGGCGGGGTCAGCGTCGGAATCCGCTGCATCATCCGCACCTTGATCGGCGGTAGTGGCTGCCACACCTGTTGGGAGACTGAAACCCACACGGTATTCACCCGGTACAACCATGAACTGGTATTTGCCGTCTTGGTCGGTGGTGGTGGTAATGGCGTTACCACCCACATCCAGCATTGGCTTGCCATCTTTATCCAGCAGGTTGACCACCAGACCAGCAACCATAGGTTCTGCCGCGTCTTGCTTGCCATCGCCATTCAAGTCTTGCCAGACGTAATCGCCCAGTTTGGCAGGGACAATCCCTGCGTCCACGGTTTGATTACCCACACCGGAAACGATGGTGACTGCTACTTTGCCATCGGCTACCGAGTCAGAATCAAGCGTGTCATCCGTGCCCTGATTCGCTGTTACCAGCGTCATTCCGGCTGGAACGACGAATTGCACGGTGTAATCACCCGGCAAGACGGCGGCGAAGTTGTAGAAGCCCGTCGCATCGGTGGTTTGAGTGGCAACGATTGCGCCGCTGCCATCCAGCAGGTTGACGGTGACGTTGGCAATGCCGGGTTCACCGCTGTCTTGCAGACCATTGCCGTTGCTGTCCAGCCATACGCGATCACCCAGTGCGCCCGGTTCAATCCCGGCATCGACATCGGTAATGCTATCGCCGGATTTGACCGTGAAGGTATGGCTCTTGCCGTCTTCCACATTGACATCACTGTCTTTGGCATCGTCGCCGCCCTGGTCTTGTTGGACGAAGCCCATATTGGCAGGTTCGATGACTTGTACCTGATAGTCGCCCGGCAATACACCCGTGAATTGATAGATACCGTCTGCACCTGTGGTGGTAGTAGCCACCACTTTGCCAGTTTTCACGTCAATCAGGTTGACGCCGACACCCACCACACCGGATTCGGTACCGATACCATCATCTTGGGCGTTCGGAGTTTGGTTGTCGCTCCACACACGTCCGCTGATAGCTGCCGGTTTTATCCCAGCATCGACATGACGCAGCTCAAGACCTGAGGTCAAGGTAACGCTGACTACACCGTTGCTATCTGCATCGGAATCCAGCGCATCATCTGCACCTTGCTTAGCGGTGGCGAATGCCATCCCGTTGGGTAGCACAAATTTGACGGTATAAACCGCTGGCGGCAAATCGGTAAAGACATACTTACCGTTGGCATCCGTTGTCGTCGCCGCAAGCTGGGTGTCTGCGCTGAGCAATTGCACTGTAACACCGGGCATTGCAGGTTCGCTGGCATCTTGCTTGCCGTTGTCATTCATATCCAACCAGACATAATCCCCAAGGCTACCCAGACGATAGAAACCCGCATCCACTGTCTGGTTTGAGCCGCTTTTCAGGCTCACTGCCGCCAGACCATTCGCATCAGCATCCGAATCCAGCGCATCATCTGCGCCCTGATTGCTGGCACTGCGCAGATAACCCTCTGGCTGGCTAAAGGTCAGCAGATAATCCAGCGGTAACAAGCCACTGAACTGATAAGCACCATCCGCCCCTGTAATTTGTGTACTGACTTGCTCATTAGCGGCTGGAACACCATCACCATTCGCATCTTGGAACAGTGTTACCAATACCCCAGCAACCCCAGGTTCACTAGCATCCTGCATACCATTCGCATTCAGGTCGTGCCATGCCCGATCACCCAGACTTACACTGCCGACGTAACCGAAATCCAGCCCAGAGGTTTCTGTTCCGGGATTCACATTAGCGGTGGTTTGATGATCTTTCGCCGCATCCGGGTCAGCCGTTTGCTGCACGCCACTTGGCAAACTGGCGGGATCAACTTTCACCAAGTACTCACCCGGCGGTAACTGCTCCGCACGATACGCCCCATTGGCATCGGTGGTCAGCGTCGCCACCACCGTACCATCAGCATTCACTACCGTAACCGTTGCGCCGGGAATACCGGTTTCTTCAGCATCACGCACCCCGTCGGTATCGGTGTCAGTCCACACTACCCCGCTGAGGCTGCCCTTCTGCTTGCTATCCAAGAAATCATTCCCGGTGCTGTGTTGGGCAGAAGCCAGTGCCACGGCTATACGGTTGTCGTTTGCACCTTCAATGTCAGCAGTGGAATTCCACAGTGCCAAATCGGTTTCAACCACTACGTAGTTACCCGGTTTCAGGTTCGGGAACAGGTATTTGCCGTCGCTGTCAGTAGCGGTTCTTGCCACTTCGACATCATCACGCAATAGGATGATGGTCACGCCCGGAATACCGGTTTCCACATCAGCCAATGCACCGTCGTAATCCACGTCATCGCGTACCTGACCGGCAATGCTGCCAATACGGTAGTCGAAGAAGTCGTTGCGTTCGGAAGTGCTGCCGCCCGGTGCAGGGGTGGTGACACTATCCGCATCCACTACCGCAGCACCCGCTGCCGAACCGGCTTTGCTGCCACTGGAGAGGTAAGTCACCGGATTGGTTTCGGTCACGGTATACGTACCCGCCGGGACGCTGAAGCTGTAGAAACCATCCGCATTGGTGGTTGCCGTCGCTGTCAGTGGATTGCCGAATACATCATTGCCCACCAGTGTCAGGCTGACACCAGCAATACCGGGTTCAGCCGCATCGTGTACGCCATTGGCATTGCGGTCTTCCAGCACATAACCAGACACGCTGGAAACGCTCAAACCAACATCCAGCGTAGTGTTCACATCGCCAGACACCAGTTTGACCACCGGGGTCAGACCGGTTGCCAGATCCGCATCCGAATCGGCGGCATCATTGCTGCCTTGATCCAGCTTGCTGAAGGTTGCCCCGGCTGGCAAAACAAAACCAACCCGGTATTCGCCCGGCAATACCACAAATTCGTACTTGCCCTGAGCGTCGGTAATGGCAGTCATGGCATTGCCACCCGCATCCAGCACTGATTTGCCATCTTTATCCAGCAAGTTGACGCTCATGCCCACTACCGCAGGTTCGGAAGCACCTTGTGTACCGTCACCATTCTGATCCCACCAGACGAAATCGCCGAGTTTGGCTGGCACAATCCCCGCATCCACGGTTTGATTGCCCACGCCGGAAACGACCGTTACCGCAACCTTGCCATCCACACCGGGGTCGGAATCAAGGGTGTCATTGCTACCGACATTGGCTGTTACCAGCGTCATGCCTGCCGGTGGTACGAATTGCACCGTGTAATTGCCCGGCAGTACCGCCGCGAAGTTATAGAAGCCGGTGGCATCGGTGGTTTGGGTAGCCACGACCGTGCCGCCGCCATTCAGCAAATTCACCGTGACATTGGCAACGCCCGGTTCACCGCTGTCTTGCAGGTTATTGCCATTCAGATCCAGCCAAACGTGATCACCCAATGCGCCGGGTTCAATACCCGCATCCACATCAATAATCGCATCGCCGGATTTGACATCAAACGCATGGCTCTTGCCATCAGCAACTGCCACATCGCTGTCTTTGGTATCGTCGCCGCCTTGGTCTTGCTTGACGAAGCCCATTTCAGCCGGTTCGATCACCTGCACCTGATAATTGCCCGGCAATACCCCAGTAAAGTTATACAAACCGTCTGCGCCAGTGGTGGTAGTCGCCACCACCTTGCCGGTTTTGGTGTCAATCAGGTTAATGCTGACACCAACTACACCGTTTTCTGCCGCCAGACCATCGTCTTGTGCATTCGAGGTATTGTTGTCGATCCAGACCCGCCCGGCGACGGAAGCAGGGCGTACCCCGGCATCCAGCGTCAGGTTATTGTCACCGGATTTCAGGGTAGCACTGGCAATGCCATCGCTTGCCACATCGCTGTCTTTGGCATCATCCGCGCCCTGATTTTGGCTGGTGAAACTCATGCCCGCTGGCAACGCAAACGTCACGCTGTAGTTGCCCGGATACAGGTTTTCAAACAGATAATTGCCCAGTGCATCGGTGGCTTTGCTGCTGGCAGTAATCGCAGTGCCATCGCCGCGTGTGCCGCTCAGCCAGTGGTGGTAGTCGCCACCACCTTGCCGGTTTTGGTGTCAATCAGGTTAATGCTGACACCAACTACACCGTTTTCTGCCGCCAGACCATCGTCTTGTGCATTCGAGGTATTGTTGTCGATCCAGACCCGCCCGGCGACGGAAGCAGGGCGTACCCCGGCATCCAGCGTCAGGTTATTGTCACCGGATTTCAGGGTAGCACTGGCAATGCCATCGCTTGCCACATCGCTGTCTTTGGCATCATCCGCGCCCTGATTTTGGCTGGTGAAACTCATGCCCGCTGGCAACGCAAACGTCACGCTGTAGTTGCCCGGATACAGGTTTTCAAACAGATAATTGCCCAGTGCATCGGTGGCTTTGCTGCTGGCAGTAATCGCAGTGCCATCGCCGCGTGTGCCGCTCAGGGTGACATTGACACCGGCAACGCCGGTTTCCGCTGCGTCTTGCATACCGTCGCCATTGGCATCAAACCACACCGTATCGCCGAGGCTGGCGGCTTTGTACAAACCGGCATCCATATCGCGCAGGTTCGCCCCGCCTGCCAGCGTAAACACGACAGTACGTCCGCTTGCCACATCCACATCGGAATCCTTGCTGTTGTCAGCACCCTTGTCGGCACTGACGAACCCGGCGTAGGCTTCCGGTTTCGCGAATTCCAGCAGGTAATCACCCGGCGTCAGGTTGCTGAACAGGTATTTACCGGTGGCATCGGTGCTGGTTGTCCCCATCACGGTTGCGCCGGTTTTATCCAGCAAGCGTACCGTGACACCGGCAATGCCCGCTTCACCGTCATCCTGAATACCGTTGCCATTCAGATCATCCCAAACGAAATCACCCACACTGGCGAAATTGACGAAGCCAAAATCCGCATCCGCATACACTTGCCCTTCCGTCAGGGTCACGCTGTGCGGGTCATTGCTGGTGGTCAGGGTATAACCCACTAAATCTGCATCCGCCGTATCAATGTCTACTTTATAAATACCCGGCATCAAACCGCTAAACAGGTAGGCACCATTGGCATCGGTTTGCGTGGTTGCCAGCGTCTTACCCAAGCTGTCTTGCAGCACGATGGTGACATTAGCAAGGTTAGTGGTTTCGGTCGGGTCTTGTTTGCCATCACCGTTCGCATCCAGCCACACGCGATCACCAATGCTGGCAGCACGGTACAAACCGGCATCCACATCGGGGTTATCCATGCCGAAGCCCAGCGTAATCAAGGCACTGCGCCCAGTCGCCACGGCTACATCACTGTCGCTGGTATCATCCGCGCCCTGATCTTGCGGTGAATGGGTGTAACCCGCTGGTTTCACCACTTCCACGTAATAGCTGCCTGCTGCCAGATTGCTGAACTTGTATTGTCCGGCAGCATCGGTGCGCATGTTTTTCAGTTCTACGCCGTCTTTATCCAGCAACTTGACCAGTACGTTGGAAAGCCCTTGCTCACCTACGTCTTGCACACCGTTTTGGTTCACGTCGTTCCAGACGGTATCGCCCAAGCTGGCAGGTGGTGGCACTAAGCCAATGTCCAAGGTCAGGTTGGAAAAGTCATCGCCGGTTGGGTCAGTAATGCCGCCTGCATTGTCGCCCATCGGTTCGTTGCCCGTTGGCACGCCACCCGGTGGCGGTGGATTTGCGGACAATTCAAGCAAACCCGTGCGAACACCATTCGCGGTCAGTGTGCCGGAAACATAACCGTGCTGGTCGACGGTTTCATTCTTGTCATCCGCTTCTTTCGCGCCATCTGGCACAACGGCTGCCTGCCAGCCAAACAGCTTGCCGCCGCTTTGGAACTGGTTGGCAGGAATTTTCACGTAGTAGCTACCACCAGCCAGTGGCTCGAATAGGAAACGCCCTGCCCCCACCAAACCGGTGGTCGTCGTCGCCACTTTCTTGTCGGCACTGTCATACAAATCAATGGTCACACCATCGGGTGCGGGCGCATCCGTACCTGCGTCATACATACCGTTTTGATTATTGTCGGCAAACACAAAATCGCCAATCGAGTAAGCCGCCACTTGCACCGACACGTTGTTAGAACGTAAGAATTGATCACCGGGCAACGAGGTAGAATCCATCGTAAAACGGTTGGTGTACAAATCACCCGGCTTATTGGCAATGGCTGAATTCGGATCAACCGTATCACCAGCCTGCAAGGTAAAGGTTGATTTCATGCCTTGACGCGGATTGCCGTCACGCTCCAACGCATAATTCGACACGAATTTTAGCGCAGTGGTTTTGGAAAGATCAGCCGGACAACCTGCCGAGCCAAACTGTGCATCGGTACACCACTGAGACGTGTTGTTATCCGGGTCATAATTCACGGTTTCAGGGGCATTAGCGGTGTAATACCATGTACCCAGCTCGGCATGGGGATCAGCACCACCGGGTATTGTACCGTCTAACCAGGCAATAGTCGGTTTGCTGGTCAACACCAGTTTGCCGTGGAAATTGGATGCTGGGGTACGCGGTGATTTCGAGCTTGAACCATCGCCACCGCCCGACATGAACGGCAATACGTCAATCACGGTCGGCGGATTGATCGAGAACGATGCCGCAAAGTTTGACCAGGAAATGGTATGCACTTGATCGTCATTCAAATCATCCAGCGGCATATCGACTTTTTTCGACAACTGGATGGAGCCGGATTGCTCCAGCGTAATCGTGTGGTCATCTTGCTGGCGTGACGCTGAAAACGACACGTTATCAGCCCGGATAGTTGCCCAGTTCACCACATTGCTGTTGTTGGGTGCGAGCGAGTCGGTATCGGTACAGAAAATGCGCGGGGCAATAACGCTATTGGCCGTTACATCACCCAGATTCCACGTCAAACGGGTGTAACCGGGGGCTGCGTTACCGTCTTTATTCGTGTTGTATTCGATCAAGCTAGGCGGGGTATTACCTGCCTGCTCCAAGGTACAACTGGCGTTGTAAGTAGCCAGTGGTGGCAGTACGTCAATGATTTTGACATTGTTAGCCACTGCCGTGCTTTGGCGTGATTGCGCAGAAGTATTCAGCTTCCACACGATTTGTTTACCTGCCAAAGTCGAAGCGGTTTTGCCGGATGCCGCAACGGGTGTCAGAGACTCAGAATCAATTCGCAAAGAAACGCGGTTTAAGGTTACACGGTCGCCGTCACAAGCCCCTGTTTCCGGCATTGGATTGTAACCACGCGGATTTCCCGGATACCATGTTTGCGCCCACTGGTCTGACTTTACCGCACCAAAGCTGGCTAATACCGTACCGATGGGAATTTGCTCACCATTGTAAGGGCCACCGTTAAAGGTATTACGCGCCTCTAATGGAACACCAACACGGATATATTGTCCCGGCTCAAGGCTATCTGCCACAGGGTCTTTAAGACGAACACGCACCATATTAACCGCATCAATTCCACCCGGAACAGCCGTAATATCAGTGAACCAACCACCGGGAGACACCGCATCATCACAGCGCAATGCCGCTGATTTTGTCCAATTTCCGTCATAACGTCCACTGGCGAGATCATAATCTTTCGTGCCATTACCATCACCATCCAATATGTCATCACTGGTCGTATCCGCATGACCATACTCGACCGTGTACTTGGTGGCATCAAAACCTTCACCGGCATACGTCCCGACATAGGCATACACCCCATCCGCAGGCGCACCGATTTTGTCACGGGTAACAGGTTTCTGTGTGGAATTATCAAAGGCAGTACAAGCAACCGGATTGGTTAAATTCACTGAACCGCTATTACCATAATGCAGCATATTGTGGTAAGTCTGCCCCGGCTCTACCTCACCATCACCGGAGTGCCAACCGCTCTGTGTCGGCAAGTAAGTGTAACTTGCCCCGCTGCCATTTTCCCTGTCAAAAATATAGTTACAAAAACTACCGGCTGGGAAAATCGGGTAATCCGTTGGCCCCAACAAGTTATTACTGCGCGTACCATCATCCATCAACGCGCCACCAAAACCCGGTTCTTTCAAAGCACCGAAGTTGGATGTACCGGATACACCATTGGGATCAAAGCCTTCCAGTGCACTCGACACTTTAACCTGACCGTTGTTATTCCCCATCACTCCGTCTTCACCATCAATGGTGCGGAACGGAATCCAGATTTGCACCCGGTGATTCACCACATAATAAGGGCCAGCCGTTAAATCCGCCCCACCGTAAACGGTCTTGGTCGGATAACGATTGCCTGACAGGTCAGCATTTTTAACAGTGAAGCTGTAGTCAGAGGTCGGGTCAGCCGGATCACTGCGGGTATATTCGCAAGTACCCGAATCAATCACTTTGGTATTCTGTGGCTGGTCAGCATACATGGTTTCATTACCCCAAACCTCACCACCCCAACCGGATGGCTGAGGAATGCATTGGGTAATGTGGTATTCAAATTCCGGGTAAGGTGTTACGCCGTCCGTATGCGTTGCAGTGATGACATTATCGAATGAGAACGGCTGGGTAATTGCTTCTACCCCGGTTTTGCGGGTTGCTGCCACCCGGATCATCATGTAGGTGTGGTACCCCATTTCCAGACCCTTACCCACATCGCGTTTGGCGGGGTCACGGTTATACAAACCTTGGATGGGAGAAATGGAGTGGATTAAATCGTAAGCCGGTGCTGCCGAAATCAGGATTGGTCCGACTTTCGGGCTATCATCCGGCGTGGCGTTTTCCACGCCTGCTGAGTCCAACGAGTAAATCCGCTGTTCTGAGGTATAGCTGGAATCGTTAGGGGATTTACCGGAAACCTTCACATAGACCGAAAACGACTTCTGCTGACCTTCGGTGAACTCACCCAAGTTACAAACCAGTTTGCTGGAACCATCGGGGTTGGTAACGATATTGGAAACCGGTGTACTGCCACCACCACCAGCCGTGGTGCACACCACGGGAATGCGTTCAAACGCAATCACCGCACCATCCGCCGGGGTAATGGTCTGTTCCAGAATGACATTCTTGAGGTTTTCCGCACCGGGCGCGTAGTTGTTCGCTGTCACCGACCAGGAATGTGCCACTACATCCTGATTGCGCACCACTAGGTTTGCCTCACCACAGTCCTCACCTGCTGTTTGACGATTACCCGCATCGCCCCCGCAACCGTTTAAAACATTGAACGGCGCAGTACCATCAACCGTACCGTTATTCGGCCCAAATGGCCCTAGGTTGAGGGCAGGCGTAGCACTTGCCAGTGCGGGAAATAGCAGGAACACGCACAACCACAGTATGCGCAGCCCAAGGAGGGAGGGAGGATGAGACATGAGAAACCCCAGCTTTATCGTTTTATCAGCAAGCAATCATTAATATTTTCTATATACATGAATAGTGTCCCACACTTTCAAACGGGTGGGCACAAAAAAGCCGGGCTAACCCCGGCTTTTCTGATAAACGGTACTAATGGAATTTGTCAATTACTGCTGCGGTTGTGCGGCAATATCCGCATGAACTTTCGCCATATCCAGCTCGCGTACCTTAGCAATCACTTGCTCCAGTTGCGGCTCGCTCAACATTCCCGCTTCTGCAAACAAGATCACCTGTTCACGGAAAATCATCAACGTCGGGATGGAACGAATCTGGAAATGCCCAGCCAACTCCTGCTCTTCCTCGGTATTCACTTTCGCAAACACAATGTCAGTGTGGTTGTCAGACACTTTTTCAAAAATCGGGGCGAAAGACCGGCACGGCCCACACCAAGGTGCCCAGAAATCAATGACCACGATGTCATTGGTGGTGATGGTATCTTCAAAATCCTGCGCGGTCATTTCCATAGTTGCCATCGCATCGCTCCTGTATATAACAATAAAAAATCAGGCTACTCCACCAGCGCATCGCCCCAACGGGGTAACAACGCATGAGAAATACCCAAATGATCCAGTACCCGCGCCACCATGAAATCAACCAATTCCTGCACGGATGTCGGGCGTTGATAAAAGCCCGGATTGGCGGGCATGATAATAACCCCCATCCGCGCCAGTTTCAGCATGTTTTCCAGATGAATCTCAGAAAACGGCGTCTCGCGCACCACCAAAATCAGTTTTTTGCGCTCTTTCAAACACACATCCGCCGCGCGTTCAATCAAATTGCGGCTGCTGCCACACGCAATGGCGGAAAGCGTACCCGTAGTACACGGGCAAACCACCGTGGCATCCGCCACTCCGCTGCCACTGGCAATCGGTGCAGCCCATTGTTCGCGCTCAAACACCTGCAACTGCCCCGGCGCTGCGCCATACAATGCGCTGAAATACGCTTGAATCTCGCTGGCTCGCCCCGGCAAACGGTGCTCGGTTTCCATGTTCACCACCACCTGCGCGGGGCGTGACAACAGCAAATACACCCGATGCCCGTGTTGCAGCAAAAATTCCAGCAACCGTAAGCCGTATTGCGCACCCGATGCGCCTGTCATAATCAACGTAATGGTCAAAAGCGTTCTCTTAACTCGCCAACAAGGTTAATAGCTTGTCATGAATCCCACCGAAACCGCCATTACTCATAACCAGAACATGGTCTCCCGCTTGCGACAATTGCGCCACGGTTGCTGCTAAAGCATCAATATCATCCCATTCCGGCAACTGATAAATAAACGCATAATCCGCCACTTGCAAAGCCTCAGCCACCGCCGCCCCATGCGTCCCCATGCGCATGGTGTTGGAACGCGGTTCCAGCAACGCAATAATCCGCGCATTGCCCACCTTTGCTCGCAACCCCGCCAACGTCGTAGTAATCGCCGTCGGGTGATGCGCGAAATCATCGTAAACTGTCACGCCGCGCACCGTACCACGCACTTGCATCCGCCGTTTCACCCCTTGGAATTCCGCCAAACCCGCAATCGCATGTTCAGCCGGAACGCCCGCGTGACGCGCTGCCGCAATCGCCGCCAGCGCATTATTCACATTGTGTTCGCCCAGCAAATCCCAGCGCACCACGCCTTGTTCCACCCCTTGGCAAAACACGCGGAATTCGCTGCCATCGGCTTGCAAATAGTCCGCCCGCCAATCGCCATCCGCAAAGGTTTCCACGGGAGTCCAGCACCCCATTGCCAGCGTGTCGCTGAGATTCGCATCCTGCGCATTCACCACTGCCAAACCACTGCCCGGCACGGTACGCATTAAATGGTGAAATTGGGTTTTAATCGCCTGTACATCGGGGAAAATATCCGCGTGATCGTATTCCAGATTATTCAGAATCACGGTACGCGGGTGGTAATGCACAAACTTAGAACGTTTATCGAAAAACGCGGTGTCATATTCGTCCGCTTCCACCACAAAAAACGGCGAATCCCCCAAGCGAGCCGACACGCCGAAATTTTGCGGCACACCACCGATGAGAAACCCCGGCTTTAACCCTGCATATTCCAGAATCCAAGCCAGCATACTCGCCGTGGTGGTTTTCCCGTGCGTACCCGCCACTGCCAACACCCAACGTTCCCGTAGGATATGTTCACCCAACCATTGCGGGCCAGAGGTATACGGCAGGTTGTGATCCAACATATGCTCCACCACATCCAAACCGCGCCGCATCACATTGCCCACCACAATCGCATCGGCATCAGCGGGGAAATCCTGTGCTTGATAACCTTGCAGAATATCAACGCCCTGCTCTGCCAGCATCGTGCTCATCGGCGGATAAACATTGGTATCCGCCCCCGTCACTTCATGCCCTTGTGCGCGTGCCAATAAGGCAATGCCGCCCATAAACGTACCGCAAATGCCCAAAATGTGAATTTTCATGCGTATTTGTTAACCTTAGCTCATGTGATTGCGCACAGCTTCTTCCAAAGGAATCGGTTTGGAAATGCCGTAACCTTGCCCGTAGTCTACACCAATCTCGCGCAATATCTGAATGACACGCTCATTTTCGACGTACTCCGCAATCACCTGCAAACCCATCAAATGCCCTACCTGATTCACGGATTGCACCATCGCGTGGGCAACATCATCGTTAGTAATGTCTTTAATAAAACTGCCATCAATCTTCAGGTAATCCACCGGCAAGGATTTTAAATACCCGAACGAACTCACCCCAGTACCGAAATCATCCAACGAAAAACTGCACCCTAAATTCTTCAAGGTTTGGATAAAATGTTGTGCCAACTCAAGGTTATGGATAGCGACCCGCTCGGTAATTTCAAAACACAACATAGCCGGACTAATCCCTGCTGTCTGAATTTCTTCCAGCACAAATTTGAGAAAATCCGGTTCATCCAAACTCTGCCCGGAGAGGTTCACCGCAAATACCGGGCGTGGGACTTTCTGGGTCACTTCACGTAAGGTTTGCAATAATTTGCGCACCACCCAACGATCCAAACGCGGCATCATCGAATAATATTCAGCCGCAGGGATGAATTCATCAGGCGATACCGGCTGATTACTTTCGTCATATAAACGGATCAGCACTTCATAATGGCAAAACGGCTTTTTAAAACCCACCGGATTTAACGGGTGAATCGGTTGCGCCACCAGCTTGAAATTACTGGCATCAATCGCCTTTTTCAGCCGCCCCAGCCACACCATATTGCCACGGTGCTTGGTCACTTCCTGATCGTTGGGTTTGAAAATATGGATACGGTTGCCGCCCTTGGCTTTCGCCACCCGGCAAGCCGCATCCGCTTCCGCCAAAATTCGATTAGGGGTTTTCAAGCCTTTATAAAGCGGTACAAATGCAATACTCGCCGTGACTTTCTGGCGCATTTTGTTCCAATCAAAATCGTATTGTTCCAGTTTAATACGAATCTGCTCTGCCGCCCGAATCGCCACAGAAGGCTCGATTTCCTGAAACAAAATCCCGAACTCATCCCCGCCCAAACGCGCTAACACATCACGCCGCGCATCAATTTCTTCTTTTAACATCCGTGAAATACGCTCGATCAGCGCATCCCCCGCTGTATGCCCCATCGCATCATTGACCAGTTTGAATTGATCCATTGAAATCAGACAGAATGAATGTTTAACGCCGTGCTGACGCACTTGATCAATCGCCACCTTCAAACGTAATTCAAAGCTTTTACGATTCAATAACAAGGTTTGTTGGTCGTGCGTTTCCACGTGATCCAGACGTAATTGCATCGCGTGCAGCTCTGTCTGGTCACGGATCAGCAGCATATAACAAGGCTTATCATTGCCCTCAAACAATACTGGCTGTACTGTGTAAGTGACTTGTATATCATTCAGATGGGCGGTATTGAGCAAGGCGTAACGCAATAATGGCCGGTCATTAGCTTTCGCCGTATCCAGCCAACTGACCGAATTGCGTGTCAAAGGATCAACCAAGGTAAACAGTTCACCGTAATGTTTGCCGCGTGCACTACGGAGCTTGTAATTTAAGATTCTTTCAGCCGCAGGATTAACGAAATCCACCACGCCATTATTATCCACCAATACGGCGGACTCTTGCACATCAGAAAGGGAAGACACCAGCATATTCTGCTGAGCCAAGTGCAATTGACTGCTAGACTGACGACGCACAACAAACCACCACCACACCAAAGCGGCAACTATGCCAGCGGCAAGCAACCCGCCTAAAATGACAGCATGAGATGCGAAATCAACAAAATCGGCCACAAAAGCCCCCACCTACTATAGCGTGTTTATTTTATGAAATATAATTCACAGCCGATAGTAGGCTCAGGCAGTGATAATGTACAGTTTTCAGCGACGAAACGACCTACCATTGATATTAATGGTCAAATAACGCAGACACAGCAAAGCCGACAGACTGTATCCAGTACTGTCGGCTCGCCGATCGACATACAACACGTCGTAGCTTAAAGTTTTTCTTTGATACGCGCAGATTTACCGGTCAGACCACGCAGGTAGTACAGCTTCGCACGGCGTACATCACCTTTACGCTTAACAACAATACCGGCAATGCTATTGCTGTATGTTTGGAATACGCGCTCAACGCCTTCACCGTAAGACATTTTACGGACAGTGAATGCAGAGTTCAGACCACGATTTTTCTTCGCAATCACCACACCCTCATAAGCCTGAATGCGTTCTTTGTCGCCTTCCTTAACGCGCACACTAACAATAACGGTATCGCCGGGGCTAAAATCCGGGATTACCTTGGTCATTTGCTCTTGTTCAAGTTGTTGAATAATCGTGTTCATGATAATCCTCTAATGCAGTTCTTCACTGCTTTCAAACTCGTTTATATACTCGTTCAGCAACACACGCTCACTGTCGGTCAACTGTCGTGCCTGTAACAATTCCGGCCTGCGTCGCCATGTTTTTCCCAGCGCTTGCTTTTTGCGCCAACGGGCAATATCAGCATGATTGCCGCTTTTCAGTACAGCGGGTAATGCCAACCCTTCCAGTTCTTCCGGGCGGGTATAGTGCGGGCAATCCAGTAATCCATCAAAAAACGAATCCTGTGCTGCCGACTCATTATGCCCCAATGTACCCGGCAATAAGCGGGTCACTGCATCAATCAGCACCATGGCTCCCAGCTCACCGCCGCTCAGCACATAGTCACCAATTGAACATTCCATATCCACTTCCAAGGTGATGACGCGCTCATCAATGCCTTCATAGCGTCCGCATAGCAGAATCAAACCCTGCTCTGTTGCCAGCTCATTAACCAAGGCTTGGTTAAGCGTGACCCCCTGAGGACTCAGGTAAATCACTTTACCCGGATTGACTTGACGCGCATCACGAATTGCCTTTAATAGACAATCGCCCTTCATCACCATGCCAGGGCCACCACCATAAGGACGGTCATCCACCGTGCGGTGCACATCGGTCGCATAATCACGCGGATTCCACTGTTTCAGCGAAATAATGCCACGCTCTGCTGCCCGACCTGTTACGCCGCTGCTAGTCACCGCCTCAACCAGTTCAGGAAATAAAGTGATGACATCAAACCGGATAGGCATTAAAAGTCTGGATCCCAATCCACCACAATACGTTTTTCATCCAAAGAAACAGATTGAATAAAAGTCCCCAGTACCCAAGGCAATAAGCGTTCCCGCTCACCTTGTACAACCAGCACATCATTCGCACCTGTTTCAAACAAATGATCCACCGTTCCTAGCAATACGCCATTAACGGTGACAACTTCCATTCCGATTAAATCAGCCCAGTAGTATTCATCTGTATCCAATGGATGTAAGCGGCTACGTGGTACACCGATCTCACAACCTACAAGCTTTTCAGCCTGAGTACGGTCTACAACCCCATCCAGTTGAGCGACAATACCTTTACCTTGAATTTGCCCATTGAGCAATTTACAAGGCTGCCACTCACCTGCCACTTTCAGAAACCAAGGGGCATACCCCAAAATTCCGTCGAGTTGATGGGTATGAGAAAATACTTTAACCCAACCTTTAATGCCAAACGCAGCAGAAATTTTGCCGAGTGTCACCATGTCCGGCTGGGACATAACTGCTTACGCCGCCACTGTTTCTGTGGATTCTTTCAGCAGCTTAGCTACCCGTTCAGTGGGCTGTGCGCCACATGCGACCCAGTAAGCCACCCGATCCTGCTCAATGTGCAGACGGACTTCTTGACCACGTGCCACCGGATTGAAATAACCGATACGCTCAATGTAACCACTATCGCGCGGCTTGCGCTTGTCGCTAACGACGATGTGGTAAAATGGATGCTTTTTCGCACCACCTCTTGCCAGACGAATATTGACCATGTGAAGACCTTACCAAATTCAGTTAATACGAAGCAACCGAGGCTGCCCGAAGTAAACGCGCAATTCTACGTTAATTTCAGAAAAAGTGAAGCGTTGATTAAGGGCTTACCCACAAAAAAGCCCCCAAGGCATGGGGGCTTCCTGATAAAACCGTTGAACAGATGAGCAAACTTAGTTCGCAGACACGTATTTTAACCGAGCATTACCGGGAAAATAACGGTAATGACCCGTAATTGGCATTTGGAAAAGCACATCTTCTATCTTATCGCCGGAATCAATATTGTGCACAATCAAGTGACGGCTTGGATCAGCGCTAGACTTACGGTTAACCACAATACCGATGTGTTCCTGATCCCCACCAAGACTCCACGTGACCAAATCACCGGGACGATAATCGGCAGGATTACCCGTAACCGGCAACCGTGCGCCATGACGGGTGAAAAAGGCTTTCAGATTATGCACACGGCGGTGATCAATATTGGGATCCGGGCGAGATAAACCCCACTTTGTAAGATTGGGATACGCATGGAAATTACGGCTCATGTCCTCATGCACCAAACGTTGCAAATCTATCCCCAGCTTGCGATACGAACGGATAACTGTATCCGTGCAGACTCCAACATTCGACGGCACATCACCATTTGGGTAACTAATGGGAATATAACGCCCATCATACACCACCCGATGCCGCAAACGATCCAAAGCCGCATAAGACAAACGCTCAGGCGTTGCCACATTACTACGCGCGGCTGCCGAACGTTTAACATCAACAGGCTCAGCAGCCTGCTGCGTTGAACAACCCGCTAAGCTAACCAACAACATTGCCCCCGTCAAAATGACAGGGAAACCCCACGTTGACAAGCGTGGTATAGCAAAAATACTACTCATTTACCCCACTCCCGATCCAAAAATCCCCAATAAACGGACTCTCCAAAATAATCACTAGTCATTATCATAACTTTTATACCATAAGCAGATAGAATGCCAGTCTATCCCGACAAAAGAACACCCCACCTTAATAGGTAGGACAATCTGCACGGTATGCTTCCTTTACCACGCCCCAACGGAATGGCAATGGCGCGTGTGGATCGGATACCAAAGATCCAGCCTCCACATTCTGACGCAGTTCACGCAACGTCATGTAGTATTCTTCGCCCAATGTCATCTGCACCATGCAAAAATCATTAAGACTTTTCAACTCTTGCGGTGGCGGCTGATCATTCGCAAAAACAGCTTTCGCCCAACGGGCTGGCTGCGAACGCGGGTCAAAACGCCCTACCCGATCCAAATGATGACGGATGGAACCAAAGAACAAAACCAAACGCTTATCACGCCCTGGTGTTGAATGGTCATCATACTCACGAGCATTCATGCAGCGACGCCCCTCACCTTGGATTTTTTGCAAATACCACAAAGCATCATAGACATAAACCGCACGATCATTGGCGTACATACACAAGGCTAGTAGCAAACGCTGGGTTTTCTCATCAGACGTTTCCGGGCGTTTTGCCAGCTTGCCAGCAATGACATCGGTGTATTTCACATAATCATAAGCAACCTCTTCTGCCAGACGAAATTGCTCTTCACTGTAACCAGGTTGCTGGCTCGCAGGTCTCATAATATTTTGCGGCTGCTTAAAGCGCCGATAGCCATCACCTAACTGCTTATCTTCCGGCACATAAAACGGGAAGGAAGGAGTGCGGAGCAAATAACGTGCCTGTTTAGGAGTGGTAGATGCCATAACCTCAGCAATACCCGCCTCGGTAACATCAACAATTAAGTAAGAATGAACACCGGGAGCCACGTAAAGATCACCGGGTTTAATATCATGCAAAGCGATGGGATAAGTATCATTACGTAGTGACACGGTACTGGTCATATCAGCGACATAATCCATGAAACGCCGAACCCGTTGATCAGGCGGCAAATTATCCCACGTAGACATATCATTGCTGATGGTGCGCCCTGCTTTGTCACGATTGCCCACTACAAACGGCAAACGGTGCTCGAACGCGAAAATTAGCCGCATCGCGTATACCGCATCCGCGCAATCATTTTCAAACTTGTAGTAAATTGGCTTGGCGGGATCCATGAAAATATCATCTTTCCACTCGGTGCGTACCCATTGGTGATAACGCTCTTCCCACACATCATCCCACACATTTTCACTGGGCCACACTGCCGCAACAGCAAACGAAGGCATGAATGAAATCACTGCCAGCAACCATGCCAGAATAAATACTTTTTTCATGAAATTTACAACTTGATACGGTTCATCAGAAGAACACTAAATAAACAGACGCCCAACAGGCCATCCCCATACAAACGTTAGGATAGGAAAAATGCCCATAAGTTCCTAAAGGTTGCTAGGGTAGTTCAGCTTATCAAGGATTTCAATAAAAACGGCTCGATTACAGGGTAATAGAGCCGTTTCAGATCACTTCAAGTTGCTAATGATTGCTCATCAGCCACTTTCACACCCATCATTACTTCTGGTATTGCTGCATGACAGACTTAGAAGACTGATCCATAGAAACTGCACCTTTGTAGTTACCTTTAGCTTTGACCTTAGGAACAACTGGGCGCTTGCCTTGACCAGCGACACAACCATAAACGTGTTTATGACCAGGGGTAGCACCCGCATGGCTGTGGCACTTAGTTGCGCAAGGTGGCGCATCTTCATGGCAGTGTTCGCCAGCAGCAGGTGCAGCTTTGCCAGCAGCAGGCTTTGCATCAGCAGCAGCAGCAGGAGCAACTTGCTGAGCAGTTTGCTGACTAACGCTACCTAGTTGTTGGCAACCAGTAGCGAACATAGCAGCAACGATCAGGGTTGCCAGTGTCAGTTGAGATTTGATTTTCATCGTCTTAGTCTCTTTCATTGTTTAAGGGAAACACACACGGTGTAGCAAAAACTCAAGGGGGTATTTACCACACACAGGAATGAATTTAGCACGAATTACCACAAAAAACCTTTAGAAACGCAAGATTCCCAAAGGGTTAGATTCGTGCAGGCGAACGTTCAAGCCTGACAGATAGTTGCATTAAATGCAGAAAAGGTTCAAACAAAAAAAAATTTATGTGCAGATAAAGATAACGACAGAAACCCTTTTCAAAAAAAAGCCCCTTGTCGTAACAAGAGGCTCTTCGCAATACAACTACCCAAAAGGCAGAGTATCTACAGCGCCGAATATTAACAGCTTAAGATTAACGCTGTTGATATTGCTGCATTGCGCCTTGAGAAGCTGGATCCATAGCGACTGGACCTTTGTAGTTACCTTTAGCTTTAACTTTAGGAACTACTGGTGCAGGTGCTTGACGTACTGGAGCAACAGGAGCAGGTGCAGCAGGTGCAGGCGCAGCAGCAGCAGGAACTTCAGCAGTTTGCTGAGCAGACTGCTGTTGGCAACCAGTTGCCAGCAAGCCAGCGAACAACAAACCAGCGATAGCCACTTGAGATTTGATTTTCATAATAGTAAAACCCTCTAAATAATTGATTTGTAAATGGAAACCAAGCCACCCCCATAAAGGTGACGGCATTAGCTTTAATCCAGGCCATGAATTTTCTGGATGAAGCGCATCATACAACTAGACAATTCAGTAGGCAAACCCATCTTAGCGTAAATTTCCTTAATGGTCGCCAGAAATATCAAAAAAAGCTAATATAGCTACCCTGGGAACCCCCCCATAGGTGGGAAACCACCACCGCCCATCGGCAACTTACCTTTCATCCCCGTCATGAGTTTGCGCAAGCCACCTTTAGAAAACTGCTTCATCATTTTGCTCATTTGCAAGTGCTGTTTCAGCAGACGATTCACATCCTGAACTTGCAACCCGCAACCAGCAGCAATCCTACGCTTGCGGGATGCTTTGATAAGATCTGGGTTACGGCGCTCTTCCAGCGTCATGGAATTGATGATGGCAATCATGCGACGCACTTCTTTGTCATTGGCTTGATCTTTGACGTTAGCGGGCAGATTTCCCATCCCCGGCAACTTATCCATTAAGCCCGCCATGCCACCCATTTTTTGCATTTGCTGCATTTGGTCACGCAAATCTTCAAAATCAAACGATTTGCCCTTATTCAGCTTTTTAGCTAAGTGCGCCGCCTTTTTATGGTCAACCTGACGCTGGGCTTCTTCAATCAAGCTCAGCACGTCGCCCATGCCCAGAATACGCGATGCCATACGTTCGGGGTGGAAAGGCTCTAACGCATCCAGCTTTTCGCCCATCCCGATAAACTTAATCGGTTTGCCGGTAATGTAACGCACCGACAAAGCCGCACCACCGCGTGCATCCCCATCAGCCTTGGTCAGTACCACCCCTGTCAACGGCAAGGCATCACCAAAGGCTTTGGCGGTGTTGGCAGCATCCTGACCGGTCATGCTATCCACCACAAACAACGTTTCCACCGGATTCACGGCAGAATGGATGGCTTGAATTTCCGCCATCATCTCCGCATCGACGTGCAAGCGCCCGGCGGTATCAATGATCAGCACATCCATGTACTTGAGTTTTGCCTGCGCCACCGCCGCTTTAGCGATGTCCACCGGCTTTTGGGCATTCTCACTGGGGAAGAAGATCCCCCCAGTCTGCCCGGCAATGGTTTCAAGCTGTTTAATCGCGGCAGGGCGGTAAACGTCACAGCTCGCCACCATGACCGACTTGTTCTGACGCTCTTTCAGGAAGCGGGTCAGTTTACCGACCGTGGTGGTTTTACCCGCGCCCTGCAAACCTGCCATGAGAATGACAGCGGGTGGTTGCGCATTCAGCGACAGCGTTTCGTTGGCTTTACCCATGAGACCAACCAATTCATCGTTGACCACTTTGATTAAAGCTTGACCGGGGCTAAGGCTTTCCAATACCTCTTGCCCAATCGCACGCTCGCGCACCCGATTGGTGAACTCACGCACCACTGGCAGCGCCACATCCGCCTCTAACAGTGCCATGCGCACATCACGCAGGGCATCTTTAATGTTTTCATCGGTCAGACGTGCCTGACCGCGTAGTTTTTTTACCGTCTGCGAAAGACGTTCACTTAAATTCTCGAACATGATTTTGACTTCTTGCTAGTCCCATTCAGGCACAAGTTGCTATCATAGCACTAAAGCAAACACGAATGCGTTCCCGAAACGGTTACGTAAACTGGAAAATAAACGTCCCAACCCATGAAATCTGTTTGAGTAATGACAACAACACTTAACGTACTTGCCACACTGGCATGGCTGGCAACTTGGCTACTGATTGGGGTGCGCCTGCGGGATCGCTTACAAACGCGCTCACCTAAGTACCGTAGCGTACTGGTGTTGCTCTGGCTGCTTTCACTGAGCCTGCACGGTTGGAGCATATTGCATCATGTTTGGCAGGCAGATGGTCTGTCCATCAGCTTTGCTACGGCCAGTTCCATCGTTATGTGGCTATGCAACCTCTTGCTGTTTATTACCATGTTGAAACGCCCACTGGAAACGCTGGGGATTTTCGTCGTACCCTTTACGGCAAGCGCGATGCTGTTGCCATTGCTGAATTCCGGTCAAACTGCCGCCATTAACTTAAACAATGGCTTGGGCGTGCATATTTTCATCTCTCTATTGGCTTACAGCATGTTAACCCTCGCTGCATTGCAGGCATTATTACTGGCACTGCAAAATAAACATCTGCATAATCACCAGCCGGGCGGGTTAATTCGCACCTTACCACCGCTGCTGGATATGGAATCCCTGCTGTTCAAATTGATCCTGCTGGGTATTATCCTGTTATCTTTTGGCTTGTTTAGCGGTGTCTTATACGTCGATAACCTGTTTGCCCAACACTTGGTGCATAAAACCATTCTGTCAATCCTGGCATGGGTTGTATTTACCGGATTACTGGTGGGTCACTGGCGTTATGGCTGGCGCGGGCGCATCGCCATCCGCTGGACACTCAGTGGCTTTTTCATCCTTATGCTGGCTTTTTTTGGCAGCAAATTCGTATTAGAGTTTTTGGTAAAATAATTGTGGACATTAATGAAATCCCCCTAGGCATACTGTTTTCTGCCTTGTTTATCCTGTTTCTGCTCTCAGCGTTTTTCTCTGGCTCTGAAACCGCGTTGATGTCGCTCAACCGCTACAAACTCAAACACCTTGCTGAAAAAGGTCACTCAGGTGCAAGACTCGCGCAAAAATTACTGAAACGAACTGACCGCCTGATTAGCCTGATATTATTAGGCAATAACTTTGTTAACATTCTGATTACACAATTAGCCACTTTGCTAGGTTTGCGCTTGTTTGGCGATGCAGGCTTGGCAATTGCAACCGGTATTTTAACATTCTTACTCCTGATTTTCGGCGAAATCACCCCCAAAACACTCGGTGCCATGCACCCCGAACCCATTGCGTTTGCGGCTTCGCGGGTTTACGCCGTTTTAATGAAGGTCATGTTACCCTTCGTCTGGCTGCTGAATTTATTTACCAATGGCATTCTGCGCTTATTTGGGGCACACAGCGATGAAGCCAGTCGCGTGGCCCTCAGCCATGAGGAATTGCGCACAGTTGTCAGCTCTGCTGGCGCTCATATTCCCCAAACGCACCTCGATATGCTATTGCGCGTTATGGACATGGAAAGCGCCACCGTGGAAGACATTATGATTCCGCGTAGCCAACTGGTCGGGTTAGATCTGAATGACGACTGGAATGAACTCGAAAAACAAATTACCAATAGCAATTTCACCCGCCTGCTGGTCTACCGCGAAAGCCTCGACAATGTGATTGGTTTCGTGCACCTGCGCAAACTCTTGCCACTGTTCCGTGACGGGCATTTAGACAAAGAACGCTTTGAAGCCAGCATTCGCCCCGCGTACTTCATCCCGGAAAGCACCCCATTAACTCAACAATTGCTGAACTTCAAAACGGAAAGCCGCCGTATTGCCTTGGTTGTGGATGAATACGGTGAAATTCTCGGTCTGGTCGCGCTCGAAGACATTCTGGAAGAAATTGTCGGTGAATTTTCCAGCGCCCCCAGCAACCAATCACGGGAAATCCGCCGTATGGACGATGGCAGTTATTGGGTGGATGGCAGCATCCCCATCCGTGACATTAACCGCGAAGTGGGCAGCAACTTCGCCTCGGAAGAAGCCAATACCATCAATGGCTTGATTCTAGAGCACCTGGAATCCATTCCCGTCCCCGGTATGACCATGCTGATTGATGATTATCCGCTGGAAATTCGTAAAACCCGCAACAATGCGGTTAAAACCCTGATCATCCACCCCAAAATTCAGCGCAACGAAACTGATAACGATGAGTAAGGCAAAGCTCCAGTACCATTGCACCGCCTGCGGCAGCCTGCATCCCAAATGGAGCGGGCAATGCGGTGAGTGTGGTGCATGGAATACCTTGGAGGAAAGCGTCAGCCTACCGGCAAACAAGCAAGCAGCCAATCAACGGGCGGGAGGCTACGCGGGTGAAACCGCCGTGATTCGTTCCCTCAACGAAGTCAGTTTAAGCGAAGCGCCCCGCATCCTCACCCACCAACCCGAACTCGATCGGGTGCTCGGCGGAGGCTTGGTATCCGGTTCTGTGGTGCTAATCGGTGGCGATCCTGGTATTGGCAAATCCACCATTTTGCTGCAAACGCTTGCCACCTTAACCGAGATGAAAACCCTGTACGTGACCGGGGAAGAATCGCTACAACAAGTAGGCTTACGTGCTAAGCGCCTAGGGCTACCCAGCGACCACTTGCGCTTGCTCACTGAAACCTGTGTGGAAACCATCCTCAGTTTGGTGGTGCAAGAAAAACCGCAATTGATGGTGATTGATTCCATCCAAACCGTGTTTACGGACAGTCTGCAGGCTGCCCCCGGTTCGGTCAGCCAAATCCGTGAATCAGCGGCTAAGCTGGTGCGTTTCGCCAAGCAAACCAACACCGCGATGTTTTTGGTCGGTCATGTCACCAAAGAAGGCACATTGGCAGGGCCGCGTGTCCTCGAACACATGGTTGATACCGTGCTGTATTTTGAAGGCGACCCGGGCGGACGTTACCGCATTATTCGCGCCGTCAAAAACCGTTTCGGGGCAGTCAACGAACTGGGCGTGTTCGCCATGACCGAACAAGGCTTGAAAGGCGTCAGCAACCCGTCTGCCATTTTTCTGTCACGCCACGAAGAACCCGTTTCCGGCAGTGTCATCATGGTCACACGCGAAGGTACACGCCCGCTCATGGTGGAAGTGCAAGCGCTGGTCGATCAAAGCCACGGTGCCGTTCCGCGCCGCGTGACCTTGGGATTGGAACAAAATCGCCTTGCCATGCTCTTAGCAGTGCTGCATCGGCACGCCGGAATCTCAATGTTTGACCAAGACGTATTCATAAATGTTGTCGGTGGTGTTAAGATTTCAGAAACCGCTGCTGATTTATCATTGTTGTTGGCGGCTCTCTCAAGTTTTCGCAACCGTCCTCTGCCTGCTGATCTGGTGGTTTTCGGAGAAGTTGGGCTGGCAGGCGAGATTCGCCCGGTTCCAAACGGTGAGGAGCGTTTGCGTGAGGCAGCCAAACACGGTTTTAAACAGGCTATCGTAGCGAAAGGAAACAAACCACGTCACCCGATTGAGGGCATGAAAGTGGTCGCCATTGCCAGATTGGAGAAAGCGATAGAAATTGTGATGTAAATTCGCAACAATAACGTGCATAATTTGTTGACTCTCAACAACAGATATAATAATTTTATTATTCCGTTCGGGTCATACAGACGTTACAAACACAGGTACGGGCAAGCGCTAGAAATATTTTGTTGTTAACGTTACCTCTCCAGCTTGATAGTATTTATTAATTACTCTCACCCACATTCACAGACGGGGAGTATCCATCTTGTCTTTTTCAGAATTAGGCTTACATCCAGAGTTTGCGGCTAAAATTGAAGCTGCCGGTTATGAGAATCCAACTGATCTACAAAAACAGTTGATTCCCCTCATTGCACACAATAAAAGTGTCATTGTATGGACGCAATCGGCTTCCGGTAAAACCGGCGCATTCCTGATCCCTGCCATCAACTATGTGTTAACCAACCCGATTGAAGACCAGCGCCACGCCCGCGTCTTGATCCTGACCTCGCGGCGCGATCGGGTAAACCAGATCAATTACACGATCAAACGCCTGATGGGCGATGAGCAACAAATTCGCTCTGGCTTCATTGTGAGCGGTCGCCCTTATCAGCCGCAGATGCGCTTATTGCGCCGCCCGCTGGATCTGATGATTGCCACACCAGGGCGTTTAAATGACCTGGTTGACAATAACAAAGCGGATTTTTCCAAGCTGGAAATGTTGGTGATTGATGACCTTAGTGCGATTTACCACAAAGGTCTGCACGGTTTAGTTAACAAAATCCTCTCGGAACGAACCACTGCCTGTCCTGTCATTGCGTTTGTGCGCCCGGAAAATGACATTACCGGCTATGCCCGTGCCGTGTTAGCCGGTGCCGAAGAACTCGAAGTCGATGACGACCGCAACCCGCTGTTGCTGATTCCACAAGTAGTGCATCTCGCAGACGATTACACTCACAAAATTGCCCTGATGGATCATTTGCTGGATGAGTTTTCCGGTGAACCCACCTGTATTTTCACAATTACCACCAAAGTTGCCAAGGCACTGGCTGAAAGCCTTGCCAACCATGGGCATACCGCCGAGGTGGCTTCCGACCTGCCCGAATCCGAACGCAACGGTACTTCTGCCCCCATCCTGATCTATGCCGATCAAGACGGCTTGCAGCCCAACCTACAAGGCGATGAACACATCATCAACTTCGAGCTACCGCAGAAGGTGGAAGATTACGAAGCGCGTCTGCAAGGGCTTAGCCCAGAGCGTGAAGAAGCCGTGATTGCCGTGGTATTACCGCGTGAACGCGACAATCTGAAACAAATTGAAACCTTCCTTGGCGACTCGATAGAACAATGCACCTTGCCTGGGCTTGCCCCGCTGGAACATACTTCTGGCTTCACCCCCTCAGTCCGTTCCCCCAGAACCAACCGCAGCAATAGCAGTGGCGGACAACGCCAACAGGGTCAACATCATGGCAAAGGCGGCAGCAATCAGGGTGAGCGCGGACGTTCACAACAAAACCGTTCTGGCTCCCAACAAAATCGCCCCCCGCATCAAGGGCAAAATGGTGGACGCAGCAACCCCAATCAGCAACAAAATGCCGCGCGGCGGGACAATCGCCCTGCCACAGGTCAAGAACAATCCCCTGCCAACACGGCTGATCGCCAGCAACGCAAAGGTGCTTATGGTCGCCTGAATGGTGGCGCACAACGCAAGCGCGACGGCGGCCCGTACACAGGGAGCAGCAATCCCGCATCACGCCGTGAACAGGGTGGCTCTTATGAAATTGGCAGTTGGGAAAAACCCAATTACACGCCACAAGACGACAAACCGAAAACCGATAAGCAGGTCGTTATCCGTTACAAGGAAAAACGCCGTATTTTGACAAAGTAAAGTAGAATCCTCATGCTGCAAGACACGGAAGAACTGCATCGCAAACTGGCGGAACTTACCCAAGAACACCGGGAGTTGGATGAGATGATTGTGGCATTGCTGCAAGAACCAACGACGGATCAGCTTAAAGTTTCCCGCCTGAAAAAGCGCAAACTGTTGTTAAAAGATATGATTTCGCGCCTCAACAGCCAGTTGATTCCCGATTTAAACGCTTGACCACACACTGCGGATGGCGGCGGTGCCCTGCCCGCCGTGTTGCCGGGCGTTTACCACATGATCGGGAGTCATGCCGCCTAGGGCGTAGACCGGAAAATTGACGTTTTCCACCAAAGCAGCGAATGACTCCCAACCCAAATGGGCTGCCCCCGGATGCGACAACGTTGGCAATACCGGCGACAGGAAGGCAAAATCCACCCCAATATCCGCCGCTCGCTGTAATTCTCGCTCATCATGGCAAGAAGCCGACAACCACTGCCCCTCCCTTCGCGGAAATACACCTTTCTCCCCCCACAATTGAGTGCTAGTCAGATGCAAACCATCCGCTTGTGCCAACATCAGCGGTGGCGAATTCAAAATAACCTTGGCACCAAACCCATGTGCCAACGAAATAACCTCCCCCGCCAGCGCCACATAATCATCTGCCGCCAACGATTTAGCCCGGAACACCACCAATCGAATCCCTGCTTGCAGCCGTACCGCCAACTGTTGCAAAAAATCAGCAGGATCTTGCGGTTCAGGGGTAATCAGGCAACGGACGGGTAATCGTGCAGCGGTAATAATCGGGTAATTGGCGGGCGGAAATTCTAGTGCAGGCAACTGTTCAGCACTAAACCACGTAACTGGTTGACCTTCGCGCCCATGTGCAATGCCACTAAAAGCGGTCACTTCCCACACATCCAACAACACCGCCAGTTCAGAATACACGTAGCGAATCTTAATGAGCGGCTGTGCCTGTTGAAGCTGAATGCCTAGCTCTTCATCAAGCTCACGGCTTAAGGCATGTAGCGGAATCTCGCCGGATTCGACTTTACCACCGGGAAATTCCCATTTACCGCCCTGATGTTTGTGAGCAGGGCGTTGCGCTAACAGAATATTACCTGCCGCGTCACGGATAACCGCCGCGACGACGTGCAAATACTTAACTGCGGTATTCGGCATTGATCTTGACGTAATCGTAGGAAAAATCACACGTCCAGGTCGTTGCCGCAGCCTCTCCACGTCCTAAATGGATGCGGATATGAATTTCGTCACGTTTGGTTTCTGCCGCGCCCAATTCCTCGTAGTAAGTGGGTGCTGGTTCACCGTTTTCGATCAGCAAGGTTTCACCCAGCCAAATGCTGATACGGCTGACATCCAAGTCGTCCACTTGGCTACGCCCCACAGCGGCAAGGATACGCCCCCAGTTCGGGTCACTGGCAAACAAGGCGGTTTTAACCAGCGGTGACAGGGCAACAGTATTCCCCACAATGCGTGCTTCGGCACGGGTTGCCGCGCCTTGCACCTCAATGCTGATGAATTTGGTTGCGCCTTCGCCATCGCGCACAATGGCTTGCGCCAGATACAAGCAAACATCCAACAGCGCCTGACGGAACGCGGGCAAACCATCGCCACCCACGTACACTCCCGAACTGCCAGTTGCCATGACAATCAGGGAATCGTTGGTTGACGTATCACCATCCACCGTAATGCAGTTAAAGGTTTCTTCGACTACCTCATTCAGCAGCTCTTGCAGAATGTTTTTCTCGACCAGTGCATCGGTTGCCACATACGCCAACATGGTTGCCATATTGGGGTGAATCATGCCTGCGCCTTTGGCAATCCCCGTAATCGTGATGGTTTCACCGAAGATTTGCACCTGACGGCTGATGGCTTTCGCCACTGTATCAGTCGTCATAATGGTGCGCGAAGCTTCCATCCAGCACGCCGCATCCAGCTTGGCAAAGGCTTCCGGTAGCGCAGCGGTGATTTTATCCACCGGCAATTGTTGACCAATCACACCGGTTGAGAACGGCAACACTTGCTCTGCCCAACACGCACCCTGTTGTGCCACTTGCTCACAGGTGGTTCGCGCCGCTTGCATCCCAGGTTCACCGGTTCCCGCATTGGCGTTACCGGCATTGATCAGCAAGTAACGTGGGTTAGAATGCAGCAAATTGTAACGACACACATGCACCGGTGCAGCACAAAACGCATTGCGCGTGAATACCGCTGCTGTATGGCTCCCCGACTCCAACTCAATCAGCAAGACATCATTACGGTTTTTGTAACGAATGCCCGCATTGACCGATGCCAAGCGCACCCCGGCAATCGGCAATAAGGTATCCGGTGCTTGTAAATTGACTGCCATATGACCGCCTCCCGAATAAACTTAGACTAATTGACCGTGGCAGTTTTTGTACTTTTTACCAGAACCGCACGGGCAAGGATCATTACGCCCCACTTTTACGCCATCACGTTCGTAAGCTTGCTTAGCGGGCTTATCGCCCACCACCGCATCCACCACCTCATCATCATCGTCCAAGGCATTGCCCGCATCAGGATGCGAAAATGCCATCGGTTGTGGTTCATGCTTTTCCAAGGCTGCCATCGCCTGTTGCGGCTCTTGCAATTGGATGCGCATCAGGAAAGCCACCACGTCATGTTTGACGCGATCCAGCAATTGCTCAAACATTTCAAACGCTTCGCGCTTGTACTCCTGTTTGGGATTTTTCTGCGCGTACCCACGCAAACCCACGCTTTGGCGCAAGTAATCCATTGCTGCAAGATGTTCTTTCCATTCACCATCCAGCACATGCAACATGACATCGCGTTCCAGACGGCGCATATTCGGCTCGCCGATCATGGCTTCTTTTTGCTGGAGCACTGCTGCGACTTGTTCCTGAATCCGGTCACGCAGACCTTCTTCGTGCAGGTTTTTCTCAGTCGCTAACCACTGCTTGAGCGGCAAATCGACACCAAAATCGGTGTACAGTTGCTTATGAAGGCCATCCACATCCCATTGTTCATCAATACTACCGGGCGGAATGTGTTTCGCCATCATGGCATCGACCACATCTTCACGGATCGCATCAATGGTTTCTTTAATGTCATCCACTTCCAGCAAATCATTGCGTTGTGAATAAATCACCTTACGCTGATCGTTGGCCACATCGTCGTATTCCAGCAAATGTTTGCGGATGTCGTAGTTGTGCGCTTCGACCTTACGCTGGGCATTTTCAATGGATTTGGAAACCAAACCGGCTTCAATCGCCTGCCCCTTTTCCATCCCCAAGCGTTGCATCATGCTTTTCACGCGCTCAGAGGCAAAAATACGCATGAGGTTATCTTCCAATGACAGGAAGAAACGGGAAGAGCCAGGGTCGCCTTGCCGCCCGGAACGCCCGCGCAACTGGTTATCAATGCGGCGGGATTCGTGGCGCTCGGTACCGAGGATATGCAAACCACCGGATGCGACCACCGCATCATGACGTTTCTGCCACAATTCACGGAGTTTGCGTAGCGCTTCGGGATCAGGGTTTTCACCCAGTTGCCGAACTTCCTCATCCATGCTACCGCCGAGTACGATGTCGGTACCACGACCTGCCATATTGGTGGCAATCGTAACCGCACCGGGACGACCCGCATTCGCAACAATGTGGGCTTCGCGCTCATGCTGCTTGGCGTTCAAGACTTCATGCGGAATACGCAGTGCTTTAAGCTTATTGGAAACCAATTCCGAGGTATCAATGGATGCCGTACCCACCAATACCGGGCGACCTTTCGCCACTTCGGTTTCAATTTCCTTAATGATAGCGTCGTATTTTTCTTCAGCCGTTAAGTAAATCAAATCGTTGGAATCAATCCGCACCATCGGGCGATGCGTGGGAATCACCACCACTTCCAAGTTATAGATTTGTTGTAACTCGAACGCTTCGGTATCGGCTGTACCCGTCATCCCCGAAAGTTTTTCATACAAACGGAAATAGTTCTGGAAGGTAATGGATGCCAGCGTCTGGTTTTCAGCCTGAATTTCGACTTTTTCTTTGGCTTCAATCGCTTGATGCAAACCTTCTGACCAACGTCTGCCTGGCATGGTACGCCCGGTAAACTCATCGACAATGACGATTTTGCCATCACGCACAATGTAGTCCACGTTACGCTGGAACAGCGCATGGGCACGCAATGCCGCATTCAGGTGGTGCAAGACACTGATACTGATCGTATCGTACAGCCCCTGACCTTCAGGTAACACGCCAGCTTGCCACAGCAATTGCTCAGCACGTTCCTGCCCTGCTTCGGTCAGGTACACCTGGCGGGCTTTTTCATCCACCGAATAATCACCTTCCCCTTCTGCCTCCAGTTGCTTGGTCAAATTGGGGATAAGCTGATCAATCGCCATGTAAAGCTGCGAAGCGTCATGGCTGGGACCGGAAATAATCAACGGAGTACGCGCTTCATCAATCAGGATAGAGTCGACCTCATCCACAATCGCGTAATACAAATCGCGTTGCACCCGGTCTTCCTTACGGAACGCCATATTGTCACGCAAATAATCGAAACCAAATTCGTTATTCGTACCGTAAGTAATATCGGCTGCATAGGCTTCGCGACGTTGCTCAGAACTTAAACCATTGATAATCACACCCGTGGTCAAGCCTAAGAAACCGTACACCTGCGCCATCTGTGCTGCGTCACGTTGCGCCAGATAATCGTTAACGGTGATGACGTGCATCCCGTAACCGGGCAAGGCATTCAGGTAAGCCGCCAGTGTTGCCACCAAGGTTTTACCTTCACCGGTTTTCATTTCGGCAATTTTGCCGTCATTCAACACCATGCCACCGATCATTTGCACGTCGTAATGGCGCATACCCAAAACACGTTGCCCCGCTTGGCGCACCACCGCAAAAGCTTCCGGCAATAAGCTTTCCAGCGTTGCCCCCTGTTGCAGGCGCTCACGGAATTCGATGGTTTTTGCCGCTAGTTGGGCATCAGACAGCGCTTTGTACTGTTCTTCCAGCGCATTGATTTTCTTGACGGCTTTGGAATAAGACTTGACCAGACGGTCATTGCGGCTGCCAAAAATCTTTTTGGCTACGGAACCCAGCATACGTTTACTCTCTTGTATCCTTTCCAAACAGAAAATCCGGCGAATGCCATGCAGACATAGCATTACACCGGACGGTTTGTTTCCTATTATATACGGTTTAACCGGCTGTACGGTGAATTATTCTTCGTGTTCAAGGTATTCACGCGGATCAACCTGCTCACCGTGCTTCAAGACTTCGAGGTGCAAGTGCGACCCTGTGGAACGTCCGGTGCTACCCATCCATGCCACATTATCGCCTTTTTTGACCACCTCACCCTCAGCAACTTTAGCAGTACTTAAGTGGGCATAACGGCTAATCAAGCCATCGCCGTGATCAACTTCCACCACATTACCATAGCCATCGTTCCGGTTGCCTGCAAAAGAGACCACACCGCCACCGACCGCATAAATTTCCGTGCCATGCGGCCCTGCATAGTCCACGCCTTTGTGCAGTTTCTGGCGACCATTGAAAGGATCGCGCCGGAAACCAAACTCGGAGGAAATATAACCACTGCGCACTGGTCTGCCACTCGGCAAGATTTCAGATTGCATATTCATACCTTCCAGAATCTGGTCTAAGGTGGCTAACATGCCTTTTTGACGATCAAGGCTGTTTTCAACTGACTCGAAAGATGCCAAAAATTCATTCGACGATAACTTGGCGACGACCACTTCCGCTTCCTCACCCGACAAACCACCACGAGCGGGTTTAGCATCCAAGGAGAATTCTTGCGGATCAAGCTTGGCTTTGTCGGCAACTCGCTTAGCCAAGGCATTCAAACGCGCGATTTCGGCTTCCAGCGTTCCCAAACGGACGGATAGGGTATCAACATCCACCGTATAGTTGGCGTATGCCTTCTTAATTTGGTCAACCGTGGAAATTTGCTGCTCCAAAGCCGTCAGGAGCTTACCCGCATCATTTTCGGACACTTCCGCATTCGGCGGCGTAGCATCCAACGTGTAAAGCCCCAACATTTGGTTCACGGAAAGCCCTACCAACAGCAAGGCGACAATGCCAGCAGGGATAATCAAGTGCTTCCAGGGATGGAGAATAAACGATGAACGGCGCGTGCCGTCATCACTAAGACAGATTACCTGCATAATAGTAAATCTCTTGGATTCCTCACTAACTCAAAAAATGCGACCATAGCGTTTATAATAGAATATTGCGGGTTCAGGAATTCACCAAACATGATGAAAAGAATTGATCAGTTGATTAGCAAAGGGTTTGATGAGAAATTGCATCAACTCGACCGACTCACGGCAGAAATTGCTCATTTCTTCTCCGTTCCTAACGAAAACCGTTTTTGGTCTTTGTTGAAAAACCAACGCATAACACTCCTGACCGATGACCCTCATTTTGCTACGCAAGCCCGCTTTCAGCAGCACTTGTTATGCAAATATTTAAGCAAATGCTTAAACACTAACATTCGCGGCATTGATATTAAGGTGATCGGCTTACATCTTGCAAGTGTTGAGCAAAAAACAGGCAATTTTAGACTTTCAAGCAATGCTGCAAACATCATGCAGAGTATCGCCCAAAGCATTGATAATAAAGAACTAAGGGAGGCAATTGAGCAACTGGCAAAGACTGCCAGCCGCCCTGTCTAACCGAATGCTCAAATACCGGCAAACGCATAACTGTCAGCAAAAATAGCTTGTTCTTTTTGTTTATCTGCCAACGTCACCATTTCCCAAGCATCCTGCTGCTGAAGCAACTCACGTACCAGTAAGTTATTGATAGCATGACCCGATTTATACCCCTGATAAGCACCGATAATGCCATGCCCCAAGGTATATAAGTCGCCAATCGCATCCAGAATTTTATGGCGAATAAATTCATCGCCATAACGCAAACCATCCTGATTCAACACCCGGAATTCATCCAAGACAATCGCGTTTTCCAGACTACCGCCTAAACCCAAATTACGGGAACGCAGCATCTCCACATCGCGCATGAAACCAAAAGTCCGCGCCCGCGCAATTTCGCTGGCATACGCTTGGCGGGAAAAGTCGATCTCCAAGGATTGCGCCGTGGCGCTAACAGCAGGGTGATCAAACTCAATCTCAAAACTGGCTTTAAAACCGGCATAGGGCAGTAATTTCGCCCAACCGTTACCCCGACTGGCTTCAATCGGCTTTTTAATGCGGATAAAGCGCTTGGGTGCTTTGAGTTCCTCAATACCGGTAGACAGCAGTAAATAAAGGAACGGTGCGGCACTGCCATCCATAATAGGAATTTCCGCAGCATCCAAATCCACGTAAAGATTATCTATGCCCAACCCCGCTAACGCTGACAGTAAGTGCTCAATCGTTGCCACTTTAGCGTCTTGATGGATGAGTGCCGTGCATAGCATTGTTTCACCGACCAATTCGGGGTGAAGCTCAATCAATGCAGGTGGGGTCATATCAACCCGGCGAAACACGATGCCGGTGTTAGAAGGTGCAGGGCGTAAAGTCATCGAAACTTTCGTACCTGAGTGCAAACCGATACCGACAGTCGATACGGTTGTTTTTAGTGTCCGTTGCCTTAACAAAGTAGACTCCCTTTCGTTGCTGGCGCGTTATTTTTTAGAATACGTGAATTCTAGTCGATTTGACTTGTTAGAGTCTGAACAAGTTTCTTCAAACTCTCATGAATCGACGTATGGACTTATTATTTCCATCAATAACGCAGCACTGACCGCTCCGTTGGCGTTGAAGCAGAGCCTCAACGCCTCGACGGGCATGTCGATTAATCAACGAAATTCAGGACTGCACACTTAGTCGGCTTGTTTACGCAGGAAAGCCGGAATATCCAAGCTGCTTTCTGTGCCATTGCGGATATAAGTTGGGGTATCACGGGTAGCGCCGTAAGAGCCTCTCACACCGGGAACATCCTGCGCCAACACCACGGGTGGCAAATCACGGACACGGCTGCGTTGCTCATTGACCACCGCTTGCTGTTGCGCATGACGGTCAAGACCTCTGGCTGGCTGCTGATGACCCACAACCGATAATGCTGGTCGTACTGCCGCTGTCATACCACCTTCTTCCAAACCCGTTGCCACAATAGTGACGCGGATTTTGTCACCGAGTTCTGGATTCAAGGTCGTACCGATGATCACGTTCGCATCATCCGCCGCGAATTGACTCACCACAGCACCCACTTCCTCGAACTCGTGCATGGTCATATCCAGACCACCGCTGATGCTGACCAGAATGCCATGCGAACCGTCCAAGCGAATGTCTTCCAACAAGGGGCTGGAAATGGCCATTTGTGCAGCCTTGGAAGCACGGTCTTCGCCTTGTGCTTCACCTGAACCCATCATGGTGACACCACCGTTCATCATGACCGCACGCACGTCAGCAAAGTCAACGTTGATCAAACCGGGGTTAGTAATCAATTCCGCAATGCCTTGCACCGCTTTCAGCAACACATCATTGGCGGCTTCAAACGCTGATAGCAACGACACATTCTTACCCAATGAAGTCAGCAACTTCTGGTTAGGAATGGTAATCAGGGAATCGACATGCTTGTGCAACTCGGCAATCCCCGCGTCCGCCGATTTCTTACGGCGTGAACCTTCCATCAGGAAAGGTCGTGTCACCACCGCTACGGTCAAGATACCCATATCACGCGCAATTTCAGCAATGACAGGAGCGGCTCCAGTACCTGTGCCACCGCCCATCCCGGCAGTAATAAACAGCATATCGGTACCGCTCACTAATTCCTTAATGCGTTCACGGTCTTCAATTGCGGCTTCACGCCCGATTTCAGGGTTAGCACCCGCACCCAAACCTTTAGTCAGGGAAGTCCCCAGTTGCAGTACGCTTTTCACTCCGATGCCAGCCAAGGCTTGGGAATCGGTATTCGCACAAATGTATTCAACGCCTTCAATGCCAGATGCCAACATGTGCTTGACTGCATTGCCGCCGCCACCGCCGACACCGATGACTTTGATTGCAGCGCCTTTGGCTGCACTGTCCATTAATTCAAACATGCCCGTATCTCCGACTGTTAAAAATTACCGTTAAACCAGCTTTTCAAGCGATCCCACCAGCCATCTTCCGTCGACATAACGCCGGGAGTGGGATAAGTGCGCTTGGTGCCATATGCCTGCTGTGCCATCCCGTACAGCAGTAATCCTACCCCAGTGGAATGGATAGGGTTTTCAACTTCACCACGCAAGCCGCCCATGTTCCGAGGCATACCGATCCGTACCGGCATGTGGAACACTTCTTCGGCTAACTCACGCACTCCCCGCATTTTGGAGGAGCCGCCAGTCAGCACAATGCCTGCGCCAATGCGTTCTTCATAACCGCTGCGACGCAGCTCCTGAAGCACCAGTGAAAATAATTCTTCGTAACGCGGCTCAATCACCGACGCCAAGGTCTGTACCGACAGACTGCGCGGTTCGCGTTCGCCTACACCCGGCACTTCAATCAACTCGTCTTCATCGACAAGCTGACGTAGCGCCCGTCCGTGCTTAATCTTAATCTCTTCCGCGTGTTGCGTTGGGGTTCTAACCGCGACCGCAATGTCATTAGTGACTTGATCACCTGCAATCGGAATCACCGCCGTGTGATGAATCGAACCGTTCATGAACACCGCAATGTCACTGGTTCCGCCGCCAATATCCACGAGGCAAACGCCCAGCTCTTTCTCATCCTCTTCCAGCACCGCGTAACTAGACGCAACTTGCTCCAGAATGATGTCTTCCACGTGCAAGCCGCAACGCTCCACGCACTTAACCAAATTCTGTGCCGCACTGTGCGCTGCCGTTACCAAATGCACCCGTGCTTCCAGCCGCACGCCTGACATGCCAATCGGCTCACGGATACCTTCCTGCTGGTCAATGATGTATTCCTGAGGCAATACATGCAAAATGCGCTGATCCGCAGGCACTGCCACCGCCCGTGCCGCATCCATGACGCGATCTACATCATTGACCGTGACCTCCTTATCCTTAATCGCCACAATCCCGTGAGAATTCAGGCTGCGCACATGGCTACCGGCAATACCCACGTATACCGAACGAATCTGGATACCCGCCATCAATTCGGCTTCTTCCACCGCCCGCTGAATCGACTGAATAGTGGACTCGATATTGACCACCACGCCTTTTTTCATACCCCGTGACGGGTATGAACCAATGCCGATAATCTCCAAACGTCCTGCGTCATTGATTTCGCCGACCAGAGCCACCACTTTGGATGTACCCAGATCCAGCGCTACAATCACGTTATGTTCTTTCTTTGACATCACTCACTCCTGCGACTCCGTTCGTTGAATCCCGCGAGCCAACTGGGGATTTCTTCCATTCCACTGCAAAACCATTGGTATAACGCAAGTCCACTCGCCGTATATTGGCTAGTTTTTTTGCTAATTCCTGCTGAAAACCAACGCGAAAGCGTTGTATCCGACGTTCCTGATCTTCGCTACCGATCATGATTTCCGGGCCATCTTTAATTTTCAAACGCCATGAACCACTAACATCTTCAGTCAGTTCCGAGATTTCCAATGGTAAACCGCTTAGCCATTCCTTGACTTGCAGATAACGCTCCGCAATTTCGCGCCCTTTATCTTCCGGGCTGTATAAAGTTGGCAATAATCCACGTATAGAAGATAGATCAGCACTGAATAATTCACCGTATTTATTCATCAGGCGTTCCCGCCCCCAAAACGCCACGGGATGCTGCTCTTCAATGCCCACAATCAAACGGTCGGGCCACGCTTTACGTAAGCTAACGCCACGTACCCACGGTAAGGCTTTGAGTTCCGTTTCCAACGCATTGGCATCCAGCAGGTATAAATTGGTTTGCTGATATTTATCCGTAATTGCTTGTAACTCAGTATCTTTGATGAACTTAAGCCCATCTTGTAGATCAATCCGACTAATGGATAGGTTTTCTGGGTTATTGAGCATTGCCCTTACCCCTAAGCCGCCTGCCAGCAACATAACACCCAACACCAACACCGCAATCAGCTTCAGTAAAACCGGCGACACCTCAGGCAAACTAAAGCCTGAGCGGGTACGTTTAACTGTGTTGCGGCGTGTTGTTGCCATTACAATGTCGTCTCCAAAATGCGCACCACCAGCGCGTTAAAATCCATTCCAATCGCACGAGCGCCCATCGGCACCAAACTGTGATCCGTCATACCGGGGTTTGTATTGACTTCGATCAGCCACGCTTTGCCTTGGGCATCGCGTATCAGATCAACCCGCCCCCAGCCGCGCCCGCCAACCGCAGCAAACGCTTGCTGTGCCAGCACTTGCATGGCCTGCTCTTCCGCCGCATCCAAACCACAGGGGCAGAAATAGCGGGTATCATTCGAGATATATTTCGCTTCGTAATCGTAAAACTCACCCGGCACTTCCAAGCGAATCAGGGGCAATGATTCGCCAGCAACGATTCCAGCGGTATATTCCGCGCCAGTGATCCACTGCTCAGCAATCACCACCGCGCTGCATTCGGCGGCTTTGTGGTAAGCACCCGCCAAATCCGCCGCCGCTTTCACCTTACTCATGCCAATGCTGGAACCTTCCGTCGCCGGTTTCACCATCAACGGCAAACCCAACTCGGCAATCACCGCATCAAAATCGGTAGCCGCTGTCAGCACCCGATACGCTGGCGTCGGCAAGCCCGCGCCCGCCCAGACCCGTTTGGTCATGAGCTTATCCATGCTAATCGCGGAAGCCATCACCCCACAGCCGGTATAGGGCAAACCGAGAATTTCCAGCGCACCTTGCAACACGCCATCTTCGCCGCCAGCACCGTGCAGGATATTAAATACCCGATCAAAGCCACCGTCTTGAAGTGTCTTAATAATGTTACGATCAACATCAATGCCATGCGCATCCACGCCACTGGCTTGCAAGCCTGCCAGCACTGCCGCGCCACTTTTCAGCGAAACTGGGCGCTCGGCTGCCCAACCACCGTATAACACCGCGACTTTGCCGAATTTAGCCGTCAGATTCTGGCTCATGCACCACCCTCCGGCTTCAGCATCAGTTTTTCGGGCAAACTCGCGGCTAATGCACCCACGCTACCCGCGCCTTGGGTCAGAATCACATCACCGTCTTGCAACACATGCTTTAACACACCCGGTACGTCTTCCACGTCGGTCACAAAAATCGGGTCAACCTTGCCACGGATACGAATCGCCCGTGCCAACGCCCGCCCATCAGCACCCGGAATTGGCTGTTCGCTGGCGGGGTACACATCCATCAACACCAGCACATCGGTTTCCGACAATACTTGCGCGAAATCTTCAAACAAATCGCGGGTACGGGTGTAACGGTGCGGCTGAAACACCTGCACCAAACGCCGCGTCGGCCACGCATTGCGCACCGCTTCGAGCGTCGCTTTCATTTCACGTGGGTGATGCCCGTAATCATCGACCAAAGTTGCTTGCTTGCCGGGTGCGAAGGTAATGTCACCGTATTGCTGGAAACGCCGCCCTACGCCGTCAAATTTGCGCAAACCATCTCGAATGGCGTGATCCGACACATCCAATTCTGCTGCAATCGCAATCGCCGCCAGTGCATTCAAAACGTTGTGACGACCCGGCAAATTCAGCACGATGTCTAAGGTGCGCTCACCCTTGACGCAATGCACCGTGAAATGGCTTTGTGTGCCCTCAAAGCGTAGATTCGTCGCCCGCACATCCGCTTCCTGATCAATGCCATAAGTGACGATAGGTCGCCCGACTTCCGGCATGATTTCGCGCACGTATTCATCATCCACGCACAACACCGCCAACCCGTAGAATGGCAAGTGATGCAAAAACTCGATAAATGTTTGCTTCAACTTATTGAAATCATTGCCATAGGTCGACATGTGGTCTTCGTCGATATTCGTCACGACTGCAATCATCGGTTGCAGGTGCAGGAATGACGCATCGCTTTCATCCGCCTCTGCCACCAGATATTCACCCGTACCGAGTTTGGAATTACTCGCGGAACTGTTCAGTTTGCCACCGATCACGTAAGTCGGATCCATCCCGCCTTCCACCAGCAAACTCGTGGTCAAACTGGTCGTCGTGGTTTTACCGTGCGTACCTGCCACCGCAATGCCCTGCCGGAAACGCATTAGCTCCGCCAACATTTCCGCACGGCGCACAATCGGCAAACGCTTTTCACGCGCCGCCACGATTTCCGGGTTAGCCGTATCAATCGCGGTCGACACCACGATCACGTCCGCGCCCGCAACGTTTTCCGCGGCATGACCTTTGTAAACTGTAATCCCCAGCGATTGCAGACGGCGGGTCATCGCGCCCTCTGCCACATCCGAACCGGATACCTGATAGCCCAAATTGGCGACCACCTCAGCAATGCCGCCCATCCCTGCACCACCGATACCGATGAAATGCAGCCGATTAATGCGTTTGCGAGCCAGATCGTCCTTGCCTATTTTCATTGTTGTTTTCCTGCTGAATTATCGAAATCATAACCGGCGTAAGCCGCACAAATCGCCGCCACTTGTGCCGTTGCATGAGGCTTCGCCAACGTGCGTGACGCAATGCTCATTTGCCGTAAACGAGCGCGATCCGTACACAAATCTGTTAATACGCCCGCGAGTTTTTCTGGGGTTAAATCGCGCTGCTGAATTAATAACGCTGCGCCGTTTTCCGCCAAGTAATTGCCGTTCGCGGTCTGGTGATCATCCACCGCGTGCGGATAAGGGACTAATAATGCCGCTACACCCGCTGCTGCCAATTCGGCAATCGTGAGCGCACCGGCACGGCAAATCACCAAATCCGCCCATGCATACGCTTCCGCCATGTCCTCAATGAACGGCATCACCTCCGCTTCAACACCCGTGGCGGCGTATTGGCTGCGAGCATCGTCAATGTTTTTCACCCCAGCTTGATGGCGCACCACTGGGCGAATTGCCGCATCCAATTGCGCCAAGGCTTGCGGAACCATCTGGTTTAAAGCTTGCGCTCCCAGACTGCCACCGACCACTAATACGTGTACCGGCTCATCGTCACGATCAACCAAGCGCTCCAGCGGGGCGGGCAAACTGGCAATATCCAAACGTACTGGATTGCCGGTTGCCATTACCTTTTGGCTGGCAGCAAATGTGCTAGGGAAACCTTCCAACACCCGCCGACTGACACGCGATAACAGTTTATTGGTTAAACCTGCGACGGCATTTTGCTCATGAATCACTACCGGCTTGCCCAGCAATGCCGCCATTAAGCCACCGGGCCCTGCCACAAAGCCGCCCATGCCCAATACCGCAGCAGGCTGATGTTTACGCACGATTTGCAGCGCTTGCCACAACGCCCGTACCAAATTCACTGGCGCTAACAACAATGCCCGCAAGCCTTTGCCACGCAAGGCACTGACATCCAACCACGCCATTTCAATACCGGCTTCGGGAATCACCCGCGCTTCCAAACCTTTGCGCGTCCCCATCCACACCACGGGAATTCCCTGTGCGATCAAGGCACGCGCCACCGCCAGACCGGGGTAAACATGCCCACCCGTGCCGCCTGCGGTAATCATAATCGGACGCTGCTGTTTACTCGCCACGGGTAGTCCTCCGAATCGCTCGCGCTTTGGGTGGTTTGGGCGCACGTACTTCTGGCAAACCAAACTGCACCAACTGGGTTTCACGATGCACCCGCATCAATAACGCCATTGACATCAACGTAATCAACAAACTGCTCCCGCCATAACTCATCAACGGCAAGGTCAAACCTTTCGGGGGCAATACCGCCAAGTTCACCCCAACATGCAGAATGACCTGAAACCCCATCCAGAACCCGATCCCATAAGCCACATACGCGCCAAAATGCTTACCCGCCTTATCTGCCTGAAAACCAATCACAAACGCGCGTAACACCAACCAACCGTACAAAATCAATACTACCAACATGCCGATAAAGCCGAACTCTTCCGCCAATATCGAGAAAATAAAATCGTTGTGCGCTTCTGGCAGGTAAAACAATTTCTGGATACCGCCACCCAAGCCATTGCCAAACCAACCGCCGTCACCAATTGCCATCAAGGCATGAACCGTCTGATACCCCTTGTCGGCTTCGTGCGCCCAGGGGTTCATCAAGGCATCCCAACGCGCCCCTCGATAGCCCATCATGGACACCGGAATCATTACCAAAATCGCGCCGCCAAGCAGAATCCCAAGACGTTTCAACGGCACACCGCCCAAAAATAGCAGCGCCAAACCCGTCACAAAAATCACCACAGTCGAACCAAAGTCGGGTTCTAATAACAGCAAACCACCCGTTACACCCAACACCACCAAGGGAATTAACAAGGGCTGATAAGACGGCGACGTCGCCAAGCTTTTTCCATGACGAATCAAATAACCTGACAAGTACAGCAACATAATCAGTTTTGCCAACTCTGATACCTGCACCGACATAAAACCCAGATTTAACCAACGCCGACTGCCATTCACTTCCTTGCCAATACCGGGGATCAGCACCAACACCAACAACACCAATACAATCGGTAATAAACGCACCCCTAATTGCTGCCAGAAATCCACCCGAATCTGGTACATCCCCACCGCCAATACCAAGCCTATCGCCAAAAAGAATGTTTGACGTTGCAGGTAAAAATACGGGTCGTTGTACTGCTTTTCTGCCACCCATAAGGATGCCGATGCCAACATCACAATTCCGATACCAATGATTGCCAGCAACGCAATCAGCAAATCACGATCCACATAACGTGACCAAAAATTGTCGGTCGGGGTATCCAGCGTCAAGGTAGGCAGTTTAATCATGGCAAGCTCCTGACTTCCGCACTGAACACGTCACCACGATGCACATAGCTTTTAAACATATCAAAACTCGCACAGGCGGGTGACAGCAGCACATTATCCCCCGACTGCGCCAGCTCTGCCGCAATAGCAACCGCATCTGCCATATCGTGGGCAAACACATACGGGGCGTAACCCTCCACCACATCGGCAATTTTATTACGGTCTTCGCCAATCAATACCAATGCTCGTGCTTTTGCCATTGCCACCGCGCGTAAGGGCGAAAAATCTGCACCTTTGCCCTGCCCACCCGCAATCAGCACCGTTTTACCGGGCAAACCAGCCAAAGCCGCCAGCGTCGCGCCAACATTCGTGCCTTTGGAATCGTTATACCAATTCACCCCAGCGCGTTCGCGTACCCATTGGGTGCGATGTGCCAAACCGCTGAATTCACGCAAAGCCGCCAACATGCCGTCCAACGGAATACCGGCTGCCTCGCCTAACGCCAGCGCTGCCAGCGCATTCGCGTAGTTATGCTCACCCGGCAACCGCATTTCATCCACAGCCAGCAACAAGGTTTCACCTTTAGCTAACCAACGCTTACCGGCGTGTTCGCGCAGACCGTATTGACCGTCCGTCGGAATATCCAAGCCAAAACTGACGCTACACCCGCATTCCACTTGGCTTAGCATCGCCATCACTACCGGATCGTCACGATTTACTACCGCACATCCTGAATTCTGGTACGAAACTTGCTTGGCGGCAGCATAATCAGCAAAGCTGGGGTATCTATCCATGTGGTCTTCGCTGACATTTAAGACCACTGCTGCAACGGCGCGTAGTGATTGGGTGGTTTCCAACTGAAAGCTGGAAAGTTCCATCACATACACATCCGGCATCGGCTGTGCCAGCAAATCCAGCGCGGCATAGCCCAGATTGCCGCCTGCGTAGGACTTCATCCCGGCTTTTTGCGCCATTAAATCCACCAGCGTGGTGACACTGCTTTTACCGTTAGAACCCGTAATTGCGATCACGGGTGCTGATGCTTCGCGCACAAACAACTCAATGTCGCCAATGATTGCCGCCCCACGTTCGCCCGCTGCATGGATTTCCGGGGTCGCAATCGCAATGCCGGGGCTAACCACCAAGGTAGCCGCACTGGCAAACCACGCGGCTGCCTCAGCAAATGCCCCGAAGTGGTAAGGCGTTTGCGGAAATTCTGCCAGCAACTCAGCCTTACCCGGCGGATTCGCACGGCTATCCACCACCGCAAAAGCCACGCCACGTGCCTGTAAATGCCGCGCAACCGATAACCCGGTCTGACCTAAGCCAACCACCAGCGTATCCCAATTGTGCATTTGCATTGTCATACCAGCGTCACTCATTGCCTTAACGAATCTTCAAGGTTGCCAAACCAATCATCACCAGAATCACGGTGACAATCCAAAAACGGACAATAACCCGTGGTTCGGGCCAGCCTTTCTTCTCATAGTGGTGATGCAAAGGAGCCATACGGAAAATCCGCTTGCCTCCGGTAGCTTTAAAATAGCCTACTTGCATAATGACCGAGAGCGTTTCTAACACAAAAATCCCGCCCATAATTGCCAGCACGATTTCCTGACGCACCACCACCGCGACGATACCCAGCGCCGCACCCAGTGCCAATGCGCCCACGTCGCCCATGAACACTTGCGCGGGGTAGGTATTAAACCATAAAAACCCCAAACCAGCACCGAATATTGCCGCACAAAATACCACTAATTCGCCCGCACCAGGAATTCGTGGCACACCCAAATACTGCGAAATTGTGGCATGTCCGCTCACATAAGCAAAAATAGCCAAACCGCCAGCCACCATAATGGTCGGCATAATCGCCAAGCCATCCAAACCATCGGTCAGGTTTACCGCATTACTCGAACCCACCACCACCAAATAAGCCCAAGGTATAAACAACCACCCCATCTGCCAATACGCATCTTTAAATACCGGCAGGAAAAACGTGGTTTCAACCGGACTTGTCGCACTAAAAAACAAGTAAAACGCACCAGCAAAACCAATCAGGCTCAAGCCAACGTATTTCTGGCGAGCAGTTAACCCCATATTGCGGCGCTTTTTGAGCTTAATGTAATCGTCTAAACCGCCCACCAAGCCGAAACCCAAGGTGACAAACAACACCACCCATACGTAACGATTCGACAAATCTGCCCACAGCAAGGTCGCCACAGCAATTGCCAAAATAATCATCACGCCACCCATCGTCGGCGTACCCGCTTTCATTTGATGTTGCGGACCATCCTCACGAATATATTGCCCAATTTTCAAACGGGTCAGGGCGCGGATCATGCTGGGACCAGTCCACAAGGCGATAAACAGCGCTGTCAATAAACCCAAAATCGAACGCAAGGTCAAATAGTGGAATACCCCAAAACCGCTGTAAAAATCACTCAGGAAATCAAACAACCACACCAACATTACGCAGCCTCCCGGACAGCCGCGACTGTCAATGCATCCACTACCCGTTCCATCCGCGCAGAACGCGAACCTTTCACCAACAGGGTCGTACCCGGCTGCAATTCCACCTGCAATGCACCCAGCAACGCATCCAACTCACTAAAAGCACTCGCCGCATGACCAAATGCAGCACTGGCATTGGCACTCAATGCGCCTAAGGTATACAAAGCATCAATTCCGGCTTGTGCCGCCTGTTGCCCAATGCCCGCGTGTAACATTGCCCCATTTGCACCCAACTCGCCCATGTCACCCAATACCAACACCTTCCTGCCCTGCATTCCTGCCAATACTGCTACCGCTGCCGCTGTAGAACTCGGATTGGCATTGTAAGTATCATCAATCACCAAACCGCCATGTGTCCCTAGTTTCGGGTACAAACGCCCTTTAACCGCTTGCAAAGATTCCAAACCACGCTTTACGGTATCCAATGCAACTCCCACAGCCAGTGCCGCAGCCGCAGCCGCCAACGCATTCATCTGATTGTGCTGCCCCAATAATGGCAAGCTGACCATAACGGATTGCCCATTGGCAGTAATACATAACTGATTATCAACGACACTGCCTTGGACATCCGCTGCGTTATCCAGACCAAAAGTCATTATCTTCCTGCTGGCGTTCAGACCGCGCCAATAATCCAGATACGTATCATCAGCATTGAGAACGGCAATACCACTTGCTGACAAGCCATTGAAAATCTCACCTTTGGCACGTGCGACTCCTGCCAAATCACCAACCCCCTCCAAATGAGCCGCACCTGCATTATTGATAATGGCAACATCTGGGCAGGCAATACGGGTCAAATAATCAATCTCCCCGAAATGACTCATACCCATTTCAATCACCGCAAAAGCGTGTTGTGGGCGCAAGCGTAATAACGTCAGTGGCATTCCAATATCGTTATTAAGATTGCCGAGCGTGGCTAAAGTATCACCCTGTAACGACAAAATAGCTGTCAGCATTTCTTTGACGGTGGTCTTGCCATTGCTGCCGGTCAAACCGACCAACGGCTGCTGAAAACCTTGCCGCCAAGCAGCCGCCAAACGCCCCAATGCCAAGCGCACATCATCAACCACTACTTGCGGAATCGGGGCATCAACAACGTGCGACACCAGCGCAGCACTGGCTTTACCCGCAACTTGCGGCACAAAGTCGTGGGCATCAAAACGCTCACCACGCAAGGCGAGAAATAAATCCCCGGCTTGTACCTGGCGGGAATCGCGCTCGACACGCTCAATGGCAATCGTTCGGCTACGCTCAACATCCGGGACGTGAAGCGTACCACCTGCCATTTGCGCAATTTCAGTCAAATTCAGCCAAGTCATGCGCCACACTCCTGCAACGCCAAGGCTGCCTGAATGCGGTCATCAAACGGCACCGTGCCATGTGCAAGAATTTGCACAGTTTCATGACCCTTACCTGCAATTAACACCGTATCACCGGGTTGGGCTTGCCCAATGGCGAAACGAATGGCTTTAGTACGGTCGTGTTCAAAGACAACACCCGTTTTATTGTGGAAGCCTTGCATAATGTCCTCAAATATTTGCTGCGGATTTTCAGAGCGCGGATTATCGTCGGTTACGATCACCACGTCAGCATCTGATTCAGCAATTTCCGCCATTAAAGGACGTTTTCCACGATCACGGTCGCCACCACAGCCAAACACACACAGCAAACGCCCACGGGTATGCACCCGTACCGCCTTTAATACTTGCTGCAATGCACCGGGCGTATGCGCGTAATCCACCACCACCAAGCGGTCACTGAGCGAAGTCGACGTGACTCGCTCCATGCGCCCCGGCACGACCTGAACCTGCTGCAAACCTTGTAAAGCCGCTGACAGCGTTAAGCCTTTCACCAACAATACGCCCAAAGCTGCCAACAAATTATGCAAATTAAATTGCCCCAACACAGGGGCTTGTAGCAGTGCTTCCTGCTGCCCAACGCACACAGTTGCCCGAATGCCGCTATGATCAAATACCGGATTGCTTGCCACCAAGGTGTCAGCCGGATAATCCGCCGCATTACCGACACCGTAACCCATTACCCGCAGCGCACTACCGGTTAATTCTGCCGCCAAACGCTGCCCAAAGGCATCATCCAGATTCAGCACCACTGCCTGCAAATCAGGCCAGTGAAACAACTTACGCTTAGCCTCGGCATACGCCTCAACCGTGCCGTGATAATCCAAATGGTCGCGGGTAAGATTTGTCAGCGCTGCCACATTAAAGCGCACCCCATTGACACGCCCCTGATCCAGCGCGTGCGAGGAAACCTCCATTGCCACCGTGGTAAAGCCATCCTGCTGCAAGTGCCGTAACAAACTGTGCAAAGTCAGCGCATCCGGCGTGGTATGCGTGGCAGGCTGCAACGCGCCCGGCACACCAATCCCCAACGTTCCCAACACGGCGGCTTGCTGTGGGTGAATCGCATTCAGTGCTTCGGCGACAAAATGACTCACCGAGGTTTTGCCGTCAGTACCTGTCACGCCCACCATGAACAATTCGGCACTGGGGCTGGCATTAAAACGGTCGGCGAGTGTGCCTAAATGTTCCCGTAAGGAAGACACCGGCACTAACTCGACCGACAAGGGTGGCTGTTGTAAACCTATTTCTGGCTCGTAAAGCACCACTGCCGCACCGGCTTGCACAGCGGCGGCGGCATAACTCAAACCGTGCTGGCGCGTGCCTCGCAATGCAATAAACGCCATACCGGGTTGCACAGCGCGGTTATCCAGTGTCAAACCATTGACCTGAACATCAGGTACTGCATCCGCAATACCGTGCAACAACTCACGCAGGGAAACCATCGTCATGTTGCCCCTCCCGCTGTATTCACTACGGGTGCTTGCTGCACTGCCTGCTTGGCATCCGGTAAATTATCGGGGGGTACGTCCAATAAACGCAGTGCTTCCGCCATCACTTTAGAAAAAACCGGGGCAGCAGCACGACCACCGCTGTCATCAATTTTCGGCTCATCAATTTGTACTGCCACCACCAAACGCGGGCGACTCGCAGGCGCAACGCCGATAAAACTCGTTAAATAGCGATCATTCTGGTATTGACCGTCAATGTATTTATAAGCTGTCCCGGTTTTACCCGCGACACGGTAGCCATCTACTATGGCTTTTTCACCGGTACCACCTTCCTGCACCACCGCCTCCATCATGCGCAGGACAGAACTCGCGGTATCAGGGCTCATCACTTGCTGACCAAGACCAAGCTTCTCTGGCTTATAAATGGAAACCGGCATCAACACCCCATTCGCCGCAAACGGTGCATACGCATGAGTTAGCTGCAATAAGCTGGAGGACAGGCCGTAACCGTAACCGTGTGAGGCACGGTCAACCTTGCCCCATTGTGTGTAGTTGGTCAGCATTCCCGCTGTTTCACCCGAAAAGCCTGCATTAGGCGTTTGCCCAAACCCCAGACGACTGAGGAACATCCACTGATCACGCGCATTCATCAGCAATGCCACCCGGCTTGCCCCGACGTTACTGGATTTCGCTAACAACGTGGGCAACGTGACTGAGCCATAATCTTTGGGATCTTTAACGCTGTATTTGCCGAATTTAATTTCACCCGGTGATGTATTCACTTCAACATCCGCACCTAATACCCGCGCTTCTAATGCTGCCGCAATGGTCAATGGCTTTAACGTTGAACCCGGTTCGGATTTATCCGTCACGGCGCGATTGCGATAGAGATAGGGTTCCAACTCTTTACGGTTATTGGGGTTAAAGGAAGGAACATTTGCCATCGCGAGGATTTCCCCGGTATGTGCATCCAATACCACCACGGAACCCGCTTTGGCATTGAGTAGCGACACTTGCGTTTTCAGTTCTTTGTAAGCGAGGTATTGAATACGACGGTCAATCGTGAGCCGCACATCCTGCCCAGGCTGCATTTCTTCCATGCTGATCACGCTTTCGACCAACTTGCCTTTGGCATCACGCACCACGCGCGTTTGACCGTTTTTACCCGCCAATACTTCGTTACGCGCTTTTTCAATACCCTCAATGCCATTGCCATCAACATTGGTCATGCCCACCACATGCCCAGCAGTTTCGGCTAAAGGATAATAACGACGGTATTCGCGTGTTGCTGCCACACCGGGTAAATCCAAGGCTAAAATATTATCCGCGACTTCTAATGGCAATTGACGCCCAAGGTAAAAGAATTGTTTGCTGCTGGCTTCTTTTAACTTGGCAGGCAAACCGCCATCTTCCAAACCCAGCTCTTTTTCAATCTGACGGAACCCGGATTCCAGGCGTGCAAAACGGGTGCTCGCCAACTCTTGCACCTCACGCTCTTCTGCCGCGCTATCACCAACGGTAGCATCTGTCACCTGACGTGACAGTTCATACTCATGACGCAATTCCTCACGGGCTTGCAGTAACTCCTGCGGGTTGCACCATAAGGAAGAGACGGGGGAGCTGATTGCCATCGGGTCGCCATTACGGTCAGTAATCATGCCCCGGTAAGCAGGTACGGTCACGACACGCATCTGGCGCTTATCGGCTTGCTGTTGTAACCATTCTTGCTGAAAAATTTCCAACCAAGCCGCACGCAACATCAGGACGCCAATCACGATCAGCAAAGCCAGCATCAAAAACAAGCGTCTCCCCTGAAACACCGGGGATTTGAGTGCCTTACGCCTCACTCGCGTATTACCTTAATGTTATCAGCACTGGGCTTTTGCATTTTTAACACCTGTTTAGAACGGGTTTCCACGTGTACTTGATTTAACAAAACGCTTTGTTCCAATTTCAAGCGACTCCAATCAGCGCTCAATTCGTCACGTTCTTTTTCTAACTTCTGCAATTCAGCAAACAATTGCCGTGAATGGTGACGATTCACCACAATCATCAATGCCAAGGCAATGACCAGAAAATAGAGTAATGCCAACGTTAGCAAGCCACCTCTATTCATGCAGACCGTTCTCCGATACGCATAATGGCGCTACGGGCGCGGACATTGCCCTCCACTTCCAGCGCAGAAGGACGCACGGCTTTACCAATGAGTTTCATCGGTGGCTGAATAAAGGCTGGCATAATAGGCAACCCTTTGGGCAAATTAGGTACGTTGGAATTATCACGCAAGAAATGTTTAACGATGCGGTCTTCAAGGGAATGAAAACTAATGACCACTAAACGCCCGGCAAATGCCAGCCATTCCACCGATTGCTGCAAACACACCTCGACATCATCCAATTCCTGATTGACCTTAATGCGAATGGCCTGAAAACTACGGGTAGCAGGATTTTTGCCCGGCTCACGTTTATGCACCACACTGGCGATTAAATTCGACAATTGGGTGGTAGTTTCCAATGGCGTATTAATCCGGGTACGTACAATTTCTTTTGCAATTTGGCGGGAAAAACGTTCCTCACCATAACGCCACAGCACGTCGGCAATTTGAGCCTCGTCTGCCCGGTTCAACCACTGCGCGGCACTTTCACCGCTGGTAATATCCATGCGCATGTCGAGTTGTCCTTCCCGCATAAAGCTGAAACCACGTTCTGCATCATCCAATTGTGGGGAAGAAACCCCCAGATCCAGCAAGACACCCTGAATTTTATCCGTTACACCGGCTGCCAACAGCGCTTGTGGGAAGTCCCGGAACGAACCGTGCCACACAGACACCCGTGCATCCGCAGCATAACGCTGGCGGGCATGTTCAATCGCCACTGGGTCTTTATCAATCACAATCAAGCGACCACTCAAACCCAAATGTTCCAAAATCAACGCCGAATGACCACCACGACCATACGTGCCATCGACATAAGTGCCCGACTCTTGAACATTCAATGCCTGCACGGCTTCCTGCAATAGCACTGTGTCATGTTTCAACACTGAATCAACCACCTTTTATCAGCATTACATGGAAACCTGATTCAATATCTCAGTCGCCTCATCATCGTCCTGCGCTTCCTGCAACCAAGACTCACGAGCGGCTTCCCAAGTATCAGCATCCCACAATTCTAATTTATTCGCCTGACCAACCAATACCGCACGCTTGTCGATGTTCGCGTATTCGCGCAACGGGGCTGGCAGCAATACCCGTCCTTGCGCATCCAGCTCTAACTCAGCCGCATGACCCAAGATCAGACGCTGCATATTGCGTACCCGGCGATTCATATTGGGCAAAGACATCAGGGTTTTTTCGACCTTCAGCCACTGATCCATCGGGTAAACAAGCAAGCACTTATCGGTGTGATCAACCGTAATGACAATCTGCCCCGCAGTGTTTTCCACAATATCCTCGCGATACTTAGCGGGCATGGCGAGCCTGCCTTTAGGATCAATCGAGATGTTGGAAATACCACGAAACATACCATCCAATTCCACTTAAAATGGGAATTCAACCCACTTTTTTCCACTTTCTTCCACTTGAATGAGAATATAGGCAGACAGCCGCAACCTGTCAATAAAATCAGATCAAAATCACTTTAAATAAAATAATAGAGGGCAAAAACAAAACAAATGCGCCGAATTCGACCCAGTGAATTATTTTATAATCAATGATTTATAATAGACTCCTCAGAACAAGGATTAAGATTTGATGCGTTATTATTTTGACTAAACAACCACCAGCTAAAGCTGGTGGGTTTTTTTGCTACGGACTGAAAGTCCCGGATACACGTCGGCTAAACGACGTGTCGGTACGCTTACTCCGGTTCCATCTTGAAATGGTCGTTTGGATTTGGCTCAAAGTGATGCTCCAAATACTGTTTGATCATCTCTTCCGTCATTTGACCCACGGTGGCGCAGAAATACCCGCGTGCCCAAAAATGCCTTCCCCAGTAACGTTTCTTCACATGGGGGAACTCCTCAAACAGCCGACTGGATGTCCTTCCCTTGATCCGACGCATGATTTCACTCGGTGCTAGTTCCGGCGGGCAACTCACCAAGATATGCACATGGTCTTTGCTCACCACGCCTTTGACTATCCTGATCTCAAATGCCTCGCAAGTCTGCCGAACAAGCTCACGCACACGCTGCGCTACTTCTCCCGTCAACACCTTGTAACGGTATTTCGTCACCCAAACAAAGTGATACTCAATCTGATAGACCGTGTGACTGCCATAGCGGTAATCCATGCTGCACCTCGCTTCGTTCATACAGCGCATTATCGCAGCTAAAGCTGACCGGCTAAAGCCGGTGGTTTAAACCTTGTGATTGAAAATTAATAAGTCAAATAACCAATAAGAAAAAAGATAGAGCTGATCTGTAAGCCGGGTTCTGTCATGGACAATCATTCATCTGGGATGTACGTCGCCGTACACCTCTAGCAACCTACCCGGATGCAGTGCGGGTCACACCAATGCATCCCTATTTGGTCTTGCTCCGAACGGGGTTTACCGTGCCATCGACTGTTACCAGCGACGCGGTGCGCTCTTACCGCACCCTTTCACCCTTACCGATGAGCAAGCTCACAGGCGGTTTACTTTCTGTTGCACTTTCCGTCAGCTCACGCTGCCCAGGCGTTACCTGGCGTTCTACCCTATGGAGCCCGGACTTTCCTCCATTTCCTACTTGCGCAAGAAACCGCGATTGCCCGATCAGCTCTGGGGCGCAACATAACAGATAAGTGTCAACGTTGCACCTGTGTGACAACAGAAACTTGCCGTGGAGCCTCCGACGGCGCGGGGGGCATCGCATCAGGCGTGGCAACCGCCCAATACTGGAAAAACCGTTGGGGAAATAGCTCTGGGTAATTCACTGCAACCATAAATAAGAGTAACGTTGCCAAGGTAAACGCAATCAACAGATCAGTCACACTATTAATAAACCACTTGGTCACGGACACTCCTTTGACACCTGACGGAAAGAATACAGATATAGCTCAAATTTCCTCAAACTGCTTTACGTTAAACTAACATAATCCACTTTACAGGATACCGAAGTGTAAAAAATCACTAGATAACGCTCAAAATGACACCTTGCAATTGTACTGCTGCCACAATGGAAACCGTACCAATCAACAAAACCAAACCTGGTTTACGGAGGATGGATAGACCGTGTGATGCCAAAATAGCACCCGCAAAGAAAAAACCAATCACACCAATGATTAACGCGGCAGGCACTTCGACCCCCATCAAACGCGCAATACTGAGGAAAATCACCCCGGCAATCCCCGCCACCAGTAGTGCTTTAAGCACTTCCGACGGCACAACACAGTGGGTGCGTGCAACTAAATCGTTCATGCAGAAGCTCCTGCTTAACACTCTAAAACCGCAGCATAGTATAAGACTTTGCTTAAATACAAATTTAGAAAACGCAAAATGCCGATCAAGCGTGGTATTCCTGCGACAATTTGTCGGGTTATACCTGATCAGCCACGAATCTGTTACAGTGTAACCTGATGAGCCGGGGGTGCCTTCACAGGCTGAGATTATACCCTTGGAACCTGATACGGATCATACCGGTGTAGGGAGGCTCCAGCGCTTGCCGTGGAGTTTTTACCCGAACCTTCATGGAGAAAACACTGATGAGCGCAATACCTGCTGCCTTCCTAAAAAAAACCGCTGAACTGTCCAGCGAAGTCACTAAACCGTTTCCCAACTCCCGTAAAGTTTACATGCTGGGTTCACGCGCCGACATTCGCGTGGGAATGCGTGAAATCGACCAAGACCCCACCGCTGCTAGTTTTGGTGCGGAAGAAAATCCACCGATTCCGGTCTACGACACCTCTGGTCCGTTCACTGACCCGAATGTCACCATCAATTTACTGGAAGGCATTCCCGATGTGCGCCTGAACTGGATTCTGGAGCGCAATGACACAGAACAACTCGACGGCCCCACATCCGATTTTGGTCTAGCACGCCAAAACGACCCGAAACTCGCGCACCTGCGTTTCGCCCACCTTCGCGCCCCACGCCGCGCCAAAGCAGGCAACAATGTCTCGCAAATGCACTACGCCCGCCAAGGCATCATTACGCCGGAAATGGAGTACGTCGCCATCCGTGAAAATATGCGCTTGCAAGAATTACGCGCTGATCCGCGTTATAGCAAACTGTTACGCCAACACGGCGGACAAGCATGGGGCGCAAACCTGCCTGCGGAAGTCACTCCCGAATTCGTGCGCAAGGAAGTGGCGGAAGGCCGTGCCATTATCCCTGCCAATATCAATCACCCCGAACTCGAACCGATGATTATCGGGCGCAATTTCCGCGTCAAAATCAACACCAATATCGGCAACTCAGCGGTCTCCTCTTCCATTGAAGAAGAAGTCGAAAAAATGGCATGGTCGGCACGTTGGGGCGGCGACACCCTGATGGATTTATCCACCGGCAAAAACATTCACGAAACTCGCGAATGGATTCTGCGCAATGCGCCCATGCCCATCGGTACAGTGCCTATTTACCAAGCACTGGAAAAAGTGAATGGCAAAGCCGAAGACCTCACATGGGAAATTTTCCGCGACACCCTGATTGAACAGGCGGAACAAGGCGTGGATTATTTCACCATTCACGCAGGCGTGCGCTTGGCGTATGTGCCGATGACCGCAGATCGTGTTACCGGCATTGTGTCACGTGGTGGCTCAATCATGGCGAAATGGTGCTTGGCACATCACAAGGAAAACTTCCTGTATACGCATTTTGAAGACATTTGCGAAATCATGAAAGCTTACGACGTGAGCTTCTCGCTGGGTGATGGTTTGCGCCCCGGTTCTGCCGCTGATGCCAATGACCAAGCGCAATTCGCTGAACTCGAAACCTTGGGTGAATTGACCAAAATCGCTTGGCAACACGACGTACAGGTGATGATTGAAGGCCCCGGTCACGTGCCGTTGCACATGGTCAAAGAGAATATGGACAAGGAATTGCAGGATTGCTTTGAAGCACCGTTCTACACTTTGGGGCCATTGGTCACGGACATTGCGCCCGGCTACGACCACATTACCTCCGGCATTGGGGCTGCGAATATTGGCTGGTACGGTTGCGCGATGCTGTGCTACGTCACTCCCAAAGAGCATTTGGGCTTGCCGAATAAGGAAGATGTGCGCGTCGGGATTATTACCTACAAAATTGCGGCACACGCGGCAGACTTGGCGAAAGGCTGGCCGGGCGCACAAGTCCGCGACAATGCCATGTCGAAAGCGCGTTTTGAGTTCCGTTGGGAAGACCAGTTCAATCTGGGACTAGACCCGGATCGGGCGCGTGAATACCACGATGAAACCTTACCGAAAGATTCCGCCAAAGTGGCGCATTTCTGCTCCATGTGTGGGCCGCATTTCTGCTCGATGAAAATTACCCAAGACGTGCGTGATTACGCTGCAAAACAAGGTGTGGACGCGCAAGCAGCGCTGCAAAAAGGCATGGAAGAAAAAGCGGTGGAATTCATTAAAACAGGGAGCAAGCTTTACCATCAGGCATAAGCTGAAATAAAAAACGCCTCCGAAACAGGGGGAATCGGAGGCGTGAAAAACTGAAAGCTTCTCAACCAAGTCACTAGATAAGGAGATTCAGTGTCTTGGATTTTAGCGCTTATAGTGCCAAATTGGTCATGATTTATTTTTATGCAAATAAATCAAACTTAATGATAGCTGAATGATCTCAAGCTTAACCCCTTATCTAACAGTTTATCGTATCGTTGACACAGTGAGGCAATATGCTTCTACAATAGCCGTTAGGTAAGACTGTGCGAGGAGAACGCTTATTTCTGCCCCAAATCCTTATAACACCATCAAAGCATACACCCTGCTCGCGCTGGCACTCTCGGCGGCGTTAGTCGGCTTGTTTGCTTGGTGGTTTCAAGCACCCTGGTGGCTGCTGGGTATTTATACCGTAGCGGCGGTTTTGATCGCACTAACCGTGCCGCTATTGTACCGCCTGTTCGGTTACAAAATGCAGGACGAAGCTTTGTGGCTACACGAACGCAATCTGCGCGAACACGCCACCTTAATGCAACGCTTGGACAATGCCCGCGAATCCTTAACCGAATTAAACATCAGTGCCGGTGTGAAACAAGCCAATATCCTCACCGACATCCTCGATGATTACCGTTCGGTGGTGGAAACCCGTTTTATCGGCAAAACCTTCGCCCCAATTACCTACCTGAATGCAGCGCGTAGCGTGCAGGAACACGTGGTGCAAAATCTCACCGACATGGTGGCGGTTGGGCACAGCCTTGCCGGATTAAACCGCCAAGCTGCACAATCGGATTTGCATCAGGAACAACAACAACGCATCACCGCGTTACTCGCCGAAAACGATAAATTCTTCACTGCCTTAAACGAAACCGCCGTGGAAGTCGCCAATATTCGCTCAGTCAGCGAGTTTGCGCGGCTCGACACCTTGGCGCGTTTAGTCAGTTTGGCGCAAACCGCCAGCCACACAGGAACTCAGTCATGAATATGCGCAACACACTTACTGTCACAGCCCTCGCTTGGTTAGTCGCCACCACGTTAAGCGGTTGCGGCGAAACCCTCGACACCAAAGAAAAGGCCGAAGCCAAAGTCGCCGAACTGGTACAAACCGAGATTCAACCTACCCAGCGCGAAAACCAGTATCGCGCCAATATTCAGTTAACCCGCACCAATTTGCTGGCAATGTTGCCGGATTTAGCCGAATACCCGCTGTTGCTGGACGTAACCGACAGTAATGACACCGAAGTCGCAGAAATTTTCACCTCTGCCGACAAAGCAGGCAAAGGTTTGGATGGCGTTTATCTGGAGTTAGCGGAAAATTTCAACCAACAACGCCAAACCCTGAGCAATGGCAAAAAAGCCGCGATTACCATCCGCAAGCTCGACTCCGGGTTAGGGGCGCAATTCATTATGACCGGGCAGTACATTGCCGAAGCGTATTCCCCCGCGAATGCCTTGTGGGGCAGTTTGGTGAATAGCAGCAGCAATAAACTCACCACGATTGCCGACGTAACCGCTTCCAGCGTTGGCGGGGTGATTGCACGTAAAACCAAACTCGACCTGATTACCACCGATGGTAAGCTTGACGTTGCTAAATTACTCACCAACGTCAGCAGCGGCGAATTTGCGATGGGCTACACCAACCCTTACCAATCCGCCACGGGGTTAAACTTTTTAATCACGGTGCTGGATGCGTTTGCCAAAGGCGATCACAGCCAAATGTTGTCGCCGGATGTTGCCAGCGCGTTTGAAGCCTTCCAACTTGGTGTGCCGTTTGTGGCGCAAAACACCCTGCAAATGCGTGATGCCGCCATGGGCAGCGGCGTATTGGATGGCTTTGTTGGCAGCGAACAAACTTGGTTAAGTGCCACCGGCATGGATGATTACCAATTCGTGCCGTTCGGGGTGCGCCACGACAACCCGCTGTATGCCACCAGCGAAGCTGACCCGGCGGAGTTGGAAACCTTGAAGCTGTTTGCTAACTACATTGCTACCCAAAAAGCAGTGCTAACCAAGTACGGCTTTGAAACCAGCCCCGATTTCCGCGATGCCTACAAAATTCCCGATGGCAACACAATCGCCCAAGCGCAAAAACTTTGGAAACAGAAAAAGTCCGGCGGCAAACCCGTTGCGGCAGTGTTTGTTACCGATATTTCCGGCTCAATGGAAGGCGAACGCATTAAAAATCTGAAAAAAGCCCTGATCGAATCCTCCGACCTGATCAGTGCCAATAATGCGATTGGCTTGGTGTCGTACAACGATACCGTGAACGTGGATTTACCGATTAACCCGTTCAACGTACAGCAAAAATCCTTATTTAACGGCGCGGTGGAACAGCTTTCGGTGGGCGGCAAGACCGCGACTTACAGTGCCACTTTGGTGGCGGCGAATTTGCTGAGCGAATTCAAAAAGACCCACCCGGATTACAAAACCGTGATTTTCGTATTATCCGATGGTGAAACCAATATGGGCGTGGATTTCGAGCAAACCAAGACTTTGCTGGAATTGGTCGGCATCCCGATTCATACCATTGCTTACGAACTAAGCTCGCCCGAACTCAAGGAAATGGCGAGTCTGGCAGAAGGCGCGTATACCGAATCGAGTGCGGGTTCCGCCTCATTTCGCATCGGTAATTTGCTGAATTCGGAAATGTAAGCTAGGGGAGGCAGCGTGTGAAAGGCTTGAAAATCTTTGGTTTGTTTCTAGTGCTGCACGTCGCCGCTTGGGCAGGCACGCACGTTTACCTGAGCCAACACCAGCCGGATGTGCTGATTGTGGTCGATACCTCGTATGCCTTGAAACCGCAATTCGCGGCAATGGAACGCTGGATTGCAGCGCGGGAAGCGAGTACCCGTTACAAAAAGATTGTGGTGGGGACGGATAAAGCATTACTGGGGGAACTTGCCTCCCTGAAATCCAGAGAGGCCATTTTCCGCACCGCCTTTGGACGGATGAGCGAAGACAATTTGCAGCGTTACGCGCAAACGTCGGCGGTGGAGAAAATCTTGTTATCCGATGGCACGATTAATCCGGCGGGGTGGACGGTGGTTAAGTTTCCTTAAGCGGCGTGGTAGCTTGCATCTGCCCCGAAAACAGGCTGGAGGCGAGAATTAGGATTGCGCCGACCCATTCGTTCCAATCCATGCGCTCTTGGGTTAACCAATAAGCAGCGATAGCCGCAACCACCAGTTCAAACAGGAAAATGACGTTGGATTGGCTGGCTGGCACTCGCGCAATGCCGTATTGCACTGCGTAGGTGACACTCCCCACCAACACCGCCAAACCCAGTAACAAAACAATCGCTGATGTTGAAAATACTTGCCAGCCACCGCTATGCGGCATGAATAACAGCCCCAATCCCGTCAGCACCCCAACCCCTAACCATACCGTCAAGGTTTTCGCCCCCTCACTGACATCTACGCCCAGATAGCGCCCTGCGACAATGCTCAGCGCGAAGGTGATACCAGCGGATAAACCCAACCATTCCGCCTGATTACTGGGCAGAGGCAAACGCCCATCAGATTGCCACAACATAATCACTGCCCCACACAACGACAGCCCAATGACTGACCACCCCACACGGTTCAAACGTTCGTGCAGGAATACGCGGGCAAATACCACCGTCCATAGTGGTGACAGGTAAAACAGCAGCAATATCCGCATAATTTCACCGTCTAATGCGCCCAGCACATAACCGAGATTGCTCCAGCCAGCCGTTATCCCTAAAATCAGCAACCAAAGCCATTGAGCGCGTACCTGCCATAAACCTTTGGCGTAATACCAGCCGAGCAACAAAGTGGGCAAGGCATACGCAATACCGGTGGCGAGTAATCCCCCTATTCCTAAATCATCCAATAAGCGGAATGGATACCAAAACAAGCCCCACAAGGTGGCGGAATAAAATAACGTAAGCAATGCAATATTGTGTTGCCAGCGCGGTGACATGCATAAAACCTTTCTGTAATCGACAGTCTATCCAGTTTACTGGAAAGTCTGAGAGGTTTTAGCGTTATAATCATTTTTGTTTTTAAATCAAGATTTCTTTCATCCACTGATAACAAGCGAGTGTTATGACCCCAACGAGTGACGAACTCCACCAGTTATTACAGCGCTCCGCATTACTGGATACTGCGTTGACACGTTTTGTGCCTAACAGTTTTGAGGGCGTATCTGACCGCATAGCATCCAGCCGCATTATGTGCGCGGTAGGCTTTGAGCACGCCGAAAGCGTCAAAATACTGATTGCAAATGATAATTTCACATCAGCCATTAGCTTATTGCGTCTTCAGTACGAAGCGCTGGTACGTGCGGTATGGCTGCAATACGCTGCCAGTGACAAGGTAACACAGCGACTCATGGGGGAATTCACCCATGAAAAAGCCAAACAAGCCGATAGGTTATCGATGATGACTCAGATGCTACAAGAATTGGAAGGCAAAGCACCCACCAACATAATGAACTTGCTATTGCAATTTAAAGAGCATTCATGGAAACCGTTAAGTTCTTATGTACACGGGGGCATTCACGTTTTAAATCGCCACCATAAAGGCTATCCACCTGTTTTGATTCACCAGACAGTACGAGCCTCCAACAGTGTTTCACTCATCTTGGCGATGCATCTAGCGCAAATTTCCGGTGAACGCAGGCAGATAGTGCAGACATCAGTCTTGCAAGTCACATTTGCCGATTGTTTGCTGGAATCTCATGCGCAAACAGTGGCGAAACACCTCATCATTAAGCCAGTCAAACGCACCACGGAGCAGTAGCATAGGTTGTGACCACGTAGTAAGATCACACCATGTTACAACTTGATAAAGCCTTGATTCACGCTCGCAAAGCCGAGTTAGAATCCACCAAACACGCCCTGAAACAGCATTTCGTGGGGATCGACCCGATCATCGACGAACTGATGGATTGCATCCAAGTCTGGTATTTAATGCCGGAATTGCTCAAGCGTCCCGTGATTGTGAATTTATGGGGCATGACAGGGGTTGGCAAAACCGATTTGGTGCGTCAACTGGTCAAACACCTGAACTTTCAGGATCGCTTTGCCGAAGTGGAACTCTCCAATATTGGACAAACCTCGTGGAGTTCGTCGGTTTCCAGCGTGTTAGACGATTACGGCTTTCATAACGGCAAACCGTGCATTGTGTTATTCGATGAAATCCAGCGCTTTAACACCATTGATTCCAAAGGCGAACCGTTGCCGCAAACCAAATTCATGGATTTTTGGGAGCTGTTATCCGACGGGCATTTATCCAAAAAGCAAAAAGATGATCTCGACAGTTTTCTGAACGAATACTATCAGCGCGAACGCAATGCTCAACGTCGCCGCAGCAAAGGCGAAAAAGAGGACGAAGACGACAGTCACGGCTACATCAGCACGTGGGATGCGGTGAATCTGAAAAAAGCGCTGAATCTGGACATGGAAGTGGTGGATATGCTCGACATTACCGAAGAGGAAATGGTCAGCATGATTCTTACCGCCAAGCGCAAAAAAGTAATTTACGAACCCATCAACCACACTCAAACGCTGATTCTGATTTCGGGTAATTTGGATGATGCCTTTCAAATGTCGCATCAAGCGGCGGAAGCGGATGTGGATGCCGATATTTTTCACGCCTTCACCACCAAAGTGACGCTGATGAATATTAAAGACGCGCTACTACGCAAATTCCGCCCGGAACAAGTGGCACGGTTTGGCAATATCCACCTCGTTTACCCCAGTTTGCGCAAACAGGATTTTCACACGCTGATTGCGCGGGAAATCCATCGGGTACAAACCGACACGTTCGAGCGCACTGGCATCCGTTTGGTGACGGATGTGAGCATGAATCAGTTGATTTACCGCAATGGCGTGTTTCCGGTGCAGGGGGTGCGCCCGTTATTTTCCAGCGTGACCGATATTCTGGAAGTCAATTTGTCGCGCTTATTACTGCAAGCCCTCAGCGACGATATTGACACCATTCACCTGAGCTACTCCGAAGAACGCCAAGCGATTGTGGCGCGTTTGGGCGAGGTGACGACGGAACACCCGTATGTGGGGCGCATCGACAAAATCCGGCAGGACAATACGCAAGCATCCGTGGCAAATATCAGTGTGCATGAATCCGGTCATGCGGTGGCTTACATGGTGCTGTTCGGCTTGGTGCCGTTGCAATTGCAAAGCAAAGTTGCCAGCAGTTACGCGAGCGGTTTCACCTTCCCGCATCAATTGCACCGCACCCGCCGCACCTTGCTGGATATGATTAAGGTGTATCTGGCAGGCGGTATTGCGGAAGAATTGCTGTTTGGGCATTTGGAAGCGTCAACCGGGCGTGAAAATGACCGCGAACGCGCCACCGAATTGGCGATGGATTATGTGCGCCGTTACGGTTTCGACGATGAATTTCAAGCCACCTACACCATTGAAGATTACCCGCACCGCATGAATACCGTGGTGACGGATATGGATGTGGAAAAAATGATGATGCGTCTGGTCAGCGAAACCAAGGAGTTACTGGGGCAATACGTGCATTGCTTACACGCCCTTTCCAAAGCACTGACCGAAGCGGGTAAGCTGGAAACAGATCAAGTGGCGGCGATTGCGCAACAGTATGATGTTGCTGCTGAGATTAAGCCGGAAGGTCATTTGCACATTGCGGATTATGCGGCGCGTTTGCGGGAACCGTTGGTGTGGCGCGGGCGGCATTAACAAACCGCCGCCGTCGTATTACCCTGCGCCATTTAACACACATGAGGCTGCGAAAACTGTGAGTAATCAGAATATCCACACGCTGCTGAATTTCTCATTGAGCAAGATCGACGATCTGCAAGCAATGGAAGCATTAGGGATTGAGAGTACCGAAGATTTATTTTTGTTGATGGCGCAGTCACACCTACCTATGCCGCATTTATCAGATAACGTGACGCAGGAGATGATTGAGGTTATGAATGCGTTGCCATTGGCGGCAACCCCCGTGTGTTCCAGCGTTACACGCAAGCCTTAGCGATAGACGCACTGCCGCGTAAAGCCAATCTCGGAGATTGAATGTAGGGCAATACAGGCAGATCGGGCGTTTTCGCAGTTACGATTTCCGCCTGCTTAACACAATTGAGGAAGTCAAAATACATGAAGCAACAAGGCAACGTCATTTTCTACACCACCCCTAAGCACCAAGTCCGCGTTGAAGTGCATTTCGAGGATGAAATCTTCTGGCTCACCCAAAAGCGCATGGCGGAGCTGTTTGGAGTAGAATCGAACACTATTACTTATCATCTGAAAGAAATCTTCGCCAGCGGTGAGCTTGACGAAAATTCAACTACTCGAAAAATTCGAGCAGTTCAACAAGAAGGTCAGCGGCAGGTTACTCGTACACTCGATTTCTATAATCTGGATGCCATTATCGCCGTCGGCTACCGCGTCAATTCCGCCGAAGCCACCCAATTCCGCATCTGGTCAACCCAAGTCCTCAAAGAATACATCATTAAAGGTTTTGTGCTGGATGACGAACGTCTGAAAAACGGTAAGCAATTCGGTAAGGACTACTTCGCTGAATTGCTGGAGCGCATCCGCGAAATCCGTGCCAGCGAACGCCGTTTCTACCAGAAAATCACCGACATCTATAGCCAGTGCAGCATTGACTACGATTCCAAAGCCGAGATTACCCAAACCTTTTTCAAAACGGTGCAAAACAAATTGCATTTCGCTATCACTGGCATGACTGCCGCTGAAATCATCCGCAGCCGTGCCGATAGTGACAAACCCGGTATGGGCTTGAAAACGTGGAAGAACTCACCGGACGGAAAAATCCTGCGGACTGACGTAACCATTGCAAAAAACTATCTGGACGAAAAGGAATTACGTAACCTCAATCGCATCGTCACCATGTACCTCGACTTCGCTGAAGTGCAAGCCGAACGCGAAATCCCCATGAAAATGAAAGACTGGGTGGATAAGCTGGATGCCTTCCTGCAATTCAACGGCTACGAACTGCTGCACGATGCCGGGCGGGTGCGTAAAGCAGTGGCGGATAAACTAGCGCTGGAACAATACGAAAAATACCGCATTGGGCAAGACCACGCCTACGAGTCCGACTTTGACCGCATGGTGAAGCAACTGGAAAGCAAGCAAAACGATTGAGATGAGGTAACGTGCTATACAGCGAGAAGCTGAAAATATCCGCTTGTGTACCTCGTTACCATTCGCCTAATTCATCAACATTCTCTACAATCCAGCCACTTTATAGCTGATTAGGCGCATCGTGATGCTGGAAATGTTGCAGGATAAACCGTTGGAATTAGCAGGGGCAGCATTTGCTCTGATCGCCATTCTTGTTTCCGTCGTGATCTACTACTTGCAACGTCAACGCAAAGAACTTGCCTTCGGCGTGTTGTCTGAACATCACCTGCTCGGTGTTGATGAAGAATTGGCGGATCGGGTGGCTGTGACCTTTGATGGGCAGCTTGTGAAAAACATCAGGCTCGTCATTTTTGGCGTGAAAAATTCGGGTAATCAGCCAATACTCATCAATGACTTTGAAGGTCGATCTATGCGCTTTACCTTCGGAGAAAATGCCAAAGTCCTGTCGACTGAGATTATTCACCAGTCCCCACATAATCTAGGCTGTAGCTTGGAGGTGGTAGAGGACACGATTCAAGTTAAACCATTGTTATTGAACTCAAATGATTATTTTGTAGTGCAGGTTTTGGTTACTGCACCGGAGATCAATATGCAAGCTGATATTCGCCTTGTTGGTATTCCTACCATTGTCGAGTTAAGTGCGCAAAAACCTGAGAATCTCATAGCTAGTATTGTCGGGAGAATACTGGCTTTATCATCACTTATTTTAATTTTCCCCGTTGCTGCTTTTGAGATTTTTAATAAAAATTATTTATTTTTAGTTATCCTCCTTATTCCTTTGTTTGCGATCCCAATTTTTTGGCATGATCTTAGAGGAGCTATTAATAACTTAAAGCGTCGTTATATTGATATGTCGTAAATGCGATAGTTCGTCGCTTCAAGCAGTGTAATAGGGCAATCGCATTAAATATATCTTGTTTTACAAAGCCCTAAGTTTTAGGCTTGGTAGCCCCTGGTCTGCCTGTAACGATTTTTAGTAGGTAATCCTCATCCCAGCCTGCGTTAAGACGTTTGTTTTTCACGCCGAGCTTGACGGTTTTTTCGGTTTTGACCAAATTGAGGGCAATATGCCGAACAACCGCCATATTCGCATCGCTGTTACCGGAACGCATTCGTTGGTCATCTTCGCGGAAAGCGTAGTCCAATACCCAATGCAAATTGTTCTCGATGCCCCAATGCGCACGCACGATTTGCCCTAAACGTTCAGGGTTTGAGGCTTCCATACTGGTGATGAAGTAACGGGTTTCTTCCGTGGTTTTGTCCTTGCATTCGCGGGTAGCCGTCACAGCAATGATGCTAGTGAGCTTAGGCCAATGAACATGGTCTTTCTTTAACCAGTCGATAGCTGATGTGGCGCGTACACTACGGGTCTCAATCCGTCCATGTCCACCGTCATAGCTGACATGTCCCACGGGTGGGCAGGTGTTAGCCGATTCAAAGAACAGCTTTACGTCTTGGTGAAGTGTGCCTTGATTACCCTTTAAGCTGAGCAGGTAATCTGCACCTTTGTCTACGATTTGTAGGGCAATGGCGGTTTGGCATCCCATCGCATCCAGCGTCACCACTGCTCCTGCAATATCCAGTTGCATCAATAGTTTAGGGATGGCAGTGATTTCATTGGACTTGTCATCCACCCGCTGCTGACCTAGCACCAACTGGTTTTGAGTTGCCCAAGCACTGACCATGTAAATGGCCAACTTATCTGATGCGCTATCAAGGCTACGGCGCAGGCATTTACCATCAATGGCAATGATTTCACCGTCACTAAGGTCGCCCAAGTCTGCCACCCAGCGACTAAAACACTCACTGAACTGCTGGGTGTCGATCAACCCAAAAACGCGCCCAAAGGTATCGTGTGACGGGATACCATGCTTCAAATCCAGTACGCTGGTGAACCACTTTTCTTTGGCTCTGCCAAACTGTTCGATGGATGCCCAGTCATCCGCGCCGCAAATCACCGCGCACAGCGTGATAAAGAAAATGTCGCTCAGTTTGTGTCGCTTACGGCGATCTAAGCGTGGGTCAGGGATTGAAGCAAAGTGTTCGAGTATCGAGGCTGTCGGGCGGAGTTTCATCAGGCAACCAAAAGCATGAAAGGAAACAAGCTTAAGGGACTTTTGTCAAGACCATTTTAATGCGATTACCCTAAGCAGTGTAACGTGAGACAGTGCCTAAGCCCCCACTTTCCGCTATCATACCCTCCTTGATGAACTGCCCATTGGTTTACCCCCATGCTGATCTTCCCCGGTAGCGTTGCCCTCTCCGAATTCCGCCGCAACAAGCTGTTGAGCGCCTTGCAAGCCATCGTGCCCACGATCACCGCTGTGCAAGCCGAATACATCCATTTCGTGCGCAACAGCCGCGAATTGCACCCCGACGAACACGCCCAGTTGCAAGCGTTGCTGACCTACGAAGAAGTACAAGGCAGCCACGCGTTCAGCGGCACATTGCTGCTCGTCACCCCGCGCAAAGGCACGATTTCGCCCTGGTCAAGCAAAGCCAGCGACATCGCCCACAACTGCGGCTTGACGATGGTGGAACGCATCGAACGCGGCATTGCTTACGACGTGCAAACCACTGCCGCGCTGTCGGAAGCCGAGCGCCTCGCCATCGCCGCGCTGTTGCACGACCGCATGACCGAAATGGTACTGACCGACCTGCAAGATGCCGTCGTCCTGTTCAGCGAAGCCGAACCCGCCGCCTTGCGCTACGTCGACATCAGCAATGACCCCAAAGCCGCGCTCGCCAAAGCCAACACCGACTGGGGCTTGGCACTGTCAGCGGATGAAATCGACTACCTCGCGGAAAATTACGCCGAACTCCAGCGCAACCCCACCGACGTCGAATTGATGATGTTCGCACAAGCCAATTCCGAGCATTGCCGCCACAAAATCTTCAACGCCGACTGGATTATCGACGGCAAGGAACAGCCCAAATCGCTGTTTGCCATGATCCGCAACACCCACGCGCACGCGCCCGAAGGCATCCTGTCCGCCTACCATGACAACGCATCGGTCATCGAAGGCCCGTTGGCAACGCGCTTTTTGACCGACGTAAAAACCGGCGAATACCACTACACCAACGAACCCGTCCACATCCTGATGAAGGTGGAAACCCACAACCACCCCACCGCGATTTCCCCGTTTGCGGGCGCTGCAACAGGTTCAGGCGGCGAAATTCGTGATGAAGGCGCAACCGGCAATGGCTCGAAACCCAAGGCGGGCTTGAGCGGCTTCTCGGTATCCAACCTGCGCATCCCCGGCTACGCCCAGCCGTGGGAACACGATTTTGGCAAACCCGACCGCATCGTTTCCGCCCTCGACATTATGCTCGAAGGCCCGATTGGTGCTGCCGCGTTCAATAACGAATTCGGTCGCCCCAATATCACCGGCTATTTCCGCACCTTTGAAATGCAAGCCCCCGGCGCAAAAGGCATCGAACTGCGCGGCTACCACAAGCCGATTATGATTGCAGGCGGCATGGGCAATATCCGCGAAAACAACATCAACAAAAACCCACTGCCGGAAGGCACGCCGATCATTGTCCTCGGTGGCCCCGCGATGCTGATCGGCTTGGGCGGTGGCGCTGCTTCTTCAATGGCGAGTGGTACGAGCGCGGAAAACCTCGACTTCGCCTCTGTCCAACGCGGCAACCCCGAAATGCAACGCCGCTGCCAAGAAGTCATCGACCGCTGCGTGGCCTTGGGTGCGGAAAATCCGATCCTCTCGATTCACGACGTAGGCGCTGGCGGTATTTCCAACGCCATCCCCGAAATCGTCAACGATGCCGGACGCGGCGGGCGCTTTGAACTCCGCGCCGTCCCCAACGCCGAACTCGGCATGGCTCCGATGGAAATTTGGAGCAACGAAGCGCAAGAACGCTATGTCCTCGCCATTGCTGAAGACCGCCTCGACACCTTCCGCGCCCTGTGCGAACGCGAACGCGCCGTCTACGCCGTGGTCGGTAGTGCCACGATCGAACAACAATTGCTGGTCGGTGACTCGCTGTTTGACAACAATCCGGTGAATTTGCCAATGAACGTGCTGCTCGGCAAGCCACCGAAAATGCTGCGTGACGTGCATCATCAAACCTTCCACAAGCCGGAAATCGACCTCAGCGGTATTGAGCTGCCGGAGGCGATTGAGCGCGTATTGCGCTTGCCAACTGTTGCTTCCAAATCCTTTCTGATCACCATCGGCGACCGCACGGTAACGGGCATGGTGACACGCGACCAAATGGTGGGCGCATGGCAAGTGCCGGTGGCGGATGTGGCCGTCACCTCCAGCGATTACACCACCAATTTCGGTGAGGCGATGGCAATGGGCGAACGCACCCCGATTGCGCTGGTGAATCCGGCAGCGTCTGGGCGCATGGCGATTGGCGAAGCCCTCACCAATATTGCGGCGGCAGACATTGCCAATATCCGCAACATTCGCCTGTCGGCGAACTGGATGGCGGCGGCGGGTTATCACGGCGAAGATGCGGCATTATTTGACACCGTGAAAGCGGTCGGCGAAGAGCTGTGCCCGCGTTTGGGTCTAGCGATTCCGGTTGGCAAAGACTCCCTGTCGATGAAAACGGTATGGCAGCAAGACGGCGAAAACCGCGAAATGATTGCGCCACTTTCCCTGATTGTCACCGCGTTTTCACCCGTGCAGGACATCCGCAAAACCCTGACTCCGGCATTGTGCAGCGACGTAGGCGATACCGATCTGATTCTGGTGGATCTTGGCAAAGGGCGTAACCGCTTGGCGGCTTCTGCACTGGCGCAAGTCTACGGGCAAGTTGGGCATCACGCGCCGGACGTGGATAACCCCGATGCACTCAAAGCGTTTTTCGACACTGTGCAAGATTTGCGTGGCGAAAACCTGATTCTGGCGTACCACGACCGTGCCGACGGCGGTTTGCTGGCAACCTTGGCAGAAATGAGTTTTGCCGGGCATGTCGGTGTGACGGCTTGCATTGGGCAGATTAGCGGGCAAATGCTGCCTGCACTGTTCAGCGAAGAACTTGGCGCGGTATTGCAAGTGCGCCATTGCGATACGGATGCGGTGTTGGAAGCGTTCCGCGAAGCTGGGTTGGCGCATTGCACCCACGTCATTGGCGAATTGAATGACAGCGACGAATTGGTGCTGACCTTTGCCAACAAGGAAGTGTACCGTGCCTCGCGTGCCACTTTGCAAAAAATCTGGGCAGAAACCAGCTACCGGATGCAGGCGTTGCGTGACAATGCCGATTGCGCCGCGCAAGAATTCGAGCGCTTGGATGATGTGCAAGACCCCGGTTTGCCGTTCGCCCCAACCTTTGAGTTGGATGAGGATGTGGCAGCGCCATATATCCGTACCGGAGTACGTCCAGCGGTCGCGGTATTGCGCGAACAAGGTGTGAACGGGCAGGTAGAAATGGCAGCGGCGTTTGACCGTGCCGGTTTCAAGGCGGTTGACGTGCACATGACCGACATTATCAGCGGTCGAGTGAAGTTGAAAGATTTCAAAGGCTTGGTGGCGTGCGGCGGCTTCTCTTACGGTGACGTATTGGGCGCTGGCGGCGGTTGGGCGAAAACGATTCTGATGAATCCGCGAGCCAGCGATGAATTTGCGGCGTTTTTTGCGCGGCAAGATTCCTTCGGGCTGGGCGTGTGCAATGGTTGCCAGATGTTCTCGCAATTGCGTGACATGATCCCCGGTGCGGCGCATTGGCCACGTTTCTACCGCAACCGTTCCGAACAGTTCGAGGCGCGTTATTCGGCGGTGGAAGTGCTGGAATCGCCGTCATTGTTCCTGCAAGGCATGGCTGGCTCGAAGCTGCCGATTGCGGTGGCGCATGGCGAAGGGCGGGCGGTGTTCGATACCGCAACGGCTGAAGGCATGTTGGCGGAAGGCTTAGTGGGCTTGCGTTACGTGGATAATCGCGGCAACGCTACTGAGCATTACCCCGAAAACCCGAACGGTTCACCGTTGGGGATTACGGGTGTGACCACGGCGGATGGGCGTTTTACTATCATGATGCCGCACCCAGAACGCTTGTTCCGCGCGGTGCAGCACTCGTGGAAGCCCGATGACATGGGTGAAGATGGTGCGTGGTTGCGGATGTTCCGCAATGCGCGGGTTTGGGTAGGCTAAACGTTAACCCCATGAAACACCAACGTATTCCCATGACCGTCGAAGCGTACCATCTGATGGAGCAGCCTTTCGGTTATAAGGTGGAATACTGGGATGATCATGCTGTTATTACGCCGCGTGAGAATCATGTCGTGACGCGGTTGACGGTGGTGGCACGGGCAGTGCCACCCGTTTGCCGTTTGGTTGCGCTTGACCTTAGCCGACAGCCGGAAATGGCAGAAGCCTTCTTTGACGCTTTTCACGACACGGTTGAGTTTTGTGATTGGCACGGTAACAAAATTCGGGAATATGCTGACCGTAGCATTGGCGATTATTTTGCAGGAAAGCGCGGCGTACCACATCCTGCTTCTGTGATGGCATTGGCTCAGGATGGCAGCATTATTGGGCTGGCGTTATTGCTGACAGATGAGGCGGGCGATGTGTGCTTGGATTTGTTGTGTGTTGTGCCTGCCTACCAACGTCAGAAAATTGCGACCAGCATGGTTGCGACTGCGGTCAATCAATTGTCTGTGTTGGGTATCGAGACATTGAGCAGTGCTTACCACATTTGCAATGAAAGTAGCCGTAATTGGCATCATCTGTTTGATTTTGTGGATGTTTACGACCAGATGTATATCCGCTTGAAATATGCTTGGTATCGGAATGAAGTTTGGCGGCGTGACAAGCTGGGGTTGTTCGATGGCTTGGATGCATTGAAAGCGGAGCGGGATTTTTGGCTGGCACAACTGGATGAGAGAAGCCGCTAATGTGGTTTCTGACTATTAGTCTGAAATCAATGCTAATATTAGGTCTGAATTTCTTGTTAAACTTAGGTGGTTTTTAAATGCCTACGCGAATCCTTGCTGGAACGGTTGCTAGTATTTCCGAGTTCAAGGCTAACCCGATGAAGGTGATGTCTTTTAGTTCAGGTAATGCCGTCGCTGTTTTGAATCATAACGAGCCTGCATTTTACTGTATTCCGCCAGCCATGTATGAAGCCCTGATGGAACGGCTGGATGATCTAGAATTGCTTGCCACAGTCCGCGAACGTGAACATGAACCCAGCATCAAGGCGACGTTAGATGAGCTATGAGCTGAAGAACCGCATGTGCCATCAGCCCGGTTGAGTGGTGCGCAGAACATTTACAAGATCAAATTGCGGCAGTTGGGTTATCGCCTTGTTTACCAAGTGGACGATAATATTGTGACTATTACGGTGATTGCGGTTGGCAAGCGGGAGCGGAATGCGGTATATCGGTATATCAAGCTGCGTTGCAACGATTGGATGAATAGGGAAATCGGGGGCGAACCCCGATTTCCTTTGATGCCATCAACTAAAATGCATTGTACTGAATATTTGCACACTCTGTGTTAAGCATACTACCATCATAGGTGTTTTTCAGAGTAACGCTTTGGCTGGCTTTATCTATACCGATGATGACATATTCATGTGTTAAACCTATCATTTTAGCGAATCCCCCTGCACTCCCAGTTTTGACAACTTTATTAACATATAGTCCTGAGCATCCTTTGGCGTATGCGGCTGCCATTTTTTGCTGTTTAGCTTGTGCTTCTTTTGCATCTCTGACTTTGGATTCGGCTTCTCGTCTTGCTTCCTGTGCTTTTTCTTCAGCTTGTACTCTGGTATAGCGTGTTTTTAAGCCCCACGGATCTCCAGCTTGCTCATTCATGGATTTTTCTCTGGAATCGTAGGTTTTGCTACAACCTTCGCTTTTTATGCTGACGTTACTGTCCTCAACTTCAGCCGCTCCATTTACGAGTTTACTGGTAACACTGTACTGTTTTGCTGGAGTGCAGCTTTCGACATATTGGATAGTGAGTGATGTGTCATTATTTCCAGTAGACCAAAGATAGGTATGCCCCGGTTTGAGTTCCACTGTCTTAGTTGCCTGTTGTGTGGCGGTTTCTTCCGCTTTAGCGACGCTTTGGCTGTGTAGGCTCATGATTCCACCTAGCAAGAGCAATCCGCCCAAAACAGCGGCAGCTTGCCCATCTGACATTTCACTTTCACTGGATGATGAACCCGTGCCAGTAATAGTTTTGTCTGCGAAAACGTATGAACTGTTGGCAATAAGCGAGATTGCCAAGCATGTGCTGAGGATATGCTTTTGCATAGGATGATGCTCCTGATGATTATTAAGGAAGTAAATGCCCGGTTCATCATCAATTCTACGAATTGCGTAGAGAATACTCAAGTAAAATTTACGAATATCGTAGGATGTCAAAGCATCCTCAATCATTATTCGGTTCTCGTTTGCGTACAGCACGAATACGTGCGGGTTTACCGCAGGATCGTTTGGGTGTGTTGATTGGGTTGGATGAGGGATGCAGCAGCGCCCGAATCAGTCGTTACGAAACTGGAACGCATGAACCGCCTTTCGAGACGGCTAAAAATTTGGCAGCAGCGTTAGGTATTCCGGCAGCATATTTCTACTGCGTATCAGACGAACTGGCGGACATCATTCTGGAGAGTCACTGCTTGTCCGTAGAAGAACTGGTTTCTGTATTGGCGTGGATTCGCGATTTGAAGCAGCCCAAGTAACTAGCGTAAGGCTGGCAGGATCAAAATCAGCAGGTACAGCTTTGCGTTTACTTTTGATTAGCCCAAATCCTTCATCATGAAACCGCTCCGGCGCACGTTTGACCACTAGACGGGAAGACTGGCGCTCTTTAGCCTTCAGGTCAGCGAAAATAGCCTTCAGGTCAAAATTGAATGTCGCCGCGTAGGCTTCACGTATTTTGTGGATTTCTTCAACAATAGGATCGTTTTTCATCTCAAAACTCCAGCAATGCAGACCACTCACTATGCGAAGAAGTTAGAATGGAGTCAAGCAAACCTGACCCACATCAAACTTATCCACACCCTCACCTTGAATTCCCCCACCCGCTACCCCAGATTTGTCCCATCCGACGCACTTGCGTCCAACCCAAATCAATAGGTAGCCCACATGAGAATGGACAAACTCACCAGCAAGTTCCAACTCGCCCTGCAAGACGCGCAATCGCTCGCGTTAGGGCGTGATCACCAATTCATCGAACCCATCCACCTGATGATTGCCCTGCTTGACCAGGAAGGCGGTTCTACTCGCGGTCTGCTGACCAAAGCTGATGTCAACGTCAACCAATTGCGCTCGAAACTCGGCGAAGCGGTTGAGCGTCTTGCCAGCGTTTCCGGTGGCGACGCGGGTAGTGTGCATGTGTCCAACGACCTCAGCAAGTTGCTGAACGTCACCGACAAAATCGCCCAGCAACGCAAAGACCAATACATTTCCTCCGAACTCTTCATCCTCGCCGGATTGGAAGACAAAGGCACGCTCGGCAATCTGCTGCGTGAATGCGGTGCTACCAAAGGCGCGGTCGAAAAAGCCATCGAAGGGATGCGCGGCGGACAAACCGTCAACGACCCCAATGCCGAAGACCAACGCCAAGCCCTCGACAAATACACCATCGACCTCACCGAACGCGCCGAACAGGGCAAGATTGACCCGATCATCGGGCGTGACGAAGAAATCCGCCGCATGGTGCAAATCCTGCAACGCCGCACCAAAAATAACCCCGTGCTGATCGGCGAACCGGGCGTGGGTAAAACCGCGCTGGTCGAAGGCTTGGCGCAACGCATTGTCAACGGTGAAGTCTCCGAAGGCATGAAAGGCAAACGCCTGCTCTCGCTCGACCTCGGCGCATTGCTCGCAGGCACAAAGTACCGTGGCGACTTTGAAGAACGCCTCAAAGCTGTCCTCAACGACATCGCCAAAGCCGAAGGCAATATCATCCTGTTCATCGACGAATTGCACACCATGGTCGGCGCGGGCAAAGCCGACGGTGCAATGGATGCGGGCAATATGCTTAAGCCTGCCCTTGCCCGTGGCGAATTGCACTGCCTCGGCGCAACCACGCTCGACGAATACCGCCAATACATCGAAAAAGATGCCGCGCTCGAACGCCGCTTCCAGAAAGTGCTGGTGGACGAACCGACCGTGGAAGACACCATCGCCATCCTGCGCGGCTTGCAGGAAAAATATGAAGTGCATCACGGCGTGGAAATCACCGACCCTGCGTTGGTTGCTGCCGCAACGCTGTCGCACCGTTACATCACCGACCGCCAGTTACCGGACAAAGCCATCGACCTGATCGACGAAGCCGCGTCTCGCATCCGCGTTGAAATCGACTCCAAGCCGGAAGTGATCGACAAGCTCGACCGCCGCCTGATCCAGCTCAAGATCGAACGCGAAGCCTTGAAAAAGGAATCCGACGACGCTTCCAAAAAACGCCTCGCCGACTTGCAGGCTGAAATCGACCGTCTGGAAATCGAATCCGCCGATTTGGAAGAAATCTGGAAAAGCGAAAAAGCCGACGTGCAAGGCACTTCCCACATCAAGGAAGCCCTCGACCAAGCGCGGCTCGAATTTGAAACCGCCCGACGTGCGGGCAATTTGCAACGCATGGCGGAACTGCAATACGGGCGCATCCCCGAACTCGAAAGCCAGTTGGCGCAAGCCGACGATGCTGCCGCCCACACCGAATCCAAAGCGCCCAAATTGCTGAAAACCAAGGTGACGGAAGACGAAATTGCCGACATCGTGTCACGCTGGACAGGTATCCCCGTCAGCAAAATGCTCGAAGGCGAAAAGGACAAGCTGCTGAAAATGGAAGAGGTGCTTGCCAAGCGCGTGATTGGGCAAACCGAAGCGGTAGTCGCGGTTTCCAACGCCATTCGCCGTGCGCGTGCCGGGCTTTCCGACCCCAATCGCCCCAGCGGTTCATTCCTGTTCTTGGGGCCTACGGGTGTGGGTAAAACCGAACTCACCAAGGCGCTGGCGACTTTCCTGTTCGACACCGACGACGCGATGGTGCGGATTGATATGTCCGAATTCATGGAAAAGCATTCCGTCGCTCGCCTGATCGGTGCTCCTCCGGGTTACGTCGGCTATGAAGAAGGTGGCTATTTGACCGAAGCGGTGCGCCGCCGCCCGTACTCCGTAATCCTGCTGGATGAGGTGGAAAAAGCCCATCCCGACGTATTCAACGTGCTGCTGCAAGTGCTGGACGACGGGCGTTTGACCGATGGGCAAGGCCGCACCGTGGATTTCCGCAACACCGTCATCATCATGACTTCCAACCTTGGTTCGCACCTCATTCAAGAGATGTCGGGCGAAGCCAACTACGAGCGGATGAAAGCAGCGGTGATGGAAGTCGTCGGCACGCATTTCCGCCCTGAATTCATCAACCGCATTGACGAAACGGTGGTATTCCATCCGCTGGATCAGGTCGAAATCCGCAAGATTGCAGACATCCAGCTCAATAACTTGCGTCAACGTTTGGCCGCGCGGGATTTGGGGATTCAGATTACCGATACGGCACTCGACTTGCTGGCAGAGGCTGGTTTCGACCCAGTGTATGGTGCTCGTCCACTCAAACGCGCTATCCAGCAGCAAGTGGAAAATCCGCTGGCACAGCAAATCCTCAGCAGCAAGTTTATGCCGGGGGATACGATTGCGGTGGATGTGGTAGATGGCAGGCTGACGTTTACGGCGTTAGTTGAAGCGCAGGAAGTGTAACGCTCTTTTGTGCTGAAAGAGAAACGCCGCCTCAACAGGCGGCGTTTTTGCTGATCAAGGTTGTGAGCTACAACTTGCAGGCTCATCTGTATACTGCCAAGACTTGCGTATAATCAATGGTGATTTTCTGCATACGGGTACAATTGACGTGATCATTGCCTGCCCTACGGATTTTTGTGGGTCTAGTGCATGTTGAAAATCGTGAAGAGCTAAGTTCACAAGTTGACCAGATGAGTTTAATTTCTTAACCTTTTCAACCTTGTCGCATTTGAACCAAATTTTTTCTTCTCCATGATCACAAGGTGATGAATCATGGGTATCAGTAGAAGCATAGGGATTGTGATTTCCGGGTGTGAATGTTAGTACTCGAATGCGGTGTTCTACCTGCATGGCTACTCTTGAATCTTCATCATCACACCATCCGTCTGTTACACCTTCTCTAATTTTCCTATCTGAGTAATAAATATAAAGCCAGAAAGGTTGTTGGTCATTATGGTTATTCTCGTTATTAATTAATGCATGAGGGGTGTATTTGCAGAATGAAAAAGCAAAAAAAGGCTTCCCACTAGTTTGCCATGCGTCAATTACTTTGATTTGAAACCAATCGTTGCAGGGGTGAGCAGGGTAAAGGTATTCGCGCATGGACATTCCTTGAGCAGATTATAGACGTCGCCATTATGCTGCGAAAACGGTCTATTTGTACAGTTTATGATAAGTAAAATAATGCTGTCATTTGCGTTACTGAGCCAATGCTCGTAGTACGGCTTGCGGTTCTTTTGCCACCACATGCAGCAATACCCGTGCTGCACCGTGCGGAGTACGATCCCCGCGCTCCCAATGGCGCAAAGTGCTGACACTGATACCAAAAGTTGCTGCAAATTCCACCTGAGTCATACCGACTTTTGCGCGGACGTTTTTCACATCAACAGGTGAAAACTGATGCACTTTTGCTTGTGGGCAGTTGCCTTTTGCGAAAGTGATGGCTTCTTCCAAGCCTTGCTTGATGCTGGCGAATGCGTTACCCATGTTGCTGCTCTCCATAGTGTTTGATCAAAGTTGTTGTGAATTTTGCTAGATCGTTACGTTCTTTGGAAATTACCCACCCTCAAAATAATCCGTATCCACTTTCTTCACCTCGTAATGTTCCACCACCGATACGCCCACATTGTATTCCACCATCAACGCCGCGAGCTTTTCCCCGTCAATCAAAATAATCCGCGTCTCAATCGAGCGGGCATACTCTTTAGCCTCACGGGAAAAGTTGGAGGTCGTCATGAAAATCCCTTTCTTCGCCCGCTGCCCCTGCAACGCGCCCGCAAATTTCTGAATTTCAGGGCGACCCACCGTCGCTTCCCAACGTTTGGCTTGCATGTAAAGCACATCCACGCCCAAGCGGTCTTCGTTGATGATGCCGTCAATGCCGCCGTCGCCGCTTTTGCCAATGGCTCGACCCGCATCCTGACGGTTGCCGCCGTAACCCATTTTGATGAGCAAATCGACCACCAGTTTTTCAAAGAAGGTCGGCGAAGCTTCTTTAACGGTTTCCAGCACTTCCTGCTCAAGATTGCGGCATAACAAACGGTGGGCGGAGGCGAGGATGTCTTCGGGGGTATCGTCGAAAATAATATCCGAATCCATGTCCAGCGTTTGCCCGCTCTCGGTCTTAGTGACGTGTCGGCGGTTTTTAAAATCTTGAAATTCGGGGAATGCTGCCAGCGTAGCAATGCGGATGCTGTGCGGATTGGCCTTGAGCAATTGCAGCCCACGCGGGGTAATCACAAAACAGCCACGGCGCGGCGAATACAGCGCCCCCGCTTGCTTGAGGTAGGAACGCGCCCACCCTACCCGATTACCAAACACCGATTGCGTGCCACTGGGCAAAATGGCGGAGCGTTCGGCTTCGTTCAGTTGAAATTGTTCGGCAAGAGTGAGCGTCGCATCGCGTAATTTGTGTTCTTGCCCATCGGCTGCCAGTTGCAACAAAGGGCGCATCAAGGTTTGATAATCGGGTATCGGCATGGGGTTCACCAACAAAAACGCCGCTCTGAAATAAGCGGCGTTCGAGTATGACAAAACGTGTCTGGAAAGGCTATGCGCGTTTCACCAAGCCGATAATGAACAACAAGATGACCGCACCAATCACCGCCCAAATCAGGGTTCCCAACAATGGACCAACACCCAAGTTTACAGACAAGAGACCACCTACGAACGTGCCAATGACCGAGCCAACGATCCCCACAATGATGTTACCAATCAGACCGAAACCTGCACCTTTCATGATGATACCAGCCAGCCAACCAGCGACCGCACCAATGCCCAACATGACTAGAATTTGAGTAATCTCCGCACCCATAAGTAGACTCCTTTAAACCGTGGTAAATTTATGTATTTCGGCAACTGCCAAAAACAGTATAGGTGCTAATTTCAAGATTAATCATCTGATTGTATTTATTGGAATTATTAACGGTAGTGATCATCTGACGAATGACAGGTTTACAGTACATGCGGAGGTCATTAAGATGCTGCGTGCATTCATTTGCCAATAAAGGATGAGGAGTCAGCATGATGCGTTTTGGATTATTGTTATTGCTACTGATGCAGACAATGTTGATGTCTGTCAATGTGAATGCAACGCCTGTTTTGGAAGTGCAGAACAGCTTGGTGATTCCACCGCATACAGTGAATGGCATCAAAATCAGTGAACTATCGGGTTTAGTCTGGGATCAGGATGAGCAATTGCTCTACGCCATTTCCGACAAAGGAGCCATTTTTCACTTCAAACTCGACATCCAAGGCAATCGCCTGACTGCGGCTGAAGCAGTGTATGCCGCCAACCTCATGGATAAGGACGGTGAACGCATTAAAAAAGGTCGTCGCGATTCTGAAGGTTTAACCTTGATGAATGCCAATAATGGCAAAACCGGTGATTCGCAACTCGTGATTGCATTTGAGGGCATTCCACGCATTATTCGGTTTACCCCACAAGGCCAAGCGATTAAAAACATTAGCTTACCGGCAGAGTTGGACGACAAAAACGCCTATCAACACGGTAATAACTCACTGGAATCCGTCACTTTTCATCCACGTTACGGCTTTATAACCGCCCCGGAAATGCCACTCAAAGGTCAACCACGCAATTTGCACACCTTGTACTCGACCAAAGGGCAGCAATGGTCGTTCATGGCTTACCCCGCGACAAATAGCGGTATCAGTGCGATGGAAGTCTTACCCAATGGTAATTTATTGGTGATGGAACGCGCCTGGTCAGGGTTTCCCAACCCATTGGTGGTGAGCTTGCGTTATTTGGATTTCCAACAATGTTCCAAAGATCAGGCGTGTACGCTGCAAGACCTGAAAGTGTTATCGAGTCATTTGCTGGTTGATAATTACGAGGGGTTGACCCATATTCAGGGCAATCAGTATTTGATGGTCGGCGATGATGGCAATGAAGATTTTCTGCCCACCACGCTGACCCTGTTCACCCTCGACTTAGGGAAGCCATAATTTATGAATGGAAACCGTTCACTGGCGTTGTTTTTGTGGGTATTGCTGGCAGTGCTCTTGCTGTGGGTCGCGCAACCGGTATGGGTTCCGTGGTTTCAAGAAACGGCGGGGAATCAGCCGCGTACCGTCACTGCGCGTGGTGATTTGGCGGCGGATGAGCAAGCCACCATTGCCATTTTTGAGCGCAACAGCCCTTCCGTGGTCTACATCACCACCGTGGAGCGGGTATTGAACTTGTGGAGCCGTAATATTCGTGAAATTCCACAAGGCACGGGAACCGGGTTCGTCTGGGACAATGCAGGACATATCGTCACCAATTACCACGTAGTCGAAGGTCATGACACCGCCAAGATTCGGTTTGCTGACCAGCGCGTTTTTGAAGCCGATGTTGTCGGTGCCAGTCCTGAACACGATTTAGCCGTATTACGCCTGCGTGACATGGCAGATGCCCCACCGCCCGTGCAAATTGGCAGCAGCAGTGATTTGCACGTTGGGCAAAATGTATTAGCGATTGGCAATCCTTTTGGTCTTGATCACACCTTAACGTCGGGCATTATTTCGGCATTACGCCGCAGCATTGATGCGGAAGAAGGTGGCAGCATGGATGGTTTGATTCAAACCGATGCCGCCATTAACCCCGGCAACTCCGGCGGCCCCTTGCTGGACAGTGCTGGACGTTTGATTGGGGTCAACGTCGCTATTTACAGCCCCTCCGGTGCTTCTGCGGGGATTGGTTTTGCCATTCCCGTGGATGTGGTGAACCGGGTAGTGCCGCGCCTAGTCAAAGACGGGCGTTACACGCGCCCTGTGTTGGGAGTGGTGATGGATGACAATATCAGTGAGCGCATTACGGCTAAATTGAACACACAAGGGGTATTAGCGCTACGGGTGCAACCCAATACACCTGCGGCACTCGCGGGCATTCGTGAAACCAAACTGACCGCAAACGATGACCTGATTTTGGGTGACATCATTCAAGCGCTTGACGGGCAGCCCGTTAACAATATCAACGAATTAAACAAACTTTTGGATAACTACCCACGTCACAGCAAGGTAAAGGTTAGTTTATTGCGTGAAGGTCACCAAGCACTGGAGGTCGAAGTGACGCTCTCATTATTCCGTTAACCCATATCCCAAATACTGGTAGCAACCGGGGGTGTAGGCAACGGCTCAACAGCAATATCGAGTGAAGCCTCTGCGCTTGCCAGCATCCCCAGCTCCGTGCGCAAACGTGCGGCTAACATCGGTGCAAACGCCAATTTGGTCGGCCACGCCACCGTCACATTCGCAAAGCGCTGCACCATCGGCTGATCAGGACGACCACCATCCGGCTGGCAACCTTCCGCCCGGTCAACCAGCCAGGTTGACCATTCCATTCCCCCAAAATCGACCCACGGTAACAGTTGCGCCATTTCATGCCGGGTGGCAGCAATCACCTCAGCCGCAGGTTTGCCCACGCCCTGCTCTGCCGGTTGCCCGCCGATATACCACACTGTCTTGCCGTGCTTATCCCGATGTGACGTAATCGTAGCGCGTGGCTTATCACTCATCCCCAAAGCATGGGCGTAAAGCAGCGGCAAATTGCCGCGCACCATCACCATTTGCAAGGGGCGACGTTGCATCTTAGGAAGCAGCGGTGGCGGCTGACAACGGCAGGCAATACTGGTCAATAGTGCCTCGTTACCTGCCCCTGCGGTCAAAATGATTTGCGGCGCGGTAATCGCCAGCACCTGACCGTTAGGCAACACTGCCTGATAACCATAACCATTGTGTGCGGGCTGCAACCCCGAACGTTGCACATCCACCTGCACCAACGCATCCGTCAACCGTTCACGCAACGTTTCCAGCAATGACGGCACATCCAACACCGGTTCATCCAAGCGATACAAACCGCCGTGAAATTCAGAATGCCGGAATAGTTCGGGGTAAGCGTCGCGTGGCACAGCCTCCATCCGGCTTTGCATCGCTTTGCTGGCAAAAAAGCCGGTCATGCGTGAACCGAGTCCGCCCGATGTCCACAACAATTGCGATTCCGCCAATACGTTAACCTTGCGCAAATCGACCGCACCTTCGCCATTGAGAGCAGCCCGCCACAAGCGCGGCATATCGCCAATCGCCAAGGTTGCCCCCGTCACCTTGCCAGTCAGCGCGTATTTGGTTCCACCGTGAATAATGCCTTGCGATGCAATGGTTTGCCCCTTACCCAATTCATCCGTGGCTAACAGCGCATTAACGCCTTGCGCACGCAATTCCGCCAGCAACCATAACCCGGCAATGCCGCCACCAACGATCAGAACATCAACCTGCATTACGCTTCTTTCTCCATACCCTGAATCCGTGCAATCGTGTTAGTCGTCGACACCCCATCCACAAAACTCAGCACCACCACATCACCACCGTTATCCCACACGCAACGATTGCCAGGAATTTTCTGCGGATCGTTATCCCCACCTTTCACCAGCAAATCCGGTTTAACCGCGCAAATCAAACGTTCGGGCGTGTCTTCGCTGAAATCCACTACCCAATCGACACACGCCAACGCCGCCAACATCCGCATTCGGTTTGCCATGGTATTCACCGGGCGTGTCGGACCTTTCAACGCTCGCACCGATTCATCGGTATTCACCGCCACAATCAAACGGTCGCCAAGCTTGCGGGCTTCTTCCAAATACGTCACATGCCCAACGTGCAAAATGTCGAAACAACCGTTGGTCATCACAATCCGTTCGCCGTGGATACGCGCCTCCTGCACCGCCGCCAGCAATTGTGCCTCACTGACCACGCCTTTCACCTGTGCATGGTGTTGCTGCAAGGCTTTGTGCAATTCAGGCACGCTAACCGTCGCCGTCCCCACTTTGCCAACCACAATCCCTGCTGCAAGATTTGCCAACCCCATCGCCTGCTCAATCGGCAAACCCGCTGCCATGCTTGCCGCCAACACCGCCACCACGGTATCCCCTGCCCCGGTCACGTCAAACACTTCACGCGCACGGGTCGGCAAGTTGTATGGCGCAAACTCATGCCGCAATAACGTCATGCCCTGTTCACTGCGAGTGAGCAACAGATTCCCCAACTCACATCGCGTCAGCAATGCCTGCCCACGTTGCACCAAGTCCGCCTCATCCGTCCATTCGCCCACGGCTTCACGGAATTCAGCCAGATTCGGCGTAATCACCGTTGCCCCTTGATACGTCGCAAAATCCTGCGCTTTGGGGTCAACCACCACCGGCTTACCGGCTGCTTGCGCCAACGCAATCAATTCCCGCGCCCGCTCCAGCGTCCCTTTGCGGTAATCGGACAGCACCACCACATCAGCCGCTGCCAACAACGCGCTGAATTGGTTGAAGAGTTGCGCATGATCTTGCCCCGCAAACCCCTCCTCAAAATCCAAGCGAATCAACTGCTGATGCCGACTCAACACCCGTAACTTGGTAATCGTCGGCGCATTATCCAGCGCCACAAAATGGGTTTGCACCCCACGCGCTTGTAAGGTATTCGCCAGCGACCTGCCCGCCTCATCATTGCCCACATAGCCCAGCAACACCGCCTGCCCACCAAGGCTGGCAATGTTTAACGCCACGTTTGCCGCACCACCTGGGCGTTCTTCATTGGCTTTGACATGCACCACCGGAACCGGGGCTTCGGGGGAAATGCGCGAGGTTTGACCCGACCAATAGCGATCCAACATCACATCGCCGACCACCAATACCCGCGCCCGTTCAAAAGGAGGAATTTGTAAGCTCATCGTTATTTTTCACATAAAACCAGAAAAAGCAGTGGGAAAGTTTATCACGTTCCATTCCTGCACTTGAAAAATTTCCTAGCCAAGCCATACTTGACACCAAACTACCGATATATAACCCCAATAGTCTCTTTACTCTAAGGAAAACCGATGCAAATCGCACAACACACCGTGGTCACTATGACCTACACCCTCACCGACGACCAAGGTCAAGTACTCGATCAAGCGGACGCTGCCCAGCCATTCGCCTACCTGCACGGTGCTGACAATATTATTCCGGGGCTGGAAAAACAGTTAACCGGCAAACAAGCCAACGACAGCTTAGTGGTCACTGTGCCACCTGCCGAAGCCTATGGCGAATACGACGAACGCATGACTCAACAAGTCCCGCGCAACATGTTTGCAGGCATTCCTGAGGAACAAATCTTCGCGGGTGCCGAGTTTCACGCCCAAACCGGCGCAGGCAATCAAACGATTCGCATCGCTGCCGTGGATGCCAATAGCGTGACCATCGACGCCAATCACCCGCTTGCAGGCGTAACCCTGACCTTTGATGTGACTATCCTCAATGTACGCACTGCGTCTGAAGAAGAAGTGGCTCATGGTCACGCTCACGGCGAAGGCGGTCATCACCACCACTAAACCCGTTCAGCGGTAAACATCCGGCAATAACTTCACCGCGACCCGGTGTCGCCATAAAGTTTGGATGCTGTTCACATGCTGCTGATCGGCTTTACTGGAAAAGAATTGCACGCTGCCCTGCCCTGTTTGCGGGCAGCGTAAACCTTCTTGTTCCAACACCCGCATCAATTGGTGCGTCACTGGTGTACTGGTTTCCAAGATGGTCATCTTGCCGTGGGTAACATCCACTAGCGCTTCCGCCAGAAACGGGTAATGCGTACACCCCAACACCAAGGTATCCACTCCCGCATCTAACAGGGGTAAGGTATAATGCTTGAGCAACTGGCGTACTGCCGTGCTACTAAAATCCCCCGCCTCCACATGCTCCACCAAACCGGGGCAGGCTTGCGTAATCACCCGCACACCACTGGCATAATCGCGAATCAAATGCTGCAAACGCGGGCTATTCACCGTTTGTTGCGTGGCTAACACCCCAATCACCCCGGTTTGCGTCAAGCGTGCGGCGGGTTTCACCGCAGGCTCAATCCCCACCACCGGAATCGGCAAGGTTTCACGCAAATACGCGACCGCATGAACCGTCGCCGTATTACACGCCACCACCAACACTTTAACATCTTGTTCCAGCAAAAAATCCGCCACCTGCTTGCTACGCGCCCGGATGTAATCCGAGGTTTTTGCCCCGTAAGGCGCATGAGCCGAATCCGCCACGTAAATCAGATGTTCCGCAGGCAACAGGCGGTGAATTTCACGCAAAACCGAAATCCCCCCCAAACCCGAATCGAATACCCCAATGGGCTGTGTGTGCCGTGCCGCGTTCACTGCTGCGCCTGTAAATAACCCAACCACGCCGCAAACAACACCGGATCAGGCGAAATCACCACCGAACGCGGCGCTAACGCAGCGACGAACACTGGCTCACCCTGCAAGGTCGCGGCATAGCCCCCCGCTTCCGCCAAGATCAGCGAACCCGCTGCCAAATCCCACAACTTCATGCCGCCATGTAAATACAGATTGCCACGATTCGCCGCCATCCACGCCCATTCCAACACACAACTGCCCAAATTACGCTGCGAACCATAGGGCGGACTCGTCATCAAGGCTTGCTTCAACGCCGGTGACAAACGTTTGAAATCCACAATCGCCACCGCATTACGCAACTGAAACGCACTGGTTTGACAACGCAAGGGCTTACCATTCAGCCATGCCCCCTGCCCGCGTTGCGCGGTAAACATTTCATCACGCACCGGATCGTAAGTCAGCGCCAGCACCACCTCACCACGCTGAAACAACGCCAGTGAGACCGCAAATAACGGAATACCCGCCGCAAAATTGCTCGTACCATCCAACGGGTCCAGGCACCACAGTGCATCGGCTTCCCGCAGCAAACGCTCCTGTTCCTCGCGCTCCATTTCCTCACTCAAAAACGCAATCTCAGGCCAATTCTGAGCCAAAAACGCCGCAATACGCTGATTCGTTGCCAAATCCGCTTCTGTCAGCAAACTGCCGTCTTGCTTTACCGCAAACCCCACATGCTCGAAACGCGGTAAAATTTCCTCGCGTGCAATATCACGTATCATCTGTGTCAGTGTTTGCAGGTCAGGCAACATGGTTTATCCTTCAAGCCGGAAAATAAAGGATGATACCATGAGCCGATTTCTCAATGAAAAAGACTATTTCCACGGAAAATCAGAATGCACCGGTATTTTGATCACCAACTTAGGCACACCCGACGCGCCCGACAAAGCAGCGTTACGCCGTTACCTGAAAGAGTTCCTCTCTGACCCGCGTGTCGTGGAAATTCCCCGAATTATCTGGAACGTCATCCTGCATGGCATTATCCTCAACACCCGCCCCGCCAAAAGTGCCGAAAAATACAAAACCGTGTGGACGGAAGACGGCTCACCGCTGATGAGCATTTCCCTGCAACAACAAAAAGCGCTCCAGAAAGAGATGGAAATCCGCTTCAACGGGCCGGTAAAAATCGCCTTAGCGATGCGCTACGGCAACCCCTCCATCCCTGACACCTTGCTAAAACTCAAGGAAGCCGGAGCGCGGCGTGTGTTGGTATTACCGCTCTACCCCCAATATTGCGCCGCCACCAACGCCACCACCTTCGATAAAGTATTCGACGAACTCAAGCACTGGCGCTGGATGCCCGAACTGCGCCTCGTCAATCACTACCACGATCACCCCGGCTACATCAAAGCGCTCGCCAACAGCGTACTGGCTCACTGGGACAACCACCCACGCGGACAATTACTTCTCATGTCCTTCCACGGTATCCCCAAACGCAACCTGGTGCTCGGCGACCCCTACCACTGCGAATGCCATAAAACCGCACGCTTACTGGCGGAAGAACTCAACCTGCGCCCCAACGAATGGCGCGTCACCTTCCAATCACGCTTCGGCAAAGCCGAATGGCTGCAACCTTACACCGACAAAACCATGCAAGCCTTGCCGGGTGAAGGCATCAAACACGTTGACGTAATTTGCCCCGGTTTTGCTGCCGACTGCCTCGAAACGTTGGAAGAAATCCGCGAAGAAAACCGCGAATATTTCCAACACGCAGGCGGAGAAACTTACCACTACATCCCCGCGCTCAATGCCAATCCTGACCACATTCAGGCACTTGCCGACATTATCCAGCAACATACCGTCGGCTGGGCAGAAACCTCGCCCAACTGGTTAGAGATTTCACAACAACAAGCCGAACAGACCTTACAAAACGCTACTGCTAAAGGGGCAAAAAAATGAAAGTCGGGCTAATCCTCATCGGTGACGAATTGCTCAGTGGTTTGCGCCAAGACAAACACCTGCCGCAAGTCATGAGCTTCCTCAAAGCACGCGGCTTAGCGCTGGCGTGGGTACGCATGATCGGCGACGATTGGGATTTATTGCTGCAAACCCTGCGTGAAACCATGCAGAGTGACGACATTGTGTTCAGCTTCGGCGGTATTGGCGCAACCCCCGACGATTTAACCCGCCAAGCGGCTGCCGCTGCGGCGGGTGTCAAACTCTTGCGCCACCCGCAAGCCGTTGCCCTGATCGAAGGGCGCTTCGGGGAAGAGGCTTACCCCAATCGCATTCGCATGAGCGAACTGCCCGACGGTGCAAGTTTAATTCCCAACCCCATCAACCAAATTCCCGGTTTCAAACTGCAACATCACCACTTTGTACCCGGCTTTCCTAATATGGCATGGCCAATGGTCGAGTGGGCGCTAGACACGTACTACGCACAGTATTTCGACACCGCCCCGCCGATTGAACAACGCTGGACACTGCACTCGGTACAAGAAAGCGAACTGATCCCGATGATGGAAGAACTGCTCAGAACCTTTCCTGCCGTGCGCATTTCCAGCCTGCCGAGCACGGTTGAACGCCGCAAAATCGACTTCGAGATCAAAGGTCGTGCTGCTGATGTCGCCCCTGCTGCTACTTGGTTTGCAGCACGAATGTTGGCTGATAACATCCATTGCGAACCACAAGCGTGACCACATTCCCGCGCCAATTACTCGCGCCCCAACACTGGCTCACTTGGGCAGGCGTTGGGGTATTTGCCGGAATAGCTTGGCTGCCTTGGCAAGCCCGCCGCTGGCTTGGCAGACACTTGGGCAACTGGATTTACCGCCACAATCGCAAACGCCGCGCAGTCGTGTTAAGCAATTTGCGCTTGTGCTTCCCCGCATTGAATGACTTTCAACGTGAGCAAATGGCGCAAAGCCATTTACAGGAATATGCCAACGCCATGCTGGATTACAGCCTGCTGTTTTTCCGCGCCCGCAGCCACGTCTACCAACGCACCCGCATTAGCGGGCGTGAACACGTCGATCAAGCCATTGCTGCCGGACAGAATGTCATCCTAATGCTAGGTCATTCGGTATGGTTAGAATTCGCGCCGGTTGCTATCGGGCAATATTACCGCGCTTACGGCTCGTACAAACCGTTTCGCAACCCTGTCATCAACTGGCTGATTGCCCGCAGTCGCCTGCAAGATGTGGAATTCGTGGTAGCGCGTGAAGAAGGCATGATGAAATTGGTAAAAGCGCTGGAACCCGGACGCCTAATGTTCTTTTTGCCGGACGAAGATCATGGCAGCAAACATTCCGTGTTCGCACCATTTTTCGGCGTTCCCAAAGCCACGCTGACCACACCGGCACGACTAACAAAATTGGGTAAAGCGGTTGCTTTGCCGATCATGGCATTCTTTAATCCAGCACAAGGCGCTTATGAGATTGTCATCGGCAGTCCCTTGCCCGATTTCCCCGGTAAAGATGAAGCCCAGAATGCGCGAATCCTGAACACAGGGCTACAAACACTTATCGCAGAATACCCTGAACAATACATGTGGGTACTAAAACTATTCCGCACCCGCCCAGCAGACGAACCGCCAGTCTACTAATATTAATTGGTTGCCGAAAACTGAGCTGGAACCATCACCACGGAGACTTTATCGTAAGTCAGACCCTCAATGCTTTTCTCAACGATCAACTTAATGTCTGATTTCATGTCTTCCAAACGGTAAGCGGGATTGTATTTGATGAAGACCGAAGCAGAAGATGGCTTGACTTCCTTATCAATCGGGTTGTTTTCAGGCAATACCACGTGTACCCGTGCGACTAACACACCGTCAATTTGCGACAAGGTTTCTTGCACACTTTGCGATAAGGCGAAAATGAAACGGGTACGTTCTTCCAGTGGGGAAGAAATCAAACCTTCTTTTTTGAATAACTCACCGACTGTGGAAATTTTTTCTTTGGGATAGCCGTGTTGTTTAAGCAGTTGTACTGCTTGGGGAATTTGCGATTTTTCCACATGCAGAAAATAAGCGCCTGCTTTTTTATCGAAAATTTTCTCAGAATCTATTTTATTATTTAACAGAATCGAAAGCATCGAGTTAGCATCATTTTCAGCTAAATTACTGTAAAGCTCTGTTTTGCAACCTGTGAGAAGCACTAATACCACAGCAATAGCAATATGTCGAAACGTCTTATTTATCATTATCGTATATTCCCGACTTTTAGCGACAAATGTTAATTAAAATTAACCTGCTTGGAACAGCGTCTTAAAACCCTGAGAAACTTGCCCAACCGCAGCAACCACAATATTCATTTTACCCATCCACATCTGCGATTTAATTCCCCACTGACTGAGTACATGGTTGTATTCGCTAGAAGCTAAAAGGCTTTCGGCCGATGCTTTTGTCGACTCTTCAATTTGCTTAATCAGATTATCACTTTTACCTACTTCAGGGTAACTACGTGTCTCATCGCCACCACTAATTGCTTGTTTTTCAGAAAGATAAGCTGAAAACTTAGGCATCGTAGACATTTGTGACATCATGCCATGATAAGACTGATCAATTTCACCCATTTTATTCAACATAACACGCTTGAAATCAAACGAATCAGTCGTTACAGGCTCTTGAATCTGTAAGATAGGAGCATCCCGCATAGAAGCCGACGTAGTTTCGTTATGACTTCGAGTCAGAATATTTTCTAAACGCATCACATCATTCGCGGATGGAGCGGGCAACTGCTGTTGTAAATTCCCCGTCTGCATCACAGGATTAACTAACGTACTCGCATCAAACATGATCCTAAACCTTTAAGTATTAAGATAAGCGGCGGCAATACTACTTTCATCTTTATTACCTTTTCTCACCACTTCTTCAAACAACCCTCTGGCTTCTGCTTTCTCACCCTTTTGGCTTAAGGCAATACCTAAGAAACACTTCGCACTCATGTGATCAACTTCTTTCAACAATACATCATCTCGCAATATATGAATTGCCTGATCGTAGTGACCCGCGTAAATTTTAGAAATAGCCACACCCATTTTTATGGGAGTTTGCTCAACGCCAATAGCGTTAACACCCTCCATAATCGTTTGTGAACGCTGAACATCGCCACCAAAACAGGCCATGTAACCAACTTGAGAAATTATTTGAAGTAATTCAACACTAGCTTGCATATTTTTTATCCTTACAGTGACACCATAAAAATATGATGCCACTGATTATTTATTGGAAAATCACTTTGCGATAATAATCAAATTATTACCATTCAAATGAATAATACCCAATTAATTAACGGGCAATTGATTGACCAATTGTTTGTGCCATAGTCTTTAGACCAGCCATTGCATCGGAGTTCATCTGGTCTTGCATACGCGCTGACTGTGCGGCAACACCGGCATTAGTCAATTGACGGTTGCTCTGCATTTGAGTATTTAATAAATTAACACTCTCTTGAGTCGCAGTTTGAATCGAAGCGGCTGCTGTAGTTGCATCCATTGTCATATCTCCTAAAAATTAATCGTCCATAAAAATAAATCCCCGGTGAAATACCACCAAACGCAGGGAATTCTTAACTTCCTGTTACACATTGCGTTCCATGCTTACTTTTGAACCAACCCTACTGGTGGGTTTGCGTCCAAAACTGGTCAACGACCTCGCAACTGGCTTCTAATGCCAGCAAAAAGCTATTTAGTTTTTCGTATTCATCAGGGGAAACCCCTTGGTTCAGTTCAGAGCGAACGTCCGAAGCTGCTTGGTTAAACTTATCCAGAAGCTCATTTTTATACATACCTGACACATCATTTTTGAGGTTCTGCTCGATTTGCAGCATCATCTAGTCTCCCCTTGTCTATACCGTAATAAAAAGGAATATCCATTCCATTGTTAGTCAATATTACATGATCGGGTTTAATGGACTTTACGAAGTATTTTTCGCCAAGTGCCGACCCTTCCATGTACTTTTTACCATCTTTCGCAACCAGAAACGGTACTTTGCCGACGCTGACACTGCGTATCGCCAAGGTGATGCGGTCGCGTATGTCAGTGACATTGAGCACAATCGCGGGACCGTCGCCCTGTATGCTAATGAACTCCTGCCGCAAACTTTTTAATTTTTCGATTTCCGACTGCGTTAACTCGCCTTTAACTATAACGCTCTTGCCGTCGGTTGTAGCGGTGATGCGGCTAGACAGTCCTTTTTTCTCGATGAACTGCACAAAAGACGCCAAATAACCGTCCAATGATTGAAAATCAGCCTCACCAATCGTGCTAAGCCCCCCAACATCATTGAGGATAGTGGTTTTGACACGCTCCCAATCGGCGTTTTTAGTGACGAAACCTTGGGCAACCAAAATCCCTTCAGTCGCGCCCGGCTTGAAGCTAACACCCGGCTGCCCCATCGCACGGGCAATCATATTGGCACTATTCGCCATCTCATCTTGCGCCCAGACGTACACATTGGCTTTGATGCCAGCATCCTGAATCTTACCCATGATAGCGTTGCGTTCCTCAACCGTGTCGGTGTAGCCACGCAAACTGACCGAGCCATCCGCTTCATTCACCAAACTGAAATTCTGTTGCCCCAGTGTTTGCAACAAAACCGCCGCCTGTTGCTCCCCCGAATCACGCAAGCCCAGCGTTTCCAGAAAACGGTTGAACTGCGGTGCCCAATAAATCAGGTTAGCCAGTAACAATAAACCCAGCCCTAAGAGCAACCAAGTCTTGCCGCTCATGCCTTGTTTAGCGGACACCTTAGCGGCTGGCGATTTTTTCTGTTGGGGCGGAACATGACCACCCTTAGCCACAGAAGCAGCGGCACGTTTAGCAGCACCGGTCTCAGGTGGTGTTTGCGTTTGAGTACGCGGATCAGATACCCGACTATCGGTCACTAAAAATTCAACATTACCCAACCTCACCCTCTGATAAGGCTGCAACTCAATGCTTTCAGCCGTAATCTCTTGCGCCTCAACCAATACCGGACGAGCCAGCGGTTGCAACGTAATCGAACCCGGCGTGATCAATAACTGGATGTGCTGATCAGCAATATTGTCGTCATGCAAAATAATGTCACTGGTCATGGAACGTCCAATGACCACGCTCCCGCTCCTTAAGCGAACCGACGCACCACTATTGATGCCACTGAGGACTTTAAGGATAAATGAGGTATGTTGATTTGCCATTTATTCGGCCTGTTTTTTATTTTTTACGACATCCACTACATCAAAGCCCGGAAATTTCTCATCCGTCTTGACATCAAACTCAGACCCCATACCACCGACGGGATCTTCTGAACTGTAATTCATCACGCCATCTTTATCTTTCCAGCGGTACACCTGCCGCCTTGAGAAATCTTGAGTATCCATCACCTTAGCCATATCCAACACCGTGCTCACAAAACGTTCAGGCCCAGTCAGATAAATAATGTTATCCACTTCAGATACTTGCCACTGAAACCGCTCTTCCAACACCTCAAGTCGCTTTAAAGCATTCGTGAATTCTTGTGGTGACATTTTTTTCATACTCACACTGGCTGATTGCACTTCCTCTTCCTTGTAAACAAACAGCGCTTCTTTGTCGTAGTACCAAATTAACCCATAATTTTTGACCAGTTCATTAAAAATATCCTGAGGCTTGCGATTTTGGAGGTGCAAACTCACCACTTCTTTGACTTTAGGACTAACGACAATCGGCAAATCCTGTAAGGATGCCAATGTTTTCAACAACTCCGGCAAAGGTTCCTGATCAGAAAAATGCGAATAGTTATCCGGTTTCCATGGCACTGGCGCTGCTATAGCATGGCTGCCCAATAACAGCAGCGATACAATAGCCCATCGAAACTTCAAGAATGTGTCATGCATAGCCAAGCAGTCCCCCGGCAAATATAAACAAACCTGAATCTATCCTGTTACTTACTAATATTCACGCCGAAGAAGACAAACCGTATCAGAAACCCTACCCAATGGAACAAGCCCACTGGCACAGCTTCGGATTATCCGTCAGAACAGCCCACTTATCCGTTCCTCACCCGACTCAAAGCTCTTTCATGATTACACTAAGCCCCGATGAGTGATCATCTCACTTAACATTTCACGGGAAGAAAGCAGAATGCCCACCGTAACATTGCCGCCCAGCCAAGCAAGCTGGAATCCTGCCGCGCTGTCACCGCCCAGCAATACGAGCCAACAAACAGCAGCCAGCGCCAGAACAACGAATGTCCTTGGTAACAACTGGATCGCGCAACCACTGCCCCTGATTGCCGGATTGCTACAGCAAATCATGCAACACAAGCAAAACCCGACCGAAATCCGCACACCAGCACCCGCTGCCAATTTACCGACAATAGAGGAACGCTATGACCAGCGCTTCCGCGACAATATGGTGAAAACCGCTGGTTCCTTGGGTGAAGGCTGGACATTCACCGAAGATCTGGTGCAAATCAAAGATGGCAAACTAGCTCAAGCAGAAACCCGCCCTTACACCGCCATCAACGGACAACAAGCCACCGAAACCGTGCTGGAACGCAATAATTATTGGGAAGTCGTCCAACGCGGCAATAACCGCTATTTGCTCATGCGGGCAACCGACAATTCAGGCCAGGCAGTCAAGCCCTCTGATGCCATTAATGACGTTTTCAATAATCGCCAGCACTATGCCTTTGACTGCGCCAGCCCCATGCGCCTGCTTAACCTGAAAGCCACCCTGGATACTATCGGTGCTGACGATTTCGACAATAAAGCCGGGCGCTTACAAATATCCTCTTGGTACGACCAGCATGACAGCTCAGGCTTTGATGGCGGTTTTACCACCAAAGTCCGCACCGCCCAAGCAGGGGAAATCACCGTCGATGGCGTCAGCAACCTGCAAGGTGAAACCGCTTTATTCGACCCCAACAAAGGCGACGCCCTGACCCCCGGTGGGGCTTATTATTTTGACTTACCCGGCGACAAGCAATCGGCATCACAGGGCTGGAATGCGGTTTATTTAGGACGCAATGATGACGGTTCTTACCATTTCTGGAGTTCCAGTGTCGGTAATGTCAATGTGACGTTTGGTGATAACAACTGGCTTCCTCAAGGTAACTTCAAAGGTTATTACTTGGGTGCTGTCAACGTAAATCCGAACATTGCACGTCTGCAAAACTGGGATACAAACCGCTCAGTCTGAGATTGAGACCGTATGGCTAAAGAAGATTGAACTTTGCAAGACGTAGCGGCAGACTGACGCGAGTATTGCACGTTTTCAGCTATAAACTACGCCTTGCTGTGTTTGCGAACAGCAATCAGGATAATAACCATAATGAGAAACCGGCAGATTCTGTTCACACCGATTAAATTTCCCAATCAAGCGCCCCTTGCCATGCGCTTGAATAATATCCTGCTGAACAAATCATCGGGAATTACTATCCCTGTGGACGACAAGCGCGTGGCTCATTTTCGGATACAACCGGGGGCATCAGACACGCAACACCTTTGCCCTATCAGTATGACGCTGGAGCTAGGCGGTACGATAGCGGGTTTGTGGTTGTCAGCGTGGCCACTCGCTGAACGTATTAAGCAGTTTTTACCCGAAGGTTTACTCCATCAATTACCCGAAAACCTCGCCATCAGCATTATTGAAAGTGCGCTGGCTCCCTTGTTATATCAGGCGGAAACCGGCTTGGGCTTGCAGTTAACTTTGCAAGCCATGTCAGCAGATCCACTCAGCACTCAGTATACGATGCCAATAGGCTTTACTATTCAGATACTTGAGCAAGAAAATCGGCAGATGCTGCAAGAAGTATTCGGCGTACTGATGCTCGACCCGCATCTTTACATGCACATACAGGAGCGCCTGCGCCACTGGCCTTCTGACACCAACCCGGACTGGGAAGAACACGACACCCCACTGTGGCTTGAAATCAGCCGTGTGGTGTTTTCCATGCAAGAGATCAACCAACTACAACCGTCTGACCTGATTTTACTGGACGATACGCACTTCGAGGATGAAGGTTCACTCCGCTTATGCCTCGATTCTAGCTACTGCTGCGAAGCGACGCTCAGCCAAACAACACCCTCAACTCTGACCATTAATACTGAGTGGATACCCATGTCCGATAATGAACAAAAACAAAACATAGAACACATTAGCCAGATACCGGTACAGCTTTCCTTCGACGTGGGAGAAAAAACCCTGTCATTCAATGAAGTACGCCAATTACGCCCCGGCTATATTTTGGAACTAGGCAAATCATTGCCTGAAATCATCCAGATACGCTCACAACATCGGCTGATTGGCACAGGAGAACTGGTCGAAATCAACGGGCGCATTGCGGTACGCATCATCAACCTGTTTAACAAAAAAGCAAAGGGCAGCTAGGTATGGAAAGCTTCCCTAATCCGGTCATATTACTGGCAGCCCTCACCATCTTGGGGTTAGCGCCGTTTATTGCCATTATGGTTAGCTCCTTCGTCAAGCTAGTGATTGTGATGCACATTCTGCGCAGCGCTCTAGGCTTGCAACAAGAGCCACCCAATATTGCCATTAGCGGTATCGCGATTATTCTATCTATTTACATCATGGCTCCCGTGTTCATGGAAACCTATGAACAATTTAATAGCTTTGGGGTTGCTATTGAGGATATTCGCAATCCGTTGCTGATTAATGCTTTAGAGGGCAGCACTGAACCGTTGCGACAATTTCTTATTAAACACTCCAGTGAAAGTGAACGTGAATTTTTCACTCAAACCACGCAAAAACTTTGGCCTGAAAAATATTCAGCGGAAATAACCACAGACCATTTGCTGGTGTTGATTCCCTCCTTCATGGTCAGCGAATTAACCACCGCATTTCAGATCGGCTTCCTGATATTCCTGCCGTTCGTAGTGATTGACTTGGTTATCTCTAACCTATTGATGTCAATGGGCATGATGATGCTATCACCCATGACCATTTCCCTACCCTTCAAGCTGCTGCTATTTGTGCTAGTGGATGGATGGTCACGCTTGATCCACGGTCTAATATTGAGTTATTGACGCCATGAATGAAACCGACATCATCCATAAAACCTCAGTGGCAATGGAACTCATCCTGTATCTATCGTTGCCCGCCATTATTGCTGCAACAGTCGTGGGGCTGCTGATTGGCTTATTGCAGGCATTAACGTCGATTCAGGAACAAACACTTCCGCATGGTTTTAAGCTAATCGTGACCATGCTGGCACTCGTAGCAACCGTGCGCTGGCTAGGGCCTGAACTGCTCACCTTTACCGAAAATGCCTTTGATCAAATTGCGCTGATACGGCATCGCTGATGGAAACCGATGCACTGCAATCATGGCTATTGGCTTGGGCATTTACCGCGCCTAGGGTTTTGGTTGCGTTTGCATTATTGCCGATAATGACTGAACCCATCGTCCCCCGCACCTTGCGCAATGGGGTCATTATGACCATGAGTCTGTTTATTTTACCGCTCACCCACGAGCAGTTTCTCAATATTGAGCTGAACATGCTAACGATGCTTGGCATTCTAGTGAAAGAAGCGCTGTTAGGGCTTTTATTGGGTTACACCCTGAGCGTGCCATTCTGGGCAGTGAAAGCGGCTGGCTTTTTAATCGACATGCAACGCGGGGTCATGAGTGCAGTATACTTCTCACCTCTGACCGCGAATATGGTGTCACCGCTGGGTGCATTATTTAACCTATTGCTTACTACCTTATTATTGGTATCGGGCGGCTTTTTAATCTTGTTACAAACACTCTATTTCAGCTACCAAACCTGGCCGATAGATCAGTTTTTCCCGCAGTTTACGCTAGAGGTTGCCTCGTTCTTCCTACAACAACTGGACTTGCTGTTATATACCAGCTTACTTATCGCCGGACCATTTATTGGGATGATGTTTCTCGTCGATTTTGGCTTGGGCATGGTAGGGCGCTTTCTACCGCAACTTAACGTCTTCTTGGCAGCGATGCCTGTCAAAAGTGGTTTAGTCTTCTTCATGCTGGCATTGTACATCGGCTTTTTAGCGGAATACCTCAAAGACGGCTTTTTCCGCATGGGCAATAACCTCACGATATTGGATGCCTTATTGCGATGAGCGGTGATAGCAGCCAAGAAAAAACCGAACAACCCAGTTCGCGTAAACTGGAAAAAGCCCGCAAACAAGGGCAGGTAGCACGCAGCAATGATGTCGCTTCGGCGTTGATCATGCTGTTTACCGTGCTGTATTTTATGCTGGCATGGGACTGGATCATGGACCAGTTCAAGGAAATGTTCAGCATTGTACCCCGCTTATACACCATGCCTTTTCCTCAAGCCGTGGAAATTGGGTTTAAAGCCATGTTTGAAAGTGCCATGTACGGCATCGCAGTGCCGTTTGCGATGATCACCGTAGTCGCAGGTATTCTCGGCAATATGGTGCAGTTTGGTTTTGTATTCTCCTTCGACCCGGTTATCCCCAAACTCGAAAAAGTCAGCTTATCCAGTGGCTTCAAACGCATTTTTTCCGCCAAACAATTCGTCACGACCTTACTCTCACTATTGAAAACTATCATTATCGGGGCAATTTTGCTGATTGTATTGCACATAGGGCTTAGCGAATTATTACACTCCATCAAACAGTGCAATGTTGAATGCCAACAAACTGTCGTCGAAGACTTAACCAGCCAACTCATGTTGTTCATTTTGCCCATGCTATTGTTCATGGCGGTGTTGGACTTCTTGTTCCAGAGACAGGAATTCATTAAAGATCAGCGCATGACCAAAGAAGAAGTCAAAAAAGAAATGAAGGACATTTTTGGGGATCCGCATGTACGTTCCGCGCGTCAAGGCATTCGGCGTGAACTCTCCGAGCAGGACATCAAGAAGCGTATTAGTACCGCTCGGCTGGTGATTCTCGACATGGGGGTTGCGGTTGCGTTGCAATACGAGGCAGGCACTACGCCTCTGCCCATTATTGTGGCTATCGGTAAAAATAATATGTCACGCAAAATGGCGGAAATTGCCGTAATTGAAAACATACCGTTAATCAGTGATCCGGGGTTAGTGCAAGATTTGCTTAGCGAGGGCAAATTAGACCAATACATACCCGAAAAAACCATTGATAGGATCGCTAATTTATTGCGCCAACACCAAGGGAAGGCAAAAAAATAAACATTACAATGCATAATTTAAGACAGGCGTACCCGATTTCACGATAGGGATACCCCACCTATTGACCGCTTCCTCGTACAATGGACGTATTATGGAACAAGAAAAACAGCAAATGACCTTGGCTCAGCGTTTACGAAAAAGCTGGGCAGATTTAAGACAAACTAACGTGCGGGCGCAAGCACACTACACGGTTTTCCGTACCACGCAGCATATAAAAAACAAACATGGCTTGGTTAAACGATACCAGCAACGTTTTATCGCAGGGTGGGAAAAATGGCTGGGTGTTGGCGCTGGCATCACCGGTTTATTAATGCTCCTTAACCCTGACGGTCTGTGGCGCTGGCAGTTTGTGCTCGTCCTTATTGGCGTGTTAATCGCACCGCTGTTAGCGGACTTGTGGCATTCCCTTAAAAAAGTATTCACCGAATACCCCGGCAAACAACTTATCGGACAAGTGATCACGCTTGAAGAAGCGCTTGTGGATGGCATCGGCAGTATCCGTTTAGATAACTTGGAGTGGCAACTGGCGGGAGTCGATTGCCCTGTCGGAACACAGGTAAAAATTATTGCTATTAATGATAGGACTTTATACATAACGCCCCTAAACCCAACCGCATAAGCCATTACAAGGATCAGGAGCACCGTTTTAATGCAGTCCAGCGCCTCACAAGATTTTCTCACCAACCTAACCCGGCGCAGTGACATAGCGCTGGCGTTATTGCTGGTCGCGATCATTGCCATGATGATTTTGCCCATGCCCACCCTGCTCATGGACATGCTGATTGCTTTGAATATGAGCATTGCAATCTTATTGATGATGTTGGGCATTTACATTTCACACCCACTGGCAATCTCCTCATTTCCCTCCATTTTATTACTGACCACACTATTCCGCTTATCCTTGAGTATTGCCACCACCCGTTTGATTTTATTGGAAGCAGACGCTGGTCATATTATTCAAACCTTCGGCGAATTTGTGGTCGGTGGTAACTTGATTGTGGGTTTGGTCGTGTTTCTGATCATTACGATTGTGCAATTCATCGTCATTACCAAGGGGTCAGAACGTATCGCTGAAGTCAGCGCCCGTTTCTCGCTAGATGCCATGCCCGGTAAACAGATGAGTATCGACAGCGATATGCGGGCGGGTCTCATTACCTTAGCGGATGCCCGTCACCGTCGTTCTAATCTCGAAAAAGAAAGCCAGTTGTACGGCGCACTCGATGGTGCAATGAAATTCGTCAAAGGGGATGCAATTGCGGGGCTAATCATCATCATGGTCAACCTCATTGGTGGCATCACCATTGGCACGATGCAACGCGGAATGCCGATGGGAGAAGCGGTGGAACTCTATTCCATTCTCACCATTGGTGACGGGTTGGTATCACAAATCCCTGCCCTGTTCATTTCGATTACCGCCGGTATTATCGTTACCCGTGTGCGTGGCGAAGATGATAACAATCTGGGAACAGACATCGGTGGGCAAGTACTCGCACAACCCAGTGCTTTGCTAGCTGCTGCCGGTATCGTTGGCGCAATGGGGTTAATTCCCGGATTCCCCACCATCGTGTTCTTTTTCCTCGCGATTTTGCTAGGCTTTACCGGTATGGCATTGCGTAAGGTACAAAACCAAATGGAATTTGCCGATGCTGAAATCACCACGGTGATCGGTCAGCAAGACAGCAGCAAAATGGCTCTTGCCAGCAGTAGTGAAACCCATGCCGCATTGGAAGACATGCAACCACTCTCACCCGCTCTGGTCGAACTCCCTGCACAAGCCAAAAACTTGTTCTCACTCGATGCATTAAATCAAGACTTTATGCGTATCCGCCGTGATTTCTATCAAGACATGGGTGTGCCATTACCCGGTATCAGCCTACGCATTTCCTCGCAATTAAATGATGACAGCTACCGAATTTCGATTCGCGGTGTCCCCGTGGCGCAAGGCAATCTCAAACCCGTCAGTGCAGCGGCAACAGCCACCGCACTACCCTCAGCGCCTGGCGACAAAGCCGCTGCTGACTTGGTAGCCAGTGGCACACGCCCAACACCTGACAATATTCAGGCCATCAGCCTTCACCTCGCCTACATATTGCGCAAACACGCAGCGGAATTCATTGGCATTCAGGAAATGCACACGCTCTACACCAAACTGGAACAAGCCAGTTACAGCGAACTGGTGCGCGAAGTACAACGTGCGGTCAACACGCCGAAAACAGTGGATGTGTTCCGGCGTTTGCTCAATGAAGGCGTTTCTATTCGCGACCTCCGCCAAATTCTCGGCACACTGGTCGAGTTTGGTGAAATCGAAAAAGACACCAGCATGTTGGCAGAACGGGTGCGCATCAGCCTCAAACGCCAGTTGTCTTACACCTTCACCAATGGCACCGGGGTATTGCCAGTCTACATGTTCGCCCCCGAAACCGAGAAATTGTTGCAAAACAGCCTGCGCCAAACCCCCAATGGCGTATTTTTTGCGCTTAATCCCGATGCCACCGAACAATTCACCAAGGCATTGCGAGAACTCGAAACCGAACACGCTAAAGACAAAGTGCGCCCGGTTATCCTCACCAATCTGGAATTGCGCCGCCATATTCGCCGCCATATCGAAACCAGCTTCCCCGACTTGCCCGTCATCTCGGTACAGGAACTCACCACCAGCATTTCCTTAAACCCTATTGGCGAGGTCAGGCTGACATGAGACCACGCACCCCACTGAGCCACGTCACCGAACGCTTGCGCAATAACCTCGAAAAATGCACACCACTGGTATTACACGGGCGCATTGTGCAAGTGACCGGCACGGTAGTCCGCGCCATTGTGCCGCGTGTCAAACTGGGTGAATTGTGCCTGTTAAAAAACAGCGGCGATACACGCGAAATTCCGGCGGAAGTGATCGGTTTTGAGCAAAATATTGCACTGCTTGCACCGATAGGCGATATGCAAGGCGTATCCGCGCACACCCAAGTCATTACCACTGGCAAAATGCTGGAGGTCGGGGTTGGCGAACATCTACGCGGCTGTGTACTCGATGGCATTGGGCGTGTACAAGAAACCCCCGGCAGATCCTTACCTACTTTCACCGAATACTACCCCATCTACGCCAACCCACCCGATCCACTCTCCCGTGATCGGGTGAGCGACCCGCTCTCCTTGGGGATTCGTTCAATGGATGCACTGATTACTTGCGGCATCGGGCAACGCATCGGCGTCTTTGCCGGTGCAGGGGTTGGCAAAAGCTCCTTACTCAGCATGTTGGTGCAACACGCCGATGTCGATGTTTACGTGGTTGCCCTCATCGGCGAACGTGGGCGCGAAGTCCGTGAATTCATGGAAGAAGCCCTTGGCGAGGAGGGTATGCAAAAAACCATCCTCATCGTTGCTACCTCTGACCGCCCAGCGATTGAACGTCTCAAAGCCGCTTATGTTGCCACAGCGGTTGCCGAATACTTCCGTGATAAAGGCAATAATGTTTTATTGCTAATGGATTCGCTTACCCGCTTTGCACGGGCGCAACGTGAAATTGGCTTAGCTGCCGGGGAAGCCCCCGCCCGACGTGGTTTTCCACCCTCGGTATTTTCAGAACTGCCCAAACTGGTCGAACGCGCAGGCAATTCAGACAAAGGTTCAATCACCGCGTTTTACACCGTGCTGGTAGAAGGCGACGATATGAGTGACCCGATTGCCGATGAAGTACGCTCCTTGCTGGATGGGCACATTATGCTGTCACGCGATCTGGCAGCGGGCAACCATTATCCGGCGGTCGACATCCTCGCCAGCCTGAGCCGTATTATGCCGCAATTGGTCAGCACGCAGCATCGCGCTGCGGCAGCGCATCTGCGGACTTTGTTGGCAAAATACAAGGAAATCGAATTTTTGCTGCGGGTTGGTGAATACAAACACGGCTCCGACCCGCTGGCAGACGAAGCGATCCGCAAGATGGATGAAATTCTGCGCTTCCTCAAACAACCTTCCCACGAATATTCCAGTTTTGATGACACCATCAACTGGCTAATACAACTGGCAGGATAAGCGTCATGAGCTTAGAACAGTTAAAAACCATTCGCGCCCGCCGCATGGAACAACGTTTCATCGAATTACAAGAACAACGCCGTATCTTGCAAACCCATGAACAACAACTGCATGAAAAAGAGCAGGAACTGGTCAGCTTCGGACAGTGGCGGCTGGAACATCAGGAAGCCCTGTTTGCCAACCTGAAAAACCAGCCGTTTGCCCCACAAATGCTGTTTGAATACCAGAAAAATCTGGAAGACTTACGCTTGGAAGAAGAACGCCTACGCGCTGAACTTGCCGATGCCCAACAAGGCTTACAAGCTGCTACCGCCCAAGTACAAACCGCACAACAGCATTCTAGCGAAGCCAACCTGAAACTGGAAAAGCTCAAGGAAATCATTAAAGTGCAGGACGATAAAAAGTCCCGCGAAGAGCCTGCTCAATAACCTGCATCTGTTGTTCCAAGCTCGCGTTCACAATACCCATATCTGACTCTAGGATGCAACCATCCACGGCCACCTGATCATCGCCGACCACTTCCAGACTGGTAAAACGATGCGGAATCGCATCCAATTGCTCCGAAATCGTTGCCTGCATCTGCGGGTGTACCCGAACCAACAACTTATGGCTGCCACGCACTAATTCCAAACCACCCAACACCGCTTGCCGAACCCGCTCTTCCTGATCAAAACCGTAAATCACTTTGCGAACCGCATTCGTCACCAATTCCACCAGTTCGCCTTCCAATGCCATCAGGGTGTCATTGACCCGCCCTGTGAATAACACCATTTTTTCGGCTGCTTCCTGATTGGCTCGTTCACGCCCTTGTTCCAAACCACGTTTAATGGAACGCCCTAACGCGACCGACATAATTTCTTCACGTTGGCGGTGGCGATGTTCCAGATCAAATGCCAAGCGCTCATACGCGACTAATTCCTCATAATCTGCTGCTTTCAGGACTTTCTGACCGGCACGTAATTGTGCATCTACCGGCTTAATTGAAAAGAATTTTGCCATCGCGGCTGACCCCCATTTTGATTTCTATTGCTATTTTTTGTACTAACACCGCGCATTCAGCGGCTTGCGCTTCCAGTGCCTGCCCCGACTTCGCATGACGCTTCCACAACACATAATATTCGCGTTCCAGCTTGTAGACCAACCGTTTCCAGAAAGACGGCGGATAACCGGCGAATGCCGCCCGCAAACACAACATTCCCGCCAACACAAAGCGCTTTTTCAAACCGATAGGCGTGGGAAACTCAATTTCTGCACTGATATTATGTGTCAGCAAAGGCGCACGTTGTTGCACAAAGCGGTATAAATCATCACCCAACACCTGCTGGGTTTTAAGCAGATCGTCGCGGGTCACAATCCGGCGCAATAACTGAAAGTGGAACATTGCCCCAAGGTACAACACCAATTGCCCCAACTCTTGCCCTCGCCATAACGCTAGGCGCGTTAAAGGCTTGCTAAAATCAAAAAACACACTGTCATGCAAACCCAAGCGCTGCATCATATGCTGCAATAAACGGCTCTCGCCGCGCTCCTGACCTAACAACGACTGCATGACTTTGCCGTCTGGCATGGTTGCCAACCAACTGGGATGAATATACGAATCCGGGCGAAAATTAAAGCGCCACACCGCTTGTGAAAACTCATCTGTCATATCGAAATAGTTGGAATGGTGATAGTGCATTTGTTAAACAACAACCTATAAAAACGCTCACACCTATTATTCACTGCACTACCGCAAAGCCTCAGGCATTTCAGACTAGACCGAAAATTATGGCGACATAACGCATATCAAACATACCTATCAATCAACGAAATATTTGATTGTTAATGATGCCAATATTGATCTAATAACAGGGCGGATAAATTATGTTCACATCAAGCGAGGGCAACAACGTATGCGCAACAACTATTTTAATACCCTGATAATGGCATTCCTCAGTGGCGGCTTCACGCTGACACTACCCGCCAATGCCGACCCACTCACCGAGGGTGCTTATGAAGCCGTGATTGGTCTGGACAGCCGCTATGCGGTGAATCCGTATGCTTACCCGTATAATGCAGTAGCACGCATTACTTATGTCGGTAACGAAAACGTTTGCTCTGGCTGGCTGAGCAATGCCAATACCTTAGTAACCGCCGGACATTGCGTGTGGGATACAAGACTTAAGACCTTCGCGACTATCGACAAGGTATACCCCGGTTATGATGGCAACCGTAACACCCCACCCAATGGCACTTGCAACGTCAAAGAACGCTACGCACACCAAGAATTCATTAAGAGCGAAAACCCTGCATTCGATGTAGGGGTTATTAAACTCGACTGTTCCAACCAAAATTTACAGCCATTACCGTATGCCAATCTACCGGAAGGTATTGACTTTAAAGGCGTAAGCGTAACCGTCAGTGGCTATCCCGGCGATAAGTCAAGCGCAGAATGGCAATGGGCAGGGCAAGGTAAGCTGCTAGACTACACGCCCTCACTCTTAAGCTATGACACAGACACGAACGGTGGCATGAGCGGCTCCCCCATCTGGTTAGAAGCGGGCGACGGCAAACCACCACTCGTGATTGGCATCCACACCACTGGATATTCAAGCAATGGCATAGGCACAAAGAATGAAGGCGTACACCTTACTGAAAGCCTGATGGCAAGCATTAAAGCCGTGGAAGCCCAGCCCTAAAACGCTTAACGATACCCCAACCCCGTGACTTGCTTGTGCAGCTTGGCATTTTCATCGCTTAAATGGCGTACCAGAAAATCCAAGCTGCGCACCACAAATTCCAACAAATTGGTGGCGATATACGGCTCTTCGATACGGATGCGGTTGTACATCTGACGGTTAATTTCCAGCAAACGCACCCCGCTGCGCCGCGCTTTCAAACGCACGGTACGCGGCTGGCGGTCAAAGAAAGACATTTCCCCCACCAAACTGCCCGGTTCCAATTGCCCGACTTCAAACTCGCGCTCGCCATCGACTTGCAGTAACTTGACCGCCCCACCGATGACCAAATAAAAGCGGTCACTGATTTCGCCAATATCCGCCACGATTTCTTGCGCCCCCAGTTCACGCGTGCGGGTATAACGCAAAAATCGCACGACCTCATCGTCCGTCAGGGCGGCACAAAACTCCGGGCAGGTATCTTTAATTTGCTGTAATAATTGAGAATTTACATGGTTCATGGCACGCGATCCGGCAATAAATGAAATTGCCTGCATTATACGCGCAGAAATAAGCGTTGTCGGCAGGCACAGCGTATAATCCCCCTGTTTTAACCCAAACAGGAACACCTCTTATGAGCATCAGTAACGAAGCCGTCGCCGCCATGATCCAAGCACACCTGCCTGAAGCCCAAGTCACGATCAACGGTGATGGCTATAAATATGAAGCCGATGTGATCAGCGATGCGTTTGCTGGCTTGAGCACGCTTAAACGCCATCAACTGGTGTACGCCGCTGTCAATGACGCGATTACGGCGGGTCAACTTCATGCGCTGACGATTCGCGCCAAAACCCCGGCGGAAGTTGCGTAATGGATGACAAAACTCGCACCCAACACCCGGTGCTACAACCCATCAGTGACAAGGAATTAGCCCGCGAAAGCTGGAAAATATTCCAAATCATGGGCGAATTTGTGGACGGGTTTGAGCGCCTTGCCCACTTACGCCCATCCGTCAGCATCTTTGGTTCCGCCCGCACCCCGCCGGATGACCCGCTATATCACCTGACGGAAACCATTGCCCACAAACTCTCAGATGCAGGCTTCGCCGTCGTCAGCGGTGGCGGTCCCGGTTTGATGGAGGCTGCCAATAAAGGCGCAAAGCGTGGCAAATCGCCCAGCATTGGTTTGAATATTCAGCTTCCACACGAGCAGCATTCCAACCAATATCAAGATATTTCGCTGTATTTCCGGCATTTTTTCTCGCGCAAAGTCATGTTCGTGAAACACGCTTCCGCTTACGTGGTCATGCCCGGTGGCTTTGGTACATTGGATGAACTGGCGGAAATCCTGACTTTGGTACAAACCGCCAAAACCCGTAAAATCCCCATCGTGCTGGTACACACCCCATTCTGGGAAGGCTTGGTCGGATGGTTCAAGCACACCCTGATAAAACAGGGTACAATCTCGGCAGGCGATTTGGATCTGTTTGTCCTCTTGGACGATGCTGATGCAATCGTCGATCATATTTTTGGTTACTACGAACGCGCGGTATCGGGGCCGTCCGCTGAAGAACGCGCTAAATTCATGGAGTTATAACAACAATGAAAACACAACAATGGCTAACACTGGCATTCATCGCGCTGTTCAGCACCACGATTCATGCCGAAGAAACCACTACCGACGCTGACGTTGCCAGCAAAATGAAGGTAGAAACGATCCGTGTCACCGATAATTTCGGCACGATTGAAGAAGAGCGTGTCGCCGCCATGCGCAGCGAAATCCGCTACGTGCCTGCTGATGGTGAAGGCGGTTACAACTTGGTCGATTCGGTTAGCTCCCAAGGCAAGAGTCAAAATGCTCACCAAAACCGTGACATGATGATTCCAAGCTGGAACGTCTTTTCCTGGTAAATGCATGTCAGTTTATACCCCCGTCAGCGCCACCGAACTGGAAACCTTTCTGCGTGAATACCCCGTCGGAGCGCTGACGGATTATGCCGGTATCAGTGCGGGTGTCGAGAACAGCAATTTTTTCGTCACCACCACGCAAGGGGCATTTGTCCTCACCCTGTTTGAGCACCATACCCCGGCAGAACTGGGCTATTTTCTCGACCTCATGCAACACTGGGCAGATGCGGGCATCCCCGTCGCCCGCCCTATCCCCAACCATGCAGGTCAATTACTGGGCACGCTCAAGCACAAACCCGCTGCTTTGGTCACACGCCTAGCAGGGCAACATATAGAGCACCCTACCCCCGAACAATGCGCGGCACTCGGCACGGCGCTCGCACACATGCATCTTGCCGGGCAAACTTTCCCGCAACAACGCGCCCCTGACCGTGGGCATGACTGGCGAATACAGACGGCAGCGCGTTTGCTGCCAAGCTTGGAACCAGCCGCAGCAACCCTCCTGCAAGCAGAAATCGCGTTCCAGCAAACTATCCCGTTTGCCCAACTGCCCGCAGGCACAATCCACGCCGACTTATTCCGTGATAATGTGCTGTTTCATCACGGGCAAGTCAGTGGCATTTTGGATGTCTACTTTGCCTGCACCGACAGTTGGCTATACGATCTCGCCATTGTGGTGAATGATTGGTGTTGTCATGCGGATGGCGCTTTGGATACCGAGCGGGTGCAGGCTTGCCTCAAGGCTTACCAGCAAGTGCGCCCTTGGCAAGCGCTTGAACACCGTTACTGGCTGGCACTGTTACGTGCTGCCGCCCTGCGTTTCTGGCTATCACGTCTGGACGCTCAGATGAATCCACGTGCAGGTGACAATGTTTTGCAAAAAGATCCCACCGAATTCCATCACAAATTATTACAGCGCATTGACGCAAGCAACGTGACCGTCGACGCACGGCGCTTACTTTGCCCGCTGCCAGTCATTCGGGTGCAAACGGCGGTCGAAAACCTGCCTGCTGGGATTAATATTACGGCTATTTGCACCGACCCCGGCGCATTGCACGACATTCCGGCATGGGCGCGGATTCACGGGCATACGGTACTGGAAACCTATAGCGAAGGGCGCGAACACGTCATCGTTTTACAAACAGGCGGGACACAATGAGCGGCCATCAGCACACCATCACGGATACCCGCACCGACGATAATAGCCGTAAAGCCGTCACCCAGCGCGTCGCTTTTGTCGGCATGAGTGTGAATATTTTTCTGGTGATTGTGCAAATCATCGGCGGCATCTTCACCCATTCGCAAGCGCTGATTGCGGATGCCATGCATACCCTGTCGGATTTGGTCGGCGATGTCGTAGTGTTATTTGCCGCGCATCACGCGGGGAAAGCTGCCGATGCGAACCACCCTTATGGGCATGGGCGAATTGAAACGCTTGCCACCGTCATTCTCGGTTTATTATTGGGCGGGGTCTCGGCGGCGATTTTCCTGCAAGCATGGGACAGACTTTCCGGCGACGAACCACTCATCACCCCCGAACCCTGGGCAATGGCAATCGCGGCGTTAGCGATTATTGGCAAAGAAGGGCTTTACCACTACACCGTCCACGTTGCCAAACGCATCAGTTCGCCCATGCTCAAAGCCAGTGCTTGGCATCACCGTTCGGATGCGATTTCGTCGGTGTTAGTGTTAGTGGCGATTGGCGGGGCACAATTAGGCTATCCTTGGCTGGACTCGGTAGCCGCCATTATTGTTGCCGCGATGATTTTTTACATGGCAATCCAGCTCATTCTGGAAAGCACCAGTGAGTTGGTGGATACCGGGTTGGATGCGCAGGAAGTCCAAGACATCCGCGAGTTTATTTGCGCGATTGACGGCGTGGAAAGCGTGCATTTATTACGCACCCGGCGGATGGGGGGGCGGGTATTAGCCGATGCGCATTTGCAAGTCGATGGGCGTATCAGCGTTTCTGAAGGCCACCACATCAGCGATACCGTGATGTACCGCTTGCGGCGGCAGTTTCCTGCTATCAGTGATGTTATTATTCACATTGACCCTGAAGACGATGAAACGGTACACCCCAGCAAAAACCTGCCTTCGCGAGTTGAATTATTAGCCGCACTGCAAGCACTGCCAGAAACGGCAGCTTTAGGGGAGAATATCGACGACCTCACCTTGCATTACCAAGGGGGGAAACTCCAGCTCGACGTTATTTTGCGAGAAACACCCGACACAACAGCACTCACAGGATTCAAAAACGCCTGTAGCAGCATTCCCGCCATTGAGCACATCAATTTTTTCACCAAAATAGTGCATTAGCCGCAAATTAAGCACTGTTTTGGTGATTATGAAGAAACACCTCTTAACCTCCCCCCATCCCCAACCCCTTCCCCCGCAAGGGGTGAAGGGGCTAAGAAACTGGACTTTTGCCCAACAACAGGCAAAGCCGCACGAAATCTTTCTCTTACTCCCTTCACCCCTTGCGGGGGAAGGGCTGGGGATGGGGGGTTAGGAGGGGTTTCTTAAAAATGGCATAAAACTTGCATAAAGCCTCATCATTTCTGATTTATTGTATTGAACGAGGTTAATAGATGAGCAGCAATTTCGCGCGTACCCAAGCAATCCAAACCATCAGCCAGCGTTCCCCGATGGATCTCGGCAAAACCGATCCATTGAGCAAGATCTGGGCTTGTGACGTTTTCAATCTGGCACGCATGGAAGAATGCCTCTCCAAGAATGCTTTCAAAGCGATGAAGAAAACCTTCCAGACAGGTGCAATGCTAGACCCTGCCACAGCGGACGTGGTGGCAGCGGCGATGAAAGAATGGGCAATGTCGAAAGGCGCGAAATTCTTCTCGCACATCTTCTACCCGATGACCAATGCCACGGCTGAAAAGCACGACGGCTTCATCATCACCAGCCCAGAAGGCAATGCCATCACCGACTTCAGTGGCAGCCTGCTGATCAAAGGTGAGCCAGACGGCTCATCATTCCCGAACGGCAGCATCCGTGCGACCAACTCAGCGCGAGGTTACACCGCTTGGGATCCAACCAGCCCTGCATACATTATGCACACCGCTAATGGCGCAACGCTGATGATTCCGTGCGTATTCCTGTCTTGGACGGGTGAAGCACTCGACAAGAAAATCCCATTACTGCGCTCCAATGCCGCGATGAACACCGCTGCCCAGCGCGTATTGAAACTGATGGGTGAAACTGACGTTGCTACCCTGAACTCTAGCTGTGGTGCAGAACAGGAATACTTCCTGATCGACGAAGCCTTCGCTACTGCCCGCCCTGACATCTTGTTGTCTGGTCGCAGCCTGTTTGGTGCAGCGCCAGCAAAAGGTCAACAATTCGACGACCATTACTTTGGCGCAATCCCAGAGCGCGTCCAAGTTTACATGCAAGACATCGAAGACAAACTCTATCGCCTCGGCATCCCAGCTAAAACCCACCACAACGAAGTTGCACCGGGTCAGTTTGAAATTGCGCCTTACTTTGAAGCAGCGAACGTCGCGGCGGATCACCAGCAATTGCTGATGACGGTGATGAAAACCACCGCGAAAGCCCACGGTTTCCTGTGCATGTTGCATGAAAAACCGTTCGCTGGCGTAAACGGTTCGGGCAAACACGTTAACTGGTCTGTGGGTAATAGCACGCAAGGCAACCTGCTTGATCCGGGTCAGACTCCAGAAGAAAACCTGCACTTCTTAGCATTCTGCGGCGCGGTTATCCGTGGCGTACATTTGTTTGGGCCATTGCTGCGTGCGGTTATCGCGTCTGCGTCTAACGACCATCGCTTGGGTGCAAACGAAGCCCCTCCGGCGATTTTGTCGGTGTATTTGGGCGACCAACTCGAACAAGTTTTCAACGACATTAAGGCCGGTAAAATCCTCAAAACGGAAAAAGGCGGTCACATGGATTTGGGTCTGTCCCAGATTCTGAAATTTGAACGCGATCCCGGCGACCGTAACCGTACTTCACCGTTTGCATTCACTGGCAACCGTTTTGAATTCCGTGCAGTTGGTTCTTCACAATCCGTGTCTGGTCCGTTAATCGCCATGAACACCATGCTGGCAGATTCCCTGCACTGGGTTGCTGACAAACTGGAAGCAGAACTCAACAGCGGCAAAGATGTCGCTACCGCCACACTGGCTGTACTGAAAACGCTGATGGAACAACACGGTAACGCGGTATTCGGCGGTAACGGTTATTCCCCAGACTGGCACAAAGCAGCCGTTGAAGAACGCGGTTTGAAAAACCTGCCAACCTCAGCAGATGCCTTGCCAGAATTGTTAAGCCCTGAAATAGCCAGTCTTTTCGAGCGCACTGGCGTATTGACCCCAGCAGAACTGTACAGCCGTTTTGAAGTTTACGCTGAACAATACATCAACAGCATCGACGTCGAAGCCAAGTTGATGGTGAATATGGCGACCACCATGATTTACCCTGCTGCGGTCACTTACTTGTCCGAATTGGCAGCAACTGCTGGCAACTTGCAAGACTTAGGCATCACGCTGGACAACAGTGTTGCCAGCAGCGTTGCCACTGAAGCCAATGCACTGATGGTTGCTGTCGGCAAACTGAGCGCAGCACGGGCAAAACACGACTTTGACAGCGTAAAAGACCACATGACATTCTTAGCTGGTACAGTGCGTGATTTAATGACGGAAGTCCGCGCCCATGCTGACACGCTCGAAACCCTGATTGCTGACGAAATGTGGCCGTTACCAAAGTACAGCGAAATGTTATTCATTAAGTAAGGCGTAATACCTGCTAGAGAGGCGTGATTTATCTCGCCTTTCTTTTGCCTGTTATTTACAGCCCCCTTTAGTCTGAGTAACATCCCTGTTTGTCAGAAAAACCATCCGTTACCCATTCATTAGGAGACATATCATGTCTGCACAAGACGTTCTCAACATGATCAAAGACAATGACGCGAAATACGTCGATTTTCGTTTCACCGACACCAGCGGCAAAGAGCATCATGTTACCGTTCCAGCTTACACGGTTGAAGAAGACACTTTCACTGAAGGTAAAATGTTCGATGGCTCTTCTATTGCTGGCTGGAAAGGCATCAATGAATCCGACATGATCCTCATGCCTGACCCGGCAACTGCGTTCGTTGACCCTTTCTTCCAAGACGTAACCATCAACATTACCTGCGGCATTGTTGACCCGACTACGATGGAAGGCTACGAGCGTGACCCACGTTCCATTGCGATGCGTGCCGAAGCTTACCTGAAATCCACCGGCATTGCGGATACCGCATTCTTTGGCCCGGAACCTGAATTCTTCATCTTTGACGACGTGCGCTGGGGCTCTGACATGAGCGGCACCTTCGTCAAGATCGACTCCCAAGAAGCAGGCTGGAACTCCGAAAAAGTCTACCCTGATGGCAATATGGGGCACCGTCCGGGCGTTAAGGGCGGCTATTTCCCCGTACCACCGGTTGATTCCCTGCACGACATTCGTTCCACCATGTGTAACATTCTGGAAGAGGTTGGCGTACCTGTCGAAGTGCATCACCATGAAGTCGCTACTGCCGGTCAGTGCGAAATCGGTACACGTTTCTCCACCCTGACTACCCGTGCGGATTGGACACAACGTCAAAAATACGTCATTCACAACGTCGCTCACCAATACGGCAAAACCGCCACCTTCATGCCTAAGCCCATCGTCGGCGACAACGGTTCTGGGATGCACGTGCACATGTCACTGGCAAAAGACGGCGTAAATACCTTTGCAGGCGACGGCTATGCCGGTTTGTCTGAAACCGCGCTGTACTACATCGGTGGTGTTATCAAGCACGCCAAAGCATTGAACGCGATTACCAACCCCGGCACGAACTCTTACAAGCGCTTGGTTCCGGGCTTTGAAGCACCGGTTATGCTGGCTTACTCAGCACGTAACCGTTCTGCCTCTATCCGTATTCCGTTCGTGGCAAGCCCGAAAGGTCGTCGCATCGAAGTGCGCTTCCCTGACCCGTCTGCGAACCCTTACCTCGCGTTCGCAGCGCTGATGATGGCGGGCTTGGACGGCATCAAGAACAAAATCCACCCTGGTGAGGCGATGGATAAAGACTTGTACGACCTGCCACCCGAAGAAGACAAACTCATCCCACGGGTTTGCCACTCGCTGGATATGGCACTGGATGCACTGGACAAAGACCGCGAATTCCTGACCGCAGGCGGTGTATTCAGCAACGACATGATCGACGCTTTCATCGAGCTAAAAATGCAAGAAGTGACCCGCTTCCGCATGACGACGCATCCGGTTGAGTTTGACATGTACTACTCGCTGTAAGCCGTTTTACGCGCTTATGCAATAGCAAACGCCCCCTAACCGGGGCGTTTCGCTGTAAGCCACATGCTTATTTCAAACATTGCTCATACGGCACGCGCGTCAACTTCCCCACAATTTCCACCGCTGCCAATTCAACCAATGAACGTACCGCTTGCGCCTGACCTTCATTGCGGCTCAGGTTTATATCGAAATAGACCCCAAACTTATTGATGCTGGCATCTGCATCCAATGAATCACCGCGTTGGAATATCGCCACTGAATTCTTCGAGGAAACCCCCGGCACAACACTCATGTCTTTAGTGCTCACCACATTCAGATCCAAAGCCACCACGCTCAAAGAAGAACCGCGTGCAGCACCTAAACCACCATGACGTCGTGCAAATAAACCAATACTCGCGTCAACGCTGGTTACGCCTTTATCAAACTGACTAATAGACCCCTGAATATCGTACCAAGGCAAACTTTCATAAACTTTATTATTATTGGCTGCTTTTAAAAAAGAAATGAGATTCCCCGAATCCTTTCCATACAAAATAAGTTTAATACCGTGGCTTTTATGCGTCATTTCAGAAATAGCAGAAACCAACATATCCCGAACACCGGTTTTAACCGCTTCGGTTTTATCGTCAATATCTTCCACCATCACGGGAATATTGCGAATATTCTTTGCCAACATCAGACGATCCATACAACTTAATGAATCGGAAAAATTGGTAATGCTTTTATAAGGCCCACCATTTGACCCCTGCTTCATTTCCGCAAACTCATTAGCCAATTTATCTTCTAATCGAGACTCGACACTTGTACAACCATACAATATTGCTACGCACGCCATTATTGAGAAAAATTTTATATTTTTCATAGACAGGCTTTTACACTCCAAATTTATTATTTTTAATATTAATTAATACGACAATACCCACCTTGCTCCAAAACAAAGGATGGTAATAATAGCCAGCACAAACCCGTTAACGACAGTTATTAGCTTGCATAATATCGCCTTGCACAAAAATGATAATATCGTTTGGCGCTCCTGCGGCATCATCCAACACAACATTGCCGACATTAATGTCGCAACCTGCTGTATCCAACGCGCCTACGGCAAAGGGATCAACCTCCGTACCCGTATCCCGGAAATCCACTTCATACGCCCGTAACTGAGCACGTGTCTTCGCAAACGTAGCCGACATATCCATCATAGAAGGCGGCGCACTACCATCGGGTAGCGCTGAAACTGAAGTAGCACTAAAAGCCAAAGCAGCTAAGCACAAACAATGCATTGGTAGGTATTTCATAAGGGAACCTCTAAAAACCCACTGATACCCACACAAATGTGAGAAAATGCTCATCTGAGCCACCGCCCCGTTACTAGCCATGCCCAAGAAAAGTGCCATCAAAACCAGTCTGTTTGCCGCCGAAGAGCGTGAACAGAAACTCGACCGCAAGGGCGACCTGCTGTCCACCCTGAACCAGCACGTCAACTTTGTCGCCTTGGCAGGAGAAATCGACCACATCGCCCCACGCCCCAGTGACAAGCGAGGAGGCCGTCCACCCTACCCAACGGAACTGATGGTACGGGTCTTGGTGTTGCAACACCTGTACAACCTGTCGGACGAGGCATTGGAATACCAATTGCTTGACCGGCTGTCGTTCCAACGGTTTTGTGGCCTGCGTCATTCCAGCACGATCCCGGATGCCAATACCTTGTGGGTATTCCGTGAACGGATCAGTGCGGCAGGTGGTGCGGATGCCCTGTTTGATGCCGTCCAACGGCAATTACAACAACACGGTTTTATTGCCCGTGGTGGTCAAATCGTCGATGCCACGCTGGTGGAAGCCCCTAAACAACATTTCCACAAAGAAGAAAAAGCGCTGTTGGAACAAGCGGCAACACCCGCTGGCTGGACACCTGCCCAACGTCGCCAAAAGGATACGGAAGCAAGCTGGACGAAAAAACACGGCAAAAGCTACCACGGCTACAAACTCAGTATCAGTGCCGATCGGAAATACAAACTCATCCGCAAACGCCACATCAGCACCGCCAAAGAGCATGACACCAACCATTTTGAAGCGGTGCTTGACCGAGCCAACACCAGCCGTGACGTATGGGCGGACAAAGGTTATGAAGACCAATCCCGTGAACAACGCCTCAACCAAGGTAGCTGGCGGTTACACATCCAGCACAAAGCCAAGAAAGGCAAGCCGCAATCCGACTGCCAGAAACGCCGCAACACCCGCATCGCCAGACCCCGCGCACGGGTTGAGCATGTGTTTGGGTCAATCTGTGCGATGGGTGGCAAAGCCATCCGCAGCATTGGGTTGGCACGGGCAGTATTCGGCCTCAGCATCAAAGCAACCGTGTATAACCTGCGTCGGCTCTGTTCGCTCAGAGAGGGCGGAGTTGTGCCCATTTGATGGAGAAATTCCCGAAAAAACAGCAAAAATGCGGAAAAACAACCTGATTGTGGCTTGGTGTGCTAAAAATTGAGATGGGTTGGTGTTTTTTTAACAAAATGCCGATAGGCCAACGCTAACCGTTGCAATACGCCGGGTTTTTAGAGGTTCCCACAAGCCATTAACATCACTAATCTGGTATTATCTTTTAACTAAAACCCCATAAAATAAAAAACATGCCATTTTTATTATAAGTTTTTTTTGGCAAAAAGATCAAAAATCATACCAGTCCACAAAAAATAGTCGGTTATACTTAAATCATAACAACAGCAAATAATAATTATCTTTGATTATATGATAATTCTTCATCTCAGTGCTTATCTAAAGGGTCATGTAACCGAGCAAATTGTAGTCATCTATGTCATAGCCGAGGGAAAGCTAATGGATTCGATACATTTTTGCGGAATTAAGTTTCGCGGCTTGGAACAGGCACAATTATTCAAGGAAGACACCCAGACCCATTTTGTTGTTACCGTCAATGCGGAGTTCATTGTCAAAGCCAACCGTAACCAACCATTCCGGGACATTATCAATGCCAATTACGCCACCTTCGACGGGCAGGTTCCCTATTTTTTTGCACGCCTGCTGAATAGGGGAAAACGCTTCAGCAAAATTAGTGGTTCTGACCTCATTTACGATGCCTGTGAATACGCTCAACAACACGGCAAAAGCCTGTTCTTGCTGGGCGGCAATGCCACTGCCAACGCCTTAGCCGTGCAGATTATCCGCGACACCTATGGCCTGAAAGTGGCGGGCTACGCACCAGCCTACGCCACCTACCCTTTCACGCCTGACCACAATGAAGCCATTAAAGCGCAGATTAGCCAATTCAAACCTGATTTTTTATTTGTGGCATTTGGTGCAGTAAAACAGGAGTACTGGATCAACGACAATCTCGACTTTTTACAACAGGAACAAGTGCATTTGGCAGTCGGTTGTGGTGGTACCTTCGATTTTGTCTCAGGGCAAGTGAAACGTGCACCGCGCCTGTTACAGCGGGCAGGCTTGGAAAGTATTTGGCGTTTAGTCACCGAGCCGCGCCTGTTCCGGCTCAAGCGCCTGCTGGAAAGCGCATTGTTTTTCAGCGTACTGTACAGCCATCACCTATCCCAGCGTAAACATTTGGTCTAAATCTCAGCGCCTTACGACGCAAGTGGCAGCGTTGCAAAAATTAAGACTGCTGGGCTGCAACTAATGTTACAAATTGATGACAAACTGGTTATTCTGTATCACCACTTCATGGATTGGAATTACCAGCTTGGCATTCAAACACAAACTCATTCCCGCGATCATTGCCGTACCCGCGATGCTGGGCATGGCTTATGTGCTGTTTGCCGACCAAGGGAGCGGCGGCGCATGGGGTTTTGTGTATAACCGCTTATATACCTTCATCGTTTGGGGTGTATTGTTCAGCGGGGCATTGTGGCTATCACGCCGCCCTTGGTCATCTGCTGGTTTAGCCGCTGTTGTGGTTGGCGGTCTGTGGGTTGGGGCTGCAATCAAATACCAATTCCTTGGCTCGCAATTGGTAGCGCCGGATCTGGTCGTTGCCGCGTTAAGTCTCGAAACGCTCTTTGAAATGGGCTTACTCCCCACCTTGCTGATCATGGGCTATGTCGCCTTGTTAATGGCGAGTTTCCTGCTGGAACAGCCCACCGTGCGTTGGGGACGCAACGCTTTTGCACTGGGTTTTGCCAGCAGTGCCGCGCTGTTAGTTACCCTGAACCTGCCACCGTTTTACATTGACCTGCAATGGACGACGCAATACAAACAAACCTTGCCCATTTTTGTGCAAAGCATTTGGCGCACCCAACTCACTGAACCCACGCCCCCCCACGATACCAGCTATTGCTGTTTCAAAGGGGATCAGCAAGCCGAAGCCTTTACCACCACACCTAACCAAAAACCCAATATCATCGTGATTTTGGAAGAGTCGACCTTCCGCCCCGAACAAGTCATCGGTTTCAAGCCACAGGGTAAATTCTTCAAGGATGCTTACCCGCTCAAAGTCTACACCGCTGGCGGTTCGACTTGGGTACAGGAAATTGCGTTCTTACACGGGGTAGCTCCGCCGCTGTACGGCAATGGCTGGAAATCCATTAACCTGTTCGCCCCCGGACGGCTGGATGGACGCATTGCCCAGCAACTGGCACAGCAAGGCTACAAAACCAAAACCATTTACCCGATTGCCGGGCGGTTTTATGGTGGCAAACGTTTTCACGAACAATTGGGGATTCAAGATTTCATTGACTGCAAAGCCATGCCGGAATGCGACAAACGCCGCTGGAACAAACTGCCCGACGAAATCTTTTTCGATGAAGCCGTCAAGCAAGTCACACTCAACGAGCAGCCGTTATTTACCTTCGTAGCGACCATGCGGCAGCATTCACCACACGACAAAGGCATAAAGCCGGATGCCAAGCGGTGCGCACCGCAGCTTTCGGACAAACAATGTTCAATTATGCTGGATTACAACGAACGCTTGAATCTATCGGTAAAAGCCTACGAAAACCTGCTCAAGCAACTCAAAAAGCTACCGGAGCGCACCATTGTTGTGACCTTTGGCGACCACATCCCCGGTGATGTCGCGGCACATTTCACCGATGCGGATTTTTATAAGCAAGACCGCTTCCGCACCTATTTTAATGTGTGGGATTCTGCGCAAGGTTACGTCACCAAAAAGCTGCTGGATGGTATGAAATACGAAACCATTGATGTAGCGATGCTTGATGCCCTCACCCTGCGTTATGCGGGATTTGAAAGCCGCTACCTGACCGACAAATTGGTACACATGCAAGCCTGTTCGGGGGCATTCTGTGGCTTTGAAGACACCTTGCCCAAAAATCAAGCCATGCTTAAATCTCCTCAACCTCCAATTCCTTGAGCTTGCGGGTGAGGGTATTGCGCCCCCACCCCAACAAATCCGCCGCTTCAATCTTGCGCCCGCCGGTTTTCTTGAGTGCCGCTTGCAACAAAATACGCTCGAAAATCGGGCTGAGTTCCGTCAGTAAATTAACATCGCCTTTATTGAGTTTGTAATCGGCAAAATGCGCCAAGGCTTTTTCCCAATTATCCGGCACTTCGGTCTTACCGGGGTCCACCTCCAGCAACTCCGCTGGCAAATCGTCCATCACGATTTCGCGCCCGGATGCCATGACCGTCAACCAGCGGCAGGTATTTTCCAATTGGCGTACATTGCCCGGCCAAGGCAAGGTTTGCAAATGCGCGGTCACACGCCCTGACAAGGTTTTCACCTCGACCTGCAACTCTTCCGCCGCACGGTGTAAGAAATGATTAAGCAGCAAGGGAATATCTTCACGGCGTTCGCGCAACGGCGGGTTATGAATACGGATCACATTCAAACGGTGAAACAAGTCTTCGCGGAATTGCCCCTTATGCACCAACTCTTCTAAGTGCTGGTGAGTTGCCGCAATAATGCGCACATCCACTTTCACCGGGGTATGCCCACCGACGCGGTAGAATGTGCCTTCTGCCAAAACACGCAGCAAACGGGTTTGCAATTCGGCGGGCATATCGCCGATTTCGTCCAAAAACAGTGCACCGCCGTCAGCTTGCTCGAAACGTCCCTTACGTTGTGCATAAGCACCCGTGAATGCACCTTTTTCGTGCCCAAACAATTCTGACTCCAGCAACTCGCGGGGAATCGCTGCCGTATTCAGCGCAATAAACGGCTTGGTGGAACGCGGGCTGTGGGTATGCAAGGCTTTGGCAACCAATTCCTTACCCGTGCCAGACTCGCCCGTGATCAACGCGGTAATGCTGGATTTGGAAAGCCGTCCAATTGCCCGGAACACCTCCTGCATCGCCGGAGCATGACCGATAATATCGCGCCCACCCAGCAACTCCATCGAGGGGTCAGCCGCTTTTTCGCCCTCACGTTCACGGCGCATTTTGCAGGCACGCCGTACCAATTCCAGCGCATCATTCACGTCAAACGGCTTGGGCAGGTATTCAAAGGCACCACCTTGATACGCCGAGACGGCGCTTTCGAGATCAGAGTGCGCGGTCATAATGATCACGGGAATCATCGGGTGTTCGCGCTGCATCCGTTCCAATAAGATCAGACCATCTGTGCCTGGCATCCGAATATCGGTGATCAGCGCATCCGGTTGTTCAGTGCGCAAAGCAACCAGCACCTGATCGGCAGTCTCGAAGCTGCGGGCTTCAATGCCTGCTTTTTGCAGGGTGCGCTCCAATACCCAGCGGATCGAGCGGTCATCATCAGCAATCCAGACATTTTCAATAGGTGGCATGGTCTTCCTCCAGCGGAATCAAAATCGAAAAACACGTATTTCCGGGAACAGATTCGCAATGAATCAAGCCCTTATGACGGCGCATTAATGTCTGTGCAATTGCCAACCCCAAACCACTGCCCTCAGGATGCCCACTCACCATTGGCAGGAACAATTTATCCTGCAAATGCTCCGGCACACCGGGACCATTGTCGCAAATATCAACTTTCATCACGTGGCGATAACGCATTTGCTGGATGGTGAATTGCCGCAAAATGCGGGTACGCAATAAAATCAAGCCACTACCCGCCAACGCACGGGTGGCGTTATTGACGATATTCAGCACCACCTGAACCAATTGGTTACGGTCGCCCTGAAATTCCGGCAAACTGGGGTCGTAATCACGCACGAATTGCACATCAGCAGAGACTTCCGCCCCCACCAAATGCCGGACGTGTTCCAACACTTCGTGGATGTTGACGCTTTCAGTATGCGGCAAACGGCTAGGGCCTAACATGCCGTCCACCAAATGCTTGAGGCGATCTGCTTCGGAAATAATGATCTGGGTGTATTCTTTGAGTTCAGGGTTTTCCAGCTCACTTTCCAACAATTGCGCCGCGCCACGCAAACCACCGAGCGGATTTTTGATTTCGTGCGCTATCCCGCGCACCAATTCATGCACCGCCTGCTGTTGATGGATGACTTGCTCCTCCCGCACGATACGCAACTTGCGGTCAATGCGGTGAACTTCCAACAATAAGTGATTATTCCAGTCGCGCAAGCTAATCGGGGTGATCACGCAATCAATGGTAATCGCTTCATTACTAGCCAATTCAATCTGGCACTCACGGATGGATTGCGGGTCACTCAGGCTCAGGGCAAGTTCCAAATGATCCAACACTTCCCGGCTGCGCAATAATGATGCAACAGGCATTCCTAACGCCCGTTGCTGACTTTGACCAAACAGCATTTCAGCCGATTGATTCATGTAAACAACCGCAAGCCCTGTATCCAGCACCACAATGGCGCAAGTCAGGGTGTCCAGCAGATCACTTTTTCTCAGGCTAGTATTATTCATAGCAAAAACAATGCAAATTCAGTGCCACAAAAATTTACTCATAATTTTCATTATCGTACAATTAGCATACCGTTAAGCATCCATCACAGCCACAAGTAAAGCACCAAAACAGTGCAACTTATTATATGCACCAAATCGGTGGGATACTGGTTACTAGGCATAAACGCGACATAGCATTGCCAACACATTATTATCAGCACCAATTCAAGATTGTCGACAATTCTCAAGAGCATACCCCTAAAACACGCCTTTTATGCCGCAAAACACGGCACAAGAATCTACAAAATGTTGTGCAATCCCTAAAAATGTTTGTTTTGGTGATTGCTTGATGATTTGCATTCACGTTAAACTCATGGCGTTTGTACAACAACGGAGGAGTCTTATATATGTTGGATAAATCTGCACAGGCATATTGGGCAGCGAATGTTCGCTTGCTTAGTATGTGCCTTGTCATCTGGTTCATCGTGTCGTTTGGTTTTGGGATTTTGTTGGTTGAACCACTGAATGCCATCCAGCTCGGCGGTTATAAACTTGGCTTCTGGTTCGCCCAGCAAGGTTCAATTTACGTGTTTGTGGTCTTGATTTTCTTCTATGCATGGCGCATGGGACAGATCGATCGCCATTTTGACGTTCACGAATAAGGGAGAATCATATGTCAGAACTTCAAATCTGGACTTATATTGCTGTCGGTCTAAGCTTCGCGCTGTACTTCGGTATTGCGTTCTGGGCGCGTGCTGGTTCTACCAGTGAATTCTACGTAGCGGGTGGCGGCATCGGCCCTATCCAAAACGGTATGGCTACTGCGGCGGACTGGATGTCTGCGGCATCTTTCATCTCCATGGCAGGTTTGCTCGCTTTCGGTGGCTATGACAACTCCGCGTACCTGATGGGCTGGACGGGCGGCTACGTATTGATGGCGATGTTGCTGGCTCCTTACCTGCGTAAGTTTGGCAAGTTTACCGTTCCCGAATTCATCGGCGACCGTTATTACTCACAAACTGCACGTGTCGTGGGTGTTATCTGCTTGATCATCATCTCCGTTACTTATGTAATCGGTCAGATGCGTGGTGTAGGCGTTACCTTCTCGCGCTTCTTGGAAGTATCGGTTGATGTCGGTCTGTATTTCGGTATGGGTATCGTCTTCGTTTACGCCGTATTGGGCGGTATGAAAGGTATCACTTATACCCAGATCGCACAGTATGTGGTTCTGATCATGGCTTACACGGTTCCTGCGGCATTCATTTCCTTCAACTTGACTGGCAACCCTATCCCGCAATTGGGCTTGGGTTCAGAAATGGCTGACGGCGTTTACCTGTTAGACAAACTGGATCAGGTCGTCACTGACCTCGGCTTCAAGGCTTACACTATCCAGCAAGGCAGCACCATCAACCTGTTCATGCTCACCATGACCCTGATGATCGGTACTGCGGGTCTGCCTCACGTTATCATCCGTTTCTTCACCGTAGCAAAAGTCTCTGATGCACGTATTTCTGCTGGTTGGGCATTGATCTTCATCGCGGCTCTGTACACCACAGCACCTGCGGTAGGTGCTATGGCACGTCTGAACCTGATGAACACCGTACAAACCGGTGAAGTTGGCTCCCCGGATGGCAACTTGGCGTTTGCTGACCGCCCAGACTGGATGAAAACTTGGGAAAAAACCAAGCTTTTGGAAATGGCTGACAAAAACGGCGATGGCAAAATCCAGTACTACAACGACGGCGGCTTGTCTGATGCAACAGCAGCACTGGCTAAAGCTCAGAAAGACGGCGGTGATGTAGCGGCGGCTCAGAAGAAACTGGATGAAGTGAAAGCTAAGCACGATGAGAAGTGGGGCAAATTTGGTTGGAACGGTAACGAAATCACCAAAGTTGACCGCGACATCATGGTTCTTGCCAACCCTGAAATTGCCAAACTGCCTAACTGGGTTATCGCCTTGGTAGCAGCGGGTGCAATCGCAGCAGCACTGTCTACGGCGGCTGGTTTGTTGCTGGCGATCTCTTCAGCGATTTCCCATGACTTGATTAAGAGTATTATTAAGCCGGATATTTCTGAGAAGAATGAACTGTTGGCTTCTCGTATTGCCATGGCATTTGCTATCGTCATCGCAGGTTGGATGGGTCTCAACCCACCGGGCTTCGCGGCGGAGGTAGTGGCTTTGGCGTTCGGTTTGGCGGCTGCTACCATCTTCCCTGTGTTGATGATGGGTATCTTCTCTAAGCGTATGAACACTCAAGGTGCAGTAGCGGGTATGATTGCGGGTCTTCTCGTTACCGTTATCTACATCTTCTGGTTCAAAGGCTGGTTCTTCATTAAGGGTACTGAAATGGCTGCGAGCAAACCAGAAAACTGGCTGTTCGGCATCTCCCCTGAAGCGTTTGGTACTGTCGGTGCAATGGTGAACTTTGCAGTTGCGTTTGCGGTTTCCCGCGTAACGCCACCGCCACCAGAGCACATCCAACACTTGGTCGAAGACGTGCGTATCCCTCGTGGTGCAGGCGCGGCGACTGGTCACTAAACCGATCTCCACTCGGTTTGAAGAAAGGCTCCTTCGGGAGCCTTTTTTTATGGTTAATCAACGGTAATAAGCCAAACTATTCCCAGAGGGTTCTACCCTAACCGGTATACTTGTGATAAAAAGTAGGGTTTTACGCAAGTGCAGTAACCGAAGCCAAGGGATAGTCGAATGCCATACATTGTGTTACTTTCCATCGCTCTCTCTATCTTCTGGCTATTAATGTCCGGCTTTTGGGATAACTCCTTACTACTGGGATTGGGCGTAGTTTCAACTGCCTTAGTGGCTTGGCTGAGCTGGCGTATCGAAAAGCATTACCCCTTCCATTCTTTCATGCGGGTGTTGGCTAATTTGCCGCGTTACTGGCCTTGGCTAGTATGGGAAGTGGTCAAATCCAATGCCGATGTCCTTAAACGCATTTGGCTACCCAGCCGTTATCCGATTGACCCGGCGCAAAGCGTCTTACCCATGAGCCAGCAAAGCCGCGTTGGGCGCACCATTTACGCCAATTCCATTACCCTGACCCCCGGCACGATTGCGGTGCGAGTGGATGGTGACAAGGTATTGGTACACGCCCTGCATTCCGACAGCATCCGTGACCTTGAGCAAGGTGAAATGGATCGCCGTGTCACTGCTTTGGAGGGGAAAACCGCATGATGTTTGCCGCCGCAGCCATTGCCATTCTGGTGGTGATGATTCTTGCCTTATTGTTCGCAATTATGAGCCGCACGGTGTATGACCGGATTCTGGCAGTCAATATGTTCGGCACTAAAACGGTGTTACTCATTGCTGTGTACGGTTTCCTGACTGGTAGACCCGACTTTATGGATATTGCTTTGGTTTACGCCCTGATCAATTTCGTGGGTTTAATTGCGGTGTTGCGTTTTGTGCAAACCACGCACGGTGGTAATGTGGAGGATGAACATTAATGGATGTGTTAATTAATGCCCTGAGCTGGGTTTTATTAATGGGCGGTGTCTTCCTTGGTTTCAGTGGTGTACTGGGTTTATACCGCTTCCCGGATTTTTATACACGGGTACACGCGGCAAGCGTGACCGATACCTTAAGTGCTTTATGCATTATTGCGGGCTTGGTATTACAGGCAGGTTTCACCCTGATTTCGGTAAAGCTCGGTTTAGTCCTGCTGTTATTGTGGTACACCGGCCCGGTAGCGAGCCATGCGCTGGTACGTTCGGCACATTTGGGCAATTTACAACCGCTATTGGGCAAGCAAGCGACAACCGGGAGGGCTGAGTCATCGAATTCCTAATTGATATAGCCTTGCTGGCAATGTTAGCTATCACGGCGGTAACGGTAGTGCGCCTGCACAGTTTGTTCGCGATTATTATGCTGTTCGGCATTTTCAGCCTCTTATCTGCCAGCATCTTTGTGGCGTTGGATGCGGTGGATGTAGCATTCACCGAAGCTGCCGTAGGGGCGGGCGTTTCCACCATCCTCATGTTATCGACGCTGGCAATTACTCGGCAACGCAAACAGCGTTCAAAACACAACCCGTTATTGCCGCTGTTGGTGGTGACGGTAACAGGCGCAATGCTGGTGTGGGGAACGTGGGATATGCCGCCGTTTGGTAGCCCAGATGACCCCATCCATCAACACGTTGCGCCGCGTTTCATCGAGGAATCGCCCAAGGAGGTCGGCCTTCCCAATATGGTGACATCGGTGCTGGCAAGCTATCGCGGCTACGACACGATGGGGGAAGTGACAGTAGTTTTCACCGCATTGGTGGGCGTGCTGGCATTACTCGGTGTGGGGCGGAAATACGTGTTTAGCCCGCCGCAGGATACCGGCTGCAAACCGCCGCGCCCGATTTTGCAGGTGGCGGTTAAACCGCTCATTCCATTTGTGCTGCTATTCGCGCTGTATGTGCAATTCCACGGTGAATATGGCCCCGGTGGTGGCTTTCAGGCGGGGGTGATTTTTGCAGCGGGTGTTATCCTTTACGGGCTGGCATTCGGGATGGAATCTGCCCGTGCCTTGGCTCCCCCTTGGTTACTGCGCCCGCTGGCGGCGTTGGGCGTGCTGATTTATGGCGGGGTTGGCGTGGTGGCGTTACTGAAAGGCGGCAAATTCCTCGATTACAACGTATTGGCGCATGACCCGGTACACGGGCAACACATGGGCATTATTATCATTGAATTCGGGGTTGGCTTGACGGTTGCGGCGGTGATGATGCTGCTTTTTTTTGCTTTCGGCGGACGCGGTAACGCAGACAATGCAGCACAGGAGGATAACCAGACATGAATCTGTTTGACCAGTTTTTGGGGCATTACAATTATTGGGTGGTAATTTTCCTGATGATGACCGGCTTTTATGCGGTCATCGCCAGTGACAATCTGATCAAGAAAATCGTCGGGCTGAATATTTTCCAGACCGCTGTTTTTATCCTCTATATTTCGATGGGCAAAATCATTGGCGGTACTGCGCCGATTGTCGTGACCCAAACCGCCGAACAAGCCGCTAATCCGGTGGTGTATTCCAACCCCTTGCCGCATGTGTTGATCTTAACCGCGATTGTGGTCGGCATTGCCACCACCGCATTGGGCTTAGCCTTGGTTATCCGCATTAAGGAGGCTTACGGCACGATCGAGGAAGATGAAATCCTCGCAAAGGATGCTGACGCATGATGGAAACCTTCGCGTTTTACCCGCATCTGCCGGTGTTACAAGTGGTCGTGCCGATGCTGGCAGCCCCCCTCTGTTATCTCTTGATAAAACCTCGGCTGGCTTGGCTGTTTGCCACCTTGGTCAGTTGGCTGACCTTTGCAATGGCGGTATTGCTGTTGCTGCAAGTCAGTGACGGTACGCTGTTGCAATACAATATCGGTAACTGGGAACCGCCGTGGGGCATTGCCTATAACGTGGATCGCCTTAATGCCTTTGTGCTGCTGATTGTCAGCGGGATTGCCGCTGTGGTGTTTCCGTATGCTTGGCACAGTGTGCAAAAAGAAATTCCAGCCAAACAACAGACGCTGTTTTTCACCGCAATGCTATTGTGTTTGGCGGGCTTGCTGGGCATGACCATTACCGGCGATGCCTTTAATGTGTTTGTCTTGCTGGAAATTTCATCCCTATCCAGTTACACCCTGATTAGTTTGGGGAAAGACCGGCGGGCACTGACAGCAGCATTCCAATACCTGATTATGGGGACAATCGGCGCAACCTTTATCCTCATTGGCATTGGCTTGCTGTACATGCTGACCGGCACGCTGAATATGGCGGATTTGGCAGCACGTTTAGTGGACGTACAATCGTCGCGCACCATGCAAGCGGCATTGGCGTTCATCGTGGTGGGGATAGGTTTGAAAATGGCAATGTTCCCGCTGCATTTGTGGTTGCCGAATGCGTATGCGTATGCGCCGTCAGTGGCTTCGGCATTCCTCGCGGCAACGGCTACCAAGGTCGCGGTGTATGTACTGCTGCGTTTCCTGCTGACGATTTTCGGCGTAGCGTTTGTGTTTGAGGCGATGCAGGTGCAATACCTGTTCCTGCCGCTGGCAGTCACGGCGATGGTGTTTGCCTCGGTCGTGGCAATTTTCCAGCAAGATGTGAAACGCATGTTGGCGTATTCGTCGGTAGCGCAACTGGGGTATATCCTGTTGGGGATTGCGCTGGTAAATGTCACCGGCTTGACCGCGACCTTGCTGCATTTGTTTAATCACGCCCTGATGAAAGGCGCGTTGTTCATGGCGTTGGGGGCAATCTGCCTGCGGGTCGGGGTTGCCACCGTTGACAGCATGGCAGGGTTGGGTAAGCAAATGCCGTGGACAATGGCGGCATTTGTGGCAGGTGGTTTGAGCCTGATTGGCGTGCCACTGACGGTGGGTTTCATTTCCAAATGGTATTTGATTCTGGCGACGCTGGAACGCGGCTGGTGGCCGTTGACCGTGGCGATTCTGGTGGCTTCGCTATTGGCAGTGATTTACATCTGGCGCGTGGTGGAAGCAGCATATTTCAAGGAACGCCCCGCTGATGCCAAGCCGGTCAAAGAAGCCCCGTTGGGGATGCTGATTCCGACGTGGTTGCTGGTGCTTGCCAATGTGTATTTCGGGGTGCAAACCGATTTGACGGTTGGCATTGCCCAAGCCGCTGCCACTAGCTTGTTGGGAGGTGCGCCATGATGTTGGGGCTGTCATCCGAACAACTCATGCTGTTGGCTCTCATCCTGCCCCTGTTGGGTGGGGTGGGGATTCTGTTAAGCGGGCGTTTCCCGAATGTGCGCGAAGGCGTGACCTTGACCACCGCCATCGCGGTATTGCTGGTGGTATTCAGTTTGATTCCGGCAGTGTTAGCGGGGCAACGCCCTAGCGTGACCTTGCTGGAAGTGTTGCCGGGCTTGAGCCTTGCGTTCAAACTCGAACCCTTAGGAATGTTATTTGCGGCGGTGGCAGCGTTTTTGTGGCCGATCAACTCGCTGTATTCCATCGGCTATATGCGTGGCAACCAGGAAAAACACCAGACACGCTTTTACTTCTTCTTTGCAGTGGCAATTACCGCCGCGTTGGGGATTGCGTTTGCGGGTAACTTGCTGACGCTGTTCATTTTCTACGAAGTATTGACGCTTTCGACCTTCCCGCTGGTAGCACATAAAGGCACGGAAAAAGCCATGCAAGCCGGGCGGGTGTATCTGGGCATTTTGATTACCACCTCGATAGGCTTGCTATTGCCTGCGATTATTTGGACATGGCAAGTCAGCGGCACATTGGATTTTGTCCCCGGCGGCATCCTGTCCGGTAAGCTGGAAGGCGGCTTGCTGCTGGTGTTGCTGTTCCTGTTTATGTTCGGGATTGGTAAGGCAGCACTCATGCCGATTCACCGTTGGTTGCCTGCGGCGATGGTAGCACCCACGCCAGTCAGTGCCTTGCTGCACGCGGTAGCAGTGGTGAAAGCCGGGGTATTCAGCGTGGTGAAAATCGTCATGTACATATTCGGGCTGGATACGCTGCAAACCTTGCCGAATGTGGAATGGTTGCTGTACGTCGCAGCATTTACCGTGGTGCTCGCCTCATTAATTGCCTTGCGTCAGGATAATCTCAAGCGGCGGCTGGCATATTCCACCATCGGGCAACTCGGTTACGTGGTATTGGCAACGGCTATCCTTGCCCCTATTTCCATCGTCGGGGCGGCGTTGCACATTGTGGCGCACGCGGTCGGCAAAATTACCTTGTTCTTTGCGGCGGGTGCCATTTATACCGCCAGCAAAAAAACCGAAGTTGGACAACTCGACGGCATCGGCAAACGAATGCCCTGGACAATGGCAGCGTTTACCCTCGGCGCATTGTCGATGATTGGTGTGCCGCCTGCGGTGGGCTTTATTTCCAAGTGGTATATCGTAATGGGCGCGTTCCAGACCGAACAATGGCTGGCATTGGGCGCAATTGTGGTGTCGACCTTGCTGAATGCGGCGTATTTTCTGCCCATTATTTTTGCGGCATTTTTCAAAGAGGAACAACCGGGTGGTAAGGATCATGGCGAAGCCCCGTTCCCGGCAGTGCTGGCACTGTGCATTACTGCTGCGTTGACCTTTTTGCTGTTTTTGTTCCCTGATATACCGCTGGCTCTGGCGCAACAGATTGGCGTGGAGGTGCGTTAATGGATAACGAATCCAATAAACATTGGCTGTATCGCAAGAAAAACCTGCCAACCTTATGGGGAATCCAGATAGCGATTCTGGTGCTGGCGGTATTGCCGGAATTTTTTGTGCATCATCACCCCCACTTCGAGCAGCAAGGCATTGGCATTGATGCCACTTGGGGCTTTTTCGCGTGGTATGGCTTTTTGACTTGTACCGCAATGGTAGTCGGGGCGAAATTGCTGGGCATTTTCCTCAAGCGCAAGGATACCTATTACGATGACTGAAATGCTTGGCTCAATTCTGTTACCACCGGGGCTGGTGTTAATCATTGGCGCGTTTTTGCTGCCCTTGGTGGAAGGCAAGTTACGCGCTGCCTTGGTGCTGACCCTGCCCTTGCTGACGCTGGCGTTGGTGTGGCTGATTCCTGATGGCAATCACGTGCAGATTGCGTTTCTGGATTACAGCTTGCAGCCGGTGAATTCGACCGCCGAGGGCAGACTGTTTGCCACGATATTTTCGATTATGGCGTTTGCGGGTGGTTTGTACGCGCTGAAAACGGCTACCTTGACCGAATTGAGTGCGGCGTTTGCATATGCTGGTTCGGCAATTGGGGTGACGTTTGCGGGCGATTTAATCACGCTGTTCATTTTCTGGGAAATGATGGCACTGGGTTCCACGATGGTGCTGTGGGCAAACACGGCAGCTAATCCCAAGGCGTATAAGGCAAGTATCCGTTACTTGCTGGTGCATCTGTTGGGCGGCGTGGTGCTAATGAGCGGGATTGTGGCGTATGTGTTTGAAACCGGTTCGACCGCATTTACCGCGATGCAGGCGGATAGCGTCGCCACTTGGCTGATTTTGGCAGGTTTTTTGGTGAATGCCGGTGCGCCGCCGTTGTCGGCGTGGATTGCGGATGCTTACCCGGAAGCCAGCCCCAGCGGCATGGTATTCCTGTCGGCATTTACCACCAAAACGGCAGTATTCGTGCTGCTGGTGGGCTTCGCCGGTACCGAAATCCTGATTTACATCGGGTTGTACATGGTGTTCTACGGGATTATTTACGCACTCTTGGAAAACGATATGCGCCGCATTTTGGCGTATAGCATTGTCAATCAGGTCGGTTTCATGGTGACAGCCATTGGGATTGGCTCGGAAATGGCGTTGAATGGCGCGGCGGCACACGCTTTCGCCCACATTATTTACAAAGCGTTGCTGCTCATGTCGGCTGGCAGTGTGTTGCTCATGACCAGCAAGCGCAAGTGTACTGAGTTGGGCGGCTTGTTCCAGAGTATGCCGGTGACGGCGATCAATGGCATTGTTGGCGCATTGGCGATTTCGGCGTTCCCATTTACTTCCGGGTTTGTAACCAAATCGCTGGAAACCTCAGCAGCCGCTTACGAGGGGCTGGTGTTCGTGTGGTTTATGTTGCTGGCGGCATCAGCGGGGGTATTCCTGCACGCGGGGATCAAATTCCCTTGGTTTGTGTTTTTCCAGAAAGATTCGGGAATGCGCCCACCTGATCCGGCAGCGAATATGCGTTGGGCAATGTGGTTGTTTTCGTTCCTGTGCATTGCAATTGGGGTGTATCCGCAAGCGTTGTATAGCATTCTGCCCTATGCGGTAGATTATCAGCCGTATACCGTTGACCATCTGGTAACGCAATTCCAGTTGCTGTTGTTTGCCGGGTTTGCGTTCTTTGTGTTGCTACCGATGATGAAGCGTACTTTGACCATTAGCCTGGATTTTGACTGGTTCTACCGCCGTTTTTCCAAAGTGGTGGGCGATGAATTCAGCGTCAAAACCGGCAAGGTGTTTGACCGGCTGGAAATGCAGGTACGGGGCGGGGTGACGGGATTCATCCAGCGTTTGCACCGCCATCACGGGCCACAGGGAATTTTGGCACGGACATGGCCAAGTGGCGCGATGGTGTTGTGGGTAGCGGTGATGTTGGTGGCTTCGCTGGTGTTGTATTACGTGTAGCTAGGTAGCATTTCCAACCTTGCCGGAAACATTACGGATAAATCGAAATACCACTATGTGCTAACCTCCAAGACTCTACACCATCAGCGAGGATGCACGAATGCCCAAAACCAAACCATCACTCACCGCCCAAGTCGTCATTGCCATGTTACTTGGCATTGCCGTCGGCTTACTCCTCAATGTCAGCGGGTTAAATGCCGCTGGCAGTTTTGTGAATGAATACATCGTCAATGGTTTATTCAAAGCCGTCGGCACCTTGTTCATCAATGCGCTGAAAATGCTGGTTGTACCGCTGGTATTGTTCTCGCTGATTTGCGGCGTTTGCGGCATTGGCAACCTCAGCACCTTGGGGCGCGTCGGGGCGAAATCCTTCGGTTTGTATTTATTCACCACCGCGATAGCCGTCGCCACTGCCGTTATTTTCGCGCTGACCGCAGGCATCGGGCAAGGGATGCAAGCCAGTACGGATGCTGCTTTCACCGGCAAAGATGCTCCGCCGCTGCTGGACGTATTCACCAATATCGTCCCCACCAACCCGATTAATGCAATGGCGAATGGCGAAATGTTGCAGGTGATTTTCTTCGCGATTCTCGCCGGGATCAGCATTCTGATGGTCGGCAAAAAAGCCAAACCACTGATTGAAGGCGCGGAACTCGCCAACGAAGTCATGATGAAAATGGTCAGCATTGTGATGGCAGCCGCCCCCTACGCCGTGTTCGCACTGATTGCCAAAGCAATGGCGGAACTGGGTTTTGAATTACTCAGCGTCCTTATTGGTTATGTGCTGGTGTTGGTCGCCGCACTGATGTTCCACCTGTTCGGCACGATGATGCTGCTGTTGAAAGTACTCACGGGACTTAGCCCGCTGCGCTTTATCAGCAAGATGCGCAATGTGCAGGTCTTCGCTTTTAGCACTGCCAGTTCCAACGCCACCATTCCTGTCACCTTGCGTACTGTCACCGAACGCTTGGGAGTCAACAACTCTGTTGCTTCGTTCACCGTGCCGTTTGGCGCAACCATCAATATGGATGGCACGGCGATAATGCAAGGCGTGGCAACCGTGTTTATTGCGCATGTCTACGGTGTTGACCTGAGCACCAGCGATTACATGTTGGTGATTGCCATGGCGGTATTGGCTTCGATTGGCACTGCCGGTGTGCCGGGTGTGGGGCTGATTATGCTGTCAATGGTGTTTGTGCAAGTCGGCTTGCCGGTGGAAGGTATCGGCTTGATTCTGGGCGTTGATCGCTTGCTGGATATGATTCGCACCGCTGTGAATGTGTCCGGTGACGCAGCCGTATCGGTGATTGTGGCGAAAAGCGAAGGCAAGTTAGACACCAGCGTTTACAACGACCCAATGGCGGGCGTTACCAAGGGTGACATTGTGCTGGACGAAGCAGTGGAACGCGAGTTGGCGGAAATGGTAGCAAACACACACGCCCGCAAGAATTGAATAATTTACACCCTGCATAACACCATTCAATGTGGTAACATCAATCACTATCAATTAATGCACTCTTTTCGTGCATTAATATCCTACCCCCGTTCCTTCGGCACGCACTGAGCTTACTCCCTCATAAGTGCGTGTCTTTCGCCGGATACTGGCTCACAACCTGTATCTGTTTGCTTTCAAGTGCCCATTCATCAACGGGCATCACGCAGAGGAGAGTTGTTATGACACAACCTATTAAAATGACTGCCAATCAATTATTGGCTTCTGACCATCAAAAACCGTTCAAGGTGTATGCTGCTCGGCATCTAGAACGTATCCCACAAGTGCAGGCATTACCCGCTGACATGCGTTTCGATATGCAGGTAATTGCTAATGTATTACCGTTCCGCGTCAATGATTACGTGTTGGAAAACCTAATCGACTGGGGAAATATTCCCGATGATCCAATGTTCCGCCTACTGTTCCCGCAACGGGAAATGCTGGCAGAGGACGATTTCAGCCTGATTGCCGATTTAATGAAACGCCAAGCCCCCGCCGAACAATTGGCGCAAGCAGTCGAAATGGTGCGCACCAAACTCAACCCCCACCCTGCCGGACAAATGGAGCTGAATGTTCCGATTTTCCATCGCGAACGTGTGCAGGGCTTGCAGCATAAATACCGCGAAACCGTGCTGTTTTTCCCCAGCCAAGGGCAAGTCTGCCATTCGTATTGCACTTTCTGTTTCCGCTGGCCGCAATTTGTGGGCGACAAAGATTTGCGCTTTGCCAGCAAGGAATCCGATGAACTGTTGCGTTACCTCAAACACCACACCCAAGTGTCCGACATTCTGTTCACGGGTGGCGACCCGATGGTGATGAAAACTGCCAATTTTGAGCCGTATTTGCGCGGCCTGCTCAAGCCGGAACTGGCACATGTGCAAACCGTGCGCATTGGCACCAAGTCATTAAGTTTCTGGCCTCAACGTTTTGTCACCGACCCGGATGCGGATGATTTATTGCGTTTACTGGAATCCTTGGTCAAAGCGGGCAAGCATGTCGCGATCATGGCGCATTACAACCACTGGCGTGAACTGGATACCCCAATCGCACGTGAAGCCATTCGCCGTCTGCGGGATACCGGCGTGGTCATCCGCAGCCAAGGCCCTGTACTCAATCACATCAATGCTGATGCTGAAGTTTGGGCGAAAATGTGGCGTGAACAAGTGCGTTTGGGCATTGTGCCGTACTACATGTTTGTGGAACGTGATACCGGCGCACAGCATTACTTTGAAGTGCCGCTTGCCAAGGCATGGGAAATTTACCGCACCGCAATGCGACGAGTCTCTGGTTTAGCGCGTACGGCGCGAGGCCCTTCCATGAGTGCCAGCCCCGGTAAAATCGAGATTCAAGGGGTAGCGGAAATTCGCGGTGAAAAAGTATTCGTGCTACGGTTTATTCAAGGACGCAATCCCCAGTGGGTGCAAAAGCCATTTTTTGCCAAGTACGATGAACAGGCGACTTGGCTGAATCACCTTAAACCAGCGTTTGGTGCAAAGCAGTTTTTCTACGAGGCAGAATACGCCGACATGATTGCGCACCGTCAGGAAATTCTCACCGAGCTGGAAGGGGAGTGCTGAACCCATGACCCCAGATGACCATCAACCGTATATTGTCCTGTTGAGTATTCACGGTCTGATTCGCGGGCATAACCTCGAATTAGGGCGCGATGCGGATACCGGCGGACAAACCAAATACCTGGTGGAGCTGGCGCGTGCTTTGGGTGCGAATGCGCAGGTGGGCAGGGTTGACCTGCTCACCCGCCGCGTTGATGACCCGGCAGTGAGTGCCGATTATGCTCAACCTCGCGAAACACTCAGTGATAATGTCCAAATCGTGCGCATTGACTGCGGCGAAGCGGGCTATATTCCCAAAGAACAACTCTGGGATTCGCTCGACAGCTTTGCCGATTCCACACTGGAATACCTTAAACAGCAAGCGCGTTTGCCCGACATCCTCCACAGCCATTACGCCGATGCCGGTTATGTCGGGGTACGCCTTACCAGTTTACTCGGCATTCCGCTGGTGCATACCGGGCATTCCTTGGGGCGCAGCAAACGCCGTCAGTTACTCGCCGCCGGTCACAGCAAAGAAGCCCTCGAAACCCGTTACCACATTACCCGCCGCATTGAAGCCGAAGAAACCACCCTCGGTGTTGCCGAACGGGTCATCACCAGCACCCAACAGGAAGTACAGGAACAATACGCCCTGTATGACCATTACCGCCCCGAACACATGCGGGTGATTCCGCCGGGAACAGACTTACAGCAATTTTACCCGCCGCAAACCGACTCACCCGCAAGCCCGATGCAGGCTGAACTGGCACGTTTCCTGACGCAGCCAGACAAACCCATGATTCTGGCACTGTCACGCCCTGACCCGCGCAAGAATATTGTGGAATTGGTGAGTGCCTACGGCGAATCCCCCGAACTTCAGCAATTGGCGAATCTGGTAATTGTGGCAGGCAATCGTGATGACATCCGCGATCTTGACAGCGGAGCGCAGGAAGTTCTCAGCGACATTTTACTCACGGTTGACCAATACGATTTGTATGGCAAAGTCGCCTACCCTAAACATCACCAAGCCCACGATGTGCCGGATTTGTACCGGCTGGCGGCTGCCAGCAAAGGCGTATTCATCAACCCTGCGCTCACCGAACCGTTCGGGCTAACCCTGATCGAAGCCGCTGCCAGTGGTTTACCGATTGTGGCAACCGATGACGGCGGCCCCACGGATATTATTGGCAACTGCCGCAACGGCTATCTGATTAACCCGCTGGATCGTGCCGATATGGCTGCCAAATTGTTGCAAGTATTAACCAGCGACCAACAAGCGTGGGAAACGTTAGCGCAACAGGGTTTACAGGGTGTACGCCACCATTATTCTTGGCAAGCGCATGTGGAAAAATACTTGGCGGAATTGCGCCCCCTGATGGCACGTACCGAAGCAACTGCCGCTGCCGAAACACCTCCTCCTGTAACCCTCAAACGCCGCAAGCAATTGCACCATGACCGCGCCCTGTTTTCTGACCTCGACCAAAACCTGTTGGGCAAGCCGGAAGCACTCGCGCCCTTCCTCACGGCTTTGCAAGACAATCGCCGCTGTGTGTTGTTTGGCATTGCCACCGGGCGGCGGCTGGATGCGGCGATCCAGCTCATGAAACGCCACCGCATTCCCTTGCCGGATGTGCTGATCACCAGTTTAGGCACAGAAATTTATTACGCGCCGAATCTCTTCCCCGATACCGCGTGGGAACGCCATATTGATCACTTGTGGAATCCGCGCATTATCCGCCGGGTGCTGGATGGGCTACCGGGGCTGGAACCACAAGCCAAGCGCGATCAAAGCCGCTTCAAAATCAGCTATTTTATTAACCCAGAAATTGCCCCCGATCTTCAGCAGCTTAACAGCCTGTTGCATCAAGAAGGGCAAGCCGTCAATGTCGTGCAATCGTTTGGGCAATTTCTGGATATTATTCCAGTACGCGCTTCCAAAGGGCTGGCATTGCGCTGGGTTGCCGATCAACGTGATATTCCGCTGGAACGCATTCTCGCGGCGGGTGGTTCAGGCGCAGATGCCGATATGTTGCGCGGCAATACGCTGGCAGTAGTGGTGGCTAACCGTCACCATGAGGAATTGTCCGAACTGGTGCAAGAAGGGGTAAATATCTTTTTTGCCACTCGCCCCTATGCTGATGGCATTTTGGAAGCGATTGAGCATTACCAGTTTTTCCAAAGTTGTGAGGTCAGCGCATGACACCCAAGCAACCCTTACTGATTTGCACTGACCTTGACCGCACCCTGATCCCCAATGGTGCAGAGCCAGAATCGCCACGCGCGCGGCGCTATTTCCGGCAACTGGCGGCATTGCCCAATATTACCTTGGCGTATGTCAGCGGGCGGGATCAATCACTGGTGCGTGATGCCATTCACACCTACGACCTGCCCTTACCCGACTTTGTGCTGGGGGATGTGGGCGCAACTATCTACACCTGTGACCAATGGGACTGGCAAGCGTGGGACGCATGGGCAAACCACATTGCCCCCGACTGGAACGGGCATAGCCGTGCAGCACTGGCAGCGTTATTGCAGGATTTCCCCCTGTTGCACTTGCAGGAAGCCAGCAAGCAAAACACCTACAAACTGAGCTATTACCTCGACCTTGCGCTTAACCACCAGCGGGTCATTGATGAGGTGCAAATGCGCTTGTCCACACACGGTATTCGTGCCAGTTTAATCTGGAGCATTGATGAGCCTGCCAATATCGGTTTGCTCGACATCTTGCCCGCCCGTGCCAGCAAGCGTCACGCGATTGAATTTCTGATGGCACAACAAGGTTTCAGCCTGCAACAAACGGTGTTTTCCGGTGACAGTGGCAATGATTTGCCGGTGCTGGTCAGCCCGATTCCGGCGGTGCTGGTCAACAATGCCAGCGCGGAATTGAAGCGCGAAGCCCTGCAAATGAGCCGTTTGAGCGGTGTTGTCGATGCCCTTTATCTCGCGCAAGGTGGCTGGGCAGGCATGAACGGGCATTACGCCGCCGGTATTCTGGAAGGCATTGCGCATTACCACCCTGAGATTCTTGCCCCATTGGAGTTTCGGTGACTCACCGTTTAATATGGATGTGCTACTACCAGACCGCTATACTGAGAGCAACTCTTGAGGACTCACCAACAGGAAACCGTGTTATGTCAATCGCAGAAATACTACCCAGTGTGATTTCCCTGCCCCATGCCGATAAATTCCGACTCGTACAATTATTGCTGGAACAATTGGCAAAAGAAGACGGCATTGCCTTGCAATCCCCGCCAGATCCCCAACCGTTCAACCCTCGCCAGTTTTTCGGGGTTGCCCACAGTTCCCGGCAGGAAGTGGATGCTTATCTGGCAGATATGCGCGAAGGGTGGCAATGATGCCATCTTTGCTTGATACCAATATCATTATTTATTACTTCAACGGCATGACGGACGATGAAGGGATTCACACACTGTTAGCAACCAGCTTCAATATTTCCATCATCACCAAGATTGAGTTTCTGGGCTGGAGTCGCTTTGCTACGGATGCCGAACTGTACGAAAAAGCCAAAACCTTTATCAGTAAAGCCAGAGTCTTGGGCTTAAGTGATGAAATCGCAGAAAAAACCACCTTGCTGCGTCAGCAATTCAAAACCAAGACACCTGACGCAATCATTGCAGCGACCGCTTTGGTGAATGGGATGAGCGTTGCCACTAACAATAGCGATGACTTCAAACGATTAGGCGTAGAAACGGTTTCTATCGCGGTAAAATCAAAACCAACAGCGTAAATAGCCTACGAAGAAATTTGCTTCTCATTAACCTCCCAATTGGAGTTATCCCCATGACAGCAAACTCAACAATATCCGCCCCCCGCTTACGCCCGTTGATTTTCGGGGAAGTGCTGTTTGATCGCTTCCCGGATGGCACATCTGTTCTCGGTGGCGCACCGTTTAATGTGGCTTGGCATTTACAGGCTTTCGGGCAACAACCGCTGTTGCTGTCCTGTGTCGGTAAGGATGCCTTGGGTGAACAATTGCAAGCCGCGATGCAGGCATGGGGCATGGATCAAAGCGGGTTGCAACTTGACCCGCATCACCCTACTGGTGTGGTGGATGTGCAGTTTCACGACGGTGAACCGCAGTATGAAATTGTGCCAGACAGTGCATGGGATTTTATTCGCCAAGAACATTTACCCGCGTTACCCGCCAATGCCCTGCTGTATCACGGCAGTTTAGCCTTGCGGCAGCCAGTTTCTCGCACAACTTGGGAACATCTGTCACAACAGCCTGAATTACCGCGTTTTATTGACATTAATCTGCGTGCGCCCTGGTGGGATGCCCCAAGCATTGCGCCGCTGTTACGCCATGCCACGTACCTCAAACTCAATGCCGATGAATTGGCAACCCTCATCCCGCAAGCCGCCGACACCGAAGCACAAATCCAGCAGTTGTTTGCTGATTCAGCATTGCAATACCTGATTCTCACCCAAGGAGCGGCGGGGGCAATGGCAATCGCCGCCAGTGGGGAACGCTGGCACGTTGCACCGGAACACACCACCCACATTGTGGATACCGTTGGTGCGGGCGATGCCGTCAGCAGCGTGGTGCTGTTGGGCTTGTTAAACGGCTGGGGAATGGCGCAAACTGTGCAACGCGCCCAACAATTTGCCAGTGCGGTGGTGGGTTTGCGTGGGGCAACAACCCGTTCGATGGCGTTTTACCAGCCGTTTATTGACGCATGGCAATTGACATTCTGAGATCCCATGTACGAACAAGTCTCCCATTCCCTGCTCAATGACATTCTGATTGAGCTTGACCCCAGCATTAAAGGCGAAGGCTTGCGGCATTTTTATACCCGCCTGGGGGCAAATTTTTACGCGATACACTCGTTGTTTACCGTGTTGTATGGCAAACGCGACGATTACCGCGCCCAGATGCAGTGCTTGGTGGAAACGATGGCGCGGCAATACGTCTTGCGCCCCAACCACCTGCGCGAATCCGATCTGGAACGTGAAAAAGACCATAACTGGTTTTTAAGCCAACAATGGGTCGGCATGGCACTTTATGCCGATGGCTTCGCCCAAAACCTTCCCGATTTGACGGAACGGGTGCATTACTTTCAGGAATTGGGGGTCAACATGGTGCATTTAATGCCCATGATGCAATGCCCACGCGGGGCAAGTGACGGCGGCTATGCGATCAGTGATTTCCGTCAGATTGATAGCCGCTTTGGCACATTGGCTGATTTGCAAACACTGGCAGACGAGTTACGCAAACGCGGCATCTTGTTGACACTCGATGTGGTATTAAACCACACATCCAACGAACACGAATGGGCAAAGCAAGCCAAAGCAAGCTGCCCTTTGCATCAGGATTACTACTACATATTCGATAACCGCGAAGTGCCGGATATGTTTGAGCGCACCATGCCGGAAGTTTTCCCGGAAAACTCCCCCGGAAACTTCACCTGGGATGAAGACATGGGCAAGTGGGTAATGACAGTCTTCAACAGCTACCAATGGGATTTGAATTACAGCAACCCCGCCGTTTTCATTGAAATGCTCGACATTATTTTGTATTGGGCGAATCACGGCGTGGATATTCTGCGGCTGGATGCGGTGGCGTTTCTGTGGAAAAAAATTGGGAGCATTTGTCAGAATGAGCGCGAAGCCCATTTGTTGTTGCAACTGTTCAAGGATTGCTGCCAAGTGACCGCCCCCGGTGTGCTGTTCATTGCCGAGGCGATTGTTGCGCCGGTAGAAATCATCAAGTATTTCGGCGAGGATGCGATTAATGCCAAGGAATGCGAAATTGCTTATAACGCCACCTTCATGGCGTTATTGTGGGATGCGGTCGCCACCAAAAATGCCAAGTTACTCACCCAAGGCATTAAAAGTTTGCCGGATAAACTGGAACGTGCCACTTGGCTGAATTATGTGCGTTGCCACGACGATATTGGGCTGGGGTTTGATGATAATGACATCCGTGCGGTGGATTATGAACCCTATGCTCACCGTCAATTTCTGATCGACTATTTCACCGGGCGTTATGCCGGGTCGCCTGCGCGGGGCTTGCCATTTGGCTATAACGATAAAACCGGCGATACCCGCATTGCCGGGTCACTGGCTTCCTTGGTAGGGCTGGGAACGGCATTGCAAACTGATGACCCCAAAGCCTTGGAAGCCGCGCTCAAAACCATTGTGCTATTGCATGGCATGATTTTAGCGTTCGGTGGGATTCCATTGCTGTATTACGGTGATGAAATCGGCACACTTAACGACACCACCTATCTGGATGACCCCGCCAAAGCCAATGATAGCCGCTGGGCGCACCGCCCGCGTATCGACTGGAATAAAGCCGATTTACGCAATACCCCCGGCACGCTGGAATTTCGTCTGTTCAATGCCTTGAAAAAACTCATCGCTATTCGCAAGGAAGTTCCGGCATTTGCCGATTTTAATAACCGCGAATTGTTGGATGTGGGCAACCCACACTTGTTTGTGTTTGCACGTTTCGACATTCACCAACCGATGAACAAAGTGCTGGTGGTGGCAAATTTTGATGCCAATCCGCAACACCTGAATCTGGAGGATTTGGGGCGCAAGGCGTTTTTCCGTCATGCCAGTGTGCGTGATTTATATTCGGGGGAACGCCCTACCATGTTCAAGGAAGAGTTGGTGATTCCGCCCTTGCAGTTTTATTGGTTAACGGATTTGTAAGCAAATCAACCAACGGAATACATCCAATCACCTGCTTAGGCACATCCAAAAAATTTGCAGTTTGCCAATTTAACTGCTTTACTCAAGGTCTTCCCTCTGTTTTCGAGGGGAGTTCGCCGACTATTGGAGAAATGAGTTTTATGAAATACAAGCATTACCCTGTGGTATTTCCGCATATTTCTGAGAATACAAAATTCGTTGTTATATTGTGCGCTGCGCTATTGGGCAGTGCTTTAGTGGCGGGACTCGGTGGCACACCATCCACCGCTGAAATGGTGCAAGAAGAAAAACAGGCACCTGACGTAACTGAAGAAACAGGATAAAAAAGCCACTCAGTATTGGGGAGAGTTTAAGCCCACTACTGAGTAGCTGCTGACTTTCCACCAAGTGGAGATCAGTAAGTAGTCAAGCGGGGCAATACTAACACAAAAAGTACCGAAACAGTGCATAACCTTAAGCCACTATTAGCGCAATCATTAATGCAATAATCAAAAACATGTTAAATTTCCACGCATTAGTTTTCTCTGTGACTTTTTAGCAACGTTTGATACATTTACGACACTAACCCGCGTGTCATTTGTGTTACCCTTGCGATTCCTAGGAACCAAAACACTGGTCACACAATGAAAAAAAATCTGCTTATCATCGCTTTATTGGGCTTTATGCTAAGTGGCTGTAGCCTCTTGCTGCACATTGAAGAACAGCAAACGATTGCCATCTATGATCGTGCCAATCCAGCGGTAGTATGCATTCACGCTGAGGAACAAGAGCCGGATGCGTTCGGGGAAATTGCCACGGGTACTGGCTTCCTTTGGGATACAAAAGGACATATTGTCACCACTCAACATTTGGTTTCTGGTTATGAAACCCTGACCGTCAGCTTTGAAAATCAAGGTACACGGCAAGCTGACGTGGTTAATTCGGACAACGAATACGATTTAGCCGTCTTAAAACTGCGTGACACCACAAATCTGCCCTCCCCCGCTCTCACCCATAGCAGCAAAGATTTGAAAATTGGGCAACACGTTTACAGCATCAGTAATGCCTTCGATTTAGGTCGTAGTTTCACCTCTGGTATCGTTTCTGCTTTGGGGCGTAATTTCGGCGACCCACAAACCGGCGGTATTGGCAACTTGATCCAAACCGATGCTGCCATTAACCCCGGCAGTTCCGGCGCACCCTTGCTGGACAGCAGCGGGCGGGTTATTGGGGTGAATGTTGCCATTTACAGCCTATCGGGAGGTTCAGATGGGATTGGTTTTGCCGTGCCGATGGATGTGGTTCGCCAGATTGTGCCGCGCTTGATCAATACCCCTAAAACACTGTAACGGCATTAGCCATTATTTTTGAAGCTTTTTGCACATACCAGAAAATCCTGATAGATTGGAAATCACTATCATAACAGTAGATCGTTAGCCGTATGCGCAAGCACCTTGTCACATTCCTCATCCTGCTGATGGCTGCCTTGCCAGTCTGGTCAGTGGCGATGGTGTGCCATCATGTGCAAACCCAGCCGCAAATGGCAACGGTGATCGACGCACCAAGCACCGGGCATCATTGCCACCTTGAAGTGCAAAAACAGCAGCCCCAGCAAGCCGGGCAAATCTGCGCTGATGCTTGCTATTGCGACCAGCTCCAACATGCACAATTCATTTTAAGCCTGCCGGTATTGCCTACTGAGCTACCAACGCACCGTTTTATTCCGCCAATGTTCTCCCTACAAGCATTGCCAGAACCCACTGACATACCCTACCGCCCCCCCATTGCCTGAACTGTAGGTCGGACTTCAGTCCGACACCCTCTCCCAACGTTGTTTTTGTCGGGCTAAAGCTCGACCTACAGTACCGGACAAAAATCATGAAAAAACAAATAGTTGCCGTATTAAGCGGCTGCTTGCTCATGGGTATGGCAAGCCTCCCTTTACCCGCGTTGGCGCATGGTGGCGAAGACCACAGCCACGACGATGCCCCCCCTACCCCCATCGTCGCCCCCGCCAACAGCGGGATACGCTGGGAATTGAATTCACCCGACGTGGAACTGCTCGGCATCATTCATGACGACAAACTCACCCTGTATGCCAGCCATTTCCGTGACAACACCCCTATTTCCAATGCCAAAATCGAGTTGGAAAGCAAGGGACAAACGCTACTGCTGCAAACGGATACCAACGGCATCGGTGAAACACAAGCCACATGGTTGCAGCAAGCGGACAAACACGAATTACTGGCAACGGTGCAAGCCAAAGGTATAAACGATTTGCTGGCTGGCAGGCTAACGTTCAGCAACGGCGCAGCACAAGCAACCCGCTTGAGCGATGGCAGCGTGTTTATGCCACAAGCCTCCCAGCAGATACTCGACTTACGCACTGCCATCGGCAAACCGCAAAGCGTTGCCCACAGCATCACCCTTAACGGAGTCGTGGTCAGTGACCCGAATGCCAGTGCCATCATTCAACCAACCCTGGGCGGGCGCGTGCTTGCCCCGCCACAAGGTTTCCCCACCTTGGGCAGCCGCGTGGAAAAAGGGCAAACCCTCGCCATCCTCGAACCCGCCGCCAGCAATACCGACAAGGGCGACCAGCAAGACAAGATCGCGGAAGTCCGTTCCGAACTGGCACTCGCCGAAAAAAACGCCGCACGGCTCAGCAGCATTGTCGGGGTTATCCCGCAAATGGAAGTCGATGCCGCCCGCAACACCGCCGACACCCTCAAAGCCCGCCTTAACGCCCTGCAAGGCAGCCTCGCGCAACAGCCACAACCACTGCTTGCGCCCCTGTCCGGCATTATTAGCAGCGTCAAAGTAGTATTGGGGCAACAAGCCAATGCTGGTGATGTCCTGTTTGAAATCATCGACCCAACACGCTTGCAAGTCGAAGCCCTTGCCTACGACACCGCATTAGCCGCGCAAATCACCGGCGCAACCGCCACCCTCAACGCCCAAACCTTAACCCTCAACTTCATCGGCAGCAGCCAACAACTCCGCAATCAAGCCCTCCCATTACGTTTTAAGGTGGAAGAAAAAGGAGAAATTGCCCTCACCATCGGCCAACCCCTCAAACTCACCGTACACACCCGCACCACCATCCAAGGCACACCCGTGCCCGCCAGCAGCTTGGTCAACAATAACCAACAACAGCCAACCGTGTGGGTAAAAACCGCTGCCGAACGCTTCACCTCTCATGTGGTCAAAGCGCAAACGCTGGATGCTGACACCTTGGTGATTACCGAAGGTTTGCCCAACAGCAGCATCCGTGTGGTGACAAACGGCGCGGCGTTGCTGTCGCAAGTGCGCTAGGGGGCTACCATGTTTAATGCCATTATTGATGTCAGCCTGAAACAACGGCTATTCGTGCTCATGGGAGCCGTACTGTTGCTGCTCTACGGGCTGTTTACCCTGCGGCAATTGCCGGTGGATGTATTCCCCGACCTCAACAAGCCGACTGTCACCCTGATGACCGAAGCACACGGCATGGCACCGGAAGAAGTCGAACAACTGGTCACATTCCCGCTGGAAACGGCAATGAACGGCTTGGAAGGCGTGACGCGAGTGCGTTCGGTTTCCGGGGTAGGGCTGTCGATTGTGTACGTGGAATTTGGCTGGGGGACGGATATTTACCGCAACCGCCAGCAGGTTTCCGAACGGCTGGGGGCAGTCAGCAGCCAGTTGCCTGCCGAGGTTGTGCCGCAAATGTCGCCGATCAGTTCGATCATGGGGGAAATTTTGCTGGTGGCGATGACAATCGAAGAAACCCCTCCTCCGCTTCCCCTTATCAGGGGAGGAGCCAAGACGGACTCCGTATCTTATCCCTCCCCTGATAAGGGGAGGTTAGGAGGGGTTTCTTCGGGACAGGCTGGAGATGGATCCCTTTCCCCGATGGAGGTGCGGGATTTGGCGGAGTGGGTGGTGCGCCCGCGCTTGCTGGGGATTCCGGGGGTATCGCAAGTGATCCCGATGGGCGGTGAAGTGCGCCAGTACCGCATTACCCCGGATGTGGCGAACATGGAACGCTTGCAAATCAGTCTTAATCAGTTACAAACGACGCTGCACGGCTTTGCCAGCAATACCAGCGGCGGCTTTCTGGAATCACAGTCACAGGAGTACCTGATCCGCAATATCGGGCGCACTACTCGGCTGGAAGACATGCAACAACTGGTGGTAGCGCATCGTGACGACGTGCCGATTTTGCTGCAACAGGTGGCGCAAGTGGAATTTGCCGCTGGAGTGAAACGCGGGGAAGCCAGCTTCATGGGCAAGCCTGCGGTTATCCTGTCGGTACAAAAACAACCCGGTGTCGATACGGTCAAACTGACCAGCGAAGTGGAAGCGGCACTGGCAGAACTCAACCGCAATATGCCAGCGGGCATCAAGGCGGACAACCTGCTGTTCAAGCAAGCCAATTTCATTGAAGCCGCCATCAACAATGTGGAAGAAGCCTTGCTTGACGGGGCAATCATGGTGGTGATTGTGCTGTTTTTATTCCTACTGAATGTGCGTACCACCGTGATTTCCTTGACTGCCATCCCGCTGTCATTGTTGGCGGCAGCGTTGGTGTTCCATGCGTTTGGCTTGTCGGTCAATACCATGACACTGGGCGGTTTGGCGATTGCCTTGGGCGAACTGGTGGATGATGCGGTGGTGGATGTGGAAAACGTGCTGCGCCGCCTGCGCCAAAATGCCTTGCGACCACAACCGTTGCCTGCCTTGCAGGTGATTGCAGCAGCATCAAAAGAAGTGCGTTCCGGGGTGGTGTATGCCACGCTGATTGTGGTGCTGGTATTCGTGCCGCTGTTCTTTCTGGCGGGGATTGAGGGACGGTTGTTTACACCGCTGGGCGTTGCCTACATTGTGTCGATACTGGCGAGTCTGGGGGTGGCAGTTACGGTGACTCCGGTGCTGTGCTATTACTTGTTGGGGGTAGGGGCGGTTCGCGAACCGCCCCTACGGGACTACCACGACTCCCCGCTAGTCCGCTTCCTCAAACGCCTCGACACCCACGTGCTGTATTGGTCATTCCGTCACGTCAGGCTCTTGCTCAGCGGCGCGTTGATCGTGGTGTTGATCGCTATTGCCAGCATTCCGTTTTTCCCGCGTGCGTTCTTGCCCGCGTTCAATGAGGGTACGTTGACGATCAGCATGATGTTGCAACCGGGCATTTCGCTGACGGAATCCAACCGCATTGGTACGCTGGCAGAAAACCTGTTGCTGCAAGTGCCGGAGGTGAAACAGGTCGGGCGGCGTACCGGACGCGCCGAATTGGATGAACACGCCGAAGGAGTGCATTCCAGTGAAATTGATGTGGATCTGGAACCGTCAGAACGGGGACGTGATGCGGTATTGGCGGACATCCGCACGCGCTTGGCGGTGATTCCGGCTTCCGTCAATATCGGGCAACCGATTTCGCACCGTCTGGATCACATGCTCTCTGGAGTCAGGGCGCAAATTGCCTTGAAAGTGTTTGGCGATGACACCGACACCTTGCGCAGTCTGGCAACAGAACTGCAAACCCGCTTGGCGGCGATTCCCGGCGTGGTCGATTTGCAGCTCGAAAAGCAAGTGCGCATCCCGCAATTGCAGGTACGGGTGGATTACAGCAAAGTGCAGCAATACGGCGTTACCCCTGCCAGCATCAATCAGGCACTCGAAACCCTTGCCAATGGCGCAACCGTTGCCCAAGTGCTGGACAATAATCGCCGTGCCGACGTAGTGATTCGCCTGCAAGACGCTGACCGCACTGCCCACGGCTTACGCAACTTATTGGTGGAAACCCACTCCGGTTACATCCCCTTGCAGCAAATTGCCAGCATCGAAGACAGCAGCGGCCCCAACCAGATTGTGCGCGAAAACAGCCGCCGCCGTATGGTGCTGTCTGCCAATGCCGCCGCTGACGCGGACATGGCAGCCGTGGTGCAAGCGATTCGAGCGGAACTGGCAACGTTTCCGCTTCCCGAAGGCTATTTCACTCGCTTGGAAGGGCAATTTCAGGCACAAGAGCAAGCCACCCAACTCATTGCCATGCTCGCATTGGTGTCGCTGACGCTGATTTTTTTGGTGTTGTACAGCCGTTACCAGTCCAGTGTGCTGGCTCTCATTATCATGGGAAATATTCCGCTGGCACTGGTGGGCGGCGTGGTGGCATTGTGGCTGGCGGGGCAAACGCTATCGGTGGCGAGTTTGGTGGGTTTTATCACGCTGGCGGGAATTTCGACCCGTAACGGCATCCTCAAAATCAGCCATTACATCAATCTGGTGCGGCATGAAGGCGAAACCTTCGGCATCCCCATGATCGTGCGCGGCAGTCTGGAACGTTTGACGCCGGTACTGATGACCGCGCTGGTGGCAGCTTTCGCGCTGTTACCGCTGCTGCTGGCGGGCGGCGATCCGGGTAAGGAAATCCTCTACCCGGTGGCATTAGTCATTTTCGGCGGGTTGGTCAGCTCCACCCTGCTGGACACCCTGCTTACTCCGGTGCTGTTTTACCGCTGGGGCGAACAACCGTTACACCATTTGTTATCCACTCAAGGAGATTCTCATGAAACTGTTTAAAACCACCCTGTTTGCTGCCTCGCTGTTAATTGCTGGCTACGCGCTGGCACACACCGATGAATACCTCGATAGCCAACCAACGCCACATGGCGGGCAAATCCGCATGACCGATGCCTACCATCTCGAACTGGTGGTCAAGGACAAGGAACTCACGGTTTACGTGATGGATCATGGGAATGAGGCGCAACCCAGTGCGGGCATGACTGCCACTGCCACAATACTGTCTGGCGAAACCAAAACCGAGGTAAAGCTGGAACCGGCAGAAGAAAATCTGCTGAAAGGCACGGGTGATTTCAAGATCAGCGATGACATGAAAGTGGTGCTGTCGGTTACGCCTGCGCCGCTGACAGTGCGTTATACGCCGTTCCAAAAACCTCAGGCAGAAACACCGAAGCAATAGGAAGCAAACTCAGTTACCTAACTAACGTCGCCCGTTCGCTTTAAATAAGCCATACGGGCTAATTTTAACAATAAGACAATCCAAGGTATGGCATGAAGCAGTAAATCAAAGATGTCGATCGGCTTGCTCAGTGTGCCTGCGCCGAGCATTTTTAACTTTTCCCACAAGTGTGGCTCAGGAACAAAGGGGGCTAAACCAAGCGTCAGGGCGACCAGCAGTAGCAGGACAACAGGTATATTATCAATCAGGTGCAAAATTTTAGTCATCATAAGCATCAAAAATCATAAAAATCCAAGAGGTCAGGCGCGATTTGACTCCATGTTCCACACAAGTCGCACACTGGGCATTATCTGCTGGGCATACTACCAAGATTCAAAACGGTCTTCATTACACGTTTGCGCTGCATCCAAACTAGCACCTGTGACGTATTAATCAGTACATAGCTTAACAGGAAGGTTAATAATGAACACATGGCAACGCAACGTATATAAAACATTGATTATTTTAGGTGTTATGGCGAGCCACCCGCTAATGGCAGCCGACAATGTACCCGTGGGTGACTTTTCCCAACAGCAGCTTACTGACTGGAAACCGCAAGTGTTTAGCGGCAAGACCGCTTATGAATTCGAGCAACAAGGCAAGGAAACCGTGCTAACCGCTACCAGTCAAGCGAGTGCTTCTGGTTTGGTGCGCCGTATCCGTGTCGATTTACAGGAAACGCCTTTTCTGAATTGGTCATGGCAAATTCAAAATCAACTGCCCGATTTGAATGAGCAAACCAAAGCGGGCGATGATTACGCCGCAAGGGTTTATGTGGTTGTCGATGGCGGTTTGCTAAAATGGAACAGTAAAGCCGTCAATTATGTCTGGGCAAGCAATACGCCGCCTGGTCAAAGCTGGGGCAATGCCTTTTTGCCGGATAATGCCAAAATGCTGGCGGTGCGTGGTGAGAAAGACAAACCGATGGGAATGGTTAAGGAAAAGCGCAATGTCGCTGCCGATTTCAAACAGTTATTCGGCACTGAGGTGCGTTACATTGATGCGGTAGCAATTATGACCGATACCGATAACAGTAAAGGAGAGGCGCAAGCTGCTTACGGTGATATTTTCTTTTCCAGCAAATAAACACTCATAATAAAAGGCTCACCCCATGAACCAGAAAACCCTGCTCATTGCGGCACTCCTTAGTGCTATTGCTGCTTTTTTCATCTTTGATTTGCAGCAGTATTTTTCGCTGGATTACATTAAAGCCCAGCAAGATGCCTTTGCTGCGCACTACGCGGCAAACACCCTCAGTACTTTGCTGATTTTCTTCGTGATCTACCTGGCGGTGACGGCTTTATCCCTGCCCGGTGCGGCGATTATGACGGTGCTGGCGGGGGCATTGTTTGGCTTGGTGACAGGGGTAATCATGGTGTCATTCGCGAGCACGCTCGGTGCTACGCTGGCGTTTATGGTGTCGCGCTATGTTTTGCGGGATAGTTTGCGTGCTCGCTACCCCGATAAATTGCAAGCCATTAACGCCGGTATTACCAAAGAAGGCGCTTTATACCTGTTTGCGTTGCGCTTGGTTCCCCTATTCCCGTTTTTCCTGATCAACTTACTGATGGGGATTACTAACTTCCGTACCAAGACATTCTATTGGGTGAGCCAATTGGGGATGTTGGCGGGTACGGTTGTGTATGTCTATGCCGGTACGCAGTTGGCACAGTTGGACTCGTTGGCAGGGATTTTGTCACCCGGCATTATTGTCGCCTTCGTGTTATTAGGCACGTTCCCGCTGGTGGCGAAGAAAATCATGGATCGGATTCGTGCCAATAAAATCCTTGCTCCATTTAATAAACCCACAACCTTCGATAATAACCTGATTGTGATTGGGGCGGGTTCGGGCGGTTTGGTTTCTGCTTACATTGCCGCCGCAGTGAAAGCCAAAGTCACTTTAATTGAAAAACATAAAATGGGTGGGGATTGCTTAAATACCGGCTGTGTTCCCAGTAAGGCATTAATTCGCACCGCTAAAGCATTGAGCGAAGCCAAGCATTCTGCACAATACGGCATTAAACGCATGGAAGCCGAATTTGATTTTGCTGACGTGATGGCGCGGGTGAAACAGGTCATTAGCAAAATCGAACCGCATGATTCCATCGAGCGTTATACCGGCTTGGGGGTGAAGGTGATCGAAGGCGCGGCGCGGATTATTGACCCTTACCGGGTTGAGGTGAATGGTGAGACGTTGACCACGCGCAATATCATTATCGCCACCGGAGCGCGACCACTGGTTCCACCGATTAAGGGTTTGGACAGCGTAGACTACCTGACCAGTGATACGCTCTGGGCGTTGCAGGAACAACCCACGCGCTTATTAGTGCTGGGCGGTGGGCCAATCGGTTGTGAACTGGCACAGGCATTTGCCCGCTTGGGCAGTCAAGTCACCTTGGTCGAAATGGCTCCGCAAATTCTGATCCGTGAAGATGATGAGGTTGCCGCACAGGTACGCCAACAGTTTGCAGCCGATGGCATCACGGTGTTGACCGGGCATAAAGCCTTGGAATTCCGCCGCGAAAACGACCAGCAGCTCATGGTGTGTGAAGCGCAAGGGCAAACCAAACAACTGGTGTTCGATAAGGTGTTATTGGCGTTAGGGCGGCAAGCGAATGTGAGCGGCTTTGGTTTGGAAACCTTGGGTGTGGAGCTGACTGAGCGTGGCACGGTGGCAGCCAATGAATTTCTGGCGACCAATTTCCCGAATATTCATGTGGTCGGTGATGTGACCGGCCCTTATCAATTTACCCATGTTGCCGCGCATCAGGCATGGTTTGCCAGTGTGAATGCCTTGTTCGGCAGTGTGAAACGTTTCAAGGTGGATTATCGGGTGATTCCTTGGGCGACGTTTACTGACCCGGAAGTGGCACGGGTCGGCTTAAATGAAAAAGAGGCAACACAGCAGGGCGTTGCTTATGAAGTCACCACCTACGGCATTGATGATCTGGATCGAGCGATTGCCGACAGTGCTGATCATGGTCTGGTGAAAGTCCTCACCGTACCGGGGAAGGACACGATTCTTGGAGTCACGATCATGGGGAAAGGCGCGGGGGATTTAATCCCAGAGTTTGTACTGGCGATGAAATACAAACTCGGTCTGAATAAAATTCTCGGCACGATTCATATTTACCCGACCATGAGTGAAGCCAATAAATACGCGGCAGGTAACTGGAAGCGAGCACATGCCCCGGCAACGGTGCTGAACTGGCTAGAAAAATTCCATACTTGGAGAAGACATTAAATGCAATCGAATGCTTTTGCACAACGCTTAGCGGCAGAAAATCTGCCATTAAAACGCCCCAACATCACCACGCTGCAAGTGAATATCGGCAAACGTTGCAATCAGGCTTGCCACCATTGCCATGTCGAGGCAGGCCCCAAACATCCTGACAATATGGCATTGCCTACCTTGGAACGTTTGTTGGATTTATTGCGTACCGCACCGGCTGTACACACCGTGGATATTACCGGCGGCGCACCGGAATTGAATCCGCATTTTCGTTATTTTGTGTCTGAAATCCGCAAGCTAGGGCGCAAGGTCATCGACCGTTGCAATCTGACCGTGCTGTATGAACCGGGGCAAGCAGATACGGCTGAATTTTTGGCACAGCAAGGGGTAGAGATTGTGGCATCGCTGCCCTGCTATACCAAAGAAAACGTGGAAGCGCAGCGCGGGCGTTTTGTTTTCGATAAAAGCATTCAGGGCTTACGGCTACTGAATAGCTTGGGTTACGGTAAAGCAGGCAGTGGTCTGGTGTTGAATCTGGTGTATAACCCCGGCGGCGCGTTCCTGCCACCGAATCAACATGCATTACAGCATGATTACAAACAGCGTCTGTTCGATGATTTCGGCATTGAATTTAATCAGTTGTTTACCATTACCAATATGCCGATCAAACGCTACCGCCATGTTTTGGAACGTGACGGTGAGTTGGCGGCGTATATGCAGTTATTGCTGGATAATTTTAACCTGAGTGCGGCACAAGGAGTCATGTGTACGAACCTAATTTCGGTCGGTTTTGACGGGCAAATTTATGATTGTGATTTTAACCAAATGCTGGAAATGCCGGTAGCTGGGCGGGCACGTCAGGTGATGGCGATTAATCATCTGGATGAGATTACGCAGGATATTGTGGTGGCGAATCATTGCTTTGGTTGTACAGCGGGCGCGGGGAGTTCCTGCGGTGGGTCGTTGCTTTGATGTCAACGGGCAAGCTATCCATTATTATACCGCTAGCCCCCGCTGATACGAGCTGGCAGGTGTTGCTGGAAGATTTCGCAGCATTGGCAGCGCAAGCGGTGTTAACGGATACCGAAATTCTGTTCCTGGCGGCGGCAGCGTCCGACTTGACGGCGATCAACCAGCAGTTAAGTGCTTATTCGCCCGCTTTGCAGCAGCAAGTTCGCACGGTGCAGGCGGGGCATAGCCGTGCCACCGCGATGAATGCGGGGGCAAGTGTGGCGCAGGGCGAATACCTGTGGTTTGTTCATGCCGATTCACGCTTGCAAGCGCAGCATGTGGCTTCCTTGCTGAAGTCGATGCAACGCTTTCCCCACGCCTTGCATTATTTCAACTTGCGCTTTTATGGTCATCCGCTGATGGGGTTAAACGCCATCGGGGTGTGGATACGCTCGCACTGGTTGCGTAATCCGTTTGGTGATCAGGCATTGTGTCTGCGACAACAAGATTTTATCCGCATCGGTGCTTATCCCGAAGATGTGCGCATGGGCGAAGATCATGTACTGGTTTGGCACGCTTTGCAGCAGGGGATGCAACTCAAATGTACCGGCACTGCACTCCTGACCAGTGCTCGCAAGTACGCGCAACACGGCTGGCTGAAAACCACTGCACTGCACGTTTCCCTCTGGGCAAAACAGGCATGGCCAGAATTTAAGATCCTGTTAACACAACGCCGCCGGACATAAACGATGAAAGTTGCCATTGCTGTTTTCGTGAAAACCCCCGACCTGTCACCCGTCAAGACCCGGCTGGCAGCCACCTTGGGGCGTGTGCAAGCTGACGCTTTTTTTCATTTGGCGAAAGCAGCAAATGAAGCGTTGTTGGCGCAGGCAGTACCCGACTTTGCGGCGCAGGGGATCAGCTTATCCGCTTATTGGGCAGTCGGTGAACAACAGGGTCTGGCGCATCCGCTGTGGCAAAGCCGTTTCATGCATCGCTTACATACCGGCGAGGGTGGGCTGGGTGAGCGTATGCACCATGTGTACAGCACACTGTTACACACGCATGATGCGGTGCTGTTGGTGGGGATGGATAGCCCACAGAATTCGGTGAGTAATTTGCGGGATGCCGCACAATGCTTGCGCCAACCGCAGCGCTTAGTGATTGGGCCAGCACGGGATGGTGGCTTTTATTTGTTTGGTGGCAATACGCCCGTGCCACTTAGCCGCTGGACAGCCGTGCAATACGGTCAGGACGACACGTTGCAACAGTGGGTAGCGGCATTGCACGGTTATGACATCCATTACTTGAATGCCATGACCGATGTGGATACCGCAGCTAATCTGCGTCAGATGGTGGCTGAGATGCAGGGCGAGTTATTGCCGGAGCAGTTGGCGTTGCGGGTGTTTGTGCAAGGTTTGCCTCACCACGCTGATTCAGCGGATAGCTATTCGTAGGTCCCACAAACGGCTGAATCAGCATCTTGTCCAAACGTTCCCATTTCGGGTCACGAAACTGGTTAATGCCAATCGTCATGCCGTCGTGTCCATCGTCAGGCTGGGCGCGGTACGTTCCCATCATGCGATCCCAGACACTCAGATTAAAACCAAAATTGCTATTGGTTTCATGCGGATACCAAGAATGGTGTACGCGATGAAAATCAGGGGTAACGATCAATAAACGCAAGACTCGATCCACTGCCAACGGCATCCGCACATTGGAATGGTTAAACATTGCCAAGGAACTCAAAATGATTTCAAACAATAATACCGCAACGGCAGGAACACCCAACGCCACAATAACGGTCGCCTTAATGCCAAAGGATAATAAAATCTCCAACGGATGAAAGCGTAACCCCGTGGTGACATCAATATCCAAATCGGCATGATGCATCCGATGCAAACGCCATAACGTCGGTATCGCATGAAACATCACATGCTGCGCCCAAATAGTAAAATCCAGCACCACAATGGCAATCAACACCGTCAGCCACAACGGCAAGTTGACGACTTGTAGCAACCCCCACCCCTGACTTTCCACAAAGACTGCCAAGCCTACCGCCCCCGCCGGAACCACTAAACGGGTTAACAACGTGCCTAACGCAATCACGCCGAAATTATTTGACCAACGGTAAGCCTTGCTGACTGACAACGCACGGCGGGGCGCGACCCATTCCCATGTCGCCATAATGGCTAAAACACCCAACATCATTGCCATCCGAATAACCGGCTCTTGTTGCATTAACCAGTCGTACATTATCGGTTTTACCTTGCTTTAATGGATCCGCTGGCATATTAACATGGTTATGTGCGACACCCACATTGCCCCACTTGATGTTGCCCGCCAGACGGATAAGGTTGACGATAAAAAGGCTGGAACACGTCCAGCCTCTTCCGTTCACCGCTCCGAATAGCTCAAGAGTTACAAAACTCAAGCGTCAGTGCCCCTCAGCACACCCTCAAGCTGCATTTCTTTCAAAACACGGTCTTGAATGGGTTGTTTGGCTGCATTCATATCATCCACACCCCAAGTGATACCGACCACCGTGCGCGTGGGGCGTTTACCAGCGGGCATTTCAGCCAGTGCCAAATAGGCATCGACCACGAGCTGAGGCTTTGGCGCATCTTCGCTCTGCAAGAACGCCGCGAAGTGCGCACCCATAGCGGCAGGGACACCCGCCAATTCGCCATAACCGGTCAGCACATCGCTGTGTGCAGGTGGTTGACCCGATGCCAGCAGACCTGTACCAAACGGACCAGGCTGCACGATGGCGACATCAATACCGAATGGCGACACTTCGTAACGCAAGCCTTGCGAGTAACCCTCTAAAGCATGTTTGGTAGCACTGTAGGTGGAGAAAAATGGCGGCGAAATTTGACCAACCAAAGATGAAGTATTGATGATGAGACCGGACTTGGCCGCACGCATAGAGGGCAATACCGCTTGCATGGTACGGATGGCACCGAAGTAATTGGTTTCCATCTGTTCTTTGGCTTGAGCGATGCTGAAAGCCTCAGTGATGCCCAGATACATCACCCCTGCGTTGTTGATTAAAATATCAATCGTACCCGCTTTAGCCAGCACGCCCGCAATAGCGGTTTCAACGGATTCGTCGCTAGTGACATCCATATCGACGACATGAATGTGTGCGCTATGCGCTTGCAGATCAGCTTTGACCGCAGCGTTTTTGCCATCCGCGTTACGCATGGTGGCAAAGACTTGATAACCTTTATCCGCAAAATCTTTAGCCGCTTTCAGGCCAAAGCCGTTACTGCTGCCAGTGATGATTACATTTTTCATTGCTACTACCTTTGATAATGAGATTTATCGTTAACGAGTTAATTTCCGTAGAGGCGAAAAATTTTTCACCCCTACCCAGTGTGTTGCTGTGGATTAAACAAACAGGTTTACATCAGCTTTTTGCGCAGTCGGCAGGAAGCTTGCTGCACCCACCCATTCGCTGATGCCGTCAATGAAGTCGGCTTTGTCATGTCCGAACAAATCCACTGTCATCTGACACGCCACCATTTTTACTTCGGCTTCCAATGCCAACTCACGCAGCTCCTCGATGGATGCGACACCCTTTTGTTTCAGGGTTTCCTTCATCATGCTGGTGGCGGCAGTCTCGAAACCGGGAATGCCCGCCATCAACACATTGGGAATGGGCAAATTAGTTTTGCGCAACCATTCCGGCCCCATCGGCATTTTCATCGGCATGGCGGGGTTGCCGAGTGGGCTGACTTTCAAATCCAGCTTCTTTTTCAGCAAATCCAGACCGTAGAAGGTGAAAAATACCGACACATTCCAGCCTAGCGCGGCGGCGGTGGAGGCAAGGATGAACGGTGGGTAAGCCATATCCAGCGTTCCCTTGGTAGAGATGATAGTCATGGAAGGGATGTGGTTGGCTTCGCGTTCATCCATCTTGTGTTGGAAACGCTCGTCAAACCACTGATCAAACAAGGCTTTATCAAAACCAACCGGGCTGGTTTGGGCAGTAGCGGTCATGGTGCAGCTCCTTACGATTTACGGATCAAGAAAGCGTATTCCCCATTGGCATCGTTGGCTGACACCAATTCATTGCCGGTTTGCTGGCAAAATGCCTGCATATCCTTGACTGAACCGGGGTCACTGGCACGAACTTCCAGCGTATCGCCCGCACTCAGGGTGTTCAGTGCCTTTTTGGTACGCAAGATCGGTAACGGGCAATTGAGTCCGCGTGCGTCTAGGGTTTGCGTGGCTGTGGTCATGATCTTACTCCTGTGGGCTATGGTTAAAAATAAGCGAAACTTTACCGACTGGTCAGTCAAGTTTCAGCATAAAAAATTTTTAGCTAGTCGCTGACTCTTCAATGCGGATGGTCAACATGGCAACACCTAGTTCCCGTATCAATTCGGGATCATTACGGGTTTTTGCCAACAACATTAAACCTTCGACGAAGGCAAACATCGCCGCAGCGGTGGCAACCGTATCGCACGGGGCAATTTCCCCCGTCCGTACCCCTTGCTCCAATGCAGTTCTCAGCGACATCTCCATTTGCTGCAACAAACCATTAAGACGCTGGCGAATGACTTCATCCTGGGTACTCATTTCCGAGGACATATTCCCGAAAGGGCAACCCAGCGTTTTGCCGATTTGTTCCTTGGTGCTTTTCTGAAAAATATACACATTATCCAGAAAGGCACGCAATTGCTGCATCGCAGACCATTCTTGGCGGAACGAGCGGGCTAACAGCTCCTGTTTTGAAATAATGAAAAACTCATCCAGCACCGCCAATGTCAGTTCCTGCTTGGAAGGAAAAAAGTGGTAGAAACTGCCTTTTTGCACCCCCGCCACGTCACAAATTTCCTTCACACCCACATTGCCATAACTGCGCGAGTAGAGCAGTTCACGAGCACTGTTGAGCAGGCGTTGGCGGGTGTCGGTTACGGTATTCATAGGAACATCCTAGTTGACCAGTCGGTAAAATGCAAGTGTGATTACAGTACAAATCTACCATAACCAACACTGTTAGTGAGGTGTCTTTCCCTGTTAGCGGCTTAAGCGGCGACTCAGCGGAAAAATTTGCGTTAGTCCCTATCAGTCTTGTGCCAGGTATTGGGTTATACGGGACGGTTGCGGGCTTGGATGCAAATTCATTTCAATAATTTTTTTGTGGTTGCTACATCCAACAGACAAATGCCTACGTATAATGAAACCGAACCCAAACCAAAGGAGTGTTCACGATGAAATCCAATAAGTTTTCCCTTGCCCTTTCCTTGGGCACAGTATTGATTGCTGGTACTACACTTGCAGGGTGCAGCAGCAACCCGTTTTCCGCTGAAAAAAGTGCCGACACCAAAAGCACCACCGAAGCCAAACCAGCGGCAGATAGCGCCGCGAAAAAAGATGGTGCTTGCGGTGCGAAAAAAGACGGGAGCTGCGGTGCTAAGAAAGACGGTGCTTGCGGTGCGAAAAAAGATGGTAGCTGTGGTACCAAGAAAGACGGTGCTTGCGGTGCGAAAAAGTAAGTCTTAAATATCAGCTTCGCCTCAGCCACTTCCTTGGCTGAGGCAATTTCACTAGCTCATGGGGAACGGGCAAGCGGAAATCTGTCTACAATCGGCTTTCCTGTGTGGCGTGCATCCAACAGCCGCCAACCGACGTATAAGAACATAGAAGGATCATGATGGAAGCACTGAACGAACTGTTGCAACGCAGCGGTCAGGGTGATGCAACCGCTTTCCGGCAACTGTATGACGCGGCTTCCCCGCGCCTGTTTGCCCTGTGCAAACGCCTGCTGCGGGATGAAGCACTCGCCGAAGATGTCTTGCAGGAAGGCTTTGTGAAAATCTGGCATCACGCCGCTCAATTTGCCGCCAGCAAAGCCAGTGCCATGACCTGGATGACCACGATAGTGCGCAATCAGGCACTCGACAAACTGCGCCAAGGGTACAGCCGCCCGGCGATTGCTGAGGAAGTGGAATACGAAACCTTGGAATTTGCCTCGCTTGACCCGGGGCCAGATGCCTTGCAACAAATGGGAGAAGATGCCCAACAATTGATGCACTGTTTGGAACAGCTTAAACCGGAACAGCGCGAATGCATCCTGCAAGCCTTCTATCACGGGCAAACTCATGAGGAGCTTGCCCACTCTTTGGCAAAACCGCTAGGCACAGTGAAAGCGTGGATACGGCGTGGATTGGAACAGTTAAGGGGGTGCTTGCAATGAGGCGTTACCAAAACCCGGACATTTTTGAACATCTGGCGATGTCCTACGCATTAGGCACTTTGCAGGGCAAGGCACGCCTGCGCTTTGAGAAATTGATGAGCAAACACCTCTACCTGCGGGCTGTTACCTACGCTTACCAACAGCAATTTGCCCCATTAGCCAACTTATTGCCAGCAGAACAACCACCGGCACGGGTGTGGAATGCTATCAGCAAGCAATTACAGTTAGGTAAAACCGCCACCCCGCGCAAAAGCTGGCTGGCAAGTGTGTGGAACTACGTGCCGGTAGCCGCTTTTGCCTCGATTGCCGCATCGGTGGCGACGGTTTTGCTGTTGAACCTAGGCAACCAGCCCAATGTTTACATGGCGAACATGAAATCCCCGCTCCAGCAGGACAAAATGATGGTGGCGATGGTCTACCATGACACGATGGAAATAGCCTTCGACATGCCAACAGGCGCATTGCCCATCAAGGATGACATGATGCCGACGGTGTGGTGCATTCACAAAGACAGCAACAAGCCGCCCATGCGCATGGGGACGCTGACTGCCAAAGGCGAAAACCGGATGCCGATTGACAAGGCAACGTGGAAAGAAATGGCGAATGTCAGCCAGTTTGCCATCAGCCTCGAACCAATGGATAAGCCACCCAGCGAGACCCCGTTAGGCGAAGTCATTTTCAACGGCGAGCTTGCCGCGCTGTAAGACCGGCGGAAATCAGGTATGCTACGCACACTTATTTTTGCTGGAGTGTTGTATGTTTTTGAAATGGTTTCTAGGTTTACCCGCGCATTTACGCATAGCCATCATTCTTGCCCCATTTATAGCGATTGGTGGTTATGGGTTGACCGATCTGTGGATCACCAAAAACCAGCCGAAACAAGCAGCCCCCATTTCGATGGAAGCTTTACAACTTCAGGGTGAATGCTGGTTGGCAACCAACCAATGTGCTTTGCAAAATGCCCGTATGAAAGTGGCATTGGTACGCAAAGACGCTTCTCAGCCCGGCTTGGTACGGCTGGAAATTTTCCCCGACACCAATATTCGTGGCATCGAAATGTCATTGGTGCAAGCGGGTGAAGAACACTTGATTGTAGTGAAACCCAATGAGGGTGGTGGTGCTTGGCCGAACCCTGAGAGTGGTGCCTGGTTTGTGGAATTTCCTGAAAAGCTGCTAACCCCATCACCTTCCGTCTTGCGTATTGCTTTGGCAAAATTCGGTTCGGTGGCGTATGCGGAAATCCAACAGCCACAATTTTAATCACATTTCAACGGATAAAGGCTCTACGGAGCCTTTTTTCTTGCCTTAAATCATTGCACACCCTAACAACTAGCACTACGCTGAAAGTACAAAAACAGCAACGTTCATTCCGCTAGAGATAAACTGCATGTCAGATCTTGTTTTTTACTACCATAACCGTTTGCCCTGTCCTGCATTCGCGATACTGGAGACCGCTATCAAAGAACACGGTGAACATGAACTCACCTCCACCTTTGATGAGTTCAGGGTTGATCAGTATGTGCTGGCAGATTCCGCCACATCACGGATTGTCGCGATCGACTTCGACAATACCATTACTGCCGACCCCGACTTTTACCTGTCACTGATACAGGTTTACCGTGAAAGTGACTGGGAACCGATCGTATGTACCTTACGCGATGATATGGATGATAATTTGCTGGAAATCCGCGACAGACTTCAGGGTGATGGGATGCGGATTTACACCACCGATGGTAGAAAAAAACGGGCTTTCATGCTTCATCAGGGCATTAGCGTCGGACTCTGGATTGATGACTATTTTCCAGGAATCATTCAGTTCGGCTCGCCGCTGCTCCTCAGAAATGGCATTGAATACTAAAATGAGTACTAGCAATGGAACCACAACTCGACTCTAGCCAAGAAATACTGGAATGTTTTCTTAACGGCAAATTCAAACGCATGGATTGCCCCCAGTGTGAAAACACCTTCCTCACCAAAGTCTACGAAATGAAGTGCTTTGATGCAGGCAAAAAACTCAGCATCAAGTGCGCCGAGTGCAAGCGCAACTTCACTGCTGATACCGACAGCGAATCATGGCGCAATTACGTTGTCCTCGAAAAGCAGTCACTGGGGCTGGAATATTTCATGGATGCCATCCAGCAATCCGGGCTGCAAAACGTCCCGTTCGTGCGCCGTGTCGGGGTACTGGATGACGATGGCAAGCCACTTGACCCCGCCTGCATCCACCTGTTCAGCTTTGAAGAGCCGGACTACCGCATCATTTACGTGATGGAACGGCTGGAACATTTGAACGAAGCCGATTCCGCTTTTTTCACCGAACACGTCCACGAAATCGACTGGATGGAACAGGAAGATCGCCTCAAGGTATGGAATTACGTTGCCGAGCGCTACGGTGTTGCTTTGGCGGAGGACATGCGCAAGCTGTGCCTGTATTACCGCGAACACCAGAAATACCTCAACTGGGATCTGCACGGCGACAACCTGATGCGCAGTATCGTGAATAGCAGGATAGTAGTGATGGATCCGTTTGCGCCGAAAATGGGCGATTATATGGAAGCGTGAAAGGCTACTAACCAACAACCTCTACTTGTACGTTAGCCGTGCCATTCAGAATCAACCCCAGCCGTTCTGCTGCGGCTTGGGAGACATCCACAATACGACCCGGTTTAAATGGGCCACGGTCATTGACGCGAACAATCACAGATTGCCCGTTTTCCAGATTGGTCACGCGAATAGCTGTACCAAAAGGTAGATTGGGGTGTGCGGCAGTCATGGCGTACATATCGTAGGTTTCACCGCTAGCCGTTGGGCGACCATGATATTGGGTTCCATAATAGGAAGCTCTACCGATGTCTTGCGGGCGATTGGTTTGCTCTGGAACTGGCTGATAACGGGGCTGATACGCTGCCTCCTGATAAGCAACCTCCCTGAAATTATCAACAGCTTGCTGATGAACGGCTGACGGTTTCTCGTAGATGTCGTAGTGCTGAACGTTGTTCACTTGATAAACGAGGTAATCAGCCACAGCAACGTTACCAAACAGTTGAGAAGAAAGCAGAATGCAGCCAATGAAAAATTTTAAGCTAATGATTGTTTTGATGTTTTTCATGATTTCCGCTCCGTCCGCATGTTTATTATTTGATGCCTCCATGTTCACATAAACCAATTTAATAGGAACGCCCCCCCTAGACAGACGCAAAAATAAGGGGAATGACCGCAACTAACGGTTATTAATAGAGGATAAGCGGTAGAAAAAAAGCCGAAAATTACTGACGAACGGATCCGCCCGTCATTGAACTAAGTATGGGCATTTCTGATAGATGCTGATATATTTGTCACATACATAATGCAATTAACGATCGAATGGGGTTGCTGTCAGTGGCTTCAACATGGCAGTACTATATAAACATCTAATAACAATGGAATTTAGATAATGGTCAGCGATACTTTTTTCATTGGGCGGGCACGACTAGGGCAGTCGTTCTTATTGATCTGTGGGATGGCTAGCGGGTTAACGCTGGCTGCTGAGGGCACTTATAACTGCATTCCCATGCCGGGAGGGGCTAGTTCACTAGAGTCGATGTCTTTTAATGCGCCACCACCTGCGCCTTCTGTCAACATGCCGAGTACTGCCGACAATTTTTACATCGTACAAAAGGGCGATACCCTGTATGCGATTATGCGTAAATCTGGCGTTCCTATTGAAAACCTGATCGTTCTCAACCAACTGTCATCCCTTAATAACTTGAAAGCAGGTCAATCATTGAGGCTACCTGACTTAGCACAGCCGTTGAAACAGCCTGAAATCATTTCTGCTCAACCCTTGACCTTACCTAATGAGATAACATCAAGAGCCAATACTGACGCTTCGAGCACGCTAGTCGATCGGCATGTGGTGAGAGTTGGCGATACGCTTTATGCCATTTCCCGCAAAACCGGTGTTAGCATTGAGCGTCTTGTTTCCCTGAATCAGTTAGACTCTCCCAATAGCCTTAATGCGGGACGGCAATTGAGATTGCGTTAAGATTTGACGATTGGAGCGGGTGATGGGAATCTAACTCTTGTCATAACCTTATGATTTATAAAAAGAGGAATGAGTTCGATAAACAATCTTACACACAATCTTACACACACTTAGGAAAGTCATACCCAAAAGCGGCGCAAGACACTGCAAAAACTCGTTAGAATCGAAAGCATTTCACCAACGGCGAGGCAACGCCAAAAGGTAGCAAATGCCAATTACCAACACCCAAGCGGATAACGCCAAACCCAAAGCGCAAACCTACCGCCTGAATGACGGCGGCGGGTTACAACTGGAAATCAGGCCAAGCGGGCGCAAGTGTTGGCTGTACCGCTACCGCAACCCAAGCACCAAAAAGCCAACCGTTCACACCATTGGTGAATACCCACAAGTAAAGATCGGTGCAGCGCGTACCAAGTTGATGGAAGTGAAGGGCATGATAGCCAAGGGCATAGACCCAAATGCCCAAAAGCAACGGGATAAGATGCGCGGGCAGGGTGAAACCTTCAAAGACGTGGCGTTAGAGTGGTACGAAAAGCGCAAGCCCAAATGGACAGAGACCAACGCCACCCAAACGCTGCAAAGCTTGGAGCTTGACGTATTCCCATACATTGGTGGGCGCGTGGCAAGCGAACTTGAACCACCCGACCTGATGCAAATCATCAAGCGCATCGAATCACGCGGCTCACTGAGTAAGGCGGGAAAGATACTGGCTCGATTGCGCTCAATCCTTCAGTACGCAATGGATACCGGCAAGATAAAGACCAACCCAACGCCTTCACCGGGGGCGTTAACCGCACGACCAAGCGGGAACCACTTCAACGCCTTAACGCTGGCAGACTTGCCCGCCTTCATGGCTGACTTGGAAGCATACCGTTCTGAGGTGTTGCGCCGTGCCGTTCAGTTCACCCTGTTGACCTTTGCCCGTACCGGCTCGGTCAGAATGGCGGAATGGCAGGAAATCGACTGGCAAGCCAAAACGTGGAACATTCCAGCCGCTCACATGAAGATGGGAGAGGCGCATATCGTGCCGTTATCCCGTCAAGCGCTGGAACTGTTGCAAGCCTTGCAACCCTTCACCCGTGATTCACGCCTGATCTTCTACACCAATCACCCCGACAAGGTGCTAAGCAGCAACGCCCTGTTGCAAGTCATCAGGCGCATAGGCTGGAAGGAGAAGACCACCGTTCACGGTTTCCGTGCCTTGGCATCAAGCGCCATGCATGATGCAGGCTTTGAACCCAAGGTAATAGAAAAGCAACTGGCACACGCGGAACGCAACAAAATAGCAGGCGCTTACAACTACATGGCGCAATACATGCCGGAGCGAATCAGGTTGATGCAATGGTGGGGCGACTTCCTAGACAGCCAACGCATAGGCGCAAATGTGGTGGTGGGAAAGTTCGGGCAGAACCGGACGTAATTCTGTAGTGCAATTGCAGTATATGAAATAAGCGGTTTTGTGTATTGAATGGCGTTTATTGTGCGGTTTTATCGCCTGTATTCTCTTGGTTTTGTGGTGTAGGTTCGTTTTTTGTTCGCTAATTAAAGGCTGGAAAGTGTGGCGGGAAGTAATGTTGTTTATCTGAAGACGGGCGGGAAAACCTCTGTGAATGTTGAATCAGAGGGGCGCGTAATCATCAGACCAAAAATAGTAAAGCAGGTATCACCACCCGTGGAGGGCGCAATATCACCGGGGCAACGGGCAGAATTCAAGGCAATGATTGACGAATGGGTAAATGTGTCGGGCTTAGCGGGGAAACCGATAAATTACGGCGGCGCATATAAGCGGCTTTTTAGTCAAGCAAAGAGCATAGGGAAGGCGGGGGCGGGGCGGCTCGATGACTATCCTATGTGTGACTTTGAGCGCGGGGTGGAATTTATACGCTCTGAGATAGGGAAACTTAGGAACACTAACCGCTTTAGGGATGTAGACCCAGATGCGGCGCGTAACGCAATGCTAGGGGAAATTCACCTGAAGGTTAAAGCCCTTGGGATTGCGGATAGTAAATACCGTGATTACTTACAGGCTGAATACGGCGTAAGTTCATCGAAACTACTGGAGATTGGGCAGTTACAACGCTTCAGGGATTACATACGGGGCGGCGGCGTTTGTAAATTGCCAGCACCCAAAGAGAAAACAGCGCAAGAATTAAGGGAAGAGTCTCTAAGCGCCTTGATGGTGGAACGCGGCGGCAAGGTGTTTATCAGCATGGATGATGCACACGCACAACTTGCCAAACGTGACCCGGCGCTATTTGCGGGCATAGGGTTTGAAACATTCCAGGTATTTTGGAAACAACAAGCAAAGAAGAAAATATGTGTGCTGAAACGGGGGCGCAAGCCGTCAAGCCTTGAATCGCCTGTAGCGCAAAAAGAATAATTCGGTGTACCGGAATTGTACCGTTTTTAGAGTGCATGACTTGTTGAGAATGGTCTTGTGTTTAACAAGACCTATAGAGAAGTATAGACATGCAAGACCGGAATGTTAGAAAGCCTGAAATGCTGAAAATAGCGGGCGTTTGTTATGGAACTGTCACCAAATGGGAGAAAGCCGGACGATTCCCTAAGCGTACTGGCAATGGCGGGCGTGCTGTTTGGTGGAAAGAATCGGAGCTTTTGAAGTGGCAGCAAGACCCAAAGGGATGGGAGCCACCAAAATGAAAAACCCCTCACGGGCAATGAGGGGCTTTCATGGGGGGCGCTTGATGTTCTACGGCTGGGGAAAGCCGACAATAGCACACCCCGAAATACTTGCCAACGGCATTAACGGGGGGCGAAGGTGCGCAATGTAATACCTTTTCCCGAGCATGAGCAAGAGGAATACCCAAGGGTGGAGCCGGGGGCGTATGCCCTACGCTTCACCCACTGGGAAACCAAGCGCCGTTTCAATACTGGCAAAGTGAGCGTATGGTTTGAAGTGGTGAGCTATGGCGAAGCCTTCGGGGTTCGACTTGCCCGCCACTACAACGCCAAACACCTGATTGGAAAGCTCGGAAAGAAGGGCGGCTTTTATGCTGGCAAATGCTCAGACCTAGCGCGTGAGTTTTACACCGTGATGGAATTGGCAGGTGAACCAGTGGGAAAGTTTCGCCCTGATCGTTTACCCCTGCATTTGCTCGGTTCCCATGTGGTGGTGGGCGTAGTGCGTGATGTGAAGCACGATTCAAAACGCAAACCCATACCGCAAGCCTTGCAGTATTCGGTAGTGGATGAACTGAAGGGCATTAAGCCACCCTGACATTTTAAGCTATAGTTGTGGTCATAGTCGTGTTGTAGTTTCCCTACCCCTGAACACGGGCAACGCCTTACAGGGCAAGCGTTTCAGCGGGTAGGCTTGGCAAGGAATACACCCAAGGGGAACAAGACAGAAAGGGTGTTTGATCAATCGCTTGATTTTCTACGCCCCATCTTCGGATGGGGTTCCCTGAATACATAACCCGCCAACCATTACAAAATAAGACAGAAACCCATTACAGCCGTTTATTATTCCCTGATAGAATCGCCCGATAATTACCGGGAAGCACTTTTCTGTGCGTGTTTTCGCGGGCTTAAAGGGCATTCAGTAGGCAATCAACAGGGGTTCAGATGAAGATTACACCAGAGACGGCGGCAAGTTTATTCGCACAAGAATACGGCGCAACCCTTCACCATGAAGATGATGAGCGCGATCTAATCGAGTTCGGGCAATGGCAGCTTGAATGCACCTCAAACACCATGAAAGCATTATCGGCTGCTATAGGGAGTCGACCGTATGGGGGCGCAAGCGTCGCAGACTTGGAACTTGACGCGGTGATGCAGTTACTTTCAGGGCAGGCAAGCATGGCTGCAAAGGTGTTTGACATCATCTTGGTCAAACACATTGTTAGAGAAAAAGGAGTAGGTATTTCAACGGAAACGCTTAGAGAGATAAAAAACGCGGTTCCTCATTCTTGAAAATGGCGGCGGTGTTTTTCTCGCTGCTTACGGGTGATTTCCCATATCTGCTTCTGTGAAAGCTTGTATTCCATCGCCAATGATTGACACGATTCAGCACCAAGGCGGCGGGCTATGGAAATATCCCTGAGTTCGCGCCTTATCGCATCACCACGGGGAAGGTATACCTGTATTCCCCCAAACACTTCAGAGAGTTCAATAGCGGCGGCTTCAGCCATTTCCTGAGACTTTGCCGAGGGCATTCCATAACGCTGAAAGAATGCCGCGAAATGGTCGCTGATAGCCAACAGGGTTTCAGGCCATGCAGTGTTATTTGCTGGGGTGTTCATGTTTTATCCTATTGAAAGACGGGCGTACTTAAGTCTGTCAGGTCGGGAAAAAGGTGGTGAGTAACCTACTACATTGTTCAACATCCATCGGGATAAAGCGGGAAGAATCGGGAACTGGTGGGATGTGGATTTGCAATTGAATTGTATTTTTACCCCGTGCAAGGCTGTTACACTTCCCGCAATACAACACCGTGACCATATTGCCAACGTCGGCAAAATGATCATGGAAAACCTTGCCAACCTGTAGCGAGTCCACAATATGAACGACCCAACGCCACCGCGTAAAACCATCAGCATCACGCGCAAGCCTGCCAACACTGGCACACCTACCACCGAAGTGGGGGGTAACGTAGTGAAGCGCACCGGCAAACGCATCATTACCCGTGATCAATTGCCAGCGGCAAACCTCACCCGTCCTGGCAAGTTTGAGAAGCCCAAACCGAAACCCGCAAAAGCCAAGCGCAAACCAAGACAGCCACCCAAACCACCCAAAACGCCCCCAAGTGAATTAAGGGCGCGTGAGCTATCCGATAGCCTTAACAACTTCACCATCTGGCGTGAACGCTTGCCCCTTGCCCTAGGCATTGAAAAGCAGATATTCCGCCACATTGCCGACTTGCACTTATCCGCAAGTAAGCGCGTAGTAAGCAAGATGTTGCACTACCACACCCATCACCGCCAATACTTGCTAAACGCGGTGAACGGCTTTCACCGATTCAACCTTGATGGCAGCGAATCGGGGGAATTAACGGCAGGTGAGAAGGCACACGCTTGGACACTGATAAACCAAAGCATCGAACGCTAACTAAAAATATGACAGTGGAACTTTGAGCAAGTGCTAGACCCCGAATTTATGCAAGCCTGATATGAAAGCGGGTAAAAAAGCGGGTAAAAATTCAAGCGAAAAAACGAAAGCCTGTGCATGGCGCGGCTTTCAAGAGTTTATTCGAGTCCTGATAAGGGGCGGAATGTGAAAATAGCGCCTACCGCTCTTGTGGATATGCCATAAAACAGAGCGACAAGACGCAAACATCCCAAACAATCAAACACCGCAAAGGTTCACGCTTACGGGCGAACTTGCCGACTGGCTGGAAGATCAAGCCGACCGCAACACCCGCACCCCGTCACAACAGGCAACCTACTTTCTGCAAGGTATTAAGCACCGCAAAGAAGAGGGAAAAAGAGCCAATGAAGAGCGCAAGGCAAAGCGTGAAGCCCTAGGCTTTCCAACCCGCAACCTGAAAGCCGCCTAACCCGGAAATGAAAAAGCCGCTACGTACTGGAAATACATAACGGCTTGATTGGTGGGTTGTCGGTGCTGGAAACACCTTCAACCAAATGCTGAAACGACCAAAGGAAAATCATCGTGTATCAACAATGCGAGTATACACCAAGCGCCCCCGTGCGCATCAATCGTGAAAACCGCACACAAGCGGAATTTTCAATCCATGAATCCGATTTGCATATAAGCCCGCTTTTGCCCTATGCTTATCGGGCAGTCTGAAAGATCAGGCAGCAAACAGCAAAATTCTGGGACTTCAATCCCTCTTACGGCGGCAAGACCGCCCACACGCACGGCGGTTTTTTTTCGCCTGTAGGATGCGCAACAGCGGTTAATGCCGGGTATGCGTGGACTACAAGACGGTGAAAACCGAAACAAGCGCGTCGTTTCCGTAAGGACGATTGAAGTACCCGGCAATATTTGCCCAATTCAAAAATCTTACGAGTACGAAACGATGAACGCATCTATCAGCATGGGCGCATCCGCCCACAATCCCCTACAGGCGCTTGCACGTCTGTTGCCTACTGGTTCCCCCTTCCCCATCGCCAAACCACCCAAGCGCCACGCAAAAGCTGCAAACGGCTTGCAATTATTGTTGGGCAGTGATGGCAGTATTACCGCTTACCACCACAGCAACCCCGTGGCGTGGATTCTTCCCGGCTACCACCACAGCACCGAAACCGGCTTGCGCTGTGAATTCGTCGACGTGGCCTACCATCGCCAAACCCGCCACGGTATCAACATGGAAACAGCCGACTTTGACACCCTGCCTGAAGCCGTGAGCTTCATTAACGGCGTGTTTGGAGGTGCTGTATGAGCCTGCAAAAACCCCGCAAACCAAAAGCACCAACCACCATGGTTAGCGCCCCCGCTGGAGATCGTCTATGCCGCCTTACTGAAGTAATGGCAATCGTCGGCTTAAAGAAAAGCACCATCTACAAGGCTATACGTGATGGCAGGTTTCCCAAGCAAGCCGAAACCCACACCGCCATTAGTCAGTGGCGTTACTCAGACCTGCAAGCCTATGTGAAGGGCGACTACAAGCCCATTCATGCCACCGTATTGACGCTGGTTAATAAGGCAAGCGGGGTGAATCATGGCTAACCCAACCACTACCGGCGCAATCGTCGCCCCAATCCCCTTTCAAGACCGTGTGAAGCTGGTGCATGAAGAAATCCAGCGCCGCAAATCCGAAGCCAACCCCGCCAACCCTACCCACTTCGTAGCGCGTCTGTGGGTGTCTTGGCTGAATCGCAACGTGCTGAATGCAGAGGTGGCGCTATGAATCCTGAAATCATCACCCTGTTAGAGCAACTCAAAAGAAGCGGCGCGTCATCATTGGCTATCTTCGCGAAAGGCGCTACCAATGACTACTGCACCGATCTACGCAAGGAAGAAATGCTCACCACCATCATGCTGATCTTGGATGAACTTGACGAAATCCGCACCGGCTTGAAGCGCGAAATGGAGGGTAACACTCATGGCTAACCTCACCCATCACCTGCATGACGGCGTATGGATTGACAAGCAACTTGCCAAAATCCCCGAAGACTTCCATGCAATCGTGCGGGCGCAATACGCTGACCGCTACCTGAGCAACACCGACACCCAACACGAAGGTGAGCGCCGCCGGAACACTAACCTATGGTTCCGGGAAACCATCAATTCCCTGACCCTCGCATCAGGCGACAAACGCTTAGAAGCCAAACACCGCCTCGCACTCACAGCCGCCAAAATGCTGCAAATTGCCGATCTGGACACCACCGCAGAATGGGCGCGTGGTCAAGGTGTGCGCGTCCCCACTTACCCCAAAGTGGAAACTGACCCACACCAGAAAAACAGCCAAGCATCAGTAAAATCGCGCCTCTGTTCAGTTGAGTGGTGGGATGCGCAACGCACCAAAAAACACCGCCGTGATGCAGAAGCCGCGCAAATCCGCGCTGGCAACGTTAGCAAAGACGCCTCCCCCTACGCATCCCAAGAGGCGGTTGATAATTACCAGTACCGTCAAACGCTGCTGGAAGCATGGAAAAAGCAAGCCGTGCTGATTTCCAATGAAGGCGACGAAATCAGCCTAGATGACGCTGACAGCGAACACACGGCGGCATTCATCAAGTTTGCTGAATTCATGGTTCGGGTTAACGGAATGTCAGCCATCGCCAGTGACGCCTACGTGTCGGCTGATATTGTCGACGCACAGCCGGAACACATGACCACCGGCAAACGCGGCGGCGCATTGGCAGACCTCCCGGAACTCAATGTGTTTGCGTCTGCTGAACCAGAATCATGGGTAGGTGTGTTTTTCACCCTCACCACCCCATCACGTTTCCATCGCTACAGCACCCGCACCAACAGCACGTTGGAGCTAAACCGCAACTATGACCCCAGCAAAACCCCAGCCGATGCGCGGGACTGGTTGCAAGAAACATGGAAGCTCACCCAGACCGCATGGAAGCGCAAAACGAAGCACATCCGCCCTATCGACGGCTACGGATTCCGCATGGATGAAACCCATCATGACGGTGTGAGTCACTACCATTACGCTATATGGGTAAAGTCCAAAGATGTGCAACGCGCCGTTGAAATTTTCTATAACAAAGCACTCAGAGGTGCGCACACTGACCGGCTCACCAAAAAAGGCGCATGTGTCTATGGTCTAGCGCGTGACGCCACCGAACGTGGCGCGAATGAACGTCGCCTCAGTTTCAAAATCATGACCAGCGCGGCGGGCATGGTGAGCTACATGGTGAAATACATCACCAAGGGCTTAACCGGTGCAGACTGGGATGATTTACAAGCGGGCGTCCCATCCGATCAAACCATTATCAAAATCATGGCTAGAAAATCCGTGTGGGGCTTGCGTCAGTACGCTTTCTGGAATGCCCCCAGCGTCATGGCGTGGCGCGAATTGCGCCGCATCACCGACGCACAAGAGAACCCCCTGCTCGAATCCGCCCGCCAAGCGGCACACGCCAAAGACTGGAAGGCATACACCGAAATCAACGGCGGCGCGGCATGTTCCGCTCGTGAACGTCCTATTCGCATGATGCGCCAACCCAAGCAGGATGCAGAAACCGCCACCGATGCCCACAACCAATACGGCGAAGTCATCAATCAGGTACGCGGTTTGCTCGTGGAAGATGCAGAAATCCGCACCCGCCTGAAAGATTGGTATCTGCTGAACATCGGCTCGCTGAACAAGTTGCTCGTGCAAAAGTTCCTTCGTGAATCCGACACCAAAAAATCAGACCTGTCCCCGACCTTCAGCGACGATATTCAAGGCGTGATTGATCAAGCCAAGACACAAGGCAAGCTGCACAAGCTGGCAGAACGCGCCGGAATCGTCATGTTCTCCCCCTCCTCCTCTTCCTCTTTGGGCGGTTCACCGCCCCTCGGACTCGTTGGAACAACTTCCCACGCTCAAAGAATCGGAGGTGATGTGTGACTAAGCCACTCAATCAACTAGACCTTTTTGCACTGCCAACAGTTGCACCAGTTGCGCCAGAACCAACTATCAGCGGTTTGCACTGGTACAAACCCGACGGTTCACCGCTAATCGTGCGTGTTCCCGTGGCGACACGTTCAAGGACTACCCCGCCAAGTATGAATTTCAAGGCGTGGTGTGGTCAGGGCGTGGGCGTATGCCGTGGGTAATCGACTGCTATCAGCACGATCAACACAAGTGCAACCGTGAGGCGGCTTTTGCTGCTATTGAGGCGGACATGCTCAAACGTGGTTATCGGAGGGTTTCAGCATGAATCCACTACTGACACCACAACAGAATACAGAATTGACCGCGCTACGCAACGCCAGCGCGGGATCCGTATCACACTGGAAAACGGAAACGGAAAACACCCCGATCGACTGGCAACGCATTCATGCACTAATCCCGTGGTTCGCAGTCATCGGCGCAGTGGTCATGTGGGCAATGTTCCTACTAATCCCAACGGCATTTAACCTTCACTACGCGGACATGTTCCCTGCTATGTCGAATTGGTCATATGTCGCAATGGGTTTGACCCTCTGTCTCGCAGCATTCCGCGCAGCAAAAGCCAAGCATGGTGTTCATGCAATCGGCTTTACCTTCGCCGTGTTACTGCTTAGCTACTGGTTTTAAGGAGATTTCAAATGAAAAACGATGATAAAAACTTCAATGCTGGCTTTGCCTTCGCAGATTATAAACAGGCAGGTCTACTTTTCTTGTTGGGCGCGATGGCTGCTTTTCTCATGAGTTCCTACTTCATGGTGTCATACGCGACCGGCGGCATAGACTTTGATAAGTGGACAGCGATGGAATGGAAGTATGCAATCACAGCGGTGATGGTAACAGCGGTGATGACCGGGTTTCAGTTCCGACTCTATGGCAATGGCGATATGCACGGCGGCGGCAAGGTCGGTGTCCTCGCTGTGGTGGTCGCAGTGGCATTTTCCTTGCTCTCTGAAGTCGGGCAAGGCATGGAACGCGACGAAGTGCGCATGGAGACCAAAAGCCAAGAGTCCCCAACCTACCAAGCAGCACTGGCAGCGCTCGGTAATAGCGCCAGCACCAGCTATAACCCCTACTCTGCCGACCTGCAAGCCGCTGAAGTGAAGCTCGCACAGTGCCAAGCTCGACTGGCGCAAGGCAAAGAAAACATTGTGATGGCAGCGCGGCGCGTGTGGATGCGGTAAACAAGATGATTGCCACCCACAACGCAGCAAGCCAACAACAAGCCACCGCCCTGCTGGATAAAGCCAAGTCGATGGAAAAGGACGAAAGCAATTATTTTCCCATCGTGGGTGTGATCGTGGAATGGTTAGGTGTCAGCGGCAAAACTGCCAGCCTGTTGTTCAGCGTGATTATTATCTCGATGTTCGAGTATGCCTTTCATTACTTGGGCGGTGATTTCAACCGCGCACGCCAGAAACTCATAGACAATGGTTACGACGTGACCCGCAAGTTACGCCAACCGCCCCGGAAATTCGATGGCAGTATCAGCACCTATTCCGATCGGAACGAATCCGCTCCAGTATCCGCATTCACCAGCGGCGCGAACTCTGCCAAACAAACTGTGGGCGAATACGCGGCAAAAGTTGAGGCGGGATTAAAATCATCCCTGAAGTTATCGCCACCGAATATGCACGCGCACAAAATGCCCGCGAACAGATGGCGGCAAAACTGGCGACACATTAAAAACCGTGGGCGATAAAATCGAATCAGCATTTAAAAAACCTGATTCGATTGAATTAGACAGACCTGAAATTAAACCAGCGAACATGAAACAATCACCGGAACAGTTAGCCAATGTCCAGCGCTTGTATAAAGAGCAAATGCAGGATTATGAAGCGGGCAAGGTTTTCAGTGAATCCCCTGCCCCGGAAATCAAGCGCCAGTCTGTTGCTGAAACTATCCGTGCGTTAGTGGATGCGGTAAAAAAATCAGGTGCAAAATCTGAAGCCGATATTCAAGCAGCGGTATTCGATGGCTATTCAAAACTATTTAACCCTGCTGATCTGGATGACGGCGACCTTCAAAAAGTAGCGGCTAAAATCGCCAAAAGCGAAGCACCTGCTACCCCTTCCCCTGCCATGCCGTTCAGCCAACGCACCGGGGCAACCGGCTTGCACAACCCCGCGTTAGGCACTGCCGAAGAGCACTATCCGCTACCCCTTCCAACCGCTACCCCAACCACTACCCCGGACTACCTAAAGGGTAGTGAACGGACTACCCCAACCACTACCCCAGCGACTACCCCGGACTACCTAAAGGGTAGTGATCGGACTACCCCAGCGACTACCCCAACCACTACCCCGGACTACCTAAAGGGTAGTGAACGGACTACCCCAGCGACTACCCCGGACTACCTAAAGGGTAGTGATCGGACTACCCCAGCGACTACCCCAACCACTACCCCGGACTACCTAAAGGGTAGTGAACGGACTACCCCAGCGACTACCCCAGCGACTACCCCGGACTACCTAAAGGGTAGTGATCGGACTACCCCAGCGACTACCCCAACCACTACCCCGGACTACCTAAAGGGTAGTGAACGGACTACCCCAGCGACTACCCCGGACTACCTAAAGGGTAGTGATCGGACTACCCCAGCGACTACCCCAACCACTACCCCGGACTACCTAAAGGGTAGTGAACGGACTACCCCAGCGACTACCCCGGACTACCTAAAGGGTAGTGATCGGACTACCCCAGCGACTACCCCAACCACTACCCCGGACTACCTAAAGGGTAGTGAACGGACTACCCCAGCGACTACCCCGGACTACCTAAAGGGTAGTGAGGGCGGACAGTTGAGCGCTCTCTATCGTCTGTGGATAACTGGCGTTCTCGATGGAACTGTTAAATCATCAGAAGGCGCATTTGCCGACTTTGTTAACGCTCACATCGACTCGAAGCGGGCAGGACTGAACAAGGCAAAATTAGCCATTATCTGGGACAAGTTCGGGCAACGTGGCGTAGCAGAGGGAAAGCTGATTATTAATCCTGAATACACACCCGGAAATAGGAAAACAAAATATTTGAAAGCATAATCACCAAAGCGGGCAGGGTAGCACCTGACCCGCATTAAATAACCATCAAAGAGCCGGGATTATTCTCGGCTTTTTTGTATTAACATTTATATTAATCAGTAAGTGAGGTAAATATTTTGTATCAAGATCGAAGACAATGGGCTAGGGCGGCTTATTCCATCGGACTATTATTAATGGTCATGTGGCTAATCGAACCTGAGCAATTAATTCAGCTAGCAAAATGGCAAGAAGCTAAAAATCTTTGGTGGGGAACTGGATTTATTCAATCCGTGATATTCACCATTGCAGCGGGTTTGATCTTCCCCAAAGCAAAAAAGTTAGACATGGAATCGCTCGACGAAGTAGGCAGCGATGCATGGCAATTTGTCATAGGTTTTTACGTTGCAGGTGTTGGCTGGTTTATCGCGATGTTATGACCCGAATCAACCAACCATCAATCAAGCCGCCTCACCTGATGCGGCTTTTTTTGTGAAGCGGGCGACTCTTGGCAGTTCATGGCGGGGCTGTTTTTGTCTGGCTTTGCGTGGTGGGTTGTTTTGTTATAGGTGGGGAATCGAACCACAAGCACCGGCGCGGCTTGTAGCCGACCATATACACAAACCACTACACAGGAACGGCGGCAACGTGTAGTAGATGCGATTCATACACACAATCTTACACACACATTAGATAGCCGATGGTGCACTAGTATAGCCTGTGGTGGACGGTGTAGGGCTTGATGTGCAAGGGGTTTGGAGGTGGAATGCACGTTAGTGCACGACTATGGACAATAGAATGGAGCGGGTGATGGGAATCGAACCCACGTATGCAGCTTGGGAAGCTACCGTTCTACCATTGAACTACACCCGCTTATTGAGATAGTGTCAGCAGGTCGCTATTGTAGTGCGTTTTCGCCGAGACAACAATCATGATGACGACATTTGCGGACAAAGTACTGGCGTGGTTCGACCGGCACGGGCGCAAAGACTTGCCTTGGCAGCAAAATCCCACCCCCTACCGTGTTTGGGTGTCGGAAATCATGTTGCAACAAACCCAAGTCAGCACCGTCATTCCCTATTACGAACGTTTTATGCAACGCTTCCCCGATGTGCAAACCCTTGCCGCTGCACCGCCAGATGATGTGCTGAAATTATGGGAAGGTTTAGGCTATTACAGCCGCGCCCGCAACCTGCACAAAACCGCGCAACAAGTATGCGACATCTACGCAGGCGAATTCCCCACCGATATGTCCAACATGGAAACCTTACCCGGCATTGGACGTTCCACCGCTGCTGCCATTCTCTCCCTCAGCCACGGGCAACGCGAAGCCATTTTGGATGGCAACGTCAAGCGCGTACTGGCGCGTTACCACGCCGTAGCAGGCTGGGCGGGGGAGCCGCGTGTGCAAAAACAACTCTGGGCATACGCCGAACAACACCTGCCCGCTGAGCGTAACGCCGCTTACACCCAAGCTATGATGGATATGGGCGCAACCCTTTGCACCCGTAGCAAACCGCTGTGCCTGCTTTGCCCATTGCAAGACGATTGCCAAGCTTTTAAACAAGGCACACCACAAGCCTACCCCGGCAAACGCCCGACAAAAGCGCTACCCGAAAAAACTGCATTGGCGTTGCTATTACGCAATACGGCAGGCGAATTACTGCTGCAACAACGCCCCCCAACCGGCGTTTGGGGCGGGCTGTGGAGTTTCCCCGAATTTGCTGATGAAACCGCGCTGCATGACTGGCTGGCGCAGCATTTCGCCCCGACACAGGCCATTGCGACCCTTTTACCCGTGTTAACGCACACTTTTTCGCATTATCGTCTGCATTTACAACCCTTACAGGTCGATTTAGACGCGCAACCCGCACGGATAATGGAAGGTAACGGCTGGCTCTGGTATAAAGCAAACACCGAATATACTGGCGGGCTGTCAGCCGCTGTCCGCCAATTTTTCCAGACCATTGACTGAATCACTGAGGAAAACACATGACACGCATGGTGAACTGCATCCATTTAGGCCGCGAAGCCGAAGGCTTAGACCGCCCCACTTACCCCGGCGCATTGGGCGTGAGAATTTACGAACACGTTTCCAAAGAAGCCTGGGGCAAATGGTTGAAACAACAAACCATGTTCATTAACGAATACCGCCTCAGCACCATCAACCCCAAAGACCGCAAATTCCTGCAAGAAGAAATGGAAAAATTCTTCTTTGGCGAAGGCGCGAGTGCGATTGATAACTTCAAACCCGTGTAAAACGCGTAGGGGCGGTTCGCGAACCGCCCTTACCCAGAACCAAAACCCCGCCCCCAACCCAACATCACTTCGCCGGTGGTTTCCAGATCATGGCTTCCATCTGCCAATTGGCCAATACATCTTTAGGCGGCACGGAGCCATCCGGCCCATTCCACGTACCGCCAAACAAATACAGCACATTGCCGGTTTTCGGAGCGTAACACAGCACTTTGCCGGATAATTCTTCTGCCCCTGCGCGGCACTCTTCGGTTGCACCGTAGGCGTACACTTCGTTGAAACGGCTTCCCAGCGCATGACCCAAGCCATTGCCGATCAAATTGTCAGACACCATTACCGAAAAGATTTTTTCCTGTTTAGCATCGGGGTTAATGGTTAACAACGGTTTTAAGTCCTGACTGACCGTAATCACTGGATATTCCCGCCCTTCTGCATAGTTAGTGCGTTGTGCAACATTTAAGCCTTGAAAAGCCATCGTGATGTCATGCAGATTGAACGGTGTATTGCCGTTGATTGGTCCAATGCCATCCACCGACAACATTTCGATAGGTTTGACGGTTGGTTGTACTACTGTATTTGCCTGATCATCACAAGCTGTCATACTCAACAGCACCACGGTTGCGCCTAACATCCATCTCTTTCCAGCCAAACGTTGCATATTCGCTCCTTTACTTAATCGCCGCGTCAACATTCTTCCATAAAAAGCCTAGCCGTGCATTTTTATGCTTCCCTGTTTATAGTCCAGAACCTTAGCCATCACCTGAAAAATACCATGCCTGAAAATCCCGTCTGGCTGATTGATGCCAGTATTTATGTCTTCCGTCCGTGGTTTGTACGCCAACCCATTGTGTTGGATAGTGAGGGCAATCCCGTGAATGCGGTGCTGGGTTTCCTGCGCTTTATTTACAACCTGCTGCAAACCGAACAACCGCAGCACATCGCGTTTGCCTTTGACATTAGCCTGCAAACCTCTACCCGCAAAGCCATTTACCCCGCGTATAAAGCTAACCGCACCCCTGCCCCCGCCGATCTCAAAATGCAGTTTCAACTGTGCCGCGATTTTTTGGATGCGCTCGGCATTGTGCAAGCCGCCAGCCCCTATTTTGAAGCAGATGATGTCATCGGAACCTGGGCAAAACAGCAGCGCAATAACGGGAAAACCTGCATGATTATCAGCGGCGACAAAGACTTAGCGCAATTGGTCAATGATGGCGATATTTGGTGGGATTACGGCAAACGCACGCCGCTGCCACCCGGTGGCGTGAAAAAAGAATTCGGGGTTTGGCCTGCGCAAATCCCCGATCAACTAGCACTGGCGGGCGATGTAGCCGATAACATCCCCGGCATTCCGGGTGTGGGCATGTCGACCGCAGCAAAACTGTTGCAGAAATTCAGCAGCGTGGAAGTGTTACTGTCGCGCATTCCTGAAATCGGGCTGATGAAAACCCGTGGGGCAAAACGCCTGCAAGAGCTGGTCGGGGAACATCAAGACACCGTGCGGCTGGCACGGCAATTAACCGGCATTTATTGCGACGTACCCGATGTACCGCTGGATTTGCGGCGTAAGGACAAAGATTTGGTGCAATTGCAGGCATTGTGCGAACGCTTGGGACTGACCGAACAACAATACAATCTATGGAAGCATGTCTGAACTGGGATTTTCAGGATTACAAGATTAGCAAGATGAAGAGCATCACGTGGTGAAGGTGCGCTCTTAATCCTGCTAATCCTTTCATCCTATAAATCCCAGTTCAGACTCGTATTCTTCGCTGCGTTCCATCCATTCCATTTCCACTTCCTCCAATTTGGCATCGAGGTTGCTTTTGTCGAGCACCAGTTGCTTGAGCTTGTGGCGGTTGGCATCGCTGTAAATGTCGGGGTCGGCAAGCTGTGCTTCTAACGCGGCTTGTTGCTGCTGGAGCTTGTTCATTTCCTGCTCCAACTTGTCGATCTTTTTCTTTAAAGGCTGCAATTGTTTACGCTTTTCGGCGGCTTCGCGACGCTGGTCTTTGCGTCCTTCTGCCGTGTGCGTAGGGGCGGTTCGCGAACCGCCCTTACAGGATTCGTCTTCTTCTTTGCGAAAGCGGTTTTGCAGCCACGCCGCATAGTCGTCGAGGTCGCCGTCGAATTCCAGCGCTTTGCCACTATCGACCAGCAACAGCTTGTCGGTAACGGTTTTGAGCATGTGGCGATCGTGCGAGACGATGACCATTGCACCCTTGAATTCCTGCAATGCCATGCTGAGGGCGAGGCGCATATCGAGGTCGAGGTGGTTGGTCGGTTCGTCCAGCAACAGCAAATTCGGGCGTTGATAGATCAGCAAAGCCAGCGCAAGCCGGGCTTTTTCACCGCCGGAAAAGGGTGCAATCGCTTCTTCCACCCGTGTGCCTTGAAACGCAAAACCGCCGAGGAAATTGCGCAAATCCTGTTCGCGGGCTTGTTTATTCATGTCGCGCAAATGTTGCAGCGGCGATTGATCGACTTTGAGCTGTTCGAGCTGGTGCTGGGCGAAATAACCAATTTTCAGGTCGGGCGCTTGCCAGCTTTCACCGGCTTGTGCAGGCAATTGTCCGGCAAGAAATTTGATCAGGGTGGATTTACCCGCACCGTTGGGGCCAATCAGACCAATGCGGTCGCTGGGGAAAATTTGCAACTCCACTTTTTCAATGATGGTTTTGTCCGCGTAGCCAAGGCGTGCTTCGCGCACATGCAGCAAGCGATCCGGCAACTTTTCGGGGTCGCGGAAGCTGAAGTGGAATTGCGAATCGACGTGCGCGGCGGAAATAACTTGCATCCGTTCCAAGGCTTTGAGGCGGCTTTGCGCTTGGCGGGCTTTGGTGGCTTGGGCGCGGAAACGGTCAACATACTTTTGCATGTGTTCGCGTTCACGCTTTTGCTTTTCGTAAGCCGATTGCTGTTGCGCAAGTTTTTCCGCACGGGTGATTTCAAAGGTCGAATAGTTGCCGGTGTAGAGCGTCAAGCGGCTGTGTTCGATGTGCGCAATATTGGTGCAAATCGCATCGAGGAATTCGCGGTCATGCGAAATCAGCAGCAGCGTGCCACGGTAATTTTTCAGCCAATCTTGCACCCAGATGACGGCATCGAGGTCAAGGTGGTTGGTGGGTTCGTCGAGCAGGAGCAGGTCGGAACGGCACATTAGGGCTTGCGCGAGGTTGAGGCGCATCCGCCAGCCGCCGGAAAAGCTACTGACGGGGTTACTAATTTGGTCGGGTTTGAAACCGAGTCCATGCAGCAAGGTGGCAGCGCGGCTTTCCGCTGTATAGCCGTCGATGGCATCGAGGCGGGCGTGGAGTTCGCCGAGGTGTGCGCCGTCGGCGTGTTCGAGTTGCTGGCGCAGGCTGACGTATTCGGTGTCACCTTCGAGCGCGTAATTGAGCGCGGACTGGTCGGTGGCGGGCGTTTCTTGCTGGACGTGCGCGATGACCCACGCAGGCGGTATCGAAAAATTGCCCGTGTCTTGGTGCAATTCGCCGCGAATCAGCGAGAACAGGGTGGATTTGCCGACACCGTTCGCACCCGTGACCCCGACGTTCTGACCGGGGTGGATGCTGAAAGAAGCGGATTCGAGCAGGGCTTTGGAGCCGCGCCGTAGGGTTAGGTCGGAGAAGACTAGCATGGAAAAACTCTATCGTTGATTGGCTTCGTCGCGGGAAAGGAAATCAGTATTTGCATCTAAATGAACAGGATCATTGGCGAGCTTTTCAATGAAATTGGCATCTTTAAGCACATTGTTTCGCCATGCGGTATATTCTGCTGAGTACTCTGCATCTGGGGCAATTGCTCCATCCTGTTGGGCGCACAGAAAACTTACAAAACCTTCCAGCATTTGTAACTGCTCAGGATTAAGTTGTTGTATTTTCTGTCGAAGACTTTCCAAATCAGACACACCACGACTCCCATTTATTTTCTTCACACGAGTATACCACCTAACTCACCCTGCTCATCGTAGAAGCGAGAAGCAAAATCACTGAACGGAACGAACTAACCGCACATGATTGCGACTGTAACTGTAATCCCAACCATCGCTACCACTGCCGAAGCCAACATCCCAAGCACCGTCCGCATCTTTCTCTGTTGACGACCAATAAGGCCAAGTTGAACTATTTGGGAATGCTATTTGGTCAATCGTCGGTTTTTGGCTTTTATCTACAAGTGCACGTAGTTCTTCAATGGTTGGTATCCGCCAATCGTTATAACCTGCAAAGCTGACACTCTTACTAAATCTCTTCATAGCCTCACGCCAGCCATAGCGTTCTGCTTCCCCTTCGCTGCAACCCATGCCACTTTGCCCTTCACTACACCGCTTCCAGATCAACCCGGTTTCGGTATCCGTTACCGTACCATTGTCGTGAACAATGTAACGATCTGAAACGCTGTTATCCCTCACCCCAACCCCTCTCCCAGAGGTAGAGGGGCTAAGAGATGGAACTTCTTGCTCCCCCTCTACCTCTGGGAGAGGGGGCTGGGGGGTGAGGGTTCTTCCCACATGATGCCCAATCGCCCCCAACAACAAACTCCAATCCACCACCCCGCAAAAATCCAGCACCTGCAAATGCCTCAACCACAACGGATACCGCACTTTTTCCGCGAGCACTGGAATCACCGGAATACCGATTTCCTCCGCCATACTCACTTCGTTATGCACCCACTTCGACGTGCGCACCTTCTCAGAAACCACCAACACCATCACGTCGCTGGTTTCGAGTTCAAATTCCAGTTTGTGATACCACACATCGCCCGGTTTCAAACCGATCACATCGCGGAACACAACAAAGCCAGCCGCCTGCAACTGCTGCTGAATCTCGGTGGCAAGGTTTTCACCATAACCACCATCGCGGGCATAACTGATAAAGGCTTTCGGCATGAGATAAAAGTCGGCTGATTGAAAGGAATGCTGCATTAATAGCAGACTAACGGTAGCTTGTGAATCTGAGTATCCTATAAATCCAGTGATTCAATACCAACCAGCCCTGAACCCACCACACCAATCATCTGCAAAACTCCCCACTTCATCAAATCCCGCCCCTCTTAATTAATCATACAGCCTTACACTCAAGGCAATAAAATCTGTTATTAGACTACTTTCAGGACTTCCCCATGAAAAAGTTTCTTGTCGTCAATGCTGGTCTTGCCGCGCTCATGGGTTCAAGCATGGCAGAAGCGGGCTTTTCCCCCTATTACGCCGGGGCAGCCATTGGTGCATCTAAAAACAACGGCAATGAAGCCCAATTTTGCGACGAATGCACGGGTTCGCAATTCACCATGCACAAAAAGAATCGGGGTGGTGCTAAAGTCCACAAGGTTTACGCGGGTGCAAATTTAAACCCTGTCTTCGGCGTGGAAGCGGAATACGTTAACCTCGGTGACACCTATTCCCTCGATATGTATCGCCCGGAATTCGGCATCCCCGGCGGACGCGCTGAATACGCGAAAGCCCGCCAAAAAACCCGTGGTATCGGTTTGAGTGCCAAAGCCAACCACCGCATTACCCGCAAAACATCGGTCTACGGCAAAGCGGGCGCATTGGCTTGGGAAAATAAAAACCGGATGGACTACACCAACCTTGATAACATCAGCAGAACCTATAAAAGCACTGATCACGGGGTTAGCCCAACCATAGGACTGGGTATCGAACACGAAGTAACTGACCGTATCAGCATCCGCGCCGGGTGGGATCGCGCCTTTGACACCGGGAAAGGCGACCGTTTTCTAGAATTGGACTCCAGTAAAAACGTCGCGGACTTGCACAGCGTTAAAACCGACACCGACATGATCTACGTCGGCGCAACCTTCAACTTCTAAACCGACGGCGGGGCAAACAAGCACTTGCCCCCCGCCTTAGTGATAGCGGCAACACGTTCAGCGTGTGCCGCTAACTCATCCTCATTCGCCGGAATCACCCGCAAACTGCTCACGTCTGCCGTTACGCGCCGAATTACCGCTCCACCTTGTTGCCCGTCACGATTGCCATCTTCCGCCCCCAGCAACAGGCTAACTTGCCCGCCAGTCATCGCTAGGTAAACATCTGCCAAAATCTCCGCATCCAACAACGCGCCATGCAAGGTGCGATGAGCATTATTGATTTCATAACGCTTACACAGCGCATCCAAACTGGCGCGTTGACCGGGGAACAGTTGCCGCGCCATCACCAGCGTATCGGTCACGCTGCAATCATCGGTAATCGGGTGATGCGTCGGATTCACCAAGCGCAATTCGTGGTTAATGAAACCAATATCAAACGGTGCATTGTGGATAATCAGCTCAGCACCGCGTACATAAGCAAGAAAATCATCCATAACCGCTTCAAAACGCGGCTTATCCGCCAAAAAATCATTGGTGATGCCGTGGACTTCAATCGCCCCTGCATCAATTTCGCGATCCGGTTGCAAGTAAACGTGGAAATTATTCCCCGTCAAGCGTCGGTTGAGCATTTCCACGCAACCGATTTCGATAATGCGATGCCCCTCTTTCGGTTCGAGGCCGGTGGTTTCGGTATCGAGGATAATTTGGCGACTCATAATTTCTTCTCGTCGATGGCTCGATTGGCCAGTTGATCTACCCGTTCGTTTTCAGCGTGTCCACTGTGACCTTTTACCCAACGCCAATCAATCTGGTGTTGGGCAGCAGCCGCATCCAGACGTTGCCACAGCTCTTGATTTTTCACCGGCTTGCCCGCTGCTGTTTTCCAACCTTTGCGTTTCCAACCGGCTAACCATTCGGTAATACCTTGGCGCACGTATTGGGAATCGGTTGTCAATACTACGTCACACGCGCGTTTCAGGGTTTCCAAGGCTTGGATGGCGGCCATCAACTCCATTTGATTATTCGTGGTAACAGGCTGATAACCATACAGTTCGCGCTCTACGCCATTATAGCGCAGCAATGCCCCCCAGCCACCCGGCCCCGGATTGCCACGACAAGCCCCATCGGTAAAAATTTCAACTGCATTATTTGGCATTTTTTGGCTCTTTACGGGAGGCACGCCCTGCCCCCGGATTCACAATCATCCCCGGACGCAACAGCGGTTTGACCTTACGCGAAGGCAATAAAGGCGTCATATTGGATACTTTTTTCTGCACATGAATAATATACACATTGCCCGTCATTAAGCGGTATTGACTGCCCAACCGGTCTAACCAACCCGCCCGCTTGAAGAGGTAATCACCAGCAAATACCGGGCAAAAGCCTGCCGATGCGGTTTCACACACTTCAAACCCCAATACACTCAACCATTCACGCACCCGAAACGTCGAGTAAAACTGGCAATGCCGCGCTTTAGGGTTATGCAAGTAACGCAGTTGCGCCAAGCCCTTGAAACTGATTGGGTTAAACCCGATCAAGATGCAATGGCCTTCCGGCACCAACACCCGCTCGATTTCACGTAATACCTGATGCGGGCTGCGGGTACAATCCAAGGCGTGGCTGGCAACAACCAAATCCAGATTGTTTAAGGCAAACGGCAATTGTTCGGGTGTGCCAACAATACTGGCTTGTTCACCGGGCAATACGCCTAAGGAAAACTGATTCGCTACCCGTGACTCTTGCAAAAATGAATGCTGACCTGCCAATACACCCGTTTCCAGTGCGTAATAACCGAAAATATCCGCACTCATCCGACTGACGATACTTTGCACCCGCGCCAAGGTGGTCTGCCCTGCCGACGTAGCGTACCAATCCCTGCACAGTTTGACTCCGGCAGGCGACAATGAAGTTGTAGACGTGACGTTCAGCGATTTTTCCTTGTTCACGAGTGGCATACGTATTATATTCGCAGCAGATCAAACTAATCAGAAAAACTTATGGAGAGTATTGAGTTACTCGGCTGCTACCTTGCTTGCCATTATAACGACGAATCAAGGGCAACATAAGAACAACAAAGGTCCATGGGGTTTTAAACATGATAACAATAAACAAACAGACGCTCATGGCTGCGTCTATCGTAGCACTGTTTACCGGCTCTGGCTGCTCCAGTACCCTAAGTAAACCGGAGCACGCCAGCAAGCAACCGACACTGCGCAAAGCGTCGTTGCACACTGCCAACCTTGCCGGAACCCAAGCATCCGCCGTCGCTCAACAGCCATTGCAACAAAAACCGACTTTAGATGAAGATTTCGATACCTGGGAACGGGTATTCCGGGGCTTCCAGCTCAGCAATCAATACAGCAAACACCCACAGGTGCAACGCTTCGTTAATTACTACGGGCGCAATCCTGAACAATTAAACCTGCTCTCCGAACGTGCCAGCGTGTTCCTGCACATGATTGTGCACGAAGTGGAACGCCGGGGAATGCCTAATGAACTGGCATTGCTGCCTTTTGTGGAAAGTGCCTTCGACGCGGATGTGTTTTCTCATGCCGGTGCAGCGGGTCTGTGGCAATTTATCCCCGATACTGGGCGACGTTACGGCTTGCAGCAGGCGAAATCTTACGATGCTCGCATGGATCCGTTCGCAGCAACCGGGGCAGCATTAACGTACCTGCAAAAACTCAATAACGATTTCAATGGCGATTGGTTATTGGCACTCGCTGCCTACAATTGCGGTGAAAATCGAGTGCAACGTGAAATTGACAAAAACCGCGCCAAAGGCTTGCCCACCACGTTTTGGCACTTGTCATTGCCCAAGGAAACCCGTGAATATGTGCCGCGTTTGCTGGCTTTCAAAGAATTGATTAGCAACGCGCCACGTTACGGGATTACGTTATCAGAAACCCCCAACCAAGCACGTTTGGCACAGTTACATATCGACAAACCCGTGGATTTACGTCAAGCAGCGCTACAAGCCGGTTTGGCACCTGACACTTTAGTGGACTTGAACCCCTGTTTCCGCACCGGCATTACGACTCCACAATATTCCAACCGCATTGTGCTGCCGCGCCAATACGCCAAGCAACTGATGGCTGTGATTGACGCCCTACCTGCTGCCAGCAACCGGGTTTACGCCAGCAGCTCAGCAAGCGGTTACAACAAATTGGCAACCACCCGTATCGGCAAAAAATCCAGCAAAATCGCAAAAGCCAAACCGAAATCCAGTACCAAAGTGCATACCGTGCGGCGAGGTGAAACGCTGCAATCCATCGCCCAACGCCACGGTACTTCGGTGCAAACTCTAATGAAACATAACAGCAAACGCAGCTCCAAATTAAAAGTGGGTGAACGTTTAGACGTGATGGCAGCGGCTGAGGGAGCGACCAACCACTCATGAGCGAACTGATTGTCATGTTTGATAAGCAAATCCTCAAACGCCTTGCGGTAAAAAAAACCAGCATTACGTTTGGACGGCATGGCAAGTGCGACATTGCGCTCCCCGACCGCACCATCAGCAATAACCACGCGCGGATTACGGTGGTGCGGGATGACTGCTTTCTGGAGGATTTGCAAAGCACCAATGGCACTTACGTCAACCAACAACAGGTTGACCGCCATTTACTGGAGGATGGCGATGTCATTGGCCTAGGGAAATATCATGTCGTGTTCCGTTCTGATCAGGGATTAACGGTACAACTCAAACGCCTGAGTATTCATCCCAAACTGATGGATTCAGGTTACACCGCTTGGTTACAAGTGCTGGATGGCAATAAATCCGGGTATATCATCCCCTTGCAAGCCGAACGCTTGGTATTAGGCAATCAAACGACTGGGCAAATCGTCATTGAGTGCTCTCCCCAAGGGCAGTATATTACACGGGAAACAGGTGCGATGAATAACCACCGTGCCCGTACTTTGGTCGCTGGCGATACACTCAGGGTGGAAGAAACCAGCTTCCGGTTCTGCCTGAAGGATCATGATGCCAACAACCTTACCCCCCCCGAATAACGCTACATTACGCCGAACCATTCAACGCCAACGTGCGGCTCTCCCCCAAGCATTGCAGGCGCAACTTTCCCAACAAGCGGTGCATCATCTGACTACGCAACGCGCATTCCGCAATGCACGGCATATTGCACTGTATTTGCCGGTAAGAGGTGAAGCCGACCCGCGCAATGTACGTAAACAAGCCTTGCCGCACCAACGTTTTTATCTGCCGGTGCTCTCCCCCTTTAAAGATGGGCGGCTGTGGTTTGTACGTTGGGATGCCAGCACCCGTTTCCGTCTTAATCGCTTCCGCATTCCCGAACCCTACCCGCGTTACCGTAACAGCCGCCTGGCATCCTGGCTGGATCTGGTGATTATGCCGCTGGTTGCTTTCGATCACACGGGTACACGCATGGGGATGGGCGGCGGATTTTACGATCGAACCTTTAGTTTCAAACGCACCCGCACCACTATCAAACGCCCGCATCTCTGTGGCTTTGCCTATAACCTTCAACAAGTCAGTCATTTAGCCCGCCAATCTTGGGATATACCATTGGATATGGTGAGTTCTGAGCAGAGTTTTTTTCAGTTCGGCACTAGCATATATTAGAATATACTGATATAGTGTTTTCATGGTCAGGGTAAGCCTGATAGACACGAAATAACCCGCATAGGAGATATTGAAATGAAAAAATTATTAATTGGCTTGAGCCTGTTGGCTTTTTCCGCTAGTGCAAGCGCTGGTGATTTCTTTGGTGGCAACAACGGCGAATGGAAAATGGGTCCTTACGGTCCTTACTATGAAGAAAGTGACTGGCCAGAATGGACGCCAATGTACTGGATGGACGAAATGATGAACAGTTTCGACGATGAAGACGACTCCTTCGGCGGCAACAACGGCTTCATGGGCGGAATGCCTTTCATGGGCAATAACAGCAATATGCCGTTCATGGGTAACAATAACAACTACCCAATGATGGCACCGCAAATGGGTTATCCGATGATGGCTCCCCCAATGGGCGCACCAATGATGGCTCCCCCAATGGGTGCACCAATGATGGCTCCTCCAATGGGCGCACCAATGATGGCTCCTGCTCCGATGCCAGCAATGCCGACGGCTCCTGGCGCAACCCCAGGCCCTGCTGCTAAATAATTTCAGCCAAAGCAGTTATACTAAACAGGTCGGTTCATCCGACCTGTTTTCGTATTAGCATGATAAAATCTACAGGGAGCACATCCATGAAAAAAATGATTGCAAGCATCCTCTTGGCAGGCATCGCAGGCAGTGTCCATGCAGGCGGTTGGGGCTTTGACAACTTCGACATGAATCCCAACATGAATTGGGGCAATAACCAATCGTGGGGTAATGGCCCGGGCAATGGTTTCAATTGGGGCAGCGGTCCATCATGGGGTGGTGGTCCTAATATGGGTTGGGGAAATGGCTCTAACATGCCCTTCAACTGGAATAATGGTCCATCATGGGGTAACAACAATCCGTGGAATAATGGCCCGACCATGCCATTCTGGAACAATGGCCCCTCATGGAATGGCGCTAATATGCCCTTCAACTGGAATAACGGCCCCTCATGGAATAATGGCTCGAACTTCCCCGGCATGGGCTGGAGCAACAACCAACGCCATTACCCGCGACCAGTAGCACCGCTTGGAATGCAACCCGGCATGAACAACAACTTGCCACCGTTCATGATTCCGCCAGCACCGCCGGTAGCACCGATCGCCCCCAGCGCAATGCCGGAAACAGCAGCAACGCCAGCACCGGCGGCAACAACACCTGTGCCACCAGCAGCAACGCCAGCACCGGCGGCAATGCCGCCTGACGCCGCGCCACCAGCAGCAACACCAGCAGCAACACCAGCACCTGCGGCAGCAACGACTACTCCAGGTCCTGTAAAACAGTAATCACATGGCAGGGGCGAATCATAATTCGCCCCTACCGCATCCCGCATCGAAACAGTCACGGAACGACCCACTTGCTAAGCTACCGACACGCTTTCCACGCAGGCAACCACGCTGATGTTCTCAAGCATCTGGTGCTGGTGCTAACGCTAGACTACTACTTACGCAAAGACAAACCCTTCTGGTACATCGACACCCACGCAGGCGGCGGCTTATACCAACTCAGCAGTGCCGAAGCCCAAAAAACCCGCGAATTCGCCCAAGGTATCCAAACCCTGTGGAAAGCTTCTGATATACCTGAAGCACTGGAACCTTATCGACAACAAATCCGGGCACTCAACCCCGGCACAAAACTCAACTACTATCCCGGTTCACCCTGGTTAGCTGCCAATTTACTGCGTAACACCGACCAATTGCGCCTGTTTGAATTACACCCCAGTGATTTCACTGCGCTTAACCAAAATTTAGGCTCCGACAAACGTGTTCACGTCAGCAAACAAGATGGCTTGAAAGGCTTACTAGGCTTACTCCCCCCCATCACGCGCCGGGCTGTCACCCTCATCGACCCCTCTTACGAACTCAAAACCGACTACAACGATGTTATTAGCACCCTGAGCAAAGCCCACCAACGCTTCGCCACGGGAACTTACCTATTGTGGTATCCGGTAATAGAACGCCAACGGGTCAAACAAATGGCGACAGCCTTGCAACAAACTGGCATTCCGGGCATTTTACAACTGGAGTATTGTCCATTAGCCGATAGCACGGGAATGGGCATGACTGGCAGCGGCTTATTCATCATCAATCCACCCTGGTTACTCGCCGGGCAAATGCAAACCCTGCTACCCTGGCTTAACCAACAAATGGCACATGGCAACGGACACTTCACCGTCGCTTACATCACCCCCGAAAAAAATACCTGAGGCAAAGGATAACCCCATGCAATACTGGCTGATGAAATCAGAACCCGACGTATTCGGTATTGACGACTTACAGAAAGTAAGCATTGAACCCTGGGATGGCGTGCGCAATTACCAAGCCCGTAATATGATGCGCGACCTAATGCAAGTCGGCGATCAAGTATTTTTCTACCATTCCAATTGCGAGGTTCCCGGTATCGTCGGCATCGCCAGCATTGCCACCAAGGGCTACCCGGATGACACGGCTTGCAACCCAGAAGCAAAGTATTTTGACCCCAAGAGTGATCCGCAAAATCCACGCTGGTATCGGGTTGATGTGCAATTCGTGCGCAAACTCACCCGCACCATCAGCTTACATGAACTGCGGGAACAAGCCGCCTTGCAAGATATGCCACTGGTACGCAAAGGCTGCCGCCTGTCGGTCATGCCGGTGAGCACCACCGAATGGCAAGCAATTCTCGACTTAGAATAAACCTTAGGGTTTATCCTCAGCACCGGGGCGGCACGCTGCTGCCCCCGGCCCAAACAGCGGGCAGAAATCCTTGGGTAAATCAGCTTTTGCAGGTGGTGCATCAGGGGCTGCTGATGGTTTTGCTTCAACAGGTGTTATTGTGGTTGATGCCAGTGACGACGGCGCTTTCAGCGGCTCGTTGAAACGCGATAACCGTAAATCATGAAATACCCGTTTCGCTTCCCAATAATCCTTTTGGTATTGGTGACGAGTCAACAAGGTCTCTTTGGTATCTGCCGCTACCACCAAATCTTCTACACGCTCATCCATCACACTCAGTTGGGTAAGGAGTGCTTCCGCCTGACTCACCAAGCGGGCATGTTTGGCATATCCCTCCACCCCGGCTTGCTCTTGTGCTTCAAATTCACGCGCCAGTGTGGTTAAACGCTGCGCTTCTTGCGCATACGCAGGCGGCAAGGTCATGGCAGGCGCATCATCCCCCAACGTCACTGTGTCGTGAGGCTCACGTGACAAATAGAGCAACAATGCAGCAGAAATTGCAATAACAAACAATAAGAGGGGTAACGCAACCCGCAATAAACCTTCCAATTTCTCAATAATGGATGGCTCAGGCAGGTCTTGTTTAATGACTAATTTTGGCATGGGGCATTCCACTTCTTTGATCTGACCATTCACAACAGCGCGATGCCAACATAACAGCTCTTTATTAGCTTATACCAGTAACTGGCTGACAGAACGGCGGTTTTTGCTTGTATACGGGCATAGCCGCTATATAAGCCTGAATAGTAACTGAATGCAATAGAAATGAACAAAGCCAACCAAGAAGTTGGCTTTTTGACTAAAATATAAGCTTATATGGCTTGCCCATTAGCGGGAGGTGCAGCCGGTGGAGGCGGTGCAACCGGAGGAACCGTCAACTCTTGTTTCAACTGATCCACCCCTTGCTTGAGACTCTTGTTTAACTCTTGCACGCTATCAGACAGCGCCTTATCCAAATCCTGGAGACCGTTTTCCATGAACATATTCAATTGATCGACTACCGCGCCCATTGCGCCGCTGACCATTGAACCCATGGTTTTTTGTACATCGACTTGCCAAACATCTTTATTGCGAACCAACACCGTGCGTAAAGGTATTGTCATATCGCCCTTTTCGCCACTATGCAGCACCGTTGCCACCTCGGCTGTTGTGCCATCCACTTTAATTTCACCGGTCTCAAAACGCTTCGCGGCAACGCTTTTGCTGGTGAGAAATTGCAGGTATTGCGCACTCTCCCAAGTTGTCAGATTTTTAGCGGTATCCATGTCTTCCGCTAACACCGCCTGCCAAAACTTATCAGCGACCTCGCGGGCTTGCTGCGACTCTGAAGAAAAAATACACCCAGACAGTAATACGCTGGCTATTAATAAATAAAAACCGGCTAAATAGCGCTTAAGGCTCATCGCTCACACCCTCCCTTCGAGAACACCTTCTTCCTGTACACCGGTTAGCATTGTCTGCCTAACGGTGTTTTCCAGTATCTCATGGTTTGCCACCGTAACACTGACTTTAGAATAATTAGGGGTATAGCCGGTGTAAATCTTCTGTCCGGTGTTGCCAGCACGCCCATATTCCCATAATACCGGCACGGTATGACCCACTTGTTGCGCCAGCCATTGCTGTTTTAAACGTTCACCCAGTGCGTGTAAGGTCTGGCTGCGGGCTTTCTTCACCGCTTCCGCCACTTGGTTAGACAAAGTAGCGGCTTTCGTTCCCGCACGAATCGAATAGGTGAAAATATGCAGGTGCCCAAACCCCACCGATTCCACATACGCCAAGGTCTGCTCCCATTCCTCATCGGTTTCCCCCGGAAACCCGACGATAATATCGCTGGTCACGTTGAAACCCGGCACACGCTGACGCGCTTCCGCCACCAAGCGTGCAAACTCGGCGGTTTTACAACGCCGCGCCATGCGCCGCAATACCGTATCCGCACCACTTTGCAAGGGCAAATGCATGTGCGGCATCAAACGTGGATTGGTAAACAACGCAAAAAAATCATCCGGCAAATCCCACGGCTCCACCGAAGCAAAGCGGATACGCGGCATATCGGTTTCCCGCAAAATCGCTTGCACCAAAGCATACAAGGAGCTGCCGGTATCACTGCCATAACCGCCGACATGCACCCCAGCCAAGACAATTTCCTGAATACCTTGCTGATACAAGGTATTGATTTCTGAAATAATATCGGCTTCAGCACGACTACGTTCCTCGCCACGCGCCACCGTCACAATGCAAAACGTGCAACGGTAACGGCAACCATCCTGAATCTTGATAAACGCACGCTGACGCCCGCGCAAAAACAACGGCGATTCCCCCGGCTCACTCGCCATCACCGGCATCACCGGCAGGGAAAATTGCTGCATCACCGTTTGGGGAAGTTGGTCTTTCTCGGTATTCGGTACAACCAAATCTACGCCCAAGGTTTGGGCGACTTCATCGGCTTGCAGGCTGGCGTAACAACCGCTGACAACCAGTTTGGCGGCAGGGTTTTCGCGGTAAAGACGGTGCATGAGACGCCGTGACTTGCCCGACGCCTCATGCGTTACCGCACAGGTATTCAGCACCAATACGTCAGCATCCGGCACATTGGGTACAATTTCATGCCCCTCTGCGCGAAATTGCTGCGACCATTGTTCCAATTCCGCCTCATTCAGACGGCATCCCAATGCTTTCAGATGGACTTTCATGTACCTACTTACAAATTCTCAGGATGAGTTTCAACATCAGCAGCATCCCGCAAACCTTTCAGGAACGCTTCCAATTCAAGCCCGCCGGTACTTTGGCTGTAAATCGCTTCGGCATCCGCACTCAAGGTAGCATCACCTGCTTTGACCGACTTCAGCGCCAGCACGGCGTAATCCCCATTGCCCAAAGCAACGCTGCCCCAAGTAGCCTTACCCTCTGCCGGATGCGTCAAAGCAAACGCTTGTTGGGCAATTTCAGGCGACAATTTTGCATCACTGCGCCCGATCAGACCCGGCTTTTCAACAGCCGTTTCCGCACCCAAGCCAGATTCTGTCAATGCGGTCCAAGATTGTGCTGCGGTCAATTTTTGCAGCAACTCTTCACCTTTTTGCGCCGTCAACTTACGGGCTTCCTGCGCCAGCAAGGCAGTACGGATTTCTTCACGTACAGTTTCTAACGGTTTCTGCGCGGCAGGTTCATGGTTAACGATACGAATCACGACCGCATTGCCATCTTCCAGCTCTAACACCTCAGAGTTTTTCCCAGATTTCAACACGTCTTCACTGAAGGCAGCGGCACGTACTTTATCGTTTGCTGCGATGCCCTGCCCTTGTAACGGCGTCATCCAGTCAGTTTGCTGCACAGTCAAACCTGTTTCCTTCGCCGCAGGTGCAAGATCACCGTCTTGCTCATAAACCACACGCCCTAAGACTTCACCCTTTTCGAGGAAGGCTTGCTCCGCCTGTTCCTTGCGATAATCGGCTTCTGCTGCCGCACGGGATTCTTCAAACGTTTTCGGCTGTGCCGGTTTGATCTCGGTTACACGGATAATTTCGTAACCCGCTTCCGTCTTTACTGGCGCAGACATTTCACCAGCGTTTAAAGCGAACACAGCCTTTTCAAATTCTGCACCCCAGTCGCCAGCGACAATCGCGCCCATCTGCCCGTCTTTTTCGGCGGCAATTTTGTCATCGGAATCTGCACGGGCAATCGCTTCAAACGTGCGCGTACCGGCTTGGATTTCGGCATACAGCGCATCAATACGCTTTTTAGCATCCGCGTCTTTAGCCGGGTCATCAACACCCACCAAAATATGGCTAACCATGCGTTGCTCCGGTTGCGCGTAAGCATCAGCATTCGCCTCAAACCAAGTTTTCAACGCAGCCTCGTCGACCGTCACTTGCGCCGCAAGGTCATCACGCTTGAGTTCCACATACGCCAATTGCGCCCGTTCATCGGTCATGTAAGAAGCTTTATTTTGCTCGTAATACTGGGCAATTTGCTCATCGGTAACTTGCACTTGAGCCTGAAAATCAGCCATTTTTAACGTAAAGACTTCCAGTTCACGCTGTTGGTTACGCAAGACTTGGTATTGTTCAGCCTCTGCTTTAGGCAAGAAAGCCGTCCCTAACACCGCATTACGTAACTGCTGTTGCGAGAGATCAGTGCGTACCTGCATCTCAAACTCAACAGGGTCACGCCGCTGCATTTTCAGAAAGTTTTCGTAAGTTTCTTTGTCGAACTTCCCGTCTTTTTGGAACACCGGAATAGCAGCAATCGCATCAGCCACCTCCTGATTGCTTGCACGGTAGCCACCGTCACGGATAGTTTGCTGCACTAAGGTTTGGTTGATAACCGATTCCAGCGCGTTGCTTTTGAGGGATTCTTCCATGCCCTCTGGCAACTGACCGCCGAATTGCTGCTTCAATTGCAACAATGCATTTTGCACCGCCTGCACAGGAACTTCTTCACCGTTGACAACCGCAGCAATACGCTTGTCCCCTCCTTGAAAATAATCGTATACCCCAGTCAGTGCGAAAGGGACGATAATGATGCCTACGATAACATAGGCAATCCAGCCTTTGGCTTTGTCATGAATTGATTGCAGCATGGTCTTTTACGTTTTTGTGTGTAATGTTGATTGATAACAATTAATGCGCACGCCCCACGCACGCAAGTTCGCCATCATACAGGAAGAAAAGGGGGGATGAAATGGAAAAAGTTGGCGGAGCGGACGGGACTCGAACCCGCGACCCCCGGCGTGACAGGCCGGTATTCTAACCAACTGAACTACCGCTCCGCGATGTTGTGTTGAACAACTTGAAACAAACAAAAAGGATGCTGCATGAGCATCCTTTCATAAATAGTTGGCGGAGCGGACGGGACTCGAACCCGCGACCCCCGGCGTGACAGGCCGGTATTCTAACCAACTGAACTACCGCTCCGCGATATGGCTAAGATGAAGATGGTGGGTAGTGAGGGGCTCGAACCCCCGACATTCGCCTTGTAAGGGCGACGCTCTACCAACTGAGCTAACTACCCGTCGTTCATCAGAGGTCGCTACTGTACAGCATCTTTTAGGGCTTTACCAGCCTTAAATGAAGGAATTTTTGCAGAAGCGATAGAAATTGTTTCACCAGTGCGCGGATTGCGCCCAGAACGCGCCTGACGCTCACGCACGAGGAATGTGCCAAAGCCAACCAGAGCCACTTGGTCGCCATTTGCCATCGCTTCGCTGATGACTTCAACAAAAGCTTTGAACACTTTGTCAATATTAGCTTGAGTCATACCATCCAACTCAGGCTTCTCAGATATTGCCTTTATCAGTTCTGATTTATTCATGGAAACTTTCCTTATGAATTCATTATAGGGGAAAACCGAAACACTCCTGCCACTTAACGGTCAGCAGAGCCACCCATGCGGATACGCCCGCTAGTTATACCAGCGACATCTAAAATATGTCAACAAAATGACGGACTTCAGATGCACACAAGTATTTCAACATCCAGTATAGACGCATTAGTGCGGTCTGGCAGGACTGGTTTCCTCTTCTTCAGCTATCACCACTGGTGCAGAAGCCGGTGTTTCCGCATCATCATCCAAGTCCTCATCATCAGCTAATGGCACTGGCGCATGTTCCAACGCCAAGGCTAATACCTCATCAATCCACTTAACGGGCCGAATTTCCAAACCTTTTTTGACATTATCCGGCACTTCCGCCAAATCTTTTTCGTTTTCCTTGGGAATCAGCACCAGCTTAATGCCACCACGGTGTGCTGCCAGCAGTTTTTCCTTCAGACCACCGATGGGCAATACTTCACCGCGCAAGGTAATCTCACCGGTCATGGCAACATCAGCACGTACCGGAATGCGCGTCATCGCTGATACCATCGCTGTTACCATGCCGATACCTGCACTGGGGCCATCTTTCGGTGTTGCACCTTCAGGCACATGGATGTGGACATTATTCTTGCGCAGTGATTTACGGGTAATCCCCAAGCTCCGTGCGCGGCTTTTAACCACTGTCTCGGCAGCATGGATAGACTCTTTCATCACCTCGCCTAAGCGCCCGGTACTTTTGATCATGCCATTGCCCGGCAGTAACGCACTTTCAATGGTCAACAAGTCACCACCAACGGAAGTCCACGCCAAACCCGTGACCTGACCAATCTGGTTACTTTTATCGGCACGCCCGTAATCGAAACGTTTCACACCGAGGTATTTCTCAATGTTACGCGGGGTAACAGAACTCTTTTTCTTATCGCTCAGCAAATGTTCTTTGACAGCTTTGCGGCATAACTTAGAAATTTCACGATCCAGATTACGCACCCCGGCTTCACGGGTGTAATGGCGGATAATATCCATCACCGCGCTATCGCTAATGGTCAATTCACCTTTCTTCAAACCATTCGCTTTGATCTGCTTGGGAACCAGGTAATTCTTCGCAATGCTGAGCTTTTCATCTTCGGTGTAACCCGGAATGCGGATGACTTCCATACGATCCAGCAATGGCCCTGGAATACGCATACTGTTAGAAGTCGCCACGAACATTACATCGGACAAATCAAAATCGACTTCCAAATAATGGTCGGCGAAGGTGTGGTTTTGTTCCGGGTCTAACACCTCCAACAAGGCAGACGATGGGTCGCCCCGGAAATCCGTCGACATTTTGTCGATTTCATCGAGCAAGAACAGCGGGTTACGGGTTCCTACCTTCGTCAGGTTTTGCACAATTTTGCCCGGCAAGGAACCGATGTAAGTACGGCGATGCCCACGAATCTCCGCCTCATCACGCACGCCGCCCAGTGCCATCCGCGTAAATTTACGCCCAGTCGCACGCGCAATGGATTGCCCCAGTGAGGTTTTACCTACCCCCGGAGGACCTACCAAGCACAAAATCGGTCCTTTGATCTTTTTGACGCGCTGTTGCACCGCAAGGAATTCGAGGATGCGTTCTTTGACTTCTTCCAAACCGTAATGATCTTCGTTGAGAACCTTCTCGGCATCAGCGAGGTTATTATTGACCTTGGACTTTTTCTTCCAAGGCAAATTAGCCAACCAGTCGATGTAATTGCGCACCACTGTGGCTTCTGCTGACATCGGCGACATCATTTTGAGCTTTTTCAGCTCAGCATCGGCTTTTTCTCTGGCTTCTTTGGGCATACCGGCTGCTTCGACTTTACGCGCCAGTTCTTCCATTTCATTCGGCGCAGCATCGTCCATTTCGCCCAGTTCTTTCTGGATGGCTTTGATTTGCTCGTTGAGGTAATACTCGCGCTGGCTGCGTTCCATTTGTTGCTTGACGCGCCCACGAATTTTTTTCTCGACTTGCAGCAAGTCGATTTCACCTTCCACCAATTCCATCAGGTAGTGAATGCGCTCCTCAACATCGAGCATTTCCAGCACTTTCTGTTTTTCTGCAATCTTCAAACCCAAATGTGCGGCAATGGTATCGGCTAAGCGCACCGGATCATCAATGCTGGATAAGGACGAGAGGATTTCTGGCGGAACTTTTTTATTCAGCTTGACGTATTGTTCAAACAAGCCCACCAAAGAGCGGCTTAATACATCAATCTTGCGGCTGTCACCGGAAACTGAAGAAGCTACTTTGACCCGTGCAGCGGAAAAGTCGCCGTCATTATCAATTGCGATAATTTCCGCACGCTCCAACCCCTCTACCAATACTTTGAGTGTGCCATCCGGCAGCTTTAGCAATTGCAGAATGGTGGCAAGCGTCCCCATCGTATGCACATCATCCAAATCGGGGGCATCCACTTCGGCACTTTTTTGGGCAACTAGCAGGATTTGCTTATTGCTATCCATCGCCATATCCAAGGCTTGGATGGACTTATTGCGCCCGACGAACAAGGGGATCACCATGTGTGGATACACCACAACATCACGCAACGGTAAAACGGGAACGATGATTGATTCAGCCATAATAAGTACTCACTGTGGCAGATAAGAAACCCCTCACCCCCCAGCCCCCTCTCCCTCAAGGGGCGAGGGGGAGCAGGAAAGATGACTTCTTAGCCCCTCTCCCCCTGAAGGAGAGGGGTTGGGGTGAGGGGATCAAATAAATGTTATTCGCCTGCGGCTAGTTGTTGCTGCGGCTCGACATTTTCATAGATCAGATAAGGTTGGGACTCGCCTTTGACAACGGCATCATCCACCACCACCTTGCTGACGTTCTGCTCAGATGGCAAATCGTACATGGTATCCAGCAAGATTTTTTCCAGAATAGAACGCAACCCACGCGCCCCAGTTTTGCGCTCCATCGCTTTACGCGCAATCGAATGCAAAGCGTCATCACGGAAGACCAATTCAGCACCTTCCATTTCAAACAACTTGGCGTATTGCTTGGTTAACGCATTGCGCGGTTCGGTGAGAATTTGCACCAGGGCTGTTTCATCCAGCTCTTCCAAGGTGGCAACCACCGGCAAACGCCCCACGAACTCTGGAATCAAACCGTAATGCACCAAATCTTCCGCTTCGATGTCTTTGATGACTTCACCGAAACTGCGGCTTTCTTCGGGTGATTTCACCTTCGCCGAGAAACCAATGCTGCCCTTTTCGGTACGGCGACGGATGACCTTATCCATACCAGAAAACGCACCGCCCACAATGAACAGGATATTGCGGGTATCGACCTGCAAAAACTCTTGCTGCGGATGCTTACGCCCACCTTGCGGGGGGACAGACGCTACCGTGCCTTCGATCAGTTTCAACAGGGCTTGCTGTACACCTTCGCCAGACACATCACGGGTAATGGAAGGGTTATCGGCTTTGCGGGAAATCTTGTCAATTTCGTCGATGTAGACAATGCCAGTCTGGGCTTTTTCCACATCGTAATCACATTTTTGCAGCAACTTCTGGATGATGTTTTCCACATCTTCACCGACATAACCGGCTTCCGTCAGGGTCGTGGCATCCGCAATCGTGAACGGCACATTCAGTAAACGTGCCAGCGTTTCTGCCAGCAAGGTTTTACCGCTACCCGTCGGGCCAATCAGCAAGATATTGCTTTTCGCCAGCTCCACATCATCTTTGCCGCTACCTTTTTTGTACAAGCGCTTATAGTGGTTGTAAACCGCTACTGAAAGCACACGCTTTGCCAGTTCCTGACCAATCACGTACTCGTCCAAGTTGCCTTTGAGTTCACGTGGTGTCGGCAGGGAAGATTGTTCGTCAGACCCTTGCGCGGTATGCATTTCCTCTTGAATGATGTCATTGCACAAATCCACACATTCATCACAAATGAACACCGAAGGGCCAGCGATCAGCTTACGCACTTCGTGCTGGCTTTTTCCGCAGAAAGAGCAATACAGCAGCTTGCCGCTATCGTGATCGCCTCTTCTATCTTTACTCATCAGAACCTCTATCCTGTGCCGCTTCACGACACATCAACGATATAAACCAAAGGACTATATTGTGTCCGTATGACTGCTTTCAAACTATATTATTCTAATAAACTTGTCTTGTGACAAGAATACTCGCCTTTTACAAGTATTTTACGCTTCTTTTGCTGAAAAACACCTGTCCAGATACGAAAACAGCCTGTCAAGACAGGCTGTTTTCAGATAAAAGGCGACGCTTACGACCTAAAAATCAGGTACGAACCGTTAAGACTTCATCGATCAAACCGTATTCGCGTGCTGCCACCGCATCCATGAAATTGTCACGGTCGGTATCTTGCTCAATACGTTCAACAGATTGCCCTGTATGGTCAGCCAACACCTTATTCAATACTTCACGCATCTTAAGGATTTCACGGGCTTGAATCGCAATATCTGACGCCTGCCCACGTGACCCGCCTGACGGCTGGTGAATCATGACGCGGGAATGTGGCAGTGCAAAACGCTTACCCGGTTCACCCGCCGCCAGTAATACCGCCCCCATGCTCGCTGCTTGACCGATACACAAAGTGCTGACTTGTGGCTTGATGAACTTCATAGTGTCGTAAATCGCCATGCCTGCGGTAATCACCCCACCCGGAGAATTGATATACAGGTGAATATCTTTCTCAGGGTTTTCGGATTCGAGGAACAGCAACTGCGCCACAATCAGGTTTGCCATGTAATCTTCGACTTCACCCACGCAGAAAATGACCCGTTCCCGCAACAAGCGCGAGTAAATGTCAAAAGCGCGTTCGCCACGAGCCGATTGCTCGATAACCATAGGAACACCAACAGCGCGTGGTTCATCTGGGTTTCTTACAAACATTACAACCTACCTTATTTGTGTGCGGGAATCAGGCTTGTGCCTGCTCCGGCTTTTTAGGGTTCATGACGCTATCGAAATCGCGGGTTTCGTCGTTGACCGTGGCTTTTGCCATGACCCATTCAACGATCATTTCTTCCATTACCGCTGCTTCGATGGTCTGCATGGCTTGACGGTTGCCACGGTAGTAGTCTTTCAGCGCTTGCGGGTCTTCATAGCTGGCAGCTACGGTTTCCAACATGGCTTCCACTCGTGCAGGGTCACGTTGCAGGCTGTGTTGGCGAATCACTTCACCCACAATCAAACCCAACTTCACGCGGCGCTCTGCTTGCGGCGCAAACAACTCGTCGGGGATATTATCTGCCGGAGAGCCAGTGTTTTGCGAGAACTCATCACGAACGTAGCGGATTTCTTCCTTCACCAGTGACTTAGGAATATCAATCGCGTGTAATTCCGCCAAGCCGTCCATTACCTGCTGCTTGAGCTGGGTTTTGATGGCAGTGTCGAGTTCACGCTGCATATTCTTTTTGATCTCAGCACGGAAATCATCCACCGAACCGCTTTCTACGCCGAATTTGGTGATGAAATCGGTATCAACTTCCGGCAACGTGGCAGCACGTACTTGCTTCATGGTCAGCTTGAATTGTGCCGTTTTGCCTTTCAGATTTTCTGCGTGGTAAGTATCCGGGAAAGCCACATCAATGGTTTTCACTTCACCGGCTTTCATGCCAGCCAGACCGTCCTCAAAGTCTTTCAACATGCGACCTGCGCCGAGTTCGACTGAGTAATCTTCCGCAGCACCACCCTCAAATGCTTCGCCATCGACAGAACCATCGAAATCAACGTTTACCATGTCGCCCACCGCAGCAGCACGGTCAACTTCATTCCATTCCTGATTTTGCTTGCGGATAACATCAATCATTTTGTCGAGATCAGCATCCGTAATCGCTGCCACCGGACGGGTAACGGTCAGGGTTTCAACGCCTGCAATGACCACTTCCGGGTAAATCTGGAAACTTGCCACGAATTCAAGGTCTTTACCGGCTTCCATCGTTTTCAGGTCGATTTCAGGCAAACCAGCCACACGCAATTTTTCTTGGTTAGCTGCATCCTGGAAGGCAGAACCCAGCAATTTTTCCACCACCTCGTAACGCACGCCATCTTCATAGCGCTTTTTAACCACGCTAAACGGCACTTTGCCGGGGCGGAAACCGTCGATTTTGACGCGGCCCACCATGCCTTTCAGGCGTTTTTCTACTTCTTGGTCGATTTTTTGGGCAGGAACTGCCACTGTCATTTTGCGGTCGATGTTACCGGTTGTTTCGACAGAAAATTGCATGTAAAAACCTCGTTACAAGCCTCACATCCACCGATGCAGGGCAGATCATCATTAAAATCAAGGATTTAAAGTGGTGCGAAAAGAGAGACTCGAACTCTCACGCCTTGCGGCGCTGGTACCTAAAACCAGTGCGTCTACCAATTCCGCCATTTTCGCATGTATCAATTTGCGGATTCCGGTTAGCAAACCTTACCGAGAATCACGAAGGAGGCGATTATACACAGCCATCTGGCTTTTGCATAATATTTGAAGCGGGAAAAAAGTGGGGTGGCTGATGGGGCTCGAACCCACGACCACCGGAATCACAATCCAGTGCTCTACCAACTGAGCTACAGTCACCACGGAAAACGTTATCATCTGCGGGGCATCGAAATGGCGCGCCCGGCAGGGCTCGAACCTGCAACCTACGGCTTAGAAGGCCGTTGCTCTATCCATTGAGCTACGGGCGCAAGTAGGAAATCGAAAATTAATTGGTCGGAATAGAGGGATTCGAACCCCCGACCCCCTGTACCCAAAACAGGTGCGCTACCAGGCTGCGCTATATTCCGACATTGAAAGAAGTAGAATACGTTGATTCTGTTCCTCAATCAAGAGCGCGAACTATACGTAGCACGCGCTTTTGCGTCAAGCCCTAAATAACGTTTTTCTTCAACACAGCAATTAGCCCATCCGACATATCCAGAACTTTTGATACACAGGGGAATCACGCAGCTATACTATATACTGTAACAATTCACACACGGTGGGTATCCGCATGTTCGAGTTTCCCAACGCCTATTGCGTGCCGTTTGACGGCAGTTTCGACCTATCCGCAGTGCCATCCAGCCCGCCCCAAGACGTGGCTGATGACAAACAACTGGAAAAACATCTGGAAAAGCTGGTGGCTCGCATCGACGAGCTTCAGCAAATGTTCTACGCCCATGACAAGCATTCGTTGCTGCTGATCTTTCAGGCGATGGATGCGGCAGGCAAGGATGGCACTATCCGTGCCGTCACCCGTGGTGTCAACCCGGCAGGCTTTCAGGTGTTTTCCTTCAAACAACCGTCGGCAGAAGAACTCGATCACGATTTCCTGTGGCGTACCAGCAAATGTTTGCCGGAACGTGGGCGTATCGGCATTTTCAACCGCAGCTATTACGAGGAAGTGCTGATAGTACGGGTTCACTCGGCATATCTGAGCGGACAAAACCTGCCAGCGGAAGTGAACCGCGATACGCTGTGGGCAGACCGGTTTGAATCCATCTGCGGTCATGAAAAGCATCTGGCACGTAACGGCACGGTGATCCTCAAATTCTGGCTGAATGTGTCGCGTGATGAGCAGAAAAAGCGTTTCCTCAAGCGCTTAGACAAGCCGGATAAGAACTGGAAATTTGCCCCCAGTGACGTGAAGGAACGCCAGCATTGGGATACCTATATGCAGGCTTACGAGGATGCCTTGCGTGCCACTTCACATAAACAGGCTCCTTGGTACGCGATCCCGGCGGACAACAAGGATTACATGCGGGTGGCTGTGGCTGAAACCATCGTTAAAACGCTGGAATCCCTGCAAATGGATTACCCGCAACCCAGCGCGGCAGACCTTGCCCGCTTTGAAGAATGCCGCCAGTTACTGGCAAGCGAAGGAAATCAATAAGTGAGTTCGCTTTACCCGCCCATTCGCGATAATGGCCATTAACCGACACTATCCTCAGAGCCATAAATCCACGGATTCACTATCGCAACGCCTGTCGGTTTGAAATCATCCACATTGCGGGTCGCAACTGTCATCCCGTGAACCATTGCGGTTGCTGCAATCAGTGCATCCCGATCTGAGCGCGGGTCTGGCACATGCAGGCTGGCACATTGCCGCGCAACGGCGGTATCCACTGCCAACACACGCTCAGCAAAGCTGGGCAACACTTGGGTTTCCAACCACTGGCGCAACATTGCACCTTGGGTAGGATCACGCCGTTCCAGCAATAAGATGCCGGTTTCCAGCTCCAAAATGCTGATTGCCGACACAAATAAGCCGGTGGTAGGCACGCTTTGCGCCCAAGCGACGACGTGCGGGTCTGCCTTGCCGGTTTTGGCTTTGCGTAGTTCGGAAACCACGTTGGTATCCAAGACGTACATTAAAGTAACTCCGCAGGCTGGTACAATTTGCCACTCAAACGCGGTGGCTCGAATTCGATGTCAGCCGCTGCTGGCATTGCCAATAAGTCAACGATACTTACCTGCTGCCCGGTAATGCGCAAGTATTCTCCAATACTGAGTAACACATGGGCGGGTTTGCCCCGGTCGGTGATGAATACCGGGCCGTTGAGTGCCGCTTTTTTGGCGCGGCTGGCATCCTGATTGAATTCGCGGCTGGAAAGCGTTGTGATCATGGCAACACCTCTTGCATTAAGTCATTGTAGAAACAATACTACAAAAGTTCGATCAATAGTAGCCATTAGGCTTACGGGAACCTCTAAAAACCCACTGATACCCACACAAATGTGAGAAAATGCTCATCTGAGCCACCGCCCCGTTACTAGCCATGCCCAAGAAAAGTGCCATCAAAACCAGTCTGTTTGCCGCCGAAGAGCGTGAACAGAAACTCGACCGCAAGGGCGACCTGCTGTCCACGCTGAACCAGCACGTCAACTTTGTCGCCTTGGCAGCAGAAATCGACCACATCGCCCCACGCCCAAGTGACAAGCGAGGAGGCCGTCCACCCTACCCAACGGAACTGATGGTACGGGTCTTGGTGTTGCAACACCTGTACAACCTGTCGGACGAGGCATTGGAATACCAATTGCTTGACCGGCTGTCGTTCCAACGGTTTTGTGGCCTGCGTCATTCCAGCACGATCCCGGATGCCAATACCTTGTGGGTATTCCGTGAACGGATCAGCGCGGCAGGTGGTGCGGATGCCCTGTTTGATGCCGTCCAACGGCAATTACAACAACACGGTTTTATTGCCCGTGGTGGTCAAATCGTCGATGCCACGCTGGTGGAAGCCCCTAAACAACATTTCCACAAAGAAGAAAAAGCGCTGTTGGAACAAGCGGCAACACCCGCTGGCTGGACACCTGCCAACGTCGCCAAAAGGATACGGAAGCAAGCTGGACGAAAAAACACGGCAAAAGCTACCACGGCTACAAACTCAGTATCAGTGCCGATCGGAAATACAAACTCATCCGCAAACGCCACATCAGCACCGCCAAAGAGCATGACACCAACCATTTTGAAGCGGTGCTTGACCGAGCCAACACCAGCCGTGACGTATGGGCGGACAAAGGTTATGAAGACCAATCCCGTGAACAACGCCTCAACCAAGGTAGCTGGCGGTTACACATCCAGCACAAAGCCAAGAAAGGCAAGCCGCAATCCGACTGCCAGAAACGCCGCAACACCCGCATCGCCAGACCCCGCGCACGGGTTGAGCATGTGTTTGGGTCAATCTGTGCGATGGGTGGCAAAGCCATCCGCAGCATTGGGTTGGCACGGGCAGTATTCGGCCTCAGCATCAAAGCAACCGTGTATAACCTGCGTCGGCTCTGTTCGCTCAGAGAGGGCGGAGTTGTGCCCATTTGATGGAGAAATTCCCGAAAAAACAGCAAAAATGCGGAAAAACAACCTGATTGTGGCTTGGTGTGCTAAAAATTGAGATGGGTTGGTGTTTTTTTAACAAAATGCCGATAGGCCAACGCTAACCGTTGCAATACGCCGGGTTTTTAGAGGTTCCCTTACGTTTTGGCGGTTGATTCTGCCCAAAACACGCGCATGTCGGCGTTGTCCACGCGCTCGTAAATCGCTTCGACCGCGACCGTTAAGCCGATGGATTCCAGCGTGACGGTTGAGCCGGGGTAGTAATAGGTAGAACGCCATGCCTCGCTGCGCCGTTGTACCACCACTTCGGCAATGTCTTGCTCGATTAGCACGTATTCCAACAGGCTGGGCAAGGCGAGGTATTCGGCGCGTTTTTCGGTTTTATCTTTGCGGTGGGCGCTGCCAGATAACACCTCCACAATCAGAATCGGGCTTTCGCGGACATAGGTATCTGGCGAGGGGTCATCGTTGCACACCACCATCAAATCGGGGTAGCGAAAACGCTTGGCGGTGGTTTTTACCAGCATGTCACTGGTCATCGGGAAACAGGATTTACCGCGCTGGTGGTTCCAGATCAAGGCATACAAATTGCCTGAAATACGGTTATGGTTGGTGCTTGCTCCCGCCCTTGCGTACACCTTTCCCTCAACGTATTCGTATCGCTGTTCGCTCTCGCGTTCGCCTGCGAGGTAGTCTTCGACGCTGAGATAATCGTGTGGGTGTGCTGGTGGCATCGGGCTTTCTCCTAAACGAGTTCTTCGTTTGAGGTTAGCACACGCACCAAAATGGCGGTATTTTGCTGTGGATGTGTGTTTTATTTATAGGATTCAACCATCAACTTATGATAGAGTTTTAGGCAATTCGTCAAACGTTGGCGACAACTCAATACGCGCCATACCAATCATAACAACACGCGACTGACACTATGCTGGTTTCGACGCGGTAGGGCGGTAGCGTGTTTACGATTTGTATGACACTCCCAGAATATGCGGAATGCTTGGCGAACCAAATTGGCAGTCTCTGCTTGTTGGTTGTGTGGATGCTGACTGTTCCGAGTACTCGAGTACTGAGGTCACCACATGAGTTTCGTAAAAAACAAAAATACTCAAACTGTTTAAAAAATAACGCCATTAAATACACATCATTCTATTAATTACTAATATCAGGCAATCACTAATGGATAATAAAGTTTACTATGGAGAATACTCCTTAAAGCATTGGATTGATTTAGTATTAAAACAAAACATTGTTCTTCCTGACTACCAACGTTATTTTGTGTGGAATGAGAAAAAAGCAAAAACTTTGATAGAAACCTTTAAAAACAAACAGTTTGTCCCTCCTGTTACGATTGGCGCATTTAAAATTGGAGGTACAAATCAGAATCTAATACTTGATGGACAACAACGAATAACTAGTATATTGCTGGCATATCTTGGTTTATACCCCGACGCACAAACATATAAAACCACAATAGAATTATTTGCCAACGATAATGATGAATCAGCAGAAGATGAAGATGAGTTACAACTTGATAATGTTCTCCAGTGGAATATAAAACAACTAACTGCAAAGGGGAAAACTAAAGACGCGATACTTCAGCAAATTGTCAGTGGAAACTATAAGACTATCAATTTTGATATTAATGATGACTTTCTAAAAACGACTTTCTTGGGATTCTCGTATTTAGTACCTCATGCATCAGATGAAAAAGAACAACAGAAATACTATTCTTCTGTATTTAGGAATATAAATATTCAAGGGGAGCCTCTACTTCCTCAAGAAAGTAGGGCTTCTTTATACTTTTTAGATCAGGACTTGGTTGGTTTCTTTTCTCCTCGCTTCTTCGGTAATATTGCAATAAAAGTAGTTAACACTGAAACTAAAGCCGACTTTGTTAGATACCTATCTCTTTTGTCCCAGTATCATAAAAATGGAAGTGCGCACAATGTAGCACGAAGCTATAAACCCAAAATGGAGAAATTTTACGAAGAGTATATTTATGCATCAATTAGTAATGAAGACTCAGAAACCTATGGTAAATTTTCAAATATCATCCCAAACAAAGAATATGAAAATATTTTTTCGAGACTAAATATCACTTTAGCTGAATTAGAAATTCCAAGCAGTTATCCGTCCATCATAGATTTAGATACTTATATTTTTGGCTTAATATACCAAATAATTTTTCAGAAGAAAAAAGTTGACGTATCTAAGAAAGATCATTTAATGCATGAAATTAAAGCAGCAATTGAAAATTTCAAACAAGTAGGATCTCATAAGAAAAGCCCAAATAATTTAGGACATTTAAGAGAGCGCATTAGTCAATCAATATCAATTTATGAGAGATTCACCTCTAATGAATCATAATGATTTTATATTATCACCAGTCTCTGATATTTTAAAAAATGTTGTTTCTGCAAGTACGGGAATAGGCAACGGAATAGAAACTTATCCATTATTCGATTATATAATGCAATCTGCCTTCTTAAAAATGACTGGTGCACAAGAACAAAAAATGAAATGTATTTCTTGGGAACTGGCAACTCATGATTATGAGCTTAGATATATTAGATTTACCCAGAATCGATTGGGAGAGTGTTCATGTTATAAAGAAAAGAGCATTATATATAAAGATATAATCGAGCAAATTGAAAAACATAGTTCAACAACCTTTAATACAAACCAAGCTGATAAAATTAAAATACTAAGAAAAACATCATCATCAATAAATGACACATTCTTAGATTCAAACTTATTAATTTGGGCGCAAAAAAGTTTTTATGAGTATCGCAACATTTGGAGCAATGTTTCATATGGATATTTTTTTGTTGACAAGAACAATATGCTTGCAGAGACAGCCAATCACTCTCTTAAAAAAATCTATGAGAATCAACTATATAAACATAGAAACAGGATTGCACACAACACACAGTCATATCAACAAAATTTACCGACATTAAAAACACTCATCAAGGAAGACTATATACATGAAAACTATTTCATTTATTTCTCAATATTAATACTAATTGATAATATTTTCATGGATTTATATAGGAAATACCATGAGGTTATTAATGGAGAAGATATTTTTCTATAAGTTACAATGGCATATTACGTAAATCACACTACTTTTGAAATTCTGCTAGAGAGTTCTAAGTTTTCCACATTTTCATTAGACATCCTTACACCCTATAAATTTATTGAGTAATTTATGGCAAAAAAGAAATTAAATGGTCGCTTCTACTTCGAGTTAACCACCAACTACAACTTAATAGGAGAGTATTCAAGCAATTATAGCCAGCACAGTGAACCTGAATCAGCAAGTAGAATTTATTATGAAGGTGAAGACAAAAATAACAAAAGTTATGATTTTATTGGGGATTACCTGACAATTTGGCAAGAGGATGGTAGTGCGATAATAGCAAATCTAAAAATTATAGAAAAACCAAATTGCACAAATATATACTCGTTATTATGGAGTTCAACCACAGATCAAAATACAATCTACTTTACAGGTGAGGCCATGCTATATAGAAACTCCATAATTGGCGACTATCGTCCGGGACGATAATAAAGTATATTTTATAATTTTAACGTGAGTACAATATGAAGTTACAAGTAAAACACAGCAAAAAATATTTAGCAAAAGATAATAACGGAAGAGCCATTCAAAACATAGAAGCTGACGAATGGGTATTTGTTTCTGATAATAATGAAGAAATTAATCCAAAACTAGGAGATTATGGAAGAATCATATTAAAAGAATCAAAAAAACCATCACGTTGCTGGCAGCCATCAAGCGACTTTCCTCGTGATGGTTGGCTTATTGACTTAGCTCCTGTTCAAATAGGCAATGATAGTCAATTCTGGCGATTTATATTAGAAGATGAAGATGAATTTTATGTTATTGAAAATAAAAATGAACGCCGAGAAAAAGGAAGAAACATCAGGATTAAAAAAGCCTGCATGGATGTATGTGAAGCTAAAATGAGTAATAACATTATAGTTATTGTTTACCATATTAATGGTGCAAATGGTTCTGACAATCAACGATGGAAAATAATAAATACGTCAGATGAGGTTAATTTAGATTCGTGATAGACGCAGTAACAACCAGTGTCGTCGTCATACTTAACATTATATTGGCTAACGACTATTAATTTATCAAAAAAATTTTATAAATAGGAGGTTTTGTGAAGATTATTTCTGGTACTTTTGGTGTTAAAGGTGATGCCTTTATAAGCAAAGATAGGAAGTTGGTTGTAAATGCAGCGAAAAAAGCCATATATTCAAATAACCAAATTACCTCTATAAATACTAGCGTAGAGAAAGAAAGAAAATTCGCCGTCATTGGATTCATACTTGGAATGATCATTTTTGTCCCAATAATCGGTTTCATTTTCGGACCCATCGGGGCAATAGCCATGCTTATTATTTTAGTTATCCTTGGATTCTATAATGATGAAAATAACATTGTGGATGTTTGCTTTTCTGATGGCGAGAGCATTAAACTTAACTGCACTAACCGCATGATTAAAAATCTAATTCAATTTAAAGAAAATAGCTAATAGAGTTCATAATCTTACAATTTTTATCTATTTGAAAAATCCAATCGGGTAGCTAGGGACTTCTAACAAAGACGGCAATATTGTTCAAATCGTTATACTCGAAGCGAAAGAGAAAGGGCTATATCCTGTCATTCCCATGAAGATGGCAGCCTGACACATAGGATGATCAATCGAATTTGCACTCTTTGATTTTAGCCCATGCCGCCACATCCAGAACTTGTGATACACTGGTACATCACGCATCGCCGGAAGCAAGCATGAAGCCCAGAGTCTACATCGAAACGTCAATTCCCAGCTATCTCACTGCCAGACCAAGCAACGATATTCGGGCAATGGCGAACCAGAACACAACAATCGAGTGGTGGGAGAACCGTAGACCCTATTTTGAGCTTTATATCTCAGAATTTGTCATCGCCGAATCGTCCCAAGGTCATCCCGAAGCGGCTGCCCGTCGCCTTGCTGCACTTGAAGGCATTGATGCGCTTGATATTCCCGTCGAAGCCAGAGAACTTGCTCGCGCTTTAATTAAAGAAGGCTCGTTACCTGAAAAAGCTGAAATTGATGCTTATCACATCGCAGTAGCAACGGTGAACGCAATGGACTACTTATTAACGTGGAATTGCACACATATCGCCAATGCCGTGATGCGCCCAAAAGTAGAAGCTGTTTGCCGTTTTCATGGCTATGAACCACCTATTATTTGCACACCACAAGAACTCATGGAGGGTTAATTATGTGGCAAGACCCTATTATCAAAGAAACACGCGAATTGCGTAACCAATATGCAGCGCAATTTAAACATGACTTAGATGCCATCTTTGAAGATATTAAAGCAAGGCAAGAAAAATCAACGCGGAAGCGGGTATCTTTTCCACCACGCAAGCCTGCTGTCATCAAGAAGTGCGCTTAATCAATTAGGAACACCATGACCCCAGCAGAAATCAAACGCTACCGAGAACGCGCCAATAGAGCAAAGCGCGAACTCCTCAAAGAAAAACAACAATACGGATACATCAACGACGGCTCAGGCAAACGCTACCTCGCCCCCGTCTATTACGTTTTGGCTGGCGATAATGACAAGGCATTAGCCTTTTACACGTGGTTTGAAGAAGAGTTCGATGATGACATCGGCGAACCCGTCTTCGATTTGTATTGGGTACTGGCTGAATTTCGGGCTGGCAACACAGCGCAAGCACGTTACCGCCTACAAATCGTCATGCTCAACAATTTGTACCTGCTGCCATTCCTGTTCAATAAACCCATCGACCGACTGGATATATGGCACTGGTCAAACCAAGCCGACAACAGTTACCTAAGGGAAATTCAAGAATACCTGCATGAACCCACCCCAGCAGAACGCCAATGGATTGAGGCTGAATACAACAGCCAACCGTTCACAACATTACGCCAAGAATACATTGCCACGTACCATCAGTTAAAACACGAGCGCGATGTTCCAAAGCGTAAGGAAATACTGGATAAATGGCGCAAATTCTCCGCAACCTTTCTGCAAAAACCCGCTTAGAAACGTGTAACGAAACATCTTCTGTAGGAGCTTGCCCTGCAAGCGATCGCCAGCAAGGCTGGCTCCTACAAAAATCGGGAATCTAAAGCACTAACCACGCCAACACCCCATACCGCCCCCCCTTCGCCACTGCCACCACCACCACAAACGGCAGCAACGGCATCCGCATCACCCCCGCCACCACCGTCAGCGGATCACCGATGACCGGCAACCAACTCAATAACAACACCCCCCACCCGTAACGCTGAAACCACTGTTGCGCCCGCGCCAAGCTTGCCGCTTTCACCGGAAACCAGCGTTTATCCTGAAAGTGTTCCAGATAACGCCCCAACCACCAATTAATCACCGAACCCAGCGTATTACCCAACGTCGCCACCGCAATCAACAGCCAAAACGCACTCTGCCCGTTGAGCAATAACCCAACGAGCACGGCTTCCGATTGCGCGGGAATCAAGGTAGCGGCGAGTAACGCCGACGTGAACAGCAGCAGATAATCCATCGCGGCATTATCTGCCAAACAAACGGATTATGCCGCCTCTTTGGCAGGCACTTTTTCAGCTCAACGATATTACCCCTTGCGCCCGTGTCGCTTTCTTGAGGAAGGTACGGCGTGCGGTTGCGTGTATGTTGCTCATCGTAAAAACCTTTTTCGTAGCCAAAAAAAAGCCCTGACAATCTGCTGGGGAGGAGGAGCCAACAGTCGTCATGGCAGCTTTACCCAAATACCCGCGCTACGTCGCACGGTTAGGAGGAGGAGTCACTTCCCCTATGTGTCAAGCTACCCTGAGACCACCCCGATAGCGAAATGAATGTATAATCGGGTCAAGACACAGGAAGCAAGACGATGCCGAAACCAACCAGTGAATTACCGGACAACCACGTGATGCCAAACCCACGCCATGAAAAGCGCACCTACCGCTATTTCAGTGCAGCAGACAAGAAACGCATCCTTGCCGAAGCTGATGCCTGCGCTCACGGTGAATTGGGTGAACTGCTACGCAGAGAGAAGATTTACAGCACTCAACTGCAAACATGGCGCAATCAATTGGCAACCGCAGGCGAAACGGGCTTGGAGAACGCCACGGTGGGACGTAAACCGTCAAAAGACAGCAAAGATAAAGCGATAGATGCCCTCCAACGCGAAAACGCCAAGCTGGAACAACGTCTACAGGTGGCGGAAGGCTTATTGGAACTCCAAAAAAAAGCCTTCACGCTATTGGATCACCTGAACAACGTGAGCCGCTCATGAGTATCCTACTGGAAAGCCGTCCCCCGGATGTCTCCGTGCGTGCAGGTTGTGCCGCCTTGGCGCTATCACGTGCCAGCTATTACCGCTACAGTAGCAACCAGACGGTCATTGACGTGGTGGCAAACGACGCAGTATCTGACGCTGTGCCGGTGTCTGATGAACCGGCACCGATGGCGGAAACCACCGCAGCGGTTGAAGCCATTGCTATCGTTGAAACCGTTGCTGCCGTCCGCCCGATCCCGGACAATGCTCTAAGTGCCGCCGAACAGGAACAGGTACTGACGGTACTCAACAGTGAACGCTTTGCTGACCAACCACCCGCCGAAGTGTATGCCACCTTGCTGAGCGAAGGCATCTATTACTGCTCCGTCAGCACCATGTACCGCCTGCTGCGCAAAGCTCGGCAAATCGGGGAACGCCGTCCCCAACGTCAACCTCAGACGCACGCCATGCCGCGCCTGCGAGCCACGCGCCCCAACGAAGTGTGGACGTGGGACATCACGAAGTTAGCGACTGAACAACGCGGTGTTTACCTGTCACTGTACGTGGTGCTGGACTTGTACAGCCGTTTCATCGTCGCCTGGATGGTCTCCCGCAAGGAGAACAGCCACCTAGCCAAACAACTGATGCAAGAAGCCAGCACCCGTTACCGCATTGGCTTGGGGGAACTCACCCTGCACCAAGACCGGGGCGCACCCATGACGGCTCACGGCTACCTCGACCTGATGGCAGAACTGGAGATCACCTGTAGCCACAGCCGCCCACGAGTCAGCAACGACAACCCGTTCAGCGAAAGCCAGTTCAAGACCTGCAAGCAACAACCCGATTACCCCGGACGCTTCGCCAGTGTCAGCCATGCGCGGGAATGGTTTGCCGACTACGTGGAATGGTACAACTTCGACCACCAACACAGTGGCTTGGCTTTCTTCACCCCCGAACAAGTGTTCACGAATCGGGTGGGCGACGTGGCTATTTGCCGCCAAACGGCATTGCAAACCGCCTATGAAACCAACCCAAAACGGTTCATCAACGGTGCGCCCGTCGTTAAGTTGCCGCCCAAGGAAGTGTGGATTAATCCGGCACATCCTGACGAAGCGGATGAAAACATAGCAGTGAATTTCCCTACATTATCGGCTGCCAAAAAAGCCTGTTTGTAGTTTTATTTTTTAACAGACCGGTCTCAATTTGCTTGACACGTTCCGCTTCATGATTACGCAGTCGCCGTTGACTGCATGATGATTACAATGCAATGGGTGTGCCAAGTGGAAAATCAGCGGATTTGTGGCAGAAATGGTGGGTTTCGCTGCCGCTCTGCCCATCCTACGGTTCATTAGGTTGCACTTATGTTGTGCTTTTTCGGCTTAATCGGGCGCAATTGGTGCAACGCCAGCATTATTCCCTTACAATCATCCTATCCAATCATCCTAGGAAAGATAGGCATGAAAACCGTCAATGTCAGCAGCTTGAAAAACAACCCCAGCGAAGCCTTGCGCTACGCCCACGAGGACATGGTGTTAGTCATGAACCGCGACCAACCCGACGCACTGATGATCGGGCTGAACCAAACCGGCGGAATGCTGGATATGCCCGGTGTACGCACCGCGTTAGCCACCTCGCTATTCAAAGACAGTGCATTATCACTGGCACGTTCCGCACGGCTGGCAAACATGGTGCTGGCAGATTTCATCGCCCACGTTTCGCGGCTGGGCATTCCCGTCATTAACCAAACTGCCGCCGAAGCCAACCAAGACATGGATACGCTGGAACAATGGCTCGCGTCGTAATTGCCGATGCCAGCCCATTGATTGGGTTAGCCATTGTCGATGGCTTGCAATGGTTGCCGCACCTGTTCGGCGAAGTCTGGCTACCCGAAATCGTGCGCAATGAAGTATTACCGGGCAAACAAGCGCCTGGTGAAATTGCTATACAAGCAGCCCTGTCCGCTGGCTGGTTGCAAGTCTGGGAACAACCCTTCCCTGCCCTCACAGGGCTTGACCTCGACGAAGGGGAAAGTGCCTGCATCAGCCTTGCCTTACACCACCCCGACCCCGTACTGTTAATCATGGACGAACGTGCCGGACGCGCAGTCGCCTTGGAAAAAGGGTTAACTATCACCGGCACGGCTGCCATCATTGGCATGGCAAAACAGCGCGGCTTAATCCCTGTCGCCCGCCCGGTATTTGAAACCTTGCACCAAGCGGATTTTCGGATTGCCGCCGCTGTTATCCGCCAAATTTTGACGCGGATTGGAGAATAAACACACGATGAAACTGTTCTACTCCCCCACCTCCCCCTACGCCCGCAAAGTGCGCATGGTCGCCATTGAAACCGGGTTGACGGCACAAATCGACGTTATATCGGTGAACGTCGCGCAAGAACAACCCGAACTCTTCGCCGCCAATCCGCTCGGCAAAGTCCCCGCGTTAGTGCTGGAAAATGGTGAAGCCTTGTTCGATAGCCCGGTGATTTGCCGCTATCTCGACAGCCTCAGTGGTAACACCCTACTCCCCTTATCCGGCTGGCAACACTGGGAAGTATTACGTTGGGAAGCCCTCGCCGATGGTGTGATGGATGCCGCCTACAACCGCGTGATGGAAGAACGCAGCCGCCCCGAACACGAGCGTTCCCCCGCCGCGATGACCCGCTGGGAAACGGAAATCACCCGCACCTTGCAATATATCGAAGCCCGTCTCGACACCTTGGGCGCAGACCTCACCTTGGCACATTTGGCGTTGGGCGCAGCGCTTGGCTATCTGGAATTCCGCCTGCCGCACCTATTGCACGCCGCCGCTTGCTCGCAAACATTGGCTTGGTACGCACACTTCCGCGAACGCCCCGCAATGCAAACCACCCAACCCACGTAAAAACCACTGGAGGCAGCGCATGAACACCAACGTTGAAACCTGGGAATCCCCGGTAGGAATTTTGTACATTGCCGCCACCGACTACGCGCTGTGTGCCTTGGCTTTCGACAGCAATTGGCAACGCATCCGCGCCACCTTGGGTAACGTCAAAGCGCAAAGCAATGCCCTAACCCAAGCCGCCATCAGTCAATTACAAGCCTATTTTGCCGGAACACGCCGCTGCTTCGCCCTACCGCTGGAATTGCACGGCACCGATTTTCAACTGCGCACTTGGCAAGCCCTGCGTGAGATTCCCTACGGCAAAACCCTAAGCTATTCCGAACAAGCGCAAATGATCGGGCAACCGCAAGCGGTGCGTGCCATCGGGCATACCAACGGCTTAAACCCTGTCAGCATTATCGTGCCTTGCCATCGGGTGATTGCGAAATCGGGTAAGCTTGCGGGGTACGCGGGCGGGTTGGCTGCGAAGGAGTATTTGTTGGCGTTGGAGGCTAAATAATGCTTGCGCATCCTGCTGCGTAACGGCGGATCAGATATGATCTATCGGGGTTTGACACGCAACCAACCGTTTACCAACCTTGGCTTAAGTACTATTTTCAGTGGCTTTTTTACAACTGGGATAGGGATTGCTCTACCGCTTAATCCCTATAACCAAGGAGATCCACATGAAGCTTTTCCTGACCACTGCCCTGTTGAGCTTAACCCTGTTTAGCCCCCCGTTACTGCTGGCGAAGGAAACCACCCCCGCCGCCCCCAAAATCATCAAAATGGCGACCACCACCAGCACCGAGAATTCCGGTTTATTGCAAGACATCCTGCCCAAATTCGAGACGAAAACCGGCTACAGCGTACACGTGATTGCGGTTGGTTCGGGCAAAGCGTTAAAAATGGGTGAAGATGGCGACGTGGATGTGGTGCTTTCCCACGCCCCCGCTGCGGAAAAAGAATTCGTCGCAAAAGGCTTCGGCGACCAGCGCTACCCGGTGATGTACAACGATTTCATTGTGCTAGGCCCCGCAGCAGACCCCGCCGCACTTAAAGGTTCCACCACTGCCCCGGAAGCGCTCGGCAAAATTGCCAGCAAAGCCGCGCTGTTTATTTCCCGTGGCGATGATTCCGGTACACACAAGAAAGAACTGGCACTATGGGAAACCGCCAAGCTCAAACCTGCCGGTGATTGGTATCGCGAAGCGGGCGATGGCATGGAAAAAGTGATTCAAATGGCGGGCGAACTGGATGCATACACCTTGGCGGATCGGGGAACCTGGTTATCGGTGGCGGACAAATCTCCACTGAAAATCCTCCACGCAGGCGACAAAGACCTGTTTAACCCTTACGGTATTATGGCGGTGAGCCAAACCCGTTACCCCGACATTAACCATGCTGGCGCTCAAGCCTTGATTGATTGGATGGTGTCCGCTGAAGGGCAACAAGCGATTGGTGAATTTAAAGTCAACGGCACGGTGCTGTTTACTCCGAATGCCGACACCAGCACCACGGCTCAATAAGCACGCATGGCAAGTTTGCTGGATGCCACCGCTGAAGCCCTATCCCTGCTGTTAAACGGGGATGCGGCATTGTGGGAAATCGTCGCTATTTCCTTTGAAGTCTCCGCCATTGCCTTGCTCATTGCCACCCCGCCCGCTTTGTTGCTGGCTTTTGTGCTGGCGTATGGGCAATTTCCCGGTAGACGTTTGACGATTTCGTTGTTCAGTACCTTGCTGTCTGTGCCGACGGTGGTGATTGGGTTGACGTTGTATTTACTGCTGTCACGCCAAGGGCCACTGGGTGACTTCCGCCTGCTGTTTACCCAGACGGCGATGGTCTTGGGGCAAATTGTGCTGGCGTTTCCGATGCTGGTTGCCATTGGGCATTCTGCCCTGCAAGCGGCGGATCGGCGGGCGTGGGAAACAGCGCGCACCTTGGGCGCATCACCGTTTCGTGCCTTATTGACCGTTACCTACGAAGTACGCTTTGGCTTATTGGCAGCGGTGTTAGCGTCCTTTGGGCGCATTATTTCGGAAGTGGGTGCGTCGATGATGCTCGGTGGCAATATTTTGCACCATACCCGCAATATTCCCACGGCGATTGCGCTGGAAACCAGCAAAGGCGAATTTGCCCAAGGCATTGCGCTGGGCATGGTGTTGCTGGTACTGGCATTTACCCTCAATATTTTGCTGCATCACTTTCAAGGCAAAGGGCACATAGGTTCATGAATACACTGCATTTTCGTCAGATTCATCAATACCACGGTAAACGCCCGATTTTAAATGGGCTGGCATTGCGCCTGAGTCAGGGCGAATGTTGCCTGCTGACTGGCGATAACGGCGCAGGTAAAACCACCTTGCTGCGCATTCTCGGTGGTTTTGACCCGCCTAAACAGTTTGAGGCGGATACCGGCTTTAGCCTGCTGAATTGGTCGCAATACCGTAAACTGTTGCGCGATAGTGTGCTGTATTTGCATCAGCAACCGTATTTGTTTGAAGGCAGTGTGCGTGACAACCTCAATTACGCCTTGCCTCGTGCCGTGGATAAAGCGCAACGGCAGGAGCGCATCCGCCAAGCCTTGCAATGGGCCGGTTTAGAACACCTTGCGGATACCTCGGCGAAAACGCTTTCCGGTGGCGAATACCAGCGCGTGGCGTTGGCACGGGCTTGGTTACGTCAGCCGCGTATTTTATTGCTGGATGAACCTACCGCGAATATGGATAAGGATGCCCGCCTGCGTACTATTCAATTGTTGCGCCAATTGCGTGACGAGGGCATGGCGCTGCTGATTGCCAGCCATGACCCGGATTATTTTTCCTCGTTGGTCAATCAACACCTGCATTTGCAGGACGGCATTTTGCAAACCGTTACCAGTGCGTTACGCTTGGCTACGATTGTGCCGTTAACGCCGCATACCCACCACCACTCAGGAGCAGGTTTATCATGACGCAAGCGCATAGCACTCCCCGGATTACCGGCGTTATTCTGGCAGGTGGCAGAGGCAGCCGCATGGGTGGGCAAGACAAAGGCTTGCTCGAATTGCACGGTCGTCCGTTGGTGGCGTATTTGTTGGACGCCTTGCAGCCACAGGTCGATGCTATCCTGATCAATGCCAACCGTAATCAGGCACGTTACCAGCAATACCACTATCCGGTGATCAGTGATGAATTGAGCGACTATCAAGGGCCGTTGGCGGGGTTTGCAGCGGCGATGCAAGCGGCACAAACGGATTACATCCTCACTATTCCCTGTGATGCGCCGGAATTGGCAGCGGATACTGCCGCCCGTTTACTGACAGCCTTGCAAGATGAGCAAGCGGAAATCGCCGTGGCACACGATGGCGAACGCCTGCAACCGGTTCACGCGCTAATTCCCGTGAGTTTATTGCCCAGCCTGCAAGCCTTCCTTGCCAAGGGCGACCGTAAGATTGATTTGTGGTACTCACAGCACCGCATGGCAAGCGCCGATTTTTCCGATTGCCGCCGCATGTTCCGCAATATCAACACCCCGCAACAGCAGGCCGAGCTGGCGGCGGAAATCCCCCTCAATCCCTCTTTTGCAAAGGGGGACGCAATACCCCTTGGCGCTTCCGTTCCCCCCTTTGCAAAAGGGGGGCTAGGGGGGATTTCTCTCCCCGTAATCGGCGTATGCGCTTGGAGCGGCTCAGGCAAAACCACCCTGCTGACCGACGTGATTCCACGCCTGAAAGCCGCCGGTCTTAACCTGACCGTGATCAAACACGGGCATCATCAGATCGAACTGGATTCCCCCGGCAAAGACACTTACCGCTTTCGTGAAGCCGGTGCTGACCAAGTATTGCTGGTATCACGCAAACGCATGGCGATGATGCAGGAATGCAAAACCCAGCGCGAACCGGAACTGGTGGATGTGTTGCGTTTTGTGAACCGTGATTGCGCCGATCTGGTGTTAGTGGAGGGTTTTAAGCACACCGCCATTCCTAAAATCGAAGTGCATCGCCCCAGTGTTGGCAAACCGTTGCTGTACCCCAATGACAGCACCGTGATTGCGCTGGCAACCGATGATATGACGCTGGACGTTCCGGCACACATTACCAAGCTGGATCTTAATCAGTCGGATAGCATTGCCGAGTTTATCCTGCAATGGCGTACTCGCCAGCTTGCGCCTGTCACTAATACCAGCGCCACCATCCACACCGCGCCTAGCTGCGCCGATGCGCGTGACCCTAGCAGTCTGTCGATCACCGAGGCTCGCAGCCGCATTATGGCAAACTTGCAAGCGGTTGCGCCCGCGCTGAAACGCCCGTTACGTGATGCCTTGGGGCAGGTGTTGGCGCACGCGGTCATTTCCCCGCTCAATGTTCCTAATCACGTCAATTCGGCGATGGATGGTTATGCCTTGCGCAGTGATGATTTGCCGGGGGATGACTGCCGTGCCTACCGCGTAATCGGCAAAGCGTTTGCGGGGCAAGCCTTCAGCGGTGAATGCGGCAAGGGCGAATGCGTGCGCATTATGACGGGCGCATCCATGCCCGTTGGCACAGATACCGTGGTGATGCAGGAACACACCGAAGCCGGGGCAGAAGGTTACATCCGTATCGGTACGGGTCATCGCGCCGGACAAAACGTGCGCCAAGCCGGGGAAGACATTGCACAGGGTAGCACCGTCTTACCAGCAGGACATCGCGTGAATCCGGCAGATTTGGCGGTATTGGCATCGTTGGGAATTGCTGAAGTCAGCGTAATACGCCCGTTGCGAGTAGCGTTTTTTTCCACGGGTGATGAACTGCGCTCCATCGGTGAAACCCTGGCGGAAGGGCAGGTGTATGACAGCAACCGTTATGCGCTATACGGCATGTTGCAGCAACTTAATGTCGAGATCCTCGATATGGGGGTGGTGCGTGATGACCCTGCCAGCCTTGAAACGGCGTTGCAACAAGCGGCAGCGGCAGCGGATGTGCTGCTGACTTCCGGCGGGGTATCGGTGGGTGAAGCGGATTACATCAAAGGCATTTTAGCCAAACTGGGGCAAATCAACTTCTGGAAAATCGCCATTAAACCCGGTCGTCCGCTGGCATTCGGCACCTTGGGCAAGGCGTTGTTCTTCGGTTTGCCGGGGAATCCGGTGGCGGTAATGGTGACATTCCTGCAATTCGTGCAACCCGCATTACTGAAGCTGGCGGGTGAAACCGACTATGAACCCTTGCTGTTGGATGCCATCTGCCAAAGCCGCCTGAAAAAGCAGCCAGGGCGCACCGAATTCCAGCGCGGCATAGTCCGGCGTGAAGCGGGCAAGCTGGTGGTGGACAAGGCAGGGTATCAAGGTTCGGGCGTGCTGAGTTCCATGAGCAAAGGCAATTGCTTGATTATTTTGCCGGAAGAAACCGCTACGGTTGAACCGGGCGATGTGGTGCAAGTGCAGGTGTTTGGCTGGTCAGGCTGATTTAGCCGTCAGTTCCAGCAAGCGAGTACGCACCAATTCACTCACTTGCGTGCCTTGGCACAAATTATCCAGCAATAGCGTGGCGTCGGCGCACATATCCACCATTTTTGTCATCACAGCCTCCATGCAGTTACGCCACTCCTCCAATTCCGGCGAAGCAGATTGAGGCAAAAAGACACCGCGATACAAAGCCACCGCTTTTTCAATCTGCCTCTCTTTCAATATTTGCCACAAATCCACGAAATCTGCCCACACATCGACAGTTAAGCGGTACGGACGCGAACTAATATGCCCGTCGAGCAACTGCCGCAAATGCGATAGCTCAACTTTCAAGGTCGTGAGCGCCACTGGCTTATCGCCATACAACGCTGAATGCAAACCTGCCAACGTCAATCCCTGCGGATTCAAAATCAACAAACACAAGATTTCGATTTGACGCAGGGAACAATGGATCTCTTTGCCGCGAAACTGTACCCGTAAAAATCCCAGTGCGTGTACTTGCAACTCGGCACGGATCAAGCTGGCAGGCAAATGGCGTTGGATGGAACGTGCCAGATCCGCGACTGCCATTTCCCCCAACGGCGTATGCTTTTCCCAAGTGGTTGCCACACAAAAAATGCCTGCCAATTCGCCCGATGCGGGGTAAACCACGGGCGCGGCGTAAGCCACCCAATCATGCAGATGGCGTGAATAATGTTCTGCCGCAAACACCATCGTTTGTTGGCGCGAGGCCAGTGCTAAGCCAATCGCATTCGTACCCACTGAATGCTCATCCCAATAGCAACCGGGAGTAAACCGGGCGGCGCTTGCCAGTGCTTCCATTGGGCGACTGACGACTGTCCACAACAAACATCCTCGCGAATCGGTTAGCCCTGCTACTAACCCCCCTTCTTCCACCAAAACGGCTAATTCAGCCTGCATGTGTTGAATAGCGGTTTGCAGAGGTGAATTATCCCAATTCCCCGCCCACTGGGATGGCTGAAGTAGAGTACGCGGTTGCCAAGGATTCAAGTGTTGCAAACTGCGCTGCCAGGAACGCAAAATTTTGGCATTCACTGCTCCAGCAAGGGTGTACAACGGTTGCCCACTCACCATCTGCTGCCAAGCGTCAGCGGTATGTTCCTTGTGTTGTGCCAATTTTACCCGTCGTCCAGGCTGCTGCATGACAATATTCCTCAGCGTGTGTGGATTTCTTTGAACCAACCTTTTTGCAACCTAAGTACTGCTAATATCGCGCCAGTACAAGTATACACACACCAAACGGCTCAATAGCCAGAAATCCAGAGAAGGAGGTGACCATGCTCAAATCGCTCTACATTAACCCCGAAAAATGCACCGGCTGCTTGCAATGCGAAATGGCCTGTTCGTATGAAAATGAAGGGGGTTTTAATCCGTCACGCTCGCGCATCAAAGTCTTTACCTTCCATGATGCCGGGCGTTTTGTCCCCTACACCTGTACCCAATGCGATGAAGCATGGTGTTTAAAAGCCTGCCCCGTTGATGCCATTGTCGTCAACAAGCTGACAGGTGCGAAGGACATCATCAATGACCGTTGTGTTGGCTGCAAAGTGTGCACCATTGCCTGCCCATTCGGCACGGTGAACTACAACAGTGCCATTGGCAAAGTCACCAAGTGCGATTTGTGCGGTGGTGATCCGCAATGCGCGGCAGCTTGCCCGACGGGCGCGATTACTTACATCGACGCCGATGCCACTGGTCTGGAGCGGATGCGCTCTTGGGCAGACAAAATCAACACCCAACACGCAGCCTGAGGAGGATCAGCACATGGCATGGACTAAACAAATTCTGCGCGTCAACCTGAGCAACGGCACGGTAACAACCGAACCGCTGAACATGGAATGGGCGAACGATTATCTAGGTCAACGCGGTTTAGCGACCCGTTATTTTGTGGCAGAAGTCGACGCAACCGTCGATGCACTCGGCCCTGACAATAAGCTCATTATGGCCACCGGCCCGTTGACCGGCACTATGGCTTCCACAGGTGGGCGTTATTCCGTCATTACCAAAAGCCCGCTGACCGGCACGATTGCCTGTTCCAACTCCGGCGGCTTTATCGGTGCGGAACTGAAAAACGCCGGGTGGGACATGATTATTTTTGAAGGCAAAGCCCCAGCCCCCGTTTACCTGTACGTCGAAAACGAGCACGCCGAATTGCTACCAGCTGACGACTTATGGGGCAAATCGGTGTGGGAAACGGATGAACTCATCCACAAAAAACACCAAGACCCGCAAATTCGTATTTGCTGTGTGGGGCGTGCTGCCGAAGCAGGCTGCTTGTATTCCGCCATCGTCAACGACTTGCACCGTGCTGCTGGGCGTTCCGGCGTGGGTACGGTGATGGCATCCAAAAACCTCAAAGCGGTCGCGGTACGTGGCACTAAAGGTGTCGGCAATATCAAAGACCCGATCCGTTTCATGCGCGAAGTCGCGGCACAGAAAAAAGTGCTAGCCGACAATGCGGTGACAGGCGCAGGTTTACCCAAATACGGCACGCAAGTGCTGATGAACGTCATCAACGAAATGGGCGCATTGCCGACCCGCAATATGCGCGAAGTGCAATTTGAAAACGCACACAACGTCTCCGGCGAAGCCATGCACGCCCTGCGCAAATCCGACGGCAAACCGAACCTGACCCGTAACGCGGGTTGCTTTGGTTGCACCATTGCGTGCGGGCGGATTTCCACTATTGACCAAGGTCACTTCTCTGTCGCCACCAAGCCCGAATATTGGGGCAATTCCGGCGGCTTGGAATACGAAGCGGCGTGGGCATTGGGGCCGAATACTGGCGTGGATGATTTGGATGCGCTCACTTACGTCAACTTCCTGTGCAACGAAGACGGTTTCGACCCGATTTCCTTCGGTGCCACCGTATCAGCGGCGATGGAATTGTTCGCGATGGGCGTGATTACGCTGGAAGACACCGGCGGTCTTGACCTCAGCTTCGGTTCCGCAGAAGCCTTGGTAAAAGCCACCGAACTCACCGCGAAAGGCGAAGGTTTCGGCAAAATCCTCGGCATGGGTTCTAAGCGCATGTGCGAGAAGTACGGTCATCCCGAATTGTCGATGACGGTGAAAGGGCAGGAATTCCCTGCCTATGACCCACGCGGGATTCAGGGCATGGGCTTGACTTATGCAACGTCCAACCGTGGCGCGTGCCATTTACGCAGCTACACCGTGTCATCTGAAGTCTTGGGGATTCCGATCAAAACCGATCCACTTGCCACCGATGGCAAACCGGAGTTGGTCATTGCGTTCCAAGATGCTACCGCCGCTGTGGATTCGTCCGGCTTGTGCTTGTTCACTACGTTTGCATGGTCGTTGGTGAACATTGCCCCGCAAATTGACGCGGCCTGCGAAGGCGATTGGTCGGTAGAAAAATGCGCCGAAGTCGGCGCTCGTATCTGGAATCTGGAACGCGATTTTAATATGCGTGCCGGTCTGACGGGTGCGGATGACACCTTGCCGAAGCGCTTGCTGAAAGACGCTGCCAATGTTGGCCCTGCGAAAGGCTTGGTATCCGGTCTGGATGTCATGTTGCCCAAGTACTACGAACTGCGTGGTTGGACAACCGATGGTCAATTGACCGAGGAAATCCGCAACCGTTATGGGCTACCCGCGTGAGGTGCGCATGAAGCATGTGATCATTGGTACAGGGCCAGCGGGCGTGGTTGCCGCTGAAACCTTGCGTAAACGGCTGCCAGAGGCGGACATTACGTTGCTAGGTGGTGAACCGGAATTGCCGTATTCGCGTATGGCAATTCCTTACCACCTGATTGGTAAAGTCGACGAAGGCGGTACGCATTTGCGCCCAACAGCAGGGCATTTCGATGCCCTGCGGATTGAGCTACGCCAACACATCGTGGAAAGTATCCACCCAGACAGCAAAGCGCTGACCTTGGTGGGTGGCGACACGCTGACGTTCGACAAGCTATTGCTGGCAACGGGTTCACGCGCGACACGCCCACCGATTCCGGGCATGGATTTGCCGGGTGTGGTCAATTGCTGGACGCTGGCGGATGCACGTAAAATCATTGCAGGCGCAAATGCAGGCGATGACGTGGTGCTGATGGGCGCGGGTTTCATCGGCTGCATTATTCTAGAAGCCTTGGCGTTACGCGGCGTGAAACTGACCGTAGTGGAAATGGAAAACCGCATGGTGCCGCGCATGATGGATGAAAAGTCCGGCGGCTTGCTGAAGCAGTGGTGCGAAGCCAAAGGTGTCCGCGTGCTAACATCAACTCGTGTGCAAAGCGTCAGCGAGGATGCGGGCAAACTGGTGGTGGAATTGAGCGGGCACGAGCCGCTCAAAGTCAATCTGGTCATCAGCGCCACCGGGGTGCAAGCGAATACCGATCTGGCGAATGGTTTGTTGGACACCAATTACGGCATTATCGTGAATGAGCGCCTGCAAACCAGCCACCCAGACATTTTCGCAGCAGGTGACGTGGCGGAAGGTAAGGACTTTTCCACCGGTAGTTACAGCGTGCAAGCGATCCAGCCAACAGCGGTGGAACATGGTTATCTGGCGGCAATCAATATGAGTGGCGGCAAAAATGCCCTACACCGTGGCAGCATTAATATGAACGTGCTGGACACGATGGGGCTGATTTCGGCATCCTTCGGCTTGTGGCAAGGCGTGGATGGCGGCGATGCCGCGACGCTGGATAATACGGCGCGTTACCGTTACATCAACCTCCAGTTCGAGGGAGATGTGCTGGTCGGAGCGAATACCTTGGGCATGACGCAACATATTGGTGTGATGCGCGGCTTGATCCAAAACCGCACGCGCTTAGGCAAGTGGAAACACAAACTCATGGATGACCCAACCCGCGTGATGGAGGCGTATCTGGCACATCACGTCCCCTAACTGTAACGGTGAGTGCGCATGAACATTACCTTGAAACTGTATGCCAACCTGAGTGATTTATTGCCTACGAATGCACAGCGCAATGCGGTACAGATCGACGTGGCGGAAGGGGCAACCGTAAACGCCATCATTGACCAGTTCCGCGTGCCACGCGAGCTGGCGCATTTGGTGCTGTTGAATGGGGTGTTCGTCTGCCATGCTGACCGCGATGAAGTGGGAAGGCTAAAAATGGGTGATGTATTGGCGATTTGGCCACCCGTGGCGGGAGGGTAAGCGAATTTCTTGCTTATACCGCGAAATGGGTTTTACGCGGGCAGAGTTTCTACAACTCTTGCCCGCTGCTTTGCATGATTACCCGTATACGCATAGCGGTGACGCTATTCATATCTGGGTGAAAGGCGTGCCATTGACGCTGACTTTAGGGGTGGAACAGGTGCGCCGCATTGCCATACTGGCACTGCCGTATATTCCGGTAACGTTTACCTACGCGGGTGTTGCTGAAGCCGATTTTCAAACGTTTTTGCGGCAGTTTGATTTGTATTACCGTAAAGGTGGCGGATAACTACTCACGTTCGATTGCACCACACACCGGGCAAGCCGGATCACGCGGCAAGGTAAAGCGCATCCATTCCAGCGCCTGTCCATCGAACAGCATGACTTTTCCGGTCAGGGTTTCACCCGTTCCAACCACTAATTTCACCACTTCCAACGCCTGCATACTGCCCAAAATCCCCAGCAATGGCCCGACGACACCGTTTTCACTACAGGTTTGCGCAATGCCACCCACCTTGCCGTAAAAGCAATGGTAGCAAGGGTTTTCTCCAAGATACGGCTGAAACACGCTGATCTGCCCTTCCCAACGAATCGCGGCTGCCGATACCAACGGCTTGCGAGCTGCTACGGCGACCCGATTAATCAGCAAGCGCGAATCGAGGTTATCGGTGCAATCCACCACCACATCCGCCTGCTGCATCTGGCTCAGTAATTCAGCCTCATCCAATTGGCGTGGCAAGGTTTCCACGGCGATTTCTGGGTTAAGGCGGCGCAAGGTTTCCGCTGCGGAGTCAACTTTAAGCTGCCCAATCTTTGGCGTATCGTGAATAATCTGGCGCTGCAAATTGGTCAGGTCGACTACATCCGGGTCACACAATACCAGCGTTCCCACCCCGCTCGTGGCAAGGTACATCGCCACGGGCGAACCCAAACCACCCACCCCAATGATTAGGACACGCGCCGCATTGAGCTTTTCTTGCCCGGTTATATCAATCTGCGGCAGCATAATCTGGCGGCTGTAACGCAGCAATTGTGCATCATCCATCATGTTTGTCCCGTGGTTTTTGCGGACTTCAATAAAAAAGCCCTTACCGATTGCAACCAGTAAGGGCTTCCTTGTACAGGTCAATCCAACCTGATGCGCTCTTTTGGTGGCTACACCTAGATTCGAACTAGGGACCCCATCATTATGAGTGATGTGCTCTAACCAACTGAGCTATGTAGCCATAAGGCTTGAGACCTTAACGACCCTAGCCAATATTGTCAACGAGTTTCTTGATTGTTGCACAACAACTTAATCACGCTGTGTTAAATGCATTTGAACAGATTCTGCCAAAACCTTAGCGAAACCTACGGCGACAGCATTACCGATCATTTTATAACCTTGATTCACATCATTGTATAAAAATACAAAGTCATCTGGAAAACCTTGAATACGTGCGCACTCACGCACACTCAAGCGTCGGTATTCATAACCGGGAACAAACCTAAATGCATCCTGCCCCAATTTTTCCATCTTCGGTGCATCAGGGTGAATCGGCGCATGACGACCACCAGCCTGGATAGTAAACGATGGCTCATCCCAAGCCCTGACACGGTTGCGTGACATATAAATACTGGAAAAACCTCCCGTCATATACTCATGATTGGGAATGACAAGATCAATATTCGGTTTCGACTTGCTGTGAGCAGGGCGTGCAGAATTTGCTAAATCGCCGATCACATCCCGCAAGCAACGACGTTCCGCAAAGGGAGCGGGGAAAGTATAGCGAATCCCCAGATCCTTTCTAAAACCGATAAAAATGACACGTTCACGGTCTTGTGAAACGCCATAGTGTGAAGCATTCAGGAGCTTGAAAAACACATCATAGCCACTATCAGTAAACGTTTGTTTAATATTTTCCAATGCTTCTCGGTGGCGTGGCGCAAGCATTCCACTCACATTTTCAGCAAGAAAAAACTTAGGTTGCTTAGCCCTTAAAACTCGAATAAATTCAAAAAATAATTGCCCACGATGATCATTAATCCCTCTTCGTGCGCCGCCTTCGCTCCAACTTTGACACGGCGGGCCCCCAATAATGCCATCACAATCAGGAATTTCACTTTCAGGAATATTGACGATACTACCCGCTTCTAATTGGGTAGCAGGATGATTCAAACGGTATGTCGCCCAAATATCTTTATCATGCTCATTAGCATAAACAATCCGAAAACCCGCTTGAGAAAATCCCAAGTCCAATCCACCCGCACCAGAAAACAGTGAAACCACTTTCATCATAAGTATTACATCCAACTCCGCCCGCTACTTTCCGCCTGATACAAGCTATCATTCACAATGCGTTTACCCACCGCCCAGGGGATAAACGGCACGCCCTGAGCGCCTGATGCAAACACCAGCCGCACATGGCATAGGTTATGGCGCTGCAACCACCAGCTTTGCGTATAGCTCACCTGCTGCACCTTAAAAATCGGTAGACAGTAATAATTCACCCCAATCAGCCCTTTGCGGATATACAGAAACTGACTATCCAACGCATACCCCCAGCGCCGCCAACGCAACACGCTCAGCAAGCCGATCCAAATCCCAAGCAGTAAAGCAACATTCGCCAATAGCGGCGAATCGGGGCGCAACAGCCATTGCGACACCCCGACCAACACAAGACAGAACAAAAACGGTCGGATTAAAAACCGCCAGTTAATCGGCGCAAACACCACCTCGGCTAAACGCTGCGCTGGCAAAGCTTCCGTCAATAACGCTTGTGCATCCTGCGGCGTAACGGCGGGAACCATAATCCGCCCCGCATCGACCAAACCTGCCTGCGGTGCTTGAATTTGCTCAAAGCGCACATTGCAACGCCCAAACACCCGCTCCAACCAACTTTGCTGAAACTGCACCCATTGCAAGCGCGACAGTTTCATACTCACTTCGTGGCGCGTAAACAAACCACAACGTTGGATATAACGCTCACCACGCTGCACCAAGCTGTAATCAAAAAAGCTCAACATCGCGCCCGCCACCGATAACAACGCCATGAACATCACCACCAACAAAGCAATGCCCACCATCAGCACAATCAACCACCCCAGCGACTGCTGCGTCGGGTCAAAATACTGCACCACATCAATGCCCGACGTTTCCAGCCGTTCACCAATCCGCTCCAGCGCGTTATCCCAAAACGGTGTCGTTGCTGCCAAAAACACCCACACCCGATTATTGCTAATCCCATAAATCAACAAATCGCCGACACTGCGCCGATTCAATAAGCGTTCGTTGGGGATTGTCTCCTTCACCTCCTCAATATCGCTGGCAATCGTAGTGTTGGTCTCTTGGGTAATCGTGGTAGTTGAATGCGCGGCATAAATGGCGTGCTGCAACGCTTCTGCTTGTGAGCGCGACAAAGCAACAAGCTGCGCCTCATCGCGACTCGAACCAGCCGTATCCAACTGCACCATCACATGATCCGTGAAGCGGTAATACAAAGGCTGTTCCAGCTTCACATTTTGAATGCGCTCAAACGGCAGGTTGAGCTGGGTTTTTTGAATAATCCCCGCCTGAATATCCACCGTGTCGCCGCTCACCCGAAACTGGTAAAAATAATAGCGCAACACTGCAATACCCGCGAACAACCCCAAGCCAAGCACAATCGCGCCCAGCGTCAGCAGTGGCGACTCCTGCAAGCCCCGATACGTAAAAATGGTGAGTGGAATGAGGTAAAACACACTGCCAAACACCGCCTGCAAACTTTGCAGACTGAAATACAGCAACGCAATCGGTGATAAATGCTGCCAATTTTCCAGCTTTTGCAGCGCATCATCCACCATGCTGTAAATCCTGATGCCGTAAAATAAACTGCCGCAAGCCTTGCGCCTGCTCGATGGGCAAACCGGGAATTGCAAACGTATACGTACCGCTACCGGCACTAAACACCTGCAAGGTTGCCAACCCCGCACTGCGCTCAAGCGGGCCGCGTTTCAGCTCAATGTGTTGAATACGGGTCAGCGGCTGAATCACCGTATGCCGAAACAACAAGCCCCAACGAAACCCCACATCATGCTCACGCAAGGCATACGCCACGCGCTGATCGGCAAAAATACCATACACATTGTACAGCACACTCAAGGCGATCAACCCCAGCATCACCCAACCCGCCAAAGGCTGATAATCAGCGGTAATGGCAGACAAGAAGGTGTATTCACTGACGAACCAGATAATAAGCAATACCAGCGTTACCAATAGATTTAGCATGGCATTAATCGGCATATAACGCGGCGAGAGTGCCTGCCAGTCGAACTGTTCAACATCGGGTAAGTCTGCCAACGGCACATTGGCATTACTGAACGATAGATTTTGCACGGTGCTTCATTCCAAATTGCGTGGATGAGTCACACTCAGATGTTTTAGTTACGTTGTCAATTTAAAGTTGATAAAACTGGTAAGATTGCGGGCGAACTTTCGCCTTGCGGTGTCACGTTAAACCAAGGAGTTATCATGCAAATTATCCCGTCGTGGCCAGCACTTGCCTGTTGGGTATGCGTCGCCGCCCTGTGCCTCCCCGCCTCACTGGCAGCGCGGCAAGCCTCGGATACCGTTGCCCCACAAACCACCCACACGCTCAAGCCGCAAACGCTGGTGACAGCGAAGCAGTTCATGGTGGCAACCGCGCACCCCGACGCAACTCAAGCCGGTTACGCCATCCTCAAAGCAGGCGGTTCGGCGGTGGATGCGGCAATCGCGGTGCAATTAGTGCTGGGTTTGGTCGAGCCGCAAGCCTCCGGTTTGGGTGGCGGCGCACTCATGGTGCTATGGGATGCCGACCAGCAGCAATTGGTGGCACTGGATGGGCGCGAAACCGCTCCGCAAGCCGTGACCTCCGACCTGTTTCTGGATGAACTCGGCGAACCCTTAGGCTTTATGGATGCGGTAGTCGGCGGGCGTTCCGTCGGCACACCCGGCACGGTAGCGTTGCTGGCACACGCCCACGCCAATTACGGCAAATTACCTTGGCAAGACCTGTTCACAGCGGCGCGGCAATTGGCAACGGATGGCTTCGTGGTGACAGCACACATGGCGGAACAAATCGCTGATAGTGCCGACAGTTTGCGCACCTTCCCCGCCACCCAACAGTATTTTTTCACCCCATCCGGCAAGCCCTTGCCCGTCGGATTTGTGCGCAAAAACCCAGAATACGCCAAGACGCTGGATGTCATCGCCAAACAAGGCGCGAAAGGCTTTTACCAAGGCGAGATTGCCCAAGCCATTGTCGATACCGTGAGCAAAGCCGCCACCAACCCCGGCAAGCTGGCACTGCAAGATTTAGCCGATTATCAGGTGAAAGCGCGTGAGGTGTTGTGCGTGGATTATCGCCAGCATGAAGTCTGTGGCATGGGGCCGCCAACCTCCGGCACGGTAGCGATTGGGCAGATATTGGGAATGCTCAGCCATTTCGACCTGAAAAAGCTGGGGGCAGACAACCCGCAAAGCTGGCGTTTAATTGGTGATGCCACCCGCTTGGCGTTTGCGGATCGCGGGCGGTATTTGGCAGACAGCGATTTCGTGGATGTGCCGGTGCAAGCCTTGCTCGCCCCCGCTTACCTGAAGGCACGGGCGCAGGCGTTGCACGGCGAAAAGGCGTTGGATACGGTTGCTCCCGGCGATCCCCTGCCCAAGGTATCACAGCAATGGGCGGATGATGCTGCGCTGGAATTGCCTTCCACCAGCCATTTTGTGATTGTGGATGCCAAAGGCAATGTGGTGTCGCTGACCAGCACCATTGAAAACGGCTTTGGTTCGCGGCTAATGACCAACGGTTTTCTGCTGAATAACGAATTGACCGACTTTTCTTTCAAAGCCGCTGAAGATGGCGTGCCGGTTGCGAATCGGGTGGAAGCGGGCAAACGCCCGCGTTCGTCAATGTCACCGACGATTGTGCTAAAAGATGGCAAGCCTTATATGGCACTGGGTTCACCGGGCGGGCCGCGCATTATCAGCTACGTGGCGAACGCGCTGATTGCGCAACTCGATTGGGGTTACGACATCCAGCAGGCTTTCAGTATGCCGCACCGGGTCAACCTATTTGGGCGTTACGAGCTGGAGGCAGGCACGTCTGCCGCCGCCATGCAACCCGCGCTGGAAGCCTTGGGTTATGAAGTCACCACCAGCACCATGACATCAGGCTTGAGCGGAGTGGTGATTACCCCACAGGGCTTGCGGGGCGCGGCTGATCCGCGTCGGGATGGCACAGTGCTGGGGGATTGACAGCTATAGCCGTAACCGCTCCAACGCCACGTAACTATTCCCCATCGCGATTGGCTGACTGGCATCGCGCAACACCCACGGTGCGAGGCAGTGCGTCGATGGCAAATAATCCACCGTAGGATAAGGCAGGCTCAAGGTTTCAGCCGCCAAGCGATACAACGGCGTGCAATACACCGTTGCCAACAATGCCGCAGGGTCGGCGGGCAAGGTTGCCAATTGCCCCGTGGCGTGCATTTGCGCTAAAAAATATGCGCCGTGCGAATGCCAAGGGAAATTGGCAGCATAACGCGCAAACACGTTGAAATCAGGCAGCAAACGTTCCGGTTCATCCGGCGCGTAACGGTAACGCCCCAACAACGGCGGCTGGATCAAGGCAAGCGGTACATCCAAATAGTCCGAGCGCGTCAGTAATTCGGCAATCCGCACGCGATTATGCGGCTCATCCAGCCAGTGCGCCGCTTCGAGCAAAGCACACAGCAAGGCTTGATGGGTTTCGGGATTGGCTTCTGCCCAGGCTTGGGTGACACCCAGCACTTTTTCGGGGCCATTGTTCCACAAATCGTAACTGGTAACGGCAACCTGCCCAATACCCCGGCTGACAGCTTGCTGATTCCACGGCTCACCCGCGCAATAACCGTCAATCTGACCTTGCGCCAAGGATTCGACCATTTGCTGCGGGGGAATGACGCGAATTTCCACATCTTGACCCAACACCAGACCGCCATCCTGCAACCATGCCTGCAACAAATAATGGTGTTGCGAGAAAGGATAGACGCAACCGAACACCAATTTGCGCGGCGTTTGCGCATCTAAAAGACGCTTGAGACCGTGCGCTCGCACAGGGGCGGTGCATAATGCTTGCGGGTAATGTTCGCGCATGGCTTGCATCAAGGGGCTGGCGACAGTAATCGCACTGCCATTCAGACCAAGACTGAACGCGGCTTGCATGGGAATCCCCAAACCGTCAATCCCCAGCGTTGCCGCCAAGGGCATGGGGGCAAGCATGTGCGCGGCATCGAGTTCGCCGAATGCCACGCGGTCACGAATATTTGCCCATGACACTTCGCGCTGCAAGGTGACATGCAGACCGTATTTTTCAAAGAAACCGCGCTCCAATGCTGCTACCAGCACGGCACAATCGGTGAGGGGCAAAAAGCCGATGCGTAAATCTTGTTTCATCAGAATTTCCCCCCCAGCAAAGCCATTGCCGCGACGAAATTACGGGCTGCTTCGCCAATTTTCATATTGCGATCCATCGCCATTTTGCGCAGGAGTTGGTACGCCTCTTCTTCCGTCAGGTTGCGGTGCTGCATGAGGATGCCCTTGGCTTTATCCACATCCTTGCGGTCTTGCAGGCGCGATTTGTAGTCTTCCAGCTCATCTTTGAGCTTTTGGTGTTCTTGAAAGCGGGCAATCGCCACTTCCAGCACCGATTTCAGGCGTTTTCCCGGCAAATCATCGACGATGTAGGCACTGACTCCGGCACTGATGGCAGCACGGGTGGTTTCAAGATCGCTTTGTTCGGCAAAAAACACGATGGGTTTAGGCATTTCGCGACTGACATTGCGCAACGATTCCAGCGTGTCGCGATCCGGGCTTTGCATGTCGATGAGAATGATGTCGGGCTGATGAGTGCGCACGGCGGCGAGCAGGTTTTCACCTTGCCCGACACGGATTATGTGGGCGTAACCGGCGGCGAAGAGCGCGACTTCGAGACTCGCGGAACGGTCGGGGTCGTGATCGACCAACATGAGTTTGTGCATGTGAACCTTGTTATAAGCAATAGCTAATGTAAGTGCGATGCAAAAATTACGCCAGTAACGCCCGCAATTCCGGCAAGCACGAACCGCAATTCGTGCCCGCATTCAGGCAACGTCCAAGCGCTTCCACGCTGCTTAACCCCTGCTCTGCAATTGCCTTGCGGATGGTTATTTCGCCGACGTTGAAACACGCGCATACCGTGCGCCCCTTGTCTTCGCTTGCCACTGCCGGTTTGCCTGCCAGCAAATTGGCGCGATCTGTTGCTGACAAGGCTTCATGGGCAAACAGACTCACTAACCAATCACGGGGCGGCAAACGCTCTGAGGATGCGCTGATGAATAAGCAGCTTTCCAGTTGATCACCGGTGAAACGGGCGGCTCGATAGGTTTGGCGGGCAACGTCGAGGTATTCCGTCCAGTTCACGTCCTCGGCGTGTTGGCATAGTAGGTCGCGAGCGAAGGTTGCCCAATCTGCGGCGGGTTGCTGGCCTGCGAGTTCGTAACGCCAGGCGTTTTCAACTTTGATGGCAGTCCGGTAAGTGTAAGAGGGCGTATGCAATACGCCCCTACCGTGAATATTCGTAGGGGCGTATTGCATACGCCCTCCTTCGAGAGCAGCGAGGGGGATTTTTCTTCGCGAAATCAAAAAACCCTGCCAAGCCACCTGATACGCTTCAATCGCCACCGTCGCGTGCTTACTCTCCGGCTGCCCCGAAATCGGGTCAACACTTGCCGGAATCAACGCCCCCACGCCTGCCGCGCCACTGAATTGCCCGCTCCAGTGCATCGGCACAAACAAGCTGCCGCGCTGCTGGTCACGACTGGTTTTTACCTTCACCAAGATGGATTGCGTGATGGTGTAGATTCGCGCAATTCCGCCGTCTTGCAAGCCTTGATCACGCGCATCACACGGATGCATTTCCACGTAAGGCTCAGCGACGTGCGCGGACAAACGCGGCGAAATGCCAGTGCGTGTCAGCGTGTGCCAGTGATCACGCACCCGTCCGGTATTCAACACAAACGGGAATTCGGGCGTGCGTTGTGATTGTGGCAAACGCGGTTGCACGGCGATGAATTGCGCCTTGCCGGATGGTGTGAAAAATTTACCATCGGCAAACAAGCGCGTTGTCCCCTGCCCTGCGGCATTCAGCGGCCATTGCGTCGGCGGTAACTGGTCGTAATCTGCTGCCGTCAGCATTTGCCACGCGCCCAGGTTAAAGCAACGTTCGCCGTGATTTTCAAACGCGGATAAAGCGGCATGTTCGCGGAAAATTTCGTGGGCGGATTGATACGCAAACGCTGCACCGAAGCCCATTGCCTGCGCCACCTCAGCCAAGATTTGCCAATCCTGCTTGGCTTCGCCCGGTGCAGGCAAAAACGGCGGTTGGCGTGAAATCGTGCGATCGCTGTTCGTCACCGTGCCGTCGCGTTCACCCCATGTCAGCGCGGGCAAACGGATATGCGCCAAATCCACGGTATCGGTGTTGCGCACGCAATCGGATACCACCACCAGTTCGCACTGCTGCAAGGCGCGACGGACTTGCGCACTGTCCGGCAAACTCACCGCCGGATTTGTGCCCATAATCCACACCGCTTTGACCTTGCCCGCCTCTATCGCTTGGAACAAATCCACCGCTTTCAGCCCAGCCTGTGGCGCAATGCGCGGCGATTGCCAGAAACGTTGCACCAAATCGCGGTGCTGCGGGTTGTCGATGTCGAGATGCGCGGCAAGCTGGTTGGCAAGCCCGCCGACTTCGCGTCCGCCCATTGCATTCGGTTGTCCGGTGAAGGAAAACGCCCCTGCCCCGACCTTGCCGATACGCCCCGTCAGCAGGTGGCAATTGATCAGCGCATTGCCTTTGTCTACGCCGCTGGAGGATTGGTTGATGCCTTGCGAAAACACCGTGACCACTCGTTGCGTTGCGGCAAACAGCTTGAAGAATTGTTCCACGGCTTCAACTGCGAGATTGCATTCGGCTGCGACGGCTTGCGCTGAGGGTGCGTTGGTTTTCGCCAGCTCTACCGCCTGCTCCATGCCCTTGGTGGATTGATTGACGAATGCAGCATCGGTATGCCCGTTTTCCGCGAGCCACACCAGCAAGCCGTTGAACAGGAACGCATCCGTCCCCGGCGCAAGCCGCAAGTGCAAATCGGCAAGGTCGGCGGTTTGGGTACGGCGTGGGTCAATCGTCACCACTTGCAACGCCGGATTGAGCTTTTTCGCTTTGACCATGCGTTGGTACAGCACGGGGTGACACCATGCGGCATTGCTGCCCACCAGCACGATGAGTTCCGCCGCTTCCAAATCTTCGTAGCTGCACGACACGAGGTCTTCACCGAAAGCGCGTTTGTGTGCTGCCACTGCCGACGACATGCACAAGCGCGAATTAGTGTCGATATTCGCCGAGCCGAAGTAGCCTTTCATCAGCTTATTGGCAACGTAATAATCTTCGGTCAGCAATTGCCCGGAGACGTAGAACGCCACCGCATCCGCACCGTGTGCCGCGATGATGTGCTGGAAACGGTTGGCGATGGTGGATGTTGCCACATCCCACGTGACGCGCTGCCCGTCAATTTCGGGGTAGAGCAAGCGTTGCGGATGAGCTAGGGTTTCCGCCAAGGCGGTGCCTTTGGAGCATAACCTGCCGAGGTTGGCGGGGTGTTCCTTGTCGGGGCGCACCTTAAATGCGCCAGCCGCGTCTTGTTCGACGATGACCCCGCAGCCTACGCCGCAGTAGGGGCAGGTGGTTTTGGTTTGCATAAATCATTCCTTAAGAACCCTCACCCCAACCCCTCTCCCAGAGGTAGAGGGGCTAAGAGAAGAGAGCCATCTTTATCTTGCTCCCCCTCTACCTCTGGGAGAGGGGGCTGGGGGGGGAGGGTGTCTTAAAGCTGAAGAAACACTTTCCCCCCCTCCACCTTCACCGCAAACACATTGCCACACCCATGATCCGGCGCAAGCGCGTTGCCGCTGCCCAGGTCGATCTTCCAATTGTGTAGCGGGCAAGTGACGGTCGAGCCGTGCATAATCCCTTGCGACAACGGCCCACCTTTGTGCGGGCAAGCGTCGCGAATTGCGTACACCTGATCGTCCGAGCCGCGAAACACGGCGATGTCGGTGTCACGGGTTTTGATCAGGCGCGAGCCGAGTACCGGAATGTTGTTTAATTCGACGACTTCTATCCATTTGCTCATTATTGTGTACTCCTAGGCTTCGATCATGATCGGGGTGAATTCAGCGGCTTCTGCACCGTCCGCACGGGCTTTCCACGGGTCGATTTGCGCGGGCTGTTGCGAAATCAGGAAACGCTCGTACAAGGCTTTGCGGTTGGCGGCATCGCTTAAAATCGCGGTTTTGACCTTTTCCAAGCCGACGCGTTCGATCCACGGCGCAGTACGTTCCAGATAATGCGCATCTTCACGGTAGAACTGGCAGAACGCACCGGTGTATTCCAGCACTTCCTCCTCAGTGGCCACTTTGCACAGCAAGTCGGTGACACGCACTTTGATACCGCCGTTACCGCCGATGTGCAGCTCGTAGCCGGAATCCACGCACACCACGCCGATGTCCTTGATGGTCGCTTCTGCACAATTGCGCGGGCAACCGGAGACTGCCAGCTTGAACTTGTGCGGCATCCACGAACCCCACGTCAGCTCTTCCAGCTTCACGCCGAGTCCAGTGGAATCTTGCGTGCCGAAACGACACCATTCACTGCCGACGCAGGTTTTCACGGTACGCATCGCCTTGCCGTAAGCGTGACCCGACACGAAACCCGCCGCGCTCAAATCTTTCCACATCGCAGGCAGTTGTTCTTTTTTGATGCCAAACATATCAATGCGCTGCCCGCCGGTGACTTTCATGGTCGGCACTTGGTATTTGTCGGCAACGTCGGCAATGGCGCGTAATTGGTCGGAGGTACACATCCCGCCAAACATGCGCGGCACAACCGAATACGACCCGTCTTTCTGGATATTGCCGTGGGCGCGTTCGTTGATGTAGCGCGATTGCGCATCGTCCACGTATTCAGTGGGGTAAGCGCACAGCAGGTAATAATTGAGTGCATTGCGGCACGACGGGCAACCATCCGGCGTTTTCCACTCGAAATGCTCGCGCACCGCAGGCATGGTTTTCAGGCTGTGCTGAATAATGCCGTGGCGGATGTCGTCATGGGTGTAATCGGTGCATTTGCACAATGGTTTGGTTTTCGGCGTGGCGGAATAGTCGCCGCCAACAGTGTGCGCCAGCAAGGATTCGACCAAGCCGGTACACGAACCGCACGAAGCTGATGCCTTGGTATGGGCGCGGACTTCATCCAGCGTGAACAGCTTTTTCTCGGTAATCGCTTTTACGATGTCGCCTTTGCACACGCCGTTACAGCCGCAAATTTCGGCATTGTCCGGCAAGCTGGCAACGCGGGTGTCGGGGTTATGCCCGGAATCACCCAAGTGATGTTGTCCGAATAGCAGGGTGTCGCGGAAGGCGGACACGTCTGTGCCGTCTTTCATCAACTGGAAATACCAACTGCCATCCACGGTATCGCCGTACAGTACCGCGCCCTTCACCTGATTGTCTTGCAGCACGATCTTTTTGTACGTGCCGGACGCTGCGTCTTTGAACACGATGTCTTCGGTCTGGTCATTGCCGGTGAAATCGCCAGCGGAAAACAGTTCGATCCCGGTGACTTTCAGTTTGGTGGACGTGACCGTGCCGACATAACGGGCAATGCCGTGTTTAGCGAGGTGGTTGGCGGCGACTTTGGCTTGTTCAAACAGCGGTGCAACCAAACCGTAGGCAATCCCGCGATGTTGCACGCATTCCCCAATCGCGTAGATTTTCGGGTCGGTAATGGTTTGCATGGTGTCGCTGACCACAATGCCGCGTTCGCAATACAAGCCTGCGGATTTGCCGAGTTCGGTATTGGGTTTGATGCCGACTGCCATCACCACCAAATCGGCGGGAATTTCGGTGCCGTTTTTGAAACGCACAGCAGTAACACGTTCGCCACCGATGATTTCAGCGGTGCTGTGTTCCATCAGGAAGATCATGCCGCGCTCTGCCAGCGATTTTTGCAGCATGGCAGCAGCGGGTTTGTCGAGCTGGCGTTCCATCAGGGTGTCGAGCAGGTGGACGACGGTGACATTCATGCCTTGTTTCATTAAACCGTTCGCCGCTTCCAGCCCCAGCAAGCCGCCGCCGATGACGACCGCGTGTTTATACTGGCTGGCGGTGTCGAGCATGGTGTCCACGTCTTTGATGTCGCGGAAACCGATCACGCCCGCTTTATCCGCACCGGGCAAGGGCAGCATGAATGGCACGGAACCGGTGGCAATAATCAAGCGGTCGTAATGCGCTACCGTGCCGTCGGTGGCGATGACTTCGCGGCGGGCACGGTTGATTTGCTCAACCTTTTTGCCTTTGTGCAAGGTGATGCCATTGTCGATGTACCACTGTTCGCCGTTGAGCATGATTTGCTCGATGGTTTTTTCGCTGGCAAGCACCGGCGAAAGCATGATGCGGTTGTAGTTGCCATAAGGCTCTTCGCCGAATACCGTGATGTTGTAATGGTCGGGGGCAAGTTTGAGCAGTTCTTCGAGGGTGCGTACCCCTGCCATGCCGTTGCCGATCAGTACTAAATTTTCTTTGTGCATTGTTGCGTCTCCTGAAAACAAAAAAGCCCTGAACCGTTACGCCGGAGAGGGCGTAGGGTTCAGGGCTTCGTTACCCGTGATATGTGTGTCACGCAACAGTGCGTGGTGGCTGTACCTCGATCGCCGTTGACCGGGGGCAGCGTTTGGGGAGATTTATGCAAGGGTTGTGCCAAGGGCGGCTGCTCCGTGTTCCCCCCCTTCCCCAGCCCTTCCCCCGCAAGGGGTGAAGGGGGTTGGAGGAAGAAGTGGGTGTGAGGGTGCGTTAATTTAGGGAGTGGGTGGGGAGGTTTGCACTGGAATAGGGCGCATCACGTTTTGATCTAGCCCCTTAAACCCGGACACATCAACTTGTGAGGAATTGTGCTTCAAAGTCCAACGGACTGAGATAGCCCAAGGTGCTGTGCAAGCGGTGCACTAACCACGCCAACGCCCCATACCGCCTGTGCCAAGCTTGCCGCTTTCACCGGAAACCAGCGTTTATCCTGAAAGTGTTCCAGATAACGCCCCAGCCACCAGTTAATCACCGACCCCAGCGTATTACCCAACGTCGCCACCGCAATCAACAGCCAAAACGCACTTTGCCCGTTGAGCAATAACCCAACGAGCACGGCTTCCGATTGCGCGGGAATCAAGGTAGCGGCGAGTAACGCCGAAGTGAACAGCAGCAGATAATCCATTGCGGCATTATCTGCCAAACAAACGGATTATGCCGCCTCTTTGTGTGTATGTTTCTCATACAAGAAACGCAACACGTCGGCACGGTAATGGTTGTACGTGGGGTTATCCGCCAATGCCAGCCGATTGCGCGGGCGCGGCAAATCCACTTTCAGAATTTCCCCCACCGTCGCTGACGGCCCATTGGTCATCATCACAATCCGATCCGACAGCAACACCGCCTCATCCACATCATGCGTCACCATAATCACGGTCTTGTGAGTGGCGGCAGTGATTTTCATCAGCTCATCCTGCAAATGCGCACGGGTCAAAGCATCCAACGCACCGAATGGCTCATCCATCAGCAACACTTTCGGATCCATCGCCAACGCCCGTGCAATCCCCACCCGCTGCTTCATCCCGCCGGAAATCTCGTTTGGAAACTTATGTTCCGCGTGAGTCAGCCCCACCATCGCCAAGGCTTCGTGGGTACACTGCTTAAGCTGTGCCTTCTTTTCCGTCGCGCCAAACACCCGATCCACCGCGAGGTACACATTGTCAAAGCACGTCAGCCAAGGCAACAACGAATGGTTTTGGAACACCACCGCCCTATCCGGCCCCGGCCCTTTGATTTCGCGGTCAGCACACAACGCTACCCCACTGGTATGGTTTAGCAAGCCCGCCACGATATTCAGCACGGTCGATTTACCACAGCCAGAATGCCCAATCAGGGTAATAAACTCGCCTGCCGCGATGTTCAAATTCACCTCTTGCAACGCCTGAAACGGGCCTTTCTTGGTGTTAAACACCATATCGACGTGTTCAAGCTGCACGTATTTGCTGGAATCCATAACCACCTCACTCGGTTCGCAAACGGCTGGCAAGCAGCAACAAAAATTGTTCTAACAACAGGCCAATCAGCCCCACCACGAAAATCGCAATAATGATGTGTTCAACGTTCAAGTTGTTCCACTCATCCCACACCCAGAAACCCAAACCGACCCCGCCGGTCAGCATTTCCGCTGCCACAATCACCAGCCACGCCACGCCGATAGCAAGCCGCACCCCGGTCATCACATACGGCAGAGTCGCAGGCAACAAAATCTTGGTAAACATCTTCCACGACGACAAGTTCAGTACCCGCGCCACATTGAGATAATCCTGCGGAATCTGCGACACTCCGACAGCGGTGTTAATAATCATCGGCCAGATCGACGAGATGAAAATCACCCAAATCGCCGCTGGTTCAGCCTTCTGAAACACCAACAAGCCAATCGGCAACCACGCCAACGGCGACACCGGACGCAACAAGCTAATGATCGGCGCAAGCATATCGTTGAAAAACTTCACCCGCCCAATAATGAAACCCACCGGAATCCCCACCAACGCCGCCATCCCGAAACCAATCCCGACCCGCGCCAACGAGTTGAGAATATTCCAGCCAATACCCTGATCATTCGGGCCATTTTGGTAAAACGGGTCTTTGAACAACTCCACGGCGGATGCCCATGTTGACACCGGCCCCGGCAATTGCGGGTTGGTGGCGGAGACCAATGACCACAGCAGCACAAAGCCGAGCAGTCCTAGGAAGGGGGCTAGTAGCCCTAGTGAACGTTCTTTCCACATACGAAACTCCTTTAGGGAGGAAGGGCGACCGCCGGTCGCCCCTACACACCGTTACGCCTTTACCGCAAACCCATCTGTATACGCTTTGGGGTCTTTGCCGTCCCATTTCACGCCGTCGATCAGCGTGGATTCGCGCATATCGCTGGCGGGGATGCTGACTTTCGCCAGTTCTGCCGCTTGCTTGTAGATGTCGATCTGGTTGACCTTTTTCGCGGTTTCCAGATAGTCAGGGTGATCTTTCAGCAAGCCCCAACGTTTGTGCTGGGTCATGAACCACATGCCGTCGGACAAATACGGGAAGTTCACTGCGCCGTCGTTGCAGAACTTCATGTAGTTGTCGTCTTTCCAGGTTTTGCCGATGCCGTTGTCGTATTCGCCTTTCATGCGCCCTTCGATCACGCTGGCTTCGGTATTGACGTAGGCTTTGGCAGCAATCGCGCTGGCAACTTCGCCACGGTTTGCCATGTCGTCGATGTATTTGGAGGCTTCCAATACCGCAGCGGTCAAGGCACGCGCCGTATTCGGGTTGGCTTTCACCCACTCAGCGGTGGTGCCGAGGATTTTTTCCGGGTGGTCTTTCCAGATGTCTTGGGTGGTGACGGCGGTGAAACCGATCTTGTCAGCAATTGCCCGCGCATTCCACGGCTCACCCACGCAATAGCCGTCCATATTACCGATACGCATATTGGCAACCATTTGCGGTGGCGGCACGGTGATGGTTTTCACGTCTTTCATCGGGTTTACGCCTAAGCTGCCCAGCCAGTAGTAGAGCCACATGGCGTGCGTGCCGGTCGGGAAGGTTTGCGCGAAGGTGTATTCACGCGGATTGTCTTTCATGAATTTGGCAAGGGATGCGCCATCGGTCACGCCCTTGTCATGCAACTGGCTGGATAGCGTAATCGCTTGCCCATTGTTGTTGAGTGTCATCAGGTTAGCCATGTCTTTTTGTGGGCCACCGATGCCCATTTGCACGCCGTAAATCAAGCCGTAGAGCACATGCGCCGCATCCAATTCGCCGTTGGTGAGTTTGTCGCGTACCGCTGCCCATGACGCTTCTTTGGTCGGGGTAATGGTTAAGCCGTACTTTTTGTCGAAGCCCTTCAGATTCGCCATCACCACGCTGGCGCAGTCAGTGAGCGGGATGAAACCAACATTGATATTGGGTTTTTCCGGTGCATCCGAACCTGCTGCCCATGCGGCATTGCGCACGCCAGCCGGAACCATTGTCATGATTGAACCCGCTGCCATCAGTAAGCCCGTTTTCAGGAAAAAATCGCGGCGACTAGGGTTAGTAATGTTGGTAACGGACGTATCCGGTTTCTTGGTATCGCTCATAAAAACCTCAAATTCATTTTTCGTAGCCAAAAAAAAGCCCTGACGAACTGTTGGCGGAGGAGGAACCAACAGTCGTCAGGGCAGCTTTACCCAAATACCCGCACTACATCGCACGGTTAGGAGGAGGAGTCACTTCATGATTACGCAGTCGCCGTTGACTGCATGGGGGTTATAATGCAAAGGGTGTGCCAAGTGGGAAATCAGCGGATTTGGGGCGGAAATGGCGGGTTTCGCTGCCGCTCTGCCCATCCTACGGTTCATTAGGTTGCACTTATGTTGTGCTTTAGGGACTTGTATCGAGCAGGATTGGTGCAACGGTACGCTCATGCTAAAACCGTTATTCTCAACAAGACCTGCTTCAAACCACATAATATTGTCATACGCCAGCAACAATCACCTGCTAGATTACTAGGTTTACCGCTGCCCTCGGAGTAAACCACCATGCTCGAACGCTATACAGGCTGCACCGTCAGCGAGGCTTACGCCACCGGCAGTAACGGCATCCACATGCCGCGCTATCCCTACTACGCTGCGTATGATTTGCCGGGCGAATGCCATTACTACTACCGCCGTTCAGTGCAATACCTGACCTGTCAAACAGCACGTTTCCTGCTCATCGGCGGCGAAGCCACCACCTTGGTAAAAGATGGCGTGGTGGATTTCAGCCAAGATTTGACCCCTTGGTGGCACGGCTTTTTCCAAGAACATTTCGGCAAGCAAATGGGAGAGATAGTGCGTTACGCAGGTGGGCATAGCTATCTGGAATACCTCGGCAACCACCCGCAATCCAAATTGGTCGTGCCACACCCCTACCCCGCCGATCAAATTGCCAGCGACCATTACTATCTGGAAAACCCGGAACTGATCGTGCAACTCAACGACAAAGGGCGCATGGCAGACATTTCCTCGCATTGCATCCCCTATGAGGTCTACGACGCTGCCACCTTTGCAGGCAAAACTTGGCGGGAACATTGGGAATTGCCCTTCGTCATTAAGCTGGCAGCACCTTCCGGCGGTGGCGATGGCGTCGCGATTTGCCAGACCGAAGCGGATGTGCAAGCCGCGCAAGAACGTTTCGGCGGGCATCGGGTCAAGGTTGAACATTTCATCGGCGGCTATTTAGCCAATTACAACCTCAACCTGCACGTTGACCGTGATGGCACCATCCGTTTCATTGGCGGCTCGGAACAGCGCATTTCCGCCAGCGCCCGTTACGAGGGTAATTTCATTGACCTCTGCTGGCATCCCTCCCCCGAACTCGAAGCTATTGCGGTTGAAATTGCCCGCAATGCTGCGCACTTGGGCTGGTTCGGGGTCTGCGGGCTGGATGTGATCAAAGCCGCCGATGGCAAGCTGTATTTCATCGACCCCAACTTCCGCCTCAACGGTTCGACCCCGTTCCATTTCATCCGTGAACATTTCCTGACGCATTTCCAGCGCCCCAATCTGGAAACCGGCTATTTTTGCTACCTCGGCAATCCATTGGCGTTTTTGGAAACATTCCGCCCCGAAATCGAGAAAAAAATCCTGATGCCAGTTGGTTTGTATTACGACCCTAGTTATGATCAGAAGACGCGGGTTTATTTGGCACAAGTGACCGAAAATGACGTGGATGCCCATGTTAGCCTGCGTGACACGTTGGCACAGCGCGGGCTGCTGCCGGGGATTCACTTATAATTGACGCAGTACACATGGAAATTGACCAAAGCCCCTTCCAATACATTGAGGGGGAAAGTCCTGTCTTATTGGAATTACCGCATGGCGGTCACTTGACCCCGGATGAGGTCAGACCTTACTTGCACCCCAAGTTCACGCCCGGCGACCGCCGCGAAGATGCCGATGAATTTTCCGACGCACTCTACCTCGATTTACCCAGCAAGCCACATGTGCTGCGTTTCCGGTTTTGGCGTGCCCATGCCGACCCCAACCGCCGTTACGACGATTTCAGTGCGGATGGCGTGGTTAAGACACACACCAGCCAAGGCGTGAAGATTTACCAATCCGAACGCGGAATGCCGGAAGCGGTGCGGCAAACGGTCATCGAACGTTACGTCATGCCACACCAACGGAAAATGCTGGAATTGCTGGCGAATACGCAAATTAAACAAGTGCTGTTTTGCCACACCATGCCGGGGATTGGCACGAGCGTTTCCAAAGACCGGGGCAATTTGCGCCCGCTATTCATGTTTGGCAATGGCGGCGATATGCATGGCAAGCCACACCACAACTGCTACGCCAATAAAAAAACCCTAGAACACATGTCCAGCATTATTGAAGACCATTTCCACGAGCTGGATGTCGGTTTCAACTTTTGTGACGTGATCCGCTGCAACAACCCGTATTCGGGGATTAACTCGCTGGGGCGTTTCACCTGCGAACAATTCAAGGGCAAACACCCGTTCACGTTGGAAATCAACCGCGATTTATTGTTGCATAACCCCGAAAATATCATTCCGGTGCGGCACATTATTGACTTAATTGTGCAGGAATTGGCAGCGGCGGGGCAAGCCTGAGCCTGCCCCGCTTGTGTTTCTAGCTACGCGCTGTCAACCACTCGCCAATCGCGGGTGGAATCGTTTTTTGCGCTTTGCCGCTGACGTAAATACCAATGTGACCGCCTTTGAAAGACAGCTCGGTGTAATCCGACGACCCCGTTGCCCCTTTCAGCGCCCGTGACGCATCCGGTGGTACAAGGTGATCTTGTTCCGCAAACACATTCAACACTGGCACGGTGACATTTTTCAAGTCGATGGTATATTCACCAATCTGCACTTCACCTTTCAACAGCTTGTTTTGCTGGAAGAAATCTTTGATGAACTGACGGAAAGTTTCACCCGCTTGGTCAGGGCTATCAAAAATCCACTTTTCCATGCGCATGAAGTTTTTCAGAGTTTGGCTATCCCCCATCACGTCCACCATGCCGAGGTATTTTTGCCCCATGAGCTGGTAAGGCTTGAGGTTGAGGAATGTCCAGTTGAGCATTTCGCCGGGAATATTGCCGACGGTATCAACCAGCAGGTCGATGTCGATATTTTGCACCCAGTGACTCAACATATTGTCCGGCGTCTGGTAATCGACTGGCGTGACCATTGTGACCAGATTTTTGACTTTATCGGGGTGCATGGCGGTGTAACACAGGCTGAATGCGCCGCCTTGGCAAATTCCCAACAGGTTGACCGCATCAACGTTATGGCGGGCGCGGATTTCGTCAATACACGTATCCAAATAACCGTTGAGGTAATCATCCAGCGTCAGGTAACGGTCGGAAGCATCCGGGTAGCCCCAGTCGATCAGGTACACATCCTGCCCAGCATCCAACAAGCCTTTGATGGTGGAACGGTTTTCCTGAATATCGGTCATGTAAGGGCGGTTTACCAGCGCGTACACAATCAGCATTGGCACTTTATTGGTCGGCTCGCCAGTACCGATATAATGCAACAACTTGAGTTTGTCTTCGGTGTAAACGACTTCAAACGGGGTAACGCCTGCGGAAATCTCACCGACTTCCATCAGATTGGTCATACCCTGCGCGAGTTTTTCATTGAAGGTTTTAACTTCGTTCAGAATTTCGTCTGGACGCATTTGAAACGGCATGTTCGTTCTCCTTGAATATCCAGTGCGGGTTAAGCTTTTTTGGTGCTGGCGCTAGGGGTTTTCGGTTTCGCGGCTGCTTTAGGTTTCGGTGCGACGGGTGCAGCAGGCGCGGCGGGCGGAGCGGTGTTCTGTGCGGCAGCTAACGCATCCACTTTACGGGACAATTCTTGTAATTGTTTGCGCAAAGTACGGTTTTCGCGGCGCATTTCTTGCTGCTTGGCAAATGCGGCATTCAACTCTTTACGGGTTGGCAAATTCGCGGCTTCATAGGTACTGTCCAATTCGGCATTAATGCCTTGCTTGAGCGCCATCAGCGAATTCACCAAATCGCCGTAAACCACCTGATATTCGTCAGTCATGGCAAACTTGGCGTACACCTCTTCGTTAACATCGACCCACAGATCGTAGAGTTCACGCAAGGAATTGATTTTTTTACCGTCCGCACGCATGGTGGCAACACGCTCACGCAAGGCTTGCACCGACTCAATACCCTGTTTGGCAAACGCTTTCAGGTAATCATCCATCGCTTCCTGATAGTTCGCGCCCAATTTCGCGAGGGCTTGCAGGCGTTCCTGCGATTCGCGGTTGTAACCCACGGCTGGCGTTGCCAACACTTTACTGAATTGCTCAGTCCAGTTTTCCGAGGTCGGCATGTGGAAACCACCCGCGCCCATTTGCTGGAATGCCTGCATACCCATGCTATTCAGCACCCGCTGCCAGCTATCCATTGCCGCCTGACCGACACCGAAACCGTGTGCGGTGAATTTGCCCATTTCGATCTGACCACAACATTGGCGGAAATTCGCCTCCATCGCATCCATCCACGCATCCATCGTCTCGGTGTCTTTGCCACCAGCGAGTTGCACGTTGTAAGCATTTTCCGCAAGATTCATGTAGACCTTGCCCATTTCGACCATACGCTGAAAGGCATCGGTAGACGCACCCGGAACCGTGTGCGGGCTGACCGCTTTCCACCATTGCTCCAGACCTTGTGTCCAAGCAGGTGCAGTACCAAAACCAGCACCAAAACTCGGCACAGCCGCCTGTGGCTGCCCCATTTTGGAAAGATCCGACCATGCATTCCAATAACGCTGTTGCGCATCAGACCAATTTTTCATCATATCGTCCGACCAAGCTGCCATGACAGTACCTATCCTCCGCGTATAAAAATGTTGCCTATTATGAGCTTATCATGCTATTTTGTGCATCGCAACAATGTTGACAGTGTGGTACTTTTACGACTTGCCAAAGCCCCCCTGTCAGCTTATTGTTGACACCCTAATGATATACCACAGATTTTGTGACATTTTATACCCTAGGAGAACGTTTCATGCGCGAAGATATTGTGATCGTAGCCGCTGGCAGAACTGCACTTGGCACTTTTGGTGGTTCACTCGCTGCCATTCCGGCTTCCGAACTCGGCGCAACGGTCATTAAAGGCTTGCTGGAACGTTCTGGTTTGAAACCTGAGCAAATCAACGAAGTCATTCTGGGTCAAGTATTGACGGCTGGTGTAGGTCAAAATCCGGCACGTCAAACGGTACTGTCTGCTGGTTTACCCGTTGAAGTTCCAGCAATGACGATCAACAAAGTCTGTGGCAGTGGTTTAAAAGCAGTGCATCTGGCGTATCAAGCGGTCGCTTGCGGCGATGCTGACATCGTAATCGCGGGCGGTCAGGAAACCATGAGTGCTTCCACACACGTTGTGCCTAATTCACGTAACGGTCAGAAAATGGGCGACTGGAAAATGGTCGACACCATGATCAAAGACGGTCTGTGGTGCGCGTTCAACGATTGCCACATGGGCATCACTGCGGAAAATATCGCCGCGCAATACGGTTTCAGCCGTGAAGCACAAGACGAATTCGCTGCCAGCTCCCAGCAAAAAACCGAAGCCGCACAAAATGCTGGCGTGTTTGATAACGAAATCATCCCCGTGGTGATTCCACAGCGCAAAGGCGACCCTTTGGTATTTGCCAAGGATGAATTCCCACGCGCTGGCACAACCGCTGCTTCCCTCGGCAAACTTCGTCCTGCTTTCAAGAAAGATGGTACAGTGACAGCGGGCAATGCTTCCGGCATCAACGACGGCGCGGCAGCGGTTATCGTGATGACAGCCGCCAAAGCGGCTGAGTTGGGTTTAACCCCAATGGCTCGCATTGTAAGTTTCTCCAGCGCAGGCGTTGACCCGGCAATCATGGGTACTGGTCCTATCCCAGCAACCACCAAATGTCTGGAAAAAGCAGGCTGGAGCGTGGCTGACCTCGACCTGATCGAAGCGAATGAAGCATTTGCCGCGCAAGCCATGTCAGTTAACGAAAGCCTTGGCTTTGACCTGAGCAAGGTTAACGTCAGTGGCGGCGCGATTTCACTGGGTCATCCGATTGGTGCATCCGGTGCGCGGGTACTAGTCACGCTGCTGCACGGCATGAAGCGTACTGGCGCGAAAAAAGGTCTGGCAACACTGTGTATCGGTGGTGGTCAGGGTGTAGCGATGGCGGTTGAAGCGGTTTAAAGACCCCTCACCCCTAGCCCCTCTCCCTCAAGGAGAGAGGGGAACAAGAAATATACATTATCCCAATCTCTCTCTTTAGCCCCTCTCCCCTTGAGGGAGAGGGGTTGGGGTGAGGGGTAAACAAACAGTAGGAGTATTGATTATGAGTAAAGTTGCACTGGTAACAGGCGGTACTGGCGGTATTGGTAACGCGATTTGCAAGCAATTCGCAGCAGATGGTTACAAAGTTGTCACCACCTATTTCGAGCCAGAAGAGCAAGCCAAAGCATGGCAAGCCAAGCAAGATTATGAAGTCGCGATCTACCCTTGCGATGTGAGCAGCTATGACGATTGCGTGAAACTGAAAGAATCCGTGATTGCTGATTTCGGTCAAGTTGACATTATCGTTAACTGCGCGGGCATCACCCGTGACGCAACCTTCAAGAAAATCACCCCAGCACATTGGGCTGCGGTCATGAAAACCAACCTCGACAGCGTGTTCAACGTGACCCACCAGTTCGTGAACGAAATGGCTGACCGTGGCTTTGGTCGCGTCATCAACATTTCTTCCGTCAACGGTCAGAAAGGTCAGTTTGGTCAAACCAACTACAGCGCTGCGAAAGCGGGCGTACACGGTTTCAGCATGGCGCTGGCACAAGAAGTGGCTCGTAAAGGCGTAACCATCAACACCTTGTCACCGGGCTACATTGCTACTGAAATGGTTATGGCAATCGCCGAAGACGTGCGTAACAAAATCATTGCGCAAATCCCTGTGGGTCGTTTGGGTACTCCAGAAGAAATGGCGGCAATCGTCTCCTTCTTAGCATCCGACAAAGCGGGCTTCATTACCGGCGCGAACATCTCTGCCAACGGCGGTCAGTTCATTCACTAAGAATTACCCCCCATCCCCGACCCTTCCCCCGCAAGGGGTGAAGGAGGAGAAGAGATTTCCTGTTCCCTCACCCCTTGCGGGGGAGGGTTAGGGTGGGGGGGTCTTCCCCCCTATTCCCTTCTTTTGTGCATGACCGTACTATTTTTGTGTGCATAACAAAACGTTAACCTATAAAATCACTGGTAGAAGCTGGCCTCACTCATGCAGCCGCCTGATTTTATTTGTTTCATCACAGTAGTACCTACGAAGACTCCTATGGCAGAAGAACGCATTATTAAAAAATACCCGAATCGCCGCTTATATGACACTAACCAAAGTTGTTATATCACGTTGAGTGACGTGCGCGATTTGGTCTTGGCGGAAACGCCGTTCAAAGTGATCGACCGTCAGTCCGGCGATGACATTACTCGCAGTATCTTGCTGCAAATCATTATGGAACAGGAAGCGGGCGGACAACCCTTGTTCAGCACCGATATTCTGGCGCAATTTATCCGCAATTACAGTGACGCAACCCGCAAGGGCTTTATGGAATACATGGAGCAAAGCGTCGGTCTATTTAGCCGCCAGCAAACGGCGATGCAGGAGCAAATGCACAAAGTACTCGCTGGTACGCCGCTGGATACTTGGATGAAGATGGGCGAACAAAATATGGAAACCTGGAAAAAAATGCAGGAAAGCATTTTAGGTAACGTAAAGCCGAAGAAATGATCCCCGATTTTAGCCTGCCGATTGCCCGTTACCGTTTGCGGTTGCGGGCGCTGACCCCGATTCAATTCCCTGCTTATGCTGGCTCGACTTGGCGCGGTGCGTTTGGTCATGCCTTACGGCGCACAGTGTGTATTACCCGTGAGCCGGATTGTCGCCAGTGTTTGTTGTGGCGTTCCTGTGTTTACAGTCAGGTGTTTGAAACGCCAGCGGGGCATGGGCCATTGCTGGAAAAGATTAATGCCGCGCCCCACCCGTATATTATGCAGCCCTTGGCAACATCGGGGCAGCACTATGCGCCGGGGGAAGTGTTTTCGCTGGAATTGAGTTTGCTGGGTGCGGCGATTGGGCATTTGCCGTATTTAATCCATGCGATGCAACAGGTGGGAGAACGCGGGATCGGCAAGGGTGATGGGCGTTATGCGCTGGTGGCGGTGGAGCAGGAAGTTGCACCGGGCGCGGGCGAATGGGCGCAGATTCAGGCGGCGGGGGGAAGTTTGCAGGCGTTAGTGGGGGTTGTGCCGTTGATTCCGCCAATGCCGGAAAGGGTGCAGGTGCGCTTGTTGACGCCGTTGCGCTTGTTGCAGGAAGGTACGCCGATACGTAGCAGCCGGTTTACGTTTCAGTTGTTTATCAATGCGTTGATGCGGCGGATTTCGTTATTGCACGCTTATCATGCGGAAGTGGAATTGCCGGGCGATTTCAAAGCACTGAGCCAGCAAGCGGCAGCGGTGACGTTGGGGAATGCGGATTTGCGTTGGCATGAGTGGTCGCGTTATTCCAACCGGCAGCAGAACCATGTGCAAATGGGCGGGCTGGTGGGGAGCTTTACGCTGGAGCTGGCGGGGCTGGAGGATTTCTGGCCGTGGCTGTGGTTGGGGCAGTGGGTACACGCGGGGAAAGGTGCGGTGATGGGCATGGGCGGGTATGCGCTTGACTGCTATACTGGGGAAAAGGCGATTTGAGAGGCAGGCATTATGCAGTTTCAGTTTAGTCAGCTTAGCTTTCCAGAAAATGCTGAAGTGGTGATTAATGATGTGTCTTGGGCGGATTTCGAGCGCTTCATGGATGAATTGGGGGACAGGAGCAGTCTACGCATTTCTTTCAATCAGATGCGTATGCATGTAATCGCACCGTCAGTCGGGCATGAGATGCCGAAAGTGTATATTGGTGACTTCATCAGCTATTTATTGGAAAAACAAGAGCTTGATTTTGAATCGCTGGGGTCTGTTACCTTGCATAAACAATCCGTGCAAAAGGCGGTGGAAGCGGATCAATGCTTTTATATTGAACATGCCGCTGCGATTCGAGGCAAACGGCAGATTAGTCTGGATAGTGACCCGCCACCGGATTTGGCAGTGGAAATCGACATTTATTCACCAACAGATCGGGCGTTGTACGCGGCGCTGGGTGTGCCGGAGTTATGGATATACGATGGCAAGCAGTTGGTGATTTGGGTATTGCAGGCGGGTGAATATCATGCCGTTGAATTTAGCCCGCATTTTCCGGGGTTAGCATTGCGGGAAAAAATCCCGGCATTGCTGAGCTTGGCAGAACGTGAGGGGCGCATGGTGGCGATGAAGGCGTTTCGCGCTTGGGTGGGAGAAAATCTCTAGTTGCGCCTCACAATTGCCGCATGACAACCCCCGACCCCACCCAACCGCACACTTACCCGCGCCGTATTTTGCTGGCGGTGGCAGCGAATTCCCCGCAAATTGTCACCGAAACCGTTTACGCCCTCACCCAACACACCACGCCCGCGTGTATGCCCACCGAAGTCCACATTATCACCACCCGCCAAGGTGAGCCGTTTGTGCGCCAATTGGTGTGCGGCACACAACCCGGCTGGCTGGCGAAACTGTGCGCGGATTATGCCCTACCCGCCCCCGCTTGCGACCCCTCGCACATCCACCTGATTACGGATGCAGCGGGGCAAGCGCTCGACGACATTCGTACCCACCGCGACAATACCCACGCCGCCGATTGCATCACCCGCATTGTGCAACAACTGACCGCCGACCCGCACAGCCAACTTACCGTGTCGCTTTCCGGCGGGCGACGCACCATGACGTTTTACGCTGGCTACGCGCTCTCGCTATTGGGCAGGGCGCAAGACCGCCTCACTCATGTGCTGGTCGATGAGGAGTATTTTTTTCACCACGAATTCTTTTACCCACCGCCGCGCAGTGTGTGGGTGGTGCGTGACGATGGCTCTGGTTTTGATGCCAGCAAGGTGGAAGTGACGTTGGCGGACATTCCGTTTGTGCGCCTGCGGGAAGGTTTGCCGCAAGACCTGTTGCAAGGCAGCAGCAGTTTCAGTGCTACGATTGCGGCGGCGCAACGCCGTTTTGACCCCGCACAGGTGCGCCTCGACTGGCAACGCGCCAGCCTTACTTGTGGCGGAATTCCCGTCTCTATGCCGCCGGTGCAACTCGCGTTTTATGCGTGGATGTTGCAACGCCGTGCCAACGATTTACCCCCTATTCACTGGACTAGCACCGAAACCCCCGACCTCGCCAGCCAGTTCCTCACCGTTTATGCCCGCCTGCACGGGCAAACCGGCAGCTACGAACAAGTGGCGCTGGCGTTGCGTGACGGCATCACCAAGGCGTGGTTTGACGAACGCAAATCGAATACCCATAAGGCGTTACGCGCCGCGCTCGGTCATGCTGCGGCAGAGGTGTATTTGCTGCACCCGCATGGGAAAAAGCCGCGCACTTGTTTTGGGCTGACGTTGGCGGTGAGTGCGCTGGAGCTGGTGTGATGGAATGTGACTGTTATCACCGTAACTGACACATTATTCAGCCATAATTTCAACTGGGCTTCCGCCAGACATATTTCAGGGTATTGACAGCGAATCGCTACGGGTGGGTATCGAGTTTGACAAGCTTGTCATCGGTGACAAGTGGGCTAGGTTAGTTAATACTCAGAAGCATAAATTTATTGCATCAAGGACAAAGGGGCTAATATGCCAGATAAGCACTTGTTGAATGCGTCCAGCCGGGTTGCATTAGCGGCGTTTTTGCACGACTTGGGGAAGTTTGCAGAACGAGCGCGTATCGAAGAAGCCCATCAAAAAGACACGGATGGCAACCAGCGCCGCGACTTGAATGTGCAGCTTTATTGCCCGAAGTATAACGAACGGCATACCCACATCCATGCGGCTTACACGGCGATTGGTTTTGATCTGCTGGAACAGCACATGCCCGATTTAGTCGGGGATGACATGACTCCGTTCAAACCGTGGAAAGATCGGGATGCGGATGATTCGCTGATCAATGCAGCGGCGATGCACCATAAGCCAGGGACGTTTCTGCAATGGGTGATTGCCACGGCGGATCGAGTGGCTTCGGGTTTTGAGCGTGAGAAGTTTGAGGATTACAACAAACTTGCCGATGATGAAAAAGCCAAACTCAATCATTACACCACCCGCCAGTTAACCCTATTGGAACAAATTCGGCTGGATGGTAAACCACCGAAAAAAGAAGACTTAAAATACCGTTACGCCCTCAAACCACTGACGGTTGATAGCCTGTTCCCGCAGAAAAAAGAACAGTGTGAACCCGAAGGCAACAACACCAAGGCACAGGCAGAATACAAGGCATTGTGGCAAGATTTCCGTGAAGCATTGACCAAGATTCCTGATGCTCACCGCAAAAATCTACCGTTATGGTTAGACCATTTCGATACGCTTTGGCAGGTGTACGCCCATGCCATCCCGGCGGCTACCGTGTCGCCGATGAATCAGAACATCAAGGCGGATGTGTCACTGTATGACCATTCCAAAACCACCGCAGCGTTGGCTGTTGGTTTGTGGCGTTATCATCAGGAAACAGGGCAAGAAACGGGCAAGCTGGAAGATTGGGATACCAACAAATTCCTGCTGATACAGGGTGATTTTTTCGGTATTCAAGACTTCATCTTTGCCAGTGGCGGCGAAACTCGCAAACGGGCGGCAAAGCTGTTGCGTGGGCGTTCATTCTATGTGTCCTTGCTGATGGAGTGTGCAGCGCTCAAGATTATGGATGTGCTGGGTTTGCCATCTACCAGCCAAGTAACTAATGCGGCGGGTAAATTCCTGATCGTTGCACCGAATACGCCAGACACCATCCAAAAACTCGAAAAGGTGCAACACGAACTGAATCAGTGGTTCATTGATCATACCTTCGGGCAATCGGGTGTAGGATTGGCGTGGCTGCCTGCTGCGTGCAATGACTTCACCCAAGGCAAATTCAGCGACTTGATGAAACGGCTGTTTGAGCAATTGGAAAAGGTCAAACTGCGCCGTTTTGATTTGTGTGCTACTCAAGCACCTATGGTGTTTGATGAGTTCTTGGATGCGTTCGATAACAATAAAACCGTTTGTGCGATTGATGGGCGTTCACCCGGTATCGTGGCACTTGAAGATAAATGGATTAGCCGTCTTGCTGCCGATCAAATCAAGGTAGGGCAATACCTGACCGGCTTCAAACGCTTGCTAATAACTCGCGATGACTTGAACCATAACACCCTGAAACTACCGATTTTTGGTTTCCATGTCAGCTTCACCAAAAGCGAAGATATTACCGGTAAGTTTGGGCAACTGGCACGGCAAGCAAACCTGTTACGTGCTTTCGATTTTTCCTTACCGGATACCGCCGACAAAGCACTATGGAAAGGCTATGCCCGCCGAGCCATCAATGCTTGGATTCCGCGCTTCACCAAAGCTGATTTCGACACCTTCGACAAATATACCGATACCGACGAAATCTATGAGAAGACTGAGGGTGAAACCAAAACACTCAACCATCTTGCCGATGAAGATCAATGGATGGATGAAAAAGGCGACTGGATCGGTATCAGTGCTTTGATGACCTTGAAAGGTGATGTGGATAACCTCGGTATCATTTTTCAACGCGGTATTGGTGCGCCCAGCTTCGCCAAAATGGCGGCTTTGTCGCGCCAAATGAATGCGTTTTTCTCTATCTGGTTGCCGTATTTGTGCCAGAAAGAATTCCCGAACACTTACACCGTGTTTGCAGGTGGGGATGACTTTTTCCTCATCGGGCCGTGGCGTTCCACCATGAAACTGGCGCAGCGGATGCAGGTGGAATTCAAGCGCTATGTTGGTGAAAACCCCGATGTGCATTTCTCGGCGGGGCTTTCCATCACCAAACCGGGCTTGCCGATCAATTATCTGGCAGACATGGCAGAAGCGGCATTGGACAAGGCGAAATCCTATAATTTCGACCCCAAAAAAGATAAAGCTGCCCCCAAAAATGCTGTGACCTGTTTTGGTCATTCTGCAAGTTGGGAGCATTTCAATGATCTGCTGGAGTGTGCCGAACAACTGAATGTCATACGTAAGGATTTTGACCTTAGCACCGGCTACTTATACGGGTTGTTAAACCTCACCAGTCTTGCCGAAGATCGCAGCAAACCGGCAAACGCCGTTTGGCATTCACGCTTTGCTTACCGCACTTACCGAATGCTGGAAACCCGCCGTCGGGATGGACGCAAGCTGGATGAAACCGAGCGCAGACGTTTACAAGCCGAATTGAGTCTGGCAATCGCCAATCAAGGCATCGAAAAACACAAGGGTAACTACCGCATCGCTTTGTTTACCCACATCTATCAACATCGGAGATAAGTTGCATGAGCGGATATAAAAATGATCGGCGGAATACCGGCTGGGATGAACCCAAGCCCACGCTGGAAACTTCAAGCATCAAGTTCAATCCGACTGATCTTGATCCAGAGTTATTCAACGGCATTGCCTTGAACACGGCAAAAACTTTGGCGGCAACTGGGCGTGAACAGAACAAGTCCACGCAAATCCGGCGTTTCTACGATGAATTGCTGATGTGGGAAGCCAAGGTTACGCAGAACCCGGAAAAGTTTGGCGAATACCTGCCCTTCATCCGCATGTTGAATGCCAAAGCCGCCTATGCGGAAGGACGCAAGCATGTGGATAACAACTTTACCGCCTTCATGCAACACTGCCTGCAACAAGTGACCGACGACAAGACACTACGCATCTTCAAGCTGTTTTTTGAAGCGATGCTGGGCTTTTACAAACTGGAAAAGAAAGACTGACGGAGAACCGACATGCAATTGACCAATATCCAACTTCTGCAAGGCAAAATCCGCCTGTTGACTGGCTTGCACATCGGCGCAGGCAGTGAAGAAATGCACATCGGTGGTACGGATAATCCCGTCATCAAGAACCCGTTGACTGGGCAACCGTATATTCCCGGCTCCAGTTTGAAAGGCAAAATGCGTAGCCTACTCGAATGGCAACTGGGTGTGGTTAGCTTGACCGAAGGCAAACCGTTGAGCTTTAAACACATCACCAAAACCCCGAATCAGGCAGCAGCCAAGCAATTGCTGAAACTGTTTGGTGGTTCGCCCGATCCGTCCAATGACGAAAAACTGATTGCAGAAATCGGCCCCACCCGTCTGGCATTCTGGGATTGCTCACTGAATCAGGACTGGGCAAAACGTGAAGTATCCGACAAAAACCGTCTGTTCACTGAAACCAAAATGGAAAACACCATTGACCGTATCCAAGGTGTCGCGCAACACCCGCGTAATACCGAACGTGTTCCAGCAGGTGCAGAATTCGATTTCAAACTGACACTGAAAGTACATGACGGCGAAGACCTGAGCGATATGCTATTCCAAGGTTTGAAGCTGATTGAGTTGACTGGCTTGGGTGGTTCATTGTCACGCGGTTACGGCAAGATCGAATTCGTTGACCTCAAGCTGGGTAGCACCGACGTGCAAGCCAAATTGGATGCCGTGACTTTCGGTGAGGCAGCCTGATATGCAAACACTGACCCTGACATTACGCCCGCTGTCTGCCTTCGGCACATTGCCGTTGGGTGACACATTGTTTGGGCAGTTGTGCTGGTTATTGCGGGATGGCATGGGCGAAGGCAAGTTAACAGAATTGCTGGACGGTTACACGACTGGCAAGCCGTTTGCGGTGGTATCCGATGCCTTGCCACACGGTTATGTACCACGCCCGAATGTACCGCTGTATTTCTTCCAGCCAATCGAAGATGCCGACCGTAAAGCCGTGAAAAAGCAGGCTTGGCTACCATTGAGCGCACTCGACAAACCTTTTGCCGACTGGTTGTCAGTGTGTGAAGCCAAGGATTTCATTGAAGAACACCTTCAGCAACACAACAGTATCAGCCGTTTAACGGGAACAACCGGGGACGGTTTTGCCCCCTATGCGCTGGATCAACACTGGTACAAAGCAGATACCTTGCTGGATGTGCACGTGGTGTTCGATGAAAGCAAATTGACGGCTGATGCACTTAAAGAGTTTTTCGAGCAAATGGGGAATGTGGGTTTCGGACGTGATGCCAGCGTTGGTTTGGGCAAATTTGAAGTGCAGGCAACGACCACTCAAGCCATGCCAGCCAATCCAAACGCTAATGCTGTGCTGACGCTTGCCCCCAGTGCGCCGCAAGGTTTGAACTTTGATGCAGCCAACAGCTATTACCAGCTTTTCACCCGTTTCGGACGACACGGTGGGCAGGCGGTACAAGCGGGCAAACCGTTCAAAACACCTGTGTTAATGGCAAAAACAGGCGCAGTCTTCAGTTCAGCACAATTCAGTGCAACGACTACGTTTATCGGGCAAGGGCTGGGTGGGAACGGGCAATTATCCAAACAGATTCCTGAAACGGTGCAACAAGGCTACGCGCCCGTCATTCCGATTCACTTTGATCCGGTGGAGCAAGCATGAAAACCAACACAATGGAAAGCGTCACCCTGCACATCACGCCGTTATCACCTGTGCATGTGGGGATTGGCGAAGACTACGAACCCACCAATTACGTGATGGAAGAGGAAGCCCTGTTTGCGTTTGACAGCGATGTCGCCAATCGTGTTTTGACCGAACGGCAACGCAAAGACCTGCTGGAGATGGTGAGCAAACCCACACGCCGCGCCGAAGAAATGATCGCGCAGGTACAGGATTTCTTCTACAACAACCGTAAACCATTGGCGGCAGCATCCAACCATTTCCTGCCTGTCAGTGCTGGCGTGTTTGATTTGTATCAGAAGCGCGTTGGGCAAAGTGCCAACCGTGAAAGCGGTGGTAAAAGCGTGGTCAATAAGCTGGAAATCCAGCGCACCTTTTTCAACCCGTATAGCCAGCATCCCATTATTCCCGGTAGCAGTATCAAGGGCGCAATCCGCACTGCTTTGCTGGATGATGTAAATGATGGTCAGGGTTTGTCAGAAGAAGTGTATCGTTTAAAACCACCTCAACGAAATCAGGCATTACAAAAAGAGTTGTTCAAAGGCAGTTTTGCCACTGACCCAATGCGCTTAATCAGCTTGGGTGATGCGAATTACCAGACCCCAACACTCTTTGGTAGTGAAATCCGTTTCGCCGTTGACCGGAAGAAAAAAGAAGTCGTCAAAGACGGTCAAATCGTGCAATCACAAGCAGAAGCCCAAAACCTTTACCAGCTTCTGGAATGTTTGCCAGCACTACGCTACCGCAGTTTTGGTGGCACATTGAGCGTACAAGACTTGCAAGGCATGATAGGTAAAGGCACACCAGCCAAGGAATTGCGCTGGACGGTGCAAGATATTGCCGCTACTTGCAATTATTTCTATCACAAGCGTTTCGTCGCCGAAATGAAAGTTTTACGGGAACGTCGCTATCTGCACCCTGACTGGGAAAAACTCGCCGAAGCCATTACCAGTGGCGTGATTCACCAGAAAATGAAAGCAGGCAAAGCCTTTTTGCTACGGGTCGGGCGACATAGCGGAGCTGAATCCGTCACCATCGAAGGTGTCCGCAGTATCAAAATACTGGAAGGTAAAGGTGCAGACGGCAAACAAAAATCTTCTTACCAAGCAGAAGCTAAAACCGTATGGCTTGCGGCTGACAGTCATGACACCAGAAGTGGCATGTTGCCGTTCGGTTGGGTATTGGTGGAACTGGATGATGCGCCCGATGCTGAATTGCAAGCCTTGCTGAAACCTTGGCAGGACAAAGACCAGCAACGGCAGGAAAAATTGCAACAAGCCAGCGGCAAGCACAATGCAGCATTACAGGCACAACAAGCCGCGATTATTGCCGAGTCCGAACCTGAAATCTGGGCTGGCGCACGGATCAAGTTCAACCGTGCTAATGGCACTCTCACGGTTGAGAAGAGCGGTAAAACGGTCAATGCACTCAAGCCGAAAGGCGAAGAACTGCTGAATACGCTTTCCCCTGCCATCAAACAAAAAGTGATGACAAACCAGTTTGTGAAAGTGAATGCGTATGTGCAGGATAAAGAATTGATAAAGGTTGAACACACCGCATGAAAACACTCATTTGCACCGTCGGTGGTTCACACCAACCCATTATCAAAGCCATTGAGGACAGCCAGCCCGATTTTACGTTGTTTGTGTGTTCGGAAGATGACCCGGATACCGGTAAACCCGGCTCGTATGAGCAAATCGAAAAGCGTGGCATTTTCCTCAAAAAAGACTTCAAGGATGATAAGCCCAGCCTTCCCAACATCCCCACTCAGGCAGGGCTGAGCGCGGGTAGTTATGCGGTGTTGCGGGTGTATGCGGATGATCTTGACCATGCGTATAGCGAGATTTCGCGCTGTATCCACCCGTATGTGCAGGCTAATCATGTGATTGTGGCAGATTACACGGGCGGTACTAAAACCATGTCCGCCGCCTTGTGTCTGGCGGCGCTTGATCACGATAACATCAGTTTGCAATTGGTCACTGGTTCGCGAAGCAATCTGATTAAGGTGAAAGATGGCACAGAACAATCGCAACAAGCCCAGATCGGGCGTACCCGTTTTCAGTTGAAGTTGCGGCAAGCGTTAACATCCTGGCAATTGTTTGCTTACGACGACTCATTGCTGCATTTGGCAGACCAAAAACCGTTGCACCGTGATGATCGCGGTACATTGCAAGCGGTGCGTAACCTGAGCACGGCGTTTTCGGCGTGGGATCGTTTTGACCATGCCTGTGCGCTGGAGTTACTCGACAATTACATGAGTAAATACGGCAAATGGTTAGCACCTTATGTGGCGCAGTTGCGTCTATTGTGTGTGGAATCACCCAAACGCACCCCTGCTCTGTTGCTGGATTTGTGGCTGAATGCACAACGCCGAGCCGCGCAACAACGCTTTGATGATGCGACCTCGCGTGCTTATCGCTTGCTGGAATGGTCAGCACAATGGCTATTGAAAAGCCAAGCGGGGATTGATACCAGTCATGTGGCTGCGGATAAAATCCCCAATAGCTTGCGGTTAACGCCGGATAGCCAAGGGGTTTACCGGGCAGCGTTGCACGATGCGTGGGAATTGGCGGCTTGCCATTGTGATGCGGCGATACGGGTATTTTGGGATGAGAATCAAGAGCGCATGAAAGATTTATTGAGCATCCGCAACCATTCGATTCTCGCGCACGGTTTTGCGCCCATTACCGCCGAGGAATGGCAGCGGATTGCGGCGTTTATTGAAAGCGGCTTATTGCCACTGCTCACCGCGCAAAGTGCGAAAGTGGGGGTACGCAATCTTCCTCTGCAATTACCCGTCATGCTGCGTAGGGATTGATGGGAGCAAATTTCGCATCAATAGTGTCGAATATTTCTTCCCTTTTTCAAAAAATCATTGTAAAATCAGCACACTAACACGCAAAACCTGAGCGTGTCGCTTCTTTAAAAACTTATCTTGTCGTATTTTTGCCCAAGACAACTTTTTATACAGTGAATTTCCTGCTAAGGGTCTCTGTAACCCATTGATTCAAAAGGCTGATTAGACACGAGCCTTCTGAAGACCGCCCTGATTTAAAAGAGTATCGTCTGTTTCCTCTTTTTTGAGTTACGTGTTTTTTCGTTCTGAAGACCGCCCTGATTTAAAAGAGTATCGTCTCCATAACAGTGCTCTACCCCTAGGAGTGATACATTCTGAAGACCGCCCTGATTTAAAAGAGTATCGTCTATAGATATATCTCTGAAGAGATATACACCACTTATTCTGAAGACCGCCCTGATTTAAAAGAGTATCGTCTTCATTCATCTTGTCATATTCCTTGTTTGTTTCCTTCTGAAGACCGCCCTGATTTAAAAGAGTATCGTCTATTGTGCAAGTGCAAGGCTATTTGCAATTGCCCGTTCTGAAGACCGCCCTGATTTAAAAGAGTATCGTCTGTACGCTGGGTTACTGTAGTCCTCTGGAGCGATTTCTGAAGACCGCCCTGATTTAAAAGAGTATCGTCTGCTTTTACAGCTTCATATTCGGCTTGTGTCTCAGTTCTGAAGACCGCCCTGATTTAAAAGAGTATCGTCTGGTGTTGTTTGCGTGACATTACTGTTTTTCCTTTTCTGAAGACCGCCCTGATTTAAAAGAGTATCGTCTCCTTTCCTAGCTGGCTAGAGCCTAGATTGCTAGTTCTGAAGACCGCCCTGATTTAAAAGAGTATCGTCTTGAGGTCAACAAAAAATCCATAGGGATTTTTTATTGACCCCGCTATTGAATACCCTACATCGTTGGTGAAAATACCTGCTGGTTCTTCAACACACCAAAACAAATATGCACCAGCTTACGCATGGCAGCCGTCATAGCCGCCCGTTGGTGTTTCTTTTGATCCAGCAATTTGCGGTAAAACTTTTGAACAATGGGATTGTGAGTAATCGCCGCTACCACTGGCATAAACAGCTTGCCACGTAACTCAGGATCCCCCCGCCGTGAAATACGCGGACGCTTAAATACGCTGGTTCCTGACGTTCGCTCCACCGGCACTAAGCCCATGAACGCGGCAACTTGTGAGGCTTTGGTGAAGTCCCTGCTACGTATGAGTGCAATCATTCGTTGCGCTGTCAACGCCCCAACACCGGGGATGGTAGCCAACAATTTCTGGTCGTGTTTCAAACCGGGGTGACGGTCAATATGGTCGTCGATTTGGTCACGAATCGTTTGCATCGACTGCTTGAGGAATTCAATGGATTCATCCAACGACTCTTTGACGGTTTTCGGGTAGCGTTCGCGTAGTTGCAAGGTATCCAGACGATTTTCTTCTTGCTGCATGGTCGCTTGCAGAGTATCAAGCCGGTCTAGCAATGCATGTAACTGCCTGATTTCCAATGGTGCGGGTTGCCAAATCCGTGGATTCATCACCAGACCAAAACGCGCCAGCATGACGCTATCCTTACGGTCATTCTTCGACAAATTGCCCAAACTCGCCGCAAAATCACTCACCTGTTTAGCGTTAACCAGACAAACTTGGCAGCCGTGATCATGCAGATACAACGCCACCCCTTCATGGTAAATATTGGTCGGTTCTAGCGTAATCCGTAGCCGTTCAACCGTTACTCCCGTGTTTTTCAACAGCCAATCCAGCAGTTCTTCATAGCCTTTAGGGTGATCAGGCAGGCTCTTGGGCTTCACCTGCAAGGGCTGCAACTGGCGCAACCAAGCAATTTGCAACTTGTCTTTCGCCACATCTATGCCGATGGATACAACAGTGTCTGTCATGGGACTACTCCTTGTGGTTGACGCTATCCTGATCAAAAAGCGGTTTGCTCATGCCATCCTATTGTGCAATCTTTCAGCGGCTTCCCTTGTAGAATACAGCCTCAACCCGTGCTATTTTTAGCGATGGGTGGACTCAAGTATCGTCCAGCCTGATCTCCTAAAAAATGGAAGGTCGGTTCCTCTTCTCACAGGCTCGAAGCCTCGGATTAAGACCAACTCTGACCTTCCGACTGCGCAACCTCTTCCGCTCTTTAACAGTTTAGCTTATCGGAAATTCTATGCTTTAAAGATACAAGGGATTAAGACAGTTAAGGCAGCGGACTGTTGTGCTTCGGTCATTCTGAAGACCGCCCTGATTTAAAAGGGATTAAGCCTCTTTCATTACAAAATCTTTTAGTCCGAACTAAGATTTTCAGGATTAAAAGATTTCCAAGATGCCCACTTACATCCCACTAATCCTTTAATCCTAAAAATCCCAGTTCAAGACAAAAATCAAAGAGAATATTTATGATTAACATATTAAGTCTAAAAAACGAAGGAGATTCATAGCCTTTAACTAACTGGAGAAAAGGTTATGGGGTATCTCAAAAAACCCAAAACACACAATGAAGCAAAACTGTATTTTGATGCGATTGATCAAAACGTTAAACCGCGTGCCAAGCGCTGCCCTAAAGGTCTTGCTAATGCGTGGGATGACAAAATCAAGGCGTGTTATCACCATAAATGCTGGAAACGTCACCGCGTGACGCAATACAAATAGTGATGCGCTACATCTCCCTTCGGAGGTGCAGTTTCACCACCTGCTATTTTTAAAGCATTAGCTTGCTGATAATAATGGGTGTGATGTGTGGCGGAAACTTGATCCGGTCATCATTGGTAACAAAATAGGTACAGCCGCTGGTGAGTGCGGTGATCAGATGGATGGTATCCGGCAACTTGTTCTTGAAAAACGCCCGTAATTGCGCCGCATCTTTGAGGATTTGGCGTGATACCGGAATGACCAGCAACGCCTCAGACGGGCTGATATGCTGCTCATATTGCATCTGTGACCCGACATCCTGCTTCTCGAACGGTTTGACCAAACACTCCGCCAAAGTCAGCTCACTGGTGACACTGGTACTGTCGGTTGCTGCAATCACTTCAAACAACGCTGTTACCTGCCCAACAAATTCGAGGTGTGCTTCCAGCGCATAAATAAACGCATTGGCATCCAGATAAAAAATGCCCTTGCCGATGCTGCTCAGTTCCATTCATCCCTCAGCTTGCGGATAAAGTTATCGGCATCCTGCGCGGATTTGTACAGGTTGCTGCCCTTGTTCGCCCCAATCATTGCCAACAAGGGGCTGCGGGGTTGTACAGCCGGACGTTGGCTCACCGCTTGGGGAACTAACACCAGCAATCCATCCTGTTCCCGTACTTCCAGCATATCGCCTTCGTGCAGGTTGAGGCGTTTGCGCAGGGCTGCGGGAATCGTCACCTGATATTTGTGTTTTACCTGAACATAGGTCACGGGCATCACCTAAACGTTAGAAAGTTGGAAATTCAGACTTAACTATACTGTTGAGTCTAGGCGTTTGTATGCAATAGTCAATAAGTGTTGATGATCGACACTTAACGTCACAAGCTTGCCAACCTCGCGCCACGCCCACCTCTCCTTTACACTGCGATTTTTGCCAAACACAGGGGAAACCATGACCACTTACTTCATCTCCCGCCACCCTGGCGCGGTCGATTGGGCGGAATCGGAAGGCTTTCACGTCGACGAGCGGCTGGCGCATTTCGACGTGAACATCGTGCAACCCGGTGACAGAATCCTTGGCACTTTGCCGATCAATCTGGTGGCGGAAGTGAATGCGCGGGGCGGCACGTATTTCCACCTGACGCTGGAGTTGCCTGCCGATGCGCGGGGTAAGGAACTGACGGCGGAGGATATGCGTACCTACGGGGCGCGGTTGGAAGGGTATGCGGCACAACGGAAAGCCGTATGAAAACCCATCTTTACCTCGTTTCCGGGCAAGCAACGCCCAATATCACGCCTGCGCTGGATGCCGACATCCGCCCGGATCGGGTTATCCTGCTGGTCAGCCCTGACATGCAAACCCGTGCGGATTGGCTGGAGCAAGTCCTGAAAGCGACAGCAGGCGTCAAAGTATCGCGCTGGTCAATTGAACACCCGTGGAATATCGAACACATCCGTGACCGCGTGCTGGATTTGCTGGTGCAACACGATGATGAAAACATCATGCTGAATGCCACGGGCGGAACCAAGCCGATGAGTATTGCCGCTTATGAAGCCTTCCGCGCCTTGGACAAACCCATTTTCTATGTGCACCCAGAGAAAGACCAAATCATCTGGATGCATCCAACGGGTCAAGCCCGCCATCAGCTTGCGCAACGCATCCGAATTCCACACTTCATCCAGGCACACGGGCGGCGGGTAACGGAACGCGGAGCCGTGCAAGTGCCGCCGGATTACCGCGATTTTGCCCAAGAATTGATTCAAAACATCCAGTATTTTTCCGGGGCGCTCGGTGTGCTGAACTGGTATGCCAATACGGCGGAACGTAGCCTGCGCTCCGAGGTGCTGGACAAGCAACACCAGCGCTTTGATGCCTTGCAAGACTTGCTCGACCGACTCGAACAGATCGGTGTAATGCAACAACAGGAGCAACGACTGGTGTTCAGCAGCGAATCAGCCCGTTTTTTTGCGAACGGTGGCTGGCTGGAACAATACGTGTTTGCCACGGTTAATAGCTTAAAAAAACACATTCCGTCGATTCAAGACACCGCGCAAAGCCTATCAGTGGAACGTGACCCCGGCAAAATTCCCAATGAACTGGATGTGGTGTTTCTGGCGGATAACCGCTTGCACCTGATCGAATGCAAAGCCAAAAACTTCAAACGCGGCGATAGCCACAGCGGGGCAGAAACGCTCTACAAACTCGACAGGGAACCTCTAAAAACCCGGCGTATTGCAACGGTTAGCGTTGGTCTATCGACATTTTGTTAAAAAAACACCAACCCATCTCAATTTTTAGCACACCAAGCCACAATCAGGTGGTTTTTCCGCATTTTTGCTGTTTTTTCGGGAATTTCTCCATCAAATGGGCACAACTCCGCCCTCTTTGAGTGAACAAAGCCGCCGCAAGTTATACACGGTTGCCTTAATGCTGAGGCCGAATACTGCCCGTGCCAACCCGATGCTGCGGATGGCTTTGCCTCCCATCGCACAGATTGACCCAAACACATGCTCAACCCGTGCGCGGGGTCTGGCGATGCGGGTGTTGCGGCGCTTCTGGCAGTCGGATTGCGGCTTGCCTTTCTTGGCTTTGTGCTGGATGTGTAACCGCCAGCTACCTTGGTTGAGGCGTTGTTCACGGGATTGGTCTTCGTAACCTTTGTCCGCCCATACGTCACGGCTGGTGTTGGCTCGGTCAAGCACCGCTTCAAAATGGTTGGTGTCATGTTCTTTGGCGGTGCTGATGTGGTGTTTGCGGATGAGTTTGTATTTCCGATCGGCACTGATACTGAGTTTGTAGCCGTGGTAACTTTTACCGTGTTTTTTCGTCCAGCTTGCTTCCGTATCCTTTTGGCGACGTTGGGCAGGTGTCCAGTCAGCAGGTGTTGCCGCTTGTTCCAACAGCGCTTTTTCTTCTTTGTGGAAATGTTGTTTAGGGGCTTCCACCAGCGTGGCATCAACGATTTGACCACCACGGGCAATAAAACCGTGTTGTTGTAATTGCCGTTGGACGGCATCAAACAGGGCATCCGCACCACCTGCCGCACTGATCCGTTCACGGAATACCCACAAGGTATTGGCATCCGGGATCGTGCTGGAATGACGCAGGCCACAAAACCGTTGGAACGACAGCCGGTCAAGCAATTGGTATTCCAATGCCTCGTCCGACAGGTTGTACAGGTGTTGCAACACCAAGACCCGTACCATCAGTTCCGTTGGGTAGGGTGGACGGCCTCCTCGCTTGTCACTGGGGCGTGGGGCGATGTGGTCGATTTCTCCTGCCAAGGCGACAAAGTTGACGTGCTGGTTCAGGGTGGACAGCAGGTCGCCCTTGCGGTCGAGTTTCTGTTCACGCTCTTCGGCGGCAAACAGACTGGTTTTGATGGCACTTTTCTTGGGCATGGCTAGTAACGGGGCGGTGGCTCAGATGAGCATTTTCTCACATTTGTGTGGGTATCAGTGGGTTTTTAGAGGTTCCCGACAGTCTGGTGGATGCGATTGGCGGTCTGCAAGCGCGTGCCATGCTGGTCAGCTACAAACCGTTGCCGGATTACGACATGCAACGCGCCAAAGACTTACGCATCAAGGTGCTGCATGGCACACAACTGCAACAACTGCGTAGCCATTTGGAGCAATGGATACAGCCTAACTGACAAGCTTGTCATTGCCGACTTCTTCCCCTGTTTGCGGCATGATATTGCAAAGACCCTCACCCCAACCCCTCTCCCATAGGTAGAGGGGCTAAGAAAAACAAGCTCTTGCTCCCCCTCTACCTCCGGGAGAGGGGGCTGGGGGGTGAGGGTTCTTACAGGCTAATCCAAAACAGGGGCTACCATGCAAACACTGCTCGACATTATCACCACCATCCTCGACCCGCTCGGTATCGTTATCGGGCTGATCCTCGCCATTCCAGTATTTTGGACCTGGTATCAAGTGGTGTGGGGCAATCGCCGCCGTTACCACCACTACCTGCAAGCGATCCGCACGGCTCCGGGCAATCGCCCTGCCATCCTCATTATCGACTTATTGCCGGGGCGCAATATCCGTGCGGCAGTGGAAAACTATTGCCAGCAACACGCCAACCTTGCCGCGATTCCGCGTGAACGGGTTTTTTACCTGCAACGTGACGGGCTGGGCGTGTATCAGCTCGATGCGTTCAAAGCCAGTGTGCGCCAGCAAGTCGGGGAAATGTACGCACAAGGGGTTGACCGCATTCACTACTTCCACGCAGGCCCCAGCATGGCAGCAGCAATGGTCGGCGCGGAACTCAGCAACGGTTGCCCGGTATTGTTGTATCACTATGAAGGCAATGGTTATCACGGGTTTGGCTTGCTGAAACTGCCCGCCTCACCCGCGTTTAGTGGGGTGGAATATGGCGGATAGTCAGCGGGTGTTGTACCTCGCGGCTTATGACGTGAGTGACGCGGGGCGGCTGCGGGCGGCGTTGCATTGCGTGCGGGCGTATGCCACGGGTGGGCAGAAATCGGTGCATGAGGTGTGGTTGACGGCTGCGGAAAAAGGCGAGTTGCTGGGCGATATGAGCTTTATTCTGCATGACGCTGACGACAGTTTCCTGCTGATTCGGCTGGATGCGCGGCAGACGGTGCATACGCTGGGGCTGGGGGTCGCGCCGGTTGACCCGGATTGGTTTTATTTGGGGTGAAGAAAATCCCCCTCAGTCCCCCTTTTTCAAAGGGGGAAGCCAAGAATCGAGTATCACCTTCTTGTTCCCCCCTTTGAAAAAGGGGGGTTAGGGGGGATTTAACGGAGGTAACGATGACGACGTTATATATCGACCATAAGAATGCTTCGTTGGAAGTGGAAGGCGCAACGTTGGTGGCGCGGTTGGGTGAGGTGCGTCAGCGCCCGGTGCCGTTGGCGTTGCTGGAGCGGGTGGTGTGCCTTGCGAATGTGCAATTGGATACCAGTGTGTTGGGGACATTGGCGGAACACGGGATTGCGTTCAGTGTGGCGAGTCAGCGTAAGCCGCAGCGGCGGGCGGTGTTGCTGGGGAGTGGGCATAACGATGCCAGCATTCGTTTGCTGCATTACCGGCTGGCGCAGGATTCGACCTGGCGGCTGGCGTTTACGCGACAGGTGTTGGCGGCGAAATTCGCGGCACACTTGCGCTTGTTGGATGAGATGCTGGTGGATCGGGCGGATCAGCGTAAGGCGCTGACGGATGCGCAGCAGCAATTGCGGGCGCAATTGGCGAATCTGGAAAACGCCGAGAATTTGGCATCGTTGCTGGGGATGGAAGGCGCGGCGGCGCGGGCAATGTTTGGCGCATTCGCGGCGGTGTTGCCTGCGGCGTTGGGGTTTGCGGGGCGTAAGCGGCGTCCGCCGCCTGACCCGGTGAATGCTACCTTATCGTTGGCGTATACCTTGCTGCATAACCGCGCAGTGCAGATTATCCATACGCATGGGCTGGAGCCGTTGCTGGGGTTTTATCACGAAACCAGTTTCGGGCGGGAATCGTTAGCGTCGGATTTGATCGAGGTGTGGCGACCGCACATTGATGCGTGGGTGTGGGAGTGTTTTCGTACCCAAACCTTGCGCGAACACCATTTCAAGACGGATGTGAACGGCTGCTTTTTGGATAAGGCGGGGCGGCAGGTGTTTTTTGCGAGTTTGGAAACGCGCTTGCGTCCGTTGGGGCGGGCGATGCGCTGGCAGGTGCGGGGCTTGATCAAAGCGATGCGGGAATGGGAGGGGGAATCTTATGCGTAAACCGTTGTATTTGGATGTGGCGCAGGCGAATGCGGTGGGCTTGGATGAGGTGGCGTTGCGGGTGCAAGCGCATGAGCAGGCGGATAGCTTTTACCCGTTACGGCGCATTTCACGGGTGGTAGTAACGGGCAAGGTGGAGTGGGAAACGGCAGCGTTGTTGGCGTGTTTGGAATACGGGATTCCGGTGGCGTTTCGCGGGCGCGATGGGGTGTTGGTGGGGCATTGTTTGAGTGACCGCAGCAGCCAAATTTCGTTGGAGGCGTTGTTGCACGCTTGTGCGGATGATGCAATGGGTGATGCGCTGTATCAGCAGTGGCGGGTGCATGAGGAAAGCCGTTGGGTGCAGCGTATGGCGCGGGCTTGCCAACGTCCGTTACTGGGGTCGGTGGCGCAGCGGGTGATGGCGCAGGTGGAACCGTTGGTGCAGGCGCAGTTGCCGTGCCGGTTTGCGGTGTTTGTGGCGCAGTTGCAAGCGCCGATTGCCAGCCATGTGAGTGAAGTGCTGGCGGTGTATGGGTTTAGTGACAATATCCAGTTGCCGTTGACGCGGCGGGTGCATCTGTCGCGGGATGTGGAAAAGCTGTTGCTGCTGGAGGCGTATTGGCTGGCAGTGCGTGGCGATGTGCCGCAGGTGTTTGCGGATAAGGGTTTGCGTTACAGCATGGTGCATTTTTACGAAACGCATCACGGGCATTTTGAGGAACGCGCACGGGTGGCGTTGAATCGCTTGTGGCGCTTGTTGAAACATCAGGAGGCGGACTAATGGCGCATCGACGTTTGCCGCATATTATTGCGTATGACATTGCCAACCCCAAGCGGTTGGGGCGGGTGCACCGTTATTTGAAGAAGATTGCGTTGCCGTTGCAGTATTCGGTGTTTTTGATTGAGCTGGATGGGGAACGGCGCGAGAAGGTGTTGAAGCATTTGCGCACCTTGATCCACCCCAAGCAGGATGATATTCGGGTGTACCCCTTGCCGAATGAACCGGAATGGGTGACGTTGGGCAAGCCGTTGTGGGATGACGGCGTGCTGCTGACGGGGGCGAAGTTGCCTGCACAACTGCGCTATAATCGGGATACGTTGTGAGATTCCCCCCCATCCCCAACCCATCCCAGCCGCTTAAGCGCGGCGCTTCGCCCCCCGCAAGGGGTGAAGGGAGCAAGATCAGCCGCTGGTGACGATGTATTACCGCGATGCAGAAACGGGTTGGGAAGTGGCACGATTTGATGATCTGGAACAAGTGCTAACCCTACCCTGCCCTAGCTGCACATTGACACTGGCTGACATTTACGAAGGGATTGATTTTACCCAGCCTGCTGAATAATCCTTCCATTTGCTGCTAAATCATTGTAAAATCAACTCACTAACACGCAAAACCTGAGCGTGTCGCTTCTTTAAAAACTCATCTTGTTGCATTTTCGTCCAAGACAACTTTTTATACAGTGAATTTCCTGCTAAGGGTCTCTGTAACCCACTGATTCAAAAGGCTGATTAGACACGAGCCTTCTGAAGACCGCCCTGATTTAAAAGGGATTAAGACACTTCCGAAGTTTCGACATCGCTCTCAACGTCTTCTGAAGACCGCCCTGATTTAAAAGGGATTAAGACTAGTGTCACGGCATAACTCACAGTTTTTGGTTTATTCTGAAGACCGCCCTGATTTAAAAGGGATTAAGACTCTTGTTTTCTTGCCGCTGCAATGTCTAGTGGGTTTCTGAAGACCGCCCTGATTTAAAAGGGATTAAGACCGTATTCGATGCGACTATCGTGCATTTTGGTCGATTCTGAAGACCGCCCTGATTTAAAAGGGATTAAGACTTCCTTAATCAAATCGTTTAATTAATCGTTTAGTGTTCTGAAGACCGCCCTGATTTAAAAGGGATTAAGACCAAATTTTACAGGTTCATTAATTACTTCCAACTTTTTCTGAAGACCGCCCTGATTTAAAAGGGATTAAGACTTAGCAGGGTTGATGCTGTGCACAATTATGATTTCTGAAGACCGCCCTGATTTAAAAGGGATTAAGACAGTACCATTTGTCGGCATCCGTGCGGTTATGTCTTTCTGAAGACCGCCCTGATTTAAAAGGGATTAAGACGATTGTGTCGAAGATAGCCATGATAGTAATCTCTTCTGAAGACCGCCCTGATTTAAAAGGGATTAAGACTTAGCTTTGTATACCAAGTCAGCTGCTGACCAAGGTTCTGAAGACCGCCCTGATTTAAAAGGGATTAAGACAGCGACGCTATAGCGCTTTTAAGACTTGTAATGGTTCTGAAGACCGCCCTGATTTAAAAGGGATTAAGACCCATACGCGGATTAGATTAAGAGTGGATTATATTTCTGAAGACCGCCCTGATTTAAAAGGGATTAAGACGACGCATGCCGGCCAATACGACATCTTGAACATTCTGAAGACCGCCCTGATTTAAAAGGGATTAAGACGTAACTGGCCTCTACAAGGTCCTCAAACTTTTCTTTTCTGAAGACCGCCCTGATTTAAAAGGGATTAAGACTTAGGGCTATTGGTTGATTCAATCCGGTGGATTTTTCTGAAGACCGCCCTGATTTAAAAGGGATTAAGACATTCGATACCGTTAATGTGCTCAAACTTTGCTTCTGAAGACCGCCCTGATTTAAAAGGGATTAAGACGATTTGTGCAAAGATAGCCATAAATAAATGTCTTCTGAAGACCGCCCTGATTTAAAAGGGATTAAGACCTTTTGTAAGTGTGTAAGTGTTTTGGCTAGGTTGTTCTGAAGACCGCCCTGATTTAAAAGGGATTAAGACATTTACAGGGATTTAGAATCCCCAAGGAAATTCTGAAGACCGCCCTGATTTAAAAGGGATTAAGACTGGTCTAATCCTTTACCATTGGATTTTCCCCAAAATTCTGAAGACCGCCCTGATTTAAAAGGGATTAAGACATCTGTTTCATTAATCATTCTCCTTTTATTATTCTGAAGACCGCCCTGATTTAAAAGGGATTAAGACTTAGCCTCCACCCGTTGGCGAAGGGCGTGTGCCACTTCTGAAGACCGCCCTGATTTAAAAGGGATTAAGACTTAGATAACCAGCTTAGATTCGACGCTTTTAACCCGTTCTGAAGACCGCCCTGATTTAAAAGGGATTAAGACCATACCGGAAAAATGTTTAACCGAAAATTGCCGCTTCTGAAGACCGCCCTGATTTAAAAGAGTATCGTCTTGAGGTCAACAAAAAATCCATAGGGATTTTTTATTGACCCCGCTATTGAATACCCTACATCGTTGGTGAAAATACCTGCTGGTTCTTCAACACACCAAAACAAATATGCACCAGCTTACGCATGGCAGCCGTCATAGCCGCCCGTTGGTGTTTCTTTTGATCCAGCAATTTGCGGTAAAACTTTTGAACAATGGGATTGTGAGTAATCGCCGCTACCACTGGCATAAACAGCTTGCCACGTAACTCAGGATCCCCCCGCCGTGAAATACGCGGACGCTTAAATACGCTGGTTCCTGACGTTCGCTCCACCGGCACTAAGCCCATGAACGCGGCAACTTGTGAGGCTTTGGTGAAGTCCCTGCTACGTATGAGTGCAATCATTCGTTGCGCTGTCAACGCCCCAACACCGGGGATGGTAGCCAACAATTTCTGGTCGTGTTTCAAACCGGGGTGACGGTCAATATGGTCGTCGATTTGGTCACGAATCGTTTGCATCGACTGCTTGAGGAATTCAATGGATTCATCCAACGACTCTTTGACGGTTTTCGGGTAGCGTTCGCGTAGTTGCAAGGTATCCAGACGATTTTCTTCTTGCTGCATGGTCGCTTGCAGAGTATCAAGCCGGTCTAGCAATGCATGTAACTGCCTGATTTCCAATGGTGCGGGTTGCCAAATCCGTGGATTCATCACCAGACCAAAACGCGCCAGCATGACGCTATCCTTACGGTCATTCTTCGACAAATTGCCCAAACTCGCCGCAAAATCACTCACCTGTTTAGCGTTAACCAGACAAACTTGGCAGCCGTGATCATGCAGATACAACGCCACCCCTTCATGGTAAATATTGGTCGGTTCTAGCGTAATCCGTAGCCGTTCAACCGTTACTCCCGTGTTTTTCAACAGCCAATCCAGCAGTTCTTCATAGCCTTTAGGGTGATTAGGCAGGCTCTTGGGCTTCACCTGCAAGGGCTGCAACTGGCGCAACCAAGCAATTTGCAACTTGTCTTTCGCCACATCTATGCCGATGGATACAACAGTGTCTGTCATGGGACTACTCCTTGTGGTTGACGCTATCCTGATCAAAAAGCGGTTTGCTCATGCCATCCTATTGTGCAATCTTTCAGCGGCTTCCCTTGTAGAATACAGCCTCAACCCGTGCTATTTTTAGCGATGGGTGGACTCAAGTATCGTCCAGCCTGATCTCCTGAAAAATGGAAGGTCGGTTCCTCTTCTCACAGGCTCGAAGCCTCGGATTAAGACCAACTCTGACCTTCCGACTGCGCAACCTCTTCCGCTCTTTAACAGTTTAGCTTATCGGAAATTCTATGCTTTAAAGATACAAGGGATTAAGACATAGACTTGTATTTGTGTGTTATGACGGTTGCTTCTGAAGACCGCCCTGATTTAAAAGGGATTAAGACGCGTATTCACCTGTTCTAACAATCGTTTTCAATTTTCTGAAGACCGCCCTGATTTAAAAGGGATTAAGACCTCTGTTTTGCCAGCGTTTCCAGTTCCGCCAGTTTCTGAAGACCGCCCTGATTTAAAAGGGATTAAGACAAATATTGAGCATGTTAACCTGACCATCAATCAGATTCTGAAGACCGCCCTGATTTAAAAGGGATTAAGACCATTCTTTATTCTGCATATATGTATAGATAGTTTCTGAAGACCGCCCTGATTTAAAAGGGATTAAGACAAGATACATAAACGCCACACTGTTAAGCACCATTCTGAAGACCGCCCTGATTTAAAAGGGATTAAGACATAAACATTCCTATAGATGACAGGATAATACTTAATTCTGAAGACCGCCCTGATTTAAAAGGGATTAAGACTATATCAGGGGAAAGCTACACGCTTTCACAATGTTCTGAAGACCGCCCTGATTTAAAAGAGTATCGTCTTGAGGTCAACAAAAAATCCATAGGGATTTTTTATTGACCCCGCTATTGAATACCCTACATCGTTGGTGAAAATACCTGCTGGTTCTTCAACACACCAAAACAAATATGCACCAGCTTACGCATGGCAGCCGTCATAGCCGCCCGTTGGTGTTTCTTTTGATCCAGCAATTTGCGGTAAAACTTTTGAACAATGGGATTGTGAGTAATCGCCGCTACCACTGGCATAAACAGCTTGCCACGTAACTCAGGATCCCCCCGCCGTGAAATACGCGGACGCTTAAATACGCTGGTTCCTGACGTTCGCTCCACCGGCACTAAGCCCATGAACGCGGCAACTTGTGAGGCTTTGGTGAAGTCCCTGCTACGTATGAGTGCAATCATTCGTTGCGCTGTCAACGCCCCAACACCGGGGATGGTAGCCAACAATTTCTGGTCGTGTTTCAAACCGGGGTGACGGTCAATATGGTCGTCGATTTGGTCACGAATCGTTTGCATCGACTGCTTGAGGAATTCAATGGATTCATCCAACGACTCTTTGACGGTTTTCGGGTAGCGTTCGCGTAGTTGCAAGGTATCCAGACGATTTTCTTCTTGCTGCATGGTCGCTTGCAGAGTATCAAGCCGGTCTAGCAATGCATGTAACTGCCTGATTTCCAATGGTGCGGGTTGCCAAATCCGTGGATTCATCACCAGACCAAAACGCGCCAGCATGACGCTATCCTTACGGTCATTCTTCGACAAATTGCCCAAACTCGCCGCAAAATCACTCACCTGTTTAGCGTTAACCAGACAAACTTGGCAGCCGTGATCATGCAGATACAACGCCACCCCTTCATGGTAAATATTGGTCGGTTCTAGCGTAATCCGTAGCCGTTCAACCGTTACTCCCGTGTTTTTCAACAGCCAATCCAGCAGTTCTTCATAGCCTTTAGGGTGATTAGGCAGGCTCTTGGGCTTCACCTGCAAGGGCTGCAACTGGCGCAACCAAGCAATTTGCAACTTGTCTTTCGCCACATCTATGCCGATGGATACAACAGTGTCTGTCATGGGACTACTCCTTGTGGTTGACGCTATCCTGATCAAAAAGCGGTTTGCTCATGCCATCCTATTGTGCAATCTTTCAGCGGCTTCCCTTGTAGAATACAGCCTCAACCCGTGCTATTTTTAGCGATGGGTGGACTCAAGTATCGTCCAGCCTGATCTCCTGAAAAATGGAAGGTCGGTTCCTCTTCTCACAGGCTCGAAGCCTCGGATTAAGACCAACTCTGACCTTCCGACTGCGCAACCTCTTCCGCTCTTTAACAGTTTAGCTTATCGGAAATTCTATGCTTTAAAGATACAAGGGATTAAGACAGCGTCAGCACCACCATCACAGTGACAGTCGATTTCTGAAGACCGCCCTGATTTAAAAGGGATTAAGACCAACCGTACACGATTCTGTGCGTCAATGTAGGGCTTCTGAAGACCGCCCTGATTTAAAAGGGATTAAGACCTCCAATGGTGATTGATTTAAAAAAGAAGAATTTCTGAAGACCGCCCTGATTTAAAAGGGATTAAGACCCCTCGAAGTTGCTGTCTACCGTCTTTCTCATTCTGAAGACCGCCCTGATTTAAAAGGGATTAAGACCCCCCCAAGACATCGGGCTTTTACGCATAGTAGTTTCTGAAGACCGCCCTGATTTAAAAGGGATTAAGACAATCTCTGCTGACACATCATCAGGACTCCAGCCTTTCTGAAGACCGCCCTGATTTAAAAGGGATTAAGACGAAATAGCCGCTTCAATGGCCTTGTTCTGCTTATTCTGAAGACCGCCCTGATTTAAAAGGGATTAAGACAATAACTCATCAGGGCTAGTATGAACTTTTTAACTTCTGAAGACCGCCCTGATTTAAAAGGGATTAAGACTACTTCCAACATGGTCTAATCCTCGAATTGTGTTATTCTGAAGACCGCCCTGATTTAAAAGGGATTAAGACTGCACCTCTCTTGTGCATTATGGGAAGTGGAATTTTCTGAAGACCGCCCTGATTTAAAAGGGATTAAGACCGTTCGATTCGTCTGATCTCATGCCCAAATAATTTTCTGAAGACCGCCCTGATTTAAAAGGGATTAAGACCTTGCTATTTCTGGCTTTCTTTGTTGGGAATTGTTCTGAAGACCGCCCTGATTTAAAAGAGTATCGTCTTGAGGTCAACAAAAAATCCATAGGGATTTTTTATTGACCCCGCTATTGAATACCCTACATCGTTGGTGAAAATACCTGCTGGTTCTTCAACACACCAAAACAAATATGCACCAGCTTACGCATGGCAGCCGTCATAGCCGCCCGTTGGTGTTTCTTTTGATCCAGCAATTTGCGGTAAAACTTTTGAACAATGGGATTGTGAGTAATCGCCGCTACCACTGGCATAAACAGCTTGCCACGTAACTCAGGATCCCCCGCCGTGAAATACGCGGACGCTTAAATACGCTGGTTCCTGACGTTCGCTCCACCGGCACTAAGCCCATGAACGCGGCAACTTGTGAGGCTTTGGTGAAGTCCCTGCTACGTATGAGTGCAATCATTCGTTGCGCTGTCAACGCCCCAACACCGGGGATGGTAGCCAACAATTTCTGGTCGTGTTTCAAACCGGGGTGACGGTCAATATGGTCGTCGATTTGGTCACGAATCGTTTGCATCGACTGCTTGAGGAATTCAATGGATTCATCCAACGACTCTTTGACGGTTTTCGGGTAGCGTTCGCGTAGTTGCAAGGTATCCAGACGATTTTCTTCTTGCTGCATGGTCGCTTGCAGAGTATCAAGCCGGTCTAGCAATGCATGTAACTGCCTGATTTCCAATGGTGCGGGTTGCCAAATCCGTGGATTCATCACCAGACCAAAACGCGCCAGCATGACGCTATCCTTACGGTCATTCTTCGACAAATTGCCCAAACTCGCCGCAAAATCACTCACCTGTTTAGCGTTAACCAGACAAACTTGGCAGCCGTGATCATGCAGATACAACGCCACCCTTCATGGTAAATATTGGTCGGTTCTAGCGTAATCCGTAGCCGTTCAACCGTTACTCCCGTGTTTTTCAACAGCCAATCCAGCAGTTCTTCATAGCCTTTAGGGTGATTAGGCAGGCTCTTGGGCTTCACCTGCAAGGGCTGCAACTGGCGCAACCAAGCAATTTGCAACTTGTCTTTCGCCACATCTATGCCGATGGATACAACAGTGTCTGTCATGGGACTACTCCTTGTGGTTGACGCTATCCTGATCAAAAAGCGGTTTGCTCATGCCATCCTATTGTGCAATCTTTCAGCGGCTTCCCTTGTAGAATACAGCCTCAACCCGTGCTATTTTTAGCGATGGGTGGACTCAAGTATCGTCCAGCCTGATCTCCTGAAAAATGGAAGGTCGGTTCCTCTTCTCACAGGCTCGAAGCCTCGGATTAAGACCAACTCTGACCTTCCGACTGCGCAACCTCTTCCGCTCTTTAACAGTTTAGCTTATCGGAAATTCTATGCTTTAAAGATACAAGGGATTAAGACCCATTCTGGCAGTGATGGGTGAAGGCAATGACCATTCTGAAGACCGCCCTGATTTAAAAGGGATCAAAATCATCAACGTAGGGGCAATTCATGAATTGCCCCTACACTCTCAATACCACCATCATTTAATATATCTGAACCATGATTTTTAGGATTAAAGGATTACCATGAAAGAACCCACTCTGTAATCCTACCAATCCTGTCATCCCAAAAATCCCAGTTCAAGACAAAAGCGACTAGTTCTGAAGACCGCCCTGATTTAAAAGGGATTAAAATCATCAACGTAGGGGCAATTCATGAATTGCCCCTACTCTCAATACCACCATAATTTAATATATCTGAACCATGATTTTTAGGATTAAAGGATCACCATGAAAGAACCCTCTCTGTAATCTTACCAATCCTGTCATCCCAAAAATCCCAGTTCAAGACAAAAGCAACTAGTTCTGAAAACCGCCCTGATTTAAAATGAATTAAAACCATCAACGTAGGGGCAATTCATGAATTGCCCCTACACTCTCAATACCACCATCATTTAATATATCTGAACCATGATTTTTAGGATTAAAGGATTACCATGAAAGAACCCACTCTGTAATCCTACCAATCCTGTCATCCCAAAAATCCCAGTTCAAGACAAAAAGCGGCTACAAGAATGTCGGACTAAAGTCCAACCTACGAGACACGCGCTTAAATTAATCGTTGTACCCTATACACCCCTCGCCCCCACTGCTATCATTAGTTTAATTTATTAAAAAACAACACGGGGCATCTCATGGGAACGCGCATACCCTTTATCCTCTCCGGTGCGATTTTCGCAGGCATTGGCTTATTCTGGGTACTCAGCACCGCGATTGAATCGTTTGGCATTTACCAAACCCTCGCCAGCATAGTGCTAACCCTCGCCAGCATAGTGCTAACCCTCGCCAGCATAGTGCTAACCCTCGCCAGCATAGTGCTAACCCTCGCCAGCATAGTGCTAACCCTCGCCCTCGCGGTGTTCTACCGCATCGGCTACAGCGACGGCAAACACGCCTGCTACATGAACGCCAAACCCGGTCAAAGCTCCACCCCACAACGTCAAGAACCGCGCATTTAAGATTAACGCACCCGATTCCACGACCAGTACCGGAAAACTTATTTGCTGCAATGCAGCAAATTTGTTAGCCTAGTGTGAACCCTAAGTCCTATAGCAGCGTCTAACCTCACAAGCTGCCTATCAACCAGGCTAACCAAACAAGGTACTGACATGAAAAACTACGTTGTCATCGGCGAAAAATGGAAACGCGCCATCGTTTTCACCAGTGAATATTATGCCGATATGTATATCACCAAAAACTGCCCCGGGGTGTGTTGCCACAAATACACCGAAGCCGACTTCAACGCACAATTCGGCAGTTATGCCAACAAGGTACTCGAATACGGTGTGAACGCTTACAACGCCCAAATGCTCATCATCATCGGCGACGACTGACAAGCCTGCCAAACTGCCTTTTCGGCAACACTACGCCTATACTCCGACCACCGAGTAATCACAGGGCGCAATTATGCAAACCATCATGCAGGCACAAATCCACAAGGAACGCCGTGCAATGGAAAAGCATTGGGGGCAGAACGCGAAAAGCAGTTAGAGCGGGTGGTCAGCAGCACGACCGGTATATACGGCGCGTTGCAAGGCATTATCGGTCACACTATGCGGGTAGTGGCAGCGTTGGAATTTGACGACGAATAGGCAAAAAATTACCCGCTACAAGAGCGGGCAATGGAGGAGAAGTGGATCAGGTCGCAAGAGAGAGGAGAGGAGGAGTTACACCCTGACCCACTGTCAAACTCGTTAAATTAAGCAGCTTTAGCTTTTGCAGCCGCTTTCTTAGTAGCTTCAACAGTCTTGTCAGCCGCTTCTTTAGTCATTTCAACAACTTCAGCAGAAGCTTTTTCAACAGCTTCAGTAGTCTTTTCTACCGCTTCAGTTGCTGCTTTCTTGCCAGCTTCTACTGCTTGCTCAGCACCTGCTTGAGTGTACTTTGCAGCTTCTTCCATGATAGCAGTCAGTTCGTCACGAACCGCTGTCAGCATTTCAGTTGCTTCACGCATGTTAGCAACCCATTTTTCGCCACAAGAGCGAGTAACGTCTTGTTGCAGTGCGTTCAGTTCGCCCAGGTCTTTAACCTTGGTAGCAGCTTCAGCGTTCTTAGTGCCCATTTCAACACAAGACTTAACCAGGTCAGCTTGCTTGGTAGCCAGTGTTTCAAACGTTTTCATGTTCAGTTCGCCGATTTTCTTGGCAGAAGCCATAGCGCTGTCACTGAATTGTTTTACGATGTTCATCATTTCGTTTTGCATGTCATATCTCCTAGGGGGTCTAAATGTCGGTTTAATCTCTTAATGCGTTTCTGCATTTGATGCAGTGCACAATAACGCTTTCCTGAAACACTGTCAACGACTTTTTTGCTGCACTGCAACAAAAAAGTAAAGTTTCATCAGAGAATAGGCAAAAAATTACCCGCTACAAGAGCGGGCAATGGAGGAGAAGTGGGTCAGGTCGCAAGAGAGAGGAGAGGAGGAGTTACACCCTGACCCACTGTCAAACTCGTTAAATTAAGCAGCTTTAGCTTTTGCAGCAGCTTTCTTAGTAGCTTCAACAGTCTTGTCAGCAGCTTCTTTAGTCATTTCAACAACTTCAGCAGATGCTTTCTCAACAGCTTCGGTAGTTTTTTCAACAGCTTCAGTCGCTGCTTTCTTGCCAGCTTCTACAGCTTGCTCAGCACCTGCTTGCGTGTACTTAGCAGCTTCTTCCATGATGGCAGTCAGTTCGTCACGAACTGAAGTCAGCATTTCAGTTGCTTCACGCATGTTAGCAACCCATTTTTCGCCACAAGTGCGAGTAACGTCTTGTTGCAGAGCGTTCAGTTCAGTGATGTCTTTCACTTTAGTTGCTGCTTCTGCGTTCTTAGTGCCCATTTCAACACAAGACTTAACCAGGTCAGCTTGCTTGGTAGCCAGTGTTTCAAACGTTTTCATGTTCAGTTCGCCGATTTTCTTAGCAGAAGCCATAGCGCTGTCACTGAATTGTTTTACGATGTTCATCATTTCGTTTTGCATGTCATATCTCCTAGTGTGTTTATTTCGGTTTAATCTCTTAATGCGTTTCTGCATTTGATGCAGTGCACAATATCGCTTTCCTGAAACACTGTCAACGGCTTTTTGTTGCAATGCAGCAAAATAATGAAGTTTGATGATTTCGTAAGCCTTTAGTGCGTCTGGGGCGATTATTGAGGCATAATAACAGCGTATTTCTGTCGGGTTTACCCTTGTCAACTTTTAGGAAATTAGCCTATGAATACCCCCTCTACTAGCCAGCCCACTGACAAATCATTCGACGTTGCCAAATTGCAGGACAATATCCGCCAGTTCGGTGAATTGCTCGGTGAAGTGATTAAAGAACAGGAAGGCGAAGCGGTTTACGCCACTATCGAAAAACTGCGGCGTGGCTACATCCGCCTGCGCAAAAGCAATGACACTGAAACCCGCAACGAGCTGATGGCACTGATCGACGAGCTGGACGTGGACATGCTAGAACAGGTTATTCGCGCCTTCAACACTTTCTACCTGATTACCAATATCGTCGAAGAAGACTTCCAGCATCTGGAGCGTCGCCGCGAAGTGCAACAGGCCAAAACCCACCTGTGGAAAGGCTCGGCTCGCCGCACCGTGTTCGAGCTGCAACAGGAAGGGCTGACCGCCAAGGAATTGCAATTCCTGCTTGACCAGATGCGTTACATCCCAGTATTCACCGCGCACCCGACCGAAGCCCGCCGCCGTACCATGATGGACATCCAGCGCCGTATCTTTCTGGTGATCGACCAAATGGGTTCGCCCTTGGCGGGGGAGGATGAACACCATTCCCTGTTGCGCCAACTCAAGGCACAAATTCAGATATTGTGGCGCACCAATGAAGTACGCACCCGCAAACCCACGGTCGAGGATGAAATCCGCTACGGCCTGTATTACTTCCGCGAAAGCCTGTTTGACGCCATCCCCATGCTGTACCGCTACTTTGAGCGGGCGGTACGCATGACCTATGGTTCGGGCAAGATTAACGTCCCCAGCTTCCTGCGCTTCGGCTCATGGATTGGTGGCGACCGCGACGGCAACCCGTTCGTTACCCCGGCACTCACTCGCCGCGCCATCCGTATGCAGATGCAGGTAGCCTTGGCAGAATACATCCAGCGGGTCGGCGCACTGCGCACCATCCTGTCACATTCGAGCGAATTCATTACCCCCACCGCTGCTTTTACGGAACATCTGGCACAGGAAAATGCCCGCTGGGCCGACCGGGTATTTGCCAACGCTCCGGTCACGTTCCATCAGGAACCTTACCGCCGCCTGCTCAGCCTGATGCGTTACAAATTACGCCAGACCCTGCAAACCGTGGATACCCGCCTGCAACGTGAAAACACCCCGCTGCCCGCCACCGCTTACACCGATGTCAGCGAATTCCTGCACGAATTGAACCTGATCAACGCTTCCTTGCGCAGTCACAATGACCACGTGATTGCCGGGCGCGAACTCAAAGATCTCATCCGTCTAGTCGAAACGTGTGGCTTTGGCCTGTTCAAACTCGACATCCGGCAGGAGTCCACCATCCATACCGACACGGTGGCGGAAGTCCTGCACCACAATGACCTGTGCCACAACTATCAGGAACTGAGTGAAGCCGAACGCATGGAATTGCTGGGCGAGTTGCTGTTACGCCCGCGCCTGCCCCTGCCGCCCCGCCCCAAACTCAGCGATAAGGCTGCCGAAACCCTGGAAATTTTCGACAGCATGGTGGAAATGCGCATCGAAGCCGGTACAGGTATCTTCGGCACTTACGTCATCTCCATGACCCATAACGCCAGCCATGTGATGGAAGTGATGCTGCTGGCACGCATGGCAGGACTGATCGGCTACGACGCGAACCGTCACCTGTACTGTAATATCTTGGTTTCGCCCTTGTTTGAAACCATCGAAGACCTGAAACACATCAGCAGCGTCCTCACTAGTTTGCTGGAAAATAAAACCTACCGTACTTTGTTGGAAGCAGCGGACAACTTGCAGGAAGTCATGCTGGGTTATTCCGACTCGTGCAAGGATGGCGGCATCCTCGCTTCCAACTGGAACCTGTACAATGCGCAGAAGCAAGTCATTGCCCTCACCGACGCTTACGGCGTGACCTGCCGCCTGTTCCACGGGCGTGGCGGCACAGTCGGACGCGGCGGCGGCCCGACCCACGATGCCATTCTGGCACAACCCCCCGGCACGGTTTACGGGCAAATCAAGTTCACCGAACAAGGTGAAGTGCTGGCCACCAAATACAGCAATGTCGAAACCGCCGCCTATGAACTCAGCATGGGGGCAACCGGCTTATTGAAAGCCAGCCTTGGTTTGCTGAAAAAACAGGAGGTCTACCCGGAAGAATTCCACCGCGCCATGCATGACATAGCCGCTACGGGCGAACAAAGCTATCGCCAGTTGACCGACTGGACACCGGGACTGATGGATTATTTCTACGAAGCCACCCCGGTGCAGGAAATTGCCCTGCTCAACATCGGTTCGCGCCCCTCACACCGCAAAAAAACGGTGCGTGACAAAGGCTCAATCCGCGCGATTCCGTGGGTATTTGGTTGGGCGCAATCACGCCACACCTTGCCCGCGTGGTATGGCATCGGCACTGCGTTAAGCACGTTCCGCGCCGCCCACCCCGACAATGGTGTACTGCTGGAACGCATGTATCAGGAATGGCCTGCGTTCCGCGCCCTGCTCAGCAATACCCAGATGGCACTGTATAAAGGTGAAATGGATACTGCCCGCGAATACGCGGAACTGGCGGAAAATCAGGAAAGTGCCCAACAGATTTTTGCTGACATCCGGGGCGAATACGAGCGCACGGTAGCGGAAATATTGGGTGTGGCACGCATCAATGAGTTGATGGAAGAAACGCCGCTGCTGCAATATTCGCTGCAACGCCGCGACCCTTACCTTGACCCACTGAACCACATCCAGATCACGCTGATACGGCGGCATCGGCAGTATGTGCAGGAAACGGGGAGTACCGATTCGCCTTGGTTGCCGACGCTGTTGCGGACGATTAATGCGATTGCGGCGGGGATGCGGAATACGGGGTAAGCCCATCCCAATTTGCACACGTTTATCTGTTACAATCACGCTGACTTGTAGCAGATAAACGTGATGCCTGACGATGAACCCAATCCCTGCGACCGAAAACCAATACATTGAATTTAAAAGAGAAGAAACCAGTGCGCAAACACTCGCGGAAGAAATCGTGGCATTTGCCAATGGTGAAGGCGGCGATATCTGGTTAGGTGTCGATGATCAAGGCAAAGCAGTAGGGCTATCCCGCAACTACGAAGAAGATGTCATGAACATTTGCCGCACAGCGGTCATTCCTCCCATCTGCCCCAGCTACCACTTATTGCAAACCGACAATGCCCAAGGTGAAACGGTCAATATCGCCCGTGTTAGCATTCCCAAAGGCAGTGACCGCCCTTACTATACCTCGAAGAACCGCTATTTCATCCGCGTTGGCTCAACCAAACGAGTAGCTTCGCGTGAAGAGTTGACCCGCCTGTTTCAATCTGCTGGCTTGTTCCATTACGACATTGTAGAAGTTGGCGGGGCACAACTTAAACACCTCAACCAATCCGCGATTACCGACTATTTTTCCCGTTACCACATCGACTACCTGAGTGAAGATGAGGGAGAGCGCCAACGGTTATTGGCAGCCAGTGATATTGCCAGCGAACAACTTATCCCCACCGTAGGCGGTTTGTTGGTGTTTGGCATTGCACCAGAACGCCACTTACACCAATCTGGCATTGCCTTTGCGGTGTTTAATGGTACGGAAATCAATTCATCCCTGCGTGACAAGAAAAACCTGTTCGGCGGCTTACCCATGCAGGTGGATAACGCACTGGCGGCGATCAAAGCCAATATTCCTGTGCCATCCGAGATTGAGGGAACGAAGCGGGTGGATAAACCGAGCTACCCCGACAAAGTGTTCCGCGAATTACTGGTGAATGCTTGTGTTCACCGCAATTACAGCATTATTGGTTCGCAAATCCGCGTGTTTCTGTTCGATGACCGCATCGAATTCATCAGCCCCGGTCGGTTGCCCAATACGGTTAAAGTCAGCAAACTCACCACGGGAACAAGTTTTTCCCGCAATCCGCTGTTGGTGCGCTTGATGGAAAACTTGGGGTATATGGATAAGCTGGGGCGCGGCTTGCCGATGGTGCATCAGGAAGCGAGAAAACTGGGTAAAACCGTGCAGTTTATTGATGATGGCGAAGAGTTCAGGGTGATTTTGGAACTCTAGCCTAACGCCCCTCCTTTGCAAAAGGAGGGGCTGGGGGAGGATTTTCTTCGATCTTACGGGCTAAACGACGACCCACAACCACAAGTCGTGGTCGCATTCGGATTACGAATCACAAACTGCGCCCCTTCCAGACCTTCGGTGTAGTCGATTTCAGCACCAACCATGTACTGGAAGCTCATGGGGTCAATCAACAACGTAACGCCAGCGTTTTCAACGGCGGTGTCGTCTTCGTTCATGTTTTCGTCAAAGGTAAAGCCGTACTGGAAGCCGGAACAACCGCCACCTTGCACAAATACGCGCAGCTTCAACGCTGCATTGCCTTCATCTTCAATCAAGGCTTTGACTTTAACGGCAGCAGCGTCAGTAAAGACCAACGGTGCGGGAATAGCGGTTTCAACGCTCATAGGTGATCTCCTCAAAACAATTGTATTCGGTCACGTTACCATTGCTGGCTCGAAAGGCAAAAAAGCCTTATTCGCTGTCGGTTGCTGGTACAGGTGGCGGCGCAAATTTGCCGGACTCTGGCTTCTGGCGCACTAACTTGCCGTTAACTTCCGCACCCACGGCCATTTCCAGCAGGTTGTAATACACGTCACCACAGATTCGCGCTTTTTCAAACAACTCAACTTTGCCACCGGCGAAAACATCACCGTCAATCGCGCCATTTAATACCATGCTGGGAACACGCACTTCACCTTGAATATGCCCATGCTCACTTAAAATCAGCGTGGCATTGTCGCCATCGGCTGCCAAGTTACCTTTGATGACACCCTCAACATGCAAACCACCGGAGAAACGTAAATCACCGTCAATCGTCGTGCCTTTGCCAATAATGGTGTCAATCTGAGCACTGCGAATTTTCTGATCACCATGATGGCTAGGTGCAGGGCTACTGGTGCTACCGCTGCTAGGCTTGGCGGATTTTCCGAACATGTTCATTTACTCCTTGGTGATGGATGCGGTTGAGTCAGTCGCCACAGCGCTAACTTTATTACTAAAAGAAGACCATTCATAACTTTTCGCTAAGCGTTCTGGGGTTTCGCCCGATGCCAGCGTCACTTTGACCTTAACGGATTCTGGCACAAAATCCTTGGGAAAGACTAAATTGCCTTCCAAACTTTGGTAATGTTTCACTTCAAATGCCGTGTTAGCTTTTTCGCCTGCTGGGGTAACGTCCTTGTGCAGGACACTGGCGGACTTGCCATCTTGCTTGCCACTGATAGCGATGCTGTAGCTGCCTTTGATAACTTCATCCCCACCCCGGATATGCGCCAACACAAGATGGTATTGGTATAGCCGCGCTCCGCCAATTTTTTTGCCATCGTTATCCACTAAACGCTCTTTGACCGCAAAATGCTGGAGGTGTAAGCCTTGCTCTAAGCCCGCAGGTGACAGAATTTCTTCATACAAGGCAAGCTTGTCGCGCTGCACGGTCAAATTTGCTTCGGCTGCCGCAAACTTGCGCTTAAGTTCTTCATTGGCAACGACTTGAATTTCTTCGCCACGTTTGGCTGAGGCTAATTTATCTTCTAATTCACGGATAGCCGTGGTTTGCTGGGCAAGCAGACGCTCTTGTTCGTCCATTTTACCGCGCAAAGTCATGGCATGAATACCCCCCGATGCATTCGCTGGGGTCATGTAGCCACTAAAAAACAACCAACCCGCCAAGGCGGTCAACAGTAACAATACGCCTATCAACATGTACCAACACGGGCTGCGCTTATCGATCCCGGTGGGGCGCACTTGTACCGTGCCGCGATTTTCAAATTTATACTCCAGACTCATGGGTGCTTATTATCTCTTTTGTGTATTCATCAGGGCAATAAACCTGGTTGCTTCAACGCCGTATCTTCTGCCAAGCCCAGCATCAGATTCATGTTTTGCACGGCCTGACCCGCTGCGCCTTTAACCAGATTATCAATCACCGAGAGTATCACAACCCGTGCGGTATTGCCGGGACGATGAATCGCCATCCGGCAGACATTCGCGCCACGCACCGAGCGGGTTTCGGGGTGTGAACCGGCGGGCATCACATCCACAAACGGTTCATGCGCATAGCGGGCGGTATAGAGTTGCTGCAAATCGGCTTCACTGGTCAACATCGCATAGAGTGTAGCGTGAATCCCACGAATCATAGGCAATAAATGGGGTACAAAAACAGGGCTAATGGATGTACGGGCAATGGTGGAAAGCGTTTGCGCAATTTCCGGCTGATGGCGATGCCCTGCCACGGCATACGCTTTGAAATTATCCCCCGCTTCTGCCAGCAAGGTATGTACCTCTGCCTTACGCCCTGCTCCGCTGACGCCGGACTTGGTGTCGGCGATAATCCCAGCCACATCAATCAAACCGCTTTCCACCAAAGGCAACAAACCCAAGGTAACGGCGGTGGGGTAACAACCGGGATTGGCAACCAAGCGAGCATCACGGATTTGCGCCCGGTTTAACTCAGGCAAACCGTAAACCGCTTCTTCGACCAGTTGCGGGCTGGCGTGTTGCATTCCGTACCATTTTTCCCACACTGCAATGTCTTTGATACGAAAATCGGCAGCAAGGTCAATCACTTTCGTGCCAGCGTCCAACAGAGTTTGCGCACTTTTCATGGCAATGCCATTAGGTGTCGCAAAAAACACCAAGTCACACGCGCTCAAAGCATCGTCAGAGGGTGCAGTGAATGCCAAATCGACATACCCCCGCAAGTTCGGGAACATCGCATCCACCCGGCTCCCCGCGTGTTCACGCGACGTCACACACGTGATCTCAACCTCAGGATGATTAACCAGTAACCGCAATAATTCAACGCCGGTATAACCTGTCGCGCCAACAATACCAATCTTCCTTTTCACACTACCCCTTTTTATGTCGGCTAGAAAAATCCCTGTATAATACGCCTTCCTTAACGATTAACAAACACCAAGCCTATGAAACTGGATATCAAAGGAATCGCCATTTTGGCATTCATCGCAGGCATTCTAGCCTTTTTCCTACTCGCCCCGGCAGGCGGCATTAAAGCCGCACCCGCCATCACGCTGCAAACCATTGATGGACAAGCCATTGAGTTAGAAAAACTCAAGGGAAAGCCTTATCTGATGGTATTTTGGGCAACCGATTGCCCTAGCTGTGTGGAAGAAATTCCGCATTTGATCGACCTGCAACAAAAACTGCAAGATACCGGCTTCCGCACCATCGGTGTCGCCATGCCGCATGATGAAGAGTCTGCCATCAAAGCCATGCGCCAACAAAAAGGGATGCAATACGACTTGGCATACGACAAAACTGGTGAGTGGGGGCAAGCGTTTGGCGGCATTAAAGTCACGCCGACCTCATTCCTTGTTAGCCCGGAAGGCAAAATCACCCGGATGCAACTCGGCAGCTTCGACTTCGCGGAATTGGAACAACAAATCCGCGCCATGCTGAAAGGATAACTCATGTACGAATGGATCAAAGCCATCCACGTCATCTTCATGGTGACGTGGTTTGCGGGGCTGTTTTACCTGCCACGCCTGTATGTTTACCACGCCATGCCGGAGAACAGCGGCAGTTTCGCGCTATTCAAAATCATGGAACGGCGCTTGTTCGCCATTATGACCATTGGCGCAGCCATTACGGCGGTGTTCGGTATCATTATGATTGTGCAAGGCGGCGGAGTGTTATTTCAATCGGGGTGGTTTCACTTCAAATTGCTGCTGATTGTGTTGTTGTTAGGCTATCACCACGCTTGTTACAAGCTGATGATTAAGTTTCGGAATGATGCGAATACCCACGATCACAAGTGGTATCGCTGGTTCAATGAAGCCCCTAGCGTATTGCTGATCGTGATCGTGATTTTAGCGATTGTGAAGCCGTTTTAAGAAAGCCCTCACCCCAACCCCTCTCCCAGAGGTAGAGGGGCGCTATCTTTATCTGGCTCCCCCTCTACCTCTGGGAGAGGGGGCTGGGGGGTGAGGGTCTTCTTACCCCAACAACGGCGCTAATTCGTTCAGCGCTCGATGATAGACTCGACGTTTGAAAAACACCACTTGGTGGGCAGGATGCCAATAATCCACCCATTCCCAGTGATCAAATTCCGGTTTTCCGGTCGCCTGTAAATTGACATCATAATCGTTGCACTTCAAGCGCAGCAGAAACCAGCGCTGCTTTTGCCCAATGCACAACGGCTTCGCACGACGGCGAATCATGTAATGGGGGATGCGATACCGCAACCATCCACGAGTTTGCCCGACAATTTCCACCTGATCGTGCCGTAAACCGACTTCCTCATACAGTTCACGAAACATGGCGTCTATCGGCGATTCTCCTTGATCTATTCCTCCCTGTGGAAACTGCCAGGAATCCTGCCCTAACCGTTTCCCCCAAAACACTTTCCCGTCGCAATTGCAGAGGATGATGCCCACATTGGCTCTGAATCCTTCCTGATCAATCACGATTCACTCTCCAAAGCTGAACTTTTCCTGATTTTTCCATAACTGTCATGATTCGGCAATTTCACTCTCACGAAAAGCGGGTACAATCGTCGGTTTTCGTCAACTTAGGTGAGAAAAACATGACTTTGGCACTTTTTGATCTGGATAACACCCTCCTCAATGGCGACAGCGATTATGCTTGGGGGCAATACTTAGTCAGCAAAGGCTTGGTCGAACGTGAGCATTACGAAACGGCTAACCAGTATTTTTACGACCAATACAAACAGGGGGTGCTGGATATTCACGAATTCTCAGCGTTCTCATTTCAGCCGCTGAGTGAGCGTAGCATGGCAGAACTCGCCGCCTTGCACCGCGAATTCATGGCTAGCACCGTTCACCCCATGATCACAGAAGCAGCCCAGCAATTGGTGGAACAACACCGCCGCCAAGGGCACACGCTGGTGGTAATTACCGCGACCAACAGCTTTATCACCCGCCCGATTGTGGCAGCGTTTGGCATTCCGTATTTATTGGCGACCGAACCCAAAATTGTCAATGAGCGCTATACCCGTGAGATTGACGGCATTCCATGCTTTCAGGCGGGCAAAGTCACGCGCCTGCAACACTGGCTGGAAAACCGTGCGGAAACTTTGACGGGCAGTTATTTCTACAGCGATTCCCGCAATGACTTGCCTTTGTTGGAAATGGTGGATAACCCCGTCGCCGTTGACCCCGATGACACCTTACATGCTATTGCACAGGAAAAAGGCTGGCCGATCATTTCCTTACGCTAAGCATCTGCCCGAATACGCCGTGAGCAATCGCTAGGAATTCTGCCTCATGCGTTTCCAACGGGTTACTGTCACGGTACAACAAGCGGTATTCAGGCTTTGCGCATTCGCCGCTAAAGTTACCACTGCCCTCCCACGTACTCATGACTTTTGCCACCTCCGGCTCTTTTTGCTCCATCAAATTGAAGCCGGATTTGGGGAAAAACGGTAACGGCGCTTGCAAACCTTGCCAATACCACGCTAACAATTGTTGCAACTGTTCACGCGCATCACTGACGGGTTCGAGCTGGTAACTGTCTTCCGGCGTGTGAATCAGCGTGACGTGGGGGCAAATACTTTCCGGCAACGTATTCAACGCCAGATGGTGTAGCCACGCATCCAGCCAATTCCAGTAACTCAGTTTGCCGAGTTCGTAGAGTGTGCGCCCCGCCATCACATCCAATTTATTGATCGTACCACTGAGGTAGAAATCGCCATCTGTTAGGCTAAACGGTGCACGCTGAAACACTGCTAAGGGCTGGATCCGGTTGAAAAATTCCTCGGTAACATCCGCCTCTTTTCTAAACACCAATTCACCGGGTTTGCCGTGCGGCAATAAGCCTTGCGCCCGCAACAGCGGCTCAGCGGAGCTTACTGGCAAGGCTTGTTGCAATTGCTGGAAAATACATTCGCGCACGTCACGGTCACGGTATTTTTCCAAGCCGAATGGCTCACGTACTGGCAGTTCTTCGGCGTATTCGTTCAAGCGTAAACCGAAACGTTCTTTGAGGAAAACTCGCGCTGGGTTTTGGTAAAAGCGGATCAAATCCGCCAGATTAAGTGAACGGTAGGCGGGATCAGGGGGAGGAAGAAACCCCTCCCAACCTCCCCTTATCAGGGGAGGAGCAAAACAGTAATCCGTTCCTCTTACGCCCTCCCTTGATAAGGGGAGGGTTGGGGTGGGGTTTTCTTCAGTAGACGTTGATGTCTGGAAAAAACGGTTGTACGTAAACAAGCCGTCTTGACCCCGCAAGTATTTTTGGCTAAACGCTTGCAACGGGTGTTTGGTCAACAATGCTTCGCGGCAGTCGGGAACGCAGCGTTCCAGGTAATCCATAAGTTCACTGACCAGCACCGATGGAGGCAATTCGCTATTATCGTGCGGGCTTTGCCCAACATAGCTGAGGTACAACCAATCGCGAGCCGAGAGGATACTTTCCAGAAACAGGTAACGGTCTTCGTCACGCTTGAGACGGTCGCCCCGTTTAATGCCTTGCCCCATGCGGTCGAAACTGTCGCGGGCATCACGACGCGGGTAAATGCCGTCATTCATGCCAATCAATGCCACAAACCGAAACGGCACGGTGCGCATCGGCATCAAGGCACAACAGGTAATCCCGCGCCCCAGAAAACCGTCGGATTCGCTGCGTTTATCGAGTTGTTCCGCCAAGGCACTTTGGAATACCGCCCATTCCAACGGCTGCCCGAAACCGGCTTGCGTCACGGTTTTTTCCAAATTATCCAAGGCTTGCCACACGGCTTGCAGCGGTGCATCGTCGCCTACCACTGCATCCAACAAGTAGCGAAAACGCCGGTTCCATTCGGCAAGGGTTTGCGCTTGTCGCCCCCAGCTTGCCAACTCGAATACTGCTTCCAACACTTGCTGCAAGCGCCCTAGCATTTCGGCTTGGCTGCCTTCGATCTCATTCCAAGGCAAAATACCGTTGAACAATGCCTCACCGGGCATGGCGTAACCCAATAACAAACGATCCAGCCCGTAACGCCAGGTATGTTCGGGGGTATTTGCACCGCCGAGTTCGGGACGCATTCCGGCATCCGTGCCCCAGCGAATATTGACGGCACGAATCCAGGCGCGGCATTGCTGCACTTGCGCTTCATCCACGCCGATACGCGCCCGCATCTCCTCAAATTCCAGCAAAGTCAGCACGCTTTCGACATCGCAACGCCCTTGTGGAATACTCAGCAAATGTTCGCACAGATTGGTAATGCTTTGCGCATAACCGGGGCTGCGATCCGCAATGCTAAACGGCAACGGGTACGGCGCACTGGAAAACACCGCATCCAAATACGGCGCATACTTATCAATATCAGGCGTCATAATCACCACATCCGCCGGAGTCACGTCAGGATGCGCGGTAAACAGCGCCAACAGTTGGTCGTATAACACTTCGGCTTCGCGCATCGGCGAGTGACAGGCGTGAAACGCGATGGAGGTATCGGTTGCATCCCATTCCATCACTTCCGGCATTCGCAGCAACAGCATGTCGGTTTGAATTCGCCCCAGCAACGTGCTTTCATCCGGTTCGCCGAACAGTTCCACGTCATCCAAATCGGCATTGGCTTCAATCAGCAAATCCAGAAAATCACGCCCCTGCCGCCCCCACGATGCCAGCAAAGGGTTGCCGACACTGAAATAATCTTGCACATCGGCTTGCTGTTTGTGCTTGCGCTTTTCGGATTCGATGTCGCCCCAATAATCCGCACACGGGTTCATCAGGTAAATATGAATATCGAGGTATTCCGCCACCTTCCCCAGCAATTGCACATAACCCGGCGACAACACCGGCACGGAAAAAAAGCAGATACGTTTAGGCAGCACCGCCGGATCAATGCTGGCAAGCGCGTGCGCAAAACGTTCTTGCAGGCGCACCCAATGCGGCAACTGTTGTTCACCGGCAACGCGCCACCACAACCGCGCTTGCCAGTCATCACTTGCGCCTTTACCGCTTTCCCATTCGCGAATCCAGTCTGGGCGAAAAAACAGGTATTGGTCAAAAACTTTGGCAACCTGCGCCGCCAATTGCCAAGCTGCGGTCGCACCCCCACTCAAATAACGCGCCAGTTCCGGCCATTCATCCGCTTCACTCAGGAAAATATCAAACAATCGCCAGCGCATCACCGTTGGCGCACACGGGTCTTTTTCAGGAACTTCCGCCAACACCATGCGCAATAATTCCCACGTCATTTCTGCCGGGAACAAATAACGAATATTGGCAGTAATGCCGTTATACCCAGCGGTTTGCAGCGAAAGCCAGCGCCCCATGCCGCTGTTTTGCACCACGACTTGTTCTTTCGCCAAGGGTTCGAGCGGATTGTCACGCTGTAACTGCGCAAATTGCTGGGCGAGTTGTTCGAGCTGATTGGAATGGTGCAGGTAAAGCATGAGAGAAGTTTCACGGTTATGCTAGAATTCCAGCTTTTGTGACACAAAGTCGGCTATATAGCAATCAAGAAAAAATTGTTACCGACACATGGAATCAGGCCAAGGTTTTTAGATGCAAGTAGCACTCGTGCATGAATGGTTTAACGAAGTCGCAGGCTCAGAAAAGTGCGTGGGAGAATTCAATGTGCTCTACCCTGACGCTGACATTTTCACCTTGGTCGACTGGCTGGACGATGCCAGCCGCCAATCGCTGTTGAGCGGCAAGCAAACGCAAACCTCGTTCATTCAACGGCTGCCGTTTGCGCGTAAACATTTTCGCCAATATTTGCCGCTATTTCCGATTGCCATCGAACAATTCAATCTGGATAAGTACGACTTGGTGCTGTCTTCGTCGCATTTGGTTGCCAAGGGTGTATTAACGCATCATGGGCAATTGCATGTGTGTTATTGCCATACGCCGGTGCGCTATGCGTGGGATATGTACCATGATTATTTGCGCGGCGGTAATCTGCAAAACAGCAGCATTAAATCCTGGCTGAGTCGGCGTACCTTGCACCATTTGCGCCTGTGGGATGTGCTAAGCAGCAATCGGGTAGACCATTTCATCGCCAATTCGCATTACATCCGTAAACGCATTCAGAAAATTTACCGCCGCGAAGCACACGTCATTTACCCGCCGGTCGACACCAATCGGTTCAGCTTATCGACGGATAAGGATGATTATTATCTAGCCTTCTCGCGCTTGGTGCCATACAAACGTATCGACCTGATTGTGCAGGCATTTGCGCACACGAAACGCAAATTGGTGGTGGTGGGCAATGGCCCGGAAATGGAAAAATTGCGCTGCATGGCTACCCCGAATATCGAGTTCCTCGGTTTTCAGGATGATCAACGGGTCGCCGTCTTAATGCAGCAAGCGAAAGCTTTGGTGTTTGCCGCGATGGAAGATTTCGGCATTATTCCGGTCGAAGCCCAAGCCTGCGGCACACCGGTCATCTGCTTGAATCAAGGCGGAACGGCTGAAACGGTGCTGCACGGCAAAACCGGTATCCATTTCCCGGAACAAAGTGTGGCAGCGATCCGTCAGGCAGTGGATGAATTTGAAACCCGCCGGGGACAGTTGTTAGATGCCACCAGTATCAGTGAATTTGCGCAACAATTTTCCGTCACGCGCTTTCGGCAAGACATTAATCAACATATCGCACAACTGCTAGCGCATAAAACTTAGAAATTAGCTACTATCTACTAATCGATCAAAAAGTAAAGACAAATACCCACTATGAAGGTTATCCACGTAGCCGAATCATTCGCCGCAGGCGTATTACATTTTGTTGCCCAATTGACTCATGCCATGCCGGAACATGAGCATATTGTCATTCACGGCAATCGCCCTGACACGCCCAATAATTATGCAAGTCTCTTTCCCAGCAAGGTAAAATTGTTGGCTTGGCACGGTGTCAGCCGTGATATTGCGCCGCTAGGCGATGTACTAGCACTGTTGCGCCTGATACGTTTATTGAGCAAATACGATGCGGATATTATTCACCTGCACTCTTCTAAGGCGGGATTTTTGGGGCGTATTGCGGCAAAATTGCTCTGGCAATCCGGCAAGGTTATTTATACACCACACGGGGTTGCCTTTCTGCGCCAAGACGTGACTTCGCTCAAACAAACGCTGTTTATTGGCTTGGAAAAGGTCGCCAGTTTATGCAGCGGTCAGGTGATTGCGTGCTCGGCTTCGGAAGCGGCGAGCTTTCACGCTCACGGCATTGCTGCCGATTACATCAATAATGGCATTACTTGTGTGCGGCTGCCGGAATCAGCCTCCAACAAATCCAATGATGCGCCCTGTACCATTGCGGTGGTTGGCAGAATTTCTAACCAGAAAAATCCAGCGCGTTTTAATGCGATTGCACAAGCGTTTGCCAATGAACCTAAGCTCCGCTTTGTCTGGATCGGTGACGGTGAATTACGTCACTTGCTAACCGCACCGAATATTCGCTGCACTGGCTGGGTCAGCACGGCAGAAGTCGCGCAAGAATTACAGATGGCTGACGTTTACTTATCCACTTCATCGTGGGAGGGCTTGCCGTTATCGGCGTTGGAGGCGATGTGTTACCGCTTGCCGATGGTGTTGAGTGAATGCACCGGGCATACCGATCTTGTGCAGGATGGGCGGAATGGCTATTTGTTCCAGCATGATGATACGGCAATACTGGCACTCAAGACACTGGCAAGCGATGCAGGATTGCGGGAGCGGCTGGGGCGTGCCAGCCGGGAATTGTTGGAACAGCAGTTTACGGTGCAACAGATGGCGGATGGGTATCGAGAAATTTATCTTCAAAGTAGCGGTCTTCATTACCAACCGCTTGGTCATGATGCTTAACGGCAACATTCACAGACAGACTCAAGAACGCGACGGTTTTAATTTTACAGCAGATGTGTCAATTTCCGTTCAAACTGGCAATAGCCTTATGTTTAGCCAAGTGATAAGCATCATGCAGCAAAGCATGGCGATCTGCCCGTACTGCAAAATCCGCAGGGGAACGGAATAACGACGTAGTTTTCGGTACATACGCAAAACGGTTGCCATAACCATAACGTATCCACAGATTCCAGTCTTCAAGTTGATCCAAGGTCACATCAAAGCCGCCTCGCTCTAGGTACAAAGCGCGTTTAAAAATAATAGACTGAATCGGGATGAAGTTATGATCCAAGAGCACTTCGTGATCCCACTCCTGACAAAAAATATCCAATGTATGAAAAGCGGTCTCAGTGTAGCCTGACAAATCATCATTCATGTTGCTCAAGACCTCAAACGCCAAAGCATAAGCAGCGGCAATATCAGCGTCATTACGCAATACTGCCAACAAGGTTTCCACATGATCAGCAAACAATAGGTCATCATCATCAAGGAACATCACATATTCACCGCGTGCAACTGCTAACGCGTTATTCCCCGCCCCGGAACGCCCTAACTTTTCACTGGCAATGAAACGTACCTGACAGTGTGCTGGTGCTTGCAGGCTTTCCACCAACACTTGCTGCGTATCACCACCATCTTCCACCACCAACAACTCAATATTAGGGTAAGTCTGGTTAAACACACTTTGCATCGCCTGTCGCAACAATACCCCTCGTCCCCGATATGTTCGGGTAATGATCGAAACCAGAGGTACATTGGCTTGCTGCGGCACAGCCACCTCCAAAAATGCGCCGTCACGAGTCAATTCATAATCAAAACGCCGTAACGGGAAGTACGCTGGCATTTGGCCTTTGCCACGCATAAAGTAGAATATGTTGGGTAAAAATGCCCAGCTCTGCTTCAGCAACAAAGCCCTAGCCCCAGCAAATGCTTCCGGTTGCAACAACAAAGCACTGTACAACGGCAAGGCAACCAAGCGATCCAACCAGTTACCGTAGCGCAGGCGAATAGCCACATTACCCAAAGCACTGCCAGTAAACTGCAACGGCTTAACCTGCCCTGCTTCAGCATAAGTGAAATGCTTAACCACTGCCTGCGGTATGTATTTCAGTACGTAACCGTATGAGCGTAGACGGTAAGACAACTCCACATCTTCTGCATACATGAAAATACGTGGATCATACCCACCCACCTGCTGATAGGCACTACGGCGCAACAGAATACAGGCATGAGAAGACCAATTAGTTTCCAACGTTACTGGATCATAATATTTGGGGTGTTCAAACGGAATTTGGCGCACTTCCCAACTTGCCACTTGCTGCTGAGTATCCGTCAACGCCGCCTGTACCAAGGTGGTTAAGCTATCCGGCAGAAATTCCATATCAAGATTAGTGACCAGACAAAATTCAGACGTACCAGCACAAATCGCACGATCATGCCCAGCGCCAAATCCCAAATTTTCCTGCTGAATTAGAGCAACACTGGCAAATTGCTCACCGTATTGCGCAAACCAAGATTCAAAATGCGCTAACGTGTCGTCTTGCGAACCATGATCTACCACACGCAAGTGAATGCTTGCCAAGGGATATGCCTGTGCCTGTAATGATGCTAAAAACGGTTGTACCCACCGCGCACTATTAAACGATACCACTGACACATCTAGCTGCGGATAGTCCACAGAATTATCCATTGGTAGCACTATCGCCTGCGAGTCAAAACGACGTAACGACAACGCTTGCAAGGCTGGCATGTTATCGCGGGAATTCCACAAAGCTCGCTCACTTGCCAGTAGCTGGAACTTCCAATGCAGATACTGCTGGCGCACTACACGTAATCCCGGAATACGAGCCACCAATGCGCGGAACAGTAAACGCCATGTGGAAAATTCCAGCCAATTCATTGCTGCCCATTTGCGGGTCAATGATGGAATACGCTTTGCAAAACGTAACGGCGCAGTGATACGCCACGACAAAGACAGCTCCATTGCCTGCACATGCTCTTGCAACACACGTTGCCGTTGTTGCCATTCAGCGAGTTGCTGCTGGTAATACTGCAACAAGACTGGATCACCCAACGTGCGTTTATCCGTATGTACCAGACACTCAAGCAAATTAGTGACAGGCAAGGTTTGTGTCGGCAATGTCAATGCCACTGACGGCACAATCAAACAACGCACACCAACCCGAAGCGCTACCCTCAGTACATAAGCTTGCCACTCTGTTATCCCCACTCTCGTATTGGGAATATCAACGAACTGTTGCACATAATTCTGAGGCACAAGAACACTCGCAGGTGCAGCACTCAACAAACAGCCCATTGATTCTAATGGCAAGTAATGCTCTGTGGTTAGCACGGTTTGCAGCGGTGCAAACCATAATAATGCTGCATCGTGCATCTCTTGCAACGCCACGAGTAACGCGGGGAGATAACCACTACTTGGCAATGGTGCCGCAAAATTCAGACAATAACGCCCACTGACACGCTGCCATTCTGCCACGGTAAGTGCTTGCACCCCATCGCCAATAATACACAGGGCTGGCGTAATACGGCGCAAACGTTGCACTATTGTATTCGTGAGTGGTGCAACCAATAGAACCTGCAATTCAGCACGACACTCTACACTGCATACCGTTTCCAATTCCGCACACAACCACGATAAACTGGTATCATCGCTCACAACAATACTCAATGCATAAGCATCCGATGACGCAATGTCCGACATAGCAACAGATTGTAATCGGTAGGCTCTTACAAACTGATGGACATCCGCATACGGATCAAGCACACCTTTCAATTGGCGTAAGAGTTTTCCGATTCCTACTTCACGGTTGAGAACGACCGTCGGGCGCAGCAATGCTTGATCGCTGTATTCCTGGTGGTAATCATCACGGTCAATTTCTTGCCATCCTGCCTGTTGTAACGTTTGAGTTAAATGTTGATCGGTATAAATCACACGGTGGGTATTGTCTAACAAACCTGAAGTCGTATATTCCCACTGTCCGGCAAGTAGTTTGATGGCAACATCGCTATGGGAAAAATTGGGAATGCTGGCAATCAAGGTAATAGCATCAGCCCTAGGCAACTGTTCACGTAATGTCTGCAACAAATGACATTCAAAGTCGAGGTGTTCGATCACATCCAACATCGACAACGTGGTAATGTTTTCACCCGAACAAGTGTCACGAATCATTGCAACAGCTTTCTCAGCTTGCAACAAATCAATGGTGTGTGCTTCGATACCACCAGCACGTAATTCAGCCACCACCTCAGGATTAGCATCAAAACCAATATAGCGTAAACCTGCTTCTTGAAGCTTGCCTGCAATCGCAGCATAACCACAGCCCAAATCGACATGCACCGCGCCGGGGATAGCATAACGGGTGATCAGTTTAACTGCACAAGCGTATACACTGACTTCGGCATAACCAAACTTATAGAGACTGCTCATACGCCCCCAACTCAATGTTTAACATGGGAATCCCCAACAATCCGGTAGATACACTATCGCTGTGTGCTTTAAAAACAATGGCATCATGAATCCAATGGTGCACCACATGGCTCTCCTGCGTACCCTCTGCAACAGCAATCCCAATGGTATAATCGCCAGATGGCATTAATGGCATCCTGAAACAAAATACTGCCTGCAAGTAGTCACCTTCAGCAAAACGCTGCGGCTGCTTGGCATAACTCAGAAAAGTATTGTCACCAAATAGGTTTTGCCCAAGCTTATTTTTCACCAAAAAACCGACAATGGGACTGATTAATTCTATGGCTGTTTGTGCAATCACCTGCAATTCCACCTGTTCCCCACCGACAAACCACGCTACAGCCTGTTTTCCTGGCACACGCAAATAAGCATCACGAATTTGCACCAAACTCGTACCAAAGTTTTCACCACTATCTGTAAAGCGGAACACTTCTAAATCATTACGCAAATTAGAAGAATTAAGAAAATCTTGCCGTACATCACGAAAATCCTGCATTGGTACAAATGGCTTTGCCTCCGCTGATGTATTTTTTCCCTGATAATCGGTATTAGCGTACAGTGCCGCCAAATAAGCCTCACACACGACCTTTGCCGTACCAATGGCTTGCATACGAGACTGATTCAGCCAGATAGATTGATCGCACAAACTGATAACACTATTGGTGTCATGCGTGACAAATAGGATTGTGCCACGCTGCTTAAAATCACGCAGAAAACGCATACACTTTTGTGTAAAAAAAATATCCCCTACCGCCAAGGCTTCGTCGATCACTAAAATATCAGCATCCACATGAGCAATCACCGCAAATGCCAAACGCACATACATACCACTGGAATAGGTTTTCACCGGCTGATCCATAAAATCAGCAATATCCGCAAAGTTAATAATGGCATCGAGCTTAGCATCGACTTCTTCAATAGTTAATCCGTACAAAGAAGCTGCCATATAAACATTTTCTCGCCCAGTAAACTCTGGATTAAATCCAGCCCCCAACTCTAGTAAAGCAGCAACACGCCCATTCACCTCAATACTTCCAGTACTCGGTGTTAACGTGCCACAAATCATTTGTAGCAGTGTCGATTTCCCAGAACCATTGCGCCCAATAATACCGACTGTTTCACCTTTTTTAATATTGAATGAAATATCTTTCAAAGCCCAAAAATCACGGCAATACGTTTTTTTTCCGCCATGCAACATCTGCAACAAACGGTGATGCGGCTTATCATAAATATGGTAATTCTTCCCCAGACCTGTCACTTTAATCGCAAACTCAGAGGACATCCGCAAACCCTCCTCTGGTTTTCTGGAACCACACAAACCCCAGCCAAGCGATCAAACACGCCACCACACTGTACAGCAGCAAACCACCCCAATCCGGCGCGTTGCCCCAGATCACCACTTCCCGCGTTTGCTCAATAATAAACGTCAAGGGGTTCAGCAACAGCAAGGTCTGGAAGTTTTCGGGCAATTTAGACAAGGGGTAAAACACCGGACTCATAAACAGCAATACCGTCGTCACCAAGCCGGTAATTTGCGCCACATCACGCACATACACGCCCAATGAGGCTAAAAACCAACTAATCCCCATAATGCCAATAACAAACGGCAGCCACACCAGCGGCAATAACAACACTGTCCAAGGCACATATGGCATCAACATAAACTCGGCTATCAGCAATACCAATAAGCTAATGCCGGTATGAAATAACGCAGCCACCAACGTGACCCACGGCAAGATTTCCAAGGGAAACACCACTTTTTTCACGTAATTGGCATTGGATAAAATCAAACTGGGCGCACGATTCACACATTCCGCCAACAAACCGTGTACCACCAACCCCGCGAACAGAATGACCGCAAAACTCCCTCGACTTTCACTGGTATCCACGCCCCAGCGTGATTGGAACACCACGCTAAACACAAAGGTGTACACCGCCAGCATAAACAGCGGATTAAAAAACGACCAAGCCATCCCAATCATGGAGCCACGGTAACGCCCTAGCACATCGCGCTTACTCATTTGCCAAATAAGCTGACGGTTACGCCACGCCGAATCCAGCATGGCAAGGGGACTAAGTGGAAGAGGCTGATAAAGCTGCATAAATAATTTTCAAATTTTCTTTAAAATAGCGGCGGCAATGAGTCCCAAGTGACTCCCCAACGGCTCGCGATAAATACCGGATTGCCAGAATCCCAACAAACGGGGCAATAACCAGCGGTTTCGCGCCAACATAAACCTATCCAGTATCACGCGATTAGCGGGGCTAAGTTTAGCACGCATCACTTGTAACGCCTGCATTTGTCGCTCATTACCAGCACGAAAAGTACCCCGCCACACCTCACGAATGGTGCGCAATCGCACTAACCGCGCCAGCCAATGCGTTTTCATCCCGACCAGATTACTATTGTGTTGACGGTAACGCACGCCGGGGTATGCATCATAAAACACCTGCCCGCCCGCGCCACTCACCAACAAATACAACCACCAATCATGCGCCACCACTGCCACCTTGCTTCCAGCATCACGTAACAGGGCGATAGCAGCGTGATTAAATACCATCGTATTTCCACAGGCGATATTTTGCGTCAGCGCATGAGCAAACCCCGGTGAACGGGTAAACGGCGCAGACAACCCCAATTCACCATTATTCGCATCCACCAACCGTGTACGCGAACCATACAGCGCAGGAATATCCGCTGGCACTGCTTGCAAGCAATCCAATGCCCGCTGAAGCTTATCTGCCTCCCACACATCATCCTGATCACAAAAAGCGTAATACTCCGCCTGAATCTCCTCACGGCAACTAAGCGATAAAAAATTAGCCACAAATCCCTGTCTAGGGCCTTGCACAATAGATAAGCGCCCATCGAACCATTTTGACCTATACTCTGTCAGAATTGAGGGAGTATCATCTTGCGAGCCGTCATCCGACACCCACATACGCCAGTGCGGGTAAGTTTGGGTAGCCACTGAATCCAGTTGCTCACTCAAGTAACGCTGACCATTATAAGTACAGAGCAGGATAGCAACCGTTGGGATGGCACTTCTGTTCAAGAGGCAATAACTTCTTTTCTATTAATAAAACATGAAATATATCCTGTTCAAGCTGACCCTGTATACCCTGCTACTGCTACTTAACCTCGTGTTAGCACGCTGGCTAGCGGAATGGATCCTTCCAGACGCGCACACACACCCCGCCAGCAAATACCTATGGCAAATCATGGTCTATGTGCTGATTTTCTTCTATCTACGCCTCTTAACCCGACGCATGGTGACGACTTCAGAAACTTGGCTGATACTCAAAGGCAGTGTGATTGCCCTGATCATCAACTTCGCGCTGATGTCACTGCTGAAGCAATCGGATCAATATTCACGCCTGATCATCCTAATGTTTTTTAGCCTTAACCTGCTGCTGCCTATCTGGATTTATTACCTGAAGCGCCGCTGCCTGCAACATCCGCTATTGCGTGAAAAAGTGTTGCTGATCTGTGATGAAACCGCGTGTGCGAATTCCCACCAATGGCTAAAAGCTGACAATCCGTTTGGTTTCGATGTTGCCGCCACCGTCAATATCAACCACTATTCCCCCGAAGGGTTAGAATCCAAAGTCGGGCAAATTTTAGAAAAACAGCACTTTTTCGCCACCATTATCATGCTGGAAAATACCGGCATGGAACGCATGTTTCACCTCATGGATCAAATTCAACACAAAGTGAAACGCATCCTACTTGTCCCACGAATGACCTCTTTGCCTATGTTTAATGCCGAAGTTTTCAACTCCATCAACCAGAAAGGGTTGATTTTCTTTGTCCGCAACAACCTGCTGAGTGACAGCGACCGTGCATTTAAGCACGTCTCCGATTTCATCCTCGCGCTATTGCTTACCCTAACGCTATCGCCGTTTTTGTTTGGGCTGTATGTCTGGGTCTGGCTGGCAACCGATGGCAAACCGATTTTCAAACAAAAGCGAATCGGGCAAAATGGCAAACTGTTTAAAATTTGCAAGTTCCGTACCATGCGTGCCGATGCTGCCGAACAACTGGAAAAAATCCTTGCCGCCGACCCCGCTGCACGGGAAGAATGGGAACGTGATCGCAAATTAAAAAACGACCCGCGCATTACCCGTGTGGGGAATTTTTTACGGCGTACCTCGCTGGACGAACTCCCGCAATTGATCAATGTGTTACGCGGGCAAATGTCACTGGTCGGGCCGCGCCCGATCATTGGGGAAGAAATTGTTGATTATGGCGAATACATCGACTATTACCAGCAAGTCAGACCGGGCATTACGGGGCTATGGCAAGTTAGCGGGCGCAATGAGCTAAGCTACGCCGAGCGCGTCCAGTTGGATGTCTGGTATGTGCGCAACTGGTCACTGGAACTGGATTTAATCATTTTGACCAAAACTTTTGTGGCAGTGCTCTTACGCAAGGGCAGCTATTAAACAAGCAAACACGAGACGTATACATGCAAAAACTAACCTGTTTCAAAGCCTACGACATTCGCGGCAAGCTAGGGGACGAGCTTAACGACGACGTGGCTTACCGCATTGGGCGGGCGTATGGGGAATTTATCGGCGCAGGCAAGCAAGTCGTGGTCGGTGGCGACGTGCGTTTGACTTCCGAAACCTTGAAGTTGGCATTGGCGAATGGCTTGCAAGATGCAGGCGTTAACGTGATCGACATCGGCATGACTGGTACGGAAGAAATCTATTTCGCCACTTTCCACCTTGGCGTGGATGGCGGCATTGAAGTCACTGCCAGCCACAATCCGATGGATTACAACGGTATGAAGTTGGTGCGCGAAGGCTCACGCCCGATCAGCGGCGACACTGGCCTCAAAGACATTCAGCGCATGGCGGAGGAGAACAACTTCCCGCCTGTTACGCAACGCGGCGCACTCACGCAGCAATCGTGCCTTGCCGATTACGTGCAACACTTGCTGGGTTACATCGACCTGAAAGCCATCAAACCGCTGAAACTGGTGGTTAATGCGGGCAATGGCGCGGCGGGTCACGTGGTCGATGCGCTCGAAGCTGAATGCCAACGCCTGCAAGTGCCGCTTACCTTCATCAAAGTGCATAACGAACCGGATGGTACGTTCCCGCACGGCATCCCTAACCCCTTGCTGCCAGAAAATCGGGCGGATACCCGCGATGCGGTGTTGGCGCACAACGCCGATATGGGGATTGCGTGGGATGGCGATTTTGATCGCTGCTTCCTGTTCGACGAAACCGGCGAGTTCATCGAAGGCTATTACATCGTCGGCTTGCTGGCGGAAGCGTTTTTGCAACAGCATCAGGGTGCAAAAATCATCCACGATCCGCGCCTGACCTGGAATACGATTGACGTGGTGCAAGCGGCGGGTGGCGTACCGATCCAATCCAAAACCGGGCACGCTTTCATTAAAGAGCGGATGCGGCTGGAAGATGCGATTTACGGCGGGGAAATGAGTGCACACCACTATTTCCGCGACTTTGCGTACTGCGACAGTGGCATGATTCCGTGGTTGTTGGTAGCGCAATTGATGAGCGTGAAAGGGCAAACACTGTCCACGCTGGTGAGTGAGCGCATTGGCAAATTCCCGTGCAGCGGTGAAATCAACTTCCACGTTAGTGATGTGAAAGCCTGTATCGCGGCGGTACGTGAACATTTCGCGGCACTGCAACCGCTGGTGATTGATACCACCGATGGTTTGAGCATGGAATTTGCGGAATGGCGTTTCAACTTGCGCGGCTCTAATACTGAGCCTGTGCTGCGTTTGAATGTGGAATCACGCCAAGACATGGCGTTGGTGCAAGAACAAGTTGCGAACATCAGCCGCTTTTTCTGAAAGTGATGAACAACGGGGTGCCGTTTCGCATGGCTGGCTGGCGGCAACTGCTCCTGTTAATTTGCCTGCTGCTACCGTTCGCACCGCTGAATGCTACCCCCATTACCCTAAGTGATGGGTTGGGGGAAGTGTTTCTCAACCCGCAGATGGACATTTTGGCAGACCCCTCCAACACCCTTGGCATTGAACACGTTACATCAACCGCCTACCAGCGACAGTTCCAACCCAATATCGAGGGGCAACAAGATTTTGGGCGAGCAAATGTGGCGAGGTGGTTTCGTGTCGGCATAACCCGTATCGACAGTAACACTCCTTGGTATCTAGTGGTCGATTTCCCCGTTATCGCTACCGCAGAAGCCTTCGTGGTCGCGGCGGATGGTAGCATTCAACGCTTGGGAGAAATGCGCACCCCCAAAACGCGTACCCCGACCGTGCAACTACCTGCACAGCACGGGCTGGTATACCTTTATCTGCGCGTCAGCAATGGGGGCAAAGAACGCCTGCACATCCCTATCAAACTGCTGTCTACAGATGCCTTGCGGGATAACAACAACGCTGAGTATTTCTTCTACGGGGTGATTGGTGGCGGCTTGTTGATTTTAACCGCTAATAATTTATTCCTATTTTTCATCATTCGTCAGCGTAGCTACCTAACCCTCGCCGCATTATGCGGCGTCAGTTTCCTAGTCAATCAGCGATGTGGTCACACCTTACCCTTTTTATCTTTTTTAAGTGACCCAGCGAGCACCGCCTATTCGATAACACTCCAATTTTTGATCATTTTTTACATGCAGGCATGGCGAGATTTGGTAAATAGCAAAATGTGCTTCCCACACATTGATCAATGGTTGCGCATACCTGTGCTGGTGTGTGTAATGACGCTGCCGTTCACGCAGTTACTGCCTAGTACTGCTTGGTGGGGTTACGGTTGGGCAGCCGTGTCGGCCACTGTTTTCTGTGTGGTTGAGATACTCACTTACAGGCAAAAAGTGCGTACACGTATTATGCAATACATCACACTGTTGCAGGTTGTGATGGTCTGTTTTTATATGCCCACACTGCTATGGGGCTTGGGGCTTATCGTATTGGAGGATATGAATACTAGTATCCGATTGATGCTCATCGGTTTCTTGCTAGGCGGCAGTTTTCTGTCGTTTATTCAGGCAGAACACACCCGATTGCTACGATTTCAAGCAACTCAGGCAGCCGTCCGTAATCAGGCTACCAGCGAATTTCTTGCCACCATGAGCCATGAATTGCGTACCCCCATGAACGCGGTGATTAGTGCGGGAACGTTGCTAAACATGACCGCGCTTTCCGAGCAACAACAGAATTATGTCAGCAAACAGGAGGCGGCTTCCCGCCATATGCTGGGGTTAATCAATAACGTGCTGGATTTGGCGCGAATCGACAACAGCCAATTACTGCTGGAGAATGTGCCGTTTCGCTTGCAGGACATCATCCAACAAGTCGAACTGTTACTGGGTGAACAAGCACGCGCCAAGCAGTTGCCGCTGGATTTGGACAATCAGGTTGCCCCACCCTACGATTATTTGCTGGGCGACCCGACGCGTTTGACGCAAATACTGGTGAATGTGGTGGGCAATGCCATCAAGTTTACCCATCAGGGGCGTGTCAGCTTGCAAATCACACCGGCATGGGTGGCGGATCATCGGGCTTGTCTCACGTTCAAGATCAAGGATACGGGGATTGGCATTGCGCCTGAGCAACAAGCTGCCATTTTCCAGCCATTCACACAAGCCAGCAGCAGTACGGCGCGAGAATACGGCGGTTCAGGGTTGGGTCTTGCCATCAGCCGCAAGCTGTTAGCCAATATGGGTGGCTCGCTGAAACTGACTAGCCAATTCGGTAAAGGCAGCGTATTCAGCTTTACACTGACCTTTACGGTGCATACCGCCACGGATACTGCCACCGAGAACGCGCCGTCAACCCCCATCACACCGGCAATGCCACTGGTCGGAACGCGCATTCTGTTAGTGGATGATGATTCCCTCAACCGCTTTTTCGGGCAAGAATTGTTGCAAACATTAGGCGTTAGCGTAATGACCGCCAGTAGCGGACAGGATGCGCTGCAACTGCTTCAGCAGCAACACATCGACTTGGTGCTTATGGATGTGAGTATGCCCGACATGGATGGCTATGAAACAACGCGCCGACTCCGCGCCCTGCCACGCTTTGCTGAACTGCCCATCGTTGCGCTGACGGCGCACACCATTCCGGGAGAGCGGGAGCGTTGCCTCGCTGCCGGTATGAATGATTACCTGACCAAGCCGTTTGGGTTGGAGCAATTGCAGGGCGTGATTTGCCAAGCGCTTGAGGCCGTGGAACGCACATCAAACGGCGCAACATAGCCTCGGCAGGATTTACCTTGCAGGTAATTACCGATCTGTCTACCCAACTCAAACACGATTTCCTGATGAATGCGGGACAAAGCAGGCACACCGCAAACGTAGCACAGCCGCTGGTTTTGAGGCAGGCACTTTGCAAACATGACACGCCGGATAAACTGTGCAAAAATCAACAAACTTAACTTCACGAGATTTACTACCAACAACTCCTGAAGGAAGCCGGATTATGAACACACCATCCCAAGACACCCAACAAATGCTGGATGTGATGCGTAAAGCCGTTGAAAAAGCCTTAGACCGCAAAAAACGCCTCGGTCAATACGCCGTCATTTGGCAAGATGGCAAACCCGTACTGGTCGGAGAAGATGCGCCAAAACTGCAAGACAACCATACCATGACCCGCCCACATCCCGCATAATTAGCGTTTTCCACACTCTGGAGCACTGGATGGCACAATACATTTACACCATGAACGGTGTCGGCAAGGTCGTCCCACCGAACCGTTACATTCTCAAAGACATTTACCTCAGTTTCTTCCCCGGCGCGAAGATTGGCGTACTCGGCTACAACGGCGCGGGCAAATCAACCTTGCTGCGCATTATGGCAGGTATCGACACCGACATCCTCGGCGAAGCCCGCCCGCAACCCGGCATCAATATCGGCTACCTCTCGCAAGAGCCACAACTCGACCCGACCAAGGACGTGCGCGGCAACGTCGAAGAAGGCTTAAAAGTCATCAAAGACGCGCAAGCTCGCCTCGATGAAGTCTACAACGCCTATGCCGAACCCGATGCTGACTTCGACGCACTCGCCGCCGAACAAGCCCGTTTGGAAAACATCCTGCAAGCCGCCGACGCGCACAACCTCGAACACACCCTCGAAGTTGCCGCCGACGCACTGCGCCTGCCGCCGTGGGATGCCGATGTCACCACCCTCTCCGGTGGTGAAAAACGCCGTGTCGCGCTGTGCCGTTTGTTGCTGTCCTCCCCCGATATGCTGATTCTCGACGAACCGACCAACCATTTAGATGCCGAATCCGTCGCTTGGCTGGAACGCTTCCTGCAAGACTTCCCAGGCACAGTCGTCGCCGTCACCCATGACCGCTACTTCCTCGACAACGTGGCTGGCTGGATTCTGGAACTCGACCGTGGGCAAGGCATCCCGTGGGAAGGCAACTATTCCTCATGGCTGGAACAAAAACAAAACCGCCTCGCCCAAGAAAGTAAGTCCGAGCAAGGCCGCCAGAAAGCCATGAAGCAGGAACTGGAATGGGTACGTTCCAACCCCAAAGGTCGTCATGCCAAGAGCAAAGCAAGGATGCAACGCTTTGAGGAACTCTCTTCCAGCGACTACCAAAAACGCGCCGAAACCAACGAAATCTACATCGCCCCCGGCCCGCGCCTTGGCGATTTGGTGATCGAAGCCAATGGCATCAGCAAATCCTTCGGCGACCGCTTGCTGTATGAAAACGTCAGCTTCAGCCTGCCCAAAGGTGGCATTGTCGGCATTATCGGCCCGAATGGTGCAGGTAAAACCACCCTATTCCGCATGATTACGGGTCAGGAACAACCGGATGCAGGCACGTTCAAAGTCGGCGAAACCGTCAAAATTGCTTACGTCGACCAGTCCCGCGACGACCTCGACCCCACCAAAACGGTGTTTCAGGAAATTTCTGACGGGCACGACATTATGACGGTCGGTGGCTACCAAATTCAGGCGCGTGCGTATTGTGGACGTTTCAACTTCAAAGGTGATTCCCAGCAAAAACGCCTGTGCGATTTGTCGGGCGGGGAACGCAACCGCGTGCATCTGGCGAAATTGCTCAAAGAAGGCGGCAATTTGTTGCTGCTCGACGAACCAACCAACGACCTCGACGTGGAAACCTTGCGGGCGCTGGAAGAAGCGATTCTCAACTTCCCCGGCTGCGCGGTGGTCATCTCGCATGACCGCTGGTTCTTAGACCGGATTGCCACCCACATCCTTGCGTTTGAAGGTGATTCACAAGTGACGTGGTTTGAAGGCAATTACAGCGATTACGAGGAAGACTACAAGCGCCGCCACGGCAACGACTTGAATCCGCATCGGATTAAGTACAAGAAATTGAAAGCATGATGTAAACCTCCAGTAATTAGGTACTGCTGTTTTAGCTTCAGCAGTACCATTCACTGATAAAAACATGCCACACACACCATTTATAATAAAAATGAGCTACTCTCTATGATAATATTTAATAGTTGCATTTAAAGATCAAAAATCAACCACCTAGAGGCTGTAGAGAAGTGTTAGAGACAATCACGGTAGCGGAAACTACCCTTGCCATTATCTTGCGCCGCAATTTCCAAACAGAAGGCATTCGCTTTTTCACACCCGATGATTTCTCCCAACAATTGGCTTATATGAATCGCCCGGCAGGTTATATTATCCAACCCCACGTGCATAACTCGGTCAAGCGCGAAGTGCACTTTACCAAGGAAGTGCTATTGATCCGTTCCGGTAAAGTCAGGGTGGATTTTTACGACGATACCCAACACTACCTTGCCAGTCGGGTGCTGGATGCTGGTGATGTGATTTTGCTGGCGTATGGCGGGCATGGTTTCACCATGATTGAACCCAGCGAGATTATCGAAATCAAGCAAGGACCGTTTGCCGGTGATGGCGACAAAACCCGCTTTACACCTAACCTGCCTGCCCACCTGAACTATGGGGAACCGGATGAACACCTTGCAACCGTTTGATGCCTACAGCCGCTATTATGACCTGCTCTACCGTGACAAAGATTACGCGGCGGAAGCTGACAGCGTAACGAAACTGTTGCAACGCTTCGCCCCACAGGGTCAAACGCTGCTGGAATTTGGTTGTGGCACTGGCAAACATGCCCAATTACTCAGTGAGCGTGGCTACGCGATTACCGGCGTAGAACGTAGCGCTACCATGCTTGCCAAAGCGCCTGTATCCGAGCGCATCCACTATGTGGAAGCCGACATCCGCCATGTGCAACTGACGCAACGCTTCGATGCGGTAATGTCCTTATTCCACGTGGTCAGTTACATGACAAGCAATGCCGATGTGCAAGCCGTGTTTGCGCGTGCAGCCGAACACCTCAATCCTAACGGCTTGTTTGTGTTCGATGTTTGGTATGCCCCAGCCGTCCTCAAGCAACGCCCGGATACACGGGTCAAACGGATGCAGGATGCGCAAATTGCCGTAACACGCATTGCCGAACCGGTCATGCACCCCAATGAAAACCGCGTGGACGTGAACTACACGGTATTCGTGCAAGACTTGAGCAATGCACAATTCACCCGCCTGAACGAAAACCACCCCATGCGTTATTTCTCGCTGCCGGAACTTGACCTGTTTGCTGCCAATGCCGGGTTTAGCCGCCTATATGCCGGTGATTTGCTCAATGATACTGCGCCCAGCGAAGACACGTGGGGCGTCTGTTGCGTATTCCAAAAAGGTTAAGCCGATGCACGACTTTATTCCTGTTAATGAGCCGCTCCTTAATGGCAATGAAAAAGCCTACCTGAACCAGTGCATTGATACCGGCTGGATTTCTTCAGAAGGTCCTTTCGTCAAACAATTTGAGGAACAGTTTGCTGCCAAAATGGGGCGTAAATACGGCATTGCGGTTGCCAATGGTTCCGTGGCATTGGATGCCGCCATCGTGGCATTGGATATTGGCGCGGGCGATGAAGTGATTATGCCCACCTTTACCATTATTTCCTGTGCAGCCGCCATTGTGCGGGCGGGGGCAATTCCGGTACTGGTCGATTCCGATCCCGTCACCTGGAATATGGACGTTGAGCAGATCGAGAGTCTGATTACCCCGCGCACTAAAGCGATTATGGCAGTGCATATTTTCGGCTTACCGGTGGACATGCAGCCACTGTTAACCCTAGCGGAACGGTATAACCTCAAGGTCATTGAAGATGCCGCGCAAATGCACGGGCAAACCTACCAAGGCAAACCCTGCGGCAGTTTCGGCGACATTAGCACCTTTAGTTTTTACCCCAACAAACACATCACCACCGGCGAAGGCGGTATGATTGCCACCGATGACCCGCAACTGGCGGAAAAATGCCGTTCCCTGCGTAACCTGTGTTTCAAACCGGAACAACGTTTCCTGCACGATGAGCTCGGCTGGAATTTCCGCATGACCAATCTGCAAGCCGCATTGGGCGTGGCGCAACTGGAACGGCTGGACGAATTCGTGCAACGCAAGCGCCACATGGGGCGCTATTACACCCATCTGCTGGAAGGGGTTGCGGGCATTCAACTGCCACTGGCAAACACGACTTACGCTGAGAATATCTACTGGGTATACGGCGTGGTGCTGGATGATGACTTACCCTTTGATGCCAAAACTGCCATGAATGCCTTGGGCAAACTGGGCATCGGCACACGCCCATTCTTCTGGGCAATGCACGAACAACCGGTACTGCGCAACATGGGACTATTCGGGAATGCCCGCTACCCGGTCGCGGAACGCCTTGCCCGACGTGGTTTTTACATCCCCAGCGGTTTGGCGCTCAACGACGCACAAATGGAACGTAGTGCCGCTATGCTCAAACAGTTTCTTGCCAATCCCTCAACGGGGAGCGGCACATGAAAGCCTTGCATGTGTTATCCGGCGAGAGTGGCGCTGTCCTGCGGGAACGTGGGCTAGACACTTATCCCAGTGTTTACAATGCCCTGCACGTGCTGCACCAAAACGGCTGGGAAAATCACCTGATCACAGCGGTCAACACCCACGGTTTTGAGCACTTATTGCAAGAAAACCACCGTTTTGGCGCACATCCCTTACAGAAAGCCTGGCAGTTAGGTCGGGTTGGGCGGCAGTTTGACATGATCATTCTGTATGAGCCGCGTGACATCAAACTCTACCAGTTAGCCAAGCTGTGTGGCGTAGATTTGAAAACCCGCACCCAACATTTGGTGCATCACAGCCTAGAAGTGCCGGTGCACCAACTGGGTAGACGCTGCTGGAAAAGCAAACTGCACCGTTATTTATACAGCGGCTACGCGGCGGTGGATAAGGTGATTATTCAAGATGCCACCCGCCACACCTTGCTAAAACAGCACTGTCCGGATCTTGCAAAGAAAAGTACCAGTTACGTCCCCAATGCCTATATCCCGGCGGTAGAACCCAGTAGCACCTCTCTGGCGTGGTTTGACACCCTGCGCCAACACAGCCAGACCTTGGTAAGTTACATCGGGGCAATTGAATCATGGGCATTATCCGACACCCTGTTTCGCGCCATTGCTGACAAAACGGCGATAACGTTTCTATTTAGTGGCTGGTCAAGCGACGGTTTTGCGGAAACCATGATGGAGCGCTACGCCCATTGCCCGCACATCCATTTCAATATGGGCAAAAAAAGCCTTGCGGATCTGAATTATATCGTCAAACACACGGATATAGGCTTGGTGTTTTACGACTCAACTGACCCCAACATCAACGAAATCGGCTTATCCTCAGGAAAATTACATAAATACCTATCGTTTGCCAAACCCGTCATTACCAACGATATTGCCTCGCTGCGCGAGTTTCTGCATAGCCACCAACTAGGGCTAGCAGTTCCGCCTGAGCAGTTCGGTATAGCAATTGCCACCTTAGTGGCTCAACAGCCGCAGTATGCGCAACATATTGCTGAACACTACCCAACCCTGATTAACTTTGAGCGGAGCTACCGGCAATTTCTGGGGACACTGGAACACCCTGCTCATAATGTTACAACCCATTGTGTCAGCCCCTGTGGTATTCCACTGTACTTACTCGCACTACTTTGAAGTAGCCAACCTGGAACGGTAATACCAATACCAGCATAACCCGCCGCCACCCAATACCAATACGAAGATCAACGAGACATTCACGGCAAGATAAGCCAACGGCGGCAATGCTAACCAAGCCCCGGCAGACATCATTGCATAACTTGCTCCCACGGTAATGACACCAAATCCCAACAACCGGAACAGATGCGCTTGGTAACTACAACCTACCCGCTCCACTACCCAGTAATATTGTAAAAACGTCCCCAAGAGCAAGAAAAACAACGCAACAGCCGCACCGATATAACCATAATAGCTACTCAGGTAATACAACGCGACGGCATAGACAGTGGCATCCAGCACGGCAACCCCAGCGGTTAGACGCGCCATGCCTGCGCCTTGCAGCACCCAATAACTCACCAGCGTATTGGATTGCAAGAAAAAATACCCTGCCATCACCACCAACACCGGATAAGCTTTTTCCGCCATTTCAGGAGAAATCCACCAAGTCAGAAATACTTCGCCTGTTGTCACCAACAATACGGCAATCGTCATGCTTAGAATAAATCCGGCATCCAACACCTGCCGGTACAGCAACCCTAAGGCACTATGCTGCTTATTACCCAGTAACTCGGTAAAACGCGGCAAGGTAATTTGTGTGAGGGAGTGCATTACCCCGTTCGCCATCTGGGCAATCGTGTAAGGGATTTGGTAATAAGTAACGGCTTCCGTCCCTAACAATATGCCAACAGCAACCTTATCACCGCGTGAAGTCAGTACGCCCACGAGATTCCCCAAAAACGTATAGGCGCTAAACCCCCACACGCCTGCTGGCATCGAGAGATGCCATGTCGGCACCAAACGTATATCCTTAGGCAAAATAACCCGTGCCGCCCTATAGCCAGCCAAGAGTGCTAAAGCATGAGTAAATGCATACCCCCACAAGACTATCGGCAAGGGTTGTCCTATTACCACCAATAAGGCTGCCAGCAGAATGCCCCCTAAGTGCGCACCATTATGTATTAACGCTGGCCAATCAAAACGGTGGTAGGCTTTACAGATGCTTAAGAAAAACTGATTCACATAGCTGAACAGCAACGGGATAGCCGTTATCTGCAATACTGATTGCGCTAATAGCTGTTGCCCACTATCTTCCCGATACAAACCCACTGCCAACCAAGGGGCAGCCATATATAAAATTCCTGCCCCCAGCAATCCAATCAGTAAGTACATACTGTAAGCCATACCAAGAAGGGGCTGTATCTGATTGCGCTGTTCTTTTGCCTCATAGTCTGCAACATAACGGATCACCGCCTGCCCCATACCAAAATCTACCAATGCCATGAAACCCAGCAGTGACAAACACACCGTATATAGCCCATACAGATCCGTTCCCAAATGCATAACCAACAACGGAATACTCAACAATGCTGCTATTAACGGCAAAGCGTAAGCTACCGCAGAGGACAACACATTTTTACGTAGGTATTTCACTGATCATCATCCCATTTCCCCAAGGAAGGCGCGAGCATAACACGTATGCTGATACCACATGCGTTGATACCCTACCTAACTTTTTATACTATGCGCACACCAAATCAAAAACACACTAACCAGAGAATACCCATGCTAACACAAGCTAAATCACTCATTCGCCGACTACTAGAACAACAAGGCTATACCATTAAGCGTGTAGGGCTGGGGTATATTGCGGCAGACGCGACCCTAAGCGCCGCCCAACAAGCCAACCTACCGGTCGGTGACTATGTGGAGCAGCTATGGAACAAAGTAGGCGAAGCACAACGGGTCGTAACCCGCATCATGAATCATGGTATCCCGACGCAAGCAGCCAATATTGTCGAAATTGGCCCTGGCACAGGACGTTACTTAGCGAAAGTCCTGGAACATGGGCAACCCAACCGTTACGAAATTTACGAAACGGATCCAGGCTGGACAAAATGGCTGCAAGCCACCTACCCAGTCATCCGTCAACCTGCTGACGGCATCAGCCTCACCCCTACCGCATCAGAAAGTGCAGATTTGGTACATGCTCATGGCGTGTTTGTTTACCTACCTTTTTTAACGACATGGCGTTATTGGCAAGAGTTATGGCGCGTCACCCGTCCCGGTGGCGTGGTTGCTTTCGATATTTTCTCTGAAAATTGTTTCAGCGCAGCAGACATGGAACGTTGGCTAAGCAGTGGTGAAACTTACCCTTGCTTTCTATCAACCGCTTACGTAACCGACGTTTTTGCCCAACACAATTTCCAGTTAGTGGATCAATTCCTCAGCCCTTGTTGTGAAGGTCATTCGGAGTACTTGATTTTTCGACGCAACAATTGATTACCAAGTTCACGCCACGACCAACATCACACTGAAAGGGCTAATCTCTGTTTAACACAGCTTTTAGCCCTTTCGTTTTCCCACCATCCCGTGCCAACAGCAACCACACACCAACAGCCAACAACCCCAAGCCCAACGTGGTACTCACCACAATTTCCAGCACACTATGGCTCAGCCAATCGTTCACATGTTCCAGTAAATAGACAACCGCATAGCCCCCCAGCAAAAACGCTAACAATTGCCCAAAGTATTCGATAAAACTATGCCCGATACGACGTGCAATCCAAATATATTGAAGCGAGGTAGCAATCAGCATGGAGAACAACGCCAGTGCTGCCCCCATATACCCATACTTGCCCCCCAAATAGTACAGTGCGGCAAAATATACGACTCCGCCAATGCTAGCGATCAACGCGGTTAATTTAGCCTGCCCTGCCCCTTGCAGCACCCAATAGCCGACCACGGTATTGGAATGCAGGAAGAAATACAGTGCCATTACCTGTAAGACCACCCCTGCTTTTTGTGCAAATTCGGCAGAAATCCACAATGCGAGGAAATCATCCCCCACCGTAATCAACAGTACCGCAATCACCAAACTGAGCAAAAACACCAAATTATTCGCCAACCGATACAATTTCAACACGCCCTCACGGTCATTCAGGCTAAACATCTCAGTAAAGCGCGGGAAAGTAATGTTTACCAGCGTGTGGATAATGCCATTCGCCATTTGTGCAATCGTAAATGGAATTTGATAATAGGTGACAGCTTCCGTACCAATCACAATACCAATCAATAACTTATCGGCACGCGATACCAGAGAGCCAATCAAATTCCCCAGAAAGGTATACGAGCTAAAAGAAATAATATCCATAAACACGCTTTGCTTAAACACAGGGCGAGGTTTAATACCTTGTGGCAAAACCTCAACACTAGCGATATAACCGCTAATAATTGCCACAAATTGCACAAATGCATACCCCCACAACACTTCAAGCAGCCCATAACCCGCCAACAGCAAGCCAGTTGCCAGCACAATACCGCCCAAATTTCCCGCATTATGAATAATGGCGGGCAAATCAAACCGATGGTAAGCCTTACAAATATTCAAAAAGAATTGGTTAAGATAACTCAAAAACAGCGGCACAGTCGTAATGCGTAACGCCTCAGTTGCCAGTGCTTGCTTATCCGCGTCTGCATACAAACCTTGCGCCAATAGCGGCGCAAACCCATACAAGCAGATAACCCCCAACAAGCCGATAAGCAAGTACAACAACAAAGCCACCCCCAATACGGGTTTAACCCTGTCACGTTGATCAGTCGCCTCATATTCTGCTACATATTTGACGACAGTTTGTCCGATACCAAAATCCACAAAGGTCATAAAACCGATCAACGATATACAAATAATGTATAACCCATACAAATCAACACCAAGTTTTATGACAATAATCGGAATCGTGGCTAACGCTGCCAATAAGGGCAATGCATAACCAAGTCCAGTAAAAATGACATTTTTACGCACATGATTCATAAATTTTTGACACCATTAAGCACGAGAAACAATTTAATAAATTTATGAAAAATCATAGACAATAAGCAATCACCATACAAATATCATATGCTTATTATTAATCATAGAAATAAGTTATTAAATATATTTTCTTGTTTAAAATTCGCAACATAAAAAATCAAACACGCACCCATTCAAAAGATTTTTTACAATCATGCAGAAAATAGAATATTATCTTTATTGTAAGTCTCAAAAACGATTCACCACCGAGGTTGCCATGAACCTGCCAACCGTAAAACAACTCCGCTACTTCGTTGCCCTAGAAAGCCATGAACACTTCGGCAAAGCTGCCGAAGCTTGTTTCGTCTCACAATCTGCCTTCAGCACCGCCATACGTGAGCTGGAAACCATTTTGGAAGTACAACTGGTTGACCGCACCAACAAGAATGTCACCGTCACCCACATAGGACGCCAAATCGCGGTAGAAGCCCGACGCTGCCTGCGGGATGTAGAGAATCTGGTCGAATTAGCCCGCAGCAATCATGCCCCCCTCACGGGTGAACTCCGGGTAGGCATTATCCCGACGATAGCCCCATTTTTATTACCCAGGGTATTACCCACCTTACGCCAACAATTTCCCCATCTGCGCTTATACCTGACGGAAGACATTACCCAACGGGTCTACGAAAAACTCATGAATGGCGAGCTGGATCTCATCATCATTGCCTTACCGTATGCACTGCGCAATGTTGAAATTCTGTCACTGTTCAAAGACCGTTTTTTCCTAGCCTGCCGGGAGGATACGCGCCACACCCGCCCCAGACGGCACATTTTTAATGACCTCAATCCCGAAAGTATTTTGTTATTGGAAGATGGGCATTGCCTGCGTGACCATACGCTCTCCGCCTGTCATTTGCAGGACATGGACAAAATCAGCCGCTTCACCGCCAGCAGTCTGCTAACCCTGACGCAAATGGTTGATGCGGATTTGGGGATTTCTTATTTACCAGAAATGGTTAAAGGCTCAACGTTATTAACCGGCACCAATGTTAAAATTTGGACATTGCCAGAAGAGAGTTACCGTGAAGTCGGTTTAGCTTGGCGACGGGGCAGCGCCCGTGAAGTGGAATTCATGCAATTAGGCGAATTCATTAAGAAGACATGGTTAACATTGCTTGAAAGTCAAACATTAACCGAGTAAACGTTCCAGCCAAGGCTTTTGAGCCGACTCCGCATTGATTACCGCCCCATTTGTCGGTAAGCCAGCGGGTAATAATACCTCACTAGGGTCGATATTATCTAAAATGGCTAATGGTCTATCATTAACCATCCGCATAATTTCCGTATCATCGCCCGTGATACGGATTGCAGCGTCGACACCTGCGGATAAAATCGGCGGTCGATAATTCACATTATGTGCATCGGACGCAATAATATGCACCACGCCGTCTAATAATAAACGCTCGGCACAACGCTTTGCGGTGCGCCCAAACGTGCCTGCAATAGCACCCGCCGTCACCTGCAACCACGCCCCCATTTGTGCTGCGGCAATAAACTCGTGATAGTTCGCCTCACACCAACGTAAGCGCTCTGGATGGGTAATCACCGGCACGTAACCCGCCGCGAGAAACGCTTCAATATGACGCAGGAAATGGGGTACTGGCAAGCTATGAGAAGGCTCTAATAGGAAGTAGCGCGAATTATCCAGCGTCGGGACAGTCCCGCACTGTAAGCCTTCCAGCACGCCAGACACCAGCCTGACATCCGCCCCTATCACCAAGCGCAGCGGAATATCACGTGAATACAACTCCACTTGCAACATCCGCAGCGCACTGGCAATGATTTCAGTGGAATTGTCATATACCCCCGGATAAATATGCGGGGTACAAGCCAAATGTGTCGTGCCATCGGCAACGGCTAAACGTGCCATTGCCAACGAGGTCTCCAAACTCTGGGAACCATCACAAAGCGCGGGCAAAATGTGGCTGTGCAAATCTATCATATTGCTCAATAAATGGTTCAATGATAAAAACAGCTTAACCGTTATCGGTTAAACCGCCAATTCATTAATTAAAATTATTATTAATATTGGTGAATCAAACTAGCACAACAATAGCGAATAATCCTAAGATTCTGACCAATGGCAGATAAACTACCGCCTATCTGTTCCCTTAATAGCGCCCCCTCCACTAATCAGAATTATTGCTCACTTAGCGTCAAGAAATAACTAAAATCGATTATCAGTGACTACAATCACAAAATAAGAAAGCTAGTCAGAAACTCCGAGGACAATATGCTTATAATATCGCTAATCACGAGTGTATGCGTGACATGGATAGCACTCCATTTACTAAAACCCGTGGCGCATCGCGCCAAATTATTAGACATTCCCAAAGGCCGCAAACAACACAAGGGTGCTGTCCCGTTAATCGGGGGTATGTCCATTTTCATCGGGGTCGCAACAGCAGTAATGCTAACGCTGCCTAATGATGCCGTTATCACCAGTTGGTTGTTATGCGCTTTAGGTATCGTGCTGTTAGGAGTCGCGGATGATGCCGAAGACCTTTCGGTCAAATTGCGGATTGTGATGCAAGTACTGCTCACCTTGGCATTATGCATTGGTACTGGTGTGTCATTAGCCAACTTAGGCGATTTATTGGGAATGGGTGAAATCGACTTGGGCATCTTTAGCTACCCGTTCACCGTCTTAATCGTATTGGGCGTGATTAATGCCTTCAATATGATCGATGGCATTGATGGGTTATTAGGATCCATTGCCTTAGTCACCTTGTTGAGTTTGATCACCTTGTTTAGCCTCTCCACGCATAGCACGCTGTTGAGTATTAGCGTGATATTCGTCGCTGCTCTGATTCCCTATCTAATGAATAACTTGGTGCTACCACCGTTTAAAGAGAAAATTTTCATGGGGGATGCCGGTTCCATGCTAATCGGTTTAAGTATCAGTTGGTTGCTCATTGAAGGCACGCAAGACCCTGCGCACCCAGCCTTCCGCCCTGTCACCGCCCTGTGGTTGATTGCCCTGCCACTGATGGACATGGTGCGGGTAATTCTGGTGCGCTTACGGAGTCGCCGCTCACCTTTTGCAGCCGGACGTGATCACCTGCATCACCTATTGCTGGAAATTGGCATGAGCAAGTGCGCCACCCTAGTCACGATGGTAACGCTTGCCGCAGTCTTTGCCAGCGTCGGTATCCTCACCGAATACTGGCAAACCAATGCCAGCGTGATGTTCTACGGTTTCTTACTCACCTTCCTGGCGTATCTGTTAGCGGTCGCGCCCTTGGTGGATGCGGAGAAAGGCAGCCTGAAACGTTGGATTGAAGCCGCAACCCTTACTCAAACTGCGCGGAAGATTCTTGCAAGATACGGAAATAATTAACAAACGGCGGGGTTTGCCCAGGTCTTAGGCGCAACGACCGCTCTTCAAAATACGGGGGAGCGGTTTCGTCGGTATAAACTCTGATTTGCATCCGATACAAAGGCTGTTGGCTGGCATCAATAAACGCCCCCCCGAAATCAGGTTGCACGTACTGCCCCTCGGACTCCTCGCGCTGAAGCATATAAGCATCAACTTTAGCGGCATCACCTTCCGCCAGCAGCAGCAGCATTTGACGTGGAGCCAACATGGGATTAATGCCTGCCGCGCCAGAATTCACCGTGAGAAAGCGCGTCATGGCTTGGTAAAGCTGCGGTGTCATCCCTAAGACTTGTTGCAATTCCTCAATGCGTTCAAATGGCGCATCTTTTGCCCCAAACAGCAAGCCTGCATTCTTATAATCCCCATCTTCTGCACCGTTAATACGTTTGAGATCATCAACATCGCGGAAATCTTCCAGAATATCCAGCATGTTTTGGGTAGATTGTTCATCCAAACCCGCTTGCTCAAAAATCAATTGCAGTAAAGGGCGGCTGGCGTAATTGATGTCGATAAGACCGTTTTCACCCACCACCCGGATTTCGGCTTTCATACCCTCGTACTCCCACAGTAAAGGCGCACCGCCAAGCTTGAGTTCCCGCTCTTTATTGGGCAGGAATAATTGCAGCACCGTGTAATGTGCCGCCGCATCCGCCACAGCTCGTGCCTGCGCACTGCGGCGAGCGTAATCCACCATGCTGGTTTCGGTGCGCGTGGCGTATAACAAACTGGCAGCCAGCGTCATCATGACCATGATCATCCATAACACGACGATCATGGCAACCCCGGATTGTTTATTTCGCATAATCAGTTACCTGTGGCAAATCCACCAACAGCTCAGGCCAAGCACGTTCTTTATCCGCCAAGGTGAGTTTCAGCATATCGGGGTAGCGCGGCTTGTCTTCCCAATCGGATGTCCAATCCGGGTCTTTGCCCTCTGCTTCCGCACCGAAATACTCAAACTCAGCCGCTTGCAAGCCCTCGAAAATCAATACTGGCTCTGCCTCTGCAAACGCATCCTCCCACGTCAGTTCCGGGCGATACGGGGCGAACAGCATTTCCAGTTTTTTAGCGTCTTTGCCCGCCACAATATTGAGTTCGATCAGAAACACGCCGCCTTGATGCTGCAAGGGTTGCAACGGCGCGGCATAACGCAAGGAAGTTGCCGTTCCCTCAAACGCATACACTTTGGCTTCTTTTTCACCGGCAATACGCACCACCATCGCCTGCCCCAACTGGCGACGCAGAAAGTCACTGATCAGGCGCATGTCTTCGGTTTTATTCATGCGCGTATCTGCCGCATCCCAACTGCGCCCAATGGTGTTGAAACTGGCGAATAAGGCGAGAAACAGCAAGGAAACCAACGAAAACGCAATCAACATTTCCAGCAAAGTAAAACCGCGTTGCCTCATATTGCCTCCCCAAAACGCAGGGAAGAGAGGTGGAACTCACGCGAGCTATCGCCACTTTTCCAGGTCACGACGACTTCCACCCGGTAAAGCTGCAAGGAAACGGGTAGTTTTTCCAACGCTTCGCCGAGTTCGAGCGGGGACATTTGCACCTCCCAACGGTAGCCGGAACCTTGTTCTTCACCGCTGACGTTGCCTTCCTCCACCTCAATGTCATTGCCCACCGCCGCTAAGCGGGATTCAGCGACCTGTATGGCAAAGCTGTATTCATCCGCCAACGCCACACTGCGCATGGATGAGCCAAATAATTGCAGCAAAACCCCAACCACCAAACCCATGACCACGAAAGCGACCAGCACCTCGAGCAGGGAAAAACCTTTATTGGATTGAAACACGCCCCGTCACCCATTCCACGTTGACCTTGTAGGTCTGTTGGTTGTGCGTCAATTCCACCGAGCCACCAGTGGAACTGCCATCAGGAAAAAAGCGAATGCCGCCCTGATTGGCGGCATCGACTTCGGAAGAAGTGGTGTTGATTTTGGCGGTAATCGCGGCACTGAGATGGCGTTCCGTATCGGCTGTACCCCCCTCAATCCAGAAACGTTTTTCCTGAATGTGCATTTTCCACAGCGTCGGCTGTTGACGCATCACCGCTTGCGCCCGTGCATGACGCAAACTCGCCGCGACTTCGCGGCTACTTTTGCGTAACACCGGCCCTTCGGAGAGTGAGGTTGCCACCACTCCCATCAATAGCCCGCCGATAATTAATACCAGCAAGACTTCGAGCAGAGTGAAACCGTTATTTCCAGAGCGTAATATCGGCATCTTCGCCTTCACCACCGGCTGCACCGTCCGCGCCAAATGACAACAAATCATACGGCTGACCGTTACTACCGGGGCGTTTGTATTGATAGTCATTGTTCCACGCATCTTTAGGCACATCGCCTTTTTTCAAATAAGGGCCATTCCAGCCACGCGCACTGGAAGGTGCAGTCACTAAGGCTTTCAAACCATCGGCGGAAGTGGGGTAACTGCCCACTTCCAAACGGTACATATCCAGCGCGGCACTGATGTTTTCAATCTGTACTTTGGTTGACTGCCCTTTGCCCTTGCCGAGGTATTTCATGGCTTGTGGCCCGACGATCCCGGCAATCAAGCCGAGAATTACCAGCACGATCATCAATTCGATCAAGCTGAAGCCGCGTTGGGTAGCAGACAGGCGTGGTTTAGATTGGAACTGCATATTAACTCCTTGTTATTTATTATAATTTCAATAGCTTGTGGTTTTCTTGGGAAACTACTTAACCAAATCAGCCATATTGATCATCGGCAACAATACCGACCCAATAATCACCAAAATGGCAACTGCCATGATCAGAATCAGCACCGGTTCCAGCAGGGCTAATAGCTGTTTCACCGACGTTTTGACTTCATCGTCATAAATATCGGCAACTTCACGCAGTAATTCTTCCATGCGCCCGGTTTCTTCCCCGACACGCAACATGTGCAAGGCGTAAGGGGGGAACACGCCTTTGCTTAATAATGTACGGGTGAGGCTTTCGCCTTGCTTAAGGCTATCGGCAGATTCCTCTACTGCTGCTGCCATGACGCGGTTGCCCACGGTATTTTTGGCAATTTTCAACGCACCGAGTAACGGCACACCATTGTGTAGCAACGTGCCTAAGCTGCGCGAAAAGCGGGCGGTTTCAATCTTGCCGACCAAATCACCAACCAAGGGCCAGCGCAACATACTGCGATCCAATCCGGTACGTGCTTTTTCATTGCTAAATACGTATTGCACCAGCATCAAAATCAGCAAAAACCCGCCCAATACCGCCCACCAATAATCGCGCAAGGTCGCCGCAGTCCCCATCACCACCTTGGTAATCGTCGGTAATTCCGCCCCCATGTCACCGAACATTTGCGCAAATTGCGGTACAACAAACGCCAATAGCGCAAAAATCGACACCACCGCCACAAATGCCAAAATCGCTGGGTAAATCAATGCCGAAATCACCGTGCCACGCAACTCTTTTGCACGCGCCATGTATTCCACCAAACGCGCCAAGGCATCGTCAATCGAACCACCCGCTTCCCCTGCTCGCACCATATTGATGTAAAACTTGGAAAATTTGCCGCTGGTTTCCAGTGAATCCGCGAAACGTTTGCCGCTGCGCACCTGATTTTGGATACCTTGCACCAATTCCAGCACCGCCGGTTTATCGCCAATTTCCAGCAAAATGCCCAAGGCACGGTCTAGCGGCAAACCTGCCCGCAACATGGTCGAGAGTTGCTGCGTCAACGCCATAATGTCGGGCTGACTTACCGCTTTGCTGGCAAACAAACCCCTGGATTTTTTCTGTGCCGTGCCGGAAGACACATTAGCCGTACCTTTCCCCGCTTCGATTTTGATCGGAATCAGTCCTTGGGCATTCAGGCTTTCTGCCGCCTGGGCTTCATTCGCAGCTTCCAACCTGCCTTCTTTTGCCACACCTTGGGGGGTAATGGCTTTGTAGCTATACGTGGGCATTCGGGGTTTCCTCCGCCACACGCAATACTTCTTCCAGCGTGGTTACGCCTTTGAGGGCTTTGTACAAACCGTCTTCGTACATGGTGCGCATTCCGCCTTTACGCGCTTGTTCTTGCAACACTCCCGCGTCTTCGTGCTTGAGGATTAAGCGGCGCAAAGGGTCATCCATTACCAACACTTCGTGAATCGCACTGCGCCCTTTGTAGCCAGAATTGCCACAGGCACTGCAACCTTTGGCGTGCCACAAACGCAACTCCCCCTCCGGTTGATAACGGCGCAAACCGAGTTCTTGCTCGATCTCCGGCAATACCGAATGAGATTCGCGGCACTGGGGACACAAACGACGCACCAAACGTTGTGCCAAAATGCCATTCACCGTGGATGTGATTAGATAATCTTCAATCCCCATGTCCATGAGACGGGTAATACCGCTGGCAGCATCATTGGTATGCAAGGTGGACAACACCAAGTGACCCGTCAACGCCGATTGAATCGCAATCCGCGCCGTTTCCACGTCACGCATTTCCCCGATCATAATAATGTCTGGGTCTTGGCGCACAATGGAACGTAATGCGTCGGCAAAATTCAACCCAATTTTGGGGTTCGCTTGAATTTGATTAATGCCTTCGAGTTCGTATTCCACCGGATCTTCGACCGTCAGCACTTTGTTTTCTGGGGTGTTGAGCTGGGTCAGCGCCGAATACAGCGTGGTGGTTTTCCCCGAACCCGTCGGCCCTGTGACCAGAATAACTCCGTGCGGCGCATCCAATTGCTGCTGCACTTTGCGCAAATTGTCATCGGAAAAGCCCAGCGTATTCAGATCCAGCTTGACGCTGTGCTTATCCAGCAAACGCATGACCACACTTTCACCGTGCATGGTCGGTACGGTGGAAACCCGCATGTCGATTTCTTTGCCTTGCGCACGGAGTTGAATACGCCCGTCTTGCGGCAAACGGCGCTCGGCAATATTCAGCCGTGCCATCAATTTGAGGCGTGAAATAATTGCGGCAGTCAATTGTGGTGGCGGCGATTCGACTTCGTGAATCACCCCGTCAATCCGGTAACGCACTTTCAGGTGGGTTTCAAACGGCTCAATGTGAATGTCGGACGCGCGTTGGCTCATCGCATTGGTCATAATCTGGTTCACCAAGCGAATCACGGGCGCTTCACTCGCCATGTCCTTCAGGTGTTCAATGTCATCCAGATTGTGATCTTGGCTGGTAATTTCAAACTCGTCGCCTCCATCCCCACCCGATTCTTTTTTGCTGGCTTCCGCGCCATACAAACGCTCGATATTGGCACGAATTTCAGTAGGTAGCCCCAACAATGGCTCAACCAATTTGCCGCTTGCCATGCAAATCGCCTGACAGGTAAATTCATCCTGCGGGTTAGACATTGCCACGACCAAACGCTCTTCCCCCGCTTGCAAGGGAACAATTTCCGCGTTGCGCATGTAATTAATGGCAATGCCGAGGTTTTCGATGGGTAACGAAGGGTAGTCTTTGCTGAGTGCCATGCGCACATTCAGATGACGTGACAACACGAACGCGACTTCTTGTTCGGTGAGCATTCCTAAACGGACTAACACACTGCCCAGCGGCTGACGAATTTCCGCCTGCGCCCGCAATGCACGTTCCAAATCAGAAGGTTTTAGTTTGCCTAGTTTGACCAGCCGTTCGCCAAACAGTGCGGCTGGAGCATGGGATGTCGCAACCTGCATAATCGTATTTCTTTATTATTATAATGCGAACCCATTTTAGGGATGCAGAGGAAACATGCAAGCAGTTTCCCCCCAAACGGTCGGAAAATTATGCGGCAATGATTTGCACCACACGCTCACGGTTTTTTCCACGGAAATAGCCCGTATTTCGGTAAAAGTCTGGCGTCGTATTGTCCCACCAACCAGGGACACCCAGCAGCGGAAACGGATTCATACAAGCGGTGGAAGCCAAGCTACCTTGCTGCAATTGCCCGGATACCACCTGATCCAGATAAGCGTGCTGTTGTGCCAGCGGCATGTGGAAAAACGCTGGCGTCACTTCCACCAAGAGCGCATGGGCAGTCACCCCCACATACGGCGTCAGCATTTTTTCCAGCGTCGCATGACCAATCATAAAACACGCAATTTCCTGCCCCCACGCCGCCCGTTCCTGCCAAAACAAGGTTTCCCACGCGAAATCCATCACGTATTGCAGACACTCACGCCGACTGGCAACAATGATCACCCCGCTTTCATCCAACACCGTCAATGCATCCCGCTGAGGCGTGCGCGGTTTACCGTACTGCTGGATGTCAGCCGCGTGCAAAGCATTAATCATCACCTTGGTCTGTGGAAATACACTCCACATTAGGGCATTAAAAAAATCGTGCCAATTCGCACGAGTCGCCACCATGCCATGCTGAAAAATACGCTCTTCATAATACAACTCAGGAAATGGCAGCGTATTATCTTGCGGAAAAAAACGCACTGGCAACCCCGACTGAGCGCACAACGCCGCTGGCAATAATTGATTCAAGCATTCACACGCAGGCCAGTCCGTTAACCCTGCCCAACAACAACGGTTACGTAACTGCTGAAAGCAGGGATGTAAGGTATCGAAGTCAGCATTCCAGATGTCGGAAGTCATCGCCAATCCATTCATGACCGAAACCATGAATTTTAACGCAACTCAACCTCCCTTATCCCTGTCTTTTTGGCTATAGTCATAGGGCAGCAATAGGTCAAAAGAGGTCGGAGTGAAGCATTCCAGTAGCGTGTCATCGAGTTCCTTCCGTCAACAGCGCGGCTTTGTCTTTAAAATGATTCATTCCCTGATATTGGTAGTGGGCGTGGTCACGCTTGTGGTTTTGTATAAAGCAGGAAAACTACCTTTTATTAATTATCGCCCTAACCTTTCAGAGTGGAATCTTGGCAGCAGTAATAACAACAATCCCCGCAACGACGACGTATGGGAACCCAGCAATAACTACATTCAAGCGCAACAACGCAAGCCCACCCCCGTCATTCGCGACCGCGAAGACACACGCTATACCACCAATCGCTACGCCGTACAGGTAGCGGCGGGTTATGATTCCAGACAATTGTACGGTTGGCGCGATGCCCTTGCCCAAGATGGTTATGATGCTTATCTGGTCAGTTTAAACACACCGCGTGGACTAATGTTCAAATTACGGGTCGGCGCATTCTCTTCACGCAAGCAAGCTGAAACCTTGCAGACTAAACTCCGTAGCCGTTACCCCGCCAACTTTGGCGCAAGTTTTGTTGTAGAAGGCGATTAACTTTTCCCACCCCTTTATTTTGCAAATAACTCATACTGGAAATTTTGTAAGCCTTGATCAGCGCAGTGGACGCTGCCCTGCATCACATAAGCAGAAGGTGTTACTGCCCCGCCCTTGATGACCAAACCCTGCACCTCCCGCCCACAACGATTACCTTTGACGGGTGTCCCCACCACCGCCACTACCGCAGTCGTTTTATCATGCCGGTAAACTTGCGCTTGTGCCGCTCCCGGTGACTTCATGAAATAACACGGTGCCATCGGCTTAAGCCAAACAGGCGGCGCCGTTTTCCCCACCTGCAACTGACACCCACCGCCATTATCACTCAACACCAAGGTCAAACCTGCGGCTTGAGCCTGATCCGTCACGTGCGGGGTGGTAAAACGCTCAGGCAACACCAGCGCTTGCGTATTAGGCTGTCGCTCAGGTTCGCAAGCTGTCAACAGCAACACGCAGGCCACAGCGCAGATTAATGGACGGGCCAAAACCATACTTCCTCCGAACGCTCAAAATAGTCCAAGGAACCATCTGCCAGAGCCGGGCCTTCCCAATCCGGGTTTTTCTCACGCATCAAAATGCCCGTGCCATCCCACAAGTCAATATGATCCCCTTGGTTGCCCTCCCCCCAAAAATTATGAAAACACACAAATCCCGTGCGCCCCTTGAATGCCCCCCACGATACATTGCGACGAATTTCCACCGCTCCAAAACGCCCAGGATTACGCCGCATCCAATCTGCCACCTCACGTGCCCGTAACGTGTGACCTTTATGCCCGCGATACCAACAGGTGGTTTTGTCATAGCCTTGCAACAAATTACTGCGCAATAAACACGTTCCCATCAAGATGGCGCACTGATTCCCAAAGTGAGGGTTGCCCTCAGCATCGCGGCACGGAAAGGTTTCCCCCGTCTCAACTGTTGGATGGTTATTCCACAATAGCCGAAAACCTAACTTCGGCCCTTCCTGTGGCAACACCTGTTCCAATATCCCCACATCAATATCCGGTAATGGCGGCGTATTCTCTAAGGGGGTTAATGCGGGAGGTCGCCGTGGCGGCGGGGGCGGCAAAGCAGGAGCATCCTGTAATTCTGCCACAATAGCCGCCCGTTCCGGTTCGGTAGCGATTGGCGGTGACGTAACACTGGGAGGCGGAGTAACCGGCGGTGGACTTGCCGGTACCACTGGAGCCGGACGACGCGGCCGAAACAACGACAACAACCAACTCCAGAACGAACTTGACTCAGGCATGGAGCAATTCCTTGATGAACACGCTATGACTATAGGCAAAAATCCGCGTGGCAGCGCAACTAAAATCCGCCCAATTGCCCGCGCTCACGTAATTTGCTGGTTCGGGGGAAATGCGCACTCAAAAACTCCATCTGATCCGCGAGAATATTGCGCCCCTGCAAAAAAATATATTCTGCATACGTGGGTTGGAATGGCACAGCCAATAAGGGCATGTGCGCCTGCTCTGGGGTACGTCCGCCTTTACGGCTATTACACGATTTACACGCAGTGACAGCATTGGTCCAACGATCGGGACCACCTAGCACTAAAGGGCGCACATGGTCACGGGATAAATCTTTTTCCTGAAAATGTTGCCCGCAGTACAGGCAAATATGGTTATCGCGCCGAAACAGCAAGGGGTTACTGAGTGGTGGTACATAATACTCGTGTAATTGTTGCTTGCTGCCGTGTGTGGCAATGATGGAATTCAGGATAATCCGGCTACGTTGCCCGGTGATGGCGTTGATACCGCCCCGAATGGCGAGAATGGGAGTCCCGCAGGTGTAAGCCACTTGCTCAGAATAATAAAGTTTGACTGCCGTTTGGAAATGAATCCATTCCAACGGCATCCCACTTACGTCAGTGCGCAGGATTAGTTGGTTCAAGCTGATCATGTGCAGCATGATTGCAGATTCCTGACATAAATCAAGTATTCATAATATTTTTCATGAAGTTGTCATCGCCCGCTGAAATCCTTGAGCCATGTCAAGGTTTCAACCCTATCACTTCAGGCACACTGCACACATTGATTACTGAAGATATTTGGAAGGAGACCACCATGTTTAGTTTTGATTATGGCTTGCCCTTTGCAATTGTGATTGCAATGATTTTGTTCTCTTGGTTCAGCTTCTTTTCGGTGGTTTTTTCCGGCTGAATTAACACCCAGCTCCGCCCCCTGTCCCGCGCGTGCCGCTGGTTTTAGCGCTTCCTGATCTTGTCAGGAGGGCGGCATTCCTTTATCCTCTTATGCACATAAGTATTTTAGAGGTATGTAGGTATGTTTAGCTGGGATTTCGGCATTCCGATGTTGATTGTGGTAGGTTTGATTGCTTTTTCGTGGTTTAGCTTCCTGTCGGTCGCTTTTTTGGGTTAAGCATTCAGTGTTATAAAAAAGGTCGCTAATGCGACCTTTTTTTATGCGGCTTCCACCACGGCTAAGCGCAACTTGCTCACCGCCGCATTTTCAAGCTGGCGAATCCGCTCTGCCGATACGCTATATTTTTCTGCCAACTCGTGCAGGGTTGCTTTCTCTTCAACCAACCAACGGCTCGCCAAAATATCACGGCTGCGGGCATCCAAGTTAGCCAAGGCTGTTTGGAAACGTCCACGGGTATAAGCATCCCACTCTTCCGCTTCCAAGGTTTCTGCCGGGTCCGCCGATTCTGCCACCAAATATTGGCTAGGGGAAAAATTGGCAGAATCGTCTTCATCCTGATCAATACTGAGATCAAATGACACATCATGCGCACTCATACGCTTTTCCATTTCCAGCACTTCGGCAGTTGTCACCCCTAAATCATCTGCCATCGACTGCGCTTCTTCCTGATTCAACCAACCCAAGCGCTTTTTGCTGCTGCGCAAGTTGAAGAACAGTTTGCGTTGCGCCTTAGTGGTCGCCACTTTGACGATTTTCCAGTTGCGCAAAATGAACTCATGGATCTCCGCGCGAATCCAATGCACCGCAAACGAAATCAGTCGTACATTCATATCAGGGTCGAAACGCTTCACTGCTTTCATCAAGCCAACGTTGCCTTCCTGCACCAAATCGCCCAACGGTAAGCCGTACCCGCTATACCCCCGCGCCACTTTCACCACAAAGCGTAAGTTGTGCAAAATGAGCTGACGGGCTGCTTCCAAATCACTGGCATATTTCAGACGTTCAGCTAACTCACGCTCTTCCTCTACTTCCAGAACCGGAATGGCGTGGATCGTATGGATGTAACTTTCCAGATTCCCCACGGGAACCGGAAGTGTTTGCCCTTTGAGCATCATGGCGTTAGTCATGCGTGATCTCCTCAATTTACTTATAGCATTATCTTAGCACTCATCGCCTTAGAGTGCTAATAACCCGTTTGGTTGCTGTCTTTATTTGGTTCATGCCACGTTATTTTTAACACATTATGCTTTATGATAGCGCATAAACAGATAAGTAGAACATTATAACAATGAATCGCGAAGAACAGACTCTTATCGAGAAAATCGAAGGCAACCGCTTTCTCACCGCCAGTGACCGACAAACCCTAATTGATCGCTGGCGTGATGCTTATGAACGTTTGCAACACACTGAAGCCAAGCTCCTGACGCTTAATGAAGCGCTGCACAGCAAAGATCAACTCATTGATACATTGGAACATTCCTTACGCGAGCGCGACCAACACATGGCGCGTAAGGAAGAATTGCTCACCGAAAAAGAACAACTGCTCCTGAGCAATCAACACAGCACCCAAGAACGCGACCAACAGCTTGCCCAACGTGATGCGGCTCTCCAACAAAAAGAGGCTGTCATTCAAGAACGTGACCAAATTATTCGCGAATTAGAGAACCACTCGCGCGAAATCGAGCAACTTGCCAGCCAGAAAGAAAAGTACATTCTGGAACGTGAAGACCAAATTCACATCCGAAATCGCCGCCTTGAAGAAAAAGACAATCACATCGGCAAACGCGACCGTGAAATCGACAACCGCGACAAACAAATCGGCAAACGCGACACCAGCATTCAAGAACTCAGCCAACAACTCGAAGCACTCAATCGCTGGATTCGCGACCACCAACAACGCATTTACACCCAGGAACAACTGCTAAGCGAGCGCAATCGCCATCTTTCCGAACGTGACCGCCACCTCCAAGAACGTGACCAGCAGATCCTGCAACGTGATCGGCGGCTGCGTGATTTTGACCGCCTATTACAACGCCGCGATGACCTGATTTTCCAGAAAGATCAGCAAATTCACCAACGTGACAGCCTAGTACGTCGCAAAGTTGATCAAATCAGTTTGCGCAATGAGCAGTTAGCCGAACAAACCCGCCTGCTGCACGAAAAAGACCGTATTGCACAAACACGCGAACAACTGCTACTGGAACAAAATAATCAAACACTCGCAAAAGACCAGCAACTTACCGCCCGCGACCAAACCATTAACGAACGGGAACGCAGCCTGCAACGCCGTGACGCACAAATTGCCGCACAGTTTTTACAACTTCAAGAACGCGATAAAGAAATTCAGCAACGTGACCTGTCGATTCAAGCGCTGCAAGCCCATCTCAACGAACTGGAACAACGCCTGCTCGCCCAGCAACAGCACATCGACAACCACCACCAACGGGTTGCCGAGTTGGAAATCACCTTACTCGACAAGGAAAAACACCTCACCGAATACGCCAAGCTGGTGCAACACAAAGACACGTTAATTCTGGAAAAAGATCAGGTCATCCAGCGGCAAGAACACCAGCAACAGCAGTTTGCACAGCAACTCAGCGAACGTGACAAAACCCTGCAAACCAAAGACCAGTCGATACTGGAACAACAGCAATTGCTGCAAACCCATGAGCAACGCTTAAACGAACGCGAAATAGCCCTACAACGCCGTGAAGAACAATTCACCGAACGCGAGCAACAACATGCCAGCCGTGAAGCGTTACTGTTGCAACACATCAGCGCCATCAGTGAACTCACCGACAAACAGCACGCCCAAGAAAACAGCTTATTACAACAGCTCGACACCCTGACAACTATGGCAAATCAAACGCAAGAACGTGATCGGGTTAACCATGCATGGGAACACAAGTTGGAACAGCGCGACAAAGTGATCAATATCAAAGACACCATTATCGCGCAGCTTAATCAACAATTACTGCACAAAGAAAAAGCCCTGCAACAACGGGACGTGATGCTGCAAAAACTGGGGCAGCAATTGCGCGTTTACAGCGCAACTGCCTAAGCGAGGTTTAGTCAGCGTGTGCCACTTGCACGACTTCCATATCACTCAAGACCGCACGAAAATCGCGTTCCCATGCAACTAACTGCTCTGCCAATGCTTTATCGGCACCCAACAAGGGAGCGAGTTCGGCAGGATTCAACACCGAAAACCGCGTATCCTTGCCATCTGCGTATACAGCCAGCTTAAAGGGAAACAAGGGAACTAATTCGGGGTGCGTTTTACTTAACTCGCGCACCTCTTCCAAACGGCCGAAAAACACAATCTTGTAATTATCCGTGGTATAGCCCATGTCTTTTAACCCACCGTCACATTTTTGGATATGTGCCACGGTGAAATTGTGTTTTTTCAACACGGTCTGCACTTGTTCCAAGGCAAGATCAAATGCCTGCGGGGAACGTGCCGTCAGCAATTTCTCGTTCGCCTGTGCCGGAACAGCCAACAGCACTGCAAGCAATACGCTCCAGAAACCGATAGTTAAACGTTTCATAGCGTCACCTCATCAATAATAGCCTGATACTTGTGTTCCAGATCCTGGAACGCGGCGGTCAAATCCGGGTTGTCAAACAGTGTCAACATGGCTTGAACATTGCCCGTCAACAGTTGCACCTTGCCAGCTTCGTTTTCAATCACAGTGATGGTGCAAGGCAACACTACACCGACTTGTGGCTCAATCTGGAGCGCCTGATGCAAATCGCTGAAATTACAGAACCGGACACTGACCTGACGCGTATTCACGGAAAACTCATCCACCAAACCTTCTTCGAGATAACGGTCAGGAAATACGCGGAAATTATGCGCATGAATACTGTTACGCAAAGACTCCAGAGTCTCTTCAAACCCATAAGGCGAGTCATATACCAAGGTAAGCTTGAGGTTATTACCCTGCTCTGCGCCGCTTGCCGTCATGGTCGTTGCCAACCATAACAGCCCCAGCAGCATTAATTTTTTTAAGCGTTTCATCGTAATAGCCCATCATCAATAAATATTAGATTTTTCTAATATATGCACAAAGCCACCGAAGTTCAAGCAAAAGAACGCTTTTTAATCAGACTACAGGTTAACTGGCACAAGAGTGACAAACATCAATTACCCCGAATTACCGGGGGGCGGATAATGAAATTGTTCCCTCAAACGTCAATTTTATAACAACTGTCATGGAAGAGAGACAATGAAAATTGCTATCGTTGGTTGTGGTTACGTAGCGGATCCCTACATGGAAACACTTCATTATCACAATAATTTAACCCTGTTGGGCGTTGCAGATTTACAGCGCGAGCGTGCTGACATTCTAGCCAATCATTACAAAATCCGCGTATACGACTCAACGGAAGCACTCATGGCTGACCCTGAGGTACAGATTGTTGTCAATCTGACCGAACCAAAAAATCATCATCGCGTGAATATGATGGCACTGAATGCAGGTAAGCACCTGTATTGTGAAAAGCCGCTTGGCATGAACTTAGATGAGGCAAGAGAAGTGCTTGCTTTAGCAGAACAGAAAGGGCTTATGGTATCAGGCGCACCTTGCAGCGTGTTGAGTGAAACAGCACAAACCCTGTGGAAAGCCGTGGAGGACGGCGCAGTTGGTAAGCCGCGTATTGTGTATGCCGAACTCGACGACAACCCCATTTACCGCATGAAACCAGAGAATTGGAAGAATGCCCGTGGCATTCGCTGGCCGTATTTGAACGAATATGAAACCGGTTGCACACTGGAACACTCTGGGTACTACCTCACTTGGATTTGCTCGATTTTCGGACCTGCAAAGAGCATCAGCAGTTTTTCTTCCTGTGTTGTTCCCGATAAAACCGACTTGCCTCTGAACCCGGCTAATACACCTGATCTCGCCATTGCGTGCATCGTCTTTGAATCTGGTGTTGTGGCACGCCTGACGTGCAGCATCGTTGGTACCTATGACCACCGAATCCAAATTGTCGGCGATGAAGGTGTATTAACCGCCAATGAGTGTTGGCACTACGCAGCCCCGGTTTATCTTGAGCGTTTTTCCCAGTTGAGCCTGAATGCACGCAAAGCACATAGTGTGCGTGCCAGCAATTTGCTAAAGTGGATTTTTGGCGTAGGGGGTAAGAAACAAAAACTGGTTAGCAAACCCATTTCACAATATCCAGATCGTCTGCGAGAATGGAAACACAAAGAGCGTGGCATCTTGGGCTTACTCATAAAAATGTTGAGTAAGCGAGAACTGGTTTTCATGGATTTTTTCAGAGGGGTCGCTGAGCTTGCCGACGCTATAGAAAACAATAGGCGCAGTCACATTCCCGCTGATCTTGTTCTGCATGTAAATGAGCTGGCGCTGGCAATGCAAAACGCGGGAGAAACCAGCGAACCCTATAAACTTACCACTACTTTTGAGCCTATACGTGCATTACCGAGCACTCTGGAGTCTAAAGAAAAATACGGCAGCGATTCGCGTAATTTTTTAGCATTCTCAATCGAAAAAATGATTGAACGCTTGCATAAGCATTAAGTTTAATGGTGGTCTGCGACTGCGCTAATCCCCGCCATCAAAAGCGGGGGTATTTGTTCCAGATACAACATGGTACTTTTCAAAGCCAGACCCAATCATATCAATCATATACTGGAGGATGAAAACAAGTGGGCAAGTTTCGTTGGGGAATTTTTGGCACAGGTTTTGTTGCAGGCAAGTTTGCTTTGGGTCTTAAGGCATTGGATGATCATGAGATCGTAGCAGTTGCTTCTCGGTCTCAAGAGAAAGCTAAAGCGTTTGCAGCAGGCTTAAAGGTAGATGCCACCTGTGGCAGTTACGCGGAAATTGCCTGCCTCGAAAACGTCGATGCGATTTACATCGCCACCCCCCCTAACGTACATAAGTTGCAAGCACTTATGTGTATTGCCGCTGCAAAAGCCGTACTTGTTGAAAAACCCTTTGCCATGAATGCAGCCGAAGCGGCAGAGATCCGCGCAGCGGCGCAGGCAAACGGTGTTTTTTGTATGGAAGCGATGTGGACACGCTTTAACCCTGCTGTTCAACAGCTCAAAAACAGGGTGGACGCTGGCGATTTGGGTGAAATACGTATGCTAAATGGCAGTTTTGGCATACAGGAAGTACCATCAGAATCCAATCATTTATTTAACAAGGCCATGGGGGGCGGCGCAGTACTGGATCGTGGTGTTTACCCCATTTCTTTGGCTGTGTATCTGTTGGGCAAACCAGATTACGTAAATGGCGTACTCATCCGTGCAGAGGGAGGGGTAGATGAGCAGGCAGCCATTACCCTAGGCTGGCAAGATAAAATCACTGCACAGTTCACTATAAGCCTGATTGCTGATTTGGCTAATAATTTGAGTGTTTCGGGCAGCAAAGCCCGAATTGAGTTGGATACCCCGATTTATCGTCCTTCCCGCTTGAGGATTTTTACCTCACAGGCCATATCGCGTAGCCCTGCACAAGCGCCAAGTAAAAAAGACCATATCCGAGAATCGGGAGTATTACACCTACTCCATCAATACTTATTGCCACTTTTAAAGGCAGGAGCAGGCAAAAAAGTGAATGTGCTTTATTCAGGCAATGCTTATCACTACCAAGCGGAAGAAGTTCGCCAGTGTGTGCAAGGTGGTAAGCTCGAAAGTGCCATCATGCCTTTGTCAGACAGCGTTGCAGTTATGGAAATTATTGATCGTTTACTTGCCAAGTAATTGCGTGCTTTCTAATCAGATTACAGGTTAACTGGCACAAGATTGATAAGCATCAATTACCCCGAATTTCAGGGAGGCGGATAATGAAGCCATTCCATTGAACACCTGCAAGGTAAGCCACCATGAATGAAACATCGCTCAGCCGCCTCATGTACACCCTCATTATTGTGGGCTTAGGCGTTGCTGCCGTTGGGGTTGGGCTGGTTATTTTCACCGATATTGTAACGGGGTATGGTGTGCAAGGCATTGCGCTGGTAGCGGGCTTGATTGCGGGGGGCTTATTTTTATCGGTTCCCGCCAAAATTTATCTAACATTACAACTCATGAAACGCAACGATGAAAAAGTCAAAGCCATGCGTGAACGCGGTGAAATCCGTTAAACCATAAGCAAGAAGGCTGCCAATGGCAGCCTTCTTTGCTCGACAATAATATAGCCGTATTACGACTTACTGATGCCGGGTTCGTCAGTCGCATCAATCTCAAACGGATCATGGTGAGCCGTTTTGCTATCAATACGTTTCATGAAATTGCGGTAGATATACCAGTCCAAGCTGAACCAGCGCCCCGCCCCCATGAAGAACAGCGCCAACAGCAGCACGAAATACACCAAATACACTTCTGTCATATTATTTGCCATATCGGTGTAGCCGTGGCTCATGACCAATTGCTGCATGGTAGTGAGGAACCCTGCTTCGCCCATCGACATCAAACCCAGCACCACGACGACGAACATCAACGCCAACACCACCCAACGCACCGCAAACCCCAACACTAGGAAAATGGCGGCAACAATTTCAATCGTACCAATCAAAATCAGCACAGATTCAGCCCCCATCCCAGACAGGACGGTATTGCTCATTGCCGCTGCACTTTGCTGGAAAGCTTCCGTATTGACCCAAGTTAACGGGTTATAAATCACAAAATCAGAACTGGAGAACAGCCCCAAATGCTTAACGCCAGCTACCCAAAGCATCGGGGCAAGGAACAGGCGGATAGCCAATGGCGCAATAAAATCGAAAATACGCATCCATTCGAGGCTGAAAAAGCCAACAATAAACTTCATGAAACAACTCCTCAGGAATTGGGAAATACAGACGAAACCAAACTTTTTAGGGGATTATAGTCGATTTCTGACACATTAATGAGTACTGTATTGTGGCACAGGATACAACATTACGCCATTGCGAATCCGTCCGCCATAACCGGCGTTGACCCGTTGCACAATACCCGGCGCATCTAAACCACAACTCGCCAATTGTTCCTCACGTTGCGCGTGCTCGATGTAGTTATCCGGCAAACCCAGATTCAACACCTCCACCGTCAAGCCTGCTTCATGCAAATATTCGTTTACCGCGCTCCCTGCCCCACCCATCACCGCATTGTCTTCCAATGTCACCAACAGTTCATGGGATTGCGCCAACTCCCGCAACATCGCTTTATCCAGCGGCTTAACAAAGCGCATATTAACCAGCGTGGCATTCAGTTCGGCTGCGGCAGCCTGTGCCTCAGGCAGGAGTGAACCAAACAGCACAACGGCAATAGCGTGACCGGTACGCAACTTGACAGCCTTGCCTAATGGCAGCGCTTGCATCTCTGTTTGGGGTTCAATCCCAATCCCTTTACCACGTGGGTAGCGTACTGCGGTGGGGCAATCCATCTGAAAAGCGGTGTACAACATCTGACGGCATTCGTTTTCATCGGCAGGAGCCATCACCACCATATTCGGGATGCAACGCAAAAACGACAAATCGTAATTCCCCGAATGAGTAGGACCATCCGCCCCCACCAAGCCAGCGCGATCAATCGCAAACACCACCGGCAAATTCTGAATCGCCACATCGTGAATCAATTGATCATACGCGCGTTGCAAAAAGGTCGAATAAATCGCCACCACTGGTTTCAAGCCTTCACACGCCAAGCCCGCCGCTAACGTAACCGCGTGTTGCTCTGCAATGCCAACATCGAAATAACGCTCAGGGAAACGTTCTGAAAATGCCACCAAACCCGAACCCTCACGCATCGCCGGGGTAATTCCCACCAAACGCGCATCCTGTTCAGCCATATCACACAACCATTGCCCAAACACTTGCGTATACGTGGGGGTAGATTTTTTTGAGCTGGCAACCAATCCCGTTTTCAGATTGAAGGGAACCACGCCATGATAGGTGCACGGGTCTTCCTCGGCTAACTCGTAACCTTTGCCTTTTTGTGTCAGCACATGCAATAAGCGCGGACCCTTAATGCTTTTGATGTTTTGCAGCACCCGCACCAGCTCTTCCACATCATGCCCGTCAATCGGGCCGTAATATTTAAAGCCCATCTCCTCAAACAGTGTACCCGGCAATACCATGCCTTTCATGTGCTCCTCGGTCAGCTTCGCCAATTTTGACAGCGACTTGCTGTGCGACAAGGCTTTCTTACCACTTTCACGCATGGTGGAATACATCCGTCCCGTCAACAAACGGGTCAGGTATTTACGCAAAGCGCCAACGTTGGGTGAAATCGACATTTCATTGTCATTGAGGATCACGATTAGGTTAGCATCTAAATCGCCTGCATGATTCATCGCCTCATACGCCATCCCCGCCGTCAGCGCACCGTCGCCGATAATCGCGACCGAATGGTAATCCTCACCCTTATGTTGTGCGGCTAACGCCATGCCTAAGGCAGCGCTGATCGAAGTGCTGGAATGCCCTACACCAAACGTATCGTATTCACTTTCGCAGCGCTTCGGGAAACCTGCCAACCCATCTTTTTGGCGAATGCTGCTCATTTGCTCGCGCCGCCCGGTAAGGATTTTATGTGGGTATGCCTGATGCCCCACATCCCACACCAGCTTGTCCTTTGGCGTGTCAAAAGCGTAATGTAAGGCAACCGTCAATTCGACCGTGCCCAAATTGGAGGAAAAATGACCTCCTCCAGTCGACACCGAATTCAGCAAAAACTCGCGCACTTGAGCGCATACTGTTGGCAGTTGCTCAAGTTCCAAATGACGCAACTCGTCAGGCGAATGAATCGTATTAAGCACGTTGGCTAACCCCTAATCGTCAAACCGTAAAGATGGTACTGTGGTGGGTTCTGATCTTGCTATTAGTATTTATCGTATGCGTTTTACTGTGAACTCAGCAATTTCACGCAACAAATGGGCAGATTCACCGAAGGATACCAAAGCATCCAACGCTTCATCATACAAATCCTGTAATTTCGTTTTAGAGGCGGACAAGCCAATGATGGAAGGATACGTCGGCTTACCCGCAGCCTCATCAGCGCCACGGGTTTTACCCAAAGTCTGGGTATCGCTTTCCACATCGAGAATATCGTCTTGCACCTGGAACGCCAAACCAATGCACTTCGCGAAATGATCAAGTCGTTGCAAACGCTGGGCATCCAGTGCTTCCACACTATACGCCGCCAACAGCACACTGGCACGGATCAATGCACCCGTTTTGTGAATGTGCATGTTTTCCAACTCTATCTCGGTCAGGGTTTTCCCGACGGCTGCCAGATCCAATGCCTGCCCGCCGACCATACCGCGTGAACCCGCCGCCTGCCCCAATAACTCAATCATCCGCAAACGTTGCGCGGGGGAAGCGGTCATCCGGGGGTGTGCCGCCAATACCTGAAATGCCAAAGCTTGCAAAGCATCCCCGACCAAAATCGCCGTTGGCTCATCGAAAGCCTTGTGGCAGGTTGGTTTACCACGGCGTAAATCATCGTTATCCATTGCCGGTAAATCGTCATGCACCAGCGAATACACGTGGATCAGCTCCACCGCTGCCGCCGGAATATCCAAATGCTCCGGTGCAATCCCCAAGGCTTCCCCTGTGGCATACACCAACAGCGGGCGCATCCGCTTCCCGCCATTCAGCACCGAATAGCGCAAGGCTTCATGTAATACCGCCGGGTGAGTAGTCGCTGGTGGCAAGGTATCCTCCAACACCGACTCAATACGCTCCTGCCAAGCTTGCAGACGATTACGCACATTCAGCATCAGGCATCCCCTTGCTGTGGAAAATCACTTTCCTGACCATCCGCACTCAGCAATTTGACCCGTTGCTCGGCGGCTTTAAGCGCCTCTTGGCACTGTCGGGTTAACAGCACACCGCGTTCAAATTCCTTGAGGGAATCTTCCAAGGACAACTCGCCACTTTCCATGCGCTGTACCAGCGTTTCTAACGCCAGCATCGCGGTTTCAAAATTGGCTGGGGCATCGCTGACATCCGCCTGTTTTCTCGGCATACACAATCCTGCTCATGCGGGTAAATAAAGATAGTAAAGCCTAAGTCGCCCTCAGGGGCAAGCCTAGACAAGGTATTCTTTGAAGAACAGCTTACAAATACCGTAAACTATATAAAGAATATTATTAGATTCTAATCATCAAGTAATGAGAGCGCAAAATAATGTTGAACATGTATCAGAAAACAGCAACCTGCTTAATACTCATGGGTATCTTAGCGACCATCACGCCAGTGAGCTGGGCGGAGGAAAACATTATCGCCTACCCCAAGCCAAGCACAGCAGCATCCGCAACACCAGAACCCGCCAGCACAACATCACCAACTAACGCACCACCACCGACAGCTAACCTTGCGCCACAAGTAACCCGTGCTGCATTTACCACAGGTCTCACTGCCCGCGAACCCAATGACCAGTTAAACCGTGTCACCGCCGGGCAAAATATCTATTACTTCACCGAGTTGCTTAACCTGCAAGGGCGCGTTATCACCCACCGCTGGGAAAAAGACGGGGCATTCCAGCTCGGTTTACAATTTCCGGTAGGCGGGCAACGCTGGCGAGTACACTCTAACAAAATGATTGCCCCCAACCTGCCCGGCGTTTGGAAAGTCAGTGTCCTCAATGACGATGGCTCGGTATTGCACCAAGATACCTTAATGGTTGAAGCCGTTACCGCGCCCGCACCCCAAGCTATTTGGGATACCTTACCGCGCTAAACTATTCGTTCCACAAACGCAAAGCGGGCTAAAAAGCCCGCTTGCTGTCATGCATTGTCCAGGCACTGTGATCAGAAAGAACACAGTACCAAGGTGAAATTCACATCTTTTTGATTTTGCTTACCACGTTCAGCCAGCATATCCGCATTCACAAAGCGCAGCGTGAAACGCTGTTTGCCCGCGCTGATTTCGGGGTAATAGTCAACGCTATCAGGCAGTTCCACCCGCATCATTTGATACGGCTTACGCGATTCCAACATCGACTGGTAGAAACCTTCCTTAGCCACCTCTGCATGACGCTCACCGAAATCACGCACGATATTCAGCAACTCACGGGCAGCAGCATTCGCGGTCACATAAGGCTCAATCCATTCACGCAAATCATCGACCCGCACATTAATTGCTTGCTCTTGCCAATAATGAAACAGGGGAATATCAAAACCATTCAAACCACCCGGCAAGGTCGAGCGTTGGCGCAAACTATTGAAAAATGTGTGAGTCTTTAGATGTTGCCCCAGTTGCCCGCGTTGCTGGTACAACACATCGCTATGGTGATTGAGCTTTTCCAATACGGCATCAAGACGCGCAGCATCCGCATCTTCACGCCGCAATAACAAGCGTGCTGATTGCCCCATGCGGTCGATTTCTTTCAGGATTTCGCTTTTGACATCGAGGCGGGCAGAAAGATTATACAGATCCAGCAACAAATGCAGTGCCGCTACCGTATCCTCAGGTTTAGGATCAGTAGAAATATGGTATTGGAATCGACCCATTAGCAATTCCAAGCGCATAAATAAACGGATTTTTTCGTTTAACGGCTGCTCATAACCAATCATGTGTGGCTCTGAAATTCGGCGAATGTCTTTACTCAGCGGTTCTGCATAAATCATCATAAAACACTTACAAGCCCTATTGAATTGCCTTTATACCAAAAAGCCAATAGAACAAGCAACTAAGCATTCGACAATTTTATGTATTTAAAATTTAAATCATCAATTTTTTCATAAAAATCAGTAATTGACGCAGTATTGCTAATAATGTCATGAGCTTGCTGCAAACGTGCCTCACGCCCAATCTGTGACTGCATGATAGACGCAATCACACTACCGTCGCTGCCATCACGTTGCCGGACACGCAAAACCTGCTGATCGGGCAAACAGTCAATTACCAAGATACGCTCGAAAAGTTGAGTATAGCCCTTTTCAAACAATAGGGGTACGTCAACGATCACATAAGCGCTGTCGGTACAAGCGGCAATTCTGGCAAGGATTTCAGCGCGAATGCGCGGATGAAGAATGGATTCGAGTTGCTGCAAACGTACTGGGTCGCTGAAAACGGTTTGACGCAACCACGCGCGATCAAGCGCACCATCGGCTTGCAATGCGTGTGAACCAAAACACTCAACAATTTCCTGCAACGCTGGTTGCCCTACAGCGACAACTTCACGGGCAACAAGATCAGCTTCGATGACAGGAGCACCCAGTTCCCGAAACCGTCGCACTGCTGTGGATTTACCACAACCGATACCGCCCGTTAAACCAACTTTCAGCATAAACACCACACAAACACAAAAAGCCGGTCTTTAATTACCGGCTTTAGAAAACACCCCAAACCAATCGTAATGATTAGGCTTGCAGCGCTTTAATATGTGCGTTCAGACGGCTTTTATGGCGTGCTGCTTTATTCTTGTGAATGATACCTTTGTCGGCAATGGAATCAATCACCGGCACAGCCGCTTGGTAAGCAGACAGGGCAGCTTCGCGGTCGCCAGCGTCGATAGCACGCAAGACATTTTTAATTTGTGTACGTAACCGTGTGCGCATATGACGGTTGTGCATACGGCTTACTTCGCTCTGGCGAACACGTTTCTTAGCTGAAGCTATGTTAGGCAAGGGTATTCTCCCGAAAAACCAATCCGAAAAACAAGGCGCGTATTATGCAGCGATTCCAGCTTCACAGCAACACCTTGAGCATAAAATTTACTGAATATGACCTAGAATTCCATCCAGCTCATCTAAACTATTGTATTCAATAACCAATTTACCCTTGCCTGTGCGGTTGTAGCGAATCGCCACTTTAGCACCAAGGGTATCCGCCAAGGTTTGCTCCAACTTTAAGACATCAGGTGAGGGCTTAAACTCAGTCGCTGGCTTTTGGTCAGTGTCTAACAGGCTTTTAACGAGGCGCTCGGTTTCGCGCACAGAAAGCTGACGGTCGGCAACTTTTTGCGCCACGTCGACTTGCTGTTGACCTTGCAGGGCTAACAAGGCACGGGCGTGCCCCATTTCAAGCTGTCCGGCATCGACTAAGGCTTTAGTTTCTGGCTGCAACTCCAGTAAGCGCAACAAATTGGTGACAGCCACCCGCGAACGCCCTATCGCCTCTGCGGTTTGTTGATGAGTCAAACCAAAGTCGTCAATCAAACGCCGTAACGCACCCGCCTCTTCTAGCGCATTCAGGTCTTCGCGCTGGATATTTTCAATCAGCGACATGGCAGCAGCGGCTTGATCGGGGATTTCGCGCACGACCGCCGGGATTTCATGCAAACCCGCTAACTGTGCGGCTCGCCAACGGCGTTCACCGGCAATCAGCTCGTATTCACCGCCGCCGAGTTTGCGCACCACCACCGGCTGCACCAAGCCTTGGGCTTTGATGGAATCCGCCAGCTCTTGTAAAGCGTCAGGATCCATGCGGGTACGGGGTTGGTACTGACCGGGGCGAATGCGTTCAACGGGAAGTTTTTTCAGAACGGTATCATCCGCCTGTTCGCCGTCGCCGCGTACTGAACTCAGCAGTATATCGAGACCGCGACCCAACGCCGGTTTTTTTACCATGCATGTTCTCCATCCGTCGCCACTTTGCTGGAATCTTTACGCAACATTTCGGCTGCTAAGGCAAGGTAAGCCAATGCACCACGTGAACCTTTGTCGTATTCCAGCACGGATAGACCGTGGCTAGGGGCTTCTGCCAAGCGAATATTGCGCGGGATAGCCGTATTGTAGACTTTATTACGGAAAAATGCCTGAATCTGCTCCGATACGTCACGTGCCAAATTGCTGCGCGGATCGTACATAGTGCGCACCAAACCCATGACTTGCAAGTCAGCGTTAGCGGTTTGGGTAATGCGCTCAATCGTGCCGACCAAGGCGCTCAAGCCCTCCAGCGCGTAGTATTCGCATTGCATGGGAATAATCACCCCATCCGCCGCCACCAGTGCATTAACGGTGAGCATATTGAGGGAGGGCGGACAATCAATCAGGATGTAATCGTAATCATTGAGTAGAGGGGCAAGCGCATCACGCAAATGGTATTCACGCCGCTCACGGCTCATCAACTTGACTTCGGCTGTCGTCACATCCGGTGAGCCGGGTAATACATGCAGGGAACTATTGGGTAGCTCCTCCAAAATATCAGCGGCATGAGCTTCACCCAACAGCACATCCGTCAAGGTGACGGCTTGCCCATGCTTTTCTAAACCAACGCCAGTGGTGGCATTGCCTTGCGGATCCATGTCCACCAGTAAGGTACGGCGCTTCATCGCGGCTAAAGAGGCAGCTAAATTGACCGTGGTGGTGGTTTTGCCGACGCCGCCTTTTTGATTGGCGATGGCGATAACTCGCGTCATGAAATGGTTCTCGCTTATACGTGCTGTAATTCCAACAGATGCCGTTCTGCATCCAAATCGGGTACGTGCAGGGTGTGTTGCGCCATTACCTGCCAGCCGCTGGGCAATTCTGCCAGTTCGCTGTCAGGGTAGCGCCCCTTCATGGCGTAGAGGATACCATTTTCACAGGCATGTTTGCCGGTAAAGGTCACAAAATCCTGTAGGGAAGCGAAAGCCCGGCTGATAATCGCGTCAAAACATCTGACAGGCTGCCAGCTTTCAACGCGCGTTTGAATCACGGTCACATTGGATAAGCCCAATTCCAACACCGCTTGTTGCATGAAACGGGTTTTCTTGCCATTGGTATCGAGCAAGGTGAACTGGCGTTGCGGCTGAATAATCGCCAGCGGAATCCCTGGCAACCCTGCTCCGCTGCCCACGTCAAGGCACGTCGTACCCCGCAAATAGGGCGCAACACTCAGACTATCCGCGATATGCAAGGACTGCATTTCCGCCGGATCACGCACCGCTGTCAGATTGTAAACTTTGTTCCAGCGTTGCAATAATTGCAGGTAACGGTTGAGCAACTGTTTTTCACGAGCATCCACCTCCATGCCTCAACCTGCCTTTTTCAAATGCACGAGCAATAAAGAAATCGCGGCGGGGGTAATGCCGGGTGTTCGTGCAGCTTGCCCAACGGTTGCAGGGCGTTGCATTTGCAATTTCTGGCGGACTTCGTTGGAGAGGCCGCGTACTTGGGTGTAATCCAACCAATCCGGCAGGCGAGTTTCTTCGTGGCGACGCTGTTTGTCGATTTCGTCGTGCTGGCGCTCAATGTATCCGGCGTATTTGCATTGAATTTCGACTTGTTCCGACACTTTTTCATCGGTAACAGGGCTGCCAACCGCTGGCAGACTGGTTAAAGCGGCATAAGTGACATTAGGGCGGCGCAATAGGTCGTGTAATTTGTAATCACGAGACAAGACATCGCCGAATACCCGCTGGCTATCTTCCACACTGACCGCTGTGGGTTGCAATACCGTGGCGCGGAGGCGTTGCTGTTCTTGCTCAATGGCTTCGCGCTTGGTGCAAAATGCTGCCCAGCGCGATTCATCGACCAAACCTAGCTCATGCCCTATTTCGGTCAGGCGCAAATCGGCATTGTCTTCGCGCAGTAATAAACGGTGTTCAGCACGACTGGTAAACATGCGGTACGGCTCTTTCGTGCCTAGCGTGATTAAATCATCCACCAATACACCGAGGTAAGCTTGGTCACGACGTGGATACCAGCCATCTTTTTCTTGGGCGTATAAACCGGCGTTCAAGCCTGCCAGCAAACCTTGCGCGGCAGCCTCTTCGTAACCCGTTGTGCCGTTGATTTGCCCTGCGAAAAACAAACCCTGCACCGCTTTGGTTTCCAACGTCGGCTTGAGATCACGCGGATCGAAGAAATCGTATTCAATCGCATAGCCGGGGCGGGTAATGTGTGCGTTTTCCAGACCAGCCATTGAGCGCACCAGCGCGTATTGCACATCGAACGGCAAACTGGTGGAAATACCGTTGGGGTACACTTCGTGTGTGTCCAGCCCTTCGGGTTCAATGAAAATTTGGTGGCGGTCTTTGTCGGCAAAGCGTACCACTTTGTCTTCAATCGACGGGCAATAGCGCGGGCCAATGCCCTCGATCACGCCGGTATACATGGGCGAACGGTCTAAACCGCCACGGATAATGTCGTGAGTCTCGGTGTTGGTGTAGGTGATGTAGCACGAAATTTGCAGCGGGTGTTCATTCTCACGCCCCAGAAACGAAAACACGGGCGTAGGCGTGTCGCCGGGTTGTTCTTCCAGCTTACTGAAGTCGATACTGCGGGCATCAATGCGCGGCGGCGTACCCGTTTTTAGGCGATCAACCCGGAATGGCAGTTCGCGTAAACGTTGCGACAATGCAATGGAGGGCGGATCACCGGCACGACCACCGGCATGATTGCTTAAACCAATGTGGATTTTGCCCGCAAGAAACGTTCCTGAGGTTAATACCACCGCACGTGCGGAAAAACTCAAGCCCATTTGGGTACGCACCCCCACGACCTGATCGCCTTCCACGAGCAAATCATCCACCGCTTGTTGAAATAGCTGCAAATTGGGCTGATTTTCAACAATGGTGCGAATCGCGGATTTGTAGCGGATGCGGTCTGCTTGGGCGCGAGTCGCTCGCACTGCCGCACCTTTACTGGAATTGAGGATGCGGAATTGAATGCCACCACGGTCTGCCGCGTGCGCCATTGCGCCACCCATTGCATCGACCTCCTTGACCAAATGACCTTTGCCGATACCACCAATGGCGGGGTTGCAACTCATTGCGCCGATGGTTTCGATATTGTGGGTCAGCAAGAGAGTACGCTGCCCCATACGCGCAGCAGCTAGCGCGGCTTCGGTTCCGGCGTGTCCGCCACCGATGACGATGACATCGTAGGACTGTGGGTAATGCATAATGCCCTGCTCCTTACATGTGAACGCTGCCAGCCTGCCCTGTTTCCACCTGAATCCCCAGACGTGCAAACAGTTGCCGGTCGTGGCTTGCGCCGGGGTTGTCAGTGGTCAATAATTTTTCGCCATAGAAAATAGAATTGGCACCGGCAAAGAAACACCACGCCTGCATTTCATCGGTCATCTCGGTACGACCAGCCGATAAACGCACATAAGATTTCGGCATCATAATACGCGCTGCTGCGACGGTACGGATGAACTCAAACGGGTCAAGTTTTTCCACTCCCGCCAATGGTGTGCCTTCGATTTTAACCAAATCATTGATAGGCACGGATTCGGGGTGAAATTTCATATTCGCCAATTGCTGCAATAAACGCGCACGGTCTTGACGGATTTCACCCATGCCCAAAATACCGCCGGAACAGACGTTGATGCCCGCATTACGTACATGCTCCAAGGTATCCAAACGGTCTTGGAAGGTGCGAGTGGAAATTACGTTACCGTAGAATTCCGGCGAGGTATCGAGGTTGTGATTGTAGTAATCCAACCCAGCATTTTTGAGACGGTCTGCCTGACGGTCAGTCAACATGCCCAAAGTAACGCAGGTTTCCATCCCTAAGCCTTTGACCGCTTGCACCATTTCGATGACGCGCTCAAGGTTCTTGTCGGTAGGATTGCGCCACGCAGCCCCCATGCAAAAACGGGTTGCACCCTGTACTTGCGCGGTTTTAGCAGAGTCGATGACTTCCTGTAGTGGCAATAACTTTTCACGTTCCAGCGAGGTGTCGTGTTTCGCACTTTGCGAACAATAGCCGCAATCTTCCGGGCACGCGCCGGTTTTGATACTCAGCAAGGTACTCACTTGCACCTGATTGACTGGGAAGTTTTCTCGGTGCACTTGATGCGCAGCAAACATCAAATCACTGAATGGCATGGCTAACAAAGCGTTGATTTCTTCGATGCGCCAATCATGACGTAATTCAGGCATGTTCCACTCCTCAGTGGGATAAGGGCTTAACAGTATCTTGCCAAGCTTCGCGGTTAATCCGCAGGAGTTGGCGAATAGACAACGGTACTAACACCACAACACAGGTAATCCACAGCGCCCACCACCAATTCACAAAGAAATCACCGGGGGCAAAGGTTAAGATTGGCACCAAACCACCCGCCAAACCGTAATAATGGTAGGTGGCAATCTGCGTATAGTAGCCTACTCGCGGGTTAGGGTGGTGGCGCAACATCGCATAAACCAATATTCCAGCCCCAAACCATAAAATAAACACCGGGAAGGGAATGATTACTGCCAACAAATTGCCGTAATAAAAAAACTTAGCTGTTTTACGAGCGCTTTCTGCGGTAACTACTTGCGGATCATTTTGCATACTATCCCCTGAAGATAAGAAACGCAAAAAGGCCGAACAGTGTCGGCCTTTCCAGGAAGCTTGAAGCGCTGCTTACTCGGCTGCGGCTTGCGCAGCGTCTGCTTCATCAACCAGTGCAACGTAAGCCATCGGCGCATTGTCACCCGCACGGAAACCGCACTTGATGATACGCAGATAACCACCTTGACGCTCTTTAAAGCGCGGACCAAGATCGTTAAACAGTTTGCCAACTACTTCCTTGTCACGCAAGCGTGAAAAAGCGATACGGCGGTTGTGAACAGAGTCTTCTTTCGCACGGGTGATCAGTGGCTCCGCTACACGACGCAATTCTTTCGCCTTTGGCAGAGTTGTTTTGATCGTCTCGTGACGAAGCAGTGAGTTGGTCAGCGCTTGCAGCAGGGCTTTACGGGCGCTGCTGTCGCGGCTTAATTGACGACCAGTATTACGGTGACGCATCTTCTATATCCTTCAAAACCCGTGGTTAAGCCACTTTGCTGTCACGGTGATCGAGACCTGCCGGAGGCCAGCTATCCAGCTTAGCTCCCAGTGTCAGACCATGCTGTGCCAGCACATCTTTAATTTCAGTCAAAGACTTTTTGCCCAGATTCGGAGTCTTCAGCAATTCAGTCTCAGTACGTTGTACGAGATCACCGATGTAGAACAGGTTCTCTGCTTTCAGGCAGTTAGCTGAACGTACAGTCAGTTCCAGATCGTCAACCGGACGCAACAGAATCGGGTCAATTTCTGGTTGAGATTCTTCACGGCGAACCGGCTCTTCAATACGTAGATCGAAGAATACTGCCAATTGCTGTTGCAGAATCTGTGCTGCCATCCCAATGGATTCTTCCGCGTTAACGGAACCATTCGTTTGGATTTCCAGCACCAGCTTGTCCATGTCAGTACGCTGCTCAACACGGGCGCTATCCACATTGTAGGCAACGCGCGTAATTGGGCTGTAGCTGGCATCCAACACCAAAGTGCCTAACGGCAACTCAGGAGAGTCTGGGCCACGGCGTACTGATGCTGGCTGATAACCACGACCACGGGTAATGGTCAGGCTCATTTCCAGATCAGTGTCATCCTTGGTTATGTGTGCAATCACATGATTAGGATTAATGATGTCCACATCATGGTCACACTCAATATCCGCTGCAGTTACAACGCCCTTGCCTTTTTTCTTCAGGGTCAAGGTTGCTTCATCGCGGGCATTGAGGCGAATTGCCAAGTTTTTGAGATTCAACAGAATCTCAACCACATCTTCTTGCACACCTTCTATACTGGTGTATTCGTGTACCACGCCAGCAATTTGCACTTCCGTTACCGCACTGCCCGGAATAGAGGACAGCAAGATACGGCGCAAGGCATTACCCAACGTGTGACCAAAACCACGCTCTAATGGCTCAAGCGTAATACGATAGGTATTTAAACCTGTCTCTTGCACATGAACATTGCGTGGTTTCAGCAATTCTGTTGTTTTCGAGGTCATACTTTTCCTCTCGAACGGATCAATGATTATTTGGAGTACAATTCCACGATCAGTGATTCATTAATTTCGGCTGGCAGATCGCTACGGTCTGGTACAGATTTAAACGTACCTGACAATCCCTTTGCATCAACTTCAACCCAAGATGGGAAGCCAAGTTGTTCCGCTACAGCGACAGAATCCTGTATACGGGTTTGCTTTTTGGACTTTTCGCGAACCGCTACGACATCACCGGCTTTAACCTGGTAGGATGGGATGTTCACTGACTGACCGTTAACGGTAATAGCTTTATGGCTAACCAATTGACGGGATTCAGCGCGAGTAGAACCATAACCCATGCGGTAAACGACGTTATCAAGACGGCATTCCAGCAGCTTCAACAGGTTTTCACCCGTAGAACCTTTGCGGCGTGCAGACTCTTTAAAGTAGTTGCTGAACTGACGTTCTAGGACACCGTACATACGGCGAACTTTTTGCTTTTCACGCAACTGAACGCCGTAGTCAGATAGACGAGCTTTATTTTCGCCGTGCTGACCCGGAACTTTATCCAGTTTACATTTCTTTTCGAGGGAAACACTGCGGCTTTTCAGGAAAAGGTCAGTGCCTTCGCGTCTGCTCAGTTTGCAGGTAGGGCCAATATAACGTGCCATATGACTATCTCCTACACACGACGTTTCTTAGGTGGACGGCAGCCGTTATGCGGGATCGGCGTTACATCCACAATGCTGTTAATTCTGAAGCCAACGCTGTTCAGGGCACGTACCGCAGATTCACGACCAGGGCCCGGACCTTTGACTTCGACATCAAGGTTTTTCAAACCATAATCTTTCGCTGCGTTACCCGCACGTTCAGCAGCAACCTGTGCCGCAAACGGGGTACTTTTACGTGAACCACGGAAACCAGAGCCACCAGAGGTAGCCCATGCCAATGCGTTGCCTTGGCGGTCGGTGATAGTCACAATAGTGTTATTAAAGGATGCATGGACGTGTGCAACACCGTCAGTGACAGTTTTCTTGACCTTCTTACGAAGATTAACAGTTGCACCTTTTCTAGGCTGTCTTGCCATTACTTACTCTACCTGCAATCTATGTATTATTTGCGAATAGGACGACGCGGGCCTTTACGGGTACGCGCGTTAGTCTTGGTACGCTGACCGCGCATAGGCAGGCCACGTCTGTGGCGGATGCCACGATAGCAACCCATGTCCATCAAACGTTTGATGTTCATGGAAACTTCACGACGCAAATCGCCTTCAACTAGGAGTTTACCTACTTCAAGACGCAAACGTTCAACTTGGTCTTCACTCAGCTCACGAATCTTAGTGCTTGGCACAACATCCGCCGCCTTACAAATGTCAGCAGCACGTGGACGACCAACGCCATAAATGGCGGTCAAACCGATCACTACGTGCTTATTGACAGGAAGATTGATACCCGCAATACGAGCCATTAAAATCTCTCCAGACTACCGGGAAAACGGGCGATTGTGCCAGAACCCCTTTTAATTATCAACCCAAATCGGCTCTTAACCTTGACGCTGTTTGTGGCGTGGGTCAGAACAGATAATGCGAACTACACCGTTTCTGCGGATAACCCGGCAGTTACGGCACAATTTTTTAACTGAAGCTCGAACCTTCATGATAAAAACCTCTCAAAAGTGATCAGATCAGCGCACTGTGCCGGGGCGTGTCTGCGCTTTGAAATTGGCCTTTTTCATCAGACCCTCGTACTGGTGTGACATCATGTGTGCTTGTAACTGAGACAAGAAATCCATGACCACAACCACGATGATCAGCAGTGAAGTTCCCCCAAAGTAGAAAGGAACATTCCAGCCCAAAATCAGGAATTCAGGCAACAGACAGACCAATGTAATGTAGATAGCGCCAACTGCGGTCAAGCGAGTCATGACACCATCAATGTATTTAGATGTTTGTTCACCCGGTCTAATACCAGGAATAAAAGCACCTGCTTTTTTCAAATTATCAGCGGTTTCACGCGAGTTGAATACCAAGGCTGTATAAAAGAAGCAGAAGAATACAATAGCTGCGGCATAAAGCAAGACATAAACTGGCTCACCAGGCTTTAACATATCAAAAAAGCCTTTCAACCACCCCATACCTTCTGCATTACCAAACCATTGCCCAAGTGTTGCCGGGAACAAAATAATACTAGAAGCAAAAATCGGCGGAATAACCCCTGCCATATTCAATTTCAAAGGCAAATGACTGGACTGCTGCCCCATCATCATTTTGCGACCTTGCTGACGGTTAGCGTAATTCACGGTGATCCGACGCTGACCACGCTCCACAAAAATCACGAATGCGGTAACAGCCAACACCAGTAACAACAGGCCGATCACAAACAGGGAATGCAATTCGCCGGTATTCACCAACTCTAACGTGCCACCAATAGCAGCAGGCAAACCTGCAACAATACCCGCAAAAATGATCAAAGAAATACCATTACCGATACCACGCTCGGTAATCTGCTCTCCCAACCACATCAGGAATAGCGTGCCTGTCACCAAGGTAACAACCGTCGTAATCGTGAACCCAATACCGGGATTCAAAGCAATTGTTTGACCATTGCCCGCATCGGTACCACCCAAAGCAATCGCGACCCCAAAGCTTTGGAACAAAGCCAAGACCACAGTGCCGTAGCGCGTATATTGCGTGATTTTACGGCGACCAGACTCACCTTCTTTCTTGATCTGCTCCAATGTCGGAACAACCGTCGCCATCAACTGCATAATGATGGAAGCTGAGATATACGGCATAATCCCCAGTGCAAATACGCTCAGGCGCTCTAATGCACCACCTGAAAACATATTAAAAACGCCGAGAATTGTACCGTTGTTCTGGTCAAAAAATTGCGCCATAGCCGCAGGATTTACACCAGGAACAGGAATATAGGTACCAATGCGGTAAACGATCAACGCCAGCAGCACAAAAACTAGCCGCTGGCGGATTTCAACCATGTTTCTAAAGCCCCCAAGGGAACCTGTAGGGTTCTTGCGCATATTTTTTATCCGTTATTCTTCGATTTTGCCGCCTGCTGCTTCGATAGCGGCACGTGCGCCCTTAGTCACGCCAACACCCTTTACAGTGACCGCTTTCGCAACTTCACCAGAAAGAATAATTTTAGCTTGCAAGGTACGCGCATCAACCACATTCGCAGCAATCAGACCAGCCAGATCAATCACATCGCCTTCCACTTGAGCCAACTCGCTCAAACGAACCTCAGCGGTACGCTGACCAATGCGGGAGACAAAGCCAAACTTAGGCAGACGACGATGCATAGGCATCTGACCACCCTCAAAACCTTTACGGTGATGGAAACCACCTTTACGGGACTTTTGACCTTTATGACCACGGCCAGCAGTTTTACCCAGACCAGAGCCAATACCACGGCCTACACGAAGAGGGCTAGTGCGGCTACCCAGTTCAGGTTGTAGCGTATTCAATTTCATCTTAAGCTTCCTCAACCTTGAGCATGTAGGAAATCTTGTTGATCATGCCACGGTTTTCAGGGGTGTCAGTCACAGTAACCGTATTATGAATCTTGCGGATACCAAGACCACGCGCACACTGCTGATGCGCTTTCAAGCGACCATTCAGACTGCGGTATAACGTCACGTTGAGTTGTTTTGCGGAAGTCATTGTTTACCCCTTAATGTCTGCAACGGCTTTGCCGCGTTTCGCTGCAATCATTTCAGGTGACTGCATTGAACCTAACGCTGCGATAGTAGTACGTACCACATTGCCTGCATTACGTGTGCCTTGGCATTTGGACAGTACGTTACGCACTCCCGCAACTTCCAGAACTGCACGCATCGCACCACCTGCGATAACGCCTGTACCTTCAGAAGCTGGCTGCATGTAAATACGTGCTGCGCCCTGTTCGTATTTGATAGGGTATTGTAAAGTACCGTCTACCAAAGAAACTGTCACCATGTTACGACGTGCTTGATCCATTGCTTTTTGGATAGCCGCAGGCACTTCACGCGCCTTACCGTAACCAAAACCCACGCGACCATTACCATCGCCCACTACGGTCAACGCAGTGAAACTCATGATACGACCACCCTTAACAGTCTTAGCAACGCGGTTAACTTTAACCAACTTTTCTTGCAAGCCGTCAGATGGTGCTGATGTATGTTCTGCCTTCGCCATGATAAATCCTTAGAATTTCAGACCGGCTTCACGAGCGCTATCTGCCAGCGCCTTGATGCGACCATGATATTTAAAACCAGAGCGATCAAAAGCAACCGCGTCAATACCTTTTGCCAATGCACGCTCAGCAACCAACTTACCCACTGCCATAGCAGCAGCAACGTTGCCAGTGTAGTCCAAACCTGCTTTCAGGTCTTTATCCAGCGTGGAAGCTGAAGCCAGTACTTGAAAACCATCGGAACTCACCACTTGTGCATAGATATGCAGAGAAGTACGGTGAATACTCAGACGGTTAACACGCAACTCACGCATTTTCATGCGGCTACGCTTACCACGACGGATGCGGGATGTTTTCTTGTCCATCTTTAGTTCACCTTACTTCTTCTTCTTGGTCTCTTTACGCAGAATAACTTCGTCTGAATACTTCACACCCTTGCCTTTGTAAGGCTCTGGTGGACGGTATGCACGAACTTCTGCCGCAACTTGACCAACTTTCTGCTTATCGCTACCACGGATCAGAATTTCTGTCTGACTAGGGGTTTCGACCGTAATGCCTTCTGGCATATCGTGTACCACAGGGTGGGAGAAACCCAAGCTGAGATTTAATTTATTGCCTTGTGCTTGGGCACGATAACCGACCCCAACCAATTGCAATTTTTTCTCAAAGCCTTGGCTAACGCCAATCACCATGTTGTTTGCCAATGCGCGTGTAGTACCCGCTAATGCCCAACCAGCAGAATCGCCGTCACGCTTAGCTTTAAACTTCAGTACATTGTCTTCTTGTGAAACTTCTACAGCGTCGTGCACTGCGAAATCAAAAGAGCCTTTGCCGCCTTTGACTTTCAGGCTTTGCCCGCTGATGCTAACTTCCACACCTTGTGGCACAGTCAGCGCTTTCTTTGCAATTCTAGACATTTCAAAGCCCGCCTTTATTCAACCGTGCAAATGACTTCGCCACCCTGGCCAGAAGCCTTGGCGACGCGACCACTCATGACGCCTTTGGATGTGGAAACGATAGCAATACCGTAACCACCCATAACTGTTGGCAGCTCATCTGCACCACGGAAAATACGCAAACCTGGACGGCTAATGCGCTTCACTTTAGTGATAACTGGTTTGCCTTGGAAATACTTCAGCTTGACTGTTGTAACAGGCTTGCCATCGACTGCATCTGTTGCAAATTCAGCAACATAACCTTCGCTTTGTAATACTTCTAGAATCGCCGTTTTCTGTTTAGAAGACGGAAATTTGACGCTCGCCTTGGTTGCCATTTGACCGTTACGAATGCGGGTCAGCATGTCGGCGATAGGATCACTCATACTCATTTTGTTTCTCCTTTACCAACTTGCTTTGGTCAAACCAGGCACATCGCCACGCATGGCAGCTTCGCGCAATTTATTACGGCATAGACCGAATTTGCGGTAAACAGCATGTGGACGACCGGTCAGACGGCAACGGGTCATTTGACGAACCGGACTGCTGTCACGTGGTAACTTTTGCAGCTTATCAACAGCTTCCATCACAGCTTCATAGGAGCTTTCTGGGTTACTGATAATAGCTTTCAGCTCATCACGCTTGGCTGCGAATTTTTCAACAGCAGCAGTACGGCGCGTTTCACGAGCAATCATGGATTTCTTAGCCATGTGATCTTATCCTCTTACTGCTGACGGAAAGGGAATTTGAATGCTTCAAGCAGCGCTTTCCCTTCTTCGTTGTTTTTTGCGGTAGTCGCAATCGTAATGTTCATACCACGCAGTGCATCAATTTTATCGTACTCGATCTCTGGGAAGATGATCTGTTCTTTGATGCCCATGTTGTAGTTGCCACGACCATCAAATGCACGCGCATTGAGACCACGGAAGTCACGGATACGGGGGATGGAAATATTAACGAGACGGTCAATGAACTCGTACATTTTCTCGCCACGAAGCGTTACCATACAGCCAATCGGCCAACCGTCACGGATTTTGAAACCCGCCACTGATTTACGGCTCAATGTCACAACAGGTTTTTGACCTGCGATTTTAGACATATCACCGGTTGCATGTTCAATAATCTTCTTATCACCGACAGCTTCACCCAAACCCATGTTCAGGCTGACTTTCACCAGCTTCGGCACTTCCATCACATTGTTGTACCCGAACTTGTCCATCAATTCTTTGATGACAGTATCGCGGTAATACTGTTGCAGTCTCGACATTTTACACCTTAAGCGTCTACGCGCTCACCATTGGACTTAAAGACACGGATTTTCTTACCATCGTCCAGGAGCTTGAATCCAACGCGGTCGCCCTTGCCAGTAGCAGGGTTAACCAGCATCACATTTGAAGTATCCATTGGCATTTCTTTTTCAATAATGCCGCCTTGAATACCTGCATTTGGATTAGGCTTAACGTGTTTTTTAACACGGTTAATACCTTGAACCAAAACCTTACCTTCGTCTACCAACACCTGCATGATCTTGCCGCGACGGCCTTTATCTTTGCCGGTGATGACAACTACTTCGTCATTACTGCGAATTTTACGCATTTCGTCACCTACTTCTGTCGTTGCAGTCTTACAGCACTTCAGGTGCTAGGGAAATAATCTTCATGAACTTCTCACCACGCAATTCGCGAGTGACAGGCCCAAAAATACGAGTACCGATCGGGTCGAGCTTGTTATTCAGCAGGACTGCGGCATTACCATCGAAACGGATTTTAGAGCCATCATTACGACGCACACCGTGAGCAGTACGCACGATCACAGCGTTGTAAACATCGCCTTTTTTAACTTTACCGCGCGGAATCGCATCTTTAATGCTGACTTTGATGATGTCACCAATGCCTGCATAACGACGATGAGAACCGCCCAGAACTTTGATGCACATAACTCGTTTGGCACCACTGTTATCTGCAACTTGCAGAATGGATTGCATCTGGATCATTTATGTTCTCCGTCCCTTATGCTTGGCCTGGGGCGCGTTCAACAACTTTGATCAAGGTCCAGTGCTTTGTCTTCGACAAAGGACGGCATTCCTTGAACATTACGGTATCACCTTCACGACATTCATTGTTTTCGTCGTGAACATGGTATTTTTTAGAACGCTTAATGAACTTACCGTACATTGGATGCTTTACTTGACGTTCCATCAGCACCACGATTGACTTGTCCATCTTGTTACTGACTACACGACCCATCAGGCTGCGTTCAACTTTTGCTTCTTCGCTAACAGTCATCGTTATTCACCTGCCACTTGCTTTTGTGCAAGCACTGTCTTGATACGGGCAATCTGACGACGCACACGCTTCACTTCGGAAGGACGTGATAACTGGCCAGCGGCTTTTTGCATACGCAGCTTAAACTGCTCCTTCAGGTTTTCTACCAGCTCAGTTTTAAGCTCAGTAGCTGATTTTTGCTTAAGTTCTGCTGCGTTCATCACATCACCTGACGGGAAACAAATGTAGTCTTAACCGGCAGTTTTGCAGAAGCAAGGCGGAAAGCCTCGCGTGCAATTTCTTCTGCCACACCTTCAATTTCATAGAGAACCTTGCCAGGCTGAACCAGTGCCACCCAGTATTCAACGTTCCCTTTACCTTTACCTTGACGAACTTCCAACGGCTTTTTGCTGATTGGCTTGTCCGGGAACACGCGAATCCAGATTTTACCGCCACGACGTACATAACGGTTGATCGCACGACGTGCCGATTCAATTTGACGTGCCGTCAAGCGACCACGTTCTACCGTTTTCAGTCCGAAATCGCCGAAGCTGACTTTGCTGCCCGCCAATGCCAGACCGCGATTGCGGCCTTTCATCTGTTTGCGGAATTTGGTTCTCTTGGGTTGTAACATCTCAAACCTCTATCACTTCTTCTTTCTGCCTTGACCTTGGTTCTGACCTTGGCTTTGGCTAGATTGCTGTTTCTGTTCCAGGTCGAAGACTTCGCCCTTGTAGATCCAAACTTTCACACCGATGATACCATAGGTGGTGAGAGCTTCCGCAGTTGCATAGTCGATGTCAGCACGTAGCGTATGAAGCGGCACACGACCTTCACGGAAAAATTCAGTCCGCGCGATTTCTGCACCATTCAAACGACCCGCCACACAAACCTTGATACCCAATGCACCTAAGCGCATCGCGTTCGCAACAGCACGCTTAGCAGCGCGGCGGAACATGATACGACGCTCAAGCTGGCTAGCAATACTTTCAGCAACCAATTGAGAATCCAATTCTGGCTTACGAATTTCTTCGATATTCAACTTCACGTTATTAACGTGCAAGCCCAGCTTTGCAGCCGTTTCTGCACGCAGCTTCTCAATATCCTCGCCTTTCTTACCAATCACTACACCCGGACGCGCCGTGTGGATGGTAATGAACGCAGACTTTGCAGGACGCTCAATTTGGATGCGGCTAACAGAAGCTTCTTTCAGCTTCTTTTTCAAGAATGTGCGCACTTCCAAATCTTTGAACAGGAAGTCGGCATAGTCTTTGCCTTCAGCGTACCACTTGGAGCGCCAGTCGGTGGCGATACCAAGACGAATACCGGTTGGATGTACTTTCTGACCCATACTAAACCTTACTTCTCGCCTACAGCGACGGTAATGTGACTGGTGCGCTTCAGGATGCGGTTAGCACGACCTTTAGCACGCGGCATGATACGCTTCATGGTTGGACCTTGATCAACGAATACGCTCTTAATGCACAATTCGTCCACATCGGCACCGTCATTGTGTTCAGCGTTAGCAATCGCAGACTCCAGAACTTTCTTCAGCATCGCCGCACCTTTCTTCGGGCTAAACGCCAGAATATTCAGTGCTTTGTCCACCGGCAGTCCACGAATCTGATCAGCGACCAGTCGGCACTTCTGAGGTGAAATGCGTGCGAAACGCAATTTTGCAGCAACTTCCATTTCGACCTCTTACTTCGACTTTTTGTCGGCAACGTGACCACGGTAAGAACGGGTCAGTGCAAACTCACCCAACTTATGGCCTACCATATTTTCATTAACCAGCACCGGAACATGCTGCTTGCCGTTATGTACTGCCACGGTCAGACCGATAAATTCGGGCAGGATCATGGAGCGGCGTGACCATGTTTTGATTGGACGACGATCGTTAGCCGCTTTAGCAGTTTCGATCTTCTTCATCAGATGATGGTCAACGAAAGGACCTTTTTTGAGTGAACGTGGCACTGTGTAATCCCCTTACTTCTTGTTCCGGCGACGGACAATCATATTGTCAGTGCGTTTGTTGCTACGAGTCTTGTAACCCTTGGTTGGAACGCCCCAAGGAGTAACAGGGTGACGACCACCAGAAGTACGACCTTCACCACCACCATGTGGATGGTCTACTGGGTTCATAACCACACCACGAACGGTCGGGCGAACACCGCGCCAGCGCTTTGCACCAGCCTTGCCCAACTTAATCAATGCATGTTCTGAGTTTCCAACCTCGCCAATAGTGGCTCGGCAATCAACAGGAACTTTACGCATTTCGCCTGAACGCAGACGGATAGTGGCATATGCACCTTCACGAGCAATCAATTGCACAGAAGCACCAGCACTACGTGCCAATTGCGCACCTTTACCAACTTTCATTTCAATGCAGTGAATAACCGTACCCACAGGGATATTACGCATTGGCAAGCAGTTACCCGTGGCAATCGGCGCATGAACACCAGAAACAACCTCAGCACCCGCGCTCAAACCTTTCGGCGCGATAATGTAGCGACGCTCGCCATCGGCATACAACAACAATGCAATATTTGCACTGCGGTTCGGGTCATATTCCAAATGCTCAACACGCGCCGGAATATCATCTTTACGACGCTTAAAGTCAACAAGACGATAGTGCTGACGATGACCACCACCCACATGACGGGTAGTAATACGACCGGTGTTGTTACGACCACCGCTCTTGCGCTTATTTTCTAACAGGCTCTTACAAGGTGCACCCTTGTGTAATTCCTTATTAACAACCTTAACCTGGAAGCGACGCCCTGGGGAGGTTGGTTTTGCCTTAACGACTGCCATGATTCACCCTTGCCTTATTCTGCTGCCGCATCCAAAGAGAAACCTTCGGACAGGCTCACATAAGCCTTTTTCCAATCGCTACGATTACCGGCGCGACGCCCAAAGTTCTTTTGCTTGCCTTTTACGTTGATAGTGCGAACCTGATCAACCTTGACTTCAAATAAAGTCTCGACAGCATCCTTAATTTCTTGCTTAGTTGCCGTTTTAGCAACCTTAAACACATACTGGTTTGCCTTTTCAGAAGCACGAACAGTTTTTTCTGTTACACGCGGCGCAACCAAAACATGATAGAGACGCTCCATACTCATGCCAGCCACTCCTGAATTTTGCTTACTGCGCCAGTTGTCACCACAACTTTCTGATGACCTACCAAACTCACTGGATTCAACCCAGCAACAGTAGTGACTTCACAGTGAGGGATGTTACGGGCAGACAGCAGCACATTGACATCATCTACATCAGATACCAGCAGCACATCATTAGAGCCGTACTCTTTCAGCTTTGCCAGCATTAACTTAGTTTTAGGCTCTTCAATATTAAAAGAATCCACCACCAAGAAACGATCCTGACGCAACAGCTCAGAGAAAATTGCCCGCATTGCAGCGCGGTACATTTTCTTGTTCAGCTTTTGCGTAAAGTCACGAGGACGAGCCGCGAAAGATTTACCACCAGTGCGCCACAGTGGGCTACGGATACTACCCGCACGAGCACGACCAGTACCTTTTTGCTTGAATGGCTTACAGCCACCACCGCTCACATCGGAACGGGTCTTTTGTGCTTTAGTACCAGCACGACCTGCTGCCATATAAGCAACAACCGCCTGATGCACCAGACCTTCATTAAATTCGCGTGCAAAAATCTCATCGCTTACCGCGACCGAGCCACCATTTGCAATCTGTAATTCCATTGCTGCCACCTTTATGCCTTGACCGACAGCTTGACAACCACATTGCCGTTAGTAGCGCCAGGAACAGCACCCTTAACCAGCAATAGATTGCGCTCAGCGTCTACACGTACCACTTCCAGATTCTGGGCAGTACGCTGTACAGCACCCATATGACCAGCCATTTTCTTGCCTGGGAATACCCGGCCTGGCGTTTGGTTCTGACCAATGGAACCCGGAACCCGGTGCGACAAAGAGTTACCGTGCGTGCGGTCTTGACCTGCAAAATGGTGACGCTTCAGCACACCAGCAAAACCTTTGCCTTTGCTCGTACCAGTCACATCAACCATCTGGCCTGCCTCAAACATGCTGACCGCAAGCTCAGCACCAAGCTCGTAACCTGACGCATCATCAACACGCGATTCACGAACACAAGTACCAGCAGGCACGCTCGCCTTGGCAAAATGACCAGCTTCCGACTTGGAAACGCGGGAAGACTTTTTCTCACCTGTAGATAACTGGACGGCATTATAGCCATCTGTTTCTACCGTCTTGACTTGTGATACACGGTTCGCCGCAATCTCAAGCACAGTGACGGGGGTTGAACCTCCATCTTCACCGTATATCCGGGTCATACCTACTTTGCGACCCAGCAGACCGATAGCCATTTGCATACCTCTTCGAATTACTCACACCGAGCAACTTTCATTCTGTCTTTTAGAAAAACTCGGCTCGACCTAGGTCGAGCCGTGGAAAGCCGCGCATTATAGCAGAAAAATCTCTGCCGTTAAGTCTTTTTTTACAAATCAGTTAAGCTTGATTTGTACATCAACGCCCGCAGCCAAATCCAGCTTCATCAGGGCATCAACAGTCTTGTCAGTCGGATCAATAATATCCATCAGACGCTTGTAAGTGCGGATCTCATACTGGTCACGCGCATCCTTATCAACATGCGGCGAAACCAGAATGGTGTAACGCTCTACGCGCGTTGGCAAAGGGATTGGCCCTTTAACACGCGCACCAGTACGCTTGGCCGTTTCAACGATTTCAGTCGCAGAACGGTCAATCAGACGGTGATCGAATGCTTTCAGGCGAATACGGATTCTTTGATCAGACATATCTATTACTCAATAATTTTAGCAACAACACCGGCGCCGACAGTACGGCCACCTTCACGGATCGCGAAACGCAGACCGTCTTCCATCGCAATCGGGTTGATCAGGCTGACAACCAGCTTGACGTTATCACCCGGCATGACCATTTCCACACCTTCAGGCAGGTCACAAGCACCTGTTACGTCGGTAGTGCGGAAGTAGAACTGTGGGCGGTAGCCTTTAAAGAATGGCGTATGACGACCACCCTCTTCCTTAGACAGGACATAAACTTCCGCTTCAAATTTTGTATGTGGCTTGATTGAACCCGGCTTACACAACACCTGTCCACGCTCCACGTCGTCACGCTTGGTGCCGCGCAGCAACAAACCCACGTTGTCACCCGCCATACCCTGATCCAACAGCTTACGGAACATTTCAACGCCCGTTACCGTCGTGGTCTGGGTAGCACTGATACCAACGATCTCGATAGACTCACCGACCTTAACCACACCACGCTCGATACGACCCGTAACAACCGTGCCACGACCGGAGATGGAGAATACATCTTCTACCGGCATCAAGAAAGTGCCATCAACCGCACGGACCGGATCCGGGATGAACGTATCAATGGCGTCAATCAAGCGGGCAATAGATGGCACACCGATGTCAGATTCATCACCCTCCAGCGCCATACGCGCTGAACCCCTAACGATTGGCGTGTCATCACCGGGAAAATCGTAGCTGGACAGCAGCTCACGCAATTCCATTTCAACCAGTTCCAACAACTCTTCGTCGTCAACTAGGTCGCATTTATTCATGTAAACAACGACGTATGGAACACCAACCTGACGGGACAGCAAGATGTGTTCACGTGTTTGTGGCATCGGACCGTCAGCAGCAGAACAAACCAGAATTGCGCCATCCATCTGCGCCGCACCAGTGATCATGTTTTTAACATAGTCAGCATGACCTGGGCAGTCTACGTGTGCGTAGTGACGGGTTTCAGACTCGTATTCTACGTGGGCAGTGGAGATAGTGATACCACGTGCCTTTTCTTCAGGAGCTGCATCAATCTGATCGTAAGCCTTTGACTCACCGCCATATTTTTTAGCTTGCACAACAGTCAACGCTGCTGTCAGTGTGGTTTTGCCGTGGTCAACGTGACCGATTGTACCAACGTTTACGTGAGTTTTGGTTCTCTCAAATTTACTCTTTGCCATTATTACTCACCCTTCACTTTCTTTATCACCGCCTGAGTAATAGCCGCAGGCGCTTCTGAATAACGTACAAACTCCATACTGTAAGAAGCACGCCCTTGAGTTGCAGACCGCACATCAGTCGCGTAACCAAACATCTCACCTAAAGGCACTTCAGCACGCACCACCAAACTGCCGCTCTCCTCATCCATTCCCTGGATGACACCACGACGCCGGTTCAAATCACCGATAACATCGCCCATATACTCTTCAGGCGTAGTCACTTCAACTTTCATGATTGGCTCAAGCAAAACCGGTGCGGCATCCATAACGCCCTGACGGAGAGCAATAGAGCCTGCAATCTTGAATGCCATTTCGCTGGAGTCGACATCATGGTAAGAACCATCAAAAATGGTGACCTTCATATCGACCAGCGGGAACCCGACCAATACGCCGTTACCCATTTGTTCTTGCACGCCCTTGTCGACGGCTGGCACGAATTCTTTCGGCACAACCCCGCCCACCAAGGCGTTTTCAAATTTGTAGCCTTCCGCCTCGCCGAGTGGCTCAAGGCGCAGCCAAACGTGACCATATTGCCCACGCCCACCGGACTGACGCACAAATTTACCTTCAACCTCGACCGTTTTACGGATGGTTTCGCGGTAAGCCACTTGTGGCGCACCTACATTGCAATTGACCTTGAACTCACGCAGCATCCGATCCACGATGATTTCCAAGTGCAACTCGCCCATACCAGCGATAATGATTTGTCCGGTCTCTTCGTCAGTACGCACACGGAAAGAAGGATCTTCTTGCGCCAGTTTACTCAGAGCCATACCCATACGCTCCTGGTCAGCCTTGGACTTTGGCTCAACTGCCACCGCAATAACCGGCTCAGGAAAATCCATTTTCTCCAAAGTAATGACACGATTCATGTCACACAAGGTATCACCGGTTGTCACATCTTTCAGACCGACAGCCGCAGCAATATCGCCCGCACGCACCTCGTCAATGTCTTCACGCGCATTCGAGTGCATTTGCACCAAACGCCCAATACGCTCGCGCTTACCCTTGACAGGATTGTAGACAGCACTTTGTGATGTCAACACGCCAGAATATACCCGGAAGAACGTCAATGTCCCCACAAAGGGGTCAGTCGCAATCTTGAAAGCCAATGCAGCAAAAGGCTCATCATCGCTCGCATGACGTTCCGCCTCAGTCTCATCCTTGTCATCCAGATGCCCCTTAATGGCGGGCACATCCAACGGCGATGGCATCAACTCAACAATCTTATCGAGTGCGGCTTGCACACCCTTATTCTTGAAAGCCGAGCCACAGGTCATCGGGATAATTTCAAGATTGATGGTACGCTTACGCAAACCCGCTATAATTTCTTCGGCGGACAAATCACCTTCTTCCAAGTACTTGCCCATCAATATATCATCGGCTTCGGCAGCCGCCTCTACCATCTTCTCGCGCCACTCCTGACAAGCAGCCACCATATCAGCCGGAATATCAACAGCTTCATAGGTAACACCCTTGTCAGCCTCATTCCACATAATGGCTTTCATGCGAATCAGGTCAACAACGCCAACAAAATTTTCTTCTGCACCAATCGGCAATTGTAACGGCACCGGATTAGCATTCAGCTTAGCCTTCAACTGCTCATACACGCGCAGGAAGTTTGCACCGGAACGATCCATCTTATTGACGAAAGCCATGCGCGGCACATGATACTTATTTGCCTGCCGCCATACTGTTTCCGACTGCGGCTGCACCCCACCAACGGCACACAGCACAAACATCGCACCGTCCAACACCCGCAATGAACGCTCCACTTCAATGGTGAAGTCAACGTGCCCTGGCGTGTCAATTATATTGATACGATGCAGCGAAAACTGCTTATCCATTCCCGACCAGAAACACGTGGTAGCAGCGGAGGTAATCGTAATGCCACGCTCACGCTCCTGCTCCATCCAGTCCATGGTCGCAGCACCATCATGCACTTCCCCAATCTTGTGAGACACACCCGTATAAAACAGAATGCGCTCAGTGGCAGTGGTCTTACCCGCATCAATGTGTGCCATGATGCCGATATTACGGTACTGCTCAATTGGGGTGCTACGCGCCACGGATGGTCACTCTTTTCACATTACCAGCGGAAGTGTGCGAAGGCTTTGTTGGCTTCTGCCATGCGATGCACGTCTTCACGCTTCTTCACAGCAGTACCACGCTTTTCAGAAGCATCCATCAATTCACCTGCCAGCTTACGCGCCATGGATTTTTCACCACGTTTGCGAGCCGCATCAATCAACCAACGCATCGCCAGCGCATTTTGACGTGAAGGACGTACTTCCACCGGCACTTGGTAAGTTGCACCACCGACACGGCGGGATTTAACTTCTACCGCAGGACGGACGTTATCCAGTGCGTATTCCAGCACTTCAATACCGTCGCCGCCTTTCTTGCCAGCAATTTCAGTCAACGCGCCGTAAATGATTTTTTCAGCGGCAGACTTTTTACCATCTTGCATGATGGCGTTCATGAACTTAGTCAGCAATTGGCTTCCGAACTTAGGATCGGGCAGCACGATGCGTTTGGGGACTTCTCTTCTTCTAGGCATGATTCATATCACCTGTGAATTACTTCTTAGGACGCTTCGTGCCGTACTTGGAACGAGCCTGCTTACGGTTTTTGACACCCTGTGTATCCAGACTACCACGAACCGTATGGTAACGGACACCCGGAAGGTCTTTTACACGACCGCCGCGAATCAGTACAACCGAGTGTTCCTGGAGATTATGGCCTTCACCACCGATATAACTGGTGACTTCAAAACCATTGGTCAGACGCACACGAGCAACCTTACGCATAGCGGAGTTCGGCTTCTTAGGCGTGGTTGTATAAACACGGGTGCAAACACCACGGCGCTGCGGACAAGCCTCTAGCGCTGGCACCTTGCTTTTCTCTACTTTGCTTTGGCGCGGCTTACGCACCAATTGGTTTACTGTTGCCATATCCTGAAATTGTCTCCTGGAATCACGAGGAACCTGCCTGGCTTGCCTTGTCCCCATAAAAGCAACAGACCGAAAATCGGTCTGTTTAAGGACGCCAGATTTTAGGGATCGGGAGACCTCCTGTCAAGGAAGTTTTCCCGATTGTTAACTCTTCAACTGCGATTAATCGTCCGAACCCATATCCAGCGGCTCACCGAAACTAATAGTTTCCATTGATGCTGGCTTTTCGTAAGCAAACTCATTGCGTTGGCTACGACGGTCATCATGGTAAGCCAAACCGGTACCAGCCGGAATCAAGCGCCCCACGATGACGTTTTCTTTCAAGCCACGCAACTCATCACGCGCACCACGTACCGCTGCCTCTGTCAGAACCCGCGTGGTCTCTTGGAAGGACGCAGCAGACACGAAGGAGTCCGTTACTAGGGATGCCTTGGTGATGCCCATCAGCAGCCGCTCGTAGACGATTTTGAGCTTACCTTCTTTATCGAGGCGCTTATTTTCTTCCACCACACGCCAGTAGTCGGCCTGCTCACCACGCAAGAACTTGCTATCACCCGGATCAACCACCTCGACCTTACGCATCATTTGACGCACAATGACCTCAATGTGTTTGTCGTTGATCTTTACCCCTTGTAGGCGGTAAACAGCTTGGATTTCTCTCGCTTGGTATTCTGCCAATGCAGTCGCACCTAACAAGCGCAGGATGTCGTGCGGGTTTGGCTCACCGTCTGCGATGACCTCACCACGGTTGAGTTTTTCACCCTCGAACACATCCAGATTGCGCCACTTCGGAATAAGCTCTTCATAATGCTCGCCGTCTTCGCCGGTGATAATGACACGCTGCTTGCCCTTGGTTTCTTTACCGAAGGAGATTGTGCCGGTTTTTTCCGCCAGAATCGCACCATCTTTCGGCTTACGCGCTTCAAACAAGTCCGCAACCCGTGGCAAACCACCCGTGATGTCACGAGTCTTAGACGATGCTTGCGGCAGACGTGCCACAACCTCACCGACCTGTACGGTTGCACCATTGGTGGAGCTAACGATTGCTCCGGCAGGCAATGGGTATTGCACCGGAATCTTCGTGCCTTCAAAGAATACGCTATCGCCACGCTCATCCAACAAACGCACGGTTGGACGCAATTCGCGACCTGCGGTAGGACGGTTTTTAGGATCCATGACTTCGATGGAGGACAAACCTGTCATTTCGTCCACTTTGGTCTGCACCGTGACATTATCAATGAAGTCACTGAAACTGACCTGACCCGCCACCTCGGAAATAATCGGGTGGGTATGCGGATCCCACGTTGCTACCTCCTGACCTGCCACCACTTTATCGTAATGATCAATCGACAGCAGCGCACCGTAGGTCAGTTTGTAACGTTCCTTATCACGCCCATTTTCATCGACCACGCCCAGTTCGCCGGAACGCGATACCACCACCAATTTGCCGTCTTTATTACGCACCGTTTTCACGTTGAGCAAATGCACCTGACCGCTGGACTTAACCGCAATGCTGCTTTCTGCCGCAGACCGGCTCGCCGCACCCCCGATGTGGAAGGTACGCATCGTCAACTGAGTACCCGGCTCACCGATGGATTGCGCCGCAATGACCCCGACAGCCTCGCCCTTGTTCACAATATGTCCGCGAGCAAGGTCACGACCGTAGCACTTCGCACACACGCCATAGCGGGTTTCGCAGGTAATCGCTGAACGTACCACGATTTCATCCACAGCCAGCGCATCAATTTGCTTGACCCACGCTTCGTCAAGGAAAGTACCGGCAGGAATCAGAATTTCATCGCCACGGGTAACATCTTGCGCGACCACACGACCCAATACACGCTCCGCCAACGCCTCTACCACGTCACCGCCTTCGATGATTGGGCGCATTTTAATGCCTTGCACCGTGCCGCAATCGTCAATCGTGACCACCATGTCTTGCGCCACGTCTACCAAACGCCGCGTCAGATAACCAGAGTTCGCGGTTTTCAGTGCCGTATCCGCCAAACCTTTCCGCGCACCGTGCGTCGAGATAAAGTATTGGAGGACGTTCAAGCCTTCACGGAAGTTAGAAGTAATCGGCGTTTCGATGATGGAACCGTCCGGTTTTGCCATCAAACCCCGCATCCCAGCCAACTGACGAATCTGTGCCGCAGAACCCCGCGCCCCGGAATCCGCCATCATGTAAATGGAGTTAAAAGACTCTTGGTAAACCAGATTGCCTTCCGCATCAATGACTTCCTGCTTACCAATCTTCTCCATCATCGCCTTCGCGACTTTTTCATTGGTACTCGCCCAGATGTCAACGACCTTATTGTAACGTTCGCCCTGTGTCACCAAACCGCTGGAGAATTGCTTCTGGATTTCCAGTACCGCATCTTCCGCTTCTGCCAACAAACCGGCTTTCTTTTCGGGGATCATCATGTCATCCGCACAGAAAGAAACCCCGGCACGGGTTGCATAACGGTAGCCGGTGTACATCAATTGGTCAGCAAACACGACGGAGGCTTTCAAACCAACCCGACGGTAAGCCTCATTGATCAGCTTGGAAATCGCCTTTTTCTTCAACACGATGTTGAATAATTCAAACGGTAAGCCTTCCGGCATAATGCTGGTCAGCAACGCACGCCCAACAGTGGTATCCAGCACACGGGTACGCTTGATGAGCTCACCGTCTTCGTCCTTGATGCTATCGCTAATCCGCACTTTAACTTTCGCGTGAAGTGACACATTGCCAGTATCGTAAGCACGTTGCACTTCCAAGGGATCAGCAAAAATCATGCCCTCGCCTTTCGCATTAATAGCGTCACGGGTCATGTAATACAACCCCAACACGATGTCTTGCGATGGCACGATGATCGGCTCACCGTTCGCGGGTGACAGGACGTTATTGGTCGCCATCATCAGGGTACGCGCTTCCAACTGGGCTTCCAGTGACAGTGGTACGTGTACCGCCATTTGGTCACCGTCGAAGTCCGCATTGAACGCAGAGCACACCAATGGATGCAACTGAATCGCCTTACCTTCGATCAACAGCGGTTCAAATGCCTGAATCCCCAAACGGTGCAGGGTTGGCGCACGGTTCAGCATAACCGGGTGCTCACGAATCACTTCAGCCAAGATGTCCCAGACTTCTGCGGTCTCACGCTCAACCAGCTTTTTAGCCGCTTTGATGGTGGTTGCCAGACCGCGACGTTGCAGCTTGCCAAAAATGAACGGCTTGAACAACTCCAGTGCCATTTTCTTAGGCAGACCACATTGATGCAGGCGCAGGTAAGGACCAGTCACGATAACCGAACGACCAGAGTAGTCAACACGCTTACCCAACAAGTTCTGACGGAAACGCCCCTGCTTACCCTTGATCATGTCAGACAAGGACTTGAGAGGGCGCTTGTTAGAACCCGTAATGGCACGACCACGGCGACCGTTGTCAAGCAGCGCATCCACAGACTCTTGCAACATACGCTTTTCATTGCGCACGATAATGTCCGGTGCATTCAACTCCAACAAACGCTTCAAACGGTTGTTACGGTTGATAACGCGGCGGTACAAATCGTTTAAGTCGGAAGTCGCAAAACGACCGCCGTCCAATGGTACAAGCGGGCGCAGATCCGGCGGCAATACCGGCAGCACCGTCATGATCATCCACTCAGGCTTATTGCCGGAGCTGATGAATGATTCCATCAGCTTCAGACGCTTGCCCAAACGCTTGAGTTTGGTTTCAGAACCGGTCTCACCAATCTCTTCGCGCATTTTGGCGACTTCATCTTTGAGGTCGGTCGAACGCAGTAATTCTAAAATTGCTTCTGCGCCCATGCTGGCTTCAAATTCATCACCGAACTCTTCAATAGCCTCCAGATAAGCTTCATCGCTGAGCAATTGACCGCGATCCAGCGTCGTCATACCCGGCTCAGTTACCACAAAGGTCTCGAAATACAAAATGCGCTCAATATCCCGCAAGGTCATATCCAGCAACAAACCGATGCGGGATGGCAATGATTTCAAAAACCAGATGTGCGCAACCGGGCTGGCAAGATCAATATGCCCCATGCGATCACGGCGCACCTTGGTCTGGGTGACTTCAACGCCGCATTTTTCGCACACGACACCACGGTGTTTCAAACGCTTATATTTACCGCACAAACACTCATAGTCTTTGACTGGCCCGAAAATTTTGGCGCAGAACAAACCGTCACGTTCCGGCTTAAACGTCCGGTAGTTAATGGTTTCAGGCTTTTTAACTTCGCCAAACGACCATGAACGGATAACTTCAGGAGAAGCCAAACTAACTTTGATTGCGTCAAAGTCTTGGGTTTCCTGCTCTTTCTTGTGGAAGTTCAATAAATCTTTCATCGGCAAAATCCTGTGTTAATCCCGTTCCAGTTCGATATTCAGACCCAGCGAGCGGATTTCCTTCATTAATACATTGAAGGACTCAGGCATACTGGCTTCCATGAAGTGATCGCCATCCACAATGTTTTTATACATCTTGTTACGACCATTCACGTCATCCGACTTCACGGTGAGCATTTCCTGCAAGGTGTAAGCCGCACCGTAAGCTTCCAGCGCCCAGACCTCCATCTCCCCGAAACGTTGACCACCAAATTGTGCTTTACCACCCAATGGCTGTTGCGTCACGAGACTGTATGGCCCGGTAGAGCGTGCGTGCATTTTATCGTCAACCAAGTGATTGAGCTTGAGCATGTGCATGTAACCCACCGTTACTTTACGCTCAAACATATCGCCGGTACGCCCGTCACACAATTGCGTTTGCCCACTTTCTGGCAAATCCGCCAAGCGCAACATGGCTTTGATTTCAGCTTCATCCGCACCGTCAAACACCTGCGTCGCCATGGGCACGCCTTTGCGCAGATTGTTTGCCAAGTTGACGACTTCATCATCGGTCAAATCAGCAATCATTTCATTTTGGTTGGGATTACCACCGGTTGCATACACTTCGTTGATGAATTGGCGCAGCTCATCGATTTTCGCCTTGGTGTCGATCATTCGCGCAATCTTTTCGCCCAAGCCTTTAGCCGCCCAACCTAAGTGGGTTTCCAATACCTGACCAACGTTCATACGGGATGGAACGCCCAATGGGTTCAGTACGATGTCAACGGTTTGACCATTAGCGAGGAATGGCATGTCCTCGACCGGTACGATGCGTGAAACCACACCCTTGTTACCGTGACGCCCCGCCATTTTATCACCCGGCTGCATCCGGCGTTTCACGGCGATATACACCTTAACCATTTTCAGCACACCCGGCGCGAGATCATCGCCTGCCATGAGCTTGTCACGTTGCTTGTGCAAACGGGTTTCGTAGTGCTTTTTCTTCTCATCAATCTGGTGCGATAGCGATTCGAGTTGGGTATTCACCTCCTCGTCTTGCATACGGATGGCGAACCAGTCCTTTTTCTCCAGATTATGCAGGTAAGATTCGGTCACAACGGTGCCAGACGTTAAGCGATTGGGGCCACCAACCGCCTCTTTGCCAATCACCAGTTTTGCAAAACGGTCAAAAATATCCGCCTCGTAAATACGCAGTTCGTCACGCAAGTCTTTACGGACTTTCTTCAGATCTTCTTCCTGAATCGCCAAGGCACGCGCATCACGCTCAACCCCATCACGGGTAAACACGCGCACGTCGATAACCGTACCGGTCATGCCAGTTGACACCCGCAGGGAGGTATCTTTTACGTCAGACGCTTTCTCACCAAAGATGGCACGCAGCAATTTTTCTTCCGGGGTCAATTGGCTTTCACCCTTAGGCGTCACCTTACCCACCAGAATATCGCCGGGTTTTACTTCCGCGCCGACATGAATAATGCCGCACTCGTCCAACTTCGCCAGCAGGCTTTCACTCACATTCGGAATATCCGCCGTGATCTCTTCTGGCCCCAACTTGGTATCACGCGCCAAACACGCCATCTCTTCGATGTGAATGGAGGTATAACGGTCTTCATCAACCACGCGCTCAGACAGCAAAATCGAGTCTTCGTAGTTGTAACCGTTCCAAGGCATGAAGGCGATGAACATGTTCTGCCCTAACGCCAACTCACCCAAGTCAGTGGATGAACCATCCGCCAATACGTCACCACGTGCGATTACGTCGCCAACTTTGACAATCGGGCGTTGGTTAATGCACGTGTTTTGGTTGGAGCGGGTGTACTTGATCAAGCTGTAAATATCGACACCGCCACGCACTTCGTCGGCTTCATCGTCATTCACGCGGACGACCACACGTCCTGCATCCACGGAGTCAATGATACCGCCACGACGTGCTGAAATTGCTGAACCGGAGTCTTGCGCTACCGCACGCTCCATGCCCGTACCGGACAACGGCTTGTCAGCACGCAAACAAGGCACAGCCTGACGTTGCATGTTGGAACCCATCAAAGCGCGGTTCGCGTCATCGTGTTCCAAAAACGGAATCAAGGATGCAGCAACTGACACGATCTGCTTTGGCGATACGTCCATATACTGAACTTCGCTCGCTTGCTTCAAGGTAAATTCATTACGATGACGGCAAGAGACGAATTCGTCTGACAAGCGACCTTCTTCATCCAGTTCCGCACTCGCCTGCGCGATAACGTAGTTGGATTCTTCAATCGCTGACAGATAGTCAATCTGCATAGTCGGCTTATTGTCGATTACCTTACGGTAAGGCGTTTCCAAGAAGCCGTAATCATTGGTACGGGCATACACCGCCAACGAGTTGATTAAGCCGATATTCGGACCTTCCGGCGTTTCGATTGGGCACACCCGACCGTAATGCGTTGGATGTACGTCACGTACCTCAAAGCCTGCACGTTCACGGGTCAAACCGCCCGGTCCCAATGCAGAAATACGGCGCTTGTGGGTCACTTCCGACAGCGGGTTGTTTTGATCCATGAACTGGGACAATTGGCTGGAACCGAAGAACTCCTTAATTGCCGCCGAAACGGGCTTGGAATTCACCAATTCTTGCGGCATCAAGCCTTCACTTTCTGCCATCGTCAAACGTTCTTTGACCGCACGCTCAACCCGTACCAAACCGACACGGAAAGCGTTTTCTGCCATCTCACCGACGCTACGCACGCGACGGTTGCCGAGGTGGTCAATGTCATCCACATCATCACGACCGTCACGGATGTCGATCAGCTTTTTCAGTACATCCAGAATATCGTTCTGATCCAACACGCCAGAACCAGTCGCTTCTTCACGCCCCAAACGACGGTTAAACTTCATCCGCCCTACCGCAGACAAGTCATAACGGTCATCAACAAAGAACAGGTTATTGAACAAGTTCTCAGCGGCTTCTTTCGTTGGCGGTTCGCCGGGGCGCATCATCCGATAGATTTCAACCTGCGCTTCCAACTGGCTGCTACTAGGATCAATCCTCAGTGTATTCGAAACAAACGGCCCACGATCCAAATCATTGGTGTAGAGGATATTAAATGCTTTAACATCATTGTCGCGTAATTTTTCCAAAAGCGCAGGAGTAAGTTCATCATTGGCCGATGCCAACAACTCACCTGTAGAAGAATCAATAATGTTATGCGCTAAAATTTTGCCGGGCACACTACCTGCACCCGTCATGTATTCGCTAGGCACGACCAACTTGTTCATGCCAGACTTTTCCAACTGACGAATGTGCTTAGCCGTAATACGACGTCCCGTCTCTACCAGTACCTGACCGTCCAGCATGATATCAAATGAAGCCAAATCACCCCGCAAACGCTCAGGCACCAGTTCCATTTCAACACTGCTATCGCTTAAATGCACTGCCGTCTTATCAAAGAAGACATCCAGAATACCTTCATTCTGCATACCCAAAGCACGCAGCAAAATCGTCGCAGGTAATTTACGGCGACGGTCAATACGTACAAAAATAGAATCTTTAGGGTCGAACTCGAAATCGAGCCATGAACCACGGTAAGGAATTACCCGCGCACTGTGCAACAATTTGCCAGCGGAATTCGACTTACCCTTATCATGCTCAAAGAACACGCCCGGAGAACGGTGCAACTGAGAAACGATAACACGCTCAGTTCCGTTAATAATGAATGTGCCTTTATCCGTCATCAATGGCAATTCGCCCAGATAAACGTCCTGCTCTTTAATGGCTTTGACCACCTTGGCATCCGCAGGCGCATCTTTGTCATAAATGACCAGACGCAATTTAACACGCAGCGACGTAGCAAACGTCAACCCGCGCAACTGGCATTCCTGCACATCAAACACAGGTTCCGCCAAACGATAATCGGCATACTCCAGCGCAACATAATTGTTGTAGCTGATAATCGGGAATACCGAGGAAAAAGCCGCGTGCAAACCAACGTCCCGGCGCTCTGCGACTGGTTTTTCCAATTGCAGGAAATGTCGATAGGAGTCTAACTGAATGGTAAGCAGGTCAGGCACTTCCAGTATCTGTGGCCGTTTCCCAAAGTCTTTGCGGATCCGTTTCTTTTCGGTATAACTCAGTCCCATCGTCTTTCCTCTCTGGAATCAGAACCCCGGCTCACAACAACTGCCGGATTTTTCACTCGCCTTAATAAGCGAGAAAAGGCCGACAGTACTTATGTACTGCCAGCCTACAAGGTATGTAAGAACTAATTGCTACGCAACACGCTCTCCCTCAATCTTACTTGAGTTCGACAGTTGCGCCTGCGTCTTCCAGTTCTTTCTTCAACTTAGCTGCGTCGTCCTTGCTTGCAGCTTCCTTCACAACGGAAGGAACGCCTTCAACCATGTCTTTCGCTTCTTTCAAGCCCAGACCAGTTGCGCCACGGACAACCTTGATAACGTTGATTTTGTTAGCACCGAAGCTAGTCATAACAACGTTGAATTCAGTTTGTTCTTCAACAGGTGCAGCCGCTTCAGCAGCAGCAGGACCAGCAGCAACAGCAACAGCCGCTGTTACGCCAAACTTTTCTTCGATTGCTGAAATCAGGTCAACGATTTCAGTAACAGTCATGTTGGCAAACGTTTCCAACATATCTTCTTTAGTACAAGCCATTTTGTTTCTCCAAAAACCTATCAGTAATCAGTCTAAGCTAATGCCAGCGGCTTCAGCTTTTTGGTCACGCAATGCAGCAAGAGTGCGAGCGAATTTATCCAACGGTGCACGCAGGACAGCAGCCAAGGTGGCCAGTGCCTGATCGCGGGTTGGCAATTTCGCCAGACGTTCCAATTCAGAAGCGGGGAGCATTTTGCCGTCGATAGCGACGAACTTTACTTCCATCTTGTCATTGGCTTTGTCTTTCTTGAAGTCTTTAATCAGGCGTGCCGCTGAGCCTGGGTCTTCCTGAGAAAACGCCAATACCAACGGACCAACCAAACCGTCTTGGATACACTCGAAAGCAGTATCTTTAACGGCGATTCGTGCCAGATTATTCTTCACAACACGCAGGTACACCCCATTCTTACGTGCGTTTTGACGCAACGTAGTGAGTTGAGCTACGGTCAATCCACGGTACTCAGCAGCTACCGCAGAATAAGCACTTGCAGCAACTGCGGCCACTTCAGAGATAATCTCTTTTTTCTCTTGCAGTGTTAATGCCACGTTATCTACTCCTGGTTTGGCGGACAATCCACCATTTATCGATCACTTGCCGGAACTCCGGCTTGCGAAGGAAACAGCGTCCCAAACCATCTTACTGACTCGGGTAACGCCATCTGCGCAGGTTCTCTACATTAGATGCAGAACCATTAAGCTTTTAAAAAACACCTGCGGTCTTTGACGACATACATCCTGTATATCTTCTTGCCTTGCGGCAGCTTCCATCCGTGGAAGCCAGAGAAAGGGACGGTCAAAACCGTCCCAATTCGATTAGTAAGACAGTGATGAATTATCGACTGTCAAACCAGTACCCATCGTAGTGGATACAGAAACTTTCTTCAGGTAAACACCTTTGGAAGTGGATGGTTTCATTTTTACCAAATCCGCCACCAAAGCATTGATATTGCCAACCAGCTTGTCAGTATCGAAATCAACATTGCCAACGGAGCAATGGATGATACCGGCTTTGTCAGTACGGTAACGCACCTGGCCCGCTTTAGCATTACGAACCGCGCCAGCAACGTCTGGTGTTACTGTGCCAACCTTAGGGTTAGGCATCAAACCGCGTGGACCGAGGATTTGACCCAATTGACCTACCACACGCATCGCGTCTGGGCTGGCAATAACCACGTCGAAATCCATCTTGCCCGCTTTGATTTCAGCAGCCAGATCATCGAAACCCACAATATCAGCACCGGCAGCAGTTGCTGCCTCAGCGTTTGCACCCTGTGCAAATACCGCAACGCGAACGGTCTTACCGTTGCCGTTTGGCAGTACAGTAGAGCCACGCACTACTTGGTCAGATTTACGTGGATCAACACCGAGATTGAAACTCACATCAACGCTTTCCAGAAACTTCGCACGTGGCAAAGATTTCAGGGTGTCCAGCGCATCAGCAACTGCATAAGCTTTAGTGCGATCGATCTTTTCAGCGATTGCCTTTTGGCGTTTAGTCAACTTTGCCATCTTACAAACCCTCCACTTCAAGACCCATGCTGCGAGCAGTACCCGCGATGGTGCGGATTGCCGCGTCCATGCTAGCTGCTGTCAGGTCTGGGGTTTTTGCTTTAGCAATTTCTTCCAACTGTGCAACGGTGACTTTGCCCACTTTGTTGCTGTTCGGCTTAGCACTACCGGACTTGATACCCGTAGCTTTCTTCAACAAAACAGAAGCTGGTGTGGTTTTCATTACGAACGTAAAGCTCTTGTCGCTGTACGCAGTAATAACGACTGGGGTAGGCAGACCGACTTCAAGGTTCTGGGTCGCAGCATTGAATGCTTTGCAGAACTCCATGATATTCAGACCACGTTGACCCAGCGCAGGACCGATAGGTGGACTTGGGTTTGCTTTACCAGCCGGAACTTGCAGCTTGATAAAAGCGATGACTTTCTTTGCCATGATACTTTCCTATAAATGGGTAATAACGCCTTACGGCTCCCCGTGATTATCTGATCAGGCTTTTTCGACCTGATAGAATTCCAGCTCAACGGGCGTTGAGCGACCAAAAATTTGCACTGCAACCAACAAGCGGCTCTTTTCGTAATTGACTTCTTCGACTACGCCGTTGAAATCTTTAAATGGCCCATCAGTAACACGCACGACTTCACCTGCATCAAAGAGGACTTTCGGACGCGGCTTTTCAGCACCCTCCTCCACACGACGCATAATGTTATCGACTTCTTTCTGTGTAATCGGCGCAGGCTTGTCTGCCTTGCCGCCGATGAAACCTAACACTTTTGGCGTTTCTTTCACCATGTGCCACGTTTCATCATTCATTTCCATTTCAACTAACACGTAGCCAGGAAAGAACTTACGCTCACTTTTGCGTTTTTGACCATCGCGCATTTCCACCACTTCTTCAACGGGCACTAACACACGACCAAAAGAGGCTTCCAAACCAAAACGCACAATGCGCTCTTCAAGCGAGCGCTTAACTTGATTTTCAAAAGCAGAATAAGCTTGAACCACATACCAACGCATTGCCATCAGACACCCCCCCCACCGAGCAGACTTCTAACGCCCCAACCCAGCAGGGAATCGACACCCCAGAGGAAGATAGACAAAATCAAAACAATGACCATCACCATCAAAGTAGTCTGCAACGTTTCAGCACGAGTCGGCCACACCATCTTACGGACTTCGAGACGTGAATCTTTCATAAAGCCCAGCAAGCGCTTACCGGACAAACTGGATAGGGCAACAGCGACCGCCACACCAACAACCAGCAATAAACCCAGTACACGCAGCAACAAAGAAACCGGCTGACCTTGCCAACTCTCAAAATAGTAAAAGGCCACAATCCCTGAGAACAGGAGTGCGAGAGAAATAATGAGCTTTACTGTGTCCAGCGACGAGCCCTGTTCTTCGGTATGTACTGACATTTATTTTTTACCAAACCTGATAGTCGAATGACTTTGGGCAATACACTGCAACATTGCAATAGAATCAATCATTTACAATTTATTATCCAAAGCCATCTTAAAAGATGGCAGGCCAAGAGGGAATCGAACCCCCAACCTGCGGTTTTGGAGACCGCCGCTCTGCCAATTGAGCTATTGGCCTGTAAAGGCAAGAAAGAGCAGAGAGGATACTCTCTACTCTTTCAAAACACAAGGCGTTATTTACGCAATGATTTTAGCAACTACGCCCGCACCAACGGTACGACCACCTTCGCGAATAGCGAAACGCAGACCGTCTTCCATCGCGATCGGGTTAATCAGCGTAACAACCAATTTAACGTTGTCACCTGGCATAACCATTTCAACACCTTCCGGCAGTTCGCAAGCACCGGTTACGTCCGTAGTACGGAAGTAGAACTGTGGGCGATAGCCTTTGAAGAATGGCGTATGGCGACCACCTTCGTCTTTAGACAGAACATAAACTTCTGCTTCAAACGTGGTGTGTGGCTTAATAGATGCAGGCTTGCACAGAACTTGACCGCGCTCAACCTCTTCACGCTTAGTACCACGCAGCAACAAACCTACGTTGTCACCCGCCATACCTTGATCCAACAACTTACGGAACATTTCAACGCCCGTAACAGTAGTGGACTTGGTGTCACGAATACCAACGATTTCGATGGTCTCGCCAACTTTAATCACACCACGCTCAATACGACCCGTTACAACCGTACCACGACCAGAGATAGAGAATACGTCTTCAACAGGCATCAAGAATGTGCCGTCGATTGCACGAACCGGATCTGGAATGAAAGTGTCGATAGCCTCGATCAAACGTGCGATAGATGGAACACCGATATCAGACTCATCGCCTTCCAGCGCCATACGCGCAGAACCTTTAACGATTGGCGTGTCATCACCAGGGAAGTCATAGCTGGACAGCAGTTCACGCAATTCCATTTCAACCAGTTCCAACAACTCTTCGTCGTCAACCAGGTCGCACTTATTCATGTAAACAACGACGTATGGAACACCAACTTGGCGAGACAACAGGATGTGCTCACGTGTTTGCGGCATTGGGCCGTCAGCAGCAGAACAAACCAGAATTGCGCCGTCCATCTGCGCCGCACCAGTGATCATGTTTTTAACATAGTCAGCATGGCCTGGGCAGTCTACGTGTGCGTAGTGACGGGTTTCAGATTCGTACTCTACGTGTGCCGTGGAGATGGTGATACCACGTGCTTTTTCTTCAGGAGCCGCATCGATCTGATCGTAAGCTTTTGACTCGCCGCCATATTTTTTGGCCTGCACAACTGTCAACGCCGCTGTCAGCGTGGTTTTGCCGTGGTCAACGTGACCGATTGTACCAACGTTTACGTGCGTTTTATTACGCTCAAATTTACTTTTTGCCATGATCGATAACTTCCCGTTAAATTCCTGAATAATTGGTGCTCTCAGGCAGAGTCGAACTGCCGACCTCATCCTTACCAAGGATGCGCTCTACCACCTGAGCTATGAGAGCAAAACCATTTTAACGACTCAGCCAGAAATTGGAGCGGGTGATGGGAATCGAACCCACGCAATCAGCTTGGAAGGCTGAAGTTCTACCATTGAACTACACCCGCCTGAAGTCGTGTGTCCGCATCGTGCCGCGTGACAATATCAATCAAGCTGAACGTGCAAACTAAAATATGGTGGAGGGGGAAGGATTCGAACCTTCGAAGGCAGAGCCAACAGATTTACAGTCTGTCCCCTTTGACCGCTCGGGAACCCCTCCGACTGGAAAGGACGGCATTGTGAGTGAATCACTCCCCAATGTCAACCTTGGAAAAGCAGAATTTTGTTATTAATCTTCGACGGCTAAACTGGTAAGTTCGTCGGCTTAATTGTTACAAAAATTAGCGGAGTCGATCATAATCCGCATCGTATACAAAAATCCAGTTTTTATTTTAGGAACCATCAATGAAAGTTACAATTTACGGTTCGGGTTATGTCGGCCTAGTCACCGGGGCGTGCTTAGCACAAGTTGGCAATGACGTGCTGTGCGTCGATGTTGATGAGCGCAAAATCAATATGTTACTCAATGGTGAAATCCCCATTCATGAACCCGGTCTCGACAAAATGGTGCAAGCCAATATTGCTGCCGGGCGTCTGAAGTTTACTTTATCAGCGGCGGAAGGCGTTGCACACGGTTTATTTCAGTTTATCGCGGTTGGCACACCACCGGATGAAGACGGCTCGGCTGACCTGCGTTATGTACTCACCGTAGCCCGCTCGATTGCGCAACACATGGACGGCTACCGCATTGTAGTCGACAAATCCACTGTCCCCGTCGGTACGGCTGACCGAGTACGTGCGGCGATGCTAGAGGTATTGGAACAACGTGCCTTCAACGCCGAATTCGACGTGGTATCCAACCCTGAATTCCTGAAAGAAGGGGCAGCACTTGACGATTTCATGAAACCCGACCGGATTGTGATCGGCACAGACAACCCTCGCACCACTGAACTGATGCGCGAACTCTACGCCCCCTTCAAC